>NZ_SSCL01000001.1:0-388140 GCF_005876955.1 Sinomonas gamaensis
GTCTCATCGCTCCTCGCGAAGCTCCCCGAGGATCCGTTCGGTCGGGATGGGGCCAGTGACGCGGTGCTGAGCTGTGTACCGTATGCGCCGCCGGGCCGCTCTGCCCAGTGGCAGCCCTCTCTTCGCGGTTCCCGGCACGGGCCCCAGCACGGCAACGCCCACCCCATCACTGGTGACCAGGAAACTCTCTCCAGACCGGACAGCCCGAATCAGCCGGGCAGTCTGGCCGTGGAGTTCGCTCTCGGTGATCGACCGCATGTCGAGATAGTAGGTCGCCCGAGACACAATGACCCTTCCGCGCCGAGCAGCACGCTTTGCCTGAGGGGAGGTCGTAGATGCGAAATGAGAAAGGCCAGGCCGGCACCGAGCGGGGCCGATCGTTCCGCCCCAGCTATTCGGGGATGCGGATCAACGCCGGTGGCGGCTCACTCGTTAGCAACGACCTCAGCCTGAACGAGGAGCAGGCTGGCCGGGCTATCGAGGCGCTCCTGGCCAGGGCCGTGAAGACGGTCGCCGCGGCCCGTGCCGCCCGCGAAAACCTTCCCGAAATTAGCGGTGCACCATCGTCAGCGCTCGGTGAGGATTCGGAGTAGCTGCCAGCCCTCGGGGACCTGCGCCTCGAGCGCTTCTTTCGCCTGGTCGCACCTCTCGCCTAGGGCTTCGATCCGCTCATATGCCCCGGGAGCACTAGTCAGACGACGGTGCGCTCTGTCCGCCCGGTGACTCTGGAGGGGTGGTCGTGCACGTTGGCACCCCAAGCCCGCTGTCTTCCGGGAGTAAGCCGGGGATCCTCCTAATCAGCGTTTCCATCGCCTCATCAGCCTCTTCAACACTCAGCTTGAAGTCCTTGCCGACGAGCGAGCCCCCGCCCAGGTCGAGGCGCACATCGGATCTGGGCGAACGCCTCGGTTGACGCTTCTTGCTTCTGAAGATCGACATCTCGACACCCTCCCTGCCCGCAGCCTACGTGTTCCCGTCCTTGCTCCACAGCACTCGGAGCAGGGGACGCGTTCGCAAAGGTGGGGAGCTGCTGGGGGAGGTCTCTCTTGTCGGGGTCGGACTTACCATGTTGGGAACAGGTGTATGAGCAGTTCATATCCCTTCCATACTGGCGTTCGATTCAATGGAGGTGCGGACTGTGGCGTCTGGGTTGAACCCGCTGCGGGTCGATGCCCGGCCCCTGCTCCTGCCCGTCGCGCCGCAGGCCGTCCCCGCGGGGTTCCCGTCCCCGGCCCAGGACTACTACGACGGCCCGATCGACCTGACCGAGCAGCTCATCAAGGACAGGGCGGCCACCTTCATCGTCCGGGTCGTGGGGGACTCGATGGAGGGGGCCGGGATCTGCGACGGCGATGAGCTGATCGTCGACCGATCGCTCGAGCCCCGGCACGGGGACGTGGTCGTGGCCGTGCTCGACGGCGAGCTGACCGTCAAGCGGCTCTGGCTCACTGCCCGCGGCGTTGTCCTGCACGCGGAGAACTCCAGGTACCCCGACATCGTCGTCCCCGAATTGACCGAGTTCCTGGTCTGGGGGGTCGCGACCTATGGGATAAGGCATCTCTTCGGTCGGAAGTTGCATTAGATGCAGGATTCCTGGCGGCTGCCAGGCAGGAAGTGCTGTCAGGAGACTAACCCGCGATCCTTTTGTCCTGCCCGATCCATGGTCGTTAGCGGGTAAGATTCGCATCAGATGCATGATTCGGCCTTCTGATGATTGGGGTGAATGTGGCCAAGGGAGTCCCTCAGGGCTCGGTATCGCTCGTGCTCGCCCCCGATGTCTCCTTCCTGCGAGAAGACGAGGCGGTCTTCGAGGCAATGGTTGAGGGATGGAAGGCGCAGCGGATAGGCGGACGGGGCCTCAAGCGAGCGTCGGTCGAGAAGACTGCGGCGATCGTCCGGCGGTTCCAGGAGCTCACCAACGAATTCCCATGGCGCTGGAGCGCCCAAATGTTCGACGAGTGGATGACCGATCTTGTCAGTGCGCGAGCACTCGCACCGACCACTATCCGCTCGTACCAGTACGCCGTCCGATCGTTCTGCGCCTACCTCTGCTCCGAACACTATGGGTGGGTCCAAGAGTGCGAGCGGCGGTTCGGGGATCACCCGACTCAGATCTGCCACGAGGAGAACACCCTCAAGCACCTTCAGGACTGTGAGGGCCGCCCTGGGCGGCGGCCTTTGTCACGCAATGAGGTGCAAGCATTGCTCGACCGGGCGGACTCGGAGGTCGAAGCCAGGCTGGACTCCGGACGAAAAGGGGCGCTGACCGCCTACCGTGACGCGACGCTGCTGAAGGTCATGTATGCGTGGGGGCTGCGCGACAACGAGGCGGCGAAGCTGGACATCACTGACTTCTATCGGAACCCGCACGCGCCACAGTTCGGCGGCTACGGGATGCTGCACGTGAGGCACGGAAAGTCCTCTGCGGGCGGGGCGCCCAAGCGACGCTCAGTCGTCTCAATGCACGACTGGGCGGTGGAGGCGATTCAGGACTACATCGAGAATGTCCGTCCCATGGCCGTGAAGGCCAAGTCCAGTGCTCTCTGGTTGACCGAGCGCGGGACCCGGCTGGGAACCAAGGAGATCCCCGATCGCTTTGCCTACTACCGGGACGAAGCCGGCCTCGACCCTGACCTCACGCCCCACTGTCTGCGCCTCAGCTACGTCACGCATCTGATCGAGAATGGGGTGGACCCCGTGTTCGTCCAGCAGCAGGTCGGCCACGCCTTTCAGTCCACGACCGCCGCCTACACGGCGGTCAGCACGGACTTCAAGAACAGGATGCTCAAAGATGCCATCAGCAAGGTGATGCTGCCCAGCAGCAGAGGAGACGTGCAATGAAGGTCATCGGATACGAGTGGAGGCTCCGGCAGGTGATGGCCGAGGCCGGGATGTTCTCCACCACCAAGCTCATCCCCGAGCTCGAGGCTCGCGGGATCCACCTCTCCGCCAGCCAGGTCTACCGTCTCGCCGCAGAGAAGCCCGAACGGCTGAACCTGAACGTCCTCGCGGCCCTGATGGACATCTTCGGCTGCAGCGCAGACGACCTCGTCCGCTCCGTCGACCTCGGCGCCGGTTCCGCGCGGACGACCGGCACTGACGCCGGCGCGCCGGAGCCTTCGAGCGGAACCCTTCGCGCATCGGGGCTGCGGCCGAAGAGGGCCAGGATCCTTCCAGCCGGCGATGACTGAGGGGGTCACGGCGGCCGTCGTGGAGCTGATCGGCAGCGTCGAAAGGGGCGTCTCGGCAGTGCGCATCGAGGCAGTCGTCGCCGCGAAGGCCTCCAAACACGCGCACCGGGTGCGGCTTCTCGGGCATCTCCGAGACGATCCCGGAGTCCTGGTCTCGGGTGCCGACTCCATGCCGAGGGTGCTCCAGCGCATCATCGAGGCCCTGATCGACGCGGGCGCCACCACGCTCCGGCTCCCGCGCTGCCCCAGATGTGGTGCCGAACGCCTCCTTCCCGAGCACCTCGACGGACGGCCAATCTGCTCGACCTGCTACGGGCGGGCGCGCAAGAGAACCATCACCTGCCATCGCTGCGGTCGAGAGCGCCGGCTCGGCTCCGCCTTCGGCGACGCCGACTACTGCGGCGCCTGCTGGCGGGACATGTACGACGACGCCGAGGCGATGTTCCTCGACGCCGCCGGCCTCGCGCTCCGCACCTCGATCCCGCCGCCCTAGCCCAGGCCTTCCGGGGCCTCGCGGCGACGCCCGGACGCCGGCTCCGCTTCGCGCTCGACTTTGTAGAGAACGGCGCAGACTGGTTCGAGGAGCCAGCCTCCGGCTCGGCTCTCTTCGCTACCCTCTATGCGGCCCTGCGCGCCATCATCCCCGACCTTGCACCACTCGTATGCGGCCATTGCGGGCAGGACCGCAAGCTGGCGAATGTCCACGAGGGTTTGCGCTGCTGTGCACGGTGCTATGACACACTCCGCGTCAGCGAATGCGGAGGCTGCGGCCGCACCGCTCCCATGGCGAGCCGGACGTCCGACGGCACCGGACTGTGCCAAAGCTGCGCAAAGACGCTCGACGAAGCGCAAGCCCAATGCATCCGGTGCGGCACCCTCCGTCCCATCGCCTTCCGGGGGCCCAACGGCCCGGTATGCGCGCCCTGCCGGACCCGCGAGAACATCGGCACTTGCACCAAATGCGGGCGGGATGGCCCCTGCCGGTTCGCCGGGACATCCAAGGCCGTGTGCGAGAACTGCCGCCGAGCAAGGGAGGCCTGCTCCCTCTGCTTGAACGAGCGCATCGTGTCAACCCGCGACGAGCAGGGCGCACCGATCTGCAAGAGCTGCAACCGGGGCCAAGAGCCGTGCAGCCAGTGCGGTCGCGAGCGGGTTGTCGTCGGCCGCGCCGACGGCGAACCCCTGTGCGACTACTGCTACCCGCGGCATCCATCGAGCTTTCGGGACTGCAGCCGGTGCGCCCAGCACGCCAAACTCTGTTCGAGCGGGCTCTGCGACGCGTGCACCGCCGACGAGAAGCTAGCCTCCCTGTTCCCGCCCGACTTGCTCGAGCGCAGCGAGGGCGCCAGGAAGATGCTCGCCGTCCTCTGCTCCGGCAATCCCGGGACGATCCTGAACGCGTTCAACCGTAAACGCTCAGTCGCCGTCCTCAGAAGGGTTCTGGCCGCCCCCGAAATGCCGACCCACGAATCGATCGACACACTCGGCCCCGCCAGACGACCCGGGCGGTCAGGGCGCTGCTCGTCGAGCACGGGCTCCTGCCGGCCCGCGACATGCACCTCGCACGATTCGAGGCCTGGATAGAAGTTGCAGGGGAGGACATCAAGGACACCCAAGAGCGGAGGGCATTCGTCCAGTTCGCCAGATGGCAGCACCTTCGCAACCTGAGAGACAGGGGCGAGCCCCTCCACCACTCCCTGGCATCCAGCCGCCGCGCAGAGCTGAGGACCGTGGTCAAACTCCTCGTCTGGGCCAGACACCGCGGCAAGACCCTGGCCGACCTCGACCAAGCGGACATCGACACGTGGGCCATGACCGGCAGACAGCCGCACCTCGTTGCGAAGTTCCTCGACTGGGCGCGCGCAAACCACCGATCCCGGCAGCTGGCAGTGGCCCGCCCTCCCCGCCACTACCTCATAGTCGGTGGGATCCATGACGAACAGCGAGGTCTGAAACTGGCGGCCGTCCTAGACGACGGCACCATTCTGCCGGGGACAAAGCTCGCCGCCGCACTGGTGCTCCTGTTCGGGATCAGACCCCTGCGCATAAGCCGCATCCGACTCGCCGACGTCGAGCACAGCGACGGAGCGGCAACAATCCGATTCGGCAAGGCGCCCCTTCAACTGCCTCCAACGCTCGCCGGCCTGGCTGCAGAGGGCTGCTCCGATCGCAGCGCGCGAAGGATGCTAGGACCGGTTGAGGACTGGGAATGGCTGTATCCCGGCGCTCGGCCAGGAGCACCCCTGACATCGGCCTCGCTCATTCGGCGTCTGGCCGCCATCGGAGTCTTCGTCGCTTCAGCTCGTACCGGAGCGCTCACCTCGCTGGCCCAGCAACTCCCAGCAGTGGTGCTCGCAGACCTGACCGGGATCCACATCGGCACCGCCGTTCGGTGGTCCAACGCCACGGCGGCGAGCAATTCCCGGTACGCCGGTTTGCTCCTTGCGCCCGATGGTGCGCCGCCAGCCTGACATAGCCATCCGACCTCCGAATTGGCGAGGCGCCCGAGACCGAGTCGGGTCAATTTCGCGTTCGCTCCAGAGGCAGTCACTGCTCGCTCCAGCAGAGATGGGGAGCCTCGACGGCTCAGATGCGGAACCCACGACAAGGCCGCAGTAATAGCAGGGGTGCCTTCCCACCCTCGTCTGGAGGCGTGTCAAGAAAATCTGCCGAGGTGTTTTCTTCCTGCAGGATCTCCTATAGGATTTCCAATAGTATGATGGAGATCACAGCGAGAACCGAGAGGAGAGCGAGCGTGGGCAGTAGCACAAGCACTGGGGACGAGGCTCCCGAGCAGTCTTTCGAGGTCGCAGTGGTCGGCTCCGGAGGCGCTGGTCTGGTTGCCGCCTGCGCAGCATCAGACCTTGGGCTCTCTGTCGTCGTGTTAGAGGGCTCGGAGCAGCTGGGAGGCACGACCGCACTGTCCGGAGGGCAGCTGTGGGTGCCCTGCAATGCGCCCATGGCCCGCGCGGGCAGGGAGGACTCTGCGGGGCGCGCTATGGCGTATCTGCGGCGTGTCGCCTGCGGCTCTACGTCGAACGAACGCCTCGCGTCATTCATTGAGGATGGGCCGAAGTTCGTGGACTACCTCGAGGGCGAGTTGGACATTCCTTTGGTGAGCATCGAGCGCGGCGACTACCACCCCGACTGGGAGGGCGCCGCTATCGGAAGGTCTCTCGAGCCGCTTCCAGTGCCGACGGCCGAGATCCAGTCTTGGCGCGAGCGGATCCGCGTCTCACCTGTCCGGCGCCGGATCACCGGCCCCGAGTCCACGTCCGGGGTGGCGGCAGAAGAGGTACTGCGGCGGGAGGCATCGGATGTGCGGACCCAGGGCGCCGGTCTCGTGGCAGGGCTCGTCCGGGCCGCGCTCCGTCGGGGCGTCCGCCTGGAGGTCGCAGCCAAGGTCGTCTCCGCCGTCCGGTCGGAGCACGGCGGCTTCGTCCTCACCATCGAGAGCCACGACGGTCAGGAAGTCCTCGCTGCCTCCCACCTTGTCATCGCGGCTGGCGGCTTCGCGCGCAACGATGACCTGCGCCGTGATTTCCTGCCCCTTGTCGACATTGTGGCCACGTGCGGGCCCGGTTCGCGAGGGGACTCGCTCCGTCTCGGCCTGGCGCTCGGCGGGCGGCTCCACGGCATGTCCGAGGCATGGTGGACCCCTGCGGTCGCCATCCCGGGCGAGACCATCGACGGGGAGCCGTTCAACCGCAACGTCGTACGGGAGCTGGCCTATCCGGGATCCATCCTCGTCAATGCCTCCGGACACCGGTTCGTGGACGAGGCGAGCTCGTACAACGACCTCGGAAAGGCCTTCCTGGCCTTCGATCCCCAGTCCCACACCTTCCCCAACGAGAAGGCATGGCTGGTCTTCGACAACCGGTTCAAGACCACCACAGCTGTCGTGGGAGCCCGGCCTGACCAGCGGCCGGAATGGATGCTGGAAGCCCCAGACCTCGGCTCACTCGCCGCCAGGGCCGGGATAGATCCGGTCGGGCTCTCAGCGACGGTGTCGTCCTTCAACGGTGCCGCCGCGGCAGGCATCGATCCAGAATTCGGCAGAGGGAACAACCCGCATGACCGATACAACGGCGACGCCGAGCACAGGCCCAACCCCTGTCTGGCTCCGCTGACCGAACCGCCCTTCTTCGCCGTCCCGATCCGCATTGGAGCGAACGGGACTAAAGGAGGGCTCGCTGTCGATAGCCGCTCACGCGTGCTCGGCATGGACGGCGAACCAGTAGAAGGCCTCTTCGCCGTCGGCGAGGCCGCCGCCGCACTGATGGGCCCGGGCTACGCCGGATCCGGTGCATCCCTCGGCCCTGCACTCACTGAGGCCTGGTCCCTCGCGAAGAACCTGCACGGCACTCACACCACGAACCGGCTAGGCGCCAACCCCCTGGCAACCGCCCCGCACTGACGGGCTGCATCCCCACCCCCGAAAGGAGGCCCCCCGTGGCCACTCCCTCCCTCGCCGTACCCCGCCCCAAGCCGCGGATCATCGTCGCCGCATGCTTCGGCCACGCCGTCGAATGGTTCGAGTTCGGCGTCTACGGATACCTCGCTACGATTCTCGGCAAGGTCTTCTTCCCCGGCAACGACCCGGTCGCTTCGACGCTCTCGGCGCTGGCAGTCTTCGGCGTCGCCTTCCTCGCACGCCCGCTCGGAGCGGTCATCTTCGGGCACCTCGGCGACCGCCTCGGGCGACGGGCCATCCTGTCGATGACCATCCTGATCATGGGCGGCGCCACCACAGCCATCGGCATCCTTCCGAGCTATGCCAGCATCGGCATCGGCGCCCCCCTCCTGCTGATCGTCCTGCGCCTGCTCCAGGGCATTTCCGCCGGAGGCGAGACGTCCGGGGCAGCGGCCTTCCTCGCCGAGTCGGCGCCGCCGAAGCGACGCGGGCTGTGGACGTCGAGCATCCAGGCGATCGGCATTGTGGCCTTCGTGGCCGCCTCCACGCTGGTCGCATTCCTCAGCGGCGTGCTGGGGGCCCAGCAGATGACGGCCTGGGGATGGCGCATCCCGTTCCTGCTCTCCCTGCCGCTGGCCGCCGCAGGCCTGTACCTGCGCTTCAGGGTCGAGGAGACCCCGGCGT
Source organism: Sinomonas gamaensis (assembly GCF_005876955.1). GTDB lineage: Bacteria > Actinomycetota > Actinomycetes > Actinomycetales > Micrococcaceae > Sinomonas > Sinomonas gamaensis. The sequence continues at coordinate 8,290 of NZ_SSCL01000001.1, forward strand.
TCAAGGCAGTCCTGGCCAAGGAGGAAACAGCCCACAAGAGGGTTCCCGTGCGGGAGCTGTTCGGCTTCCACAAGGGGGCGCTCTTCCTCCTGATCGCCATCGTGTCGGTCGAAGCCGTCGCCTCCTACGTGGCGAAGACCTATGCCGCCACCTATCTCATCTCCACGATTGGCCTGGACGCCAGCACCGCGCTGCTCTCCACCTCAGTCACCCTGCTCTTCGCCGCAGCCCTGGTCCCGGCGTACGCGGTGCTCAGTGACCGGATCGGTCGTAGGCCCCTGCTGATCTGGGGCACGATTGCCCTCGTGATCGTCGCCGTGCCGGCCTTCCTGCTCATAGGCACGGGCACCATCGCCGGGGCGATCGTCGGACAGGTGATTGCCATCATTCCCGGCACGGCGATCTCCGTGGGGGTGGTGGTGGCCCAGGCCGAGCTGTTCCCAGCCCGCGTCCGCTACTCGGGGGCGTCGCTCGGCTACAACATCGCGTACGCGGTCTTCGGAGGCTCGGCCCCGTATGTGGCCGCCGCGCTGGTCGCGGCCACGGCGGTGAAGCTGATGCCGGCCTACTACTTGATCGTCATCGGCGTGCTCGGGCTGTTCGCCATGTTCCGCCTCCCCGAGACTTTCAAGAAGGACATGATCGACGCAGAGCCTGCCTCCTCGGCCTCCAGCACGGCAACCGCCCCCGGGGTCTAGCTGCAGGCGACCACCCGGGCAGGGGAGGAGCGCCGAAGGCGTCGGCCCTGCCGCACCGAAGACAAGAGAGATACAGCAATGAACCCCCGTGAAGCCCGTTTCTCCGACCGCGTCGTCCTCATCACCGGAGCTGCCTCCGGCCTGGGACTTGCCACAGCCCGCCGCTTCGCGGGCGAAGGAGCCCACCTCGTCCTGGTGGACTGGGCCGCCGATGCCCTTGATTCAGCCGTCGCCGTGATCTCCTCGGCAGGCACGAAGGTCATCGGCATCGAGGGGGACGTCTCCAAGGCGGAGACGGCGCAACGAGCCGTCTCCGCTGCGGTCGAGGCCTTCGGCAGGATTGACGTCCTGTTCAACAACGCCGGCATCGACCCGCTCACTGCCCGCTCGCTGGTGGAGACGACGGAGGAGCAGTGGGACAGCATCTTCGGCGTCAACCTCAAGAGCTTCTTCCTCTTCGTCCGGGAAACAATCCCCGTTATGAAGGCGAACGGCGGTGGGGCCATCGTGAACACCGCGTCCTCGGCCGGCATGAAGGCCTCCTCCCAGGAGGCCGCCTACGGCATCTCCAAGGCCGCGGTCATCGCACTCACCCGGGCACTCGCCCGGGACTTCTCCGGCGACGGGATCAGGACCAATGCGATCTGCCCGGGATTCCTGGAGGCCATGACCAGCGACCGCCGGGCGGGCGTCCCCGAGGAGCAGCTGCGCGCGCGCTCGGCCAAGGCAAGCCAGCTGGTGCCGATGGGGCGCGAAGGCACCTACGACGAGGTCGCCCAAGCAGTGTTGTTCCTGGCCAGCGACGAGTCCTCCTACACCAGCGGCGCGTCCCTGCTGATGGACGGGGGCTGGATTGCCTAGGGCGTACGCACCCGAGCTGGCCGAATCCCCTGCGGGGCCCGGCAGGAGCGCCCCGGAGGTCGTGGTTCTCGGCTCGGCCGGAGGGCCCACGCCCAAGGCCGCCCGACGGCCCGTCTCCCACGCACTCGTGATCGACGGGGAGGTGACGCTCGTGGACTGCGGCAATGGCGTGGCCGGACAGTATGTGGCGGCTGGCCTGGATCTGGGCAGGCTCCGGCGGATCCTGATTTCCCATCACCACATCGATCACGTCGCCGATGTGGCCACGCTGGTGCATCTGGCCTGGTCCCAGCTCGAGGACCCCGTCGCCGTTATCGGCCCGCCCCCGCTGCGGCGCATCTTCGACCTGCACTACGAGGCCTTCGCCACCGACATCGAGTCCCGGATGCAGGACGAGGGAAGGCCCCATCTGCGCGAGTTTGTCCAGATCACCGAGATCGACTGCGACTCCGCCCTTGAGCACTCTGGGGCAAGGATCACCGCTGCCCTGGTCGAGCATCCGCCCCTGCGCGCCTTCGCGTACCGGATCGACCAGGGGGGCGCGAGCATCTGCTTCTCGGGCGATACCCGCCCGAGCACCGCGCTGGCGGCCCTCGCGCAGGACGCCGACCTGCTCGTCCACGAGACCACGTATCTGGCCAACGCGGCAGACTTCCTTCCGGCCGCCCGCGCCGCGCAGGTGCTGGCCCGCATGCGCGCCGTCCACAGCGACCCTGCGGGCGCCGCCTGGATAGCGAGCGCAGCAGGCGTGGGAGCCCTCCTGCTCAGCCCGGTCGGTGCCTTCGGTCCCGTCGCGGACGAGGAGATCCTCGACGAAGCCACTGCTTCCTTCTCCGGCCCAGCGTGGGTCGGAAGCGACCTGCTCAGAGTCCCCCTTCCAATCAGAGGAGACATCTAATCCCATGACCACCTACAGCACCGGTGGAGAAGCCGTCGTCGAGGCGCTCAAGACCCACGGCCTTACCACGGTATTCGGGCTCCCCGGGGTCCAGAACGACTGGCTCTACAACGCCTTCTACGACGCGCGCGACCGCTTCCGCGTCATCCACACCCGTCACGAGCAGGGCGCTGGCTACATGGCACTCGGCCATACCCTCGCGACCGGGAAGCCCAGCGTGTGCAACGTCGTCCCCGGCCCCGGAGCGCTCAACGCAGGAGCCGCCCTGGCCACCGCCTACGGCCTCAACGCGAAGATGCTCTTCCTCACAGGGCAGATCCCTCAGAAGATGATCGGCCGCGAGATGGGAACGCTCCACGAGGTCCCCGACCAGCCCGGGACGCTCCGATCCCTCACCAAGCACTACGACCGCATCACCCATCCCGCCGAGGCAGGCGCCAAGATCGCCGCCGCCGTGCGCGCGATGAATACCGGACGCCCCCGACCCGCAGCGCTCGAAGTCCCCATGGATGTGCTCCAGCAGCGCGCGCCCATCCCCGCCCAGGCCCCTGTGTCGGAACCGGAGGAAGAACCCGTCGATGCCGAGGGCATCGACCGCGCCGTGTCCGTCCTGGCCGGGGCACGCCGTCCGATGATCTTCGTCGCGAACGGCGCCCAAGACGTCCCGGAGGAGGTCACCCGCCTCGCCGAGCTCCTCCAGGCCCCCGTCGTCGGGTACCGCACCGGACGCGGCATCGTCGACAGCCGCCACCCCCTCAGCTGCTTCCTCCCGGAGGCCAGACCGCTGTGGGACGAGACGGACGTCATCATCGCCCTGGGCGCCAGCGCCCGCTCCGCGCTGCAGGGGTGGGGGAAAGGCGGCCGCAGCCTGATCCGCATCGACGTGGACAACACCGTGCACGGCAGGTACGGCCAGCCCGAGGTCGCGATCACTGGCCGGCTCGAGTCCCACCTCCCCCTGTTCATCGCCGAGCTGGAGAAGAAGGGCATCCGCGGCGAAGACCTCGCCGAGGTCATGCCTGCCATCCACGCGGACTGGAAGGAGCGCAGCTCGGTCCTGGACCAGCAGATCCGGTACCTCGCAGTCATCCGGGAGGCCCTCGGAGAGGACGGCATCTTCGTCGACGAGCTCACCCAGATCGGCTTCGCGAGCCGGATCCTGCTGCCCGTGCACAGGCCCCGCACGTTCCTCTCCACCGGATACATGGGGACCCTGGGCTACGGATTCCCCACCGCCCTCGGTGCGAAGGTCGCCAAGCCGGACACCCGGGTGCTGTCGGTCACCGGCGACGGCGGATTCATGTTCGCCGCAACCGAGCTCGCCACTGCAGTCCAGCACGGCATCGGCCTGGTCACCGTGCTGTTCAACAACAGCCAGTACGGCAACGTTCAGCAGATGCAGCGCGACCTCTACGGCGGAAAGGTCATCGCCACCGACCTCCAGAATCCGGACTTCGAACGCTTCGTCACCTCGTTCGGAGCGCACTACGGCCGTGCCTCATCCCCGGAGGAGCTCGCACCCCGCCTCGAGGAGGCCTTCGAGTCCGGGCTGCCGGCCGTCGTCGAAGTCGTCGTGGGCGACATGATCAGTGTGGACAGGTTCCGGTGATCGGGGTGTCTGCCAACGCCCCGGCCCCCTTCCTCGAGCAGCTGTGGGCCAGTCTCGACGGCCTCAGATGCGTCGTCGTGGTCGGGCTCCCGGGGACTGGGAAGAGCCTGCTGGTCAGGGAACTCGCCGCCGCCGCACGCGAGGCCTCCCGCAAGAGCACCCTCCTGCAGTGGGACGTGTGCCGGGAGTCGTGGGAGGGCCATCCGCGCACCCGCTCCCGCTACCCTGAGGTCGACGGCGTGACCCACGAAGGGGTCCGGGTCGCCATGGGCTCATGGGTGCGCGGTGCCGTCGCTGCCTGGTTCGCGGCGCACGCCGGCGACGAGGCGCTCCTCATTGTGGAGGCGCCGCACATCGGCGGGCGCTTCTCCGAGCTTGCCCATGCCGTGGACGACGAGGCCGAGCCACACCTCAGCGCGCCAGAGACAGCCTTCGTGGTGGTCGCGCCGGAGAAGGACCTGCAGCTGGCCCTGAAGCAGCAGCGGGCGGCGGACATGGAGGACCGCCCACGGGCCGGGGGGTACGAGCAGAACAACGCTTCCCCGGACCTCCTGGACGAGCTGACCCGCTCACTCCGAGGCCCAGCGCACGAGCTCGGCATAGAGGCCGGGGACGAGCAGGGCTACGACCCGGACCTCTATGCGGGCCTGATGCGCCGCGTCCTGCGGCACAGGCACACCACCGTCGTGCGCCCGGACGCCCTCATCCAGGTCTCGGGCTCCGTCTACGACCTAGCCGAAGACTCGGAAAGGCTCTGGGCCGACGAGCAGGAGGTCGAAGCCAGCCTGGGAGTCGCCGACGCCATGGACGAGACAGAGCTGCGGAACCGGGTCGAAAACTGGTTCAGAACCTGACCGAATGCCCGGTCCATCCGAGAACGCAATGGGCGCCGGTGCGAGGGAAACCCTCGCACCGGCGCCCTTGGTGTACAACCGCGCAGGACGTGGGATCAGCGTCGGGAGGAGGCGGACAAGACGGGTCAGGCAACGCTTCGGGCGGCCAGCTTCTCCTGCACGCGTCGGACCAGGACCAGGGTGTGGTCGCGGCTGATCTCCTCGAGAGATGCGTCGAAGCGCCCCTGCTCCAGCGCCTCCACGATCCGCTCGTGGGAGTCGATGGTCTCCCGACCGGCAGAGAAGCCCAGGGTCTGGATGATGATGCCCCGCTCCCGGGAGAAGACCAGGCTGCTGACGGTGTCGGTCCACTGCGAGAGCCGCTGGAGCTCCTCGATGAGGCGGCGGTTCGGGCACCTGCCGTAGATGACCGAGTGGAACTGGCGGTTGAGAGCGGACCAGCCCTCGAAGTCGTACTCCTCAAGCGCGGTGAGCATCCGGGCGTTGATCGAACGGAGCTGCGCGAAGTCCTCGGCCGTCATCGCCGGTCCCGCCGCTCGGGTGGCATAGGCCTCGTTGACGGCCTTCATCTCCATGAGATTGAACCAGTCGTCCTTTTCCAGCTGGACGATGGCGGGCCCCGAATGCGCCCCGTACTCGATCAGGCCTTCGGCCTCGAGCCGGCGCAGCGCCTCCCGGATCGGGGCCTGGCTGACACCGATGTCCTTCGCAAGGGAATCAATGACCAGCCTCTGCCCCGCCGCGTACACCGAGTTCACGATGCGCTCCCGCAGGATCTCGTGGGCGTACTCCACCTTCGACTGGCCCACTGCCGCCTCGGTCATCTTCCACCCTTTCTACCCCGGACAATACTTGCGGCCCTCCCCGGAGATCCCGGAGGGAAGGCCGCATGGAGATGATCCGTATAGCCAATCCTATTGGATTTGTCCGCCGTTGGCGCCCCAGACTCGGAGTGGGCACGACTCGGCACGGAGACGCCGTACGGGCGGTATCGGTCACCCCGTGTGCTGGGCAGATGCCACCCGCTCAAGCGCTGCAACCGTCGCCTTGACCTGAGCGGGGGTGCCTACCGTGATGCGAACGCTGTACGGATCGCCCATCGCGTTGCCCGGACGCACGATGACGCCCTCTGCCTCCAAGGACTTGGCGAACGCCCTCGCGTCCCCGACGCGCACATAGACGAAGTTTGCGTGGGACTCGTACGGTTCGAATCCCAGCCGGGATAGGCCAGAGCGCAGCTCTTCACGGCCCTCGGAGTTCAGGCGCACCCGTCTGGCGAGCTCGACGTCGTCCCCCAAGCTCGCCAGCGCAGCGGACTGGGCGACGCTGGAGACCTCGTAGTTGCTCTGCACCTTCTGGACGGCCGCGACGATGTCCTTCGAGCCGACCAGGTAGGCCACCCGGAGCCCCGCGAGCCCATAGGCCTTCGAGAAGGTGCGCAGGGTGACCAGATTCCTGCGCCGGAAGGCGGGATCCAGGATCGTGTCCGGGTAGGAGGCGAAGCGTGCGTACTCGAAGTAGGCCTCGTCGACGACGATGGTGACCTCTTCGGGCACCGAGCCGACGAACTCGAGGAGCTCTTCCCGGTGGACGATCGCTCCGGTGGGATTGTTCGGATTGCAGACGTAGACGATCCGGGTGCGGTCATCGATCAGGGCGAGCATCGCCCCGAGGTCATAGCTGCCGTCCGCCCGAACCGGTGCCGAGAACGCCGTCGCTCCCTGCTTGCGGGCGTCCAGAGCATAGGCGTGGAACGTCGGAGTGCACAGCACTATGTTGTCGCCCTCATCCAAGAGCGCAACCGAGAGGTGATGGATCAGGCCGATGCCCCCGGCCCCCACCGCTACCGACTCGACGTCCACCCCGAGCCGTGTCGCCAGGGCCACCCTCAGGCTTCGGAACCCCGACTCCGGGTACAGGTTGGCGCGCTCGAGCTGCCCCTGCGCGGCAGCGATCGCGGACGGGAACGGCCCGTACGGGCCTTCATTGGCTGCAAGTCCGAGGAGCTCGCGCACCTCTCCGCCATCGGCCGCGGCATCACGGACACTCCGTCCCGCGCTGTACGGGGGCAGGCCGTCCACCGCCGCACGGATCCGCGGGGCCACTCCGCCCTGAATAGCTGCAGATTCCATCTTCCCGAACCCTCCAATTCCCTATAGACTTTCCTATACGATCTTACGTGAGGATGTGGAGAAGGACAATGCACGAAACAGCTGACCTGGACAACGCCTTCATCGGGGGACGATGGGTGCCGGCCACTGGCGACGTCACTATTCCCGTGCACAACCCCGCCGACGGGAGCGTGTCCCGCGAGCTCGCCTCTGCCAGCGAGGCCGACGTCCACTTCGCCTGCACCGAGGCGGCGGCCGCCCTCCCGAGCTGGAGCGGGACACCGGCAGCGGACCGGGCGCAGGTGATCCGGCGGATCGCCGAGGAGCTGCAAGCCCGCGCCGAGCAGCTCGCCGACGCCATCACCGCCGAAGTCGGCACGCCGCGGCACAAGTGCGTCCAGATGCAGGTCAAGCCTGCAGTCCACGCGTTCTCCTCCGCCTCCTCGACGGGTCCGCGCCTGTTCGCCGAGGAGCGCCTGGACAACAGCCTCGTCCGGCTCGTCCCGAAAGGGGTCGCAGCCTGCATCACCCCCTGGAACTACCCTCTCTACCAGGTGGCGACGAAGGTCGCAGCCGCTCTCATGGCCGGGTGCACGGTGGTCCTCAAGCCCAGCGAGGTCGCCCCTACCTGTGTGGCCATCCTCGCCGACGCGGCGGCGTCCGCAGGACTTCCCCCGGGGGTCTTCAACGTTGTCTTCGGCGACGGGCCAAGCACGGGCGAGGCGCTCATCACCCACCCAGCGGTCGATTTCGTCTCCTTCACCGGCTCCACCAGAGCCGGGGCACGGATCGCGGGCATCGCCGGCCAATACGTCAAGCAGGTCTCGCTCGAGCTGGGGGGCAAATCAGCCAGCCTCGTCCTTCCCGGAGCCCCCCTTGCCCAAGCAGTCTCGAAGACCCTGGATAAGGGCTTCCAGAACTCCGGCCAGACCTGCGCCGCCCTCACACGGCTGCTCGTCCCCGAGGACAGCCTCGCCGAAGTCCAGTCGGTCCTCGAATCCCAGGTGGCCTCCTTCAGGGTGGGCGACCCAGCCGATCCAGGAAGCGTGCTCGGCCCGCTCGCAACATCGGACCAGCGAGACAAGGTCCTCGGCCTCACAGCCGCGGCACGGGTCGCAGGGGCGGAGCTGCTGGCTGCAGGCCCCGTGCAAGCGAACGCCGATGGCTACTACGTCCCGGCCGAGGCCTACCTGACGGCCCCCGACGACGAGCTGGCCCAGGAAGAAGTATTCGGTCCAGTCCTCGCCGTCGTCCCGTACGCGGATATTGATGCCGCTATCCGCATCGCCAACAACTCTCCGTACGGGCTCAGCGGCGCCGTATGGGCAGCTGACCCAGATGAAGCGCGGAAGGCCGCCGAGCTCATTCGGACTGGCAGCGTCTCTATCAACGGCGCGCCCACCCACCCCGACGCTCCCTTCGGCGGGTTCCGGAAGTCGGGCTTCGGCCGTGAACGGGGAGCACACGGAATCCAGGAATTCCTCACCACCCAGTCGATCCACTTCTGACACAGGAGACGTCTGATGAAGAGCAGACAGCTCATCAGAAGCCGACGCGCGGAGGAGACGCCCTCCGGCCGGGCTCCAAGGACAGGAGAACACTGCCCTGTGAGCGGCTGGTGGTCCCCGGCCGGACGACCCTTCCTCGCACGCTTCATCCAAGAGGGCAACATCATGCCCGTCGACGGAGAAACCCCCGTGCGCTGGGTCCCCGCGCCACTCGCAGACCCCAGAGACCTCGCCCAGAGGTAGAAATCGCCTCGCGATCCCAGAACAGCGACACTTAGCAGTCCGCCGATTTCGAACTCCAGGTTCCCTAGAAGGGATCTGCAGCTGCTGCGCGTCCTGATGACTCCTGAGCGCCAAATCGCGGAGCCTTCACCCCTTCAAGCTTGTCGGCCACAGGGTCTACAACTGTGCTGTGACCTGGCATCCGGTGCCCGCGGAGGCGGGGGAACTCCGCAAGAACGAATATCGCAACCTACCGACACGGGACGGCCGCCGTGCCGGCTGAACCCATGCACGAGCTCGTCGCCCACGTGGACGTGAACTCGGCATACGCCTCCTTCGAGCGGGTCTTCGACCCCTCTCTGGAGGGAAGGCCCCTGGTCGTCCTGTCGAACAACGACGGCTGCGTCGTCACCGCCTCGAAGGAGGCCAAGGCACTCGGGGTGGAGGTGGGGGAGCCCTGGTTCAAGCTCGCACCGCTGGCCCCGCATACCGGTCTGATCGCCCGCTCGTCGAACTACGAGCTGTACGGGGACCTCAGCCGCCGCGTCATGGAGGTCATCGCCCGGTTCGGGCCCTGGCTGGAGGTCTACTCCATCGACGAGGCCTTCCTGGGCCTGGGCCCCCGGGCTGCCGCCGGCGACCTCACCGCCCTCGGACGGGAGATCCGCACCGCCCTCCGCCGGTTCGTCGGCGTCCCGGTCTGTGTCGGCATCGCACCCACGAAGACCCTCGCCAAGCTCGCGAACAAGACCGCGAAGAAGATCCCGGCCTTCGGCGGCGTCTGCGTCTGGGAGGGCACCCACCCGCAGTGGCGGGCGAAGCTGCTTTCTCGCCTCCCCGTCTCGGAGGTCTGGGGCATCGCCGGCCGCCTCGAGAAGCGCCTCGCCGCCCTGGGGATCTTCTCGATCGCAGACCTGGCGGCCGCCGACCCCGTGATGATCCGGGACAGGTTCAACGTCGTGGTCATGCGCACCGTCCTCGAGCTGCAGGGAACCGCCTGCATCCCCTTCGAGGAGGCCCGCCAGGGCAAGGAGCAGCTGATCGTCTCCCGCTCGTTCTCCACCCCCGTCACCACCCGGGCAGAGATGCGCCAGGTCCTGACCGTCTACGCCCAGCAGAGCGCCGCCCGCCTCGAGCGCCACCACCAGGCCGCCAAGCTCCTGACCGCCTTCGCCGGCACCAGCCACTACGCCCAGGAGCGCTCGTTCCCGACCGTCTTCGTGCCCCTGCCGGCCCCCACCACCGACCCGGTCGTGCTCGCCAAGGCCGCCCAGCGCCTCCTCCCCGAGCTGGAGGAGGGAACCCGGTACGCCCGGGCGGGAATCATGCTCACCGACCTCCGCCCAGCCACCGGGCAGCAGGCCCTGGAGCCCTTCCGCTACCGGCACGAGGAACAGGGCATCGCCACCCTCCTCGACCAGGTCCACCAGAAGGTCGGCAAGGAGTACCTGGGCCTCGGCCACGCCGGACTCCGCCCCGGCCCCCAATGGCGCATGAAACGAGACATGCTCTCACCACGTGCCACCACCCACTGGGACGAACTCGCCACCGTCAAAGCCCGCTGAACCGGAGCTGATCTTAGAACGAGAAGGCCTCCCAACGTGTCAGCTCACCTGCATTGAGGACATAGTGTTCGACCATGAGCGTCAAGGGGGTTCTCACGTGAGCGTTCCTGGGGGGATCGTCATCGATGAGAAGAAGATCAAGAAGGTCGTCTCGCAAGCTTGGACGACGCTGGGGTTCTTCTGCGTGCCGGACTACCGTTCGGCCCACGTGACGGCAGAGGACATCGACAGGGCGATAGGCCATATCCGCGTCCCGGACCACACCGACCAGCGGTTCCACGCCGTCGGGGTGCGCAACGGGATCGGGATCTTCATGACCCCGGTACTGGGCTACAAGAACGCGCTCGAGATCGCCGAGGCCATCGCAGAGTCCATCGCTCCTCTGGGGTTCACGGGCACGATCACGGCGCGGGACGACCAACCGGGGCGGCGCCCGAACGATGGCCGCCGTGGCTACTCTGCAGCGATCAGCTCGGTCGAGGCCGCGATCGACCATCGGGACGTAGGGCTAAATTTCCGGCCGCTGAGGAAGAACACCGACCGCTGGGATGTGAACAGCCCAGTGTTCAGGCAGATCGTGGAAGCCCTGGCCGCCTGGGCCACCGCCCACGCCAGCGGGACCATCCTCGCCGGGGTCATCCTCTCGATGACCGAGTGCGAGCCCCATCAGGTCACCGACATCATCACCCGCTGCTGCGAGGACATCGGCTGGGCCGATCTTCTCTTCGAGACTGCCGACGGCGGTGACTGGTACGCGCATTTCAGCATGGAGGGCTGGGTGCTCGTCGGAACCGAGATCAAAGGCCGCACCGATGATGAACCGGCAGACGAGCTCTTCCGGCTCCTGGCAGAACTGGCCCCGCTCTACGACTACGCCGAGATCTCCGGGGGCGGGTGGGGGCCGATCACGCCCAGCGGCGCGATGCCCCAGCATCTGATGCCCGTTCCCGACTCGCTCTATATGGCCGCGAACCACGGCTTCATCAGGAATTCCATCCCCGGGATCTTCGCCGCCCAAGTCCTCGGCCCCGACCACCCGGACCTCCAGCCCTCAGATCGGTGGCACATCACGCCGCTCGAAGCGGGCCGCCGGCTGGTCACCCTCGACACCTGCCAGGAGTGGCTGGCAGGGAACATCGACGCCGAAGACCTACGCGCGCTGCGAGAGGCGAACAGAGACCTACTCTTCGAGGAAGCCTGAATGGCGGATGCCTCGTGCAATGGGTCGCGTCAGGTGCCCGTCCTGAACCCCCGGAGGTTCGGGCGACTCCGCAACACCGAGGCGAGGACGCTTAGTAGCTGCGGGCGACGATCGCGTACAGATCCTCGCTGGTGCCACCGGCCGGCAGGTCACCTTGCGGGGTCTGCAGGCAGCGGACCGTGATGGCATTCGCCGCCAGCTCGTCCTCGCCGCTCTCGCCGAGCGCCGCGTAAGGGATCCTTGCGAAGCCCGTGGACGCCGCGGCGATCGCGTCGGAGACGGTGTCGACGTCGGCCGTGTTTTCGGCCAGCCGCCGCCTCGCCTGCTCGTACAGCTCCGCCTGCATCGCGTCGAGCAAGGCCGGTACTGCGGCGCTGACCTGGTCGAGCGGGAGAGTCGTCTTGCCGGGCAGGTCTCGGCGGGCGATCGTGGCCTGCCGGGCCTCGAGGTCCCGGGGCCCGACCTCGACGCGCAGGGGCACACCCTTGAGCTCCCACTCAACGATCCGACGGCCAAAGCCGGGCGTGCTGCGCGCGTCGAGGCGAACACGGACTCCGGCATCCGCCAGTTCGCCGGCGACCGCAGAGGCAGCAGCCACCGTGCGCGCGTCGTCCCTGACGGCGACCACCACGGCCTGGATCGGTGCAATGCGCGGCGGCACGCGCAGGCCGCCCTGGTCCCCGTGCGACATGATCAGGCCGCCCAGCATGCGGGTGCTCGAGCCCCACGACGTGGTCCAGCAAGTCTGGACGGCGCCGGAGGCATCCGTGTAGCCGATGTCGAACGCGCGGGCGAAGTTCTGGCCCAGCTCGTGGCTGGTGGCCATCTGCAGCGCCTTGCCGTCGCCCATCATCGCCTCGCAGGTCATCGTGTTCACCGCCCCGGCGAAGCGCTCACGCGGGCTCTTCACCCCGACGAGCACGGGGATCGCGAGCGTGTCCTGCAGGAAGTCGCGGTACACCTCGAGGTGAATCCGCCGCGCGTAGGCCGCCGCGTCCTCGGCACTCGCGTGGGCCGTGTGCCCCTCCTGCCACAGGAACTCGGTCGTGCGCAGGAACAGGCGCGGGCGCAGCTCCCAGCGCACCACGTTTGACCACTGGTTTAGCAGCATCGGCAGGTCGCGGTGCGACTGCACCCACCTGGACATCAGCTCCCCGAACACGGTCTCGCTCGTCGGACGCACCACGACAGGCTCAGCGAGGTCCTTGCCCCCGGCGTGCGTGACGACGGCGAGCTCGGGGCTGAAGCCCTCGACGTGCTCGGCCTCCCGCTCGAGGTACGACTGCGGGACGAATAGCGGCAGGTACACGTTCTCGGCGCCCGTGGCCTTGATCCGGGCATCCACATCGGCCTGCATCCGCTCCCACATCGCATACGCGTACGGCCGGATCACCATGGTGCCGCGCACCGGCCCGTTCTCGGCAAGCTGCGCCTTCTCGAGCACGTCCTGATACCAGCGGGGGAAGTCATCGCTCCAGGACGCGAGGACGCCGGAGCCGCCGTTTTGAGCCACGGCACCACGATATGAGGAAACTGAACGCCGAAGCCCTCACGGACCGTCAAGGGGTGCGCCTCTAGAGCTGGCAGCTAAAGCGTTCGCTAAGGGGGCCCGTCAAGAGTGGCTGGCAGAGTTCAGCCTTACCCGCCCCCCTGGGCCCAGCCGGAGGTGCGTTTACCCAGCACGCGGAGCAGCTGCCAGCCCCAGGGAGCCATTCCAGAGATGTTTGACGCTTCTAGGCTTCTCTCAACAAACGGTCGTTTGATGAGGACCCACGGCGGGGCTTCGCGAAGCCCGCCCGACGGTTGCCACGCTGCCTCAAACCTCGCATTTGCCATTATCAGAATCAAATTGCCGTAGTAGGAGAGACCTACCGTTTTATGAAAAGAGGTGGGCCCGAACATAGCCCTGCGGCACGCTTCTCGTCACATGTCTGGCTATCTTTCGTATCTGTCTGCTTCCCTATCTCGTGGAGGGATTCTGGCTTCTGACTCCGGGGGACTCGGGTCGTGCAACGGCTGTGGGGGGCGTTCCGAATGTAACACCCGCGTTTGCGATCGGAAGCGCGCGGCCTCTTTAGCGTAGCTAGGCGGCCCACTGTTGGCGCTGGAGCGCGCTGGCTGTTCACCGTCCGGGTCTTCGGCGGAGGGTCCCCTCCTGAGCGTTAAGGATTACGGGGCGAAGAACGGAGGCCAGCTTTGTTCTTCATCTTCTTCTTCTTCTTCTGCAGCAGGTGAGTGAGTGGCAGCCAGCAGCTTCAGGCAGCAGGCAGGCAAGCAGCAGCAGCAGGTCCCATGGATCGGGAGTTCGGACCTCTCGTGCAGAGCTAGGGTGCAAGTATGGGGAGATCCGAGAAGAGGTTGAAGAAGGCACTGCGGCCACAAATTGGCGCGATAAGGAGCCTGTCGTTTTCGAGGAGCTCGCAAGAGATCTCGCTCTTTACCGCAGTCCTCACGACGGTGTTGCTGTCACTGGTTGTCGCAGCACTTGCCTACATCCTGATCCGCGTGCTCGCTCCTGTTGACGTCTCGAAAAAGCTGGATCCGCAGTATGCCATCCAGTACGCGCTATGGATCGCCGGGGGGGTCGGTGGTGTGGTGGCGCTCGTGGTCGCCTATCGGCGTCAGAAGGTCATCGAGGGGAGCCTCTTCGTCGAGCGATTCGGCGCCGCCGCTGCCCAACTCGGGAGCGACGATTCCGCCGTCCGGCTCGCCGGCGCGTACGCAATGGCAGGCGTCGCCGATGAAGGTACGCCGACGCAGCGGCAGCAGTGCGTCAACGTCCTCTGTGCGTACCTCCGCCTGCCCTACGCTCCTGAAGACGACGCATCGGGGCTCACCCAGCGCGTGCTCAAAAAGGCCCCGAACGCCGGTCGTCCAGAGGAGGAAACCACCCTGAGGTACCGACTCCATGACAAGGAGGTGCGACAGACCATAATCCGGATCTTGGCTTCACACCTTAGGCCGGAGGCGGCCGTGTCCTGGTCGGCATGTGACCTAGACTTCAGTGGCGCTCTATTGCAGGATCCAAGGTTCAGCAACTGCGATTTCTCCGGGAAGAGGATCTCGTTCGATGGCACAACCTTCTTGGGGGAGGTGACATCGTTCGACCACGCGAACCTCTCCGGGGAGGCGACATCGTTCGTCGGCGCTACCTTCTCCGCTGATACGACCAGCTTCGTCGAGGCAACCTTCTCAGGGCGGGAGGTTCGGTTCGACAACGCGACCTTCTCCGGGAAGATGACTGTATTCGGTGGCGCATCCTTCTCCGGGGTGTGGGCCATGTTTGGAGCTGCGACCTTCTCCGCGGACAGAACAGTGTTCTACCGTGCGGCCTTCTCCGGGGGGATTGCCGCATTCCAGGGCGCGACCTTCTCCGGGAAGCTGACCGCATTCGACGACGCGACCTTCTCGGCAGGGATGACTCGGTTTGCCGAAGCGACCTTCTCTGCGGACCTGACCAGCTTTGTCCGCACGACCTTTTCCGGGAGGGAGGCCACCTTCGGCGGTACCACCTTCTCCGCAGGATCGACGACCTTCAAGGAGGCAAAACTTTGCAGCGAAGAAGGCGGAACGCTTGTTTTCAGAGGCACAAAGTTTGTCAGCGCCGTGTCTTTTCGCGACGCGAACTTCGGCCCTGGGATCGTCGACTTCACTGCCCCGAGGCATTGGGATCCTGCCCCGAGCTTCGACTGGGACGAAGATGACGACGCAGTGAAACCGTCCTACGTTCTTCCCGAGGCCTGGCCACCTGTAGTGGATCTTGAAGGCACCGATGGTCATGCTGCGACGGCGCTCTAACACCACGCCCCATCAGCAGGTCGAAGTCACGAGCCTTTCGTGGTTTTGGGGTGTACCCCATCGCCACGCGGGGCGACCCCGCGCTTTCACGTTGCACAAGGGTCGGTTTCTAGTTTTTGCTACATATCTGTAATAGGGTCTAGACATGCTGCCACACTCAAAGAGCGGTCAGACCGTCGCCTACCTGCGGGTCTCATCCGAGGATCAGAACCTCGCCCGTCAGGTCGAGCTCGTCGGCGAGGTGCACCGCTCGTTCGAGGAGAAGGTCTCGGGAGGGAACAGGGAGGGCCGTGCGATCCTCGCGGAGATGATTGCCTACGTCCGGTCGGGCGATACCGTGGTCGTTGCTTCCATGGACCGCTTGGCGCGTTCCCTCACGGACCTCAGGCAGCTCGTGGACGAGCTAGTAGGCAAGGGCGTGGCTGTGCGCTTCGTCAAGGAGCGGCTCACCTTCGAGCCCGGCGAGAGCGACAAGTACGCCCAGTTCCAGCTGTCGATGCTCGGCGCCGTCGCGGAGCTCGAGCGGGCTATCATCCGCGAGCGTCAGGCGGATGGGATCAAGGCGGCAAGGGCTCGTGGCGTCTACAAAGGCCGTGCCCGGGCTCTCAGGCCCGAACAGATAACCCAGGCCACTATGCAGATTGCCGCCGGCGTCCCCAAGGCCGAGGTCGCCCGACGGCTCGGCGTCGATCGCACCACGCTGTATCGGTCCCTCGCCGCCGCGGCATCTGCCAGGGAGACTCTCTCACTCTAAGCGCCCCCTCCGGAGTGCTCATCCTGTGGAGGAGCAGGGCCGACGATGGCCGTTTTGCTGCAGATCGAGAAGAAGGATCTGGTGATGGCAGAAGGGTTGAAATCCCCAGCCCGATCTGGGGCTTCGTGATCCGGCCCAGCGCAAGCGGTGGAGCGAGTCGTAAGGAGTGCCTGAGCGACCAGGGGGTGAGGCTGATTCGGCAAATAGCGATCGGTCTCGTCCGGCCGCCGGTCGCCAAGGTCGTCACTCACGTCGCGGTCGGTCAGCCGGCCCTGGCTCTAGGGCTGAGGAGAGTTCTTGTCGAATTCCCTCAACGTCCCTAGGCCCCTGCGTCGCCCGGAGCATCTCGCTGCTGAAGAAACTCGAACCATCTCGCTAGGATCGGCTTCATGGCTCGCTTTGACGGTCCTTCGCGATGCAGTTCCGCGAAGCCGCTGACATTCCGCTGGTTCGGGTTCCCGCCATGCGAGCCGCACGAGGACAACATCGATGCCGCGGTTGAAGTCTTAATGGCGAAAGTGACGCCCCCGGGCCGAGTATGGAACCCATGGTCCGGAACCATGGTCAAGAGAGAGTTCCGCCACCGGATTGTCCACGCCTCCAAGGGTGAGCTCGTTCCGGTCGACGAGGTCAAACCAGTTGACGTGGCCAATCCGCCGCCGCTGTACGAGATCCGCTGGCAGGACATCAACGTCACAGACCGGCTGGAGGACGGGACGCAGCGCTTCGGCAAAGTCGCTGTCCGGATGTACCACTCGGAGCCTGAGGAAGCGCCGGGGCACTTCATTGGGCATCACGCCCACGAGAAGGACCTGACCGCAACAGATGTGAACGCCGCGCAGAACGAGGAGATCGCGACGGCTATCGGATGGTATCGACAGGGTCGAGACTCGAAATGGGGAATTGCCGGAGAGGCAACTTGATTATAGACTTCAATCTATGAACGGGGCGGATAACGTGGATGTTGCGCACCTTGAGTCGCTCGCAGACTCCCTCATCCAATCTCACGACGACCTGCTAAAAGCACTGATCGCACAGCGCAAGAGGCATCACCTCACGCAGGAGACGGTTGCCGAGCGCATGGGCGTAAGCCAGCCGACCGTGGCGTCATTCGAGCGGTACGACGCGAACCCGACTCTGAGCACCATCCGGAGATACGCCCTCGCGGTCGGGGCCAGCATCCGACACGAAGTCGAGGACGCATGCTGTGCTGTCGGCGACGAGGCATTTACGGCAATCGTCGCGCCCGGCAGCACCAGATGGGAGCGCCGTACCCCTGTCGAATGGTCCTGGTCGAGCGGCTCGACGAAAGCCGAGTATGTCCTCGCCTGACAAGGTCATAGCGGACGTCCACGAACTGATCGATGCGACGTCGCTCACCGCGATCACGTTCTTCAAGCTATACGCCGAACGCTGGCTCGACCCTGACGTGGATCCGGAACAAGACTTCGAGATCGAACCGGAGTACGCGCTCAATGTCCACACTAGGGAAGACGACGCAGGATTCCGCGTTCTCCTGGAGACGACGATCAAGACCCCGATCGGAGAGATCGCCTGTGGCGTACGAGCAGAGTACGAGCACCCGGGACACGTCCTGCAGGCATCGTCAAGCGACGCGCTGACGGAATTCATCAACGGAGTTGCGCTCATGCATGTGCTTCCGTTCACCCGCCAGGGGATTGCGGACCTCACACAGCGCACCTTCGACGCTCCTCTGCTGATGCCGATCATCCAGCGCGGTGAGCTGGAATTCCATGCTGGCATCTCGGCCACCGCTGATAGGAGCGCTGCCGGGTAGGCGGGTCACAATCGACGACGCGCTGGAGTCGACGCGGATCGCCAGCCCGACGGCGGGCGGATCTCTAGGGAGAATCCGCCTCAGGTGGTTCGGACGCCAGACGAGGTCGTCTTCCAGACCGCCACTCCAGCCGGCCGGCGCACCGGCCATCATTCTTCGGTGTCAGCAAGCCCCCTTCTAAAGGACTCTGGGTCCGCTGGCCAAGTCCCGGACGGGTTCTGAGCCGCGCCCTAACGTCCGCTCAGTGATGCCGCCATGACCAAGCTGCCAACCTTTGAGGGGTACGAGGGGGCACAGTGAACCGGTTCTGGTCTCATTCGAAGGGCTTGCCATCCTCCTCTTCTGCCTCGCGTTCGTTGATCCGTTCATACACCGCTTGCAGCTCCTCGAGGACGACTTCCTCGTCCGTGATTCCGGCGATGTGGTAGCTGCGTACTTCAGCGAAACCAGCTTGCGCACTTCGGCGGAGACCGGGGCCTTCGCAGCAAGAGCGGACCACTCCTTGTGGGTGCTGACCTCGGCATCTTTGTCCCGTAACGAGTCAAGGTGTTCGTACCGTCCGGCCCCGCTGGCGAACCGCTCGATTGTGTCCGTGAGATCTGGGTCGAGCCTATCCACCGGCCGAACGAGGTATCGCCCCTCGCGCTTCGATAGGCCAGGGCCTACGGGAGCCAACACCTCAACGGCGTTTAGCAGCTTCCCAATCTTGTGTAAGTAGGGGCGGACGTTGGTGAACTCTCCCGTGGTCACGTACCCGTGGCAAGAAATCGCCAGCTTGCATAGGCGCTCCAACCCGGAAGAGTACGAATACATCCCAACGTGAAGTGAGTAGTCGTGGTCGGTGCTGCCGATGCCCGTTGCGGGGCCGGTGGGAACGGAACACAGTCTCCGAAGCCCGGTCAGAGCAAGCTCCGTGGCGAACTGAGTCTCGACGACCAGGCTCCGCCAGATACTCGTGGTCATCTGGCCATTCAAGCCGATTTTGACAGGTTCCGGCAGCAAATCACGTCAGTCTGCTTGGCGCCGGCCGCTGGATCTGGATCGCCGGTAGAGGGACGTGCAGCTTTCGGGAGTGGGGTTAGCCCCCGAGAGTCTGGGCTCAGCCCGAGGTGGGTCTACCCCGCACGGTGAAATGTACGGTGAGCCGACAACAACTGCGACAGCTAAGCCACCCACACAACGACCGGCGGCATTCCCGAGCCAAGCGTCATCCTGGGCCTCGTTCGGTGCTTGATCTATTTGCGCGTCCACGGGTGCCAATGCGCTTCCAGATGCTACCCACTTAACTACCCACTTTTGGGGGACCTTGGGGGACACCGTGGGTATGCTTAGCGGCATCGTCGGCCTGTTTTCGCAGGTCAGAGAGGCCTTCTGGGGTTACAAGGGATGTCACGGGCACTCGCCGCCGTAAACAGAGGGTCGCCGGTTCGAATGTGTGAGTCAATTGCAGGACCGCCCTGTGGATGAGGGCAGTGAGACTCAGTCCGATGTGCGCTCAAGATGCTCGTAGGGACCGGCTTGCTCAGTTCGGCGTCTTCCAGTCGATTCGGATCAGCTCTTTTTGGAACCGGCGCTGCATGGTTGACGGGACGGGCAGGATGGTCACGGTCATGAGCGACTGCACCACCATCTTTCGTTCGTCGACCGCCAACTTTTCCCAAGCGGCCCTGATGTCCTTCGCGCCGCTCAGCTTACCTACGATGGGACGTGTCCGGTCTGGGGCCTTGGTGAGACTCAGGGCCGCAAGCTCCTGGTCCACCTGCGCCTTTACTGTTCTGAGGTCGTCCGCGGAGATGATGTCGTCCTTATACAGTTTTCTGGCTTCCTGTAATCTCCGCTGGAGGTCGGATTCGCGCCTCGCTGCGGCTGAGGCGCCCTCGGGTCGGGGGAGGCTATCCGCGAGGGTCTCTTGGTTGTCTCGACGGGCCAAGTAGGCCAAGATGCTTTCCTGGACCAGCTTGTCGGTCGGTTCAGCGCTCCGTGCGAGGTGCGTGCCGGTCTTGCATCTGTAGATCTTCCATGATCTGCCTGGACTGGTCGCCGTGGCGGAGCGGACAGTCGACGACTGCCCTTCCGATTCGCAGACTCCGCACAAGGCGACGCCAGCAAGGAGCCATCGGCTGCGGGTGCTGTAGCTCCGGCGACGAGAGGGGTCCGTGAGCAGGAGCCATGCCTGTTTGAAGACTGCTTCTTCGACGATGGGCTGCCAGTTGCCCTCGCCGACGACTTGGCCCCTGTAGACGGAAGCTCCGTAGTTGCGTTCGCGGAGGAGGAGCTGTTTGAGGGACTGAATGCCCCATTTTCTGCCAGTGGTGGTGACGATCCCTCTTGCGTTCCAGTTTCGGCAGAGCTCACTGAGAGACAAGCCCTCCAGGACATCCTGGTAGGCGCGGACGATCAGTTCGGCCTCCTCAGGGTGTGCAGCCTGGCCGCCCTCCTGGTAGCCGAAAGGACGTGTTCCGCCTCGCCATTTGCCCTGCTCAGCAGCCTGCCGGTGGGCGCGCGCTACGCGTTCGGCTTTGTGCTCAGATTCAAAGCGCGAATAATTCCCCACCATGCGGGCCATCAGCCTTCCGGTCGGGGTACTGAGGTCGACTCGGCCTCCCGTTACCAGGTGGGTGCTCACCTCGTGCTTCTCGACGAGGTCGATGTAGGCTTCGAGCTCGATCGGGGAGCGGTGCAGGCGATCCCCGTGCCACGAGATAACGGCACAGATCACACCCGAGCTGATCTGCGCAAGCATCTCCTCGTAGGCGGGGCGACGGCGTCCCGAGTAGGCGCTTATGTCGTTGTCGGTGAACACGACCACGTGCTTGAAGCCGAGTTCCTTCGCCAGCTTCCGGCAGTCGGTTTCCTGGCGTTGGACGCCAAGGCCTTCCCCTGCCTTGTCGTCAGAGATCCGGACGTACACCGCCGCGATCTTCACGCGGCCTCCTGCTGGTCCCAGCGTCGGGCGAACAGCGAGGCGATGAGCTTTGCCTGGCCGCTCCCGATCGCGGGTGCCGAATCGGCCAGCATGCTGGCGTACTCCTCGATCTCGGTTCCGATGAGCGAGATTGTTTCGATTTCCTCTTTCACGCATACGTCTATGCAGAGGCGCAGTCGACGGCGGTGACTTGCATGGTCCATGGCTCAACTCCGGGCTCCCGGGCATGTGCACGATCCACGCGAATTCGGCGAGGGACGCCGTCACAAAGCTCTGCACGCTTCCGCTGCTCGCGGGCCAGAACATTTCCAGCGACTTCGTCGTTCCCACAGTTGCGGCCTGCATCGATCTGGTCGTTCACTGCGGTCGGGCTCGCGACGGGCGGCGCAGAGTCGAAGAGATCCTGGCACTCGGCTCGCGCGTCGAGAGCGGGGTCATCGAGTCGTCGTCCGTGTTTGCGCTCGGGGGCGGGGGTCTGGAGCTGCGGACGGTCAGCCTGCCTCGGCCGGAGAGATTCGCTATGGCTGGCGTCGACGCCGCCTTCTGGGACGCCGCCTGATGTCTGCGATCCTTGGTCTCCTGGCCGGTCTCGGACTATTCCTCATCTGGTTGGCCTTCTGGGAGAGGCAGCCGAGCCCGCCTCGGTCTCAAAGGGCAAGCAGACTTGTGGAGCTTCTGGCGAGTGCCGGGGTCGAGAGGGTCTCACCCATCAGTTTCTGGCTCTCGTCTGCTGCGCTCGGCCTAGTGGTGGCGCTCGCGTTCTTCGCAACAACGACGGCGTGGCCAGTGGCAGTGTGCTTCGGCCTGTTCGCGTCGTGGCTGCCGGTGACGCTCCTTACGTGGCAGGCGAGGAGGCGTCTGGCGCTTCACCGCGAGCTATGGCCCGACGCCGTGGACCATCTCCGGTCCGCCATCAGGGCCGGTCTTCCGTTGGCGGAGGCGCTCATCCAGCTGGGGCACAAGGGGCCAGAGCCGTTGCGGCCAGTATTCGTGGACTTTGCGGCCGACTACCGCTCTGGCGGAAACTTCGACAGCTCGCTCGACCGGCTCAAGGCACGCCTGAGCGACCCTATAGGTGATCGGATTGTCGAATCGCTGCGCCTGGCGAGGCAAGTAGGAGGGTCTGATCTTGGGCGGCTCCTCGGCACGCTGGCGGAGTTCCTGCGGGAGAGCGGTCGGACGCGAAGTGAGCTCGAGGCACGCCAATCGTGGACCATCAACGGAGCCCGTCTGGCCGTAGCCGCGCCCTGGGCAGTGCTCCTCCTGCTCACGGGCCGTCCGGAAGCCATGGCGGCCTACGCGCAACCCATCGGACTCACCGTTCTCGGAGGAGGGCTGGTGGTGTCGGTCGCGTGCTACCGGCTGATGCTCCGAGTCGGATCCCTTCCCCGGGAAGAACGGGTACTCGCGTGAGCGCGGGGACTTCCGCGGCCTTCGCCTGCGGAGCGATTCTCGGGCTGGGGCTCTGGATCATCATGGTGCGCATTCCGCCGATGCGTCTCCCCTCGTTTGCTGACAGGGTGGCTCCCCAGCTTCGCGCGGTCGATGCATCGTCTCGATTACTGCGACCCGAACGCCAAACCCTCACGCCGCTCGGGCCGCTCGAGTGGATCTTGCTTCCCTTGCTGCACGATGCGATGCGCAGGCTGCCCGGGCTCAGTCACGTGGCTTTGGCCAAGAGACTGGCCAATGCGGGTTCGCGCAAGGGCCCTCTCGAGTTTCGTTCAGAGCAGCTCATCTGGTCAGCTGTTGGATTTGCCACTGCCACGGTCGCCGGAGTGAGCCTCAGCGCCTCAGGGAGACTGAGTCCTTGGGGATCGGCGAGCCTGGTCGTCTTGTCAACGGCAGTCGTGTTCGTGGGGAGAGAGATGCTCCTCGTCGCCGCGATACGACGGCGACGGCAGCGAATTCTCGCGGAGTTCCCATCAATCGCCGACATGATGGCCCTTGCCGTGAGCGCGGGGGAATCGGCGAGCGGGTCTTTGGAACGGACGGCGAGCCTTTCCAAAGGCGCGCTGGCTGCGGAGTTTGCCCTCGTTCTGGCTGATATTCGATCGGGGGTGGCGCTCGCCAGGGCGCTCCAGCTGATGGACGAGCGCATTGGGCTTACACCGATTTCGAGGTTTGTCGACGGACTCGTCGTCGCCATCGAGCGGGGAACACCTCTGGCCGAGGTCCTGCGTGCCCAAGCCCAAGACGTGCGAGATCTCGCGAAGCGCGAGCTCATGGAGGCCGCGGGGCGCAAGGAAATCGGCATGATGGTCCCCCTTGTCTTCGGGATCCTCCCGCTCACCATCGTGTTCGCGGTGTACCCGGCCGTTGCCGCCGTCACCTTGACGTTTTGAGGTGCTTCTTGAGCCAGCCTTCGTTCTTTCAGAAACAACTCCGTATCACCAGAAACAGAAGGGAACGAACCAATGACCACGATGACGAGAATCGGCGTGTGGCTTACCGCGCGGCCCTTGTGGCCCAAAGCCTCTCGCCAAGCGTCAAGCGACAGCGTAGGGTCCGAGCGCGGTGACGTGCCCGGTTGGGTGATGATCACCTTGATGAGTGCTGTGCTGGTCATGGGGCTGCTCGCCATAGCCGCCCCTGCCCTGGAGGGCCTGTTCCAACAGGCCATGAGCAAGGTCAGCAAGTAGCTCAATGCCCGGGCTACGGCGGGGAGGACAGCGAGACTTCGGTCAGCGGGGTTCGGCCCCGGCTGAATTCGTCATGGTCGGAGGCCTGCTGACGATGCTCGTGCTTGCGATAGCCCAGCTCACGCTCGTCCTGCACGTACGGAACACGCTCATCGACGCAGCAGCCTCCGCAGCCCGCTACGGTTCGCTCGCGGACCGCACCGCCAGTGATGCTCGGGAAAGGGCTGCGCAGCTGGTGGCGACGACGGTGGGAAAGGCGTATGCGTCCGACATCGTGGTAGGGAATGCCGAACTCGAGGGCCTCCGGGTCCTTGAGGTGCGGATCAAAGCCCCCTTGCCGTTGTTGGGGCTCCTCGGGCCGGCCCGGGTGTTGGAGGTGGCAGGCCATGCTCCGCTTCACTAGAAAGCGTCTTTCTGGGAATCTCTTCCCTCGGGGCGACCCCGACGAGTCCGGGAGCGCCGTCGTCGAGTTCGTCATGCTCGGCCTGGTCCTGTTGGTCCCTGTGGTGTATTTCGTCGTGACGGTCGGCATGCTCCAAGCCGCCTCGTTCGCCGCGGTGGGGGCGGCGGATCACGCGGCGAAGGCCTTCGTCAGTTCGCCGGACCTTCAATCCGCGCAGCGGGCGGCGCAAGCGGCTGGACGGGTCGCGGCGGCCGATTTCGGGGTCCAGCCGGGCGCAGTCACGGTGTCGATCGCGTGCGATCGCTCCCATTGCCTGGAAGCAGGCACCGCTGTGACGGTGACCGTGGAGATGGAGGTGCCGTTGCCCTTGGCGCCATCGTTCGGAGCAGGAGAGCTCTCGGCGGGTCGTGCGGTTTCCAGTTCTACGCAGTTTGCAGGGAGGTTTCGATGAGCCTTGCTGGCCGAGGAGATCAGGGGATGGAAGGCGCGAGGACGGCGCGGTCCTCGTGCTCGTCCTCGGATACACGGTTCTCTGTCTCCTCATTGCCTCGGTGGTCATCGGCGTATCTGCTGTGTACATGGAGCACAAGAAACTCTTGAGTCTGGCCGACGGGGCAGCCCAAGCAGCTGCCGACGCCTTCACGCTGGGCGATGCGACTCAGGGACCTTCCCCGCCAACTGCGAGTCTGACGACCGAGAAGATCACGGCCTCGGTCCGGGCCTACCTCGATCGCGTCAATGCCGCCGGCCGCTTCGATGGCTTCACGGTTTCCGGAGAGACTGGTTCCGAGGACGGCCGGAGTGCCAGGGTGACCCTCGTGGCCGTGGCACATCCGCCCCTTGTCGGCATCGTCGTCCCTGAGGGGATCGGCATAGAGGCCACGTCCATTGCACGGGCGCGGCTCACGCGGTGACCCATGGCGTAACCTTGGATAGTTATGGCTGAGATCGATTTTCCCGCAGAAATCCGCGCCCTCCGGGCCACGCACTCGTCTATCGAGCAGGTGACCGACGTCGACGCGCTGCGCGCGGAGATCGCCGAGCTCAGTGAGGCTGCGGGCGCCCCCGACTTGTGGGACGATCCCGCCAAGGCCCAACAGGTGACGTCGCGGCTCTCGCATCGCCAGTCCGAGCTCGAGCGCGTCGAGAGGCTCGGCAGCCGCATCGACGACCTCGAAGTACTCGTCGAGCTGGCGCAGGAAGAGGGCGACGCGGATTCCCTCGGCGAGGCGGTCAAGGAGCTCGAATCAATCAGCAAGTCCCTCGAGGACCTCGAGGTCGTGACCCTGCTCAATGGCGAGTACGACGAGCGTGAGGCGGTCGTGACCATCCGCGCCGGCGCCGGCGGAGTCGACGCCGCAGACTTCGCGGAGATGCTCATGCGCATGTACCTCCGGTGGGCCGAGCGGCACGGCTACTCCACGAAGGTCATGGACACCTCGTACGCTGAAGAGGCCGGGATCAAGTCTGCAACCTTCGAAGTGAATGCACCTTTCGCGTACGGAACGCTGTCCGTGGAAGCCGGAACCCACCGTCTGGTCCGCATCAGCCCGTTCGACAATCAGGGCCGCCGCCAGACGTCGTTCGCGGCGGTCGAGGTCATCCCCGTCATCGAGCAGACCGACTCCATCGAGATCCCGGACAACGAGATCCGCATCGACGTCTTCCGTTCCTCGGGCCCGGGCGGCCAGTCGGTGAACACGACCGACTCCGCGGTCCGGATCACCCACCTTCCGACCGGCATCGTCGTCTCGATGCAGAACGAGAAGTCTCAGATCCAGAACCGCGCTGCCGCCATGCGCGTCCTCCAGTCGCGTCTCCTCCTGCTCAAGAAGGAGCAGGAGGACGCAGAGAAGAAGGCCCTCGCGGGTGACGTCAAAGCGTCGTGGGGCGATCAGATGCGCTCGTATGTCCTGAACCCTTACCAGATGGTCAAGGACCTTCGCACGGAGCACGAGGTCGGCAATCCTGCGGCGGTGCTCGACGGCGACATCGATGACTTCATCGACGCCGGGATCCGCTGGCGCGCAGGACAGCGGCAGGGCGCCGAAAGCTAGCT
The DNA here is from genome assembly GCF_005876955.1 of Sinomonas gamaensis. Taxonomy (GTDB): domain Bacteria; phylum Actinomycetota; class Actinomycetes; order Actinomycetales; family Micrococcaceae; genus Sinomonas; species Sinomonas gamaensis. The sequence goes on from NZ_SSCL01000001.1 coordinate 34,197, forward strand.
GTCCTGGGCAGGACGGCGACACGCCGCCAAGGGCCCCCGCGGAATCCCACATCCGTGCTTATAGTCGATCAGCCGGCGCTTTCCGTCCCCGAGCCTCGCCCGTGCGCCGGGTGGTGGATGCGCTGCGTGCCGCCGGGCCGGAAGTGCCATGATCCGCTTCGACAACGTCACGATGGTCTACGACAAGAAGGCCAGGCCCGCGCTGGACAGTGTCTCGATCGAGATTCAGCGCGGCGAATTCGCGTTCCTCGTCGGGCCCTCGGGCTCGGGTAAATCCACATTCCTGCGCCTCGTGCTGCGAGAGGATCGGGCGACCTCGGGGAGCGTCTTCGTGGCTGGCCAGAACGTCGCAAAGCTCTCGAGCTGGCGCGTGCCGAGGCTACGCCGGGGGATCGGCGTCGTCTTCCAGGACTTCCGCCTGCTCCCACAGAAGACAGTCTTCGCCAACGTCGCCTTCGCGATGCAGGTCATCGGAAAGAACCGGAGCGTCATCCGGGAGACCGTGCCGGAGGTCCTCAAGACGGTGGGTCTGGAAGGGATGGGGCACCGCATGCCTCACGAGCTCTCGGGTGGCGAGCAGCAGCGCGTGGCGATCGCCCGCGCCGTCGTGAATCGCCCAGGGATCCTGCTCGCAGACGAGCCCACGGGAAACCTCGACCCGACGACGTCGCAAGGGATCATGCAGGTTCTCGACAAGATCAACCAAAACGGAACCACGGTGGTCATGGCCACCCACGATGATGACATCGTGAACTCGATGCGCAAGCGGGTGATCGAGCTTGGCTCGGGCAAGATCGTCCGGGACGAGGCGAAGGCCCTCTACACATCGATGATGCCCGCCGTCCGTCCGTCGCACCTCGGCCAACCGGCGCCCTCGCGCGAGGCGGTTGGGTCCCCCGCAGGGGCCAGCGAGGAGGAGATCTGATGCGCGCCGCGTTCGTTCTCGGCGAGATCGCAGGCGGGCTCCGCCGCAACCTCGCGATGGTCGTTTCCGTCATTCTGGTCACCTTCGTCTCGCTGACCTTCGTCGGGGCTGCTGGCATGCTGCAGCTTCAGATCAATCAGATGAAGGGCTACTGGTACGACCGCGTCCAGGTTGCGATCTTCCTCTGCGGGCAGGGGTCGACGGCGGCAGGCTGCGCGAGCGGCCCGGTCACCCCGGACCAGCAGAAGGCGATCCAGGCCCTCCTCGATTCGCCCGCCGTGGCGCAGTACGTCAACGATTACCACTACGAGTCCCAGAACGAGGCGTATCAGCACTTCAAGGAGCAGTTCGCGAATTCGCCGATCGTGGATTCCGTGACACCCGACCAGCTTCCGGCGTCCTTCCGCATCAATCTCAAGGACCCCGAGAAGTACCAGATCATCAGTGAGACCTTCTCGTCTCGTCCCGGCGTGGAGACCGTGATCGATCAACGCCAGCTCCTCGAGCGCTTGTTCTCGGTGATGAACGGCGCATCGCTGGTGGCGATCGTGATCGCCGGCGTCATGATCGTCTGCGCGATCCTGCTGATCGGTACCACCATCAGACTCTCGGCGTTCAGCAGGCGGAGGGAGACGGGCATCATGCGGCTTGTCGGTGCATCGAAGCTGGTCATCCAGCTGCCCTTCGTTCTCGAGGGCGTGATCGCTGCTGTCATCGGAGCGGTGCTTGCCTCGGCGACTCTCTGGGCGGTCGCCAAGTTCTTCCTCGGCGACGTCTTGGCCAAGCAGTACCCGGACACGGCGTTCATCTCGCCCGCACAGGCCCTGATGCTCTCGCCCCTGCTCATCGGTCTGGGGGTCGTGCTCGCGGGCTCCGCGTCCATGTTGACTCTCCGTCGCTACCTGAAGGTCTGACATGGCTCCTCTTGAATCGGCACCCCATCGACGTCCCGCTGCGAAGCGAGCGGCGACGTTGCGCGTCCCGGCGGCGGCCGCCGTCGTCGTCCTTGCTCTCGGTGTTGCCGCCTCGGGTCCCGCACGCGCGGACGACCTCGACGACCAGAAGGCGCAACTCCAGCAGCAGGCGCAGCAAGTCCAGTCCTCGCTCGAGTTCCTGGATGGCCGCATCTCGCAGTCGGCCGCTGATCTTGCCAACTATCGCGCACAGCTTCCCGGCGCGCAGCAGGCGCTTGTCGACGCGCAGGGCCGCGTGGCGTCGGCGACCAAGGAGGTCGAGGCCCTCGCCGTCCGCGTGGATGCGGCACAGCAGAACAAGGCCAAGATCACCCAGCAGATCGCCGACGACCAAGGCAAGACCCAGGATACGAAGAAGCTCATCGGCCAGATCGCCACACAGGCCTACAAGTCCGGTGGGGTGCCGTCCAACCTCAGCCTGATCTTCGGCGACGCGGGCGGGGGCAGCCTCACGGGCAGCATCGATCTGGCCGATCAGGCGCTGCGGAGCCAGAACGCGGCGCTTGAGCGCCTGTCGCAGCAGACCGCGGCCAACGTGAACTCGGAAGCGCGGCTCGAGGCCGTCGAAGCGGAGATCCGCGACCTCAAGGCCCAGGCTGATCAGGCCTTGGCGCGCGAACAGGCCGCACGGGACGATGCGGCCGCCAAGAAGGCGACGGTAGACAAGCTCGTGGCGGACACCGACCGTCTGAACCAGGAGCTTGAGGCGCAGCGCCCGGCCATCCAGCAGCAGATCGCGAACGTGAAGGCCCAGCAGGATCAGGTTGCGGCCCAGATTGCCGACCGCGACCGACGGCTTCGCGAGGCCTGGGAAGCGGAGCAGCGCCGCCAGGCTGAGCAGCGGGCAGCGGAAGCCCGCGCGGCGGCCCTGAGGGCAGGGCAGAATCAGGCATCCGCCGACGCGGCCGCGCAGAACGTGCGCGATCAAGCCGTCCAAGTCGGATCCCCGTCGGCCTTCGGGCTGAAGTACCCGTTTGCCGGTCCTCCACCCATCACTTCCGGCTTCGGCTGGAGGGCGACGCCGCCGGGCACCATCGACTTCTACGGCACCGGCGGCTACATGCACACGGGCATCGACTTCGGAGTCGGCTGCGGTACGCCGGTGTATGCGGCGGCGGCGGGAACCGTCACGGTTGGCGGCTGGACGACGGGCGGTGGGGGCTGGACCGTGATGATCTCGCACGGGGTCATCCAGGGCAATTCCATGACCACGGTGTACTACCACAACTCCAGCGTCGCGGTGTCGCCCGGTCAGCGGGTGAGCCAGGGACAGCTCATCGCCTATTCCGGCAACACCGGCAATTCGACCGGCTGCCACGCCCACTTCGAAACTTGGCTCAACGGCTCTGCGGTGGACCCCCTCAGCGTCCTGTAGCGTCGTCTGGGGTAGAATTCTGGGGTCGTCGGAGCGATCGACGGCAGATACCCGGTGATCCAGCGAAACGAGTGAGGAGGGGACAGGCGTGCCCAAAGAGAGCGGCCGGAAGGCTGTTGCGACGAACCGCAGGGCTCGGCACGACTATCACATCCTCGACACGTGGGAGGCTGGCCTCGTCCTCATGGGAACCGAGGTGAAGTCGTTGCGCGAGGGCCATATCTCGCTCGCGGACGGCTTCTGCACGTTCTCCAACGGCGAGCTGTGGCTCGAGGCGGTCAACATCCCCGAGTACAGCCAGGGCAGCTGGACGAACCATTCCGCGCGCCGGCGTCGGAAGCTCCTGCTGCACCGCGAGGAGCTCGCGAAGATCGAGCAGAAGACGCGGGAGCAGGGCCTCACGGTCGTTCCGCTTCAGGTGTACTTCAACGAGGGGCGCGCCAAGGTGGAGATTGCCTTGGCCCGAGGCAAGCGGGAATACGACAAGCGTCAGGCTCTGCGGGAGAAGCAGGACACCCGTGAGGCCCTGAGAGCGATGCGGGCGCGCAACCGACGCTGAGCACCGGGAGGGGACCGTGGCAGCGACATCGCGAAGGGCGAAGACGGTCCTGATAGTGGGGATTGTCCTCGTCGTGGTCGGCGTGATCGCCGTCGTCGTCCCCCGGATGGTGTCGGCGCTCGCCGCGCAGGCTCGTCCGGTGACGTCGCCGTCCTCCACAGCAGCCGAAGCTCCCACGCCAACTCCCTCAGCGACTCCCAGCACGTCAGCCACCCCGACTCCATCTGCCCCGACGGCCTCGCCGCTTCCGCCGCCCCCACCGAGCCGAGCCCAGCAGGCCCTCGCGGGGCTGAGCCTCGAGCAGCGGGTGGGCCAGGTGATGATGGTCAGCTCGCCGGTCGCGGGAGCCGATCCCGCAGCGCTCGCAGACCTGCGGTCCAACCGCATCGGCAACGTCTTCCTGAAAGGAAGGACGACGGCGGGAGCGGGCGCGGTGGGCGACGTGGTCGGGGCGCTCCGCGCCGAGGCGACGCAGCCGGGGCCGACGACGGTCGCGCCCTTTGTGGCGACCGATCAGGAGGGAGGCCAGGTGCAGATCCTTCGGGGTCCCGGCTTCTCGCCCATCCCCTCCGCGCTCGCGCAGGGCGGCATGGACCCGGACGCGCTCAGGTCAGCTGCGACGGAATGGGGCCGGGAACTGGCGGCGGTAGGCGTCAACGTGAATTTCGCGCCCGTCATGGACACTGTGCCTTCCGCGGCTTTCGCGCCGCAGAACATCCCCATCGGGAAGTACGAGCGCGAGTACGGTTTCGATCCGGGGACCGTGTCCTCGCACGGCGGCGCGTTCGCGCGAGGCATGGCCCAGGCCGGCGTCGCTGCGGTTCCGAAGCACTTTCCAGGGCTGGGGCGCGTGACGGCCAACACCGACACCGCCACCAACGTCACGGACGCACAGACCTCCCGCACGGACCCATACCTCGCACCGTTTGCTGATGCCATCCGAAGCGGGGTGGGCTGGGTCATGCTCTCGAATGCCCTCTATCCGGCAATCGACGCCGAACACTACGCGGTCTTCTCGCCGGCAGTGATCGACCTCCTGCGCAAGGACCTCGGGTTCGGCGGCATCGTCGTGTCCGATGACATCTGCGATGCTGCGCAGGTCGGGGGCTTCCGCCCAGAATCGCGCGGGGTGAACTTCCTCGCTGCCGGCGGAACCATGGTCCTGTGCACCGACGAGGCCCTTGCACCTCGGCTCTGGCAGGGAATCCTGGACCAGGCTCGGTCGGACCCGGGGTTCGCGAGGGTGGTGGACTACGCGGCTCTCGCCGTCCTCGAGGCGAAGGACCGCGCTGGACTCCTCTCTCACTGAGAGCTGACCCGCAGTCCCAGAGCGGGAATACGAGGCGGGGGAGACGCGCTATACTGAATGTTCCGGTGGCCGCGAGGTACGCCGGGGTTCGAAAGGCGGCGTGGGTGGCCACGCTGGTTTGACAACCGAATAAGGGGATGATCGGTTTCGACGGTGTTGGTCGAGACAGGTGAAGCGGGCCGAGGATGCAGAGTCATCTCGTCAACGCTCTCTGCAAAACAATAAGTGCCAACTCTAAGCGCACTGACTTCGCTCTCGCTGCCTAAGTAGCGAACGAGTCCGTCAGCCCGGGAATGCTATCGTCCCGGATCCTGGCGTCGATTAGATAGCCACTGCTGGCAGTCCTCGTCATCGGGGCTGCTGGGACATTTAGATGACTGGGCCCGGGTCAGCCACTTGTATGCATGATGGCTGGGGCCGAGAAATCCCGACGCATACTGCGCCCGGAGAAGCCCTGACAAAACCGCATCGGACGCGGGTTCAATTCCCGCCATCTCCACCCAAAAAAGCACCCTCGGTCCTCGGACCGGGGGTGCTTTTTTGCTGTATCGAAGGTGTCAGGCGAGCTGTTCCCCGCTGACGTCCCTGAAGTTGAACCACCGGAACCGTGGGGCCCGACCCTCATGGTGGGCTTCGTTGTGCTCCTCGGCGCAGCGCCGGGCCTGCTCCTTGTCGCTGAACACGCGACCGTCCCGATGGACGTCGCACAGGCTCAGATACGCGCGGCCCTCCGCGTTGTACACGGGGGTCACGAAGGCCCCTCCGGACGACTTCACTGCCCGCCTCCTCGTTCGGCAAGGAATACCCTGCCCCGCTGAGGACTACCCGGGCGATGCCATCTTGAATCGTCGGCCCCAATCCGGCGCCCGCGAGGTCCCTCCCCAGGGCAGCGCCCCTTATGCTCGTCGCGTGAGTTCGGCGCGGCGAGATCCCCTTGCTGAGGGACAGCGCCGCGTCCTGTTCGTTGCAGTGTCCTCAAGCTGCCTGGCGATCATCGATTCGACGGCCGTGAGCCTTGCCCTTCCTGCCATGGCCCGTGAGCTCGGTGGAGGGCTCTCGTTCCAGCAGTGGGTCATCGACGGCTATCTGCTGACTCTCGGGTCGCTGATCCTCGCGGCGGGCAGCCTTGCCGACAGATATGGCCGGGCCCGGACGCTTGAGGCCGGGGTCCTCGCGTTCACGGCCATGTCCGTCCTGTGTGGCGCGGCGTGGTCGGGATGGGTCCTCATCGTCGCGCGCCTGCTGCAAGGGGTTGCGGCCGCCGTCGTGACGCCGAGCGCCCTCGCCCTCATCATGGAGTCGGCGTCCGGAGCCGTTCGGGCACGGATGATCGGTCAATGGACGGCGTGGACGGCCGCGGCCTCGGTTGCCGCTCCGTTCCTCGGCGGCGCCGCCGTCGACTTGGGGACTTGGCGCCTGGTCTTCCTCGTCAACCTGGTGCCTGCCGCGCTCATGTGGCGCCCGCTGGTGCGGCTTCGCCGAGCAGCCCCGCCTCCGGAAGGCCGCTCGGGCCCCCTCGACACCGCTGGTGCAGTGCTGGGGGTGGCGGGTCTGGGGGGCCTCGTCTTTGGCCTCATCGAGCAGGGGGCCAGGGGATGGGGGAGCCCTCTCGTTCTGGTGTGCCTCGTCATCGGGGTCGTGGCGACGGCGGCCTTCCTCATCCGCGAGCGGGCCATACCCCACGCCATGCTGCCGCTGACGCTCTTCCGCGAGCGAAATTTCGTGGCAGGGAACCTCGCGACGGCGTGGGCTTACGGCGGCATGGGCCTGTCCTTCTTCCTCCTGGGGCTGTACCTCCAGCAGAGGATGGGGCTCACCGCGTTCCAAGCCGGACTCGGCTTGCTGCCCGCGACCGTGTGCCTCCTCGCGCTCTCGCCGTCGGCGGCGCGGATCGGGTCGAGGATCGGTCCGCGGGTGCCCATGGCGCTCGGACCGGCAGTCGGGGCGGCAGCGTGCGCGTGGCTGGCCTCGGAGACTCCGCCCCTCCAGTACTGGCGGGACGTGTTCGCGCCGGTGGTTCTCTTCGGGCTCGGGCTCGCAGTCATGGTCGCGCCCCTTACGTCGGCCGTCTTGGGGGCGGTCCCGGTGGCTCAATCGGGAATCGGGTCGGCGGTCAACAACGCCGTGGCCAGGATCGCTTCCCTCCTGTGTGTGGCGGCTGCAGGGAGCATCATGGGCGGAGTGCTCGACGACGTCGGCTTCCACCGCGGGCTGATCGCCTCGGCAGCGCTTCTGGCAGCGAGTGCCCTCACCTCCGGCGCGGCGATCCGGAATCCAGAGCGGGAGCCCTCAGGGCTGGACCCTGAACGCTAGGAGGCGTTAGGCGCGCTCGAGCGTGCAGCCCTCGTGCGAAGAATCGCTGTGCACCCACAATGACGACGCGATCGAATCCGGCACGTCGAATTCGTGTGCGCCGTTCCCGGCCCCGATCCTCACGACAAGCGGGCCCCCGAACGGCTTCCGGCGGACGACGTGCACGGCCGTGTCGAGGACGATGCGCTCCCGGGCGAGATAGCGGAGCATCTCGGGATCGTCGTCGCTGATGCGGGTGATGCGGCCTTCGTGGCCGGGGTCGAGGTCGCCCAGCGGCAGGGCCGACGGACGCTCCACGCGACCGGTTGGACTCGGGATCGGATCACCATGGGGATCGCGGTCGGGGTGGCCGAGCTTCTCCGCGAGCCGCTCCACGAATGTGTCGGAGACGGCGTGCTCGAGCTGCTCGGCTTCGTCGTGGACCTCGTCCCAGCTGTAGCCGAGCTCTTGAACGAGGAACGTTTCGAGGAGACGGTGCCGGCGGACCATCGTGAGCGCCAGGCGTTCGCCGTCCGCCGTCAGCCGCACCGCTCCGTAGGGCCGATGGTCCACGAGACCCTGATCCTTGAGCTTGCGCACCATCTCGGAGACTGATGAGTTCGCAACGCCGAGGCGCGCGGCGAGCTGGGAGGAGGTGATGGGCTTGTCCTGCCACTCCGTGAAGGAGTAGATGACCTTCACGTAGTCCTCGATGGAGGATGACGGCTGGCTCTTCACCGTTCCAGCCTACCGTCAGGCGTTGGACACAACCGTGAGCCAGACGAGCACGAGGTTGAGGGAGATCACGAGGCCAGCACTGACCCAGGCGGCGACCGCGACGCCCCGCGAGGTCCGGAACTCGCCGGTCAGCTTCCTGTCCGAGGTCAGCCGGATGAGGGGGATGAGCGCGAAGGGGATGCCGAACGAGAGGACGACCTGGCTGATGACGAGGGACATCGTCGGGTCGAGGCCGAGCGCCAAGAGCACGATCGCCGGCACCAGGGTGATGCCGCGGCGCAGGATGAGCGGGATGCGGCGGTGCAGGAGCCCCTCCATGATCGTCGCACCGGCGTATGAGCCGACGGCGCTCGAGGCGAGGCCGCTCGCGAGCAGCCCGACGGCGAACACGGTTCCGATGAGCGGTCCCAAGGCACCTTCGATGGCGGCGTGGGCCCCCTCGATCGTGTCGGTGCCGTCCTTGCCGCCGAGCGTGGAGGCGGCAAGGAGCAGCATGCCCATGTTGACCACGCCGGCGATCCCGAGGGCGACGACGACGTCGAGTCGTGTTCCGTGCAGGAGGCGGGCGATGGCGGAGGCCGGCACCTTGGTATGGGGGTTGGAGCGATGGCGGTCCCGGGAGAGCGCGGAGTGCACGTAGATGGCGTGCGGCATCACGGTCGCACCGAGCATCGAGGCCGCGAGGAGAACTGTGTCCGGCCCCTCGAAGTGGGGGACGACCCCGGCGAGCAGGCCCGACGGCGAGGGCGGGCTCACGAAGAGCCCCGTGAGGAATCCGATGGTGATGACGGCGAGGAGGCCGATGATGGCCAGCTCGAACCGCTGCTGGGTGCGGTGGTTCTGGATGGACAGGATGGCCATGGAGACCGCGCCCACGATGAAGGCGCCGAGCGGAAGCGGGATTCGGAACAGGAGGTGGAGGGCGATCGCACCACCGACGACCTCCGCCAGATCGGTGGCAAGGGCGACCGTCTCAGCTTGGAGCCAGTAGAGCCGCCGTGCCCCCGGGCGCAGCCGCTCGCCGAGGAGCTCGGGGAGGGTGCGGCCCGTGACGATGCCGAGTTTTGCGGACTGGTACTGGACGAGCATGGCCATCGCATTGGCAAGGATGATGACCCAGACGAGGAGATAGCTGTAGCGTGCACCGGCGGTGATGTTGGCGGCAACGTTGCCCGGGTCCACATACGCGATGCAGGCGACGAAGGCGGGCCCGAGCAGCCCGAGCACGTTGCGCAGGGCTCGGCGTTGGCGCGGCACGGTGGTGGACCGGATCGTCCTGCTCATCTGCTCTCCCTCTCGCCGCTCCTCATCCTCGAGTTTCGGTACGCCTAAATCCTACGGGCGGACGAGAGAAGGGGCAAGGTGCTACGCACGCGGAACCGCCCGCCACGCCTGGGTTCGGTAGGGGAGCAGCAGGATTTCCTCCTCCGTGTGACCGAGGTGTTCGTAGAGATACCACGCGAGATTCGCCTCGACCTTCGCGCGGTGCTTCTCGGAAGCGCGCAGATAGTAGCTGCGCGACTTGGCCAGCTCGACGATGCCCTGGGGAGTGATCGGATCCTCCCAGGGGAAGGAGGCCGCCTCCCAGTCCGTCAGCTCAGGGCCCGACGGGGGATGGAAGTCGGGTTTGTGGACGTCGCCAGCGTGCATGATGCGGGTCAGCCGGTGAACCCACGGGACTGAGGTGTCCAGCTGGTTCCACACGAGAGCGACGCGGCCGCCGGGGGCGAGCAGCCGCACGGCCTCCCGCGTGGCAGCCAGCGGATCGAACCAGTGCCAGGCCTGTGCGGCCACCACGAGATCGGCCGACGCGGACGGCAGCCCGGTGGATTCGGCGGGGGCGACTACGGTAGCGATGCCCGGGTGCAGGCGTCGCAGCTCGGCAAGCATCCCTGGGCTGGGGTCGACGGCCGTCAGCGTCAGTCCACGGGCGGCGAGCAGGGCCGTGAGCTTGCCAGTTCCAGCCCCGAGGTCGACGGCGGTCCTCGCCTCATCGGGGACAAGCCAATCGACTGCATCGTCCGGATAGCCCGGCCGCACCCTCTCGTAGTGCTCGCCGCCGGCGAGAAAGGCGTCGGCGAGCTCCCGCCGTCGTCGTTCGTCGAATTTCGGTCCGCCACGTGCCATGCCTAGGAATCTATCCCCAGACAGCCGCCTTACTCGTCGACGCTGCAGGGAGCCGCCCCTGCAGTGCCCGGAGTGTTCGGCGCCCAGGCGGGGAAGGGCCGGCTGTCGTGCGACGGAACCCATCGGCCGGTGTCGACCGCGTAATCGAGGCGCAGCCCGCGCTCGACAAGCTCCCGCACGGCATGCACGAGCCGCTCGATGTCCTCGAGCCGGGAACCGAGCCCGAAGCTGGCGCGCAGGGAGCCTGACGGCAGCCCGAGTCGTCGAAGCGCCGGGTGGGCGCAGAAGCGGCCATCACGGAGGCCGATGCCGTGCTCGGCGGAAAGGTAGGCGGCGGCCAGGCCCGCGTCGTGCCCGGGGACCGAGAAGTTGACGATACCCACCGCACCTCGCGAAGCCCTGCTCGTCCCAGGGTCCGAATCCTCGAAGAGCCGGTGCACGGTGACGCCCTCGATCTCCGACAGCCCGCTCACGAGGGCGGCGCGGAGCCCCTGCTCGTGCGCGTGCCATGTGGATTCGTCGATCCCGCCGAGCACCTCTGCGGCCTTCGCAATCGTTGCCGCGCCCAGGACGTTGGGCGATCCGGCCTCGTGTCGGGCGGGTCCGTCGGCCCAGGCCACAGAATCGAGGCGTACTTCGCGTACAGCGCCTCCGCCCGCGAGGTACGGCCGGCCCTCGTCGAGCCAATCCCGCCGGCCCACCAGCACCCCAGCGCCGAACGGCGCGTAGAGCTTGTGCCCCGAGAACGCCAGATAATCGATCCCCGTGCCGGCCACGTCGATGCGCCGATGCGGCGCGAGCTGGGCGGCGTCGACCGCGATGCGGGCCCCGTGCTCATGGGCGAGGCTCGAAAGCTCGGCGAGGGGAAGGATCTCGCCGGTGATGTTCGACGCCCCCGTAACCGCCAGCAGGCTGATCTCCCCGGCCTTGAGCCACGCCCGCACGCGCTCGAGCGTTTCGGAGAGGGTCCGCGCCGCAACGACGCTGCGGTGTGGCCGCGACTGCCAGGGGAGCAGGTTGGCGTGGTGCTCGATGTCCAGATACAGCACGTCGCCGGAGGCCGGAAGGCAGCCCGCGAGGAGATTCAGCGAATCGGTGGTGTTGCGCGTGAAGATGACCTCGTCATCGGCCCGCGCCCCGACGAAATCGCGCACGATGCCCCGGGCGTTCTCGTACAGGGACGTGCTGACCTGCGAGGCGTAGCCCGCGCCGCGATGGACGCTCGCGTAATAGGGGAGGACCTCGTTGAGGTACGCAGCCACCTCGGCAAGGGCCGGCGCGGACGCCGCATAGTCGAGGTTGACGTACCGCGTTTCGCCGCCGGTGGCCAGCGGGGTGATCAGCTCCCCGCCGACGACGTCGGCGAGGGGACGGCCGAGCTCGGGCGGAGTCACGCCGAGAGCCTCGGTGGTCTGTGCAGGGGATGGGGAAACGACGACGGGTGTGCTCACAGTGCACCTCGGGGTCGGGGCCCCGCCTCGCGGGGGCCGCGCTTGCCGAATCCGCTCCGGACCGGCCTGGTCGTCACCCGGGGCACCCCGCCGCGTGAGGAGGGTTGCCGGCCAGCAAGCCGGGGCTTCGCGCTGGCACTCGTGACCTGAGGAAGAGATTAGGCGAGGGGGCCGAGACTCTCCAGCCCGACAACTCGTGTTACCGCCCATTAAGACGGCACGAGTCAATTAAGGCGGCACGAGTTCCACCTCACGAGGTGAGCAGGTCGTCGTGCTCCGGGTTGAGCCGCTTGAGGGCGTCTGAATGCAGGATGCCGTTCGTGGCGAGCGCGTTCCCGCCCCAGGGGCCGTCTGCGCCGTCGAGCGAGGTGAATCTGCCGCCCGCCTCGGTCACAATCGGCACGAGCGCCGCCATGTCGTACAGCGCGAGCTCGGGCTCCGTGGCGATGTCCACCGCTCCTTCCGCAACGAGGCAGTACGACCAGAAGTCGCCGTACGCGCGAGTCCGCCAGACGTCTTCGGTCAGGCTCAGGAAGTCGCCGAGGCTCCCGCGTTCCCGCCACCCCGAGAGGCTCGAGTAGGAGAGGGAGGCGTCTTCGATGCGCGAGACGTTCGACACCTTCAGGCGCGTCGCGGCGGCCAGCGAGCGCCCCGTGTAGGCGCCCGCACCTTTCGCCGCCCACCAGCGGCGCCCGAGGGCGGGTGCGCTCACCACCCCGACCACGATGTCGTCGCCGTCGGCCAAGGCGATGAGGGTGGCCCACACCGGCACACCGCGCACGAAGTTCTTCGTGCCGTCGATGGGATCGATGATCCACCGCCGCGATCCGTGGCCGGTGGTCCCGAACTCTTCCCCGATCACGGCATCCCGGGCGCGCGAGCGCGAGAGCTGGGCGCGGATCGCTTCCTCGGCAGCGCGGTCTGCGTCGGTCACGGGGGTGAGATCGGGCTTGGTCTCGACGCGCAGATCGAGGGCCTTGAACCGGTCCATGGTCAGAGCGTCGACGGAGTCCGCGAGGACGTGGGCCAAGCGGAGGTCGTCGGTGTAGCTCTCGGCGGCGAGGGTCATGGAGTCCACGCTATCGCTTCGCGGAAGCACGGGGCGTGAACTGGGGTCAGAGCGTGCCGAGCTCCTTGGCGTCCGCGACGTCCTCGCGCGGACTTGCCCCGAGCAGACGGCGCAGCGATGTGAGGCGCGCGGGGCCGTGCGGTCCGGCTTCTCCGTTCGCGACCCACGTGTCGAGACCGCAGTCCACCGCCACGGCGTCATGCCGGCAGCCGCGGGGGCAATCCTCGGTCCCGGGCTCGAGGTCGGGGAAGGCATGGAGGATCCGGTCGGGGTCGACGTGCGCAAGACCGAAGGAGCGGATTCCCGGGGTGTCGATGATCCAGCTGCCCGGCGGCGCGCCCTCGAGTCGCAGCGCGAGAGCCGACGACGAGGTGTGGCGTCCGCGGCCGGTGACCGCGTTGACGCCGCCGGTCGCACGGTCCGCCCCCGTGAGCGCGTTGACCATGGTCGACTTGCCGACGCCGGAGTGGCCAAGGAGCACGGTCACCTTCCCGTCGAGCTCTTCCCTCAGCTGCGCGACCGCCTCATCGTCGAGGCGAACGCTGTCACGGTCCTCGGTTGCGTCGGCCTGCACCTCGGCAGAACGGCTCACGACGACGGTGAGCGGCAGCAGCTCGTACGTCGCCAAGAGGGCGGCGGGATCGCGCAGGTCTGCCTTGGTCACCAGGAGGAGCGGCTCGATGCCCGCGTCGTATGCGGCGACGAGCGCACGGTCGATGAAGCCGGTCCGCGGCTCGGGGTTTGCTGCGGCGACGACGATCACGAGCTGGTCAGCGTTGGCGACGACGACGCGCTCCACCGGATCGTCGTCGTCCGCGCTGCGTCGCAGCACGGTGCGACGCTCGTTGATCCGGACGAGCCTGGCGAGGGTGTCCGGTCGGCCGCTCACGTCGCCCACGAGCCCTACGAAGTCACCGGGGACGACGGCGGTCCGGCGCAGCTCGCGCGCTCGGGCAGCGATCACGATCCGCTCGCGCGGGGTGTCCTCCGCGACCACCGCCGTGTACCTGCCCCGGTCGACCGTGACGATCCGTCCCTCGACGGCGTCGTCGTGCTTGGGGCGGTCCTTCGTCCGGGGACGGCTCCCCCGCTTGTTGGGCCGGATGCGGACGTCGCTTTCGTCCCATTCCCGAGGGGTCATGGAGCTACTGTGCCCCGCCCGCCGCAACCTGGGATGCACGGCGCCCGTCAGATCCCTGCGCGAGCATCCGAGCCCACATCTGGGGGAATTCGGGCATGGTCTTCGACGTCGTCCCGATGTCGTCCACCGCGACGCCTTCGACCGCGAGACCCCAGATGGCACCGGCGGTGGCCATCCGGTGGTCCGCATAGCTGCGCACCACGCCTCCATGGAGGCGGGCCGGGCGGATGATCAGGCCGTCCTCGGTCTCCTCCGCCTCTCCGCCCAGCCGGGTGATCTCCGCGACCAGGGCAGCGAGCCGGTCCGTCTCGTGGCCTCGGAGGTGGGCGATGCCCGTGAGGCGGGACGGGGAGTCGGCGAGGGCGCACAGCGCCGCGACGGTGGGGGCCAGCTCGCTCGTGTCGGCAAGGTCCGCGCCCGTGATGCGCTCGCCGCCCCGGACGGTGAGGGTGCCGCCGTCGAGCGTCACGTGCGCCCCGAGCCGCGGAAGGATCTGGCGCCAGGAGTCGCCCACCTGAGTCGTGTGCTCCGGCCAGTTCGGCACCCGCACGGTCCCGCGGGTGGCGAGTGCCGCTGCCAGGAACGGTCCGGCGTTGGAAAGATCTTGTTCGATGCGCACGTCGAAGGCGCGGATGGGACCCGGTTTGACGATCCAGTGGTTCGGCACCGAGTCGTCCACGTCGACGCCGAGGTCGCGGAGGACGGCCACAGTCATGGCGATGTGGTCCAAGCTCGGCACCGGCTTGCCGACGTGCTCGAGATGGAGGCCCTCGTCGAAGCGCGCGCCAGCCAGGAGGAGCGCCGAGACGAATTGGCTGGAGCCGCTCGCGTCAACCACGACGTGGCCGCCGCGGACCGAGCCACTCGCGTGCAGGGTGAAGGGAAGCGAGGCCGGTGTGCCGCCGTCGGGCGCGCTGAGGGCGACGCCGAGCGACTCGAGAGCGTCGATCACGGGACCCATGGGGCGCAGACGCGCGTGGGGGTCGCCGTCGAACGTGATCTCGCCCCGGCAGAGCGCAGCGAGGGTCGGGACGAAGCGCATGACCGTACCGGCGAGCCCGCAGTCGACGGTGACCGCGCCCAAATCAGGGCTGTCGATACTGGGAATCGGCGTGACGTGGAGGTCGGGGCCGAAGTCGCCGTCGCCGGGAACCTCATCGACCGAGGCGCCGAGGGAGCGCAGCGCCGCCACCATGAGCGCTGAGTCCCGCGAGTGGAGCGGCGCCCGCAGCACGCTGGGGCCCTCGGCGAGGGCAGCGAGGACGAGATAGCGATTCGTGAGCGACTTGGACCCGGGGACCGTCACCGTTGCATCGACCGGTCCCGCGGCGAAGGGTGCCGGCCACGGTTCCGAAGGCGTCACGCGAACCCGCCCGCCGAGAGCTGGTGCGTCGCGGAATGGGCTGCCTTGAGGGCCTCGGCCTTGGCGTTCCTCGCGGCCTTGACCGCGTCAACCTTCGCAGCCCTCGCCGCCTTCAGTGCGTCGGCGCGGACTCGGCGCGCCTTCTTGGCGGCCTGCCTGGCGGCCTTCGCTGCGTCTGTGCGGACGGTCTGGGCGCTCCGGGCAGCGTCCGCGCGCACTGACTGTGCGGCCTTCGCCGCATCCACGCGGGCTCCGCGGGTGGCCTTGGCCGCATCCGCGGCAAAATGCTGTGCTCGCCACGCCATGCTCGGGCGGCCCGCGGTATCCACGGACGCAAGGAGGACACCCCCGGCGAGCGAGGCGTTCTTCAGGAGAGCGGCGCGGCGAGCGCTGCGCAGCTCGGGGGTGCCGATATCGGCGGTGCGCCATTCGACAAAAGTGTTGAGCGCGCTGGTGAGGGCAAGGACGGAGGCGGAGAGCCGAGGGGCCTTGCCGAACGCGAAGAGGACGCCCGCGCTCAACTGCGTGGCCCCGATCGCCCGGGCGAGGGTCTTCTCTTCGACCCGGACGGGCAGCGCATCGGCGGCGCGTCGCAGAACCGGTGAGAGCTGCTCGGCCGTCTCATCGGCATTCTTCAGCTTGTCCGCTCCGGCGATGATGAACGAGGAAGCGAGCAGGGGTCGAGCAAGGAATCGGACTACGGACATATGACGCTCCTGTTCCACGTGGCGCTCTTCTGTTCCATCTGGCGCTCTTGTTCGTCACGGCCTCCGACGCGAGGCCTCCTGGGTGGGTTCCAGCGGGTCCAGTCTTGCACTTTCGGGGAATATTTTCCCTTCGCGGACGGTTCACCCAGTCGTTGAGCCCCCACTGGAGAAGGAGAGTACGTGCTGGTCCTTGACAGTCCGCGTCCCGCCCCGCCAGTAGACTGGTCCGCAATGAGCACCGTCGATTCTATCGAGCCCGACGAGCCTGCGGCAGGAGTTGCTGCAGCCTCTGCGCCGGCTGAGGAGAGCCCTGAGCAGCGGCGCGAGCGCTTTGAGCGCGACGCGATGCAGTACGTCGACCAGCTGTATTCGGCGGCCATGAGGATGGCGCGCAACCCGGCGGACGCGGAGGACCTGGTCCAGGAAGCGTACGCGAAGGCCTTCGCGGCCTTCCACCAGTACAAGCCGGGGACCAATCTCAAGGCCTGGCTCTATCGGATCCTCACCAACACGTACATCAACCTGTACCGGAAGCGCCAGCGCGAACCCCAGCAGGCCCAGACCGACAGCGTCGAGGACTGGCAGTTGGCGCGGGCAGAGTCCCACACGTCGACGGGCCTCCGTTCGGCTGAGGCCGAGGCGCTGGACCACCTGCCCGACTCGGACGTGAAGGAAGCCCTGCAGTCGATCCCCGAGGAATTCCGTCTCGCGGTCTACTTCGCGGACGTCGAGGGCTTCGCCTACAAGGAAATCTCGGACATCATGGGCACGCCGATCGGAACCGTGATGTCCCGACTGCACCGCGGACGGAAGCTGCTTCGCGACCGCCTCGCGGACTATGCGGCGGAACGCGGCTTCGGCGGCGCACGGGTGGCCGCGGCCGCGGGATCTGGCCAGGATTCGAGCAAGCAGGAGAAGGAGCAATGAGCAACTGCCAAGGACTCGGGGACTGCGACGAATCGCGGCTCGAGCGACTCTACGAATATCTTGACGGAGCGCTCCCGGCGGCGGATGTCGCCGAGATCCGCGAGCACCTCGAGGGCTGCACCGAGTGCCGGGAGGAGCACAACCTCGAGTGCATGATCCGCAGCGCGATGAAGCGCAGCTGCGCGGAGCAGGCTCCCGCTGCCCTCAAGGCGAGCATCCTCGAAAAGATCCACTCGTTCCGATCGACGGCAGAGGCTGCAGAGGTCTGAGTCGGGGATTCCCCCGTTTCGCCGATGTCGGACGACAGAAGGGCCCGGAGCATTTTTGCTCCGGGCCCTTCCTGCACCGTGGGCGCCGCGAGGGCGCGTGGCGCCGAGGCGACGCGGGAGTCGACTCAGCTGTTCGGGCGCCGACCGTGGTTGGCGCCGCCCTTCTTGCGGTCACGGCGCTTGCGTGCACGCTTGCTCATAGTGGCCTCCTTCGACTCAGTGACATGGCGATGGCCCAGAAGGCCGCCTCATATCTTCCCACAGGATCGGCCGAGGACCGAAATCGCTAGCTTCTGCCGAGCGAATTCCGGACGGCAATGCGCGCCTGGTCGAGGACCGTTCTGAGCGTCTCGAGCGTCACCTCACTGATCGGCTCCCTCGCAGAGTGCGTCCTCAGTTCCACCCGGACGTCGTCGCGGAACGCCTGCACCAGCATTTCGGCCTCCTTGAGCCGCCCCTGGCTCTCGGTGCTGAAGCGCTCCGAGGCGGGGATGCGCGGAGCGCCCGCCTTCGGCGCCTCTCGCCTGGCGGTCCTCGCGGCCTGTCGGGCGGTCTCGGCAGTCGCGGCGAGGTCGGCGCGGAGACCGCGCATGCTCGTGCGGAGATCCTCGCGCAGCGAGTCGGCGAGCCGCCTGACCGAGGCTGAGATATCCCGCTCGACGCCGGCCAGTTCGTCGCGCCTGGCGTCGAGTTCGCGCCGGCCGGCTTCGGTGATCCTGTAGACGCTCCGGCGGCCAGTTGACTCCGCGGCGATGAGCCCTTCCTCGAGAAGCTTCGCCAGACGGGGGTAGATGGTTCCGGGGCTCGGCGCGTAGGTCCCGCCGAAGCGGTCGCTGAGCGACTTGATGAGCTCGTAGCCGTGCCGCGGCCCGTCCTCGAGGAGGGCCAGAAGGTACAGCCTGAGTGCTCCGTGCTGGAAGACCGGGGGCGTCACTCGGCCGCCCGCTCTCCGTCGTCGTTCGTGTCCGTCGCCGGCTCGCCCCCCGCGTGCAGCACCGAGACGTTGCCCGAGACCGTGTTGGTGCGGAGCAGCATGAGCTTGAGGTCGGGTCCCAGGATCGTCTCGAGGCGTCCCTTGACGGACGAGAAACGCGTCTCGTCCACCGCCACGCGTCCGGAGACGGTGGTCGCCGCAAGGTCCACTCCGATGTCGCGCGGCAGCCGGATGGTGACATCGCCGCTCACGGTGCTCGCGCCGAGCGACTCGCAGTACCCCTCAGTGTCGAAGACGAGGTCCCCGGAGACAGACTTGGCCCTGATGTCCTTCAGCCGACCCGAGGCGGTGACCTCTCCCGAGACCGTCTTGGCGGTCAGGATCCCCTCGTGGCCGCGCGCAATCACGTCGCCGCTCACCGTGTTCAGGTGGAGCTCGCCTTCCGTGCCGTCGCCGAGCACCGAGCCCGACACAGTGTTGAGCTTGGTGAGGGGGGAAGTGCCTGAGGCGAGGCCATCGGCGCTCACTGTGCCGATCTCGACGGGAATGCCGTGGGGGATGGCAATCGACACGACGGCGTAGTTGTCGCTCGTCCCGGACACCGTCCCCATGAGGTTCTTGAACCACCCCTCGAGCCCCTGAAGCTGGTGGCGTACCTCGAGGCGGCCGTTCTCGAGGCTCACGGCCAAGGGGTCGCCTCGCACCTCGCTGACCTCGATCACCGCCTGGTCCCCCTCGTGGACGAGCACGTCGAGGCGACCTCCCACGATTCCGGCGCGGAGCGAGGTGACCCCCTCCACGGTGATGGTTCCCGGTTCGGTGATGCTCCAGCTTTCGGTATCCATGTCCCCTCCTGATGGGCTCTGCCCCCCAAGAGGGGCAATCGCGATATATCGCGTATGTGATGAACACGATATATCGCGAAGGCAGGTGTGGCAAGGGGCGGGCGTGAGCCCGAGGGTGCTTACTGCTGGGGCTGGGGGAGGCGCAGCCAGGGGAACCAGCCCCTGTGCAGCACGAGCCAGGCGATGAGTCCGTACCCAGCCTGTCCGGGAGCTCCGGCATTCGCCGCGAGATCGCCCCTCCACTGCTCGTGGTTGAGGAGCGGGGAGAAGGTGTCCACATAGTAGTGCTTGCGCCTCGTGGTGACGTCCGCGAAGGCGGTGTTCAGCTCGGCGAGCCGGCGGTTCTGGACCGGGTCAAGGGTCGGAGGGGGCCCGACGACGAAGACTTCGGCGCTGTTCTGTGCCGCGCTGTCGAGGATGTTGGCAACGTTCAGCCGGCTCCTGGCAGGCGAGATGCCAAATTCGATGTCCCGGCCGGAGAGCCCGATGACGAGGCGATTCTCGTAGCCATCCCCGAAGCGCCGCTGCGCCTCGTCGAGCCACCGGACGGAGAGGGTTTCGGTGCCCTCCTGGGGAGCAGCCAGCACATAGCTTTCGAGGGTGACCTCCTCGCGGGGCGTGCGAGCGAGGACCCGTCCCAGCCAGCCCAGGGCGCGGGGGTCCCCGTTCCCCGCGAGCAGCTCGTCCCCGATCGCCGCGAGGCGAATCTTCCTCTCCTGCACCATGCGCTCCTCCAACTGCCGCCTCCGCCGTGCGCGCACGACTCCTTCGGCTCCCGAGTCTAGCGAACGGGCGGGGGCCCGCCGGGGAGGCGTGCGGGAGGACGACGACGGCGGCCCCGCACCTCCCAGCGGAAGGTGCGGGGCCGCCGTCGTACTTCGAATCCGTGGTCCCGGAGCCGGGTCCCCCGGATCAGGCGTGAGCCGGGACGCCCGAGCGGAAGGCCTCCTCGATGAGGGTGGACTCCTCGGCAGCGTGCCGCTTCATGGAGCCAGCCGATGTGGCCGCGGAGGCCGGGCGGGAGACCACATTGAGCGGGCGGTCGAGCGTCGGTGCCAGGTTGAGCGCGAGATAGGTCCACGCGCCCTGGTTGTTCGGCTCGTCCTGGGTCCACACGACCTCGGCGTTCGGGTACTTCGCGAGCTCGGCCGCGATCTCCGCCTGGGGGAGCGGGTAGAGCTGCTCGATGCGCACGATGGCGGTCGTGGTGTCCTTGGACTTCGTGCGCGCCGCGAGCAAGTCGTAGTACAGGCGGCCGGACACGAGCAGAACACGCTGCACGCCGTTCGGGTCCAGGTTCTCGTGCTCGCCGATCACCGGTCGGAAGCTGCCCGTCGTGAAGTCCTCGACCTGGGACGAGGCGGCCTTGAGGCGCAGGAGCTGCTTCGGCGTGAAGACGATGAGCGGCTTCCGCGGCCGGCTGTAGGCCTGGCGGCGCAGGAGGTGGAAGTGCGAGGCCGGCGTGCTCGGGTGCGCGACGATCATGTTGTCCTCCGCGCAGAGCTGGAGGAAGCGCTCGATACGGGCCGAGGAGTGATCCGGACCCTGGCCTTCGTAGCCGTGCGGGAGGAGCATCACGACGGAGGAGCGCTGCCCCCACTTCTGTTCCGCCGAGGAGATGAACTCGTCGATGACGGTCTGGGCTCCGTTGACGAAGTCGCCGAACTGGGCCTCCCACAGGACGAGCGCCTCGGGGCGCTCGACCGAGTAGCCGTACTCGAAGCCGAGGGCAGCGTACTCCGAAAGCGACGAGTCGTAGATCGAGAGCTTGGCCTGACCGTCCGTCAGGTTCGCCAGCGGAGTCCACTCGGCGCCCGTGACGCGGTCGTGGAACACCGCATGGCGCTGCACGAACGTGCCGCGCCGCGAATCCTGGCCCGCGAGCCGGACCGGAACGCCCTCCATCACGAGCGAGCCGAACGCGGCAAGCTCGCCGAAGCCCCAGTCGATTCCGCCTTCGCGGGACATCTGCTCGCGGCGCTCGAGGAGCTGCTTGAGCTTGGGGTGAACCGTGAAGGGCTCCGGGATCTCGAGGTGCACCTGGCCGAGGCGGGCGAGTGTCTCGCGGCTGATCGCCGTGGACTCGGGGTGGCGCTCGCCGGAGGAGTCCTCCTGCTGCTGCGAGATCGGGCGCTCGAGGTCCGAGACGGCCTTCAGGTCGCTCGTCACGATCGGGATCGGAGAGGTCTGCGCAGCATGGGTTTCGGCGAAGACGCGCTCGAGGCGCTCCTGGTAGTCGCGGAGCAGCTGCTCAGCCTCGTCCTGCGTGATGTCGCCGCGTCCGATCAGGCTCTCGGTGTAGAGCTTGCGGACAGAGCGCTTCGCCTCGATGAGGTTGTACATGAGCGGCTGGGTCATCGACGGGTCGTCGCCCTCGTTGTGCCCGCGGCGGCGGTAGCAGACGAGGTCGATGATGACGTCCTTGTGGAACCGCTGACGGAACCGGTAGGCGAGCTGCGCGACGCGCACAACTGCCTCGGGGTCATCGCCATTCACGTGGAAGACCGGGGCTTGGACCATCTTCGCCACGTCGGTGGAGTACACGGACGAGCGCGACGCGGACGGCGACGTGGTGAAGCCGACCTGGTTGTTCACGATGATGTGGATCGTGCCGCCCGTGCGGTAGCCGCGCAGCTGGGAGAGGTTGAGCGTCTCCGCGACCACGCCCTGGCCGGCGAACGCGGCGTCTCCGTGGACGAGGATCGGCAGGACCGGGAAGGCCTCGCCGGCGTCGAGCTGGTCCTGCTTGGCGCGGACGATGCCCTCGAGGACCGGGTCGACCGCCTCGAGGTGCGAGGGGTTCGCGGCAAGGTAGACCTTGGTCGTCTTGCCGTTCTCCGCCGTGAACGTGCCCTCTGTGCCGAGGTGGTACTTCACGTCGCCCGAGCCCTGGACGCTCCGGGGGTCCTGGGTGCCCTCGAACTCGCGGAACACCTGGGCGTAGGTCTTGCCCGCGATGTTCGTGAGGACATTGAGGCGCCCGCGGTGGGCCATGCCGATGCCCACCTCGTCCAGCCCGTCCTCGGCCGCGCCGGAGAGGATCGCGTCGAGCATCGGGATGAGCGACTCGCCGCCTTCGAGGGAGAAGCGCTTCTGGCCCACGAACTTGGTCTGCAGGAACGTCTCGAACGCCTCGGCCGCGTTGAGGCGTGAGACGATGCGCAGCTGCTCCTCGCGGCTCGGCTTCTTGTACGGGTGCTCGATCTCGTCCTGGAACCACTTGCGCTCGGCCGGCTCCTGGAGATGCATGTACTCCGTGCCCGTGGTGCGGCAGTACGCGTCGCGCAGCACCCCGAGGATGTCGCGGAACTTCATCTTCGGCTTGCCGCCGAAGCCGCCCGTGGGCCACTCGCGGTCGAGGTCCCACAGGGTCAGCCCGTAGGTCAGGACATCGAGGTCGGGGTGCTTGCGCTGGACATACTCGAGCGGATTCGTGTCCGCCATGAGGTGTCCGCGCACGCGGAAGGCGTGGATGAGCTGCTGGATCCGGGCCACCTTGTTGATGGTGTCCTCGGGGTTGATCTGCAGGTCGGGGCTCCAGCGCACCGGCTCGTACGGAATGCGCAGCGCCTCGAAGATCTCGTCGTAGAAGCCCTGCTCGCCCAGGAGCAGCTGGTGGACGATGCGGAGGAACTCGCCCGAGCCCGCGCCCTGGATGACGCGGTGGTCATAGGTCGAAGTCAGCGTGATGATCTTGCCGACAGCCTGCAGCGCCAGCGTCTTCTCCGACGCGCCCTGGAATTCGGCCGGGTATTCGAGCGCGCCGACGCCCACGATGGCGGCCTGGCCCTTGGAGAGACGCGGAACCGAGTGCACCGTGCCGATGCCGCCAGGGTTGGTCAGGGACACCGTGGTGCCGGCGTAATCATCAGCCGTGAGCTTGCCGGCGCGGGCGCGCTTGATGAGGTCCTCGTACGTGTGCCAGAACTCCGAGAAGTTCATCGTCTCGGCCTTCTTGATGTTCGGGACGACGAGGAGGCGTGTGCCGTCGTCCTTCGGAAGGTCGATCGCGATGCCGAAGTTGACGTGGGCGTGCTGGATGGCCACGGGCTTGCCGTCGACTTCGTCGAAGCTCACGTTCATCGAGGGCATGAGCTTGAGCGCGCGGATCACGGCAAAGCCGATCAGGTGCGTGAAGGAGACCTTGCCGCCGCGGACGCGCGTCAGGTGGTTGTTGATGACGATGCGGTTGTCCATGAGGAGCTTCGCAGGAACCGCCCGGACCGTGGTGGCCGTCGGAACGTCGAGGCTCTGGATCATGTTCGACGCGATCGCCTTCGCGGGGCCGCGCAGGGTCGTGACGACGTCTTCCTCGACGGTCTCGTCCTTCGCCTTCTTCGGCAGCTGCGCAGGGATCGGTCCGCTGGACGAGGGCTTGGCACCGTCGCGGACGACGGCGGCCGCGCCCTTCTTCGGGGCGTTCACATTCGACTGGGCCGGCACATTCGCCTGAGCGGGCTGGGCGGGGGCTGACTGCGCAGGGGCCGGCTGCGCGGGTGCCGCGGCGGACTGGGCAGGGGCGCTCGGGCTCGCTGCAGGCTTCGCGGGCGCGGTCGGCTGCGACGGCAGGGTGCCGGCAGTCTGCGCCTTCACGGCGCCGTTGACCGTGGGGCTTCCGTTGTCGCTCGAGTCGTTCTCGAAGGACTCGAACAGGGGCCACCACTTGGAGTCGACCGAGTTCTTGTTCTGCTGATACTGCTCGTAGAGCTCGTCGACAAGCCACTCATTGCCGCCGAATTCCTCGGGCAAGCGGTGGGTTGGCAGTTCTGGCACGGGAGATACGCCTCTTCCATCGATCTGTTTGGCCCGAAGCAGGTCTACACAGGCCAGCCACCGGACCATGGCCCGGCAGGCGGTTCGACGTCAGGACAGGAGCCGCCTGCCACCGTGGGTCGGAGGAGGCCCCTACGGGAGACCTCCGGCTCACACTCTGGTCCAGTCTAGTAACGTCCCGCGATAAACGGACAATCCGTGGGCAGTGTCACAGAATCTTGGGCATTCCAAGGGCCGATTGCGTTCAAACCACGGCTGATAAGCTGGAATGGCCATGGATGACGACCCTCCACGAAGTTCAGTCCGAATACGCAGTTCTGTCCGAAGCTCTCTCCAGATCTCAGCCCAGAGTTCGCCTAGACTGCACGCGCTGTTGCGGCACCAGGCGGTCGGTGCCTGAATGGAATGGCTCTTCCTCGGTGTGGGGATCCTCCTGATCCTCGGGACCGGGTTCTTTGTTTCCGTCGAATTCTCCCTCGTCGCCCTGGACCACGCGACCGTCCAGCGAAGCATCGACCGCGGCGAAAAGGGCGCCCAGGCGCTCATGCAGTGCGTGACCACGCTCTCCACCCAGCTCTCGAGCTGCCAGCTCGGGATCACCCTCACCACGCTCCTCACGGGTTTCGTGATCGAGCCCTCGATCGGGAAGCTGCTCGAGGCCCCGCTGTCAGCGCTGGGCTTCGCGGGAGCGCACGCCGTCTCGCTCGTCGTCGCCATGATCATCGCGACCCTCGGCTCGATGCTCCTCGGCGAGCTGGTTCCCAAGAACCTCGCCATCGCCCGCGCGCTGGCGGTTGGCCGCGCCGTCGCCCGCCCCCAGCTCATCTTCACAGCCGTGTTCAAGCCGGCGATCCTCCTGCTCAACGGCTTCGCGAACAAGGTTCTGCACGCCATGGGCATCGAAGCGCAGGAGGAGATCTCCGGCGCGCGGTCGCCTGCTGAGCTTGCGTCGCTCGTGCGCCGCTCCGCTGAGCTCGGAACGCTCGACGAAGGCACTGCGCGGTTCGTCTCGCGGACCCTGAGCTTCGCGGAGCGTACCGCGGCGGATGTGATGACGCCGCGCATGCGGGTCACCACCGTCGAGGCCACCGACCCCATTGATGAAGTGATCAGGGCCGCCCGATCTACCGGGCACTCGCGATTCCCCGTCATCGGCGACTCCCCGGACGACATCCGCGGCCTCGTGCACATCAAGAAGGCCGTGGCCGTGCCTGCGGAGAAGCGGGCCGGCATCGAAGCGGGGGCCATCATGACGGAAGTCCTCCGGGTACCCGAGACCATCCATTTGGATGCCCTCATCTCGCAGCTGCGGGATGGGAACCTTCAGCTCGCCGTCGTGCTCGACGAGTACGGCGGGACGGCGGGAGTGGTCACGCTCGAGGATCTCGTCGAGGAGATCGTCGGCGAAGTGTCCGACGAGCACGACCGGCTCGCCCCGGGCGTCCTCCAGAGCGCCTCCGGCGACTGGTTCTTCCCGGGGCTCATGCGCCCGGACGAGGTCTCGGAGCAGGTGCCCGGAATCGTGGTCGCGGATGATCCCGCCTACGAGACGGTGGGTGGCTTCGTGATGCGCGCCCTCGGACGCGTCCCCGTCCAAGGGGATCAGGTCGAGGTCGACGGCGGAACGCTCGAGGTGACCCGCATGGACGGGCGCCGCGTCGACAGGCTGCGCTTCGCCCCGGCGAAGGCCACTGTCGGGACCCCCGAAAGGCAGGGTGCGTGATGGGCGACTGGGGAGGAATTGTCTGGCTCGTTGTCCTGCTGCTGGGGAACGCGTTCTTCGTCGCGGCGGAGTTTGCGATCATGTCCGCCCGGCGCAGCCAGATCGAGCCGCTGGCGGAATCGGGCTCGGCGCGCGCCGTCACCACGCTGAAGGCGATGGAGCACGTCTCGCTCATGCTCGCCTGCGCCCAGCTGGGCATCACCGTGTGCTCGCTGCTGCTGCTCCAAGTGGCCGAGCCGGCCATCCACGACCTGGTGGGCGTCCCGCTCGCGGCGCTGAACATTCCCGTCGAGATGGCGGAGACGGCCGCGTTCGTCGTCGCCCTGGCGCTCGTGACGATCCTGCACGTCACCTTCGGAGAGATGGTCCCAAAGAACATCTCAGTGTCCATGGCCGACCGGGCGGCGCTCGTCCTCGCACCGATCCTCGTGACGATCGCGCGCTTTGTCCGGCCGGTCATCGCGGCCTTGAACTGGTCGGCGAACGGTGTTCTCCGGCTCATGCGGGTGCAGCCGAAGGACGAAGTCTCGTCCTCCTTCACCCTCGAAGAGGTCCAGTCGATCGTCGAGCTGTCCACGAAGTCGGGCCTCGTCGACGACGAGTCGGGCCTGCTCTCGGGCGCCCTCGAGTTCTCGGATCAGACGGTGGAGTCGATCATGGTCCCGCTCGAGCAGATCGTGACGCTGCCGACCTCGGTGACGCCTGCCGGCTTCGAGAAAGCCGTCGCGAAGACCGGCTTTTCCCGGTTCCCCATGGTGGACGACGACGGCGAGCTCGCCGGATACCTCCACGTGAAGGACGTCCTGGCCATCCCCGACGCTGCGCGCGACCGGCCCATCGGAGAGGCGCGCGTCCGTTCGCTCGCGAATATCGCGGTCGGGGCCACCGTCGAAGACGCCCTGACGGCCATGCAGAAGAGCGGGCTCCACGTGGCGCGCGTCATGGGACCCGAACGCGGCACGCGGGGTGTGCTGTTTCTCGAGGACGTGATCGAGCAGCTTGTCGGCGAGATCCGGGATGCCACCCAAGCGGGCCTGGTGCGGAGATTCGAGGGGGAATCTTAGGGCGGGTCTGAGCGCTGCGAGTCCGGCCGCATCGCTAATGGGAATTGTTTGCAAGAAGCGCTACAGTGGTCGCATGCGCCTCTCCTCCCCTCGCTCTCTGTCGCGCCGCCTCCTCGTCGGCGGCCTCGCCGCTACCCTGATGCCGGTAGCCGTCACCGCCTGTGGGTCCACCAGCACGAGTTCGGGAGGGACGACAACGATCCCGGTCGTCGCCTCCACCAACGTGTATGCGGACATCGTCAAGGCGGTGGGAGGCGACAAAGTCACCGTGACGTCGATCATCTCGAAGCCGAGCCAGGACCCGCACTCGTACGAGGCGACGGCGCAGGATCGGGTCGCCGTGTCGAAGGCGAAGCTCGTCGTGGTCAACGGCGGCGGGTACGACGACTTCATGGGCAAGCTCTCCGATGAAGCCAAGATTCCTGCGAGTTCGGTGGTGAACGCGTCGGACGTGTCGGGGCTCGAGCCCTCTGGCCACGGGGAGTTCAATGAGCACGTCTGGTACAGCCAGGACGCTATGAAGAAGCTTGCGGAGGCCGTGTCCGAGAAGCTCGCGGGCCTCGATCCCGCCGATGCACAGGGCTTCAAGGACCGCGCCGGGCAGTGGATCGGCAGGCTCGGGGGCATCGCATCCAAACTCACGGCCGTCAAGGCGGCGCACGCGGGCCAGGGCGTCGCCGCGACCGAGCCGGTGCCCCTGTACCTGCTCGAAGAAGCCGGCCTCGTCAACAAGACTCCGGAAGCGTTCAGCGCCGCCGTGGAGTCAGGGCATGACGTTCCGCCTGCGGCCCTCAAGGACATGCAAGACCTGATCTCATCCCACGGCGTGAAGCTCCTCGCGTTCAACCCCCAGACCGAGAGTCCCCAGACCGAAGCGCTCAAGACCTTCGCCACGGAGGCGAAGGTGCCGGTGGTGGACTTCACCGAGACGATGCCGGAGGGCTCGGACTACGTCGCGTGGATGACGGCCAACGTGGATGCCGTCGCTTCGGCCCTGGACTCCGCCTCCTCGTGACCGCCCCGGGCATAGACTTGTCAACCGTGACGGAGGACGGTGGGCCCAAGGGCCTCGGGGTGGGGGAATCGCGCTCGGGCGAGGCATCCGCCGTCGCCCTTCGCTCTGCCTCTCTGTCCTTCGGGCCCCGCACTCTCTGGCAGGGGCTTGACCTCGACATCCGGCCCGGCGAGTTCTTCGCCGTCCTGGGGCCCAACGGCAGCGGCAAGACGAGTTTCCTCAAGGTGCTGCTGGGGCTGCTTCCCCTCACGTCCGGCTCAGCCTGGGTCGCCGGGCGGCCACCCGGAGGCGCCGGCGGCGAGGTGGGATATATCCCTCAGCAGAAAGGCTTCGGCCCGGACGTGCCGCTGCGGGCGCGCGATCTCGTGGGTCTCGGGATCGATGGCCACCGGTGGGGGGTCCGGGTGCGTCGCCGTGAGACCGATACGGAGATTCGCAGGCTCTTGGAGCGAGTGGGCGCTGGCGGGTACGCGAACGTCCCGGTCGGCCAGCTGTCCGGAGGGGAACTGCAGCGCCTCCGCGTCGCCCAGGCGGTTGCCGGCGACCCAGCCGTCCTGCTGTGCGACGAGCCGCTCCTCGCCCTCGACCTCAACCACCAGCAGGCCGTCAGCGCGCTCATCGATCAGCAGCGATCGGAGACCGGGGCCGCCGTCGTCTTCGTGACCCATGAGATCAATCCCATCCTCGACTACGTGGACCGCGTCCTGTACCTCGCCCAAGGCGAGTTCCGCGTGGGCTCTCCCGAAGAAGTGATGACGACGGAGGTGCTCTCGGAGCTCTACGGCAGTCGTGTCGAGGTGAGCCGCGTGAACGGCCGGATCGTGGTGCTCGGCCTCCCTGACGCGACGACCCATCTCCACCATGTCCACGACCAGCCGGCGCTCGCTCTGGACCAGCATTCGGAAGAGGACGGTTCGTGAACCTGGGCGATATCTGGAACTCGATCTTCGCGTTCGACAACTACGGGGAGATCCTCGCCCTCGTGCAGAATTCCGTCTGGGCGGGGGCCGTCCTGGGGCTCCTGGGCGGTCTCGTGGGGACCTTCGTGGTGCGCCGTGACCTGGCATTTGCGGTCCACGGGATCTCGGAGCTGTCGTTCGCCGGAGCGGCGTTCGCGCTCCTGATCGGGGCCGACGTCGTCACCGGCTCCCTCGTCGGATCGGTCGCCGCGGCTCTGACGATCGGGCTCATGGGCGGCCGCGCGCGGAGCAAGAATTCGATCATCGGGGTCCTCATGCCGTTCGGCCTCGGCCTTGGGATCCTGTTCCTCTCGCTGTACCAAGGGCGCTCCGCGAACAAGTTCGGCCTGCTCACCGGACAGATCGTCGCGGTCGACACCGTGGAGCTGCAGGTCCTCGCCATCGCCGCGCTCGCCGTCATCGCCGCACTCGTGATCGTGTGGCGTCCGCTGGGCTTCGCGAGCGTGGATCCGGAGATGGCCCAGGCCCGCGGGGTGCCCGTCCGGTTCCTCGCCATCCTCTTCATGTTCCTGCTCGGCGTGAGCGTTGCGCTGTCCATCCAGATTGTCGGCGCGCTGCTCGTGCTGGCCCTGCTGATCACCCCGGCCGCGGCCGCGCAGAAGGTCACGTCATCGCCGGTGCTCGCGGTCGTCCTCAGCGTCGTCTTCGCCGAGATCGCCACCGTGGGCGGGATCCTGGTCTCGATTGGCGGCCGCATTCCCATCAGCCCCTACGTCACCACGCTCTCGTTCCTGATCTACGTCGTGTGCGCGGGGGCTGCGGCCGTCAGGAAACGGCGCGGGGGAGCGCGCAGTTCGCCCGAGGCGCTCACGCCGCCGGTGCGGGTGGAGTCCGGGGTCTAGCGACCGCCGTCGGCTGCCTCGGCTGCGACGGCGGCCGAGCAGTCAGGG
The DNA here is from genome assembly GCF_005876955.1 of Sinomonas gamaensis. Classification (GTDB taxonomy): domain Bacteria; phylum Actinomycetota; class Actinomycetes; order Actinomycetales; family Micrococcaceae; genus Sinomonas; species Sinomonas gamaensis. The sequence continues at coordinate 63,647 of NZ_SSCL01000001.1, forward strand.
CAGAGGCCGAAGATCTCGACCGTGTGCTCAACCGAGGTGTAGCCATGCTGCGCCGCGATGCGGCTCGCCCACGCCTCCACGGCCGGCGCCTCGATCTCGATCGCCTTGCCGCAGCGGCGGCACACGAGGTGGTGGTGGTGCCCGTGCGCGTCGCAGCGCCGGTACCGTGCCTCGCCGTCGTCCGTCCGGAGGACGTCGAGGAGGCCGTCCTCTGCCATGGACTGCACGATGCGGTAGGTGGTGGCGAGCGAGACGGACGCACCGCGATCCTGGAGGATGCGGTGCAGCTCCTGCGTGGAAACGAAGTCGTCGAGCTCGTCGAGCGCCGTGGCGACGGCGACCTTCTGCTTGGTCACGCGCTGCTCGCGTCCTCCGGCTGCGCGGGCCTCACCCGACGCCGTGGTCCCGACCACTCGATCCTCCAAGCTGTGAAATCTAGGGGTGCGAACAGTGCCGCGCTCGCAGGTATTCCAGCCTAGCAAGCCTGCCTAGACTGGGCCGCATGAGGCTCACCAAGTACACCCACGCGTGCGTTCGGCTGGAGAAGCCCGGCAGCGTCCTCGTCATCGACCCGGGCACCTTCTCCGAAGTTGAGGACGCGCTCGAGGGCGCCAACGCGTTCCTCGTGACCCACGAGCACCCGGATCACCTCGACGTCAAGCGAGCGGGCGCTGCGCTCCGGGAAAACGGGTCTCTCCGGGTCTGGGCCCCGGAAAAGGTCGCAGGGCAGCTGCGAGAGGCCGAACCCGGAGCGGCGAGCCGGGTGAACGTGGCCGAGCCGGACACCGAGTTCGAGGCAGGAGGCTTCCGGGTGCGGGCCTTCGGCAGCCAGCACGCGCTCATCCACCCGCTCGTTCCCGTGGTCGCGAACATCGGCTACCTCGTCGACGAGACGGTGTTCCACCCCGGTGACTCCTTCACCGTGCCGCACGGAGTGCAGGTCGAGTCGCTCCTTGTGCCGATCCACGCGCCGTGGAACAAGGTCAGCGAGGTCATCGACTTCATCATCGCCGTCGGCGCGCGGCGTGCCTTCCCGATCCACAATGCCCTGATCAACGAGCGCGGGACGGGCATTGTGGAGGGCCACGCGCAGCGGATCGGCGCCATCTACGGCACGGCGTATCAGCATCTCGAACCGGGGGAGTCGATCGAGCTCTAGAGTGGCGAGGATGAATAGCGCGCAGGTTCTCATTTCTGCGGACGAACTCCGAAGGCAGCTCGACGAGGGACGACGGATCGTGCTGCTCGACGTCCGATGGTCCCTGGGAGGCCCGCCCGGCCACGAGGCCTACCTCGAGGCGCACCTTCCGGGTGCCGTCTTCGTGGACCTCGAAACGGAGCTTGCCGTGCCCGTGGCGCCCGGCAGCGCCGAGGAAGCGCGCGGCGGACGGCATCCGCTGCCTCCCGCCGAGGAGTTTCAGGAATCCGCCCGCCGCTGGGGGATCGACGACGGCGACGCGATCGTCGCGTACGACGACTCCTTCGGTCAGTCCGCGGCTCGCGTCTGGTGGATGCTTCGAGATGCCGGTCTGAATGACGTCCGGCTGCTCGACGGCGGACTCGCGGCCTGGCGGCACGCCGGGGGTCCGCTCGACCGCGGGGAGGTCGAGCCCAAGCCTGGAAACGTCCAGCTCCGGCCCGGGTCGCTCGCCACGATCGATGCCGACGACGCAGCCGCCTTCCCGGGAGTCCTCCTGGACGCGCGCGCAGCGGAACGCTACCGCGGGGAGGTCGAACCAGTGGATCCCCGTGCCGGGCACATCCCGGGAGCCATCAGCGCCCCGACCTCGGGCAATCTTGCCGCCGACGGAACCTTCCTCGGTCGGGATGAGCTGCGCCGACGGTTCGCCGCCCTGGGAGCCGAGCCCGGGCGCAGGGTCGCGGTCTACTGCGGCTCCGGCGTCACGGCGGCGCACGACGTCGCCGCGCTCGCCATCGCAGGGATCGACGCTGCGCTCTACCCGGGATCGTTCTCGCAGTGGTCCCGCGACCCCTCCCGTCCCGTGGCAACGGGTGACGAGGCACGGTCTGGGGCCGCGGCGGCCGATGGGATAGCGTCGGATTCATGACACCTGGACGCCCCGTCATGCCCGGCGCGGACAAAGTGCGCCGCGACCTGTCCGCGGGAGGTGCGCCTCCGTCGTCGTCCGCTCCCGGCGGCACCGCCGCCTTCGGAGCCACTTCGCCCACCAGCGGACTGGGGCCGCTCACCGTCCAGCGCCGCGAGCCCAAGCCCGACGACGTGGAGATCGAGATCGACTTCTGCGGTCTGTGCCATTCCGACGTCCACGCCACGCGTGGCGAGTGGGGAAAGCGGCCATGGCCGCTCGTGCCGGGACACGAGATCGTGGGCCGGGTGCGCCGCGTGGGGCACGAGGTGCGAGGCTTTGCGGTCGGCGACAGGGTCGGCGTCGGCTGCCTGGTCGACTCGTGCCGGGAATGCGAGAACTGCCTCGACGGCGTCGAGCAGTTCTGCGAGAACGGAAGCGTCCTGACGTACGGATCCGTGGACCCGCGCAACGGCGGAGCCGTCACCCAGGGCGGGTACTCGCAGCGGATCGTGGTGAACGAGCACTTCGTGCTGCGCATCCCTGACGGCATGGATCCGGCGGCTGCAGCCCCGCTACTGTGCGCCGGCATCACCACCTACTCGCCGCTGCATTACTTCGGCGTCGAGCCCGGCGAACACGTGGGCGTGGCAGGACTCGGAGGCCTCGGGCATCTCGCAGTCAAGCTCGCGAAGGCGATGGGCGCGGAAGTCACGGTATTCACGCGGTCATTGGAGAAGGGCGACGCCGCCCGCTCGCTCGGTGCGGATCGCGTAGTCGTCACGACCGACCCCGACCAGCTGCGCGCTGCAGAGCGTTCGCTCGACGTGGTCATCGACACCGTCGCCGCGGCGCACGACGTCAACGTCTACCTCCGCACGCTCCGCCTCGACGGAGCACTGTTCCAGCTGAGCCTCCCGTCGGGGACGATGGCGCCCGTAGACCCCGGCCTGCTCATCCGGAGGCGGCTCTCCTACGCCGGCTCCCTCATCGGGGGGATCGCCGAGACCCAGGAGATGTTGGACTTCTGCGCCGAGCATGGGGTCGCGGCGGACATCGAGCTCGTCAGCGCGGGCGAGCTCAACGGGGCCTTCGACCGGATGGTCGCCGGTGACGTCAGATACAGGTTCGTCCTCGACGCCTCCACCCTGGAAGGCGCGGGAGCGGGTTCGGCTCAGGCCGGGGAGGGAAAGGCATGACCACGATTTTCAGCAAGATCATCGACGGGGAGATTCCGGGCCGGTTCGTCTGGAAGGACCAGGACGTCGTCGCGTTCCTGACGATCGCCCCGCTCGCCGACGGGCATGTGCTCGTCGTGCCGCGAGAGGAAGTCGACCGCTGGACGGACGCCTCGCCCGAGCTCCTCGCGAAGGTCATGAACGTCGCTCAGACCGTTGGGCGGGCGCAGGTCGAGGCTTTCGACGTGGAGCGGGCCGGCGTCATCATCGCCGGATTCGAGGTTCATCACCTTCACGTGCACGTGTGGCCCGCCAGCTCCGAGTCTGAGTTCAATTTCCAGAAGGCGCAGCAGAACCCCGACCCCGGTGTCATGGACGCCGCGGCCGAGAAGATCCGGCAGGCCCTCCGGGAAGCGGGGCACGGCCAGTTCGTGCCCGCGGCCTGACGCCCTGGCTTTGCGCGTCAGACCGGGGCGAGGGCCTCGTTGAGCGCTTGCCTCACGCGTTTCTCGGAGACCTTGCCAGCCGTCCCGAGTTCGACGGCGAAGAGGCTCACCCGCAGCTCTTCGATCATCCAGCGCACCTTCTCGAGCTTGGCCTGGTTGCGGCCGGTGGGAGCGAGTGCCGCGACGGCGTCGTCATAGTCATCCTCGAGGGCCTGCACGGTGCCCATCGCCACTGCGTCCCGCTGGACGTTCGCGGGCATCTTCTCGAGCCGCCGCTCGATCGCGTGGAGGTACCGGGGAAGATGGGTGAGTTGGGCGTAGCCCGTCTTCGCGACGAAGCCGGGGTACACCAGCTGCTCGAGCTGCGTTTTGACGTCGTTGAGCCCGCTCACGAGGGCAAGGCTCGTGGTTCCCTTGAGCTGCTTCGAGATGCGGTTCGCTGACGCAAGCACCTGCTCGACAATCGCCGTGACCGAGAAGACCGTGTCGATCAGCTCGGCCCGGACGTGATCGTAGAGCGCATCGAAAGCCTCGCGGTCCCATGGCAGTTGAGCCGGGACGAGCCGGTCGATCGCGGCGAGCAGGCAGTCCGCGATCAGCTCCGCGACGCTCCCGTGGGGATTCTGGCTGAACGTGAGCTTCTCGCGGTTGTTGAGGTGCTCGAGCACGTAGCGGTCCGGTGGCGGGATCCGCAGGGCGAGCAGCCGGATGACCCCTCCGCGGTGGGCCCGGAGCTGATCCTCCTCGCTCTGGAAGATCCGCAGGCCCACGGTTCCGCGCGCGCCCGCTTGTCCCTTGGTACCTCGGCCCTCGTCGACGAGCGCGGGATAGCCCGTGACTGTGTGGCCCGCGACGACGGTGCTTGCGGTGCGCGGGATTGTGCCGACGCTCCATTCCGTCAGCCCCGAGCGTTCCGCCAGCCCCGACTTCGGCGCGGTACCACCCGACTTCGGCGCGGTACCACCCGACTTCGGCGCGGTACCACCCGACGTCGGCGTCGCCGGGCCCGACTTCGGCGCGCGCTGGGTCGTCTTGGGGGTCGCGCCGAGCGAATCCGCGATGGCCCGGCGCGTGGCGGGTGCGAGCTGCTCTTGGAGCGCGACGAGGTCCTTGCCGCTGCCGAGGACGGCTCCGCGGGAATCGACGACCGAGAACGACATCTTCAGATGCGGCGGCACGGTCTCCCAGTTCCACGAACCCGGGGGTACCACGTGTCCCTTGACCCGCCGCAGGGCCCGTTCGAGGGCCTCCTCGAGCTCGTCCCGCTGCGGATCGAAGTCGGCCTCGAGCACGCCGACGGCCTGCCGAGCCACGTCCGGTGCCGGCACGAAGTTCTTCCGCACCTGCTTGGGGAGTGACTTGATGAGCGAGGCGACGAGGTCGGCGCGAAGCCCGGGGATCTGCCACCTGAACGGCTCGGGGTCGAGTTGGTTGAGGAACAGCACCGGAACCTCGGCCGTCACGCCGTCGCTTGGATCCGGTGTCCCGCCTGGGGCCACTGGATCGAACTTGTAGGTGAGCGGAAGCTCGAAGGAGCCTTGACGCCACACGGTGGGATAGGAGGTGTCGTCGAGGTCCTCGGCCTTCTCGCTGAGCACGAGTTGGCGGTCGAAGTCGAGGAGATGCGGATCCTGGTGCTTCGCCTTCTTCCACCACGCGTCGAAATGCCGCTCCGAGACGACATCCGCTGGAATCCGCTCGTCGTAGAACTCGAACAGCGTTTCGTCGTCGACCCGGAGACCCCGCTGGCGCACACGGGTCTCGAGCTCGTCGACCTCTTCCAGCAGCTCCCGGTTGCGGCGGAAGAAGGCGTGGTGGGTGCGCCAGTCTCCTTCGACGAGGGCGTGGCGGATGAACAGCTCACGCGCGAGGACGGGGTCGATGCGCCCGTAGTTGATGCGCCGCTGGGGGATGACGGGAACCCCATAGAGGGTGACCTTCTCGTACGCCATGACGGCGCCCATGCGCTTGGACCAGTGCGGCTCGGAGTAGCTGCGCTTGACCAGATGCGGTGCCACGAGTTCCGCCCAGGCGGGATCGATCTTCGCAACGGTCCGAGCCCACAGACGGCTCGTCTCCACGAGCTCCGCTGCCATGACGTAGGTCGGGTTCTTCCGGAAGAGCGCCGAACCCGGGAAGATCGCAAAGCGCGTGCCCCGCGCGCCCGCATATTCGCGCTTGCGCTCGTCCAAGAGCCCGATGTGGCTCAGCAGCCCCGCGAGAAGGGAGATGTGGACCGCGTCGTGGTTCCCGACGGGATCGGTGTCCCGACCCGGACCGAGGCTGATGCCGAGGGGCCGCCCGAGCTGGCGGAGCTGCTGGAAGAGCTCCTGCCATTCACGAACCCTCAGGTAGTTGATGAACTCCGCCTTGCACAGCCTGCGGAAGGCCGAGGACGAGAGCTCGCGCTGCTTCTCCTGCAGGTAGTTCCAGAGATTCAGGTACGCGGAGAAGTCCGAGTTCTCGTCCTTGAAGCGCGCGTGCTTCTCGTCGGCCTGCTGGCGCTTGCCGGTGTCGGCGGAAGGACGCTCCCGTGGGTCCTGGATCGTGAGCGCCGCCGCGAGCACCATGACCTCGCGCGCGCACTCGCGCTTGGACGCCTCCACGATCATGCGTCCGAGCCGCGGATCGACGGGGAGCTGCGCGAGCTGATGGCCGACCGCGGTAAGGCCTCCCGCGCGTCCGCGGCCTCCCTTGCCGCGCTGGCGGCCGTTGGCCCCCGCAGGTTCAGGGGCGCTGCCCGGCTCCACAAGCGCGCCGAGTTCGCGCAGCAGGTTCACGCCGTCGTTGATCGCCCGCGTCTCGGGCGGCTCCACGAACGGGAACGCTTCGACGTCCTTGGGTCCTCGGGCGATCCCCATCGCGGTCATCTGGAGGATGACGGCGGCGAGATTGGTCCGCAGGATCTCCGGGTCGGTGAATTCGGGCCGTGAGAGAAAGTCCTCTTCGGAGTAGAGGCGGATGCAGATGCCATCCGACGTACGACCGCAGCGGCCGGCTCGCTGATTGGCCGAGGCCTGCGAGACGCGCTCGATCGGGAGGCGTTGCACCTTGGTCCGGTGCGAGTAGCGCGAGATGCGGGCGGTGCCCGTGTCGATGACGTACTTGATGCCGGGCACGGTGAGGGAGGTCTCGGCGACGTTCGTCGCGAGGACGATCCGCCGCCGTCCTCCGGGTGTGAAGACTCGGTGCTGCTCGGCGAGGGAGAGCCTGGCGTAGAGCGGGAGGATCTCGGCACCGGCAAGCCGCCGGTTCGACTGGATGCGCGAAGACAGAGCGTCGGCCGCGTCGCGGATCTCGCGCTCGCCCGAGAAGAAGATGAGGATGTCGCCGGGAGCCTCCCGTGACAGCTCCTCGACGGCGTCGCACACGGCGTCGACGGGGTCGCGGTCCTCCTCGAGGGCGTCGTCGGAGCGCGCGACCGAAGATTCGTCGTCGTCCTCGCCGGGATTGTCGGCGACGAGCGGTCGGTAGCGGATCTCCACGGGGAAGGTCCGCCCCGAGACCTCGAGCACGGGGGCGGGCTCGCCCGTCCCGTCCGGGAGCTCCCGCGCAAAGTGGCGCGCAAAGCGCTCGGGATCGATGGTCGCGGAGGTGATGATGAGCTTGAGGTCCTGCCGCTGCGGCAGGATCCGCTTGAGGTAGCCGAGGATGAAGTCGATGTTGAGGCTGCGTTCGTGCGCTTCGTCGATGATGATCGTCGAATAGCGGCGCAGCAGCCGGTCGCGCTGGATCTCGGCGAGCAGGATGCCGTCGGTCATGAGCTTGACCTTCGTCTGGGGGCCGACCTCGCCGGTGAAGCGGACCTGGAACCCCACTTCATGGCCGAGCTCCACTCCCAGCTCTTCTGCAATGCGCTCGGCGACAGTGCGGGCAGCGAGCCTTCGCGGCTGGGTGTGGCCGATCAGGCCCTTGTCCGCGAGGCCGAGTTCGAGGCACATCTTGGGGATCTGGGTGGTCTTCCCGGAACCCGTCTCGCCCGCGATGATGGTGACCTGATGCGCGGCGATCGCCTCCATGAGCTCGTCGCGCCGCTCGGAGACAGGCAGGGAGCTGGGATACGTAATGGTCATGGCCATGGCTGATCCAGTCTAGTTGGCTCCTCCAAATCCCTCGGCTTCTCCGCTGGCGCCCACTCGAGCCGCTCGGCCCGGCGCAGTCCAGAGGTCGGCCTCGACGTCTGTGTCGTGGAGATCGGTGACGGCTGATGTGCGAGATATGAGTCGTCCCATCCTTGTATTTTTACGAAGTGGATACTTCGGGCTGGATTGCGTGGACGAGGCTGCTAACTACCGGTGAAACCAGGAACAGCTTGGATTTCTGGTGTCACCTACTTGTATTTTCGACAAGTTGAATTTGACAGCACCCGCCGGATCACATCACGCTCTATCTGAGCAAGCACCAGAGCGAATCTATGGGGGGACACGAATGGTGTCAGCAACAAGAGCCTCTAATGCAGTCCGAACCAAGGCCATTGCCGCCTCTTTGGCCGCGGCCGTCCTTCTTTCGACGCCTCCTGCCGGCCGGCTATTTTCGGTGCAGGCAATCTCGCAAGCATCGATATCAGCCACCGGACAGAAGTTGGGGGAATTGGGCCTCCGGTCGATGACGACTCTTCCGCAACTCGGCGGCCCGGGACTACCCTCCGGATCGGATGGGGTAATCAAAGACGGGCAGAAGCGTATCAACGTGGGGCCTCTCCTCAACTGGATTTGGTCCAATGCGCGTTACCTCTGGAACTCAATAGTCAATGCCGTAAGGTCGGGGTGGTCGTCCTTCGTCGGCTGGTGGAACGGTCTGAACGGCTGAATGCGCGGTGTTTTTAGCTGGTTCGGTGGCGGAACGCTCTGGGACATTTACCTTAGCCTCAGGCACTACTTCTTCGGATGGTGACAGCTTCGTTCGGCCGGGCAGCGATGATGAGCCAGCTGGCTAGACTCGTCGCCTTAGTTCTTGCGCTTCTCGGGGTGGTGGCCCTCATGGTCACTTCGCATGCTGTCGCCTCAGTCCTCGGGGCTTCCGAAGAGCGCGCGAACTCGGCTGCGCTCGCCGTCACTGCGATGATCACCACTGCGGTGCTGAGAATTGGTGGCATTTTTCCATCCCAATTGTTTGGCCACACACAATTTGTACGTCGACTGGGCATCGCTTCGGTCCTGGTGTCCCTCATTCTGGTGGCTGGATCGATTTGGACAGATCTGGCGGAGGAGAATTTGCAAACTCTGTTATTGGTTCCTTCGGCGTTATTCGAAGAGCTGCTTTTTCGGGGCCTTCCGTTCCTGATCCTTATTTGGGGCCGGAGGCTTCGGCGCCCCGTACTCGTCGCGGGCGTCGTTCTGACCTCGTCTGTCTTTGCACTGCGGCACCCCTCGCCGAACATCTCCGTCTTCGTCGACGCATTCGTTTTTTCTCTGCTGGCATTCGGCATGCTCGTCGCGACGCACTCCATCTGGCCGGCGATTGCCTTCCATATCGTGGCCAACGTGACGGTTGCGACTTTTCCAGACGCTCGTCTCGGCTCCGAGGCAAGAATTTCGACGGTGATCTTTGACGCAGGGTTGGGTTTACTGATTCTTGCGATTCTCGCCCTGTGGCTCAGGAGGGCGAAACGGAAAGAGGTGTGCTGATGAAACTAGAGGTCGAAGACATCTCCAAGTCCTATGAGCGGATTCAAGCCTTGAGCCACGTGAGCTTCTCATGCGATGCGGGAACGATCATGGGCTATATCGGGCCCAATGGCTCGGGAAAATCCACAACTCTCAAGGTGATCGCCGGCCTTGTACGCCCTGATGGGGGCCGTGTTCTTATTGATGGCGAGCCCTATCAGTCGCTCGAAAATCCTGGCCGGAAAGTTGGCTTTCTTCTGGACCCGTGGGCGCATCATCCGGGAAGATCCGTGCGAGAGACGGTCAGGCTTGCGGCAATGATGATGCGTCTCCCTAAAAGTCGAGTGGACGCAGTGTTGACCGAAGTCGGCCTTGCATCCGTTCCGGCGCGGAAGGTGGGCGTCCTCTCCCTCGGGATGCGTCAGCGCCTCAGCCTCGCCATCGCGCTCCTCGGAGAGCCCGGGGTTCTGGTTCTGGACGAACCGGCGAACGGCCTGGATGTCGAGGGGATGACGTGGCTCAAGAGGCTGCTGCGTTCGCTCGGGGACAATGGCACCGCAGTCGTCGTCTCAAGCCATCTGCTGAACGAATTGGAGACCTACGTCGACAGAGCGGTGATCCTCGATCGCGGCCGTGTGGTGTCAGATCATATTGTGCGGCGCGGGGCACTGAGCGAATGGACCTTTGTCAGCGGCCCTGATTTGGACGAGATCGAAGAGGTCCTTGTCGCTGAGGGATTCGAGCACCTTCGAGGGCGCGAGCGAGCCGCTGGTCCAGGTTTTCGGGTTCGCAGTACGGCCGGCGAAATTGGCGATGCAATGTGGTCGCGCCGGGTCAAAGTGAACCATCTCGGGCCAGCTGCAGCAGTGACGCTTGAGGCCCAATACGGCGCGGTCACGTCGCCGCAATTCAGGGCCGGTCGCGGTGAGCCCAACATCGGCGATGAGAAGGAAACATAAGATGGCAGCCTTCCTTTCGGGACCTCTTGCCGTTGCCGTTCGGGTGGAGTCACGGAAGCTCGTGGACACCCGGAGTGCACGCTGCCTCCTCTTCGCGATGATTCTCATAGGCCTGACGCTGATCGCACTCGCGGCGGGACTGTCTATCGAAAGAGGCGGCGTCTTGGATGTGCCCGTCCTCTTGATGGGTTTGGCTCTTCCAGGAGCCATCGTCGCGCCACTGCTTGCTATCCTTTCGGTGACTTCAGACTGGCAGTACAAGGACGTGATGACCTTCTACGCGCTGCAGCCGAGGCGGCTCGTGATCTTGGGCGCGAAGTACATCGCGGTCACACTTTTTGCGACGGCGGTTATGGCGGCCATCTGCCTCTTGGCGGTTCTTGTCGCGGTGGTCCTCGCGGGGTTCTCCAGAGTCGATGTTGTTTACACCGGCCTCGGGCAGGGCCTCTGGTACGCCACCTGCGCCGTTCTGATTGGTTCGATCTCGGGCGCCGCGGTGGCTTCAGCTCTGATGTCAACTCCCCTGGCCGTTGTGGTGGTCCTGATCCAGTCCACAGTCGCCGATCTCTTGATCGGGTTGGTCCCCAATATCCCGACGGCGTATGTCCGGTCGTCAACGTTTTCCAATTTTCTCAGCGAAGGCGGCGAGACTCTTCCCGCCCTCAGTTCTGCGGTGATCTGGATTCTGGTTCCGGCAGCAGTTGGAGCATGGCGGCACAGGCGTAGGGACGTGAACTAGGCAGGAGGTTAGCTGGGACATGGGGAGAGGGTGCTATGGATAGGACTCAAGCGAAGGAACTCGCCTCGGCACTGCGGAAACGCGGCGTTGACGAGTCTGCCCTTCCGGGCTTGCTTGCTAAGGCAGACGAGATTTCGGTGGAGCAAGGCGATCGCTTCCGGCCGAGCGTCTTCGCCGAGCAGGTCCCGCGATCAAAGCATCAGTCGAGGGGGAAGACGCTCGGGAACCTCGCGGCGTATTTCGCGATCCTTGCCCTTGGCGTGCCTCTCGCAGTCAAACTGCTGACGGGGGCGTCCTTGGGGCTACCGGGCCAACTCGCTTATCTGGGGTGCGTGATCGTGATCCAGATCGCGCTGGTCCTCGCAGCCGTGAGCCTAGACCGAAGGCTGCCCCCAGGATGGACCCCGGAAGGCGAGCTAAAGCGTAAGGCGTGAACACAGCCACGCACCAGGTCGACGGCCTACCTGCAAGCGGACAAGGTGACTCGGGCGGCCCCGTTCTAGCGGGACGGAACGGGCACGCCTACGCCCAGGGATCATCACCGGGATGTGGAATTACTCGAGTCGATGCACCGGGTACGGCGAACGACTGCGCAAGTTCGCACACCATCAAAGCGCCTCTTGAAGCGTTCTTCCAGGACAACCCCGGCTACGTGATCCTGGTCTGCTAGGTCCCGATTATGCCGGCTTCACGGTGGCGATCGCCCAGATTGCTGCGGCGATGAACACCAGGATCACGGCGATGATCAGCCAGCCGAACAGTCGGTTCCCCAGTCCCGGTTTCATGGTCGACAGGCTATAAATTTCATGGTCGACAGGCTATAAAGCGGTATGACCGGGAGGGAATGAACCGGTGCGCTCGGGCGCCACCCACGGGCACGGCGGGCTCGGCACTCCGACCGGCACGCCGACGCAATCGGTCATGTAGCTGACGCCGCGGGAAGGAGATCAGGCCCCCACCGGTCAGAGCCTGGCTAGGGGCCGGCCGCAATCGCCCGCGGGGCTGAAGGCCGAGAACGAGGGCGAACCGCTGGGGTGGAAGAGTTTCGACAACAACGCCTCCACGATGGTCGCCTACGACACCGCACCGAACACCCGCCCTCGAGCAAGGCACAGGCGAGATCCTCGCCGAATTCGCCATCGACCCTGCCAAGGGCTACCAGCCGAAAAAGAAAAACACCCCCGATCCGAAGACCGGGGGTGTCGGCGATGTTTCGAGACATCTGTAGCCGATGTCCCGAAACACCACAGTGGTGCCCTCGATAGGATTCGAACCTACGGCCTTCTGCTCCGGAGGCAGACGCTCTATCCCCTGAGCTACGAGGGCTTGGGCTAGAAGCCCGTGGGACTCATCGAGCTTATCAGGTGCCCACCCCGGACGCGCAAACCGGCCGCATGGCAACTCGCCACGCCGTCAGCAGGCCGACGTCAGGCTCATTCGAGGTAGTTCTCCACGACGTCCGGCGAGCGGACCTCGGCCTCGTTCGGGTTCTCGCCGTACTGCCTCTTGGCCCGCCGCTGGCGGAGCAGGTCCCAGCACTGGTCGAGCTGGGCCTCGACCGAGCCGAGGCGCGACTGCTCCTCGCCGGCCGAGATTTCGCCCTCGCCCCGGGCCGTCCGGAGCTTGTGCTCCTCCTCGATGAGCTCCTTGATGCGGTTCTGGATGTCCTGGTCCATGCCTGCTCCTTCCCGAAGGTTCTCGCCGCCAGCCAGCCTACGCCGCGCTGACAGGCGCTCAACACCCTGCCGTTACCCGAGAACGTCAGTACCCCGAGAACGCGTCTCGGCGGATGTGGGCCACGCCAGCCTTCCGCAACGACGTGGCGACGGCTCCGACGAACGACGGCGGTCCGGAAACGTAGGCGGTCCGCGCGGTGAGATCGGGCACGAGCTCGCGCAGGCGCTGGGCCGTGAACGCCTCGCTGCCGGCGTCCTCGGCGAAATCGGGGGGACTTGCGCCGTCGGACGTGCGGACGATGACGCGCGCGCCGGAGGCTTTGAGGACCTCAGAGAAGGGCAGCTCCTCGGGGCTAGGCACCGAAGCGAGGACGACGACGTCCCGTGCCTCGCCGCGGCTCCTCGCCGCCCGCAGCATGGAGGCGAAGGGGGTCATGCCGATGCCTCCCGCGACGAGGAGGATGGGGACCTCGCGGTCGCGGGGAAGGACGAAGTCGCCGCCTATGGCAGCCACTTGGACGCGTTGGCCCGGCACGAGCTGTCTGAGGACCTGCTTCGACGGCGAAAGGGGAGGAGCCATCCCCACCCCGAAGGAGATCAGATCGGACGACGGCGAGCTCGCGAAGCTGAAGGTCCTCCGGCTCCCGGGCAGCGCTCCGCCCGGCGTCGGAAGGCTGAGATCAGCGTATTGCCCGGGAAGGAAACGGGCACGGCGTCCTGGGACGAAGACGAACTCCTCGGCGGTCGGGGTGAGGGGTCTACGTTCGACGAAGCGCAGCGGCACGCCTCGGGAGAGCCCGAACGCGAAGGCCAGGAGATTTCCCACGAGGAGTGCGAGCTCCGGTGAGCTGGCGATGGGTCCGAAGCTGTAAGGCAGGGCGTAGGCGAGGGCCACGACGGCCGCATAGGCCAGGCGGTACTGTCTGCGACCCGGCATGGTGAGCGGCTCCGAGAGCATGAAGGCGGCGAAGAACACGAGCGGCGATTGGCTGACAGCTTGGATTGCGGAGTCGAGGGGGCTGGCGGTGGTGCCGCCCGCGACCATCGCCGAGGCGGCGACGGCGACGACGGCGAAGACAGCTGCCATGACGAGCCGCTGCACGCGGTAGAGCACCAGGAGCGCCCCAGGGACGACGCCCCACAGCATGGCCGGAGTTCCCGCCCACCACGCGGCCGCGCTGAGCCCGGTCAGTCCGACGGCAAACGCACCGAAGGCTGCCGGGTTGAAGGCATGCCGGCCATGCAGGGCGAGGACGTACTTCGACGCGATGGCCAGCACACAGGCAAGGGCGGTCAGCGCCAAGTCCGCCGGAGCGAGGCTGGGCCAGAACAGGAAGTACAGGAGGAGCCCCGTGACGAGTGCGGATTCCGAGTGGGGGCGGACCCGGATGAGGGCGGCAATTCCGCGGTTGGCGCCATACGAGATCACGATGCACACGATGAGGGAAGCCAGCATCGCCGGGACGCCGAAGCGCAGCCAGCCAAGGGCGTCGAGCACGATGCCGTACACCACGAGGACGGCCAGGACCGAGGCCACGAGCCGGTAGGGGCTCACGCGGCCGAGGGCTGTGTCGAATCGGACCTTTGCAGCCGCAGGCGCGGCGAGGACTGGAGTCATGTGAAGAGTCCTTCAATGAAGGCGGGACTGCCCTCCGCGTGACCGTCGGAGAAGACCTGCAGCCACTCGATGGCGGGGAACTCTCCGACCAGATCCGCGCCCGGGCACACGAACAGTGCGGTGGCGATGCCATCCGCGGTCATCGCGTCCTCTGCCATGGCCCACGTGGCCACGACGGTCTCGACGGGTGCGCCGGTGCGTGCGTCGAGAAGATGGTGGAGGCCGTCGCCCCAGGCCCGCCTGTTGCCTGCCGAAGCGCAGAGGGCGCCGTTCTGGAGTTCCACGACTCCGATGGCTTCGTCTGGCTGATAGGGGTGCTCGAGGGCCGCCCGGATCGGTTCGCTGCCAGCGTGCCGGATGTCGCCGCTTCCGTCGATGAGGTACTCGGAATGGCCAGCTTCCTCGAGGATCGCGCCGAAGAGATCGACGAGAAGGCCTTTGCCGGCTGCGCCGATGTCCAGCACGGCGGGGTGGGCGAGGACGACGGCGGCGCCCTGCCAGAGATGCTGGGCGTCCCATGATGGGGCCGGTTCCGGGCCGCCCACCGGGACCAGCTCGTACCCGGGACCGTAGCCGAGCCGCTCGAGGCTCGACCCGACCCATGGATTGACGCCGCCGTCCGTGACGCGGTACAGGCGCGAGTAGAGGGCGGAGAGCCGCGAGCTCTCCGCGGGAAGATCCCACCGGCCGCCGTTCGCCCTCATCTGCGCTACCAGGGAATCGGGCCGGAACCGGGACCAGACCCAATCAAACCGCTCGGCCTCATTCAAGAGGGCCCATTCGAGCCCATCGCCAAGGGGGTGGGCGGTGCGGACCTCGAAGAGGGTGCCTATTGCCTCGAACTTGAAGCTCTCCATTGCGGCCCTAGGAGGCTTCACCCTTGATGACCGAGACGGCGTCATTGAAGCCCTGCCCCGTGAGCGACGACCCGGCCACGACGCCCACGTTCAGGTCATCCAGCTTCTTGCCCACCACCACGTCCTTGATCCCCGAGGCGAAGTGCTTCTGGAACAGACGCGTGTTGGCACTGGTCGGATGCTCGGTGATCTGCACGTCCGTGACGACTCCCGACTTGAGGGTCAGCGTGACGCCGACTGTCTCGGGACCGTTGGGGGACGTGTAATGGCCGTCAGTACTGTAGGTCCCGTCCCTGTAGGCGTGGGAGACGGAACTGCCGCCAGCTGCGCTCGCCGATGTCGCCGTCGTCGGCACCGAGCCTGAAGGGGCGCGGCCCTCGGTGCCCGCGCTCACGTTGGAGGGAGCGCATCCGGCCACAGCCCCCACGAGGGACGCCCCTGCCAGAGCGCCCAAAACCACTTGGCGAGCGGGCTGGGACGTGAAGCGGCGGAGGGTGGAGGGGGAGGGCATGGGCTGCAATCCTGACGTGCTCGGGTTCTGCGGACGGTGCGGATGGTTGCCTCTTAAACGTAGCCCGAGCCCGGGGAGTTCAACCTTCTGGCCTGTGCGGTAGCTGTGAACGGGTACGGCTGTGACTTGTCGTCGTAGGCGGGATCACGAGCGGGCGGCACCCAGACTGAACGGCCGGTCGTCGACCCTGCTGTAACGTCGTGGGGTGAGCGAGAAGGGAACAACCACGGCACCTGAGGACGCGGCGAAGCCCACCCCCGGAAGACGCGGCCGGATCGTGGCCGGAGCAGGAATCCTCATCGTGGCGTTCACGCTGCGCATCGCAGTCACAAGCGTGCCGCCCCTGACGGGGATGATTGCGAAGGATCTGTTCCTCCCGTCATGGCTTATCGGAATCCTCGGGATGCTGCCCACGGCGCTCTTCGGCGCCGCAGGACTCGTCACTCCCTTGCTCATGCGGCGATGGAGTGTCGAGACGCTCGCCGTTGGATGCATGGTTGCGGCAGGGGCGGGCCAGATCGTCCGGGCCGTCGCGCCTGAGACCGGGCTGTTCCTCGCGGGCTCCGCGCTCGCGCTCGCTGGGATGGGTGCGGGGAATGTTGTCCTTCCGCCGATGGTCAAGAAGTACTTCCCGCGTCGGATCGGCCTCCTCACGGCCCTTTACGTGACGGTCATCAGCCTTGGCACCACCGTCCCGCCGGTCCTCGCGGTGCCTGTTGCAGACTCTGCGGGCTGGCGCGTCTCGATTGGCTGGTGGGCCGCGGTCAACGCGATCGCCATCCTGCCGTGGCTCACGGCATGGAGCCCGCAGGAGAGGCGACGGCGGAAGGCGCCGGCCCGCGCATCGTCCGCTCCTCGCGTCGTCGTCCGCCCATGGCACTCGCCCTCGGCATGGGCCCTCGCCCTGCTGTTCGGCTGCACGTCGCTGAACACCTACACGCTCTTCGCGTGGCTGCCTCCCCTCGTGGCGGGAGCCGGGCTGACTCCGGGGGAGGCTGGCCTGCAGCTCGCGATCTTCTCCGGCGTCGGCCTCCCGATGAGCCTCATCGTGCCGGTCCTCGCGAGCCGCCTGCGCAACCCGTTCCCCATCGTCGTCTTCGGGGTTTCCTGTTTCGTGGCCGGCTACCTCGGCCTCCTGCTCGCCCCGGCGACGGCGACGTGGCTGTGGTCCACCCTCGCGGGCCTCGGGCCTGCTACGTTCCCGCTCTCGCTCGTGCTGGTGAATCTCCGGACGCACTCCCACCAGGCCTCGGGTGCAGTGTCGGGATTCGCCCAGGGCCTCGGCTACCTGCTTGCATGCGCGGGGCCGCTCTTCGCCGGCATCCTGCACGACGCGACCGGGGCCTGGACGGCGTCGTTCGCCTTCCTGGGTGTGACTTTGGTCATCCTCGCGGTGGCGGGCTGGGTGGTCTGCCGGCCGAGGTTCATCGAGGACCATCCCGGCGTCGTGGTGCCAGCGCGGTTTCAGGGCGGCACCACCCCGCCGGTAACCTAGGGTTGTGACTCCCGAAGAACTCTCCTCCGCTATCTCTGCCTGTCTCGAGGAAGCCGTGCGCGCCGGCGACGTCGCCGTCGAGGTGCCCGAGGAGATCCGCGTGGAGCGGCCCAAGAACCGGGAGCATGGTGACTGGGCCACCAACATCGCCCTCCAGCTGGGCAAGAAGGCGGGCATGAATCCGCGCGCCTTCGCGGAGATCCTCGCCTCGCGCCTGTCCTCGCTCGACGGCGTCAAGAGCGTCGAGGTCGCGGGGCCCGGCTTCCTCAACATCACGCTCGACGCCGCGGCTGCGGGGGCGCTCGCGAAGGTCATCGTCGAGGCAGGGCCGGTCTACGGCCGCAACAACGCACTCGCGGGCCACGTCATCAACATGGAGTTCGTCTCCGCGAACCCCACTGGCCCGCTGCACATCGGCCACACCCGCTGGGCAGCGCTCGGGGATTCGATCGCGCGAGTCCTGCGCGCCTCCGGGGCGGAGGTCACCGCCGAGTACTACATCAACGACGCCGGCAACCAGATGAACGTCTTCGCGAACTCCGTGCTGGCGCGCCTGCACGGCCGCGACGTGCCGGAGGGCGGCTATCCGGGCCAATACATCGTCGATCTCGGGCACGAGGTGCTCGCTGAGCACCCGGACGTGCGCGAACTCACGGAAGAGGCAGCCCTCCCGATCGTCCGCCACGCCGCGTACGAGGCACAGATGCGGGACATCAAGGCCACGCTTGCCGCGTTCGGCGTCTCGTTCGACGTGTACTTCTCCGAGAAGGAGGGCCTGCACGATTCTGGGGCCATCGAGTCCGCCGTGGCGCGCCTCCGAGAGCAGGGGCACGTGTTCGACGCGGACGGTGCCGTGTGGCTCCGCACCACGGACTTCGGCGATGACAAGGACCGCGTCCTCATCCGCGCCAACGGCGAGCCGACCTATTTTGCCGCGGACGCCGCGTACTACCTCTCCAAGAAGGACCGTGGGTTCCCCGAGAAGATCTACCTCTTGGGCGCGGACCACCACGGCTACGTGAACCGGCTGAAGGCCATTGCGGCGTGCGCCGGCGATGACCCCGAGGCGAGCATCGAGATCCTCATCGGCCAGCTCGTGTCTGTGAACGGCGCCAAGCTGTCCAAGCGTGCGGGCAACATCATCGAGCTCAAGGACCTCATCGACTGGATCGGCAAGGACGCCGTGCGCTACTCCCTCGCGCGGTACCCCGCCGATTCGCCGCTCACGCTCGATCCGGAGCTGCTTCGCAAGCACTCCAACGAGAACCCTGTCTACTACGTCCAATACGCCCACGCTCGCTCCCGCGGCGCTGCTCGGAATGCCGTGGCAGCAGGGGTGGAGCGCATCATCGACGGACGCGACGCGTTCGACGCCGCGCTCCTCACACACCCGACCGAGGGCGAGCTTCTCGCGCACCTCGCCGCCTACCCGTCGATCGTGGGCAAGGCTGCCGAGTTCCGCGAGCCGCACCGGGTGGCGCGGCACCTCGAGACAGTCGCGACGGCGTACCACTCCTGGTACGACAACTGCCGGATCGCTCCGCGCGGCGACGAGGAGATCACCGACGTCAACCGCACTCGCTTGTGGCTCAACGACGCGACGAGCCAGGTCCTCGCGAACGGCCTCGATCTGCTCGGTGTCTCGGCGCCGGAGAGGATGTGAGCATGGAATCGCCCCTCGCTCCCGCGTGGCTTGCCGTCCCCGCAGACCTGAACGGGCTTGAGCCGAAGATGTGGGCGCACGACGTCGAACGCACGCCGGGCGGCGAGCTCGCCGTGGGCGGGGTGAGCGTTGAGCACCTTGCCCATGAGTTCGGGACGCCGCTCTTCGTCATGAGCGAAGACGATTTCCGGGCCCGCGCACGCGCCTTCAAGGAGGCGTTCGACGCCGCGTTCGCGGACGTGTGCGGGGGAGTGGATGTCTACTACGCCGGCAAGTCCTTCCTGTGTTCCGCGGTGGCGGCCTGGGTCGCGGAAGAGGGTCTTCGCCTGGACACGTGCTCGGGCGGTGAGCTCGCGGTCGCGGCCAAGGCCGGACTCCCCGGCGAGCTGCTGAGTCTCCACGGCAACAACAAGTCGGACGCGGAGATCGAGCGGGCGCTCGATCTCGGCGTTGGCCGCATCGTGGTCGACAGCCTCGACGAGCTC
This sequence comes from Sinomonas gamaensis, assembly GCF_005876955.1. Lineage (GTDB taxonomy): Bacteria > Actinomycetota > Actinomycetes > Actinomycetales > Micrococcaceae > Sinomonas > Sinomonas gamaensis. The sequence continues at coordinate 82,928 of NZ_SSCL01000001.1, forward strand.
GAGCGCGTCGCGGCGATCGCCGCACACCGGGCCGAACGCGAGGAGCAGGATCCCGAGCGCCGGGAGCTGCGCGCGAAGGTCATGCTGCGCCTGACCCCCGGGGTCCACGCGCACACGCACGAGTTCATCGCCACCGCGCATGAGGACCAGAAGTTCGGTCTGTCGATGGCCCCCGGGACGGCCAGCGCGGAATTCCGGGCCGAGGTCGCCGAAGAGTCGGGGGAAGCTGCTGCGGCGGCCGCCTCCGCGGCGGAAGAAGCGGTCGCTGCCGCGGCGGGTCACGACAGCATCGACCTGCTCGGCCTGCACTGCCACATCGGCTCGCAGATCTTCGAGCCCGAAGGCTTCGAGCTCGCCGCCAGCAAGCTGCTCACGTTCCTTGCCGCGATGCGCTCGGAGTACAGCGTGGCCCTCCCGGAACTCGACCTCGGCGGCGGGTACGGCATCGCCTACACACCCGTGGACACCCCGCGCCCGCCGGAGGAGATCGCCCAGGCGATGGCCGCCGTCGTCCGTTCGACGTCCGAGGAACTGAAGATCACCCCGCCGCGCATCTCGATCGAACCGGGCCGCGCGATCGTCGGGCCGACCACCTTCACCCTGTACCGCGCGGGGACCGCGAAGGACGTGGTCGTTGACGTACCCGAGAGCGACGCGACCGCTGTGCGGCGCTATCTCTCTGTCGACGGCGGCATGAGCGACAACGCTCGACCGGTCCTCTACGACGCCGACTACTCCGCAGTCCTCGCTTCGCGGGCCTCGGAGGCGGAGCCCCAGCTCACGCGTGTGGTCGGCAAGCACTGCGAAAGCGGCGACATCGTGGTGCGCGATGTGTACCTGCCGGCAGACGCGGGACGGGGCGACCTTCTCGCCGTCCCCGGAACGGGCGCCTACTGCTGGGCCCTTTCGAGCAATTACAACTACCTCGCACGCCCGGGCGTCGTCGCAGTCCGTCACGGTTCTGCACGGTGGATCGTCCGCGGCGAAACTGAACAGGATCTGCTCTCCCGCGACATGGGAGTGTGACAACCCGATGGGAGACCGGATGACCGAGACTCAGACGCGGCCCGAGCCGAAAACCGTGCCGGACGACCGCAAGGTGCTCAGGGTGGCTCTGCTGGGCTGCGGCACCGTCGGCAGCCAAGTGGCGCGGATTCTGCTCGAGGACGCCGAAGCCCTCGCCGCCCGTTCGGGAGCTCGCCTCGAACTCGTGGGCATCGCCGTGCGCAATCCGGAGGCGAAGCGTGACGTCGACCTTCCGCGCGAGCTCTTCACCGCTGACGCGGAGGCGCTGGTGGACTCCGCCGATCTCGTCGTCGAGCTCATGGGGGGAATCGAGCCGGCGCGATCGCTGATCCTTCGGGCCATCCGCAAGGGCGCGTCCGTGGTCACGGGCAACAAGGCCCTTCTGGCACAGGACGGGCCCGCCCTCTTCGAGGAGGCAGACCGCAATAACGCCGAGCTGAGCTTCGAGGCAGCCGTCGCGGGCGCTATCCCCATCATCAGGCCGATCCGCGAGAGCCTCTCGGGCGACCACATCACGCGCGTTCTCGGCATCGTGAACGGCACGACGAACTACATCCTCGACCAGATGGACTCGACCGGCGCCCAGTTCGCGGACGCACTCGCCGAGGCGCAGCGACTGGGCTATGCAGAAGCCGACCCGACGGCGGACGTCGAAGGCCATGACGCCGCAGCGAAGGCGGCGCTGCTCGCGACCCTCGCGTTCCACACGCCGGTGAGCCTCGACGACGTCCGCTGCCAGGGCATCACGAAGGTCAGCGCAGACGACATCGCAGCCGCCAAGGACTCCGGCCTCGTGATCAAGCTGCTGGCGATCGCCGAGCTTGTTCGGGTTGGCCAGAGCGAGTCAGGCAAGGACGCCGTGGAGGGCACGAGCGTCCGCGTCCACCCGACGCTGCTCCCGCGCGAGCACCCGCTGGCCGCCGTGCGCGGCGCGTACAACGCCGTCTTCGTCGAAGCCGAGAACGCCGGTCAGCTCATGTTCTACGGGGCCGGAGCGGGCGGTCGCCCCACGGCTTCGGCAGTCATGGGCGACCTCGTCTCGACGGCGCGGCGCGTGGTTGCAGGTGCGCCCGGCCGCACCGACACGGCGACGCGAAAGCTCCCCATGGTGGGCGTAGATGCCATTACCACGAGCTACAGCATCGGCCTTGAGGTCGCGGACCAGCCGGGCGTGCTCTCGCGCGTCGCGGCCGTCTTCGCCGACCACGGGGTCTCGATCGAAGCCATGCGGCAGACGATCGACGGCGGCGCTCCTGGCGCGGGCGACGGCCGCGCGGAGCTGCGGTTCGTGACCCACCCCGCCAGCGAGAAGGCGCTCGCCGAAACCGTGGCGGACATCAACAACCTCGACGTCGTCGAATCCGTGACGAGCGTCCTCCGAGTCGAAGGAGTCTAGTGGCCCACCAGTGGCGCGGAGTCATCCGCGAATATGCCGATCGCCTGCCGGTTACCGAGGCAACCCGCGTGATCACGCTGGGCGAGGGCGGCACGCCGCTCGTCTACGCGCAGCAGCTCTCGGCCCTCACTGGCTCTGAGGTATACCTCAAGGTCGAGGGGATGAACCCGACAGGCTCGTTCAAGGACCGCGGCATGACCATGGCCATGACGGCGGCCGTTGCCTCGGGAGCGAAGGCGGTGGTGTGCGCCTCGACCGGCAACACGTCCGCGTCCGCGGCCGCGTACGCCACGACAGCTGGGCTCACCTGCGCCGTGCTGGTGCCCGAGGGCAAGATCGCGATGGGCAAGCTGAGTCAGGCGATCGCCCACGGCGCGACGCTACTGCAGGTGGACGGGAACTTCGATGACTGCCTCGAGATCGCCCGCAAGCTCGCCGAAGCGTACCCGGTGTTCCTCGTGAATTCCGTCAACCCGGCGCGCATCCAGGGGCAGAAGACCGCAGCCTTCGAGATCGTCGACGCGCTCGGCGACGCTCCGGACATCCACGTTCTGCCGGTGGGCAACGCAGGCAATATCTCGGCCTACTGGAAGGGCTACAAGGAGTACGCCACCGAGTCCTCGTATGGCGAGGGCTCGGAGGCGCGCACGCTTCCGGCCGTCTCGACCAAGCTCCCCATCATGTGGGGCTTCCAGGCCGAAGGCGCCGCCCCGTTCGTGGCGGGCCATCCCATCACGCATCCGGAGACGATCGCGACGGCGATCCGCATCGGCAACCCCGCGTCGTGGGAGACTGCCGTCGCAGCCCGTGACGAGTCCGGTGGCCTGATCGACGCGGTCTCTGACGATCAGATTCTCGCGGCACACCGCTGGCTCTCCGCGAAGGAAGCCGTATTCGTGGAGCCGGGGTCGGCCGCGAGCGTGGCGGGCCTGCTGAAGATGCACGCGGCCGGAAAGGTCCCGAGCGGGCAGCGGATCGTCTGCACGGTTACGGGTCACGGACTCAAGGACCCGCAGTGGGCGCTGCGCACCGAGGGCGGCGGACAAGTCGAGCCGGTCAAGGTCGCCAACGACGTGGTGAGCGTGGCGCGTGTGCTCGGACTGGAGCCCTCCGCCTGATGTCTGCCCCTTCGACGGCCCGGGAGGCCTCCCTCCGCACAGTGGCTCCCGGGCAGCGGGTCACGGTCCGTGTCCCCGCGACGAGCGCCAACCTCGGCCCGGGCTATGACAGCCTGGGGCTCGCCCTCTCGCTCTACGACACGGTCAGCATCGAGACGGCCGACGACGACGAACTTGCCTTTGCGCTCACAGGTGAGGGCGCCGAGACGCTTCCCCACGACGCGAGCCATCTTGTGGTGCGCACCGTCGACGCGGCCCTCGGCCGCCTCGGCTACCGGCGCTCCGGGCTGCGGCTGACGGCGCACAACGTCAGCCCCCATGGCAGGGGGCTCGGCTCTTCCGCGTCGGCCACTGTTGCCGCCGTCCTCGCGGCCGTCGAACTCGTCGATACCGCGGATCGGCCGGACCTCCAGTGGGTGCTCCAGCTGTGCAGCGAGATCGAGGGCCATCCGGACAACGTGGCCCCCGCGATCTTCGGCTCCCTCGCGCTCTCGTGGCAGGACGGCGACGAGTTCCGGACCGCCGTGGCGCGCGTCCGCCCCGACATCGTGCCGATCGTCGCCGTGCCGGACTACGAGCTCTCGACTGAACTCGCGCGGTCCCTTCTCCCCTCGTCGGTCCCGCATCACGCGGCCGCCGCGAATTCGGGTCGCGCCGCCCTTCTCGTCCATGCCCTGACGCAGGACCCATCGCTGCTCCTTCCGGCCACCGAGGACTACCTCCACCAGAGCTATCGGGAGTCCGCGATGGAGCCGAGCGCCCTGCTCATCCGGAGTCTGCGGGCGGAGGGTCACGCTGCCGTCGTGTCAGGGGCCGGCCCCACCGTGCTCGCCCTCGCGGCAGGGGCTGCAGAGGCAGACGAGGTGCAGGCCGCCGTCGAGCGCATCACCCACGGCGACCCCGCAGCAAGCCCCGAGGGGCGCGGTTCGACCGTCTGGCGTGTCCTGCGGCTCGCTGTTGACTCCGAAGGTGCTAAAGTGGAAGTGCATTCGCGGTAGCTTTCGCCCCACCGGTCAAGGTTCACGGCGCTTCATGTAAGGCAGCGCCACCGAACTGTACGCCCCACAGGCCCAGCACAACCATTGTCGAATGCCGTCCCTACCCAGCTCCGCAGCCGGTCAGTCCTCTCTCAGCCGCCGCAGAGGCTCTGTCCCCTCGAATGCTTGGGGCGAATCCGCAGTGTGCCCCGCCTGACCGCTCTGGTGCAACGGGGCAGCCAATCTGACCGCTGGTCTGAAAGCGGTCATCAACACGATGCGGCCGCTTCACACAGCAGCCGCAGTCGACGGGGAAGGATCCTTCGTGACACAGACCACTGAGCTGAACCCAGCAGTGGACGCCTCCACTTCGGCCGAATCCAAGGGGATTGCGGGCCTCAAGCTCGCGCAGCTCCAGGCTCTGGCCTCCCAGCTGGGTATCACCGGCGGTTCCCGCATGCGCAAGGGCGACCTCGTAGCCGCCATCTCCGCGCACCAGAAGGGCGAGCCGGTGGTGCGCCGCACCTCGGCCGCCGGCAAGACCCAAGGGCAGCCCGAGGCAACAGCGCAGCAGCCTGAGGCTGCAGCTCCGACGACGGAGGCCGCTGCCCCCGTCGCCGCCCCCGCGGCGGAAGAGGCTCAGGCTCCGGCCCGCGGCCGCGGCCGGACACGTCGTCGCGCTGGCAGCGACGGCGTCGTGACGGCTGAAGCTGCCGCCACGGACGTTGCCGCGCCCACCGAGGCTGCGGCGGCACCCGCCGTGCAGGCCGAGACGGTGAGCGAAGCAGCCCCGCAGGCGCCTGAGGCCCCAGCCGAGGCGGCGCCCACCGAGGCGCCCCGCCAGCCGCGCACCCGGAACCGCAACCGTCGTGCCGGGAGCGACGGCAGCGTCGCTGCGCCCGAGGCCCCGACCGCTGAGGCTGCGCCTGAGACGGCTCAGGCCGCCGAGGCTTCGGCCGACACGGCGCGTGCAGCTGGGACGGCTCGCGCCGAAGCGCCGGCCGAGGCTGAGCAGCCCGAGGCGCAGCCCGCCGAGGCGGGCGAAGGCCGCCGCCGCGGCCGCGATCGCGACCGCGAGGAGCGCCGTCGTGATGAGAGCGACGGCGACGAGAGCGGCAACCGCCGCAACCGCCGCAACCGCCGGGGTCGCGACCGCGATCGCGACGAGCAGCCCCAGCAGGGCGGGCGCAATGACCGGTTCCGCGACCGCAACGACCGCCGTCGTGGGCGCGCTCAGGGCCCGGAGATCGACGAGGCCGAGGTCAGCGAGGACGACGTCCTCGTGCCGGTCGCAGGCATCCTCGACGTTCTCGAGAACTACGCGTTCATCCGCACTTCCGGCTACCTCCCCGGTCCGAACGACGTCTACGTTCCCCTCGCCCAGGTCAAGAAGTACAACCTGCGCAAGGGCGACGCCGTCGTCGGTGCCATCCGGGCCCCGCGCGACGGCGAGGACAACCGCCAGAACCAGGGCGGCCGCCAGAAGTTCAACGCCCTGGTCCGCGTGACCACGGTCAACGGGAAGAACACCGAGGACCTCAAGAACCGCGTCGAGTTCAACAAGCTCGTCCCGCTCTACCCCTCGGAGCGCCTGCGGCTCGAGACCGACCCGAAGAAGGTCGGACCGCGCGTCATCGACCTCGTTGCCCCGATCGGCAAGGGCCAGCGTGGCCTCATCGTCTCCCCGCCGAAGGCCGGAAAGACGCTCATCCTGCAGTCCATCGCGAACGCCATCACGGTCAACAACCCTGAGGTGCACCTCATGATGGTGCTCGTGGACGAGCGGCCTGAAGAGGTCACCGACATGCAGCGGTCGGTCCGCGGCGAGGTCATCGCCTCGACCTTCGACCGTCCGGCCGACGACCACACCACCGTCGCGGAGCTCGCCATCGAGCGCGCCAAGCGCCTCGTCGAGCTCGGCATGGACGTTGTCGTGCTCCTCGACTCCATGACCCGACTGGGCCGCGCTTACAACCTCTCCGCGCCGGCGTCCGGCCGCATCCTCTCGGGCGGCGTCGACTCGGCGGCCCTGTACCCGCCGAAGCGCTTCTTCGGCGCCGCGCGGAACATCGAGAACGGTGGGTCGCTCACCATCATCGCGACGGCGCTCGTCGAGACCGGCTCGAAGATGGACGAGGTCATCTTCGAGGAGTTCAAGGGCACCGGCAACATGGAACTGCGCCTGTCCCGCCAGCTCGCGGACAAGCGCATCTTCCCCGCAGTCGACGTCAACGCCTCGGGCACCCGCCGCGAGGAGAACCTGCTCTCCTCGGACGAGGTCAAGATCATGTGGCGCCTGCGCCGTGTGCTCTCCGGCCTCGACACCCAGCAGGCGCTTGAGCTGCTCACGTCGAAGATTCGCGAGACGCAGTCGAACGTCGAATTCCTCCTGCAAGTGCAGAAGACGACGCTCGCCTCGAAGTCGGAGAACGACAAGCACTAGCTGCCCCGCACGGCGGCCGGCCCGGACACCCCGGCGCCGGCCGCCGTCGTCGTTTGTCCCGGCTCTCTCGCCCCCTCAAAAGAAAGGCCCCCCATGTTCGAGTCCGTGAAAGGACTGCTGGACGAGCACGCAGACCTGCAGAAGCAGCTGAGCGACCCCGCGGTCTACCAGGACCAGGCCCTCGCGCGGAAGCTCGGCCGCCGCTCCGCCCAGCTCAACGGCATTGTGGAGGCCCACTCCCGCTGGAAGCAGCTCTCGGACGACCTCGAGGCCGCGCGGGAGATGGCGGCAGAAGACCCGGACTTCGCGGCCGAGGTCCCGGAGCTTGAGGCGGCCCTCGCTACCGCGCAGGAGAAGCTGCGCCGCCTGCTCATCCCGCGGGATGCCAACGACGCGCGCAACGTGATCCTCGAGGTGAAGGGCGGCGAAGGCGGGGACGAGGCCGCCCTGTTCGCCGCCGATCTCCTGCGCATGTACACGCGGTACGCCGAGTCGAAGGGGTGGAAGACGGAGATCCTGTCCTCCACTGAGTCGGACCTCGGCGGCTACAAGGACGTGCAGGTCGCCATCAAGGGCTCGTCCAACGACCCGGCGGAGGGCGTGTACGCGCACCTCAAGTACGAGGGCGGCGTCCACCGCGTGCAGCGCGTGCCCGTGACGGAGTCGCAGGGGCGGATCCACACGTCCGCGGCCGGTGTGCTCGTGTTCCCCGAGGTCGACGAGCCCGAGGAGATCGAGATCAACCAGAACGACCTCAAGATCGACGTGTACCGCTCGTCGGGCCCGGGTGGGCAGTCGGTCAACACCACCGACTCCGCCGTGCGCATCACCCACCTTCCGACCGGCATCGTCGTGGCAATGCAGAACGAGAAGTCGCAGCTCCAGAACCGAGAGGCCGCGATGCGAGTGCTCCGCTCGCGCCTCCTCGCGCACCAGCAGGAGCAGATCGACGCGGAAAACGCCGAGGCCCGCAAGTCGCAGGTCCGGACCATGGACCGCTCGGAGCGGATCCGCACGTACAACTACCCGGAGAACCGTATCGCCGACCACCGCACCGGCTACAAGGCCTACAACCTCGACGCGGTGATGGACGGGGATCTCGGCCCGGTGATCCAGTCCTGCATCGACATGGACGAACAGCATCGCCTCGACGCGCTGGGGGAGTGAGCGCGTGAGCGATCTCGCCGCCGCACTCAGACGGGCGACGGCGGTGCTCGCCGAGGCTGGGGTGCCGAGCCCGCGGGCGGACGCCGAACTGCTCGCGGAGCATCTCATCGGCTGTGGGCTCGGGCGCCTCCGTGCGCTCGCGATCACCGGGGCAGCGGTCCCCGACGGCTTCTGGGACTCCTTCTGGGACTTGGTGGAGGAGCGGGCCAAGCGCGTGCCGCTCCAGCACCTCACGGGAACAGCCCATTTCCGCCACCTTTCTCTGAGTGTTGGCCCTGGCGTGTTCGTTCCACGGCCCGAGACCGAGATGCTCGTGACGCTGGTCCTCGACTGGATTGCTGCCCAGGACCCACCTCTCGGTGCTCCCGAAGTCGTCGACCTCGGCACGGGGTCGGGCGCCATTGCCGCCTCGGTCGCCGCGGAATGCCCGACGAGTCGGGTTCACGCCGTCGAGCTCTCCGAGTTCGCCCACGCCTGGGCCGCGCGCAACGTGGCGCTTCCCGAGGTCGGTGGGCGTGTTGAGCTCGTCCTCGGCGACCTCAGGACCGCATTCCCGGAGCTGGACGGCACGGTTGACGTCGTGGTGAGCAACCCTCCCTATATTCCGGCGGGCATGGTGCCGCGAGAGCCGGAAGCAGCAGAACATGACCCGGACCTGGCGCTCTACGGCGGCGGAGACGATGGGCTGGAGGTCCCCCTCGCCGCGATCGCGTCCGCGGCCCGGCTGCTGCGGCCTGGCGGGTTCTTCGCGATGGAACACGCCGAAGTGCAGGCCGAATCCCTCGCCGCACGCCTCCGGGCCGCCCCCGAATGGACGGGGGTCGCCTCGCACAGGGACCTCAATGGACTGCCCCGTGCCACCACGGCTGTCCGGACCGAGGCCTTCCGCGTGGAAGAATTGAGGCCGTGACGACCACGACCTACAACTGCATGGACCGGGAACGGCGAGCCGAGGGCCTCGCCCACGCGCAGCGGGCGATCGCTGCCAAGCAGTGCGTCGTGATGCCGACGGACACCGTCTACGGCATCGCGGCCGACGCGTTCTCGGCGCAGGCCGTGGCGACTCTGCTCGCGGCAAAGGGCCGCGGCCGCTCGATGCCCCCGCCCGTCCTCATCCCGCGGCTGCAGACGATGGATGGCCTCGCCACCGAGATTCCCGAGGCCGGGCGGCGGCTTGCCGAGAAGTTCTGGCCAGGACCGCTCACCCTCATCTTCCATGCCCAGCCCTCCCTCACCTGGGACCTCGGCGACACCTACGGGACCGTTGCGCTGCGCATCCCCGACGACGAGGTCGCGCAGTCGCTTCTGACGATCACCGGTCCGCTCGCCGTGTCCTCTGCGAATCGCACCGGCCGTCCCGCGGCCCAGACCGCCGAGGACGCCCGCGACCAGCTCGCGGAGTCGGTCGAGGTGTACCTCGACGACGGGGTGCGCCCCGTCCAGGGCTCCGGCAGCGAGGCCGGGGTGCCGTCGACGATCGTGGACTGCACCGGCGATCGACTCCGCGTGGTCCGGCAGGGCGGTCTGAGCCTCGAGGCGCTGCGAGAGGTAGTGCCCGAGATCCTGGGCGTGGGCGAGGAGCCCGAGCAGGCGCAGTCCGAGCAGGCGGAGCCTGAGCAGGTGGAGCCCGAGAGTGCCGTGGTGGCGGAAGCCGAGGGAGCAGCAGCGGGGGAGCAGGTCCAGGGGGCGGCGGCGGAGCAGCCGCGTGACTGAGGGCCGCGCGCCTCGGGTGGTCGCCGTCGTCGTCAGCTACAACCGACGCGAGCTGCTTGAGCGCTCGCTCGCCGCGCTCGCCGCTGGCGACCGGCGTCCGGACGCCCTGGTGGTCGTGGACAACGCCTCGACGGACGGTTCCGCCGAGTATCTCGCCACCGTCGAGCTTCCGTTCGACTATGAACTGGTTCGGCTTGCCCAGAACACGGGCGGTGCGGGCGGTTTCACGGTGGGAATGGCGGCCGCGCTCGACCGCCACGATCCTGACCTCATCTGGGTGATGGACGACGACACCGTGCCCCTCGCGGGGACCCTCGCGGAAGCCGTTCGGCTGTGGAACGCCTGCCCGCTGGCGGACAAGCCCGCCTTCATCGCGAGCCGAGTCGTCTGGAGCGACGGGCGCGACCACCCTATGAACACCATGCGGGACCGCTGGGACGCTCCGCGCGCGGATCGCGAGCTCGCCGCCGCGCACCGCGCCCGCGTCGTCCGTTCCGCATCGTTCGTCTCGCTCTTCGTGGACGCCGCGGCCGTGCGGGACCTCGGCCTCCCCGTCGCGGACTTCTTCCTCTGGAACGACGATTTCGAGTTCACGGCGCGCCTCGCCCGCCGGCGACTTGCGCTGGCGAGCCTCGACTCCGTAGTGGAGCACCACACCAAGGCGTTCGATTCGCACACGGTCGACGTCGGCGAGCGATTCCGCTTCGAGGTGCGCAACAAGATCTGGACGTTCTTTCGCTCCCCGGCGCTCTCACCCGTGGAGAAGATCCTCTACGGCGCCGCGACGCTGCGGCGCTGGGGGGTCATGATCCGCAGCAGCGCTCGTCCGGGCATCGTGCTGAAGGCGGGATTGGCGGGCTTGCGCGAAGCCATCGCCCGCGCCCCGCGCCCCAACGACGTGGTGCTCGCAGGCGTCGACGGCCTGCCCCCCGTTGCGGCGGCCCCGCCGCCCGGGGGCCCCCCCGCGGGCCGGTGCGGGCCCACCCGGGGGGCCTCCCGGCCCCCCCCCGGGCCGCCCCGCCCGCGCCCGGGTGCCCCCCCGCCCCCCCCCCCCCCCCCCAACGCGAGGGGAGCGACCGCCCAGCCTTCTCCGTGCTGCTTCCCGTCTATCAGGGCGACTCGGCGTCGCGCGTGCGCCGGGCCATCGCGTCCGTGACGCTGGACCAGACCCTTCCGCCGTCGCAGCTCGTCATCGTGCGCGACGGCCCGGTGGGGGACGAGATCGAGCGGGTCCTCGAGGAGGCCGAGCGAGACGAGCGCTTCCCGGCGGATGTCGTGCGGCTACCGGCGGGGGTCGGCCTTGCCGACGCCCTGGACCTCGGGCTCGAGAACTGCCGGCACGACGTGGTTGCGAGGATGGATGCCGACGACGTCGCCCTGCCCGAGCGCTTCGAGCGGCAGCTGGCGCTCCTCGGCGAGGGCTACGACATCGTGGGCTCGGCCATCGCCGAGATCGGCGATGACGAGTCGGCCCGGCTCGCCAGCCGGCCCGTGCCGGTCACGCACCGCGAGATCATGGCCCAGCTGCACTTCCGGACCCCGTTCAACCACCCCAGCGTCATGTACCGCGCGTCGGCCGTGCGGGCTGCGGGAGGGTACCGAGGGGTGCCTGACATGGAGGACTACTGGCTCTGGGCGAGGATGCTCCACGCGGGGAGCCGGGGAGCGAATGTTCCCGACGTCCTGGTCCTGTACCGGGTGAGCGACGGAGCCTATGCACGTCGCGGCGGCGCCCGCATGCTGCGGGCGGAGCTCCGCCTCCAACGGCAGATGCTCAAGGCGGGGTACACCGGGCCGAGCCGCTTCCTCCGGAACGTCCTGGTCCGTGGCGCCTACCGGCTCGTGCCGACGCGGGTGCGGCGGACAGGCTACCGTACGGCTTTCACCGAGCAGCCCCTTGCCGTGGAAGGCGCCTCAGCCGAGAAGGCCGCCGGCTGACCCATGTTCATCTATGTCCTCGTGGCCATGCTGGCCGCCATCGTCACGTACGCCGCGACCGGAGTCGTCCGTGTCGTGGCCCTGCGGCTGGGGATCGTCTCCCCGGTGCGCGAACGCGACGTCCACACCCGGTCGGTCCCTCGCCTCGGAGGCCTGGCGATGCTGGCGGGCTTCGCCGCGGCGTTCTACGCCGCGTCCCAGACAGTGTGGATCCGCTCGATCTTCTTCGACACCCCGCAGACCTGGGCCGTGCTCGCGGGAGCGGTGTTCATCGTCGGGGTGGGTGTCATTGACGACATCGTGGACCTCAACAGCTGGGTCAAGCTCGCAGGCCAGCTCATCGCGGCTGCCATCGTTGCTGTCTGGGGTCCCCGGGTGACGTTCCTCCCGCTCGGTTCGCTCCCGATCACGCAGGAATGGCTCCAGATCGGCCTGACGATGTTCCTCATCGTACTGACCGTCAACGCAATCAACTTCGTGGACGGGCTCGACGGACTCGCTGCGGGCGTCGCCGCGATCGGCGGCCTCGCATTCTTCCTCACCGCGTACTGGGTGCATCGCAACGCGCTCCTGCCCAACTACACGGATCTCGCCACCCTCCTCATGGCCCTGCTCGTCGGCATCTGCCTCGGATTCCTGCCGCACAACGCGCACCCTGCGAAGATCTTCATGGGAGATTCCGGCTCGATGCTGCTCGGGCTCGTCATGGCGACGGGCGCGGTGGTCGCCACCGGCCAGATCGGATCCGGCCTGTACGACCGCGCCGAGGGCATCCCCACCTTCGTCCCCGTCGTGCTGCCGATCGTCGTCATGCTGCTGCCGTTCCTCGACCTCATCCTCGCCGTCCTGAGGCGGACAGCCAGCGGCCGATCCCCGTTCTCCCCGGACCGCGAGCACGTGCACCACAAGCTCCTCGACCTCGGGTACACGCACCGTCAGGCGGTCGCGGTCATGTACGTCTGGACGGCGTTCGTGGCCTTCGGCGGGGTCGCCTACGCGTTCGTCCACTGGGCGCCCGTGACGGTGTTCAACGTGATCGTGCTCCCGGCAGTCGGCTTCCTCACCATGCACCCGTGGGTCCGCGAGAATGTCGCCAGCAGTCCGGTGCGCCGCGTCTGGCTGAGGTCAACGCCGTGGGTCCGCCGGATGACCGTGCCTTTCGCGGCCAGCGTCGCCATCGCGACCTTCCTCGGCTTCACGGGGCTCGCGAACGGGGGAGTGCCCCTGCTCTATTCGACGTTCCTCGCGCTCGCCGTCGTCACGCTGTGCGCCGGGGCCGCCGTCGTCATCCTCCATGTGGCGGCGCCGGCCCTGCCCTTCCGGCGCCGCACCCTCGTTGCCGACGTGCTCATGAAGGTGGTCGCGTTCGCGATCGTGCTCCTCGTGGTGGGCTCTCCGACGTGGTCCGATCAGGGGTGGTACTGGCTTTCGCTCGGGTTGTGCGGTGCGGGGTGGATCGTGGCACAGGGCGGTGTGACGGCAGCCCAGTGGCGGACGACGACGGCGGGCGGGCTGGGCGGCCCACGCGTCAGCTGACATCTTCTATCTCATGTAGAATATTGACCGCACCCATCACTCACGCGGGCACCGCTTCGAGCACGCACCTCGACGGGGGCCGCCGACGAACGGCCTGACATGAACAGCACGCCTGCACGCCCCGGCCGCCCAGCCGGATCCGCAGGCGTCAGCTTTTCCTCCCTGTGGCTCCGACTGGCTTGGCTCTGCACCGCCGTGACCGCCGCCGTGGCGGTCATCCTGGCGATCGTCGCCTGGGCAACCACTGACCTCGCCGCCGCCGGAAGCGTCCTGTTCTCCGCCGTCGTCGTCATTGCCTTCTTTGCCATCAGCCTGGTGGTCGGCCATCTGGTCGGCCGGCGGAATCCCGCTGGCGCCATCGGCATGTTCGCTGTCGTCTACCTCGTGAAGATCGTGGGATTCGCTGCGCTGCTCCTCTGGATCGGAACGCCGGCGTGGATCAACCCGCCCTGGTTCGGCGGCACCGGAATCGCCGAGGTCGTCGTATGGCAGGCCGTTGAGCTCTGGGGCTTCAGCCGCGTCCGCCTGCAGATCTTCAATGACCCTGAGGAGGGTCCCCGTGGCTGAGCGCGACAGGCCGCAGAAGCCCTCGGATCCCCGCCCGGAATCGGACGGCGGATACAACGCCGGGATGGCTGTCTTCAGCTACATCATTGGCGGGATCATTGTCTGGAGTTTGATAGGGTGGGGGCTGGACACTCTCCTGAAAACCCGCTGGATCGTGCTTGTTGGAGCCCTGCTGGGGATTGCTGGCGGCCTGTACCTCGCGGGCAAGCACGGACTCTTCACGCAGCAGCGCGACCAAGGGAAGGCCAACCCCCGCGACGACGACGCCGAGGGGGAGAGCGGCCGCTGATGGAGCTACCGACAATTTCACATGTGGGGGTCGAAGCCACTCGCCCCGGCACCTGCCCGACGAAGGACACTGCAAGAGAGGAAATGCGTTGACCCCGCTCACGCTTCCGGCTGCTGACAACAGCGGCACTTTCACACCTCCCACACTCGAAGATCTGCATCTCCCGGCGATCCTGCCGTGGGGCGCCGACGAGGGCTTCAACAAGCAGATGCTGTTGGTCGTGCTCTCCGTCGTCTTCATCGCGTGGTTCTTCATCGCGGCCTCGCGCAAGCAGAGCATGGTCCCCGGCAAGCTGCAGTTCCTCGGCGAGCAGCTCTACGGCTTCGTGCGCAACGGCATCGGCAAGGACGTCATCGGCGGCCGCGACTTCATGACGTTCGTCCCGCTGCTGTTCGCGCTGTTCTTCTTCATCCTCGTGAACAACATCTACGGCGCGGTCCCGCTCTTCCAGCTGCCGACGATGTCGCACGTCGGCGGCGCCTACTTCCTCGCCGGCCTCGTCTACGTCATCTGGATCGGCGTGGGCCTCAAGCGCTTCGGCCTCCGCTACCTCAAGCTCGCGGTCGTGCCCTCGGGTGTCCCGTGGTACATCATGCCGATCGTCGTGCCGATCGAGATCATCTCGAACTTCATCGTCCGCCCGATGACGCACAGCCTCCGTCTCTTCGCGACCATGCTGGCCGGCCACTTGGTCGTTGCCCTCGCGGGCTCCGGCATCGCGTTCCTCGTCGAGCAGGAGAACGTGGTCCTCAAGGGCCTGAGCGTGTTCGTGCTGGTCTTCGCCGTCGCCATGTACATGCTCGAGGCCCTGATCATGGTCCTCCAGGCGTACGTCTTCACGCTTCTGACCGCGATCTACATCCAGGGCGCGGTCGCGGCCGACGCCCACTGAGAATTCCCCTCCCCGGAGGGGGCACCCAACCCATCAACCTGCCTGCGGGCGATTGAAAGGAAGAAAATGAACGGCACGATCAACGGCAGCATCAACCTCATCGGCTACGGTCTCTCCGCCATCGGCGGTGCCATCGGTGTTGGTCTCGTCTTCGCGGCCTACATCAACGGCGTTGCCCGCCAGCCGGAGGCGCAGCGCGTTCTCCAGCCGCTCGCGTTCCTCGGCCTGGCCCTGACCGAGGCGCTCGCCATCCTCGGCCTCGTGTTCGCGTTCGTCCTCCGCTGAGCCGGACCGACCGAGGCGAGAACAAGCTACTTCAGTAGATAGGAGGGGTGGACAAGATGCATCAGTTTGTGGTGCAAGCCGCCACCGAGAGCGCCAGCCCGCTCGCGCCGAACTGGTGGGAGGTGCTCGTCACCGCCGTCGGCTTCGCCATCCTGCTCTTCATCGTGGTCAAGTTCGTCGTGCCGGCGTTCGAGAAGACCTTCGCCGCACGCGCTGAGGCGATCGAGGGTGGCATTGCCAAGGCGGAGAAGGCTCAGGCCGAGGCATCCGCTGCTCTCGAAGAGTACAAGCAGCAG
Organism: Sinomonas gamaensis; assembly: GCF_005876955.1. Classification (GTDB taxonomy): domain Bacteria; phylum Actinomycetota; class Actinomycetes; order Actinomycetales; family Micrococcaceae; genus Sinomonas; species Sinomonas gamaensis. Next base: position 98,571 of record NZ_SSCL01000001.1, read on the forward strand.
CTCGTCGAAGCCCGCACGGAGGCCAACCGCATCCGCGAGGAGGCGCGCGCCGAGGGTGCCCAGATCCTTGCCGAGCTCAAGGAGCGCGCTGCCGCAGAGGCGGCCCGGATCACCGAGCAGGCCCACGCGCAGATCGAGGCGGAGCGCCAGCAGGCCCTCGTCTCCCTGCGCACCGAGGTCGGCTCGATGGCGACGACGCTCGCCGGCCGCATCGTCGGCGAGTCCCTGGACGACGACGCGCGCGCAAGCCGTGTGGTCGACCGCTTCCTCGCGGACCTGGAAGCCCAGAACGCAGGTGCGGCGAAGTAATGGCAGGAGTATCGAGCGAATCGCTGGCGAGCGCGCTGGCGGACCTGGAGACCAAGCTGCCCACAGCCTCGCTGTCGCTGGCGGATGAGCTCTTCGGCATCCTGCGGATCGTCGTCGCATCACCCGGCCTCCGCCGGGCGATGACCGACCCGTCCCGCGAGAGCGCGGACAAGTCCGCTCTGGTTCGGCGGCTCCTCGCGGGCAAGGCCTCGAGCGATGCGATCGAGATCGCATCGCGTCTGGCCGAGCTGCGCTGGGCGGATGCCCGGGACATCAGCGATGCACTCGAGACCCTGGCAGCGACTGTGGCCATCGCCGTCGCGGAGCAGCGGAGCGGCCAGTCCGGGCTCGGAGGCCTCGAGCGGCTCGAGAACGATCTGTTCTCGTTCAACCGCAACGTCGAGGACAGCCACGAGCTTCAGGCCGCGCTGAGTGAGCCCCAGGCGAGCCCGGAAGCGAAGCGGGCCCTCGCGCTCCGCCTCTCACCGGGTGCGTCGGAGGAGGCGCGCCTGCTGATCGGCCAGGCCGTCGCCGAGCCCCGTGGCCTGAAGGCCACTGAGCTGGTCAAGCGCTTTGCGGCGCTTGCGGCCAAGCGCCAGCAGCGGTGGATCGCCGAGGTGGCGGTTGCGCGGCCTCTGAGCGACGGCCAGCTCGACCGGCTTCAGATGGGACTCAACCGGCTCTACGGCCGCGAGCTCAAGATCACGACGACGGTCGACCCCCAGCTGCTGGGAGGCGTCCGCGTCACGGTCGGCGACGAGGTCCTCGATGCCTCGACGCTGGCACGGCTCACCGAACTGCGCCGCCAGCTGGCCGGCCAGGCCGGCTGAGGCGCCACAGCACACTTCGAACCAGACAACACGGTCATCACAGCCAGTACTGCACCGATGATGACCACGAGATGTAGAGAGCAGGGACTGCAGATGGCCGAATTGACCATCAATGCCGACGACGTCCGCGATGCACTGAACGAGTTCGCGGCGTCCTACGAACCCGGAACGGCCGAGCGTGTCGAGGTCGGCACCGTCATCCAGGCCGCCGATGGCATCGCGCGTGTCGAGGGCCTTCCCTCGGTCATGGCCAACGAGCTGCTTCGCTTCGAGAACGGCGTCCTGGGCCTCGCCCAGAACCTCGACGTCCGCGAAATCGGCGTGATCATCCTCGGCGAGTTCGCCGGCATCGAGGAGGGCCAGGAGGTGCACCGCACCGGCCAGATCCTCTCCGTGCCCGTGGGCGACGCCTTCCTCGGCCGCGTGGTCGACCCGCTGGGCCAGCCGATCGACGACCTCGGCCCCATCGCGGCAGAGAGCACGCGTGCGCTTGAGCTCCAGGCTCCGGGCGTGACGCAGCGCAAGTCGGTGCACGAGCCCATGCAGACCGGCCTCAAGGCGATCGACGCCATGATCCCGATCGGCCGCGGCCAGCGCCAGCTCATCATCGGTGACCGCCAGACGGGCAAGACGGCCATCGCGGTGGACACGATCATCAACCAGAAGGCGAACTGGGCTTCGGGCGACGCCACGAAGCAGGTCCGCTGCGTCTACGTCGCCATCGGCCAGAAGGCTTCGACGATCGCTGCCGTCCGGCAGACCCTCGAGGACCACGGCGCGCTCGAGTACACCACGATCGTGGCCTCGCCTGCGTCCGACCCCGCCGGGTTCAAGTACCTCGCTCCCTACGCCGGTTCGGCCATCGGTCAGCACTGGATGTACGGCGGCAAGCACGTCCTCATCATCTTCGACGACCTGTCGAAGCAGGCTGAGGCCTACCGCGCCGTGTCTCTCCTCCTCCGCCGTCCGCCGGGACGCGAGGCCTACCCGGGTGACGTCTTCTACTTGCACTCCCGCCTGCTCGAGCGCTGCGCCAAGCTCTCGGATGAGCTGGGTGCCGGCTCGATGACCGGTCTGCCGATCATCGAGACCAAGGCGAACGACGTGTCGGCCTACATCCCGACCAACGTGATCTCGATCACGGACGGCCAGATCTTCCTGCAGTCCGACCTCTTCAACGCCAACCAGCGTCCCGCGGTCGACGTCGGCATCTCGGTCTCCCGCGTCGGCGGTGCCGCCCAGGTCAAGTCGATGAAGAAGGTCTCGGGCACGTTGAAGCTCGACCTCGCGCAGTACCGCGATATGCAGGCCTTCGCGATGTTCGCTTCGGACCTCGACGCGGCGTCGCGCCAGCAGCTCACCCGTGGCGCGCGCCTCATGGAGCTGCTCAAGCAGGGCCAGTACTCGCCGTACCCGGTCGAAGAGCAGGTCGTGTCGATCTGGGCAGGCACCAACGGTCACCTCGACGACGTCCCCGTTGAGGACGTTCGCCGGTTCGAGGGCGAGTTCCTCGAGTACCTCAAGCACCGTACGTCCATCCTCACGACGCTGGCCCAGACCAACGTCCTGGAGGACGACACGGTCGAGGCGCTCAAGACCGCCGTCGCTGACTTCAAGCAGGGCTTCTTCGGCGAGGGCGACGACAAGCTCGTCGCTGCCGGCCACGAGGAGTTCCAGGCTCTCGCCGAGGGCGAAGTCGACCAGGAACGAATCGTCAAGCAGACGCGCTGATTCCAGTCGGTGCCCGCGTGGGGCCGTGAGCCGGGACAGACCGGAGCGCGGCCCCGCGGGGCAGCGATGGAGAGGAAAGGACAACCATGGGTGCCCAGATTCGGGTCTACCGCCAGAAGATCGCCTCGACGTCGTCGATGCGCAAGATGTTCAAGGCGATGGAGCTGATTGCCACCTCGCGCATCGGCAAGGCGCGTGCCCGTCTCGCCGCCTCCCTGCCTTACGCCCGCGCCATCACCCGGGCCGTCTCGGCTGTCGCTTCGACGACGGAGTTCGACCACCCCCTCACCACCGAGCGGGAGCACGTCCGCCGCGCGGCGGTACTGGTCCTGACTGCAGACCGCGGCCAGGCCGGTGCCTTCTCGGCAACCGTCCTCAAGCGGGCCGAGGCGCTCACCGAGCTTCTCCGTGGGGAGGGCAAGGAAGTCGCGACGTACATCGTCGGCCGCAAGGGCCAGGCCTACTTCGACTTCCGGAACCGGGAGTACGCTCAGGTCTGGACCGGCCAGACGGACAACCCGGAATTCTCGCGTGCACAGGAGATCCGCAACGTTCTCCTCGAGGCGTTCAGCGCTCCGTACGACGAGGGCGGCGTCGACGAGATCCATGTGGTCTACACGGCCTTCCGGTCGATGGTCGTGCAGGAGGCGAGGGTCATCCGGCTGCTTCCTCTCGAGGTTGTCGAGGAGAAGGCCTCCGAGGCCAGCGAGATCCTGCCGCTCTACGAGTTCGAGCCCGAGCCGGAGCAGGTGCTCGACGCGCTGCTGCCCCGCTACATCGAGTCGCGGATCTTCGCGGCCATGCTCGACTCGGCCGCCAGCGAGCTGGCTTCCCGCCAGCGCGCCATGAAGAACGCCGGCGACAACGCCACGGAGCTGATCCGGAAGTACACGCGACTGCGCAACACCGCCCGTCAGGCGGAGATCACGCAGGAGCTCACCGAGATCATCGCCGGTGCTGACGCGCTGAACGCCTGAGGCCGATCCGAGCTTCGGCCGACTGAATAGACTGACTACACGCCTAACTGGAGAAGTGAGAGACATGACTGCCACTGCCCCCGAAGCGGTTGCCACCGCCGGCGCGACGGGCCGTATCGCCCGAGTGATCGGTCCGGTGGTTGACGTCGAGTTCCCGGCGGACTCGATCCCGGAGATGTACAACGCGCTGACCACCGAGATCACTCTCGACGGCAAGACCCGCACGATCACGTTCGAGACCGCCCAGCACCTTGGCGACAACCTCGTCCGCGCCATTTCGCTTCAGGCCACTGACGGCCTGGTCCGCGGCACGAAGGTCCAGGACACCGGCGCGCCGATCTCGGTTCCCGTCGGCGACGGCGTCAAGGGCCACATCTTCAACGTCCTCGGCAAGCCGCTCGACGTCGACGAGTCGGAGATCCAGGCCTCCGACCACTGGCCTATCCACCGCAAGGCCCCGTCCTTCGCCCAGCTCGAGGGCTCGACGGAGATGCTCGAGACCGGCATCAAGGTCATCGACCTCCTCACCCCGTACATCAAGGGCGGCAAGATCGGCCTGTTCGGCGGGGCAGGCGTGGGCAAGACGGTCCTCATCCAGGAGATGATCACCCGCGTTGCCCGCAACTTCGGCGGTACCTCGGTGTTCGCCGGTGTTGGCGAGCGCACCCGCGAGGGCAACGACCTCTGGGTCGAGATGGACGAAGCCGGCGTCCTCAAGGACACGGCCCTCGTGTTCGGCCAGATGGACGAGCCGCCGGGAACGCGTCTCCGCGTGGCCCTCTCGGCTCTGACGATGGCGGAGTACTTCCGCGATGTCCAGAACCAGGACGTGCTCCTGTTCATCGACAACATCTTCCGCTTCACGCAGGCGGGTTCCGAGGTGTCCACGCTGCTCGGCCGCATGCCGTCTGCCGTTGGCTACCAGCCGAACCTCGCGGACGAGATGGGCGTTCTCCAGGAGCGCATCACCTCGACCCGTGGCCACTCGATCACGTCCATGCAGGCGATCTACGTTCCTGCTGACGACTACACCGACCCGGCCCCGGCCACCACGTTCGCGCACCTCGACGCGACGACCGAGCTCTCGCGTGAGATCGCCTCGCGCGGCCTCTACCCGGCCGTCGACCCGCTGACGTCCACGTCGCGCATCCTTGATCCGCAGTACATCGGCAAGGACCACTACGACACGGCCGTGCGCGTCAAGCAGATCCTCCAGAAGAACAAGGAGCTGCAGGACATCATCGCGATCCTCGGCGTCGACGAGCTCTCCGAAGAGGACAAGATCGTCGTGGCCCGCGCCCGCCGCATCCAGCAGTTCCTCTCGCAGAACACCTACACCGCGAAGCAGTTCACCGGTGTTGAGGGCTCGACCGTCTCCATCAAGGACACGATCGAGGGCTTCAAGGCCATCTGCGACGGCGAGGTCGACCACATCGCCGAGCAGGCGTTCTTCAACGTCGGCGCGATGGACGACGTCGAGCGCAACTGGGCCAAGATCCAGGAATCGACGAAGTAGCATGGCTGAACTCGAAGTCGAGATCGTGGCGGCGGACCACTTCGTGTGGTCCGGCGGCGCGAAGATGGTGAAGGCTCGCACGGCCAACGGCGAGATCGGGATCCTTCCCGGCCACACGCCGGTTCTCGCGGTCCTCCACGAGGGCCGCATCGAGATCCAGCCGCTGTCCGGCGAGCGGATTGCGGTGGATGCGGACGGCGGGTTCTTCTCGGTGGACAGCAACCGCGTGGTGATTGTTGCCGACAACGCCCAGATCAGCGAGTCAGTCGCGGGGACCCGTTAGCCCTCGTTGATGGACGATTCTGCTCTTCCGTTCATCGTCCTGGCAGCGGTCTTCCTGCTCCTTGCAGGGCTGCTCTGTGCCCTGGGGGTGCGCCGTTTCGTTCTGCGGCGCACCCTCGGCACCGTCGATGCCTCCATCAGCCTGTCCTCCGGGGCATGGCGGATGGGGGTTTGCCGTTATCAGGACACGGAACTCGAGTGGTTCGACCTTCTCTCCCTGAGTCCTCTTCCCAAGCGCCGCTTCACGCGCAGCGCACTTGTGCTTCAAGGGCGACGCAAGCCCACGGAAGCCGAGCGGCCCAAGGTTCAGGCCGACGTCGTCATCGTGGAGCTCACCCACCAGGGGAGCCCTGTCCGTTTCGCCATGGACTTCCGCGCCTATGCCGGCCTCGCCTCGTGGCTTGAGGCCGGTCCCGTCATCGGCGTGGGGACGTGGCGCTGACCGAGCATGGACGCCCTGTACCAGCTGAGAATCATCGACGGTCCCGTAGCCGTCGCGTGCTGGGCTCTGGGGGTGGCTGGCGCGGCGATGCTCCTGGCCCTCGCGATCGCAGGGCGTCGTCACGACTGGCGCCGGGGCGTGGTCCTGGCGGCTGTCACGTTTGTCCTCGCTGTGGTCCTGACCGGCGTGATCCACTGGATCCTGGTCGACCTGCTCAATGTCTTTCCTGAGGATCTCCCCGCCGAAGTCCTCACGGCGTCGGGATTCGGCGTCCTCGGTGTTCTGCTCGCTGTGCTCGTGCTGGTGCGGCTCGGCACCGCACGGCGCGCCTGGGGCCGGCGCGCCGTCGCTGTTCTCGCTGCCGCCGCGACCGTGCTGCTCTCGGGGCAGTTGGTGAACGCCTACTTCGGCCTCAACCGCACCGTGGCCGACCTCGCAGGCGTGTCCATCGCCCATGTGGCTCAGCTGGAGCCCGCCCTCGAGCGCTCCGGTTCGCGCTCGGTTCCGCTTGAGCACTGGCGCCGCCCGCCCGAGGGGCTGCCGCACACGGGCGACCTTCGTACCGCCCCCATCCCCGGTACGGTCTCAGGCTTCAAGGCCCGCCCCGCCTACATCTACCTCCCGCCGGCATACTTCGGGCCGACGCGGCCCGAGCTTCCTGTGCTGCTGCTGATGCCCGGCCAGCCTGGCAACCCCGCGGACTGGCTCTCCGGCGGGCGCCTGCGGGAGAAGCTGGACCTGTTTGCCGCGGAGCACGGCGGGATTGCTCCGGTTGCGGTCGTCGTCGATCCGCTTGGCAGCCCGTCGGCCAACACCATGTGCATGGACACCAAGCTGGGCGCCGCCGAGAGCTATCTGGTGCGGGACGTCATTCCCTGGATCAAGACGCACCTCACCGTCGCCACGAGCGCGGATCGCTGGGCCGCGGGCGGCTTCTCGTTCGGCGGGACCTGCTCGGTCCAGCTCCTCGCGAAGCATCCGGAACTTGTCTCGGGAGCGCTGGCCTTCGCAGCGGAGGAGGAGCCCGCCCTCGCGAAGGAGCGGTCGAAGACGGTCGATCTGGCGTTCGACGGCGACGAGGCGGCTTTCGACGCCCAGGTCCCCTCGCACTTTTTCGCCGCAAGCCGCCACGACGGCTTGCTCCTCTTCCTCGCCGCCGGGTCGAAGGACAAGGACTTCCAGCGTCAGGCCGCCGTGATCGGCGAGCACGCTGGCGCGTCAGGAGTGGAGGTCCATCACGCCCTGGCTGACGGCGAGGGACACTCGTGGGAGATGATCGCGAAGACGTGGCCGGAGGCCCTGAGCCTCCTCGCCCAGCGTTGGAGGCTCGCACGATGACGGCGGAGACGCGCGCCGCAGGGGGCCAGGCATTGGGCGCCGCCCTGCGCGACGTGACGGCGCGCTGGACCACGGCCCTTGGCCGCTACCCCGTCACCCTGATCCTCGTCGCCGTGTTCTGGTCTGTGGGGCTCGCCTCGGACAGCATCCTGTCGGGACCCAATCAGCAGCTGTACGACGTGGTGGGCGGCGATATCGCCTCCCTTCGTTCGGGGCAGTGGTGGGCGTTCGCCACGTCCATCTTCTTCGCCTCGAACCCCTTGGCCTACGTTGCCGGCACGCTGGTCCTGGCCGTGCTGGTCCCGATCTCCGAGCGAAGTCTGGGGCCCTGGCGGACCCTCGCGGTGTTCTTCGGCGGCCAGCTCGCCAGCCTCGTGGTGTTCTTCGCCGTGACGCAGTTGGCCAGCTGGTCGGGCGACGATTGGCTGGGGTCGATGGTGGACGTTCCCATCCTCGGGCCCTACCCTGCGGCACTCGTGTGCGGGGTGGCCGCGAGCAGTTCGCTGGGGACGCTCATGAGGCGCCGCGTGCGCGCCGCCGTTCTCGCCGTCGCCGGAATGCTCGTGCTGTACGTGGGGCATTCGGAGACTGTCCTGGGCCTCATCGGAGCCCTCGTGGGGCTCGCTGCGGGTTGGTGGTCCCGGGGCCCGGCCCATGATCGCCATCTCCGACTGCCCAGCATCCGCGAGCGTCGCAATCTGCTCGCGCTCTGCGTCGCAGTGGTGGCGGTGGGCCCAATTCTGACGGCCCTGAGCCGGAGCCCGAGCGGGCCGCTCGCGCTCGTGAGGGACATGGTGCTGAACCCGATTCCCGCGCTCACGCAGCTGCAGCAGGACTGCGGGGGATCCGTCGACGTCGCGTGTCTGCAAGCCGGCCAGCCCACGGTTCTCTCCCCGGCGGGCTACCTCACCGCCATCATGCCCGTCCTGATCCTTCTCGTGTGCGCGGAGGGGCTGCGGCGGGGCCGGTCTGTTGCCTTGCGGCTGGCGATCGTCGTCCAGCTTGCGACGGTCGCGCTCACGGCCGTTTACCTCGGCCTCTTCCTCCGCATTCCCTACCAGCCAGCTCGTGGCCGCTTCGGCGTCCTCGGCTCGGGCTTCGTCCACCTGCTCCCGGTGGCGCTCGTCGCCCTTCTGCTCGTTGTGGTGCTGTGGATGCACCGGGACCTGTTCCCCGTCGAAACGGCCCGCGGAATGCGCCGCCGACTCCAGCTCGCCGGCGCCGTCCTCGTTGGCGGCCTCGTGTCTCTGTACGCGATCCTGTGGCTTCAAGACGGCGGTCTGACGCGCCCGGGCGGACTCTGGGGTCTCGCCGAGGAGATCGTGCGTCAGTACCTTCCTTCGCCGATCCCCGTCAGCTACGGCCCGCTCTTCCGACACCGGGATGAGTTGGAGCTGTGGCTGTTCACGTACAGCGGGCTCGTCGTCTGGGCCGCCGCCCTGGTAGGGGTCAGCTTCGCGGTGCTCCGGGGCCAGCAGACGCTGGGCCGCCGCGACGACAGCCTCCATCTGGCCCGCCGGCTCGTCCATCGCGGGGGAGAGAGCCTTTCCTGGATGACGCTATGGCCGCCCAACCGCTTCTGGTTCGACGACCAGGCGACGGCGGGGATCGCCTTCCAGCAGCATGGCCGCGTCGCGCTGTCTGTCGGCGGTCCGATCGGAGCGCCGGGCAGGTGGCCGAACGTGCTCGAGGGGTTCATCGCCTACTGCTCCCGTCACGCGCTCGTGCCGTGCTTCTATTCGGTCACCGACGAGCATTGGCCGCTTCTGAGAGAACGCGGCTTCCGGCGCGTCGAGGTAGCGCAGGAGACGCGCCTGAGAATCCGCGAACTCGAGTTCAAGGGCAAGGACTGGCAGAACGTCCGGACGGCAGTGAACCGAGCACGGAAGCTGGGGGTCCGCACCGAATGGGCCCGCTACGCCGCCCTCAGCCCGCACCGGCGTTCCCAGCTGCACATCCTGTCGGAGGAGTGGTCGGCACGCAAGGCGCTGCCTGACATGGGCTTCACTCTCGGCGGGCTGGACGAGCTCAGGGATCCCGAGGTCCTGCTCTGCCTCGCTGTCGACGGCGAGGGCCGGCTTCACGGGGCGACGAGCTGGCTGCCCGTCTACAGCGAAGGCCACGTGGTGAGCTGGACGCTCGATTTCATGCGCCGGAGCCCAGATGGATTCCCGGGAGTCATGGAATTCCTCGTGGCGTCGGCCGTCGCGGAACTTCGTTCGTCCGTGGACACCATTTCCCTTTCGGGTTCACCGCTTGCGGCAGATCCCGCGGGCGAGCGCGCCGTTGTCGAGGGCGAGGACGAACTCCTGGGCCGCATTCTCGAGGCAACCGGACAGGCTCTCGAACCGATCTATGGCTTCCGTTCGCTCGCCCGCTTCAAATCGCATTTCCAGCCCGAGTATCGAGCGCTCTACATGTACTATCAGGACACTCTGCAGTTGCCGGCGATCGGGCGCGCCTTGGCGGAGGCCTACCTGCCTGGCCTCACGATGCGCCACCGCATGCGCCTGTTGCGAAGCCTCGTCGGGTCAGGCGATTAGTGACAAGACCTGTCACAAATGCGCCCTTCTATGACTTATCCACTGTGACAAACACGAGGGCCCCGGGGTGAACCCCGGGGCCCTCGTGTGAGGCAGGCTCGCTCAGAGAGCGATCACACCCGTCGCCTGGGGGCCCTTGGCGCCCTGGCCGATTTCGAACTCGACTCGCTGGTTCTCCTCGAGCGTGCGGAAGCCGTTCGACTTGATTTCCGAGTAGTGGACGAAGACGTCGCCATCGGCGTCGTCGGGGGTGATGAAGCCGAAGCCCTTCTCAGCGTTGAACCACTTCACGGTTCCCTGTGCCATATTTCCTGATTCTCCTGTGGATTGCCGATCGACGGCTCCCCGCTCTTTGCGGGGCGCCCAGTTACTCCGCGGGAAGAACCTGACACGCACTGGTTATCAGGAGCTTCGCGCTCGCAACGGTCTTGCGAGCAACTCTGCTAGCTGAACTGGCTGCTAGCTCACAGATACTGCTGACTACTCAAGACTGCCTATAGCCAATCATGCCGCGCATGCACGGTCAATGCCGTCGAAAGACAATGCACCAATTTCGAGCAAACAATTTCTGAATCAGACCGGCAGTTCCCGTGGAAGGGACTCGGACTAAGAGCTGACCGGCAGCGTGAGGGTATTCCCCTTGCGCACTACTGCGACGAGGCGCAGTTCAGAATCGGTGACCACAAGGTCGGCGCAGAGGCCCCGTCGCAGGCTTCCGAATTCGTCAGACCGGCCGAGCACGGCGGCCGGAACTGCCGTCGCGGACCTGACGGCCGATTCGAGGGGGACACCCGCCCCCACAGTGTGACGGACCACGTCCAGCAGTGTGCACGTCCCTCCAGCGATGGCGCCGGTTGCATCCAGGGTGGCGACGCCGTCCTGAACGGTGACTGGCGAGCCGCCGAGGGTGTAGGGCCCATCGCCGAGCCCAGCGGCCGCCATCGAGTCGCTGACAAGAGCGATGTTGCCCGCGCCCACGAGGTCGAAGACCATGCGGACCGTCGCCGGATCGAGGTGGACGCCGTCGGCAACTAGTTCGACGACGGCCCGATCGGCCGCAGCCGCCCGCAGGCAGGCCGCGACGGGGCCCGGTGCGCGGGGGAGGAGGGGAGGCATGGCGTTGAAGAGGTGAGTGACGGTGGGGACGGCCTCCTGGTCGTCGAAGCCGGCCGCTGCCAGCTCGTCCAGCTCCTCGCACGCTTGCGCGAGTGAGGCCTCCGCGGTCGCGGCGTCCGCGTCCGTGTGCCCGAGGGACGGCGTGACGCCATGTTCGATGAGCAGGTCGACGAGGGCGTCTGCGCCCGGGAGCTCGGGCGCGTACGTCATCGTCATCATCTTGCCGTCGGCGGCCTCGATGAGCTCTTGGGCGAGGCCCACATCGGGCTCGAGCAGATGATCGGGATTCTGGGCGCCGCAGCGCGTCGGCGAGAGGAACGGGCCTTCGAGATGGATGCCGCTGACGAGGCCCTCGCCATCGAGCCTCGCGAAGAGGCGAATGCCGCGCAGGAGCTCTTCGGGCGGGGCTGCGACGAGGCTTGCGAGGAGCGTGGTCGTGCCGGAGCGGTGGAGGAAGTCGAGGGCCTGGCGCACGGAGTCCTCGTCGGCGCTGGGGAAGTCGCCGCCCGCTGCGCCGTGACAGTGGAGGTCCACGAGCCCGGGGAGCAGGAGCGCGCCCTCGGGGACCTTCAATTCCTCGGCGCCGCTGAAACCGGCGCCACTGAATTCGTCCGTCGCGTCGAACCCGCCCGCGGGACCGGCGTACACGATCCGGTCGCCCTCGATGGCGACCAATCCGTCGTCGACCGCTTCCCCATCGGTCACAATCCGCCCGCGGGCGACGAGGCGGGGCTGGGGGGCGTCCGGCGAAGTCATACGACGATGATAGGCGAGGCAGACGCTGCCGCTCGGGCGGGCTTCAGAAGAGGCGCGACTCGCTGTCGTCGACGCCGCGCATCGCGTCGTAGTCCAGGGTCAGGCACTCGATCCCGCGGTCGGTCGCAAGGACGCGCGCCTGGGGCTTGATCTGCTGCGCGGCGAAGACGCCGCGCACCGGGGCAAGGAGCGGATCGCGGTTGAGCAGCTCGAGGTACCGCGTGAGCTGTTCGACGCCGTCGATGTCGCCGCGCCGCTTGAGCTCCACGGCGACCGTCTCGCCCTTCGCATCCCGCGCGAGGATGTCGACGGGTCCGATAGCGGTCGCGTACTCTCGCCGGATCAGGGTGAAGCCGTCGCCGAGCGTCTCGATCTGCTCGGCCAGCAGGCGCTGCAGATCCGCCTCGACGCCGTCCTTGATGAGGCCGGGATCCACGCCGAGTTCATGACTCGAATCGTGAAGATGCTCGTGGATGTTCACGATCAGCCGGTCGTCCGTCTTCGCCGACTGCACGGTCCACTGCTCGACGACGCCCTCGTCCAGGGTCCCGGACACGTCCTCGGCGGCCGTGACCCGGAGAGTGGCGGGCGGGCTCATCCAGTTGAGCGGCTTGTAGGAGCCTCCATCCGAGTGGACCAGCACCGAGCCGTCGGCCTTGACGAGGAGCAGTCGGGTCGCGAGGGGAAGATGGGCCTTGAGGCGGCCTTCGTAGTCCACGGAGCAGCGGGCAATGACAAGTCGCACCCGAGCACTCTACCGCCAAGAGAGAATGGGACCATGCCCCGGTCCAACCACCCCCGTCGTCCGCGCCGTGCAGGAAGGCCCCCGACGGCGCCGCGCCCCGCAGACGAGCGCCGCGACGAGGACGGCGAGGACTTCGACCTCGAACGGGTGCTCGCGGGCTTCGCGCGCCTCGAGTCGGCGCCCGACGGCGAGTGGCGGGTCCGTCAGGTGACCACCCGGAACGCGGCGAAGGACTACACCTGCCCAGGCTGCTCTCGCACCATCCCACCCGGCGTCGCGCATCTGGTCGTGTGGGCGGACGACCACCTCTTCGGCGAGGAGGCCGGCATTGCCGAACGCCGGCACTGGCACACGCATTGCTGGCGGACCCGCCGGTTCAAGTACCGCTGAGCGCCTAGGCTGGGGAGCATGCCCTTCGACCCCGCGTCCTATGAGTTCAGCCAGCCCGCCTCGCCCGCCGAGATCCGCGCGAACACCGTACTCCCGGCTCGGCGGGAGAACATCGAGCTGAAGACCGACGACGGGCTGACGCTCGTGGGGGAGCTGGCGGTCCCGGTAGACCGGGATCCCGTGGCGACGCTGGTGACCCTCCACCCTCTGCCCACTCATGGCGGGTTCATGGATTCGCACGTCTTCCGGAAAGCGTCCTTCCGGCTTCCAGCGCTCGCGGGAATCGCCGTCGTCCGCTTCAACACCCGCGGCACGTCGAGCCCCCGCGGCACGAGTGAGGGCCGATTCGAGGAGGGCGTGGGGGAGCGCGCCGATGTCGAGGCCGCGGTCCGCTTCGCGGTGGACCACGGCTTGCCGAGGCGCTGGCTGGTGGGCTGGTCCTTCGGGACGGAGCTCGCCCTCAAATATGGCGCGGTTCCCCCCGTGGAGCCCGAGATCGAGGGCGGGATCCTGCTCTCGCCGCCCCTGCACCGGGCAGGCGACGCGGACCTCGCAGTCTGGGGGTCCTCAGGCAAGCCCCTCACGGTGCTCGTGCCCGAGCACGATGACTACCTGCGGCCCGAGGAGGCCGCGAAGCGATTCGCGGCGGTGCCGCAGGCCCGCGTCCTGGGGGTCGGCGGCGCCAAGCACCTCTGGGTGGGGGAGAAGTTCGTCCAGCGCGTCCTCGGTGAGATCGTCGCCACTGTGACTGGGAATGAGGATCGGCCGCTGCCGACCTCGTGGGAGGGGCCAGTGGCTATCGCCGCGAGCTGATCCCCGCCGCTCCGGCCCCGCCCTGGGTTCCGCCGCTGCCGGGATCGGTCGCTGCCGGGACGCGGTCAGTGCTGGTCCTGCCGCGCGATGAACACCTCGCGGATGAGCAGCATGACCGCGGCCGCGGTCGGAATCGCGATGAGGGCTCCGAGGACCCCGAGCAGGCTTCCGCCCGCGATCACCGAGATGACGGCGACGGGCCCCGGTACGGCGACCGCTTTCTGCATGATGCGGGGCGAGACGAAGTAGGCCTCGAACTGGAGGTAGGCGAAATAGGCGATCGCGAGCACGAGCGCCACCTGCCAGCCTTCGGTGAGCGCGACGAGCACGATCGTGGTGCCCGCCACCACGCCACCCACAAGCGGGATGAAGGCGAGGAACCCGACGACGAAGGCCAGCAGGGCCGCGTACGGCACCCGCAGAATGGACATGACGATGAACGCGTAGGTGGCATTCAGCACGGCGACGCAGACTTGGCCGATCACGTAGTTGCCCACGGATCGCGTGATCTCCTCTGAGAGCGCCTCCACGCGGACGCGGCGCGAACGCGGGGCCAGCCGGTAGGCCCACGTCTTGATGGCAGGCAGGGCCGAAAGGAAGTACAGGCTCAGCACGAGGACCACGAGGGCGCCGAACGCCGAGTTCGCGATCGTCGTCCCGACCCCGAGCACGCCGCCGAAGACGTTCGAGACGGCCTCCGAATTCTGCCCGAACTTCTGCAGTTCGTCCGTGACGCGCTGCTTGATGCCGAACTGCTCGTCCAGGCTCTTGTACCAGTCCGACTGGACGATGCTGTTGATCCAGTCGGGGAAGGCGGAGACGATCTGCGCGATCTGGTCGACGAGCGTGGGGATGAGCGTGCCGAAGAAGGCCGCGAAGACCGCGAGGAGCGCCAGCAGCGTGATGGTGATCCCCGCCGCACGCGGCACCTTCCGGCCCTCGAGCCAACGCACCACAGGGTCGAGGCCGAGGGCGATGAAGAGCGCGCCGAGGATCCAGACGAGCAGCTGAGTGGTGTGCTGCGCGATATAGAACAGCGCGAGGGCGATGCCCACGCCGACGGTTCCCATGAAACCGACATAGATCGGGTGCTTGGGGGACATGCGCGGTCCCGGGCGCCCAAAGTCCCCCTCAGGGGGAAGCGGCTCGCTCGGAAGCTCCTGGAGCGGCGGCATCTGGAATCGAACGCGTGGCTGAGCGCCGGGAAACGGGCCGCGGAGCCGGTTTGCGAAGGACCGCATCTGCCCCCACCGCCGGGCGGCCCGAATGTGTTCGCCTTCGCCCTGTCCACCGGAGCCGGCAGCCGATCCGGACGCCATTCCGCTGGGTTCGTCTGCCACAGCTACTGCCCTCCCACGAGACCTGCGGCCACCCTACCAGCCGCGCTGTTCGGGGCTGGTGAGAGCGCACTGAGACGCCGACTCGGCCTTCAGGTCACGATTTGGTTACCATTGAGTGTTCGATTTCCCCTACCCGAGGTATTTTTCCGTGCGATTCAAGACCACAGCCGCACTCTTGCTGCTGGGCCTGATAGCTCTCGTGGCCGGCATCGGCCAGCTGACCTTTTGGGCGCCTCCTACTACTGTGACGGCCACTCTGCCGGCCGACACCAAGGCTGCCCCGCTGACCGTCATCGATACGAAGCTCCGCAATCTGCGCGGAGGGCAGGCCGACGTCACCATCAAGGGCGACGGCAACTTCGTCCTCGCCGCGGGTCGGCCGGATGACGTGGCGGCGTGGGTCGGCAAGACGGCCCACACCACGATCGACGGCGGATCCGCGGACGGCAAGCAGCTGACCGCGACCTACACGGCCGGCGATCCGACTGCTCCTTCGCCCGCAGGAGCCGACACCTTCGCCACGAGCCAAAGTGCCTCCGGGAGCTTGGACTACCACTGGGACCTGCCGGACGACGGCGCGTGGCAGCTTGTGCTCGCAACCGACGGGACCAAGCCCGCGCCCCACGACATCACCGTCACGTGGCCGAGCAATGCCACCACACCGTGGGCCGTTCCGCTCATCGTCCTGGGCCTCCTCCTGCTTCTCGCCGGCGCCGCCTTGATCGTCTTCCGCGGCCGGTGGCCCGGCTCCCCGCTCCGCTCCGCCGATGGCCGCCCGCGGACCTCAGTTGAACCCGGCAGCGGCGGCCCCACCACGCCGACGGCCGAGCGCCGCGCCGTGAGCCCCGCCGGGGTGCGGCGGGCCGGATCGGCGCTTGCCGCCGTCGTCCTCGCCCTGACGGGCGGGGCCGCGGCAGCGCAGGCTGCCACCACGCCCGCCCCCAGCCCGTCGACGGCTGCCCCGCAGTCGGCGTCGCCGCAGCAGAAGGTCGTCACGGACGAGCAGTTGCAGCGGATCCTGGACCAGACCGCAAACGCAGTCGCCGCGGGCGATCAGGCGAAGGACGCCAAGAAGCTCGAGCCGCGCGTCGCTGAATCGGCGCTGCTGGCCCGCACGCAGAACTACAAGATCCGTGCCTCGGTGGCTTCCGCCGCAGCCCTCACCCCGGTGCGCAGCTCGCGGCTCCTCACGAGCGTCGTGACGGTTGCCCGCAGCTGGCCGCGGACCGTTATTGCGGTGACCCAGGGCGACGGGAACACGACGCCGCAGATCCTCACGCTGCGCCAGGACGATGCGCGGGCAAACTACCGGCTGGTCGAGGCCTCGCCGCTCCTGCCGGGCTCCACGTTCCCCAACGCCCTCAAGGCAGGGGCCGCGCAAGTGCCGCTCGATGCGAAGACAGGCCTTGCGTACAGCCCGGCGGAGGCGCTGCGCGGCCTCGGCGACCGTCTGACCAACCCCGACGCGTGGGCGGACCGCATCCCCGAGAACGCCTACATCAAGGACACCCTCGGCTACGAGTCGGACATCGTGAAGGCGAGCCCGAACGGGAACCTGACCTTCGCCCACAACCCCACAGCGAATGACGCGGTGGCGTATCGGACGGCAGACGGCGGAGCGCTGCTCATTGCCCCGCTCGACTTCACGATCGACGGAACCCCGAAGGCGGAGGGCGACAAGCTCACGGTCGTCGAAGACGCCGCTGCTCTCGCGGGAGGCAAGGAGGCATCCACCAAGATGTCGCTCCAGTTCCGCGAATCTGTGGCGCTCTACATTCCGCCGGCGGGAGGGAAGCAGCAGCTGACCCTGGTTGGCGCGACCCGCAATCTGGTGGGCGCGAGCGTCAGCTGAGCTCTGTGAGGAGCTCCTGAGCGCGAGGGGCGGGCGGCACGTGCCGTCCGCCCCTCGCGCTGTCCGCGTCTCGCATTATGGTTGAGGCATGAGCGTTCCCGGTTCCCGCCAGCCCAGCCCTCTGCCGTCTATGAGCCTCCGGGGCGCCGTCGACCTTTCGGCGCTCAAGGCGCGAGCCACGGCCACGCCACCGCAGCATGCCGCGCACCCCACGGACAGCGCCCCAGGAGTGGGTGCCAACCGCACCGCCCCGGAAGGGGAGGCGCCCCCGGCGCTCGCCGTGGACGAAGCCAGCTTCCCCGAGCTCGTCCAGCTTTCGGCCCGCGTGCCCGTGCTCGTCCTCCTCTGGGCGCAGTATTCGCCCGAGTCCCAGCGTGTCCGAGACGACCTCGGCGCTCAGCTAGCCGGCTACGGCGGCCGGATCGCCTACAGCACTGCCGATATCGAGGCCTTCCCGCAGCTCGCCCAGGCGCTCGCGATCCAGGCCGTCCCTACGGCCGTCGCCTTCCTCAAAGGGCAGCCCATCCCGCTCTTCCAGGGAGCGGCGGCGCCCGCGCAGGTGAGCCAGCTGCTCGACGAGCTGCTCCGCGTCGCCGAGGCGAACGGAGTCACCGGAACGGTGGATGGCGGGCCCGCGCCCGAGCAGGCTGAGCCACCGCTTCCGCCCCGGCTGCAGGAGGCGTACGACGCGCTCGAAAAGGGCGACTACGCAGGCGCCGAGGAGGCGCTCACCAAGGAGCTCGCCGAGTACCCGGCAGACCACGAGGCCAAGGCGATGCTGGCCCAAGTGCACCTCATGGCCCGGGTCGAGAAGCTCGGGCAGGACGATGCGGAGCGGGCCCGCAAGGCGGCAGCCGAGTCTCCTGACGATCTCGAGGCGCAGCTCACGGTCGCCGATCTCGATGTGGTGGGCGGGCACGTCGAGGACGCGTTCTCCCGCATCGTCGCGTTCATCAGTCGGAACTTCGGTCCCGAGCGGGAGACGGCACGGGTGCGCCTCCTTGAGCTCTTCGAGGTGGTCGGCGCCGCCGACCCGCGCGTGAGCTCGGCCCGTCAGCAGCTCGCGCGGGTCCTTTTCTGACTCGGCCATGACGCTGCCCAGCTATCCCGTCGCACCAGCATCGGGATACCCCACTGACTCGGCGCTCTCGCTGCGCGGGCTCGTCAAGTCCTTCGGCGGGAAGACGGCCGTCAACGGCATCAGCCTCGAGGTGCCGACGGGGTCCTTCTTCGGACTCGTCGGCCCCAACGGTGCCGGAAAGACCACCACCCTCTCGATGGCCACCGGCCTCCTTCGCCCGGACGACGGAACCGCCGTTGTCCTCGGCGTGGACGTCTGGAAGGATCCCCTCGCGGCCAAGCGCCTCACGGGGGTGCTGCCGGACGGTGTGCGGCTGTTCGACCGGCTCAGCGGCGAACAGCTCATCACGTACGCGGGCCTTCTGCACGGTCTGGACCGACAGACCGTCGCCGGACGGGCGCGTGACCTGCTCGAGGCCTTCGACCTCACAGCGGATGCACGGTCCCTCGTGGTCGACTACTCCGCCGGCATGACCAAGAAGATCGCCCTGGCGGCCGCGCTCGTCCACGCGCCGCGGCTCCTTGTGCTGGATGAACCGTTCGAGTCCGTCGATCCGGTCTCGGCGGCCAACATCCGGGGCATTCTGGCGGACTACGTCCGCTCGGGCGGGACGGTAATCGTCTCAAGCCACGTCATGGATCTGGTCCAGCGCATGTGCGACCACGTTGCCGTCGTGGCCCAAGGCCGCATCCTGGCCTCCGGGACCGTGGACGAGGTGCGCGCCGGTTCCACCCTCGAGGACAGGTTCGTCGAACTGGTCGGGGGCCATGGGCCCACGGAGGGCCTCTCATGGTTGCACACCTGATCACCCTCAAGCTCCTGCTCCTTCGCAATGGGCTGCGCCGCAGCGTGGGTCAGCTCATCGGCCTCATCATCGCCGCCCTGTACGGCCTCGGTGTCCTCCTGCTCGCCGTGGTGGGTCTCATTGCGCTGCGTCTGGCCGACGTTGCGGTCGCCGGCCCGATCGTCGTGCTCGGCGGCTCTGCGCTCCTTGCAGGCTGGACCCTCGCCCCCATCTTGGTCTCGGGCGTGGACCTCACCCTCGACCCGTCCCGCTTCGCGCTGTTCCCGATTCCCCTTTCGCGCCTCGTCGTCGGGCAATCGGTGGCTGCCCTCATCGGAGTTCCGGGCGTCTGCACCACTGTGGCTCTGGCCGCCTCCACGGTCACGTGGTCGAGGAGCCCGGGCACGTTCGCCGTCGCCGTGGTGGGAGCGATCCTGGCGCTCGGCCTCTGCGTGAGCGCGAGCCGGCTCGTCGCGAGCGCGGTGACGGATCTGGCCTCGTCCCGCCGGTTCCGGGAGGCGAGCCGGATGGCCATGATGGTCCCGCTCGTACTTCTCGGACCGATCATTGCCCTCGCGGTCCGCGGCATGGAAACAAACCCGGATGCACTGCGTGGCCTCGCCGCCGTCCTCGCGTGGACTCCGCTCGGCGCTGCCTTCTCGGCGCCGGCGTCCTTCGCGGATGGTCATGCTCCCGAGGCCCTCGCTCAGCTGGCGATCGCCGCGGCATCCCTGTGGCTAGCCGTATGGGGCTGGGCTCACGCCCTCGGCCGGGCCCTCGTCGCACCGTCGGGCCGGGCCGCGCCCTCGGCACGGAGCGGGCGCCGGGGCCTGGGGCTCTTCGGCGTGATGCCCGCAAGCCCCGCGGGCGCCATCGCGGCCCGGTCGCTCACCTACTGGGTGCGGGACCCCCGCTACGGGACCGCCCTGATCATCGTGCCCCTCGTGCCCATCATCCTGTACTTCTCCTCGCTGCAGCGGCATCAGTCGGACGTCTTCCTCCTCTCCGGCCCGTTCGCCGCGTTCCTCCTGGCCTGGTCACTCGCCAGCGACATCTCCTACGACTCCACGGCGTTCTCGCTCCACCTCTCGGCGGGCGTTCGGGGTCGCGACGACCGGTGGGGCAGAGCGCTTGCGCTGCTGACGTTCGCGCTGCCGCTCGCGCTCGTCGTCGCCCTGGTCCCGTTCGCCATCTCGGGGCGCTGGAGCCTCCTTCCCGCCTACCTGGGCCTCGTTGTCGGCGTGCTGATGAGCGGAATAGGCCTTGCGTCGGTCGTCTCGGCCCGCTTCACTGTGACGGTGCCCCTGCCGGGGGAGAGCCCCTTCAAGCGCCCTGCTGGCAACACGGCCCAGACGTTCGTGGTGCAGTTCGTGGGGCTCATCGTGCTGGGCGTCCTTGTCCTGCCTGAGATCGTGCTGGTGGCGTTCGCCTCGACCACGGGGTCGGCAGGCTACGGCTGGGCAGGACTCGGCGTGGGCGCGGTACTCGGGGGAGCGCTCTTCTGGCTCGGCATCCGGCTCGGGGGAGTCTGGCTGGACCGGCGGGGTCCGGAGGTCTACGCCGCGCTCGTGAGGGCGGGCTGAGCGCGTTTCCCAGCCCCGCTGTCGGACCCCGTTGCTAGCATGGAATCCATGAGCACAGCTGACCCCTACGATCCGTACGCGAACGATCCGCGGGATCCTTCGACCTCGGGCTCGACCACGACGATCGAGCGTGAGGAGGTCCGCGAGGAGCTCGAACCGGGTGACCGCGAACGCTTCTCCCACTATGTGCGCAAGGAGAAGATCATGGAATCCGCCCTCACGGGCGAACCCGTGGTCGCCCTCTGCGGCAAGGTGTGGACTCCCGGGCGGGATCCGCAGAAGTTCCCCGTCTGCCCCACCTGCAAGGAGATCTACGAGGGCCTGCGGCCGGGCAACGACGGCAACAACAACGGCGACGACGCCTAAGTTGGCCTCGGGTGGGGCCCGAGGTGTCATGTCCCGCCCCTACCGCGGTCTGGTGGTGGGCCTCCTCGCGATCGTCACGTGCAGTGCCTTCGAGGCCATGGCCGTCACCACGGCCATGCCCGTGGTCGCCGCTGACCTCGGAGGGCAGCGGGCGTATGGCCTCGCCTTCTCGCTCTACCTGACCGCTTCGCTCGCAGCGACGGCCGCGGCCGGTCCCTGGTGTGACCATTCGGGCCCGCGTCCGTCGCTCCTGACTGGCCTCGGGCTCATGTGCGCGGGACTCGTCCTCTGCGGTGGCGCATGGGACTTCGGCGCCTTCACCCTCGGGCGGATGGTCTCCGGTGCCGGGGCTGGTTTCATGATCGTGCCCGTCTACGTGATCATCGGCCAGGCCCTCCCGTCTGCGCTGCAACCGGTCGTGTTCGGCTGGTTCTCCGCGGCGTGGGTCGTGCCCTCGCTCGTGGGGCCGTATGTCTCGGGGCTGCTGGCCGAGCACGTGAGCTGGCGGCCCGTCTTCTTCGGGGTTGCACCGATCGTGGTGGCTGCGGTGATCTTCATGTGGCCGCGGGTGCGTGGCCTGCGGGCGCCTGAGGAGAAATCGATGGCCTCGGGCGAAGGACGACGGCGAGCCCTCCTCGGCGCGGGTCTCGCCATCGGTGTCGCTGGGGCGCAGTGGGCGGCGCAGTCGTGGGTCGATCCGGCGCTTCGTGACGCCCTCACCCCCGTAGTGCTCGGCGTGGTGGGCCTCGCAGGGCTGGCCCTCGTCGTCGCCACGGTCCCGCGGCTGCTCCCCCCGGGCTCCCTCCGCATCGCACGGGGGCTGCCCGCCGTCGTCGTCGTCCGGGGCCTGCTCACGCTCGCCTTCTTCGGAGCAGAAGCGTTCATCCCGCTCATGCTCGTGGACCGCTACGGGCTTGAGCCGTCGATCGCCGGCCTCGCCCTGACAGGCGGCGCGCTCGGCTGGACCGCTGGCTCGTTCGCCCAGACGAAGGGCTGGCTCCCGCGGCCCATGTTCCTCGTCCTCGGCGCGGCCCTGCTGTTCGGCTGCATGCTCGCGGTCGCGGCGGTCGTTTCGGCCCATGCAGAGCCGTTCCTCCTCGCACTCGCATGGGCGTTCGCGGGCATGGGCATGGGACTGTCGATGTCCACGACGTCTGTGCTCGTCCTCGACCTGAGCGACGCGGCGGCGCGCGGAAGGAATTCGGCCTCCCTCCAGTTGGCCGATATGCTCGGTGGAGTGATTGGAACCGCCGGAGCCGGAACGCTGTACTCCCTGCTGCTCAACCCGGACAGAACCCCGGGCACAGGCGTTTTCACCCTTCTCGTCCTCGTCCTGGCTGTCTCCGCGCTCCTTGCCGCGGTCGCCGCCACCAGGACGCGAACGCCGTCGACCGCCGCCCGCGAGGCGGATCGCGCATGACGGACACTCTCTTCGGCGGCAGCCCGGACTCCTCCAGCTCGGCGGCCGCCCCCCAGCTTCCCCCTGCCTATCCGGAGCGCGCAGCCTGGGGCACGGCGCCCAAGCTGCGTGCCTGGCAGCAGGAGGCCCTGGACAAGTACCTCGCCCAAGCCCCGCGGGACTTCCTCGCCGTCGCAACCCCCGGCGCCGGAAAGACCACGTTCGCCCTCCGCATCGCGTCCACCCTCCTGGAGCGCGGAGTCGTGAACCGGGTGACCGTCGTGGCGCCAACGGATCACCTCAAGCGTCAGTGGGCCGACGCCGCCGCCCGGGTGGGCATCGCGATCGACCCCAACTTCAAGAACTCGGACGGCCAGCACGGGCGGGACTTCCGGGGCGTTGCGGTGACCTATGCCCAGGTGGCGAGCAAGCCCCTTCTCCACCGCGCCAAGACCGAGGCTGCGCGGACCCTCGTGATCCTTGACGAGATCCACCACGGCGGCGAATCCCTCTCGTGGGGCGACGGCCTGCGCGAGGCCTTCGACCCCGCTGTGCGGCGGCTTGCCCTCACGGGAACGCCGTTCCGGTCGGACACCTCGCCGATCCCGTTCGTGGACTACGTCGAGGACAAGGACGGCATCCGACGGTCCAAGGCCGACTACACGTACGGGTACGGTCAGGCGCTCCGCGACCACGTGGTGCGGCCCGTGATCTTCATGGCCTACTCGGGACAGATGCGGTGGCGCACGAGCGCGGGCGAGGAGATGGCCGCGTCCCTCGGCGAAGCTGCCGTGACCAAGGACGTCACCGCTCAAGCGTGGCGCACGGCTCTGAACCCCCAGGGGGAGTGGATCCCCGCAGTGCTCGCAGCGGCCGACCGTCGACTCACGGAGGTCCGGCGCACTGTGCCCGACGCGGGCGGACTCGTCATCGCCACCGACCACGACGACGCGCGGGCCTATGCCGGCCAGCTGAAGAAGATCACCGGGCAGTCGCCCGCCATCATCCTCTCCGACGACGCGAAGGCCTCGAGCCGCATCGAGGAGTTCTCCGAGGGCGACGCGCGCTGGATGGTCGCGGTGCGCATGGTGTCAGAAGGCGTCGACGTGCCGCGCCTTGCCGTCGGCGTCTACGCGACCTCGACCTCGACACCTCTGTTCTTCGCGCAGGCCGTGGGGCGCTTCGTCCGTGCACGACGGCGGGGGGAGACCGCGTCCGTCTTCCTGCCTTCCGTGCCACAGCTCACCGCGCTCGCCAACACCATGGAAGCCGAGCGCGACCACGCGCTGGATCGCCCGTCGTCGGACGAAGACGGCCTCATGGACCTCGAGGAGTCGCTGGTCGACGAAGCGAATCGGGAGGAGAAGGCCTCCGACACGCTCACGAAGGGCAAGTACGAGGCGCTCGAGTCGCAGGCCGCGTTCGACAGGGTCCTGTTCGACGGCGGCGAGTTCGGGACCGGCGGAGAGATCGGCTCGGACGAGGAGCTCGACTTCCTCGGCATCCCGGGCCTGCTGGACGCGGACCAAGTCGCGACGCTCTTGCGGCAGCGCCAGCAGGAGCAGGTGTCGCGGCGCAGAGTGCCCAGCTCGTCGCCAGCCGGTATTCCGGACCACCGGCGGCTCATGGACCTCCGGAACGAGCTCGCCAAGAATGTGTCGGCGTGGAGCGCCCGAACGGGGACTCCCCACGGCGTGGTGCATACAAAGCTCCGCGAGACGTGCGGCGGTCCCGCCGTGGCGCAGGCGAGCGAGGAGCAGCTTCGTGCCCGGCTCAAGAAGCTCCAGGAGTGGTTCATCGGCCGCGGCTGACAGCCCTTACGGGGTCCCCCTCCGGTTGCGCCGTCACCTTTGCGGGGTGCGTCTCCGGTTGCGCCTTTCGCGGGGTTATTCGGCGGATTTCCGCCGCCATCGGCCAACGTGCGGCCTAGGCACACCCTGCAGAGGTGACGGCGCAAGGGGGTGGGGACCCCTTAGGCGAGGGCAACGCCCCCGGCTTCGAGCTCGCGATACGTAGGCTCGAGATCGTCGGCGATCCCGGCGCACAGTTCCTTGAGCACTCTGGTGTGGAAGCCGGCGCGAGCAGCGTCGAGGGCGGTCGCCCTCACGCAGTAGTCGGTGGCGATGCCGGCTACGTCGACGTCCGTCACCCCACGCTGGGAGAGCCACTCGCCAAGGCTCGGGGAGTCCTCAGCAGTCCCTTGCGCGTCGCCAGCTTGGGCGAGGTGCCCTTCGAAGCCGGAATAGGCGGCGGCGTACTGGCCCTTCCGGAACATCGCGTCGACGCTCGAGACGTCGAGGTTGGGGTGGAACGCGGCGCCCTGAGTCCCTGCGACACAGTGCGGCGGCCACGAGTCCACGAAGTCGGGGGTCTCCGAGAAGTGATCGCCGGGCTTGATGTGCCAGTCCTGGGTCGTGACGATGGCGCCGTATTCCTCGCCGTGCTGCTCCACATAGTCGGTGAGGCGAGACGCGACGGCGGCTCCGCCGTCGACCGCAAGCGATCCGCCTTCGCAGAAGTCCTTCTGCACATCCACGATGATCAGGGCCCGCTTCATGTCACCACTCTCAATCTTCGATGTACACGGTGGGGATGACGGCCTCGCCGCGGTGCATGCGTCGCGCGGCGGCGGGCAGCTCGGCGATGGACGCGTCGTGCCGGGCACGGGCCCGCTCGACGGCGGCGGGCCCGGTCCACCCCGGCTGGAGTTCGCCGCTGACCACGAAATGCTCAAGGAGCGGTCGGTCGTTGCTGTCGCCCTCCGGGGGATGGCCCACGCCGATCAGCTCTGCGGTGGCGACGCCGTTCTCGTCGAGACGGCGCAACGCGAATTTGCGCCCTCCCACGGTCTGCTTGTTCTTCGCCGCCTTCGCGACGGAGACGAAGCGGCCGTCGTCGTCGGTCCGGCTCACGAGCTTGTAGACCATCGAGGCGGTGGGCGCGCCGGATCCGGTCACCAGGGAGGTGCCGACGCCGTAGGAGTCGACGGGGGCGGCGGCCAGCGCGGCAATGGCGTATTCGTCGAGGTCCGACGTCACGACGATGCGCGTGTTCACGTTGCCGAGCTCGTCGAGGAGCTGCCGCACCCAGTGAGCTTGGCCGATGAGGTCGCCCGAGTCGAGCCGGACGGCGCCCAGCTGCTCACCGGCGATGTCCACGGCCGCGCGGACGGCGGTTTCGACGTCGTACGTGTCCACCAGCAGCGAGGTGCCCGGACCCATCGAGGCGACCTGCGCCTCGAAGGCCTCGTGCTCGGTGTCGTGGAGCAGGGTGAACGAATGGGCCGCCGTGCCGACGGTCCGCAATCCGTATCGCAGGCCGGCGGCGAGGTTCGACGTGCTCGCGAAGCCGGCGACGGCGGCGGCGCGCGCCGCCGCGACGGCGGACTCTTCGTGGGTGCGGCGCGAGCCCATCTCGATGCACGGGCGGCCGTTGGCGGCGATGGTCATGCGGGACGCGGCGGAGGCGATGGCGGAGTCGTGGTTGAGCACGGACAGGAGGTAGGTCTCGAGGATGCAGGCCTCAGCGAACGTGGACTCGACGATGAGGATCGGCGAGTTGGGGAAGTAGACCTCGCCTTCGGCGTAGCCCCAGATGTCGCCCGAGAAGCGGTAGTCGGCGAGGTAGTCGAGGGTTTCGCGGTTCACTACGCGCGTGCTCTCAAGGAAGGAAAGCTCCTCGTCCTTGAAGCGGAAGTCGGCGATCCCCTCGAGGAGTCGCCCCGTTCCGGCGACCACGCCGTACCGCCGCCCGTCGGGCAGCCGCCGCGCGAAGACCTCGAACACCGAGCGTCTGTGCGCCGCCCCCGAGTGGAGGGAAGCTTGGAGCATCGTGAGTTCGTAATGGTCTGTGAAGAGCGACGTGCGGGGAGTCACGGGTTCACTCTAACCGGGGTGACGGCCGAGCCCTGCCTAGAATGGCCACATGAGCTTGAGCGTCGCCACGGAACCCACGCATGGCCTCCGCGAGCAGACGACGGCGGCAACCGACTCAGCGTCGATGGTGCCCTGGAACCTTGTCGTCTGGAACGACCCCGTCAACCTGATGAGCTACGTGAGCTACGTCTTCCAGACCTACTTCGGATACTCGGAGGAGAAGGCGGACGCGCTCATGATGCAGGTGCACACCGAGGGGCGGTCCATCGTGTCCCACGGCTCGAAGGAGACGGTGGAGCGGCAGGCCGTCGCCATGCACAACTTTGGACTTTGGGCCACGGTGGAGAGGGCTGGCGAGGATGGCTGAGCCGTTCACTTATGGGCGCAAGGGGATCAGCGGACGCTTCGAAGACGCCGAGCGCGAGCTGCTCCGGGGTTTGTTCCGCGACGTCGTGGCACTCCTTGAGCCCGACGAGCAGCCGGAGGAGGACCCGCTCGCTGCCCTCGTCGGCATCACTCCCAACGCCGCCGAGCCGGAGGACCCCGCGCTGAAACGCCTCCTCCCGAACGTCTCCAAGGACGACGGCGAAGCCTCCCTGGAGTTCCGCCGCCTCACCGAGCGCTCGCTCCGGGAGAGCAAGGCTGGGGCGCTGCGGGCGGCGGCGATGGGCCTTGAGTCCAAGGACGTCCTGTTGGATGCGACGGCCGCTGCGCATTGGGCGACGGCGCTCACGGACGTCCGTCTGGTCCTCGCCGAGCGCCTGGGCATCCGTTCCGAGGAGGACGCGGAGCGCGTGCACGAGATTACGGACTGGTCTGACGTCGGGGACGACGACGTCGACGCCTACCTTGCCCTCGTCTACAACTTCGTCACGTGGCTCCAGACGACGCTCATCGACGCGATGATGGCCGCGTATCGTGCCGAGGGCGGCCACGGGCAGGCGGACCGGGCATGACGAGTCCCCGTGCTGTGGACCCCCTGCTCGACCGGTCGGAGCGCCCGATCGGGATCTTCGACTCCGGGGTGGGTGGCCTCACGGTAGCCCGCGCGGTCATCGACCAGCTCCCGAATGAGTCGGTCCTCTACGTCGGCGACACGGCGCACGGGCCGTACGGCCCGCTTCCCATCGCGGAGGTCCGCGCCAACGCCCTCGGCGTCATGGACGAGCTTGTGGATTCGGGCGTCAAGCTCCTCACGATCGCGTGCAACTCGGCCTCCGCCGCGGTCCTTCGCGACGCGAGGGAGCGCTACACCGCGCGCTACGGCATCCCCGTGATCGAGGTGATCCAGCCCGCGGTCCGGCGGGCCGTCGTCGCCACCCGCAACGGCCGCGTGGGCGTGATCGGGACAAGCGCAACCATCGGCTCCCGCGCCTACGACGACACCTTCGCGGCCGCGCCTGACCTGCACATCGCCTCGGCGGCGTGCCCGGACTTCGTCCGCTACGTCGAGGCCGGCGTCACCACGGGTCCGGAGCTCCTCGCCGCCGCCGAAGGCTATCTCGCGCCGCTGCGCGAGGCCGGCGTGGACACGCTCGTGCTGGGCTGCACGCACTATCCGCTGCTCACCGGAGTCATCAGCTATGTCATGGGCGACGGCGTCACCCTCGTCTCGAGCGCCGAGGAGACCGCGAAGGACGTGTACCGGGCTCTGGTGAGCCATGGTCTTGAGCGCCGTTCCCTCGAGCCGCCGAGCCACACTTTTCTCGCCACGGGGGACGCCGCCCAGTTCGAAGTCCTCGCGCGACGCTTCCTCGGGCCCGAGGTCCAGCGCGTGGAGCACGCGGAGCATGTCTCGGCGCACTATCCCACGGGAAGCCTCGCGCGGATCACCCCCGAGATGATCGAGGCGGCGCGGGCGGATGCGAGCGCCGGGGGCACCGGGCGCGTTTCCTACTTCGTGTCGCCGTCTGCGTCCGATGGCCTGCCCGTGGATAAGATGCAGCAGTGAAACTCACCATCGTCGGCTGCAGCGGTTCGTTTCCGGGGCCGAGTTCGCCGGCGAGCTGCTACCTCCTGACGGCGAACGACGGCGAACGCGACTGGCGCATCCTGCTGGACCTCGGCTCGGGCGCCCTCGGCACGCTCCAGCGCTACATGGACCTCGAGGACATCGATGGTGTGCTGCTGAGCCACCTCCACCCTGATCACTGCATGGACCTGACGGGTCTTCAGGTGGCGATCCACTGGAATCCGAAGGGCTGGAGCTCGGGACGCGTCCCGGTCTGGGGCCCCGAGGCCACCGCACGGCGCCTCTCGATCGCGCTGGACATGGAACCGGCTGCGGACCTCCACGAGGACTTCGAGTTCCACACCTGGGCCGTGGGGGAGACGACTGAGCTGGGCCCGTTCCGCTTCTCCGTGCACACGGCCCGCCACCCGATCGCCGAGGCGTACTCGATGCGCATCGAAGCCGTGGAACCCCGTCGAGACGGGACCCTTGAGCGGCGGATTCTGGCGTATTCGGGCGACACGGACTCGTGCCCTGGGCTGCTCGAAGCCGCCCTGGATGCGGACATGTTCCTGTGCGAGGCGGCTTACCACGAGGGCCGCGACGACGCGATCGACGGCGTGCACCTCACCGGACTTCGCGCTGGGCAGGCGGCTGCCGACGCCGGAGCGAAGCGCCTGCTGTTGACGCACCTTCCCGTGTGGAACGACGCGAACCGGACCGTCGCGGAGGCGCAGCGCGCCTACGCCGGCCCGATCTCAGTGGCGGTCGCCGGGGTCCACTACATCGTCTGACGGCGACGTCTGCGGCGCCGACTTGATGTCCTCGGTACCGGAGCGATCGTCGGTGCCGGAGTGGTCGTCTGTGCCGGAGTGGTCGTCTGTGCCCGGGCGCCGCCCCCGGCGGAGGAGCAGCGCGAAGGCCACGGCACCGCCGAGGAAGACGAGCCCGGCGACCCACGTGTTGACGCGGAGCCCCAGGATCAGGTTCGCGTAGTCGGAGCGCATGAGCTCGACCGCGAAGCGCCCAGCGGTGTAGACCATGACATAGAGGCAGAACTCGGCCCCGCGGGGGAGCCGGAATCGACGCGCCGCCACGAGGATGGCGATGCCGCCGAGGGTGCACCACAAGGCTTCGTAGAGGAAAGTGGGCTGGAAGTAGCCAAGGACGATCGGCTGTCCGTCGGGTCCGACGGCCGCGCCGCCGCTCGCGGGGTCCATCTCGTGGATCTCGAGGCCCCAGGGCAGCGACGTGGGGTCACCGTAGAGCTCGTTGTTGAACCAGTTTCCGAGTCGGCCGAGGGCTTGGGCGAAGAGAAGGCCGGGGGCGAGAGCGTCGGCATAGTCCGCAAGGTTGACCTTCGCCCGGCGGCAGCCAATCCAGGCCCCGAGGCCGCCGAGCGCGATCGCGCCCCAGATGCCGAGGCCGCCGTCCCAGATGGCGAACGCGTTCCACGGATTCTTGCCCGGAAGGAAGTACAGCTCGGGGTCCGTGATCACGTGGTAGATGCGTCCGCCGACGATGCCGAAGGGGATGGCCCACAGCGAAATGTCGAGCACCTGGCCCGCCTTGCCACCGCGATGGACCCATCGCCGGTCGGTCAGCCACAGGGCCACTCCGATGCCTGCGAGGATGCACAGCGCATAGAAATGGATCTTCAGCGGGCCGAGGCTGAAGGCGTTGACCGTCGGGGACGGAAGATAGGCGGGATGCACGCGTCCAGTCTAGGCGGGGCTCAGAGCATCTCGAGCGGTACCGGGTGCCGGGGCGCCGGAAACGCAGCGTCGAGGTCGCCGAGGTCCGCCGACGTGAGCTCGACCTCGAGGGCGTCGCGGTTCTCGAGGGTGTGCTGCACCGAGGACGACTTCGGGATGGCGAGCACGCCGTCGTGCCGGAGGACCCAGGCGAGAGCGATCTGTGCGGCCGTCGCCTGGTGGCGGGCCGCCAGCTCGGCAAGGACCGGGTGGCCCAGGACGCGGCCCTGCTCCACGGGGGAGTAGGCCATGACCGGAATGCTCGCAGACTGCAGCCGGGGGAGGAGGTCGGCCTCGATGCCGCGGCGGGTGAGGTTGTACAGCACCTGGTCAGTCTGCACGCCTTGCGGGCCGGACGTGCCCGGGAGCGCTGAGAGCTCGTCGAGGTCGGCGGGGTCGAGGTTGCTCACGCCCCACGCCCGAATGAGTCCCTGCTCCTGCAGTGCAGCGAGGGCCTCCACGCTCTCCGCCAGGGGTACGTGTCCTCGCCAGTGGTACAGGTACAGATCGAGCCGGTCCGTGCGAAGGCGCCGCAGGCTCGCCTCGACGGAGCGCTTCGTTCCCTTCCGAGTCGCGTTCCAGGGGAGGACCTTGCTCACCAGGAAGACCTCGTCGCGGCGCCCCGCGATGGCCTCGGCGACCAGCTCCTCGGAGCGACCGTCGCCGTACATCTCGGCGGTGTCGATGAGGGTCAGTCCCGCGTCGAGCCCGGCCTGCAGCGCTCGCACTTCGTCGTGGCGGCGAGAGGCGTCCTCGCCCAGGAACCACGTCCCCTGCCCCAGCCGTGGCACGCTGAGTCCGCAGGGCAGCGTGACGGTCGGCACGCCGTCGTGCATCGCAGGGGCGCCGCTCGGGGTGGTCATGGGCCCAGCGTAGCCGGGCGCCGCTAAGCTGGTCCCATGATCCCAAGCACTTCTGCCAGTCCTTCTGCCGTGCGTGCCGACGGGCGCACTCCCGATCAGCTGCGTCCGATCAGCATCACCCGCGGATGGTCCAAGCAGGCCGAAGGATCGGCGCTCATCGAGTTCGGGAACACGCGGGTGCTGTGCACGGCGTCGTTCACGGAGGGGGTGCCCCGTTGGCTCAAGGGCGAGGGCAGGGGTTGGGTGACCGCCGAATATGCCATGCTCCCGCGCGCAACGAACACCCGCTCGGACCGCGAGTCCGTCAAGGGCCGCATCGGTGGGCGCACCCACGAGATCTCGCGGCTCATCGGCCGCTCGCTCCGCTCGATCATCGACCTCCAGGCGCTCGGCGAGAACACGATCGTGCTCGACTGCGACGTCCTCCAGGCCGACGGCGGCACCCGCACCGCCGCGATCACCGGCGCGTTCGTGGCGCTCGCCGAGGCAGTGCGATGGGCCAAGGACAAGGGATTGGTGGAGCCGGGTGCAGAGCCGCTCGTCGATACTGTCTCTGCGGTCTCGGTGGGCATCATCGACGGGGTCCCCATGCTCGACCTCCCATACGTCGAGGACGTGCGCGCGGAGACCGACATGAACGTGGTGGTCACGGGATCGGGGAAGTTCGTGGAGGTCCAGGGGACGGCCGAGGGCGCGCCGTTCGACCGGGATGAGCTCAACAACCTGCTCGACCTCGCCCTCATCGGCACCGCGCAGCTTGCCGATATCCAGCGCGAGACGCTCGCCGAGGCCCTCAGGACCGTCTCGTGAGTGCAGCTCGACAGCTCGCGCAGCAGCCTCGACTGGTCCTCGCGACCCACAATCAGGGCAAGCTCCGCGAGCTGCGGGACCTGCTCAGGGGCCAGGTGCCGGGCCTTGACGTCGACACCCAGGTGGTCGACGCGCCGAGCGTTGGGGGCCCCGACGTCCTGGAGGATGGCGTGACCTTCGCCGAGAACTCGCTTCTCAAGGCGCGGGCGGTCTCCGCCGCCACAGGACTCGTCGCGATCGCGGACGATTCGGGACTCGCCGTGGACGTCCTCGGCGGCGCGCCGGGGATCTTCTCTGCCCGCTGGGCGGGTCGCCACGGCGACGACGAGGCGAATCTGCGGCTCCTGCTGGCTCAGCTCTCCGAGGTCCGCGACGAGCACCGAGCCGCCGCCTTCGTCTGTGCCGCGGCGCTTGTCACCCCGGCGGACGACGGCGGCGCTCCCTACGAGCACGTCGAATACGGCGAGCTGCGGGGAACGCTCCTGCGTGAGCCCCGCGGCGAGGGCGGCTTCGGGTACGACCCGATCCTGCAGCCCGAGGGCATGGACCGGAGCTGCGCGGAGCTCAGCCGCGAGGAGAAGAACGCGATCAGCCACCGAGGCCAGGCGTTCCGGGCCCTTCTGCCGGAGATCGTGAAGGCGCTGTCCTAGCGGTCGCCCGCGGGGCGGGCGCCGCAGACGCGTGTCCCACGAAGCGTCGCCGCCCCGAGAGCGCGCCGAAGACCGCGGCGCACAGGCCGACGACGCCGAAGAGTGCCGCAACGGGCGCAAAGGACCCGGCAGCCGCGTGGAGCTGGGCGACGAGGAGCGTCCCCGTCGAGCCCAGCCCATAGCCGAAGCCCTGCATCATGCCCGAGAGCCTCGCCGCGGTGCCGGCATCCCGCGTCCGGAGCATGGCCATCGTGAGGGCGAGAGCCGTGAGGGCGCCCTGGCCGACCCCGAGCATGGCCGACCAGAGCCAGACTCCGCCAAGCGGCCCGACGATGCACAGGGCGAAGCCCGAGCCGGTGAGCAGGGCGACGACGGCGTTGAGCGCACTCTGTTGGAAGAGCCGCGCTGCGATGGCCGGGGCGACGAGCGAGCCGGCCATCTGGAGGACGATCGAGAACGAGGCGATCAGGCCAGCACTCGTGCCGTCGACGCCGCGCTCCCTGAGGATGGGGGAAAGCCACGCGAAGACGCTGAACGACATCATCGCCTGCGCCACCATGAAGAGCGTGACGTGCCAGGCGATGGGATCGCGCGTGAGCCGAGGCCCGTCGTCGTCCGCGGTGTGGAGCGGTTCGCGGCCCGCCCAGGCGAGCGGGGCGAAGGCGACGGCGACCGCAGCCGCCGGGAGGGCCCAGAAGCCGAGAGCGAGCTGCCATGAGCCGCTTGCACTGAGGACTGGGTAGGTGAGGCCCGCCGCCAGCGCTGCCGACGCCGCGATCGCTGTGGTGTAGAGCCCGCTCATGAGCCCGAGGCGGTGCGGGAAGTCCCTCTTCACGAGCCCGGGGAGCAGGACGTTGCCGAGCGCAATGGCGAACCCGCAGACGGCCGTGCCGAACAGCAGGGAGGGCAGCGTCCCCCAGCCGGGAACGGCCGTCGGCCGCACGAGGAGGCCGAGCGTGAGGAGCGCGGTCGCGGCGAGGAGGACGCGCTCGGCTCCGAATCGGCGGGCCAGCGGCGGCGCGAGGGGAGCAAAGATCCCGAGGCATGCCACAGGCGCGGTGGTCAGCACGGTGACCGACCAGTCGGGAAGGCCCGCCGCGCCCCGGACTTCCGACAGCACGGCCGAGAAGCTCGAGAAGACGGTGCGGAGATTCAGTCCGACGAGGATCAGCCAGAGGCCGAGGAGCGCAAGCCTCCGCCGTCCCGACACCTAGCGGCCCTCGGGGGTCTCCGGATCGCTCGCTTCGGCGAGCCGCTCCTCGAGGTCTTCCGGAATGCTGCGGCCCTTCGCGCGGGACCTGATGAACTCGACGAAGATCGGGATCACGGAGATGAGGACGATGACGATGAAGATGAGGTCGAGGTTCTTCCCCACCCACTCGTAATGGCCGAGCCACGCGCCGAGCAGGGTCACGCCGCCACCCCACGGGATGGCGCCGAGAACGTTGTAGAGGAAGAACTTCCGGCGGTCCATCCCTGCCACGCCCGCGATGACCGGAACGAAGGTGCGGATGATCGGGACGAAGCGGGCCAGGATGAGCGACTGGCCACCGTGGCGCTCGAAGAATTGGTGGGCCTTGCGGACGTTCTCCTGCTTGAAGAAGCGGGAGTCGGGCCGGCTGAACAGAGAGGGCCCGACTTTCGTGCCGATGAGATATCCGACCTGGTTGCCGATGATCGCCGCGATGATGACAAACAGGACCAGCAGCCACAGGTTGAAGCTGATGGCGCCTGTGGCGACGAGCAGGCCCGCCGTGAACAGCATGGAGTCGCCGGGCAGGAAGAACCCGATGAGGAGTCCGGTCTCGGCGAAGATGATGGCGCACACGACCAGCACGATCCAGGGGCCGAGCGGCGAGTCCCGGAGGAAGACGTCCGGGTTGAGCCAGTCAGGGAGGAGCGAGGCGCTCTTCGGCTGGACCGCCGCAGGCAGGGCGGCAACGAGCTGGGTCAAGGCGGCGGGGATCACCCTCCAAGGGTACCGGAGGGGCCGTGGCGTTCCCGGATCGGAGGGAGCCCCGCGGCTAGAGTTGCCGCGTGCCCTTGGACTTCACCGCGATCGACTTCGAGACAGCCAACGGTTTCCGGGGCTCTCCTTGTGCGGTAGGCCTCGTGAAGGTCCGCGACGGTCGCGCGGTGGAGGAGGCCGCGTGGCTCATGAGGCCGCCGGCAGGTCACGACGCCTTCGACCCGCGGAACGTCGCGATCCACGGCATTCGTCCTGAGGACGTCGCGGACCGTCCGCGCTTCGGCGAGCTCTTCGACGAGATCGGCGGCTTCATCGGGGACGACGTCCTCGTGGCCCACAACGCGGCCTTCGACCTCGGCGTGATCCGCTCGGCACTCGAAGTCTCGGACCTGCCTGCTCCTGCCTACGATTACGCGTGCACCGTGGTCCTGTCCCGACGCACGTACGACCTGCCGTCCCATTCGCTCCCGTTCGTCGCCGAGGCGGCGGGCGTCCCGCTCGTCAATCACCACGACGCCATCGAGGACGCCGCAGCCTGCGCGGGCATCCTGGTCGATATCGCGCAACGTCATGCTGCGGTGAGCGTCGATCACCTGTATTCGTCGCTGCATCTCGCGCTGCCCCGTCACCCGGAGTTCGTCCCGGGCCGCGACGCGGTGTCCGCGGCCACGGCGGTGCGCTTGGGGTCTGCAGGGGGCCCGGGGTCTGCCGGGGGCCAGCGGACGACGGCGGCTCCCGGCTTCGTGGGCACGCGGCGGTGGGCGCCGTGGCCTGAGGAGGGGGTCAACCCGGACGCGAACCCGACCGCGGATCCCGCCCACCCCCTGTTCGGCCACCGGATCGTCTTCACTGGAGCGCTCGGCATGACGCGGGCCGAGGCGAAGGCGCGGGCGGCCGCGCTGGGCGCCCAGCCCGCGAGCTCGGTTACTCGCGCGACCACACTCCTCGTGGTGGGCGATGGCTTCGTCGCGTCGGATCTCCGCTCGGGCGTGGAGAGCGGCCGTGTGACCTCCAAGGCGCGACGCGCCCTCAAGCTGAGATCCGATGGCTATTCGGTGGAAGTGCTGTCCGAGGGCGAATTCCTCCAGATGCTCGGCGGAGAGTGGCCCGCACGGAGCGCGTAGCGCAAGGCAACATTTCTTTTCTGGCGCGCCCACGCGTTCTTAGTCTGGGAGGATGCTTCGCCGTGCCTTCGCGTTCCCGAACCCTGTGAACGAGTACGCCGCCCGCTCGACGGCGGGAATCATCGTCGTCGTCAGCCTTGCCGCCCTCGCGGTGGGGCTGGTGACCGGGTGGGGCTGGTCGCTCTGGGCCATCGCACTCGGTTTCTGGCTGCGCGTGGCTGGCGGCCCCCGATACTCGCCGGCGGGCCGCCTTGCTGTCCACGTGATTGTGCCGGCGCTCGGCAGGCGACGCCTCGTTGCGGGCCCCCCGAAGCGCTTCGCCCAGACGATCGGCGCCGCGCTCTCGACCGCGGCTGCCATCCTGTGGACCGTCGGCGCTGCACCCGCGGCGTGGACGCTCCTGGGCCTGCTCATCGTCGCGGCGTCGCTGGAGGCGTTCGCCGGTTTCTGCCTCGGGTGCTGGATCTTCGGCAGACTGCAGGCCGCCGGCGTCATTCCCGAGAGCGTGTGCGAGGCGTGCAGCAACATCGCGCTGCGGCGGGGCTAGTTCGCGCCGGACGCCTCGGCGAGCTCGTCCGCGAGGCGAGCCACGACGTCGGCTCCCTCAAGCCGGCGGGTCCAGGCGCCGGCCACGGCGTCGTCGCCCCAGAGGGTGCCGAGGATCGCTCCGGCGATGGCGGCAGCCTCCGGTCCGGAATCTGCGGCCCGTTCCACGGCATTCTCGAAGCTGTGCGGCGTTCTCTCGGCCGGGCCCGCGGTCCGCTCGGCGATGATCGCCGAGGACAGAGCGGCCGCGAGCGCCCGGGCTGCGGGTGAAGCGTCTTCGAGCCGCGCGCCTTCCTCCGGTGTCACATCCAGTGCCGCGAGAACGTCGTCGGACGGGGCCCGCAGGGCGGCGAGCACGGCGCGAGCGGCCTCCGCCGCGTCGCTGATGGCCGCACCCGCCACGAGCTCGCGGATGATCAGGGCGACCGCTGCGGCTGACTGCATCGCCGCACGATCGCCGTGGGTGAGGGCTGCGCCGTCGAGGGCCATCGACACGACCGCGGCGGACGGGGTTCCCTGGACGAGGCCGAACGGAGCGGAGCGGGCGGCGGCAGCGCCGTCGTCGTATTCGCTGCCGAGAGGCCGAGCTGCGCTACCCATCTCCCCGCCCGCGAGAGAGTCCACCCACGGGGGGCGCTCCGGGAGACGACGGCGGGCGGCGGGCTGGGTGTCGATCCACCGTTCCGTGATCGGCGGGGCCGACGACGGGAGTGCGACCCCCTGCCCGCTCGCCCACCGCAGGAAGGCGAGCCACACGCAGGCGGCCTGATCCGCGTACACGCCATCGTTCGCCCACTCGAGGACCTGCGCGAGGGCGTCTGCGGTGTACAGCGAGAGCTGGCCGGCCGCGCCCAAGCGGAGGACGCCGTCGTCTGTGCTGTGCGGGCCTGCGCTGTGGTGACCCGCGCTGTGCTGGCCTGCGCTGTGCTGGCCCGCGCTGTGCTGGCCCGTGCTGTGCTGGCCCGCACTGTGCTGCCCCGCGGCGAGGGCCGCGGCCTCCGCTGCGGCAGCCCCCAGAAGGCAGCCATGGATTCTCGATGCGGTGCTCGGCGTGCTCGTCACGTGAGCAATGTACCGTCATCGCGCCCGGCATCCGGTCAAAGCCGGGAGGTAGCATGAGGGGCGGCCCGCCTGAGGCCCCTGTGATCGGGCCTCATCCGACGACTCGAAAGAGGAAATCCCCCATGACCAGCCCCGCGGTCCCCACCGCAGACGCCGCTCTCGCGGCCCCGAAGGAATTCGGCATCATCCCGAAGCTTGCGGCCGAGGCCTTCGGCACGTTCATTCTCGTCTTCGGCGGCCTCGGCGTTGCGCTCTTCAGCGATCCGTCGTCGGCTCCGCTTCCCGCCCCGCTGGCCATCGGCCTCAGCGTGGCCGTGGGCATCGCCGCGGTCGGGCACATCTCCGGCGGGCACTTCAACCCCGCCGTGACGCTCGGCACCGCGGTGGCCGGCCGTACGCCGTGGAAGGCCGTTCCCGGCTACGTCCTGGCCCAGCTCGTGGGAGGCGCGCTCGGCGCCCTCGTGCTGTGGGTCTCGGTGCGGACGCTGCCGAACCTCTCGAACCTCTCCAGCGTGCAGCCGATCTTCACGCACATCTCCAACGGCGTCGACGACCTCTCGCCGAACAAGTTCCCCATGGCGGCGGGCCTGCTCGCCGAGGTCGTGGCGACGGCCGTGTTCCTCGGCATCATCCTCGCGGCGACGTCCAAGCGCGCGGCGAAGGGCGTAGCGCCCTGGGCGATCGGCATCACGCTGGCGATCCTGATCCAGTCGATCGCCCCCATCACCAACGCGTCGATCAACCCCGCCCGTTCGACCGCGACGGCCATCTTCGCCGAGACGAACTCGCTCGGCCAGCTCTGGATCTTCTGGCTCGCCCCGCTCCTCGGGGCCGTGATCGCTGGCCTCATCTTCCGCGGCTTCGGCTCGCCCGACGACGTCATCGTGACGGGCGCGCCGGGGGCGCCCTCCTTCACCACCGTCGAGGGTCTCCCCACGGAGGGCGCCACGGCCTCCGAGGTCGAGGCAGCCGAGGCGGCCGAGCGGGAAGCCGGTGCCGAGACGCGCCTCGACCTAGCGACGTCCGGGGAGGACGACGCCATCATCGACGCCCCGGGGACCTCCGACCGGCCGCGCACGGACGAGGATGACGCCAAGTCCTTCTTCGACCGCGACAAGCAGTCGGATCGCTGATCCTCGACTCCTGCGGCGGGTGGCACCGAAGATTGTCGGTGCCACCCGCTAGCTTGTGACCCATGAGAATCCTGCACACCTCGGACTGGCACCTCGGCCGCTCGTTCCACGGCCTTGGGCTCCTTTCCGCGCAAGCCGAATGGCTCGACGGGCTCGTGGAGTACGTCGCTGCGGAATCGGTCGACGCGGTGCTCGTCTCCGGGGACGTGTACGACCGCGCTCTCCCGGCCGTCGACGTCGTCGCGCTCCTCGACGAGACGCTCGTCCGACTCGCGGAGGCCGGGGCAAGCGTTATCCTCACGAGCGGCAACCATGACTCGGCCGTGCGCCTCGGCTTCGGCGCGCGGCTGCTCGAACGGGCCCGCGTTCATGTCCGTACGCGGGTCGCCGATCTTGACGCGCCGATCCTGCTCGAAAAGCACGGCGCCACGCCCGTCGCGGTCTACGGACTGCCCTATCTCGAACCGCGCCTCGTTGCCGCGGAACTCGACGCGGACGCTACAGGGCACACCGCGGTGACACGGGCCGCGCTCGACCGCGTGCGCGCAGATCTCGAGGTCCGCCGCACCGCTGGACCCGTGCATGCCGTGGTGATGGCGCACACCTTCGCGTCCGGCGGTGTTCCGGCTGAGAGCGAGCGCGCCCTCGCCGTGGGAGGGCTGGACGTGGTGCCGGCCGAGGTCTTCGAAGGGTTCGACTACGTGGCCCTCGGTCACCTGCACGGACGACAGACACTCTCCTCCTCCGTGCGGTATTCGGGTTCGCCGCTCGCCTATTCCTTTGGCGAGGCCCGGCAGTCAAAGGGTGCATGGCTCGTCGAATTCGACGATTCCGGCCTCGTTGGCGTGGAGGAAGTCGGATGGCCCACCCAGCATCGGCTTGCGGTCCTGCGGGGGAAGCTTGAGGAGCTCCTGGCGGACCCTGCGCTGGCGGACGCGGAGACGGCCTGCTGCCAGGTGACCCTCACAGACGCCGAACGTCCCCAGCGGGCCATGGAGCGGCTGCGCGCCCGCTTCCCCCTGACCCTCTCGCTGCAGTTCGCGCCGGACGGAAGTCGGGTCCGAGGTCCCTCGACGTACAGCGGCCGCCTCGCAGCCTCCCGCGACAACCTCGACGTCTGCTGCGGCTTCCTTGAGCACGTGCGCGACCGGGGACCCAACGACGCCGAGCGCGCGGCACTGGCTCAGGCGCTCGAGGCCGTTCGACTCGCGGAGCTGGCGCGATGAGGCTGCACACCCTGTCCGCAACCGCTTTCGGTCCCTTCGCTACGCGCCAGACCGTCGATTTCGATGCGCTGGCCGAGCACGGACTCTTCCTTCTCAACGGAGCAACGGGGGCCGGCAAGACCAGCGTTCTGGACGCCGTCTGCTTCGCCCTCTACGGCGGCCTCCCCGGCGCGCGGCAGGGGAGCAAGTCCCTCAAGAGCCACTACGCCGACGCGGGGGCCGAGCCCGAGGTCGTGCTCGAGTTCAGCGCCCAGGGCCGGCGCTTCGAGGTGCGGCGCACGCCT
Organism: Sinomonas gamaensis; assembly: GCF_005876955.1. Lineage (GTDB taxonomy): Bacteria > Actinomycetota > Actinomycetes > Actinomycetales > Micrococcaceae > Sinomonas > Sinomonas gamaensis. Next base: position 138,011 of record NZ_SSCL01000001.1, read on the forward strand.
GCGTGGGACCGGCCGAGCGCCCGATCGAGGAACGGCTTCACCGCCCAGCAGGCGAGGACGCATCTGAGGGAACTCGTGGACGGCGAGTGGCGTCCGCTGTCCTCCCGGAACGACGAAGCCTCCGCTCTGGTTCGCGAAGTGCTCGGCCTGGACCGCGAGCAGTTCACCCGTGTGGCCATGCTTCCGCAGGGTGAGTTCGCGGCGTTCCTCCGGTCTGATCCGAAGGAGCGCGAACGGCTGCTGGAGAGCCTCTTCGGGACCAGGCTCTTCGCGGACGTCGAAGGTCAGCTGACCGCGATGGCGCAGGACGCTGAGTCGGCCGCGGGCGAGGCAGAACAAGCGGTCCTCTGGCCGCTCCGCCAACTCGAGGCCGAGCTGGCCGCACAGTCAGTTGAGGCCGACCATCCCGGGGAAGTGGCGGACGCAACGGGCTCCGACCCAGTCGCGCCCACGGTGGAGGAAGGCGAGGCGCGCTTCGCCTGGGCGATCTCGTGGTTCGACGGGCAGGCCGGGGAAGCCGCCGCGGAGATCGAAGACGCGCGAGGGGATGTGGCCTCGGCGCGCGCAGCTGAAGAACAGTGCCGGAGGGCCGTCGAGGACGCGGCAGAGCTTGCGGCCGCGAGAGCCCGCCGGTCCCGGTGGGAGGCTGGGGCCGCCCAGCACGGGGAAAGGGTCGAGAGGCTGCGGCGAGGAGAAGACGCGGCGCGCCTTCGGACCGAGCTCGAGAACGAACGGCGTGCCGCCCGTGACTGCGAGGACTCGGAGCTCGAGCTCGGAAGGGCACTGGCCGAGGCTGCGGCAGCGGGCTGGAGCGCGCCCGCCGATGGCGAGGTGTCGCCGGCGGCCCTGCGCGCCGAGACGGGCGATGTGCGCGCGCAAGCGGCGGTCTTGGCCGAGCGCATTCCGCTTGAGGCGGAGCTCGGGCGGCTCGAGGAGGAGCTGCGAAGGGCCACCGCCGAATCCGAGCGTCAGCGTGCCACCGTCGCGGGTCTTGAGTCGGAGATCGCGGCGATCGACGGCACTCTGACGGAACTCGCCGCCGAACGAAAGAGGCTCGAGCCTGCGGCGGCAGTGCTCAACTCTGCACAGCGCGACGAGCAGGGGGCCCGGGAAATCGTCGCGGCAGTGCAGGAGCACGCCGCGGCGTCGGAGCGTCTGTCGAAGGCCGAGAGCCGCCTGATCCACTGCCGGGATGAATCCCTGACGCTTCGGGCCCACTGGCTGGACCTGCGGGAGCAGCGACTCGCGAGCACCGCCTTCGAGCTCGCCGCGGCACTGGAAGACGGCGCAGCCTGCCCCGTGTGCGGGTCGGTTGACCATCCAGAGCCTGCCACAGGAGAGGAGGACCCCCTTCGGCTGGTGGACCGCGAGAAGGAGGCCTTCCTCGCGGTGGAACGGGCGCAGCAGCACGAGTCCGAGGCGGCCTCGGCACTCACCGACGCGAGAGCTGATCTGGCCGCCGTCGAGGCGCGTGGCGGGGGCGCGGATCCGGACAAAGCTGCGAGGCAGCTCGAGGAGGCCGTGGTGGCCCTCCAGTCAGCCGAGGCAGCGCAGAAGCGCCTCGCCATGGTGACGGAACGCCTTGCGGCGGGCGAAGCACGGCGGCGCAGCGCCGCCGACGAGCGCGAGGCTGCGTCGACCGCGCTGTCACTCGCCGTCGCGGACGCCGAGCGCCTGGGGAAGGAGACCCAACGACTCACGCGCGAGCTGGCCGACTGGCGCGAAGGCTGGCCCAGCCTTGAGGCACGGCACGCCGCGCTCGCCGCCGTCGTGCGGGCTCTCGAACCGCTGGCCGACGCGGCAGGGAATGCCGCCGCGGCCCGTGCGCGTCTCGGGGAGGCACGCACGGCTCTCGGCCAGGCGCTCGCCTCCAGCCCGTTCGCCGATGCCCCTGCGGCGCGCGCCGCGATGCTCGGCGACGGCGAGGCACAGGAGCTCCGCGCGGCGATCGCCGCCCACGGCGCGGAAGAACAGGCAGTCGCCGCCCTTCTTTCCTCCGCGGCGGCGGTCAGGGCAGCGGCCGCGGAGGAAGCGGCCTTGGGATCGGGGGAGCAGGACGCGGTGGAGGACCGCCTCGCGGCCGCGTCGACCCGGTTGGGGGATGCCGAAGCCAGGTTCGCGGCGGCCCATGCCGCAGAGCACGCGGCCACGGCCGGGCGGAACCGCTGCGAGCGGCTTCGGACCGCGTTCCTGGAGGCCCTGCCTCTGCTGGAGACCGCGAGGGCCCGTGCGGATCTGCTCGGCGAACTTCAGCGGACGGCGCGCGGGAGCGGCGACAACCGGCTCCGGATGTCCCTCCATCGGTACGTTCTCGCCGCGCGACTCGAGCAAGTGGCAATCGCAGCGAGCGAACGCCTCGCGGTGATGAGCGACGGCCGTTTCAGTCTGGAACACAGCGATGCCCTCGCCGCGCGCGGCGCCGCGTCGGGGCTGGGCCTCGAGGTCCTCGACGCTTGGACCGGCCAGCGCCGTGACCCTGCCACGCTGTCCGGCGGCGAATCGTTCATGGCCTCGCTGGCCCTGGCGCTCGGACTCGCGGACGTCGTGCAGCACGAGGCGGGCGGGATCGACATCGAGACGCTCTTCGTCGACGAAGGCTTCGGAACGCTGGACGAGCAGACCCTCGAACAGGTCATGGAGGCGATTGAAGGGCTCCGGGACGGAGGCCGGATCGTTGGCCTCGTGAGCCACGTGCCGGAGCTCAAGCTGCGGATCCCAGCCCAGATCCGGGTCATCAAGGGGCGTTCCGGCTCGACGCTCGAGGTCGTCGCCGGCTTCGAGCGGGTTTCGGACACTTCCGTCCGAGACCTCGCAGCGGTCTGAATCCCCGTCTCAAGCATTCCGCGGTCTAGGATGGGGGTGTTTCCGGGTCGGGCGCGACGGGAGGCAGGGACGTCGCGCATGAGGTGAGGTGTACCTCGTGTCGATCCGTGTTTCCGTCCTGTCGCGTTACAAGGTCCTGCCCGATCTGGCGGGTCCCGGCTTTCTTCCCTTGGGCCTCGTCGCGCGTCTGCCCCTCGCGATGCTGACGATCGGGACCCTGACCCTTGTCTCCGTGACGTCCGGTTCCTACGCCCTCGCAGGACTGTCGGCCGGCGCCGTGGGCGTCGGCTCCGCGGTCGGGGCCACGATCCTGGGCGCCCTCGCGGACCGCATCGGCCAGAGGGCGGTCCTTCTGGTGGCGGCCGGCCTCAACTCCGCAGCGGTAATCGCCGTCGTTCTGTGTTCATTACCTCCCTCGGGTGGGACGGGGAGTCCCGCACCTGTGGTGGTCTCGGCGCTCGCCGCCGGGCTCACCACCCCTCAGGTGGGCCCCTTCGCTCGGGCCCGCTGGATCGGCCTGACCGACGGAAGAACTCTCAAGGCGCTCGAGCTAGACGCCGCGCTCTCCTACGAGGGCACCGCCGATGAGGTCACGTTCGTCCTCGGACCGGCGCTCGTGGGCGTCCTGGGCGCGGGGATCGCTCCCTGGGTCCCGCTGGCGGCGGCGGCCCTGCTCACGGCCACGTTCGTGACGTGGTTCGCGCTGCACCCGACGGCGCACGCGGCGCGTCCGCTCGCGCCCCACGACGTCCCCCGCGTCTCAGGGCGGGAGTGGGCCGTGGTGCTCGTCCCTGTCGCGGCCATGATCGCGATGGGCGCCTTCTTCGGAAGCACGCAGGCGGCGCTCACCGCGTTCGCCGGCGAACACGGATCCCCGGACCTCGGCGGGCTCCTCTATGCCGCTGTCGGGCTCACCTCGGCAGTCGCCGCGCTGAGCGTGGCGGCATGGCCGACGGCGTTCGGCCTCGCCCCGCGGTGGGTCGCCTGTGCGGCGGCGATGCTTCTCTTCAGCCTGACGCTGTTCGTGCCCGACAGCATGGACTCAATGACAGCCGCCCTTCTGCTGGTCGGCATCCCCGTGGGCCCCATCATGGTCACCGTCTTCGGCATCGGCGGCCGGGTTGCGCCCGCGGGAAGGACCAGCACGGTGATGACGGGTCTCGCGAGCGGCATCGTCGCGGGCACGGCCCTCGGTTCCGCGCTGGGGGGCCAGCTCGCCTCGCACGGTGGATCCGCCCTCGCCTTCGCCGCGCCCACAGCCGCGGGAGGCGCGCTCCTCGCCTTGGGGCTCGCCGTCGTCGTCATGCGCCGCGGCTGACGCCACGCGCACGGCCTTTCACCGCGCGTACAGCGAAAGGCGATCAGCCGAGCGAATGCGCGATGCGCCGCGCCGCCTCCTGAAGGTGGCGGCCGATGTTCTCCGTGTCCATGTTGCCGCCCAGATGGACGACGGCGATCGCTGACGGCCGCTGCCGCGACGGCACGATCGGCGCGGCGATCGAGAAGACGCCGGGGATCACCTCGTCGTGGCTGATGGCGTACCCGCGCTCGCGGGCCTCGTCGGCTTCGGTGCGGTAAGGGATGTCCGGCATTCGGCGCTCCCATTCAGTCCGCCCGACTGCGGACTGGATGGCGATGCTCGGGGCGCCTGACGCAATGCTGTGACGGGTGCCGGGGCGCTGCGCGATGGCTGTGCCGTTGTGGCGCGGTTCGACAGTGGCGAGGGTGACGCAGTCGGCGTGATCCCACACGACAACGAAGGCGGTCATGCCGAGTTCATCGGCCAGCCCGCCCAGTTCCGGCGAGGCGGCCGTCTGAAGATCGCGGGCCACGCCTCGGGCCAGCACTGCCAGGCCGACTCCGGGTTGGAGCCGCCCGGAGTCATCGCGTTCGATGAGCGAATGGTCCTCGAGTGTGCGGATGATGCGGTACGCGATGGAGCGGTGGACGCCGAGCGATTCTGCCAATTCGGCGATCGTGAGCGGAACCCGGGAGTCGGCCAGGATCTCGAGGGCCCGTACGCCCCGGGATAGGGTCTGTGAATGGGCCGCTGTCTCGCTGGCGTGCGGCATGGGGTGCGCTCCTTTGGCTGGGGACTGCACGACTGACGAGGCCTTGTGCTCCCTCGTGCGGTCCCTTAAAGTGATTGTGTTCGATATCGGCACAAGAAATTCTATTATCGAACAAGATTCATTATTGACCAACCTCGAGGATCGGACAAGAGGCGTTGCCCATGTTCGCCCAGCCAGGAGCGCTTCCCGAGCGGCAGGGCAGGACCGTGCGTTCGAGGTCGCATCACTTCCGGGGGAGCTTGGGCCGCTTTGCGACGGGGGTCGCGATCGTGACGTTCGACGGCGCGACGAAGCGCCACGGCATCACCGTCAACTCGTTCACATCCGTCTCGCTGGATCCGCCACTTGTGCTGGTGAGCATCGCGCGCCACACGCGGGCCCACGACGAACTCGCCGGACGCCCGTTCTCGGTGAACATCCTCGGGGCCGAACAGGAGGCCCTCGCGCGCCACTTCGCGGGCCAGCCAGGCGTTGAACCGGTATGGGTCGAGAGCCCGCTCGCCCCGCGCCTGGCGCGCGTGCTGGCCTATTTCGAATGCAAGCCGTGGGCTGCCTACGACGGCGGCGACCACACCCTGTACTTGGGCGAAGTGGTGGACTTCGGCTACCGCTCGGGAGACGCCCTTGCCTTTGCCAACGGACGTTTCACCACGATTCCCGAAAGCCAGCTCGGCGTCGAAGACCTGCTCTGACCATCCGCTCGAGGACGAAGGGAAACACCATGGGCATCCGAACCGGCCAGCAATTCCTGGAGAAGCTCAACTCGATGCGGCCCCACCTCGTGATCGACGGCGAGGTCGTCTCGGAGAACCTCGCGGAACATCCCGCGTTCAGGGGCCTCGCCCGGACCTACGCACACCTGTTCGATCTGCAGCACGACCCGCAGTACCAGAATGTGCTCACGTACCCGTCGCCGACGACGGGAGACTTGGTCAACGCGTCTTTCCTCGTCCCGAGAACCAAGGAGGATCTCGAGAGGCGACGCCGTGCCATGTCGGTCTGGGCTCAGTACTCGAACGGGTTCCTCGGCCGCACGGGGGACTACATGAATTCCGCGCTCACGGCCCTCGCCTCGGCCAAGAAGTTCTTCGCCGGTGCCGATCCGGTTTTCGGTGAGCGCGTGGAGGCGTACTACGAGATGGCGCGCGAGCAGGATCTCCTGGCAACCCATACGCTCATTCCGCCTCAGGCCAACCGTTCGGTGTCCGGTTCCGAGCAGCTGGGTGGGCAGCTCGCCGCGCGCGTTGTCGAGGAGCGCGACGACGGCGTGGTGATCCGTGGCGCACGGATGCTCGCCACGATCGCGCCCATCGCCGACGAACTCCTGGTCTTCCCTTCGACGCTGCTGCGCGCGACGCCCGAGGACGCCCCGTACTCCTTCGCGTTCGCCATCCAGAACGACGCGCCAGGGCTGCGGTATCTGTGCAGGGCCGGACTGCACCATGGCGGAAGTCACCACGACGAGCCGCTCGCGAGCCGCTTCGAGGAGGTCGACGCCGTCGTGGTCTTCGACGACGTCTTCGTCCCGAACGAGCGCGTCTTCATGCTCGGGCATCCCGAGCTGTGCAACCAGTGGTACTCCGACACTGGCGCGGCAGCCCTCATGACCCATCAGGTCGTGACCCGCACTCTTGCCAAGAGCGAGTTCTTCCTCGGCCTGGCCTCGGAGATTGCCGTGTCCATCGGCATCGACGGGTTCCAGCACATCCAGGAGGACCTTGCCGAGCTGATCAGGAATGTGGAGATCGGCAGGGCCTTCGTGGTCGCCTCCGAGGCGCAGGCCGAGCTGAGCGACGACGGCGTGATGCTGCCGCACTGGCCCACTCTGAACGCTGCCCGCAACTGGTATCCGAAGGCCTCGCAGCGCTACCCGGAGATCATCCGGAAGTTCTGCGCCTCCGGGCTCATGGCGCTCCCGGGCGAAGCCGACCTCGACGTGGCGCGCCAGGACATCGAGATGTACCTGCAGGGCAAGTCCCTCACCGGCCCCGAGCGCCTGCGCCTCTTCAAGCTCGCCCTCGACGCGTCCGTCTCAGGCTTCGCGGGACGCCAGTCGCTGTATGAGTACTTCTTCTTCGGCGACCCGGTCCGGATGGCCGGCGCGCTCGTCAACAGCTACGACCGCGAGCCCCTGCGCGCCCGGGTGAGGGAGCTGCTGCACCGCAACGACTGAGGCGCCCTGTGCTGCGACTCACACATCCTGTATTCTCACCAATAGTGACCGACCAATCGGTCACTATTTCGTGACACCATCCCTTCTGGGCTCGCACCCCTGAGAACGACGGAGTTCGCATGACCCACACCACGAGCGACGCTGCAGCGCGCTCCGGCCAGCTGTCCCGAGAGGAACGCAAGGTCCTCGCAGGCACGCTCGTCGGCACCACCATCGAGTGGTACGACTTCTTCATCTATGCACAGGCGGCGGGCGTCGTCTTGGCGCCCCTGTTCCTCGCTCCTGTCGCGAAGGACAACGCCGGCCTCGCCCAGGTGCTGTCCTTCGCGACGATCGGCATCTCGTTCCTCTTCCGTCCCCTCGGCGCCATCGTCGCGGGACACCTCGGCGATCGACTCGGGCGGAAGAAGATGCTCGTCTTCACGCTCATCCTCATGGGCCTCTCCACCTCCCTCATCGGCGTCCTCCCGACGTACGCCCAGGCGGGCATCGCAGCACCCGTTCTGCTGATCCTCCTGCGGGTGATCCAGGGCTTCTCGGCGGGCGGCGAATGGGGCGGGGCCGCCCTCATGGCGGTCGAGCACGCGCCTCGGGGCCGACGTGGCTACTTCGGCGCCTACCCCCAGATCGGCGTTCCGATCGGAATGATCCTGGCCACGTTCACGCTGTGGCTGCTCACCGCCGTCATGGGCCCGGCGTTCGGGGAGTGGGGATGGCGCCTCCCATTCCTCCTCTCGATCGTGCTCATCGCGGTTGGCTACATGATCCGGCGAGCGGTGGAGGAGAGCCCTGTCTTCACGCAGCTCCTGGAACGGCGCAAGGAATCGTCGGCGCCGCTCGGCCAGCTGTTCCGTTACAACCTCAAAGAGGTCGTCCTCACGGCCGTCATCTTCATCGCGAACAACGCGGCCGGCTACCTGCTCATCGCCTACTTCTCCACCTACGCTGCCAAGTCGCTCAAGATGGATCAGGCCACGGTGCTCCTCGCCACCACGCTCGCGTCCTTCGGCTGGCTCGGCTTCACGCTCTGGGGCGGAGCCCTTTCGGACAGGCTCGGCCGGGTCCGGACGTTCCAGATCGGCTACGCGTTCCTCGCCGTCTGGGCCGTGCCGATGTGGTTCCTCATCGACACCAAGAACATCGTCTGGTACTTCGTGGCGCTCTTCGTGATGACGCTCGGGCTGGGCCTGAGCTACGGCCCGCAGTCAGCTCTCTACGCGGAGATGTTCCCGGCCAAGGTCCGGTACTCGGGCGTCTCCATCGGCTATGCCCTGGGGGCGATCTTGGGCGGGGCGTTCGCGCCGATGATCGCCGAGATGCTCATGAACGAGTTCAAGGCGTCCTGGACGATCGGCGTGTACATCGCCATCGCCGCGGTCGTCTCATTCATCGGGGTGTGCTTGGTGAAGGAGACGAAGGGCGCAGACCTCCACGTCGCGGAGGCCCACGCCGAGTACGCCCGGGAGCAGGGGGCCGGTTAGCCAGTCCCAGTCGGGACTGCCAGGCCTAGTCAGATCTAGGAAGTGGTGGCGGTGCTCGCGTCGCTGATCGCGCGGCTTCTGACGTTCGAGATGTGAGCGAGCATCGCTTCCCGGGCCTTGGCCGGCTCTCCGGCCTCAAACGCTTCGAGGATGCGGCTGTGCTCGGCGATGGCGTTTTCGGCGTCGGTCACGCCGAGATTTCCGAAGAACCGGAAACGCTGCACTTGGCCGCCCAGGGCGTTGTATGCGTTGAGCAGGAACCTGTTGTGGGCGTTCTGGGCAATGATCCGATGGAACCGCTCGTCGGCCTCCCAGTACGCCCCATACTCGGCGAAGGTTGGCCCGGTGGGCGCTCCGCGCAGGTCATCGACGGCCTGTTCCAGTTCGGCCAGAACGGCGGGTGTCACATGGGCGCACGCGCGCTCGGCGATCGGAGGCTCCAGGACGGCGCGGGAATCCATGAGCTCGTCCAACTCTTCGGCGGTGAAGAGCGGAGCGACCCGATACCCCTTGAGTGCCTCGCGGCGCACCAGCCCTGTGGCCTCCAGGCGAGCGAGCGCTTCGCGGATGGGGGTTTGGGAAACCTCGAGTTCCTGCGCCATCCGGTCGATGCCGATCCCGGCCCCGGGCTCGAGCCGACCGTCCATGAGGGACGCGAGCAGCTCCTGGTAGACGTAGTCGGCCAGGAGCTGGCGGTTGGCCGGGCGGCGGCCACCGGAGACGGCGGGCATGCGAATGATCCTATCGTGTCGTGCTGGGGAGAAGCGGGTCAGAAGACGGTGCCGGGCCGTCGATGACGACGGCCCGGCACACGGCTGCTGCAATGGTTGAGCCCTTCGGGCGCAACCGGTCTCAGTGGAGAGGCGTCACCGGCTCATCGAGCATCTCGTCAGACTTCGAGGTGCGGAAGAACTTGGTGAGGTAGATCATCACCGCGGCGAGGAACGCGAACACGCCGAGCGAGACGACGCCCCACGCACCGCTGGCGGTCGGCATCGCATCGTTGAAGGCCGTCCGCATGAGCGGGGCGACGAATCCGCCGAGGTTGCCGAGCGAATTGATGAGGCCGATGCCGGCGGCCGCCGCCGCACCGGTGAGGAACGAGGTCGGGTAGGCCCACGTGATCGGCCCGACCGAGAGGAAGCTCGCGACCGCCAGGGTGATGAACACGATCCCGAGGAGGGGCTGGTTGTTCATGCCGGCCCATGCGGAGCCGATGATGAACAGGCCGGTTCCGATGTAGAACAGCGTGCCCCAGTTGCGCCGGCGGGGGATCGTGTTCGCGGCCCGACCGAAGTAGTAGCAGGCGAACAGGCCCACGAGCCACGGGATCGCCGAGACGAGCCCGACTTCCCAGCCGACCTTCTTGCCCAGAAGCCCCGCGACCTCCTGCGGGAGGTAGAACGTGGTGCCGTAGACAGCGATCTGCAGTGCGAAGTAGATGACCGTGAAGTACCAGACCTTCCAGTTGCCCATGGCACGCCAGATGCCCTTCGGGCCGTCCTCGGTGCGGACCTGGTCCTCGACCGCCATCGCGCTCGAAAGCGCCGCCTTCTCGTCGTCGTTGAGGAACTTCGCCTGGGCGGGGCTGTTGGTGAGGAAGAAGATCGCCGCAATGCCCACGATGACGGCAAGCAGGCCTTCGACGAAGAACATCACCTGCCATCCGCGGGCGAACCCGAGCGCGTCACCGAAGCTGATGAGGCCACCGCTCAGCGGGGCGCCGATCATCTGCGAGAACGGCTGGGCAAGGTAGAAGATCGCGAACATCTGGACGCGGACCTTGTTCGGGAACCACTCGGAGAGGTACATGATCACGCCCGGGAACAGGCCGGCTTCGGTCACACCGAGCAGGAAGCGCAGGACGTTGAACATGACGTCGTTCGTGGTGAACGCGAACGCTGCCGCGACGATGCCCCACGTGATCGAGATGCGGGCGAGCCAGAAGCGCGCGCCGAACTTCTTGAGCAGGAGGTTGCTCGGAACTTCGAACAGGGCATAGCCGATGAAGAAGATGCCGGCGCCGAGGGCGAAGGCAGCGTCTCCCACGCCTCGGTCGGCCTTGAGCGCGGCCTGGGCGAACCCCACGTTCGTGCGGTCCAGGAAGGCCACGAAGTAGAGGATCACGAGCATCGGCATGAGGTGCCGTGCCGCCTTGGAGATGGCGGACTTGAGGGTAGTGCCCTGGATGGACAGGACGCCTGCCCGATCGGGGGAGGTGGACACTTCAGCTCTCCTTTGAGATGAACTACTCAGGATGGGTGGGGATTAGTGTTGGAACAGCGAGACCGCGCCGAAGGCGACGAGCACAATGCCGATCGCCAGGAACGCGAAGCGGGACTTGGTCCAAGTGCCGAAGAGAGTTCGCAATGGTCGGCCCTCAGTGCATGTAGAGGCCGCCGTCGACGTTCAGGGTCTGGCCCGTCACGAAACCGGCGTCTTCGCTGATGAGGTAGGCGATTGCAGCGGCGATGTCGCGCGGAGTGCCAATGCGCGGCAGAACGCCGTCGGCCGCCATCTTGGCCTTGCGCTCCTCGGTGAGGGTGCCGCCCATGATGTCCGTGTCGATCGGACCGGGGGAGATCACGTTGACGGTGACGCCATCCTGGCCGAGTTCGCGGGCCACGCTGCGCGAGAAGCCGATGATGCCGGCCTTGGCCGCGGAGTACGGAGTCTTGCTGTAGGTTCCGCCGCCGCGCTGGGCGGAGACGGAGGCAAGGCTCACCACGCGGCCGACGCCGTGCTTGACCATCGACTCGACGGCGCGACGGGTTGCGTAGTGCACGCCGTTGAGGTTGATGTTCATCACGCGGTTCCACTCCTCGGCCGTGACCTCGAGGTACGGGACCGGCGAGGACACACCAGCGAGGTTCACGAGCGCGACGATCTGGGGAAGCGCACCCTCGAGCTCGTCGAACGCAGCCCGGACCTGGGCCTCATTCGAGACGTCCGCGCCGGCACCTGCGGCCTTGACGCCGTGCTCGAGGGCGATCTCCTCGGCCACCTTCTTGGCGGCGTCGGCGTCCAGATCGATGATGCCCACGTTCCAGCCGCGCTCGGCGAGGTAGTGGGCCGATGCGCGTCCGATGCCGCGAGGCGATGCGGCGCCCGTCAGGACGACGGTGCGGGACGCGGGAAAGTCAGTCATTGGGGTTCTCCTGAAAGGTCAGTTGATCGGTGCCGGACCGAGCTCGTCCATGAGCTTCTTGATGGCCACGTACGCCTTGTTGCGGTACGCCACCAGCTCGGGAATACGGTCGGCGGGGACGTTCAGGTAGCCGGCGCCGGACTTCGTGCCGAACTTGCCGGCGTCGACGAGCTCGCGGAGCGACTCGGGGGTGGCGAAGCGCTCGGGCCAGCGGGTCTGGAGCGACGCGTAGCAGAACGCGTACACGTCGAGCCCGGCCATGTCGGCGATCGCGAACGGGCCGAACGCCGGAAGGCGGAAGCCGAAGGTGGTCCGGACGATCGTGTCGATGTCCTCGGGGGTAGCGATGCCCTCCTCGACGATCTGCGTCGCCTCGTGGAACAGCGCGTACTGGAGGCGGTTGAGCACGAAGCCGGTCGAGTCCTTGACCCGCGCGCTCTCCTTGCCGGTCGAGGCGACGATCTCCTCGACGAACGGCAGGATGCTCTCGTCGGTGCCCTCATGCGGGATGAGCTCGACGCCCGGGATGAATGGCGCCGGGTTCGAGAAGTGCACCCCGAGGAAGCGCTCAGGGCGCTCGACGGCGGTGGCCAGCTCCGCGATGCGGATGGTCGAGGTGTTCGACCCGATGATGGCCTCCGGCCGGGCGGCCGTGCTGATGCGGCGAAGCGTCTCGTGCTTGATCTCGATCTTCTCCGGGACGGCCTCCTCGATGAAGTCGGCGTCCGCGACGGCATCCTCGATGGAGGCCGCAGGAGAGAGGTTCGCCTGGATGCGCTCGACGGCGTCGGCGGGGAAGAGGCCCTGCTCGGCGAAGTCGGCAGCCTCGGCGAGGAGGCGATCGTAGTTCTTCTTGGCGATCTCCTCGGAGATGTCCGCGATCTTCACCGTTGCGCCGGAGAGGGCCAGCGACTGGGCAATGCCGCCTCCCATGTACCCCGAGCCGACGACGGCGATCTTGCGCTGATTTTCCGAAGCGCGCTGAGTCATGAGTCTTTCCTTCTTAGGCCTTGGGCAGGAGCGAACGGATGTACTTCTGGTTCGTGGCGCACACGCCGAGGCTGTCGCCGCCGTACTGCTCGGTGAGGATGATGCCGCTGAAGCCGAGCTTGAGGGCGTCGCGGAACACCTGCCGGTAGTTGATGAGGCCGGTTTCCATGGTCGACGGCACGGACGTCGCCCAGCTGCCGTCGGCCGCCTCGTCGCGGGTGTAGTTCTTGACGTGCCAGTAGTTGGCGTAGGGGAGCGTCTTGGCGTAGAGGTCGCGCCAGTCCTCGACGGGACGGTGGAGACGGATGAGGTTGGCGACGTCCGGGTTGAGGCCGACGTTGTCCAGCCCGACCTCCTCGACGAAGCGCACGGCGCTGTCGGCGGTGCCGAGGTACGTGTCCTCATACAGCTCGAGGGAGACGGGCAGTCCCACCTCAGCCGCGTGCTTGCCGAGCTCGCGGATCCGGCTGACCGCCAGGTTCCACATCTCGGGATCAGCGGGGTCCTTCGGGCCCTCGGCGGTCCAGAACCAGAGCGCCTTCTTCTGGGCCTCGCTGAACGGCTGGTGCAGTCCGGTCGAGAAGACCTTCATGCCCCACTCCGCTGCGGCGTCGATGGTGCGGTGCGCGTACTCGAGGTTGCGCTCGTCGTGGCCCGGCATGATGACGCTCTGCCGCTGGAGGTGCACGGACGGGATGCCCACCCCGTGCGAGGCGGCGATGGCGAGGAACTCGTCGCGGCGAGCCGGCGAGAGGTCGGCCGGGCGGACGTGGCTGTCCGCAAGCTCGGCGAGATTGAACCCGACCTCTTCGATCTGGGCGAACATGTCGTCCCAGACCTCGGGCTCGGCGTCATGCAGGCGCACGCCGTTCTCATCGACGGTGGGGAACGCGTGGAGGCACGTGGCGATAGGCCAGGTTTCGGCGGTGTAAGGAGGATTCTCCGGCATGATGCTCCGTTGCAGGTGGTGTCGATCGTAAGCGATCGTAGATCCTATAGGATATAGCGTCCTCTCATCCGCGTCGTTTGTCAAGGCGGGGGAGGGGGCGCGGCCTACCCTTCGGCCAGCGCGGCCGAGCGCAGCTCGGGTGCGAGGACACGGATCACGGACGAGTCGTCCGCCGCCTCGAGTCCCATGGCCTGGCCGAGGAGGAAGAGCTGCTCTGCGGCGGCCGCGACAGGGGTCGCCAGGGCAACGTCGCGCGCGGCCCGGCCCACGATGCCCATGTCCTTCACGAAGATGTCGAGCCGGCTCAGCACGGGCGCGCCCTCGCCGTCGTACGCCTCGAGCATCCGGCGTCCGCGGTCGCCGAGCATGAATGAGCCTGCCGCGCCCGCGGTGAGCGCGTCGAGAGTCCTCGCACGGTCCAGGCCCATCGCGTCGGCGAGGGCGAGAGCCTCGGCTGCCGCGGCGATGTGGATTCCGCACAGGAGCTGGTTCACGGTCTTGAGGGCTTGGCCGTCGCCGACGCGGTCGCCTACGACGGTAAGCGTCGAGGCGAGCAGGTCGAGGACCGGCCGGGCGCGCTCGATGGCGCTCTCAGGGGCGCCGACGACGACGAGCAGGTCGCCGTTCCCCGCACGCACCGGTCCGCCGGAGAGCGGCGCGTCGACGAGGTCCACTCCCAGCTCGGCGAGCCGCTCCGCCGTCGCCGTGACGGGGCCCGTCCCCACGGTGCTGGTGAGGATGACCACCGCGCCGCGCGCGAGCTCCCGCGCCACGTCTGCCTCGCCGAAGAGCACGTCCTCGAGCTGCGCACCGTTGCGGACCGCCAGCAGCACGGCGTCCGCCCCGCGGGCGGCCTCCTGCGCGGAGCCGAACGTCTCGATCCCCGCGTCGCGGGCGAGCGAGAGGCGGTCCTCAGAGATGTCGAAGCCGTGGACGGTGAGGCGTGAGGCCAGGCGCGTGGCCATCGGCAGGCCCATGGCGCCGAGGCCGAGCACGGCGACGGTGTAGCGGCCCTGAGCGGATTCAGTCATTGATCGCTTCCTTCTGATTGCTGAGCTGGCCAACGCTGAGCTTGCCTACGACGTCGGCGAGCGAGCCGTCGTCCCCGACGTTGCCTGCGAACACGATGTAGGGGATGCCGCGCGCGGGTCCCTCCATGGGCTCCCAGAGCGAGACGATGCCCGGGAGCATGGGCCCACGGACGATCGCGCGGCGGATGCCGAGGCCGTGCGCGGCGACGTCGGACGAAGTGATCCCGCCCTTGGCGACGACGAAGCGTGGGTGCACGGTGGCAACTGTCCTGCGCACGACGTCCACGAGCGCCGCGGAGACCCGCCGAGCGATCGCGAGGCTCGCGGCTGCGTCGTCGGCCGTCACGAGGGTGCGGCTTGTATGCACGACGACGTCGCCCTCGCCGAGTGCCGCGACGACGCGCTCAGCGGTCTCGGCGACGTGGGCGTCGTCGCCGCCGAGGAGGCGTTCGACGTCGAGCTCGACGACGCGCACTGATGGCAGCCGGCGCAGGAGCGCCTCGAGCTGGCGCGTCGTCTGCCCCACGTGGGAGCCGACGACGACGAGGCCGCCACGCTCGGGAGCGTCGCCTCCGAGGGCCTCGTCGGAGCTGAGGGGCGCTCGAACGTCTTGGCCGATCCGCCCGCGCACGAAGGGCGGTCCCACGCGGTAGATGAGGTTCTTGCCGCGTCGTTCGGCCTCGGCAAGTCCGAGCGCGAGGCGCCGCAGGTCGTTCTCGGTCACGATGTCGACGGCGATCGGCGTGCGGTTCGCGGCGGGCTCGAGGGTGTCCGCGATGGCGGCAGCGCTCTCCTCGGGAGTGCCGGTGCGGAGCAGCCCGAGGTCCAGGACGATCACATCTGCCGCGCGATACCGTCCCGCAGACTTCTCCTCGACGTACTCGGCCAGACTCGAGTTCGCGTAACCGAAGGTCGCGTCCCGGGCGAACTCGGTCTCCGCGACCGGAGTGAGCGTGCCGTTGCCGCCGCGCGTGTAGTGGATGGCCCCGATGGTCAGGCGGCCGGCGTCGGGGAACGCGGGGACCATGACGACGCCATCCGTGCTTCGTCCTGCACAAGTCTCGAGGGTCTCGGCGATGGTGTCCGTCTCAAGCGGGAAGTGGCCGCGGAGGGTCGAGTCGCTCCGGCTCGTGAACGCGAGCTCGAGGTCCAGATCCCGCGCCGCCTCAAGGGAGTTGACGACGACCTCGCGATTCCGGGCCGCGGCCTCGGCGGGATCGAGACTGCGGGTATTGGTGAGAACGTAGACGGCCGCGGGCCGCGCCTCGTCGCCGAACACGGCGAAGGCCCAGCGGAAGTCCTCGGGCTGCCACGCGGTGAGGACGGGCAGGTCAGCCACCGACTGCGTTCCGGTGGGGTCGTCGTCGAGCACGACGAGGACGCGCTTGGACGCGGAAACGGCCTCGGCCACCTGCTGGGCGGGAACCGGGGCGTCAGGGGGGAACTTCGACAGCAGCTCGTCTTCGAGGATCACAGGCACCTCATCGTGGGGAATAGCGGAAAAGTTCAAAGAGAAACATAAGATGTCTGACATATCGTGACATGATGGCGGTCACAGTGCAAGGGCCCGGATTGAGGAGCCCTAGACTGTCGGAGAGCAACAGGGACGGAGGACGATGGCTCGAAAGTCGCTCGTCGGCGAGGTGGCCGACGACCTTTTGGATCGGATCGTCGCGGGGGAGTTCCCTCCCGGTTCCCTGGTTCCCGGCGAGCTTGAACTCTCAGCCCAGCACGAGGTCAGCCGCATGACCGTGCGGGAGGCGATGAAGACTCTGGAGGCGCAAAGGATCCTCAGCGTCCAGCGCGGCCGCGGGACGTTCGTCAATCCCGTCCCCCAGTGGAACTCCCTCGACGCCGTCCTGCGGGCGGCGTCGGCCGAAATCGGCCACGACGTCGCCGCCGTGCAGCTCATTGAGCTGCGGCGCATGCTGGAGACGGGGGCCTGCGCCCTCGCGGCCCAGCGGATCACCCCCGAGGCCCTTGAGCGCCTCCGGGATTGCGTCGCCGAGATGCGGGCGACTCACGCGAGCGACAGCCTCGAGGAGTTCGTCGCGGCGGACCTTGCCTTCCACGACGTCATCCTCGAGGCCTCAGGCAACATGTTCCTGACCGCCGTCTTCCAGCCGCTTCACCGGGTCCTCGAGGCCCGGCGTGCCGAGACCTCAGCGGTTCCCGAGATCCAGGAGCACGCCATCGTCATGCACGAGCGCGTGCTGGCAGCCCTCGAGACCCGCGATCCGAGGGCCGCCCGCGACGCGATGGACGAGCACATGACGCAGACCCTCGACGATCTCGTGACGTTCATCCAACACGGGGCGCGAGCCTAGGAACCTCGTCGAGGACCGCGGCCAGGGATTCGGGCCGGTGGGCGAAGCGTCCGAGGAACAGTCCGTCCACGTCCGGCGCGATCTCGGTCAGAAGCCCGGGCTTGGCGCTCCCGCCGTAGATGACGCGGGAGTCGGGGAACTCCCGCAGCGAACGGATGTGATCGCGGAGGGCCGAAGACACCGAGCGAATGTAGTCGGCTTGAGCGGGCGCCTCGGCGCCAATGGCCCACTGCGGTTCGTAGGCCACGATGACGCGGCCCCCGAGCTGCCCGGCCCGCGCAGACGCGAGCGCGTCCTCGACCTGGCGGATGCACTCACGGGCCGCACTGCCGGGATCCCCGCGCTCGGCCTCGCCCACGCACAGGATCGGGGTCAGCCCGTTGCGGAGCGCGGCGGTGGTCTTGGCGCGCACCACGCGGTCGGTCTCGCCGAAGAGCCGGCGCCGTTCCGCGTGACCGACCTCTGCGAGCCTCGCGCCCACCTCGGCAATCTCGGCCCCGCTCACCTCGCCGGTGAACGCCCCGGTGTCCGCTTCCGCGAGATCCTGCGCCCCGACGGCGGCGACATCAGCGAGGATGCCGACCGCCGCGGGGACCGACAGGAATCCGGGGACGACGAAGAGCTCGGCGCGGCCATCCTGTATCGCCGGGTGCGATCGGCCGAGCGCCGCGACGTCCCGGCACCACGCGAGGGTCCGAGCGTGGCCGAAGTACATCTTGAGGCTGACGCCGATGATGTACTCGGCCCGATCGATGCCAGGCGCCACGGACTAGACGCCCTCGTAGGCGCAGATCTCCTGGACCTTGGCGTTCGAAGCGCTGGTTTCGTCGAACTCGTAGGTGAGCCATTCGCGCACGTTGCGACGCGCGAGCTCGAGCCCGACGACGCGCTGGCCCATGCACAGCACCTGGGCGTTGTTGGAGAGCACCGAGCGCTCGACCGAGAACGAGTCGTGGGCCGTGACCGCGCGGATCCCCGGGACCTTGTTGGCCGCGATCGCCACGCCGAGGCCGGTGCCGCAGATGAGCACGGCGCGGTCGGCCTCGCCCCGTGCGACCATTTCGGCCGCGCTTGTGGCGATCTTCGGGTAGTTGGTGTGGCCGTCTGCCGTCACACCCACATCCGTGACCGAGGCGACGAGGTCGTGCGCCTCGAGGTCCTTCTTGATTGCTTCCTTGTACTCGAATCCGGCGTCGTCCGAACCGACGACGATCCGCCACTGACGTGCCATGGTGTCTCCTTCTGAAGAGGTGTTCGTGGAGGTAAGAGCGGGCTACTGGCTAGCGGTGCTACTGGCTGACGTCGGCCGCGCTGGCCAGCCGCGAACCGACGGTCGTCACGATGAGGGCGAGGGACACGGCACCCGGATCGGAGACACCGAGCGCCTTCTCGCCGTGCGAGCGGGCGCGGCCCGTGACCGGCATGAGATCGGCGGTGGCATCGGCAGCAGCGGACGCCGCCGAGGCGGCCGACGCCCACGCGTCGGCGAGGGTGCCGCCGTCGTGCACTCCCTGGGCGAGCGTGTCCGCAAAGGGGACCAGCGCATCGACCATCGTCTTCTCTCCGACCTTGGCCTTGCCGTACGCCATGACGGCCTCCGACGCACGGGCCACGCCGTCGGCAACGGTGCTGGCCCCGGGCGCCTCGGTGTCCCCGAGCTGCGCGCCGAGGGTGCGGAGGATGACGCCCCACAGCGCGCCGGAGGTTCCGCCAGCGCGGTCGGCCCATGCATCGGCCGCCCGCGTCAGGAGGGTCCCCGCCCCGGCGCCCTGCTCGGCGAGGGTGGCAGCGGCTGCCGCTGCGGCCCTGACCCCGCGCTGCATGCCGATGCCGTGGTCGCCGTCGCCGGCGATCGCGTCGATGCGGCCCAGTTCGTCGGCATTCTCGTCGATCACTTCGCGAGCCGCCTCGAGGAGCTCGGCGATCAGCCGCGCGGCGGTGCGGGAATCCTCGGTTGCAGCGGGCAGGTCGCCTTCGGCCCCGCTCTCGCCGTCGGCCTCGACTGCCGCGAGGGCGCCCGAGTCGACGGCGCCGCGCCGGAAGGCGGGTGTGTCCGCGGGGGCGAGCCACAGGCGCTCGAGTTCATCGTCCAGCCAGAACAGGGTGAGCGAGACGCCCGCCATGTCGAAGCTCGTGCAGAACTCGCCCACCTGGGGATCGACGAGCGTGACGCCCTTCTCCTCCGCGAGCTGGGCGATGCGCCGGTAGACCACGAAGAGCTCCTCGGACTTCACCGAGCCGAGGCCGTTGAGGACGGGAACCGCCCGGCCGCCCCTGGCTTCCACGCCGTCCGGGATCTCGGCGTCTGCGAGGAGGTGCTCCACGAACAGCTCGGCGAGGCCGTCCGCGCTCGGGATGCCCGTTTCGGCGAGTCCGGGCTCGCCGTGGATGCCGAGGCCGATGGCCATGCGGCCTTCTGGGACCGTGAACAGCGGCTCCGCCGCGCCCGGCATCGTGCATCCGGTGAAGGCGACGCCCATGGAACGGGTGCGATCGTTGGCACGCTGCGCCACGGTCTCGACGCCGTCCAGGTCGTAGCCGAGGGAGGCTGCGGCACCGGCGATCTTGAAGACCGTGAGGTCGCCGGCGATGCCACGTCGCTTCTCGCGCTCATGGGGGCCGGCAGAGAAGATGTCGTCCCGGACCGCCACGCTGCGGCAGTCGATCCCTTCCGCCCGCAGGGCTTCCTGCGCCTCGGTGAAATGCAGGACGTCGCCGGCGTAGTTGCCATAGCTCAGCAGGACGCCGCGGCCGCGGTTGCTCGCCCTCGCGACGCACTCGACCTGGTGGGCAGACGGCGAGGCGAACAGGTTTCCCATGGCCGCGCCGTGTGCGAGGCCGGGTCCGACGAGCCCGGCGAAGGCGGGGTAGTGGCCGGACCCGCCGCCGATGACGACGGCGACCTCCGGCTCGGGCGATGCGGTCGAGCGCGAGACGCCGCCGTAGACCTTCCGGACCCACTGGCTGTTGGCCTGGGCGAAGCCCTCCACCATCTCGTCCGCGAAGTCTGCAGGGTCATTCCAGAGTCTGGTCATAGGTGCGCCTCCACGCTGAGTCCTTCAAAGAACATCCTATAGGATATACGAATAACGACGACGGCGAAAGGCGCCTGTCGCTTCGGCGGTTTGGCTTCTGCTCTCCTCGACAAGGGCTGTGCGCCGAGCTCAATGCCCTGCCTCCGGGACATGGGCGAATGTGGACCCATGGCCGCTCATTACCCAGTTCCTCGCGCCTCGCTCCGGCGAGCCACCGTCCTTCATGCGCGCGTGGCGGCCCTCGCGGCGGCCCTGGGAGCTGTGGCCCACCTCGGGATGGCAATGTCTGGCGGCTGGATGGCAGCCCTCTCTCTCGTGATGGCGTCCGCCTGCGCCCCCTGTGCCTGGAAGATGCTCCACCGGCCCTCCCTGGGGGCCGCGAGGATGCTCGTGGCCATGTCGCTGGGGATGGCCGTGCTGCACGGTGCGCTCCTGCTCGTCACCGGGCCTGCCTTCGGGCATTCCCACGGTGCTGGTACGACCGCCACGACGGTCCTCCCTTCGGCGCATGCGGCTGCCGCACTCGCCGTCATGGGCGCGGACTTCGCGTCGGCGCTCCTCACCGCAAGCTGGATCAGGCGGAAGGCGGCCGTACGCTGACCCAGTGAGCACGGCCATCAACCCCACAGACGGAACGCTTCTTTCCTACGAGTCGTCCGGCGAGGGGCCCGCAGTCGTCCTTCTCCACGGCTCCGCGCTCTCGCGGTCCATCTGGCGCGGCCTTGGCTACGTGAAGGCGCTTGACGGATTCAGGACGCTTCGCCTGGACCTGCGCGGCCATGGAAGGAGCGGCAAGCCGCACGACGCCGACGCGTACGCGATGCCCCTCGTCGTGGAGGACGTCCTTGCGGTGCTGGGCGCCGAGGGTATCGAGCGCGCACACATCGTGGGCTATTCCTTCGGCTCGAGAGTCGCGTTTGCGCTCGCCGCAGGGAAGCCTGAGCGGGTCGCCAGCCTCGTGACTCTCGGCGGTACGTATCAATCGCAGCGGGGGCAGGTGGCGAAGGTGTTCTTCCCCGGCTATCTGGAAGCAATCCGCTCGGGCGGAATGAGCGCTTTCGCGGACGGCTTCGCGGCAGCCGGAAACAGCCTCGATCCCGTCACCCGGGCCGCCTTCCTCGCGAACGACCCCGAGGCGCTCGCCGCCTATTTCGAGGCGACCGAGGCTGGGGAGGGGATTCCCGACCAGACCCTGACGCGGATGACCGTTCCTGCATTGCTCCTGGCCGGAACGCTCGACCTGCCCCGGCACGAGCAGTCGCAGCGCGCGGCGGCCCTCATGCCGCATGCCCGCTTCGTGGAGCTTCCCGGACGCACCCATGCCTCGACGCTCTTCCCCTCGGGCCCGGTGCTCGACGAGCTGGTGCCCTTCTTGCGGGCGCACGTATGAGCTAGATGATGCGAATGCGGGAATGAACGTTCGAAACCCTATGGTATGATTAGTCATTACGTTCGATGAATTGGGGGCATCGATGGGCAGGGACTTCTCGGTCATAGAGTCGTCGGGGGATGTTGTGCTTGTTCCCCTTCCGGACTCCCTCCTCAAGGGTGCGCTGTGGCATCCGGACCCCTCGCACCTGACGGGCGTGCAGGCGCGCCAGGTGCTCGTCGACATCGGGAGCGTGCGTTCCTTTCTTGCGGCGGTCGAGGCGCTCGCCGTCGATCGGGTGCGGCTCGCCTGCGAGGATGAGGCCCGACGCGTTGCCGAGCAGGAGCATGGACAGCCGGTGCGCTTCGACGGGCGCCTCGCGCATGCTCTCGCCGTTTCCGAAGTGGCTGTCGCCGAGGGCATCTCGGAGTCAGCGGCCGCGCGCCTTGTCACTGCTTCCGAGCTTCTCTGCGGCCCGCAGCTCGAGATTCTTGAGCGGCTCGAGTGCGGCGACCTCTCGGAGGCTCACGCTCGGGCCATCGTGGAGGAGGCCTCGAATCTGCCGGAGCATCTAGCCGAAGAGTTCGGCATCAAGGCGCTCGCGAAGCTCGAGACGCGGACCGGCAGGCACCGGGCCCCTGGCGAGTTCCGGCGAGCGGTCAGGGATCTTCGGGAACGGCTCCATCCCGAGACGATCGCCGCGCGGCGGTCCCGAGCTGCTCGGGATCGGTGCGTGACGTTCAAGCCTGAGCCGGACGGCATGTGCACGCTGACCGCCTTCATGCCCGCCGAAGCGGGACTCGCCGCGTTCTCTCGGCTCGACTCGCTCGCCCGCCGCCAACGGATCGCCGATCCCGAGGATGTTCGGACACTTGCGCAGCTCCGCGCAGACCTGTTGGCCGGGCTCGTGCTCGGAGGCGAGCTCAACTCTCCGGAATACGTCGGGCCCACCCCGGCGGCCGAGATCGTCGTGCACGTTTCGGCGTCGGCACTGCTGGGCTCGTCCGATGAGCCCGCGGCCTTGGACGGGTATGGGCTGATAGATGCGGAGACCGCTCGGGATCTCGCCATCGCCGCTCCCACGTGGCAGCGGCTCGGCGTCGATGAGGACGGGGTCCCGCTCAGTCTGGGCAGGTCGGCGTATCGGCCGCCGAAGGGGTTGAGGCGCTTCATCGAGTATCGCGACGGAACGTGCCAGTTCCCAGGTTGCCGCTGCCCGGCGTCACGGTCGGACATCGATCACCGTGTGGAGTGGCAGCATGGCGGGACGACGGGCGCCGACAACCTGCAGTCCCTATGCCGCAAACATCACGCGCTCAAGAGTGTCGGCTCCTGGAAGTCCGAGCGCGAGGGGGACGACGTGGCGTGGACCTCGCCGCTCGGGGGCCGAGCCATGGCGGGGCCGCTAGACCGCGGTCTCGCGCCAGACGTTGCAGTGAAGCCAGGCGTCGCGGTGAAGCCAGGCGTCGCAGTGAAGTCGGGTCCTGCCGCCAACGAACGGGCCGAACCCCCGGCGGGGGAGCAGCCTCCTCCGTTCTGATCCCGCAGCCGTCAATCCATCACAGCTGTCACCCGTTGCGGGTGCCGGCGGCCTCGGCCTGCATTTCCGCGGAAACGAGCGCCCCGAGGGAATCCGCGAGCAGCTCGATGAGCTGCCGTGACTGTTCCTCGTGGGGATCGGCGATGTGCTGCATGCTGATGCCGTCGATCCCGGAGACGAACAGCCGTGCGATGAGATCGAGGTTGGGAGGTACCGGCTGGCCTGCGGCCTCTGCAGCGGAGCGGAAGAGCTCCTTCGTCGCCGAAACCCAGCCCTCGTACATCGAGCGGTTCTGTTCGCGCGCCGCAGACTCCTGCTCGGGTCCCTCGCGGAATCGACGCAGCAACAGCTCGAACGTGGTGACCTGCTCGTGCGGGCGCTGACGCATGCGCTCCCAGATGCGCCGGGCGTGCTGGCGGATCACTGAAGGCAGTCCTGCGCCCAGATCGGCGATGGGCGGGAGGCTCTTGGCGTAGTCGCGGCTCAGGAAGTAGTAGACCTCCTGGAGCAGCTCCTCCTTGTTGCGAAAGCAGTAGTGCAGTGCCGCGAGCGGGGCTTCCGCCTCCGCCGCGATCCGCCGGGTCGTCGCGGCGGGAAGTCCCTCCGTGGCGATCACGCGCGCCGCGGCTTCGACGAACTGCAAACGCCGCTCCTCGGCCGGAATTCTCGGCATCCAGACCTCCCCACTCAACGCGCCCATCCTAGGCAGACGACCGCTCCTGAAGCCGTCACAAAAGATTTTACGACAAAACCTAGTCAACTGACCTAGTCAAGCGACATACTTCTGTCCAGAGATGTTGGCCAGCTCACATCGGACGTGAGGAGACACGAATGACGGCAGATGCCGAGGTTGCGATCGTCAATGCCGACGTGCTGACCATGGACGCGTCGGCTCCGCAGGCGGACGCCGTGGCGATCGCAGCCGGGCGAGTGACGGCGGTGGGATCGGATGAGGTCGGCACGGCGATCGGCCCGGCGACGACGGTCGTCGATGCTAAGGGGGGAGCTGTTCTTCCAGGCATCAACGACGCCCACCTCCACTTCACCGCCGCCTCCATGGCTGCGTTCGGGTACGTCTCGGTGGATGCCGCGGCCGCCCCGAGCTGGGCACAGGTCGCAGCGAGCCTCGAGCGGGCCGAACCTGGGGACGACGGGTGGATCCGTGCGCGGGGCTGGGACGACGTCCTCATCGGACCGGCGCAGGGCCAGCTCCTCGACGTTCGCCCAGGCGTTCCGGTCATCGCGTTCGACGCGACAGGGCATCAGCTGGTGGCGAACCGGGACGCCCTGGAGCGAGCCGGACTCACGCGTGGCATCCAGGCCCCGGAGGGCGGTGTAGTCGGCAGGGATGCTGACGGCGAGCTCACCGGCGTCTTTCAGGACGGCGCGATGGAGTTGCTGAACAGGGCGCTTCCGCCCATCCCGCAGCGCACCCTTCGCGAGGCCATGCTTGCGATGCAGCGTCGTCTCCACGCCTTGGGCATCACCTCCCTTACCGAGCCCGGATTGGGGCCGGCCAGTGCCGGGCTGCTTGACGGCTCCGGTTCCGTCGCCGCGCTGAGGCTGTTGGGAGACCTCGCCGAGGCGGGGGAGCTGACGCTCCGCACCACAGTCCTCCTGCTCTTTGCAGGCACAGGCGGGGCGGATGCCGCCGCGGTCGAGGCCGGGCTGAACAGCGGCCTTGCCCGCGAATACTCGGATCGAGGTCTGGATTCCGCGCTCGTTCGGATCGCCGGAGTGAAGGTCTTCGCGGACGGCATCCCACGCAGCGGAACCGCTTGGATGACCGAACCGTACGGTGACCATTGCACGCGGGGGAGCCTCGTCGTCGTCGGCCGCTCCGAAGCGGAACGCGTCGAGGAACTGGCGCGCATCCTGGAGCTCATCGACGCCGCCGGTCTCCAAGCCGGCATCCACGCGACGGGCGACGCGGCCACGGGACGGCCGTCGACGCGCTCATCACGCGGGCCAACCCAGCCCTCAACCGCCACTACATCATCCACGGTGCCTTCAGCAGCAACGAGACGCTGTCGCGCATGGCGCGGCACGGCGTCGGCTACAGCACGAATCCCCTGATCCGCCACGGCGCCGGAGACGCGATGCGCCGTCTGCTCGGCAACGCACGGTTCACGCGCCACCAGCCCCTGCGTTCGGCGTCAGAGGCGGGAATCAAATTCAGCCTTGCCTCGGATGCACCGGTGGCAAGCACGGACTGGCGCGAGACCATCGTGGCCGCCGTGCGCCGGGGAACCCGAACCACGACGGGTGCCCCGAACGATCCCGAGCGCATCGGCGGTCGCCGCGCACTCGCCGCCATGACCGCCGACGCCGCCTGGCAGGACCGCGCCGAGACGGTCAAGGGGCGCATCATGCACGGAATGGCAGCCGACCTCTGCGTCCTGTCCACGCCGTGGCCTGACGACGATCGCATCGAGGAGCTCCTCGATGCGGACATCACTCTCACGCTCGCTGCCGGACGCACCGTCCACGAGCGAGCACTGCTCTGAATTTCATCCCCCACCCACCCCCACCATCACGAGGAGACCTCTCCATGCGACGAAGCATTCCCGCGGCCCTCGCCGCCGTCCTCGCGCTCGCGCTCTCTGCGTGCGGAGGAAGCTCGTCGGCGAGTTCGGCCGCCGGCGACTCTGTCACGACCCTCAAGGTCGGCACCATCGGCATCGGCAGCGACGCCGCGATCAAACTCGCCATCGACAAGGGCTTCTTCAAGGAACAGGGCCTTGACGTGAAGACCTCCGTTGTCGCAAATCCGCCAGCCGGAATTGCCGCCGCCCAGAGCGGGCAGCTCGACCTCACCTACACGCCGTCGATCCCGCTTCTGAACGCCCTCAGCAACAACGTGCCGTTGACTGTGGTGGCCGCGGCGGACGGCTACTCGGCTGAGGCCATGTCCAGCAAGGACATGACCAAGGTGGACGACACAGGCCTCCTGGTCCAGAAGGACTCGACGATCAAGCGGCCGAAGGACCTCGAAGGCAAGTCGGTGTCCGTCCCGGCCCGCAAAGCACAGCTCGAAGTCACCGTGAGCAAGCTGATCAAGGACGACGGCGGCGACCCCTCGAAGGTGAACTGGATGGTGCTCGACCCCTCGTCGGCGCTCCAGTCACTGAACTCGGGCCGAGTGGACGCCGCTTCCCTCGTCGCGCCGTTCGTCTCGAAGGCCATGTCTCAGGGGGACCGCCTGCTCGCTTCCCCAGGTGTCGAATTCTTCAAGGCCGGCGCAGTAGGGCTCTGGGTGACGGGCAACAGCGCGCTGCAGAAGGAGCGCAAGGCCATCGAGGGCTTCAAGGCCGCCATCTACAAGGCGAACGCCTATGCGAACCAGCACATCGACGAGGCCCAGCAGCTGAGCGCACAGATCACGAACAACCCCATCGACGTCATCAAGGGCGGGGCGGTGAACTATTGGCCGGACAAGGTCACGACCGACGACATCCAGCGGGTCAACGATTCCATGGTCGAGCTTGGGTACCTCAAGACGCCCGTGAAGCTGCCGGCAAACCTGGTTCTCTGAGCATGAGGACGTCGTTCAAGCCGCTCGCAGCGGGGGTCGGGGGTGTCGCCGCCGCTCTGCTCCTCTGGCAGGCCGCGTCCGGGGCCCGCGCCGCTGGCGGTTCCTTGCCGTCGGTGGGCAGCGTCGCCACCGACCTCGGCGCACTCGCTGGCAGCCCCGATTTCTGGTCCGCGCTCGCCCAGACGGTCGGGATCGCCCTCCTCGGCCTCGCTGCCTCAGGCCTCGGGGGGATCGTCGTCGGGATCCTTGTGGGGAGCTTCGAGCCCGTGCGCTACGCGACGCGCGCGGCCCTCGAATTCCTCAAGCCGATCCCGCCCATCGTGATCCTCCCGCTCGTGGTGCTCATCCTCGGACCCACCGGGCAGATGTCCTGGTTCCTCGTCTTCCTCGGCTGCCTCCTGCCGATCGTGATGCAGACCGTCGACGGCGTCCACAGCACAGACCCCGTGGCCCGTGACACCGCCCGCTCATACGGAATGAAGCCGGTCGAGATCCTCGTCCGCATCGTGCTCCCGAGCGCCATGCCGTACATCGGGACGGCAATGCGGGTATCGGCTCCTGCCGCGCTCATCATCACGGTCGTCGCTGGACTCTTGGGCGGCGGGCCCGGGCTCGGCCAGAGCCTGTACCTCGCCCAGGCCGGCGGCGACTACCCGACGCTCTACGCTCTCGTGATCGTGCTGGGCATCCTTGGCCTGCTGTTCCAGCTGGGGACGCGGGTCGCGGAGCGGCGGCTTCTGCACTGGCACGAGTCCTACCGTGAGGTGGCGCACTAATGGACAAGCTGATGAACAAGCGTCCTGTCCTCTGGCTCCTCGGAATAGGGACGCCGGCGCTCCTCCTGGCCGCCTGGTGGCTCGCCTCGGCGGGGTCCACGGACACCTTCTTCCCGCCCCTCGCGGACATCGTGGACCGGTTCCGGGCCCTGTGGCTCTTCGACCACTTCGGGTCCGACGTGCTCGTGAGCCTGAGGAACCTCGTTCTCGGGTACGCGATCGCGGCGCTCGCCGCCGTCGCCGTGGGCTTCGTGACGGCCCTGGCTGCACCCGTCCGCTGGGCCGTGGATCCCCTGATCCATTTCCTGCGCGGCATCCCGCCCGTGGCGCTGGTTCCGATCTTCATTTCGCTCATGGGTTTCGGCCCCGAGATGCGCGTGGCGAGCATCGCCCTCGCGGCGTTCTTCCCGACGTTCATCGCGACGGTCGACGGCCTGCGGGCCGTGGACCGCGGACTGCTCGACGTTGCGCAGGTCTACCGGCTCTCGCGCCGCGACCGCGTCGTCGCCGTCCTCCTCCCCGCGGCGTCTCCGCAGATCTTCTCGGGTCTGCAGGTGAGCCTGCAGACCGCGTTCGTGGTGATGATCGCCTCGGAGATGCTCGGCCCCTCGCGGGGCATCGGTGCCATGACGCTCTTGGCCCAGCAGAGCTTCATGATCTCGGACATGTGGTCCGGAATCCTGCTCCTCGGTGTGATCGGCTTCGCCGCCAACTTCCTGTTCGACCTGGTCCGGCGCAAGGTGCTGGCCTGGTATATCGGCTCCCGCAGATTGGCCCGTGCATCATGAGAACTACAGAAACCGCGCCCATCACCACGACCGACACGCCCGTGGTCCCCGAGCCTCCTCGCCTCGACGTCGTCCACCTCGCCAAGAGCTACGGCTCCTCTTCACAAAAGGGCGACGGCGGCAAGAAGGTGATCGAGGACCTCACCTTCAGCGTCGGGGCCGGGGAGGTGGTGTGCATCGTCGGGCCTTCCGGCGTCGGCAAGACGACGCTCCTGAAGTGCCTCGCCGGCCTCCAACCTGCCTCCTCCGGGTACGCGGCGATCGACGGGCGCACGATCAGCGGGCCCCCGCCCGAGATGGCGCTCGTGTTCCAGGACTACAGCCGCTCGCTCATGCCGTGGCTCACGGTCCGCAAGAACGTCATTCTGCCGCTGCGGCACCTGCGTCTGGCGAAGGCCGAACTGAAGGCCCGCTGCGACGAGGCTCTCGAAGCCGTGGGGCTCTCCCACGCTGAGAACCAGTACCCCTGGCAGCTCTCCGGCGGCATGCAGCAGCGGGTTGCTATCGCCCGAGCCCTCGCGTACCGCCCGGAGATCCTCATCATGGACGAGCCTTTCGCCTCGGTGGACGCCCAGACGCGGTTCGACCTCGAGGACCTGTGCCTCAGGATCCGCGAGGACTTCGGCATGACCATCCTCGTGGTGACCCACGACATCGATGAGGCGGTGTACCTGGCCGATCGCGTCGTCGTGCTCGGATCCAAGCCCGCCCGCGTGCTGCGCGTCGTCGACGTCGATCTCCCGTCCCCGCGCGACCAGATCTCCACGCGCGCTCTGCCCGAGTTCGCCGAGCAGCGCACCGAGGTGCTCGCGCTGATCAAGAGGCCCGCGTGACGGCCGCCGGGCGCCCGGTGCAACCGGAGCGACGCCCCAACGTCCTGGTGATCGTCGCGGATCAGCTGCGCGCCGACCACCTCGGCTTCGGCGGGAATTCGGTGGTGCGGACCCCCCATCTCGATGCGCTCGCCGCCCGGGGGACCGTCTTCGAGAACGCGACCGTCGCCAACCCGACGTGCATGCCCAATCGCGCCTCGCTCGCCACCGGCCGATGGCCCTCAGCCCACGGCACGCGCTGCAATGGGATCCCGCTCGATCCGGAGTCGCGCACGCTCATGCGTTCGCTCGCCGATTCGGGCTATCGGACGATCGGCGTCGGCAAGCTGCACCATCAGAACATGGGGTGGGACTTCGAGCCCGAACAGCAGGAGGAGATTCGGGCGACAGCGCCGCTCCTGCTGGATGAGCACTCCGCCGACGCGCGCCAGCGCGGGCGCGCGGAGGGGTGGGACCGCTGGGAAGACCGGAGGGCCCACGAGGAGCGGTTCATCCCCCTGCCCTCCGACTACTACGGTTACGGGCACGTGGATCTCGTGGTAGGCCACGGTGACCATCCAGGCGGGCATTACCTGCACTGGGCGCGCGAGCGCGGACTGGATCCAGACGTCGTTGGGGGCCCAGAGAACTCGAAGGCCCCGTATCCGGGGTGGGATCAGGTGTACCGCACCGCGATCCCGGCGGAACTGCACCCGAGCACCTACATCGGGGAAAAGGCAGTGGAGCACCTCAAGGACGCCGCGGGACAGGATGCACCGTTCTTCCTGTTCGTCTCCTTCCCCGATCCCCACCACCCGTTCTCGCCGCCGGAGGGGTACGACCTGCTCTATAGCCCCGACGACATTCCCCTGCCGCTGGGCTTCGAGCAGGATCATTCGAGGTCGCCGCGGCACATCCAGCAGATGGTCGCGCGTCGGGGCTGCCCGGGAAGCGATCCCACGATGACCTGGGCGGCGACGGCCGACCAGTATCGGCACGCTGCTGCGGCCCAGTACGGGTTGATCACGCTCATGGACGAGCAGATCGGACGCATCCTCGCCGAGCTCGAGGTGCAGGGACTCGCAGATGATACGGTCGTCGTCTTCACGGCCGACCACGGCGACCTCTTCGGCGATCACGGGCTCATGCTCAAGCACTTCTCGCATTACCGAGCGGTCACGAATGTCCCGCTCGTTGTCGCGCTGCCAGCCAGCTTCGACGCGGTCGGCGACGGCCGCCGCAGCGAGGCGCTCGTCTCGAGCCCGGATCTCGTTCCGACGCTCATGGAGCTCACGGGGGCTGCGCCGTTCCGCGGGATCCAGGGGAAGTCCTTTGCAGGGATTCTGCGGGGCGAGGCTCGGACGCATCGCGAGGCCCTGCTCGTCGAAGAGGATCAGCCGTTCGGGCTCCCGGGCCTTCCCGGGCCCGTTCGGATGCGGACGGTCATCACAGCCCAGGGCCGCCTCACGCGCTACTTCGGATCAGGGATGGCAGAGGTCTACGACCACCGTGCTGATCCCGGCGAGCTTGAGAACCTCGCCGGTCGCCCGGAGCACCGCGACTTGGAGCGGCAGCTCACGGAAGCGCTCGTCGTCGAGATGGCGGGCGTCGCAGACGAGGGAACGGCGCCAACTGCGGCGGCGTAGTTCCCTCCGGTGCCCCGGTTCGCGGTTCTCCAGTCCCGCGCACCGGGGCACCATGCTTCGGGTTCAGCCAGCGCGGTAGCCCGTGGGGGATTCGCCGTAGGCCGCCCGGAAGATGCGGCTGAAATGAGCCGAGTCGAGGAAGCCCCAGCGGGCGGCGATCACCGTGACGGGCCGATCAGCGAGGACGGGGTCGCGAAGGTCGCGCCGGCAGCGCTCGAGCCTGCGCTCGCGGATCGACGCCGCGACTGTGGTGCCCACTTCGCGGAAGAGGTCGTGGAGGTGGCGCGTCGAGATGTAATGGGCGGCCGCGATTGAGCCGGGCGAGAGGTCCGGATCGCCGAGGTGCGCCTCGATGAAATCGTGGATCCTCCCCAGGAGCAGCTGGTGCGGGTCTCTGGAGGACGCGCCGCGCAGGTCCAGCTCGCCGTTGAACAGCGTGGTCACAAGGTCGAGCGCATTGTGGACGAGGCGCGTGCCATTTGGGCCGGCGATCGACTCGAGGCTGTCCGCGAGGCGCAGAAGGAAGGGGCTCACGAGGGCGCCAAGTCCACTCGAGCCGCTGATCGTCGTCGCCGTGATCTGCGTCATCGCCTCGGCCGGAAGGTCGAGGGCCGTATGGGGGAACATGAAGATCAGGCTGCGGAAGTCGCCGTCGAACGCGAGGGTGTACGGCCGATCGGTCGAATACACGGCGAGGTCACCGGGACGGACCACGGCTTCCCGCCCGTCTTGGAGGAGGAGTCCGGTCCCGGCGAGCTGCACGCCCAGCTTGAAGTACTTGCGGTCGGAGGCCGCGATCAGCTCGTCGGTGCGGTGCACCGCGTGCCCGCTCGCGGAGACCTCGATCATGCTGAGGTCCTCGAGCTCCAGCCTCTTGCCGCGCATACTGCCCTGGAAGCCCGCAACGCGGTCGGCGGTGACCTTGAGCGGGACGAAGGAGTCGGACGTCGCGCGGCGCCACGCGTCGATATCGTGAGCGACGGCGAGGTCGAGCCCGGGCGATTTGACGACGGCTGGCGCTGTCATGCGGTGCCTCCGATCAGTGCAGTGAGCAGGCAGTCGAGCTGGTCGACGAGCTGCTGCGGCGAGTGGTGGGCGGGGGAGAGGGTTGCGGTGATCTGGGCCCCGAGGACGAGGTCCATGATGGCGCCGACGGCGGTGACGGCATCTGAGCCGCCGTGCCCCGCCTGAACGAGGAGCCTGCCGAGCGATTCCCGCCACTGCTCCATGGACCGCTCGTGGACGGCCGCCTTTGCGGGATCCTGCAGCGCCTTCTGCCAGAACGCGATGGCAACCCGAGCCTCGTTCCGTCGCTCGTCATCGAGCGGGAGGATCTCGTGGCAGTACGCCCGCAGCGCCTCCCGCCCGGCGAGCCCGGCGACGGCTGCGTCCATACGGCGGTTGGTCTGGGCGAAGATGTGCTCGAACGCGAAGTCCAGAAGTCGGTCCTTCGACGGGAAGTAAGGCTTGAGTGCGCCGTTTGCGAAGCCGGCCTCGGCGGCGATGTCGCGCATGGTGGCGCCGTCGAGTCCCTTCTCGGCGATGATGCGCCACGTTGCGTCCACGAGCTCCATGCGGCGCTGGTCATGGTCGACGATCTTCGGCATCGGTTCTGCGTCCTCATTCGAAAAGTCTTTTTTCTACAGCTGTTGTGATTCAGCTTACAGGCGGTTTATTCTCTACGTCTATAGAAAAAACCCATCCGCCTTCCGGAGGACCCATGAGCATCGAGACCAGCGCCCACGCCTGTCATGCGGCTGACCAGCGCCCAGACTATGAAGAACACGCAGACCATGAAGAAGACGAGCTCGCCGGCGCCTACGCCCTCGCGACCTCCCAGGAAATCAGCGCAGTCCGCGAGATCCTCGCCGAGGCCGGCCTGTGGAGCGAGACCACCCGCGTCGCGTACCTGGGTCTCGTGGAGCCGGCACGAGGCACCCATGCCGATGCCGCCGACGGACATGCCGCCGTTGACCGCCGTTTCCGTGCCTTCCTCCACGACACCGCCGGCGCCCGCCCGCACGACGTCACGGTCTCGGTGACCCGCCGCGAGGTGGACAGGGACGTCGAGCTCGACACCGCCCTCACCGGTGAGCTGCCCGTGCTCGAGGAGGAGTTCGAGGCCGTCGAGGAGATCCTCAACGCGGACGAGCGCTGGCTCGCGGCGCTCGCGGCCCGCAATCTGGACGTCGCCAAAGTCCGCGTGGCCCCATTGTCGGCGGGCGTGTTCGAGTATCCGGAGGAGAAGGGCCGCCGGATCCTCCGCGGGCTCGCCTTCGTGCAGGAGTTCCCCGAGGATCTCCCGTGGGCCCACCCGGTCGACGGCCTCGTGGCGTACATCGACATCGTGAACCGCGCGGTGGATCAGGTCCTCGACT
Source organism: Sinomonas gamaensis (assembly GCF_005876955.1). Taxonomy (GTDB): domain Bacteria; phylum Actinomycetota; class Actinomycetes; order Actinomycetales; family Micrococcaceae; genus Sinomonas; species Sinomonas gamaensis. The sequence goes on from NZ_SSCL01000001.1 coordinate 170,884, forward strand.
TCGGACCCGTGCCGGTTCCGGCCGAGCACGGCAACTTCACGGACCCAGAGCTCACCGGTCCGCTGCGCACGAGCCAGAAGCCGATCGAGATCACTCAGCCCGAGGGGCCGAGCTTCACGGTCACCGGCGGCAATCACGTCGAGTGGGAGCGCTGGAGCCTGGACGTCGGCTTCGACGTGCGCGAGGGCCTCGTGCTCCACAACATCGCGTTCGACGACGTCACACCCCACCAGAAGGCGCCCCACCAGGAAGCGCGTCGCCGCCGCATCCTGGACCGCGCCTCGATCGCGGAGATGGTGGTTCCCTACGGCGACCCCTCGCCCGTGCGGTCTTGGCAGAACTACTTCGACACGGGGGAGTACCTCGTGGGCCAGTACGCCAACTCGCTCGAGCTCGGCTGTGACTGCCTCGGCGAGATCACCTACCTGAGCCCCGTGGTGAGCGACGCCTTCGGCAACCCGCGGACCATCCGCAACGGGATCTGCATGCACGAGGAGGACTGGTCGATCCTCTCGAAGCACTCCGACCTGTGGGCAGGCGTGAACTACGTGCGCCGCAACCGGCGCCTTGTCATCAGCTTCTTCACCACGATCGGCAACTACGACTACGGCTTCTACTGGTACCTCTACCTCGACGGCACCATCGAGTTCGAGGCGAAGGCCACGGGCGTCGTCTTCACGAGTGCCTACCCGGGCAAGGGCTACGAGTACGCCTCGGAGATGGCGCCGGGCCTGGGAGCGCCGTTCCACCAGCACCTCTTCAGCGCGCGCTTGGATTTCGCGCTCGACGGCGGTCCGAACCGCGTCGAGGAAGAGGACGCCGTGCGCGTCCCCATGGGTCCGGGCAACGAGCGCGGGAATGCCTTCACGAGGCGCCGCACCGTGATCCGCCGGGAATCCGAAGCGGCCCGCACCGCCGACATGGCGGCCGGCCGCGCCTGGATCGTCACGAATCCCGCGTCGCTCAACCGCCTCGGCGAGCCGGTCGGGTACAAGCTGCACCCGCAGGGCCAGCCCATGCTGCTCGCCGACCCGTCGTCGTCGGTCGCCGCCCGCGCCGCGTTTGCAACGAAGGACCTCTGGGTGACGCGCTACGACGAGAGCGAGCGGTATCCCACCGGCGACTTCGTCAATCAGCACTCGGGAGGCGCGGGGCTCCCCGCGTACCAGGCGCAAGACCGCGACCTCGACGGCACTGATCTCGTCGTGTGGCACACCTTCGGCCTGACCCACTTCCCGAGGCCCGAGGACTGGCCGATCATGCCCGTCGACCACGTGGGCTTCCGGCTCCGGCCGGAGGGCTTCTTCGATCGCAGCCCGGTCCTGGACGTGCCGCCGTCCGCTCCCCGCGAAGGCGGTCACTGCCACGCCTAGGCGCCCGCTCCCGGGGACCCGCTCCTTGGGGGACAAGAAGCGTTCGCTGTGGGACAAGTCACACGGCACGCGGCCGCAGCACGATGGTGCTGCGGCCGCAGCCGCATCCACCTTTTCATCCACCATCGACTGGAGAACCATGAGCATCGAGACGGGCTCGCACCACGCGCAGGGGGTGACGTCGACGGGAGCGCACCATCGGGAGCGGAGGCTCGGCGTCGCGTCGGTGACCATGATGATCATTGCCGCATCCGCGCCGCTGACCGTTCTGGCCGGCGGCGTCACCACCACGTTCGCCGTGACGGGGCTTCTGGGGGTGCCCCTGTCGTACCTCATCCTGGGCGCCGTCCTGACCGTCTTCGCCGTCGGCTACGCCGCGATGAGCCGGCACGTCACGAATGCCGGGGCCTTCTACGCCTACGTCGCGCAGGGGATCTCGCGCCCGGCCGGTGTTGGCGTGTCGCTCGTGGCCCTCATGTCCTACAACCTCATGCAGGTCGGCATCTACGGCCTGTTCGGCTTCACGGTTTCGTCGCTCCTCTCCGAGCGCTTCGGCGCCGACATTCCGTGGTGGATTCCCGTCGTCGTCTGCATCGCCGTCGTCGCGGTCCTCGGTGTCAATCGGGTGGATCTCTCGGCGAAGGTGCTCGGCGCGCTCGTGGCGCTCGAGTTCCTCGTGGTGATCGTGTACGACGTCGTCTCGTTCGCCGTCGCGCCGGAGGGCGTCTCGGCGGAACCGCTGTCTCCTGCCAGCCTGTTCGTCCCGGGCGTGGGCGCGGTCCTCTCCTTCGGCATCGCGGCGTTCATGGGCTTCGAATCGGCGGCCATCTACGGCGAGGAGGCCAAGGACCCCGAGCGGACGATTCCCCGCGCGACCTACACGGCAGTCGGCGTGATCGCCGTCTTCTACGCTGTGTCGTCCTGGGCGATGGCGATCGGCGCCGGTCCGTCCCAGCTCTTCGACGTGGCCGGCAAGCAGGGCCCGGACCTGGTCTTCACGTTCCTCTCGGGCCACGTTGGCCAGATCGTCGCCGACATCGCGCAGGTCCTGTTCTGCACGAGCCTCTTCGCAGCACTCGTGAGCTTCCACAACGCCGTGGCCCGGTACTTCTTCTCGCTGGGGCGCGAGCGCGTCCTCCCGCCGTGGCTCGAGGCCACCAGCCGGCACGGCGCGCCCAAGGCGGGCTCGCTCGTCCAGACCGGGATCGCCGTCGTCGTGACTGTGGCATTCGCCATCGCCGGTACCGGCGCGGATCCGCTGTACCCCGTCCTGACGATGTTCACCTGGCTCACCAACGCGGGCGCCATGGGCCTCGTGCTCCTCATGGCGATCGTCTCCGCAGCCGTTGTCGGCTTCTTCCGGCGGCGTCGGAATCTCGCCCGCGGCGCGTGGTCCGCTGTCGTCGCGCCCTCGCTCGGCGCAGTGTCCCTGGCCGTCGTCTTCGGACTCATCGTGGCGAACTTCGACGTCCTGCTCGGGCAGACCGAGCCCAGTGCCTTGAGCTTCGTCCTCCCGGCGCTCATTGTGCTCCCGGGGATCGCCGGAGTTGCCTGGGCCCTGCGCCTGCGGCGCGTGAGCCCGGCGCTATATCAGCGGATCGGCCACGGCGTGGAGAAAGGCGTGGCGGTCCACCACTTGGGCGAGGACGACGGCGACCAGCCGAGCCACTAGGGCACAAGGGCCTGTCTCTGGGCTGCGGAGCCAGCCACTATGAAACCGCGTGGACTCGCCACGGTAGGGCAAGTAGCGGTGCCCACCGGGCGAGTCCACGTAGGTTCGGCCCTTGCAGGTTCAGCCACGTACGGCGAGGAGGTCTTGGACCTCCTCGTCGCTGCATTGCGGAAAGCCTTCGTAGGCGCCGCCGACTGAGAGGAACACTAGCGGCTGGCGCGGGCACACTACCCGATCCGCCACCGCCGCGAGATCTTCCACCGCGGCGGGAGGAGCCACGGGCAGGGCGAGGACGACCACAGCGGCCCCCGCCGCGCGCACCGCTCCCACCGCGGCACGCGCCGTGTCCCCGGTGGCCGCACCGTCGTCGCACAGGATCACTCTGCGGCCCGCCGCGCCCTGGGAGCGGCCGTGCAGGAAGACGCGCTCCTGGCGTCCGAGCTCGGCGAACTCCCGATCGCGCACCTTGTCGAGGGACGCCGGGCTGAAGCCGGAGGCAAGCAATCGGCGGATGAGGGGGCGGTCCAGATCAGCGCAGCGGTGGCCGTCGCACGAGGCGATCGCTCCGAAGGCCACCTCTTCGTGCCCCGGGATCCCGAGCTTGCGTGCAGGCACCGCGTCGAAGGGGAGGCTTAGCTCGCGTGCGATCGCCGCGGCGACCGGAACGCCCCCACGGGTCAGCCCGAGGACCAGCGCATTGGCGAGAGCGGGCATTTCGGCCCGCAGGGCTCCCGCGAGCACACGGCCAGCTTCAGCGCGGTCGGCATAGCGGCCGTTCTCGGTGGCGCTGTCCTCCTGCGGCGCGGCCATAATCTCAGTATCGTCGATGGGGTGAACCACAGGGGAGGGGACGAGCTCCGGAGACGACTCGAACACTTGGCGGAGCTGCGGGCCGCCCAGGCGGGGGAGAACGATTCCGAACTGTCTGAGGCGGAGCGCACAGAGGAGCAGCGCCAGGAGGAGCTGCGGAAGAAGCGCCTCAGGTTCGATTCCGCCCGCCGTGCCGACTATCTGGTCCGAGACGCCATGGCCCGCGGGGAATTCGACAACCTGAAGTACGCCGGCAAGCCGATCCCGGGCCTCAGCGGAACGCACGACCCCGACTGGTGGATCAAGGGGCTCATCCAGCGCGAGCATCTCACCGGGCTTGGGCCGAAGGCGCTCCTCCTGCGCGTGGAGGACGGCCAGCTCGACGAACGCCTCGATGCCCTGTTCACCGAGAAGGAAGTCCGCGATGCCGTCGAGGACTTCAACGCCCGCGTGGTCGACGCCCGCCGCCAGCTCGAAGGCGGCCCTCCCGTCGTGACGAAGACCAGGGACGTCGACGGCGAGGTTCAGCGTTGGCGGGAGCGGCGCGAAGAGCAGACGGCGGCGGCGCGGCAGGCTGAGGAGGAGGCCGCCGCTGAGGCGGAGCTGCTGAGGAGGCAGCGCCCGTGGTGGCAGCGCCTCTGGCGCGGGCAGAGCTGAAGCCTGCCCGCGCCGGGCGGCGCGCGTCAGTAGCTGGCGGGGCGCTCGCCGCCGTCGGCTTTCCCAGGGGTCTGGGCGAAGCGCGCGGCGAGCTCCTCGCTCGAGCGGGCGAGGATGGCGACGTCGGCTCCCACCAGGACGAAGCGCGCGCCGGCGTCGATGTAGCGGCGGGCGGTCGCCTCGACGAAGGCGTTGACGCCCGCGGGCTTCCCCGCCTCCTGGGCGGCGGCGAGGCAGCGTTCGACGGCGGAGGTCACCTCGGGATGCTCCTGCTGGCCGAGGTAGCCCATCGAGGCAGCGAGGTCCGAGGGGCCGATGAAGATCGCGTCGACGCCGTCGACGGCGAGGATGTCCTTGACGTTCTCCACGGCCTCGGCGGTCTCGATCTGCACCGCGAGCGAGATCGTCTCGTCGGCCCGGGCGAGGTAGTCCGGGATCCGGTTCCAGCGCGCGGCGCGGGCGAGGGCAGAGCCGACCCCGCGCACGCCGTGCGGCGGGTACCGCACGGCGGCGACGGCGGCCCGCGCCTGCTCGGCGTCGTTGACCATGGGGATGAGCAGATTCTGCGCCCCGAGGTCGAGGTACTGCTTGATGAGCACGGCGTCGTTCCACGGCAGGCGGACCATGGGCAGCACCGGGTAGCCGTGGACCGCGTGGAGCTGTGCCAGGACGGATTCGAGCGAGTTCGGGCTGTGCTCGGCGTCGATGAGCAGCCAGTCCGCGCCCGATCCGGCCATGATCTCGGCCACGAGTGGACTGCCGGAGCAGACCCAGAGGCCGATCTTCGCGGTGCTCTGGTGATTGTTCTGGTGGTCTCCGGCCTGTTCGAGGGCGTGCCGGAAGGTCCGTTCGGGTTCTAGACGAAACGGCATGTCACCGTCCCCAGTGGCCCGTAGTCCGCGTAGACGGTGTCTCCTTCGTAGACCCACATGGGCCGGGTGAACGAGCCGGCGAGCACGAGGTCCCCGGCGCGGAGCGACTGGCCGTGCTGGGCGAGCTTGTCGGCGAGCCACGCGACGCCCGATGCCGGGTGGTTGAGCACGCCCGCGGCCACGCCGGTCTCCACGATCTCCTGGTTCTGGTACAGGAGCGCCGAGATCCAGCGGAGGTCCACGTCGTGCGGCCGCACCGGGCGCCCGCCCACCACCATGGCGCCCATAGCGGCGTTGTCCGAGATGGTGTCCACGATCGTGCGGCCCTGCATCTCGATCCGGGAATCGAGGATCTCGAGGGCCGGGACTACGTAGTCGGTCGCGTCGAGGACGTCGAAGAGCGTGACGCCCGGGCCCTTGAGGTCCTGGTTGAGCCGGAACGCTAGCTCGACCTCGATGCGCGGATGGGTGTAGCGCTTCCATTCCACGACCGAGCCGTTCTCGAGGACCATGTCGTCGAAGATGACGCCGTAGTCGGGCTCCGTGATGCCGGTGGCGGCCTGCATGGCCTTGGACGTGAGGCCGATCTTCCGGCCCACGACCCGCTTTCCCTGCGCCTCGAGCCGGGAGGCCCACAGCTTCTGCACGGCGTACGAGTCTTCGATGTCCATGCCGTCGTAGCGGGTGTGCAGGAGCGGGACGGGCGTGCGCGTCCGGCCCGCCTCCACGAGCTCGTCCGCGATCGCCTCGATGGTGCGCGCGTCCAGCATGCTCAGACCTGGCTTCCGAGCTTGAAGCCCTTGGAGGCCTCGCCGTGGTAGGAGCCGGATTCGTCGCCGGGGCGGGTGTAGGAGAAGCCGTCGGCGCCGATGGTCACGGCCATCTCGGACTTGTCCTCGCGCTTGATGACCTCCTGCGGGTTGCCGTCGAGGTCGAGCACGAGGGAGGCCTCGGTGTACCAGGACGGGACCACGGGGTTGCCCCACCAGTCGCGGCGCTGGTTGTCGTGGACGTCCCAGGTGATCGTGGGGTTGTCCGGGTCGCCCGTGTAGTAGTCCTGCGTGTAGATCTCCACGCGGTGCCCGTCCGGGTCGAGGATGTAGAGGTAGAACGCGTTCGAGACGCCGTGGCGGCCGGGCCCGCGCTCGATCCGATCCGACATGCGCAGGGCGCCCATCTTGTCGCAGATCTGGATGATGTTGTGCTTCTCGTGCGTGGAGAAGGCGATGTGGTGCAGGCGCGGGCCGTCGCCGCCGGTGAGCGCGGTGTCGTGCACGGTGTCCTTGCGGTGGAGCCAGGCGGCGTAGGTGGTGCCCTCGGAGTCCTTGATGTCCTCGGAGACGCGGAAGCCGAGGCCCTCGAGGTAGGCGCGGCCGCGGGGGACGTCCGGGGTGACCTGGTTGAAGTGGTCCAGGCGCACGAGCTCCCCAGCCGAGTAGAGGTCGTAGCGCATGTGGAGGCGCTCGACGTGCTCGACCTCGTAGAAGAACTCGTACGGGAACCCGATCGGGTCCTCGACGCGGACGGCGTCCCCGATGCCGCGGACGAAGCCCTCCTTGCGGCGCTCGGTCCGGCAGCCGAGCTCCTTGAAGTAGGCCTCGGCCTTGTCCACGTCCTCGGGGGTGCGGACCCGGAAGGCGAAGGCCGCGGCGGCGGCGATCGGGCCCTTGCGCAGCACGAGGTTGTGGTGGATGAACTCCTCGAAGGAGCGCAGGTAGATCGCCTCGTCGTCCTCGTACGTCACGTGAAGGCCGAGCAGGCCGACGTAGAAGTCGCGTGACTTCTTCAGGTCCGTGACCACGAGGTCGAGGTAGGCGCAGCGGACGATGTCCGGCGCGGGGACGGAGGGGGTGGGGATGGTGCTCATGGAATCTCTCCTCTTCGAGATAAGGTCAGGCGCCGAACTTCGGCGTGTGGACGTCGCCGAGCGTGATGTGCACGGCCTGCTGGTCGGTGTAGAAGTCGATCGAGCGGTAGCCGCCCTCGTGGCCGAGGCCCGAGGCCTTGACGCCGCCAAACGGCGTGCGCAGGTCGCGGACATTGTGCGAGTTGAGCCAGACCATGCCGGCCTGGATCGACTGGGCGAAGTTGTGGGCGCGCTTGAGATCGTTGGTCCACACGTAGGCGGCGAGACCGTACTTGGTGTTGTTGGCCAGCGAAAGCGCCTCGTCGTCGTCGTCGAACGGGGTGATCGCGACGACCGGGCCGAAGATCTCCTCCTGGAAGATGCGGGCGTCCGGCTTGACGTCCGCGAACACCGTCGGCGCGACATACGAGCCGTTCTCCTGGCCCTCGGGCAGGTTCTCGGGGCGGCCACCGCCAGCCAGAAGCCGGCCCTCGGACTTGCCGATCTCGACGTAGCTCATGACCTTCTCGTAGTGCTCGGGGTGCACGAGCGCGCCGACCTGGGTCTTCGGGTCGTGCGGGTCGCCGACCACGATGTTCTTGGCACGTTCGGCGTAGCGCTCGGTGAACTCGTCGTAGATGCTGCGCTCGACGAGGATGCGCGAGCCGGCGGTGCAGCGCTCGCCGTTGAGCGAGAAGACGCCGAAGAGGGTCGAGTCGATCGCGGCGTCGAGGTCGGCGTCCGCGAAGACCACGGCGGGGGACTTGCCGCCGAGCTCCATCGACATGCCCTTGAGGTTCTCCGCGCAGTTCCGGTAGATGAGCTGGCCCGTCGAGGACTCGCCCGTGAAGGAGATGAGCGGCACGCCGGGGTGCTTCACGAGGGAATCGCCCGCGGTCTCGCCGAAGCCGTTCACGAGGTTGAAGACGCCCTCGGGAAGGCCGGCTTCCTCGAAGATGTCAGCCCAGAGCGAGGCCGAGAGCGGCGTGAACTCGGCGGGCTTGAGCACGACGGTGCAGCCCGAGGCGAGCGAGGGGCCCAGCTTCCACGATTCGAGCATGAACGGCGTGTTCCACGGCGTGATGAGGCCCGCGACGCCGATCGGCTTGCGGTTGACGTAGTTGAGCTGGCTGCCGGGGACCTTGAGGGCGTTGTCCTGCTGGGCGACGATGAGGTCCGCGAAGAAGCGGAAGTTCTCCGCCGCGCGGAGCGCCTGGCCGCGGGCCTGCGTGATCGGGAGACCGGTGTCGAAGGTCTCGAGCTCGGCGAGCCGGTCCTCCTGGGCCTCGACCGCGTCGGCGATCGCGAAGAGCACCTTGGCGCGGGCGCGGGCCTTCATACGGGGCCACGGGCCGTTCTCGAAGGCCTCGGTGGCGGCGGCGACGGCGGCGTCGATATCGGCCTTCTGGCCGGAGGCGGCGGTCGCGTAGGTCGTGTTCGTGACGGGATCGAGGACCTCGAACGTCTCTCCGCCGATCGAGTCGACGCGCTTGCCGCCGATGTAGTGCTGGAGGTGCGTGGGGAGGTTCTCGGGCACGAAGTGCTTGCTCATGGTTGCTCCTTCGAAAATGGAGGGCGGGTAGGTCAGAGGTTCGGGAAATTCGGGTGCGCGTCGGTCCGCGCGAGGTAGGCGTCGAGTGTTGCCGAGCGGTGGCGCCGAGCGGCAATCTCGATCTCCGACGTCGGAGCCCCGCTCTCGATGAGCCGCAGGAGCTCCTCGTGCTCCTCCACGGATTCGCTCGCGCGCTCCGGGACGAAGCTGAACGTCGAGCCGCGGAGCGCCGTGAGCCGATTCCAGCCGCGGTGGACGAGATCGAGGATGTGCGGGTTCGGGCAGTGCTCGAACAGCACGCTGTGGAAGTCGTGGTTGAGCTGGGTGAATTGGACGGGATCGAAGCTGTCGGGGAAATCGGCGACCATGGCTCGCATCCGCGTGTTCACTTCGCGGGCGGCCGCCAGGTCCTGATGGCCGACGGCGGGCGCGGACAGGGCGGTCGCGGCACCTTCCACGAGGCTCAGCGTCTGCATCGTGTAGAGGTACTCGACCGGATCGATCCCGGCCACGGTGGCCCCCACGTTCTTCTCGAAGGTTACGAGCCCTTCAGCCTCAAGGCGTCGCACGGCCTCGCGGACCGGCACGACCGAGACCTCGAGCTCGGTCGCGACCTGTGCGAGCACCAGACGGGCCCCGGGAGCGAGGGTGCCCGAGACGATCCGCTCGTGGAGCCACTCGTAGGCGAGCTGGGACTTGCTCAGCGCAGGGGAAACGGCGGAGGTGTCCGCTGCGCTTCGCGCCGGGGCGCTCATGGCCGGACCACCGCGGCGCCGGAAGTCTCGGCTTCGTACTTCGCGCGCCACTCGGCGTTCATCGGGAACAGCCCGTCCACGGGATTCCCCTCGGCGACCCGCTGCGCAACCCACGCTTCCTCGCGCTCCTGCTTGACGGCGTCGTCCGCCACCTCCTCGACAAGCTGCGGTGGGATGACCACGAGCCCGTCCTCGTCGCCCACGATCACATCGCCTGGCTGGACCGCGGCGCCGCCGCACGCGACCGTCTCGTCGACGGCCCACGGCACGTGCTTGCGGCCGAGCACGGCCGGGTGGGCGTTCGCGCCCCAGGCCGGGATGTCCATGCCCGAGACGGGGCCGAAGTCGCGGATGCCGCCGTCGGTGATGATCGCCGCCGCGCCGAGCACCTGCGCCCGCAGCGCGAGAACGTCCCCGAGCGTCCCGGAGCCCTTCTCGCCGCGGGCATCCATGACGAGGATGTCGCCTGGGCGGAGCGAATCCACGGCGCGCTTCTGCGCGTTGTACCCGCCGCCATGGGTCTTGAAGAGGTCTTCGCGGGCCGGAATGTACCGGAGCGTGCGCGCCGTTCCGACCACCTTCGCTCCCGGTTTCGTGGGGATCAGGCCCTCGATGTGGCAGTTCTGCATGCCGCGCTTGCGCAGTTGGACGCTCAGGGTGGCTGTGCCGACGGAGCGGAGCTTCTCCGTGAGCGCGGGGGTGAGGACGCTGGCGGGCCGCGAATCCGGCTGCGCGGCGGGAGCCAGGCCGGCGGCTTCGGCGGAGCCCCACGCATCGATGCGGTCGGCGTCGGTGAGCTTCGGCATCGCGCCATACGGCTCGAGCGCCTGTGATTCGACGACCCGGTTCGAGAGGCGACCGGTGCTGAGCAGCGAACCGTCCGAGGCGGTGCCGTCCACCTCGACCTCGACGACGTCGCCCGGCCGCGCCACCGTGGCCCCCGCCGGAGTTCCGGTGAGGATGATGTCCCCCGGCTCGAGCGTCATGAGGCGGGAGAGGTCCGCGACGAGCTGGGCGAACGGGAACAGGAGCGTTCCGGTGGAGTCCTCCTGGACCAATTCGCCGTTGATCCACATGCGCACCCGCAGGGCGGCGGGGTCGAGCTCCTGGGCCGGGAGGAGCTGCGGGCCGATCGGTGCGATGCCGTCGGCGCCCTTGGAACGGAGGTTGGAGCCCTTGTCCGGCCAGCGGAGGTCGGCGAGCCCGGCGTCGTTCGCCGCGGTGACCGCGGCGACGTAGCGCCATGCTTCGTCGGGGGAGACGCGGCGGGCGCGGGCCCCCATCACCAGGGCGACTTCGCCCTCGACCGTGAGCAGTTCGACGCCCTGCGGTCGCTCGAGGTCAGCCCCCGAGAGCGCGAGCGAGGTCGCGGGCTTCAGGAAGTACGAGGGGACCTCGGGCGTCCTGCCCCGCTGCGCAGCCCTGCTGGGGTAGTTGAGGTGGACGGCGATGACCTTGCCGGCCCCATCCAGCTGTTCCTGCGTGAGCTGTTCCACGAGAGCGCTCTCCTTCGGAGTCCGACTGCCTGTCATTCAGGATCGTATACGAAAATCGTATACGAAGCCGGGGAAGTGCTCAAGGGGCAAATTGGAACGGCTTACGACAGGAACTCGATCGCAGCCTGCTTGAACGCCCGCGCGGTGACCGCATTCACGTGATTCCGGCCGGGAATCAGCATGAGCTGGGCTGAGGGGACGAGCGAGTGCAGGGCCTCCAGCCCCGCCGCCCGCTCGTCCTTCTCGCCCGCCACGATGAGGATCGGCTGCTGCGGCACAGCCTCTGCGGCGTCGAACGGCTCCTCCTTGATGGCCTCCACGAGCGAGAGGAGCGCGTACATGTCGGAGTTGGGGGAGGCAAGCGCCATCGCCACAAGGTTCGCGGTGGATTCGTCGTCGATCGGGGTACCGTCGGCGAGGAAGCGCTGCGCCGCGGCCAGATCGAACTCGGCGAGCGGATCCCGGCTGCTCGGCCCGCCGAGCACGAGGCGCCGCACGAGCGCCGGCTGGGTTGCGCCGAATTCCCACGCGAGCCGCGAGCCCAGGGAGTAGCCGATGACGTCGAGCCCGCTCTCGGGGCGCGCGGGATCGAGGGGGCGGGCCCCCTCGTCGAAGGCGATCTGGAGCAGGTCCGCCCGGATGCGGCTCGGCGAGTACGAGTCAACGTCCTCCGGAGCCGCGCTCAGGCCATGCCCCGGGAGATCGACGGCGATCACCCTCCTGCCCGCGTCGAGCAGCGCCGGGATCCACCCGCTCTGCTCCCAGTTCAGCGCCACGGAGGATGCGAAGCCGTGGATGAGGAGCACGGGCGGCAGAGGCGCCGGCGACTCAGGCTCGTGCGTCTGGACGTTGAGCCCGGGGTCCGTGCCCTCGACCGTGTGGTGAACCGGGCTGCCTGCGTGCCGTCCCATTGCCGTCTCCATCAGTCCCTGTTCTCTCCCGTGTTTCGGTCAGTCGTCGTCGAGGTTGGCGCTGAGGCGGACGCGCCGTTTGGGCGCTTCCTCGCTCGGCACCGTGCCGACGATGCCCGCCGTGTCGTCCGGGACCTCGAACACGATGAGCGGCTCGCCCACCTTGATCACGTCGCCGGGCGCGCCGTGAAGCTTGAGCACCTTGCCCGACTGCGGCGAGGGAAGCTCGAGTGCGGATTTCGTGGTCTCGACCTCGACGAGCGGCTGATTCCGCTCGACCTGATCGCCCTCGCCGACGAGCCATTCGAGGACGGTGGCCTCGATGAGTCCTTCGCCGAGGTCGGGGAGGGGGAAGGGAATCTCAGCCACGCTTGTACTCCAATACTCGTTGGATGCCGAACAGGATCCGGTCGATGTTCGGGATGTACTCGTCCTCCAGGTCGCCTGAGGGATACGGTACGTCGAAGCCCGTGACGCGCTCAACGGGTGCCTTGAGCGTTCCGAAGCAGCGCTCGATGATGATCTGGGCCACCTCCGCGCCGAGACCGGAGGTCCGCGGCGCCTCATGGACGACGACGGCGCGCCGCGTCTTGCCCACGGAGGTCGCCAGGGCCTCGGCGTCGATGGGCTTCAGCCAGCGCAGGTCCAGGACCTCGATGTCGATCCCGTCCTCCGCGGCGAGCTCGGCGACCTGGATGCAGCGGGAGACCATGGCGCCCCACGCGACGAGGGTGAGGTGCTTCCCCGGGCGGGCAATCCGGGCGCCGCTGACATCGGCGGGGGACTCGGTGCTGGTGACGAGGCCCTTCTGCCAGTACCGCGACTTGGGCTCCATGAAGATGACGGGGTCGGGCATCCTTGCCGCGGCCTTGAGAAGGGAGTAGCCCTGCTGCGGGTCGGAGGGGGAGACGACCTTGAGGCCCGGGACGTGGGCGAAGAGCGCCTCGAGGCTCTCGCCGTGGTGCTCGGGCGCCCGGATCCCGCCGAAGCTCGGCACGCGCAGCGTGACCGGCATGGGCAGGGTGCCGCGGCTGCGGTAGTTCATGCGGCCGAGCTGGCAGACGATCTGGTTCACGGCAGGGTAGGCGAAGCCGTCGAACTGGACCTCGGGGATGGGGTGGAAGCCGGCCATCGCCAGGCCGATCGACATGCCCAGGATCCCGGACTCGGCGAGCGGGGTGTCGAAGACGCGCTCCGCCCCGTGCTTTGCAGCCAGCCCGGAGGTGACGCGGAAGACGCCGCCGAGCGTGCCGACGTCCTCGCCGAGGACGAGGGCCTTGGGGTCCTCGGCGAGGATCTCGTCGAGCGCGAGGTTGAGCGCGCCCTGAAGGGACAGCTCTTGCGCTTTCGGCTGCGTGTCCATGACCGGTTCGGGGGCTGTCATCGTCTCAGGCATGATCGGTCTCTTCCTGCCAGTTGGCCTTCTGTCGCAGCAGCTCGTCGGTGGGCTCCTGGAAGACCAGGTCGAACATCTCGGCGCCGGGGCGGGACCCGAGGGCCATGATGCCCTCACGCACTGCCTCGGCCTCGGCCTTGCCGGACGCATCGGCCGCGTCCAAGGCCGCGGCATCCGCGGCAGCCTCGGCCAGGATCCGTTCCCGGAGCCGCACAAGGGGGTCGGTTCCGCCGTCGGCGCGCTCCTCGTCGAGGGTGCGGTAGCGGCCGGGGTCGTCGGAAGTCGCGTGGGGACCGCGGCGATAGGTCATGGCCTCGACGATGGCGGGGCCGTGGCCGGCGCGGGCGTGGGCGACGGCACGGCGGGTGGCCTCGAGGACGGCTGCGGCCTCGTTGCCGTCCACCTGGATGGCCGGGATGCCGTAACCGGCGCCGCGCGCGGCCACGCTGCCGCCCGCCACCTGCTTCTCCGTCGGAACCGAAATGGCCCAACCGTTGTTCTGCACGAAGAACACCACGGGGGCCTTGAAGATCGCGGCGAAGTTCATGGCCTCGTGGACGTCGCCCTGGCTTGAGGCCCCGTCGCCGAGGTAGGTGATCGCGACGTTGTAGCCGGCTTCGGGGACCTCGCCGTGCGCGTCGAGGGTCTGGCCGTGAGCCCAGCCGACCGCGTGGAGCACAGAGCCGGCCACGACTGCCTGGATCGGCGCGACGTGAGTCTCGGCCGGGTTCCACAGGCCGCCATGCCAGATGGCCTTGTGCGTGGACATGTACTCGACCATGTCCACTCCGCAGGCCCGCGCGACGCCGAGCTCGCGGTAGGTGGGGAAGACGAAGTCGCGGCACACGTCGACGGCGAGGGCGGAGCCGACCTGCGCCGCCTCCTGGCCCAACTCGGGCGCGTACGCGGGGACGAGGCCCTGGCGCTGCCACGAGATCGCCGCGAGGTCCAGCTGGCGGACGGCCGTCATGAGGCGGTAGAGCTCCACGAGGTCGGAGGGTGCCACCGGGTCGACCATGGGAAGCTCGGGGAGCTGCTCCCGCGCCGCACCTGCCAGCCCCGCCCGGCCTGCCGCCGTCGTGCTCTGTGGTGAAGTCTGCATAGCAAAAACGTAAGGTCGACGCGCAGGCTGTGCAACAGGGGACAGCTTGACTGTACAAAATGTAAGATTCGAATGCCGTGTGCGCTCCGTCACTCGTCACTGTGTCTGATAGCACGAAAGGTGTCTGAAAGCACGAAAGCGCCCCAGGCTCGCGGCGAACCTGGGGCGCTCTACTTGCCCTGGCGGCTTACTTGCTGGCGACCGCCCGGCGGCGCAGCGCGCTTCCCCCGGCGAGCACGGCGACAAGCGCGAAGGTGCTCAGCAGCTGGGGTCGCGACTCGTCACCGATGAGGCCGACGGCGAACGTCGCGGCGAGGATGACGAGGCCGAGGACGGTCAGAACCGGGAACCCGGCCATGCGAAGGGGGAGCTCCGTGCCCTCGCGGTCCGCGCGGAAACGCAGGACCAGCTGGGAGACGAGCGCCGAGCCCCACACCAGCAGACAGGTCGACCCGACGATGTTCAGCAGGATCGGGAGGACGCGGTCGGGGAAGATCAGCTCGAGCACGGTGGCGACGATGCCGAACGCGACGCTCGCCAGGACAGCCGCTGCCGGCACGCGTGCCGTCGTCAGTGACGCGAGCGCTCGAGGGGCCTCACCGCGTTCGGCGAGGGAGAAGATCATGCGGGACGCGCCATACAGGTTCGCGTTGAGGGCCGAGAGGAGGGCGACGACGGCCACGAGCGTGATCGCCGTCGCGGCACCCGGGAGGCCCGCGGCGTCGAGGACGGCGGCGAACGGGCTCTTGAGTCCGGCCGAATTCCACGGCAGGACCGCCGCGATGATGAAGATCGAGCCGATGTAGAAGACCAGGATGCGCCAGACGACGGTTCGGACGGCCTTGCCTACGCTCCGGGCCGGGTCCTCGGTCTCAGCCGCGGCAACCGAGACGATCTCCGTGCCGCCGAAGGCAAAGGCAACCACGAAGAGCGCCGTGGCGATGCCGCCGAAGCCGTGCGGCGCGAAGCCCTCGCCCCCGAAGTGCGCAAGCCCCGGCGACGGGACGCCCGGGATCCAGCCGAACAGCAGGGCTGCGCCGATCACCAGGAAGCCGACGATCGCGGCAACCTTGAGGAGCGCGAACCAGAACTCGAACTCGCCGAAGTTCCGCACCCGCGTGAGGTTGACCGCCGTCAACACCGCGACGAACAGCAGCGCCATGAGCCACACCGGCAGGGCGGGGAAGACGGTCGCAAGGAGGCCCGCAGCTCCGAGGGCTTCCGCCGCGATCACCACGACGAGCTGGAGCCACCACAGCCAGCCGACCGTAGCTCCGGCCACGGGGCCCAGGGCGCGGGCGGTGTAGACGGAGAAGGCGCCGCTGTTCGGGTTCGCCGCAGCCATCTCGCCGAGCGCCCACATGACGAGGATGATGAGCGTTCCTGCGACGAGGTAGGAAATGAGGACGGCGGGCCCGGCGGCCTGGATGCCCGCTCCCGAGCCGATGAAGAGGCCAGCGCCGATCGCGCTGCCGAGCCCCATCATGGTGAGCTGCCGGGGCTTGAGTGCTGCCCCAAGCGTCGACTTCGTTGTCGTAGTCGCTTGTTCGGTGTGCGCTGCGTTTGCAGTCTGCATAGGTGTCATTGACCCTCTTCGGTTCTTCGATGGCCGCGGCGGGGTATGCCGGACCAAGGGGACGGTGACGAGGATAGCCTCATTTTCCGACCTTGTGTGGCGCGGATCACGGCTCTGAGCAGAGTGCTAGGAGTCGCGGGTGGAGCGAGTTCGGATCTGGGCAGAATGCGCAATGGATGTTCATGCGGGCATCAATCTGTAGCATCGTGTCTGCGTGGCACCGGTGCCAAGCGAAGGGGAGTGATGCGGTGAAGGTCGACGAGCTGGATGCCAAGATCGTGAGGCTGTTCACGGAGGAGCAGCGCATGTCCGTCCTCGAGGCGTCTCGCATCCTCAAGGTGGCCCGCGCCACCGTCCAGGCGCGGCTCGACCGGATGATCGCCAACGGCGTGATCGCGCGCTGGGCGCCGGAGCCCGAGCCTCGGGCCTTCGGCTTTCCCGTCGTCGCGTTCTGCTTCCTGACCATCAACCAGGATCTCGGGCACGACGCCGTCTCCAAGACCCTGGCGGAAATCCCCGAGGTCATCGAAGTCCATACCGTGTCGGGCGACAGCGACCTCATGGCCCGCGTCGCCGCCCGCTCCAACTCAGACCTGCAGAGGGTCCTCGACATCATCATGGCCACGAAGGCCGTGGTCCGGTCCTCGAGCGTGATCGCCCTCAACACCCACTTCGAGGGGCGCACCCTGCCGCTGCTGGAAGCTGCCGCGCGGGGCTGACCGTCCCCGCTGCGGGGCCAGCTTCGTTGCGACGCTGACCCCGTTGCGCCGTCAGCAGGGTCCTCGTTCCGTCCTCACCAGCTTTAGGCTTCAATCCGCGGCGAGTCGCCCGGATCTACCGGCGAGTCGTGCTGCTGTCGCCTTGAAAAGTGGGGAGGAAGGCAGTCCCCAGAGGCCGGCGGCGGCATCTGCAACTGACGCTCCCCGTTGCGCCGTCAGCTTTGCAGGGCCCTCGTTCCGTCCTCACCAGCTTTAGGCTTCAATTCGCGGCGAGTTGCCCCAATTTGCCGGCGAGTCGTGCTGCTGCCGCTTTGAAAAGTGGGGAGGAAGGCAGCGCCCAGACGCCGACGGCGGCGCGTCACCTTTTGCTCCTCCGCTCGCCGGGGCGTATCATGACTTAGGGTCAAAGTGACTTTAACTAGCGGTGAAGGGAGGGAGACGCGATGAGTACCCTTTTCGCTGGCCCCCTCGGCGCCAACGTTTCGGAGCGCGCCCAGCTCCCTCCATCGCTCGCGATCTCCACCGTAATCTTCGCCCTGAAGCCGAGCCGCGACGCGGGCAGGCCGACGCTGTGGCTCCCGCTCGTCCGTCGGGTGAAGGAGCCGTTCAAGGGGCAGTGGGCCCTTCCGGGCGGCCCGCTGACTGCGACGGAGTCGCTTGAGGATGCCGCTCGGAGGAATCTGCGGGAGACTACGGGCCTCGCCCCGGAGTACCTCGAACAGCTCTACGCGTTCGGCGGCCTTGACCGTGCGAGCAAGCCCCATCGGGGAGCCCAGCGCGTTGTTTCGATCGTGTACTGGGCGCTCGTGCGGCCAACGGAGGCTGAGCTCCTCTTGGAGAACGAGACCGAGAACGTGGCCTGGCATCGCGCCGACACGGCCGGCGAGGACGAGGACGGCCTCGCCTTCGACCATCGCGAGATCATCGACTACGCGCTCTGGCGACTGCGCAACAAGATTGAATACGCGCAGGTCGCGTACCACTTCCTCGGCGAGACGTTCACCCTCGCCCAGCTCCGCGAGGTCTACGAGGCGGTCCTCGGACGCCCGCTCGATCCCGCCAATTTCCGCCGCCAGCTCAAGTCCGTGTCTCAGATCGAGCCGACTGATCAGTTCCAAGAGGGCGGCCGCCATCGGCCCCCACGCCTCTACCGTTACACCGGTCCCCACTACACAGGCCCAGCACAAAGGAGCACGACATGACGTCGGTCGCCACCGCCATCAACCTCATCACCCGCGCTGATGCGGAGCGGCTGTCCAAGGAGGCTCCGGCTGCCAGCACGTGCAGCTCCGACCTCGCGAAGGGTCCGTGGGAGTTCGACGCCGCCGAGGCCCTCCGCGGTCTGCCCGCCTACGGGCCAGGCGCTTCGAGCGCCGACGTCGCTCCGGCGTCGACCCCTCGCCAGGGCCAGCTGCCCCAGGAGTACAAGGACGCGAGCGACGACGAACTCCGCGCCCGCATCCACGCCGCCAAGCAGACTCTCGGCGACCGAGTCGTGGTGCTCGGCCACTTCTACCAGCGTGACGAGGTTGTGGAGCACGCCGACTTCGTGGGCGACTCGTTCCAGCTCGCGAACGCCGCGCTCACCCGCCCCGACGCCGAGGCGATCGTCTTCTGCGGCGTGCATTTCATGGCGGAGACAGCCGACATCCTCTCGCGCGAGGACCAGGCCGTGATCCTGCCCAACCTCGCGGCGGGGTGCTCGATGGCGGACATGGCGGACATCGACTCGGTCCAGCAGTGCTGGGACCAGCTCGAGGAGCTGTTCGGCACCGAGCCGGACGCGGAGGGCCGCGTTCCGGTCATCCCGGTGACGTACATGAACTCCTCGGCGGCGCTCAAGGGATTCTGCGGCGAGCACGGTGGGATCGTGTGCACGTCGTCGAACGCTGCGACTGTCCTCGAGTGGGCTTTCGAGCGCGCCCAGCGCGTCCTGTTCTTCCCTGACCAGCACCTCGGCCGGAACACGGCCAAGGCCATGGGGGTCCCGCTTGAGCAGATGCCCATGTGGAGCCCGCGCAAGCCGTGGGGCGGCACCGATCCGGAGACCCTCCGCGACTCCCGGGTCATCCTGTGGCACGGCTTCTGCTCGGTGCACCGCCGCTTCAATGTCGCGCAGATCGACAAGGCCCGCGCGGAGTACCCGGGCGTGCGCGTGATCGTGCACCCCGAGTGCCCCATGGAGGTCGTCGACGCGGCCGACGAGTACGGCTCGACCGACTACATCCGCAAGGCCATCGCCGCCGCGACCGTGCCCACGGTCTTCGCGATCGGCACCGAGGTCAATCTCGTGAACCGGCTCGCGGCAGAGTACCCGCAGCACACGATCTTCTGCCTTGACCCGGTCATCTGCCCTTGCTCCACGATGTACCGGATCCACCCGGGCTATCTCGCCTGGGTGCTCGAGGGCCTCGTCGAGGGCGAGGTCCGGAACCGCATCGAGGTTGCGGCCGACGTCGCGGAGCCTGCACGCGTCGCCCTCGAACGGATGCTGGCGGCTCGGCCGTGAGCACGTCGACCGGGCGCCGTCTGGCGGTCATCGGCAGTGGTGTTGCCGGGCTCTTCGCGGCGATCTCCGCAGCGGAGGCCGGGGCCGCCGTCGTCCTCCTGACGAAGGCGACTCTCGCGGACAGCAACAGCATGCTCGCTCAGGGCGGCTTCTCTGCAGTGTTGCCGGAGGGGCAGCGCGCGCCGGGGGACAGCGTCGAGAGCCACGCCGCGGACACGATGGCGGCTGGGGCGGGGCTCGGTTCCCGTGCCGCCGTCGACGTCATGTGCGCCCGCGGAGCCAACGCCGTCGACGCGCTCCTCGCGCACGGCGTCGCGTTCGACCGCGGACCCGACGGCCGCCTCCTCCTCGGGCTCGAGGCCGCCCACTCGTTCCCGCGCATCCTGCACGCCGGGGGCGACGCGAGCGGCGCCGGGATCAGCAGGGCGCTCATTGCCCGGGTGCGCGACCTTGAGGCGCAGGGGCGCCTCGAGGTTCTCGAGGGGGCGATGGCCGCCGAGCTCGTGCTCGATTGCGGGGCGATTGCCGGAGTGGAGTACGTGCAGGCAAGCGAATCAGGCGCACGACGGCGTCTGGAGGCCGATGCGGTTCTCCTCGCCACCGGGGGAGCGGGCCAGCTCTTCGCCCAGACCACCAACCCCGCGGTGGCGACGGGCGACGGCGTAGCCCTCGCCTTCCGCGCGGGCGCGGCGCTCCGCGACCTCGAGTTCTACCAGTTCCACCCGACCGCGCTCCAGGTCCGCGGGGCGGACGGAACGGTCCGCTCAACGCTCATTTCCGAGGCTGTCCGGGGCGAGGGCGCACTCATTCGCGACGCATCCGGGCGCCGGTTCGTGGGCGAGTATCACCCGCTGGGCGAGCTCGCCCCCCGCGACGCCGTCTCTCGCGCGCTCGCCCTCCACCGCCGCGCCGGAGGCGGCCAGGCCTACCTCGATGCGACCGAGCTCGAGTCGGTCCACGGCGGCGGCTTCCTGGCCCGTCGCTTCCCCGGTCTGGACGCCATGACCCGAGCCGCGGGCTTCGACTGGCGTCGGGAGCCCCTCCCGATCGGGCCGGCCGCGCACTACTGGATGGGCGGCGTGGCGACTGACCTCGACGGGGCGACCAGCGTCCCCGGGCTGTATGCGGCCGGTGAAGTCGCGTGCACGGGCGTGCACGGGGCGAACCGCCTGGCCTCCAATTCCCTGCTCGAAGGCGTCGTGTTCGCGGCGCGCGCTGTCGAGCGCTTCGTAGCCGGCCGTGCCGACGAGTGGGGCGGCCCCGCCGTCGAGACCGCCGTTGCCCTCGCGGTCGCGGCGGAACCCGAAGCGGGAGCCCTAACGCTGGCTGGTGCTTCAGGCCGGGCCGCGCTCGCCGCCGCCATGGAGGCCGACGCCGGCGTGCTGCGCGAGGCGAGCGGCCTCGTGCGCCTCGGCCACTCGCTCGCTGCATGGACTTCCGGTGAGCCCGAGGTGGCGAACCTCCTGGTCGCCGCCCGACTGCTCGTTGCCTCCGCCGCCCTCCGTGAGGAATCGGTGGGCGCCCACTTCCGCCTCGACTTCCCCGAGCGCCGCGTGAGTGGCGGCGGCGAGGCGGAGGCGGGCACCGTTGTCGTCCGCCAGCCCGCGCTGGCAGGAAGGAGCCTGTGACATGCCGGCCCAGACCATGCCAGCCCAAACCATGCCAGCCCAAACCATGCCAGCCCAGAACACTGCGCAGATCCCGCTTCCGGCTCACGCGCTGCGGGCCGTGCTTGAGCGGGCCTATGCGGAAGATGCCCCTCATGGGGACATCACATCGCTTGTCCTGATCCCTGATTCGGCGCGTGCTACCGCGGAGCTCCGTGCTCGCGTCCCAGGCGTGTTCTCCGGCGGTCCCGTGATCGAGGCCGGCTTCCGCTTCCATGATCCCGAGGCGCAGGTGGACCTCGTCGTCGGGGAGGGCGAGGAGTTCAGTGCGGGCGCCGTGCTGGCCAGAGTTGCGGGCCGCGCGCGGGAGATCCTGACGGCCGAGCGCGTGGTGCTCAATCTGGTCCAGAGGATGAGCGCGATCGCGACCCTCACGGCACGCTACGTCGCGCTCACGCAGGGCACAAACGCGCGCATCGTGGACACCCGCAAGACCACCCCGGGGCTGCGCGAGGTGGAGCGGTATGCGGTGCGGTGCGGCGGTGGCCGGAACCACCGCTTCAGCCTCTCGGACGCCGTCATGGCCAAGGACAATCACCTCGCGGTCCTGACCGGGGGCGACCCAGCGCTTCTGACCGATGTTCTGCGCGCGGCGCGCGAGAGGCTGGGCCACACGACGCATTTCGAGGTCGAGGTGGATTCGATCGAGCAGATTGAGCCTGTCCTCGCGGCGGGTGTCGACACGATCATGCTCGACAACTTCACCCCCGAGCAGCTCCGCGAGGGCGTCGCGATTGTCGCGGGCCGGGCGATCGTCGAAGCGAGCGGCGGAGTGAATCTCGACACGGTGGCCGACATCGCGGCGGCGGGGGTCGACGTGATCTCGGTCGGGGCCCTCACACATTCGATCGTGAACCTCGATCTCGGACTCGACGTCGTGCTCGACGCCGCGGAGGGCGGACGCGCGTGATCTACCTTGATGCGGCCGGCACCACTCCCGTGCGCCGCGAGGTCCTCGAGGCCATGTGGCCGTACCTCACTGGCGACTTCGGCAATCCGTCGAGCCATCACGAGCTGGGGGAGCGTGCCCGCGCCGGCCTCGAGGCAGCTCGGGCCGACGTCGCCCGCGTGCTCGGCTGTCGGCCGGGAGAGGTCACGTTCACGTCCGGTGGCACTGAGGCGGACAACCTCGCCGTCAAGGGCATCGCGCTCGCACGCCGCGCGGCAGACCCACGCCGTACCCGCATCGCCGTGAGCGCCGTCGAACACCCTGCCGTGCTCGAATCCGCGCGGAGCCTCGCGCGCCTGCACGGCTTCGTGGTTGACGTTGTGCCAGTCGACGGGACCGGTCGCGTTTCGCCTGAGGCGCTCGCCGCCGTCGTCGGGCCGGACACCGCCGTGGCCTCGGTGATGTACGCGAACAACGAAGTCGGGACGATCCAGCCCATCGCCGAGCTCGCTGCCGTGGCCCACGCCGCCAAAGTTCCGTTCCACACCGACGCCGTCCAGGCTGCCGGGGTGCTCCCGCTCGACGTCCGCGACCTCGGTGTCGACGCGCTCAGCATCTCGGGCCACAAGCTCGGCGCGCCCAAGGGGGTCGGGGCGCTCTATGTCGCCGGGCGGGTGAGCATCGAGCCACTCGTCGACGGCGGCGGCCAGGAGCGGGGCGCGCGGTCGGGCACGGAGAACGTCGCGGGCGCGGTCGCGCTCGCCACCGCGCTTCGGCTCGCGGAGGGCGAGCGTCCGACGGCGGCCCCGCGCCTCGCCGAGCTCCGGCGCGGCTTTGTGCAGCGCGTGCTCGAGCTTGTCCCCGAGGCGCTGCTCACGGGCGACGACGTCCACCGCCTGCCGGGCAGCGCCTCCTTCTGCTTCCCCCGCGTGAGCGGGGAGTCGATCCTCCTCGAGCTTGAACGCCGGGGCATCATCTGCTCGTCCGGATCGGCCTGCGCGGCCGGTTCGAGCGACCCCTCGCACGTGCTCCTCGCCCTCGGCATCGACCCCGAGACCGCGCAGACCGCCGTGCGGTTCACGCTTCCGGCCACGGTAACGGCTGGGGATCTCGACGAGGCGGCTCGCGCCCTGGAAGGGGCCTACGCCGCCGTCACGGGCATCGCGCGCAGGTAGCGCCTCATCACGCCGAACTCCCCACTAGTCCCGGGGAGTTCGGGGCAGAAGGTGGGGAGCTCGGCGGAGCCGAGACTATGCGTTCCGAGCCCGGCGGAAGACCCAATAGCGGAGCAGCACGAACCGGGCGGCGGTCGCGGCCCAGCCGGCGATCGTCGTCGTCCAGAGCTCGCCCGTGATTCCAACGTCCGGCTTCACGAAGAGGACGGCCGAGAGGCTGCCGCTCGTGAGGACGAGGGCGATCATCATCGCCACGAGGCCGTGCAGGTGATCCAGCAGCAGGCCGCGACGCTCGCGGATGTGGAACGTGAACCTGCGGTTCAGCTCGGTGTTCAGCAGCGAGGTGGCGATGAGTGCCGCGGCGTTGGCCGCATGCGGACCCCACGGGAGTCGGAGGATGGCGTACAGAGCCAGCGAGGCGGCGGTGCAGATGACGCCGACGCCCGTGAACCGCACGAGCTGACGGATCACGGGACGCCGAACGGCCCCCTCCAGCGACGTCCGCCAGGAGGCGGTATTCGTCGGCCGGGGGCCGTTCGTCGTGGTAGTCGGCGTCATGCAGTCAGCATGGCATCGGGCGCTGTGCCGGTGCTGTGACGCAGCCGTGCAGAGTGATCGCGTCGCGTCGGGCTACAGCGCCGGATACAGCTCGCCGACCGGCACATCCGCCGCCAGACGGTTCTCCGGCCCGGGCAGGGGGCACGCCCACGCCTCGTCGTAGGCGCACGACGGGTTGTAGGCGAAGTTGAAGTCGAGGAGGTAGAGGGGCGTGCCGTCGTCGGCCTCGCGCACCCCGAGAAAAGCGCCCTTGATCGTGTCCAGGAGATAGCGGCCAGCACCATAGGAACCATCCGCGCGCCCGGACGTCGAGTCGCGGAACGGCACAAAGATGCCACCGCCATAACCCGCATGTCGCCATGCGGCGAGGGCGCCGAGCTGTGGCACGTCGAAGGTGCCCAGCCGAACGAACGGGACCACTCCGTCCGTCCCGGTCTGCACGTTCCGGACGGTCCCAGCGCCGTCCGGCAGCAGGGGCAGCTCGAACCGGAACGCGGGATCGTAGGGCGCCACACGCAGGCCGCGGAAGGCCGCGCGCTCGGAATGCACGACGGCGGAGGCCGGGTGGGTGCCGAACATCCGGTCCCGCTCACGGCACCAGAGCGCATGCCCCTCGGCAGGGGTCGCCGCCGCCCTGACCGCGGCATAGAGGGCGTAGGTGCGCACGCGCCAATCGGCGACCTGGTGGGCTGGGAGGGCGGGGACCGCTTCGTCCAGTTCGAGCATGGCGCCAGAGTACAGCCGCAGGTGTTCGCTAGGGTGAAGCGCATGGATGCTCGTCGCCTCCTTCCCCTGGTGCTTCCTCCGCTGGCCCTCGCGGGGGCGCTCGTGCTGGCTTCCTGCGGCGCTGGCCAGAGCGGACCGCAATGGACCGCCGTCGCGCCTCAGCAGAGCGGTGGTGCCGGCGCCGGGGGTGCGTCTGCCGGCGCCTCGCGGTCGGCCGGCGCCTCGGCCAGCGCGTCCGCCGTCGGCACACCGTCGCCCGGTGCCACGTCGGCCGAATGGAAGACGTACACGGACCCAGGCAAGACCGTCAGCTTCGACCTGCCGGCTTCGTGGATCGTGCAGTCTCAGCCCGCCGCCCCAGGCTCGGCGTCCGGCGCCCTCCATGTTGACGTGAGGAAGCCCGACGGCACTTTCGTAGCCGCGCTCCAGACGGGTTTGTCCCTGCCGAGCCAGCAGCCGTGCGACCCTGCTCAGGCCAAGCCGTATACCGTCCTCAACAGCCTTCCTGTAGACCTTCCGTTCGTGGATGGGCCGACCGCGATCTCCCCGCGCTTCGTGTACCGCGTGCTGCAGGGCTACAAGTACTTCGGCTCGTTCGGTCTCGTCGGCGTGGCAACCGTCGCCCAGGACGGCAAGGCCTGCCGGCTCGACAACGTGGTTCCCGGGCCGGCGGGGATCGGAGGCTATTCGTTTTCCGACGTCCTCGAGGTCACTCCGCTTGCGCCGGAGGCGAAGGTTGCGCCGCTCTCGTCGTTCGATAACCTTGCTCAGGCATCGGCGTACGTCCGGAACTCCGGAGACTTCGCCGATGCGCAGCGGATGATCATGTCGCTGAAGTTCACCAAGAAGTCTTAGCCCCCGTCTGGAGCCCCATGCTGCGCACTGTCAGCGCCCGTCTGTCCTTCACCACCGTGGCGCGGACGAAGGTGGCCATGGCCGTGGCCGTCGCGAAGAATCCGGGCTACTCCTCATTCGAGGAGCGGCTTTCCGTCACGTCCCAGGGTGGGGAGGTGCCGCGGCGCGAGCTCGTCGACGGCCACGGCGGACGATTCCACGTCCTCGAGCTCGACGAGCCCGCGGACGTCGAGGTCGAGTATTCGGCGTCGATCGGGGGCCGTGCCGTTCAGGAGCCGGTCGACGAGATGGACCTCATCCGGTATGTGCGGCCCAGCCGGTATGCCGAAAGCGATCGGCTCCTGCCGACCTCCTACGGGCAGTTCGGTTCCCTGCGCGGCGCGGAGCTCGTCGTGGCAGTCCGTGCGTGGGTGCACGAGCAGCTCTCGTATGTGGCCGGGTCGTCCCGCGGAACGGACGGGGCTGTGGAGACTCTGCTTCACCGCAGGGGAGTGTGCCGCGACTACGCCCACCTCGCGATCGCACTCCTGCGGGCGAAGGACATTCCGGCCCGGCTCACCGCGGTCTACGCCCCAGGGCTCCGACCGATGGACTTCCACGCGGTCGCCGAGGCCTACGTTGACGGGGCGTGGCACGTCATCGACCCCACCGGGCTCGCCTCGCGCGCCGGCATGCTGCGGATCACCGCGGGCCGCGATTCCTCGGATACGGCGTTCCTGTCCACCGTGGGAGGAAGTCTCGTGCTGCGTCGGCTTGCAGTGTCGGCAGAATGCGACGAAGCGCTCCCGGACGATGATCCGAGAGCGCTCCTCGTCATCGAGTAGGCGAGCAGCCGTTCCCCCTGCAGCCGGTAGCCGCGCTCTTACAGCGCGTGGTTCTGCACCACGTGCTGACGCAGCTTGGTGGTGAGCCGAGTCAGCTCGGCGAGCTCGTCGCCGTCGAGGGCGCTCCCGAACAGGCGCGCGATCTCCCGCACGTGGCCGCGGCCAATCCGCCGCTGCGCCTCCAAACCTGCCTCGGTGAGGGTGATCAGGATGCCCCGCGCGTCGTCCGGCGCCGCCCGCCTGGCGACGAGCCCTCGCCGCTCAAGCCGTTCCACGAGTCGGCTCAGGCTCGACTGGGCCAGCAGCACGTGGTCGTTGAGCTCGTTGAGCCTCAGGCCGCCCTCCGGGCAGGTGCTCAGGGTGAAGAGCACGTCGTACTCTTTCATGCCGAGTTCCTTGAAGGCAGGGTCGGCCTGCAGCCGGCGCATGACGGCTACCTGCGCACGGAAGAGGGACTCCCATGCCTCGGCGGTCTCGCGGACGGACGGGGCCTGCTGCGGGGTGGCAGTGCTCATCGCACCGCCTCTGCATCTGGCGTGGGAACTGTCCCGGTGCCGGCCGTGGCGGCATCAGCTGTGCTGGCCTTCTGCGCCACGAGGGCCGCATGCGTCGGGCCCTCGGGCACGTCGGCGGGACGGCCGGCCTCGAAACCGGCCTTGAGCTCGGGGAGCACCTCGCCGAGCAGGTCGAGCTGCTCGAGGACGGTCTTGAGCGGGAGGCCTGCGTGATCCACCAGGAACAGCTGTCGCTGGTAGTCGCCGAAGTAGTCGCGGAAGGCGAGGGTCTTCTCGACGAACTCCGCCGGGCTGCCCACCGTCAACGGCGTCTGAGAGGTGAAGTCCTCGAGTGAGGGGCCGTGGCCGTAGACCGGTGCGTTGTCGAAGTACGGGCGGAATTCGCGGACGGCATCCTGGGAGTTCCGGCGCATGAAGAACTGGCCGCCCAAGCCCACGATCGCCTGATGCGCCTTGCCGTGGCCGTAGTGCTCGAAGCGCTCGCGGTAAAGGTTGATGAGCCGGATGTAATGCTCCTTCGGCCAGAAGATGTTGTTGGCGAAGAAGCCATCGCCGTAGTACGCGGCGAGCTCAGCGATCTGCGGCGTCCGGATCGAGCCGTGCCACACGAACGGCGCCACGCCATCGAGCGGTCGCGGGGTCGCCGTGAAGTTGTGCAGCGGGGTGCGGAACTTTCCGCTCCAGTCCACCACGTCTTCGTCCCAGAGGCGCCGCAGGAGCGCGTAGTTCTCGATCGTGAGCTCGAGCGCGTCGTGCGGGTTCTTGCCGAACCACGGGTACACCGGGGCCGTGTTGCCTCGGCCCAGGACGAGGTCCGTCCGCCCGTCGACGAGGTGCTGCAGCATGGCGAAGTCTTCCGCGATCTTGACGGGGTCATTCGTTGTGATGAGAGTCGTGGTGGTGGACAGGATGAGGCGCTCGGTCTGGGCGCCGATGTAGCCGAGCAGAGTCGTGGGGGAGCTCGGGTAGAACGGCGGGTTGTGGTGCTCGCCCGTGGCGAAGACGTCGAGCCCGACCTCCTCGGCATGCTTGGCGATCTGGACGATCGCCTTGATCCGCTCGGCCTCGGTTGGCATACGACCGTTGGTGGGGTCGAGGGTGATGTCGCCGACGCTGAAGATTCCGAACTGCATGATGACCTCTCTTCTTCGGTTTACTCAGGATACATGCATTTGCATCTATCTCCGAAACCGAAGCTGCCCCGGGTTTGTTCCCGGGGCAAAGATCGGGGCAGGATCAGGGCCGCGCCGCGCGCCGACCCGTGATCTTGGGGACGGCGCCGGTGGTCCAATCGGGTTCGGCCCCGGCGTCCTCGCCGGGCCCTGCCGCGCCCGCTTCCCCGGCCGGCTCCGGCCGCCGCGCGAGGTCGCGCAGCAGGCGCCGCCGCTCCAGGCGGCCTTCGACGAGGCGATACAGGACGGGCACCAGGACGAGCGTCAGAGCGGTCGAGGAGACTAGGCCGCCGATCACGACGACGGCCAGCGGCCGGGAGATGAACCCTCCGCCGCCCGTGAGGCCGAGCGCCATCGGCGTGAGCGCGAAGATCGTCGCGAGGGCTGTCATGAGGATGGGGCGGAGCCGCTGCCGCGCACCGTGCTCGATCGCGTCCTCGAGGCTCAGCGCAGGCCTGCCCGGTCCGGGCCTCCTGTACTGGTTGATGAGGTCGATCAGCACGATCGCGTTCGTCACGACGATTCCCACCAGCATGAGAAGCCCGATGAGCGCGGGGAGGCCGAGCGGGATTCCCGTGGCCAGCAGGAGCAGGATCGCCCCCGTCGCCGCGAAAGGAATCGAGACGAGCAGGACGAGCGGCTGGAGGAGGCTCTTGAACGTAGCGACCATGATCACGTAGACGATCGCGATCGCGGCGAGCAGCGCGAGGCCGAGCTGCCGGAACGACTCCGCCTGCTGCGAGGCCGCTCCGCCCACGGAGGCCGTGGCGCCGCCGTCGAGCGCGATGCCGCTGATGCGCTTCTGCACCTCGGAACTCACCGATCCGAGATTGGATTCGCCCGGCGTCACGGAGACGGTGGCGGTCCGCTGGCCGGACGTGCTCGTCACCGTCACAGGAACATCGACGGCGGTCACGCTCGCAATCGCTCCGAGCGTGAGGCCCGGGGCACCCGGAAGGGGCAGCGACCGCACGGCATCGACGCTCGTGAACTGCGTGCCTTTCCCAATCAGCACCGGGTAATCGGTGGTGTCAATCCGGACCGTTCCCGCGGGGACCGGGCTGACGGTCGCGGCGAGCGCGGCACCCACCTGCTGCTCGTTGAGCCCGGCGGCGACGGCCTTGGCCCGGTCCACCTTCACCTGCACGATCGGCTGGCTCGCGGCGAGGTTGCTCGTCACGTCCGTGGACCCGGGCACACCCTTGAGTGCGGTGACGACGGCGTCGTTGGCCTTCGCGAGGGAGGCCGAGTCGGGGGCTTTGACCGTGACGTCCACGGTGGACGCCGTCCCGAACCCACCCTGCTGCTGGCCGACGCCGACTTTCCCGACGCCGTCGAGCTTGGCCACCTCGTCCCGCACGCGCTGCACCAGCGCGGCCTGGTCCGCATTCTCATCCGTGATGGCGGTGAAGCTGGAGTTCGAGGCGCCCGAGGACAGGAAGGCGCTGAACCCCGTGGTCGAGTTGCCGATGGTGACCTGAACCGTCCGGACACCGTCGGTGTGCCGCAGCACGTCCTCGACCTTGGCAGCGGCCGCACTGGTCGCGTCAAGGCTCGTCCCCGGAGGCATCGTCTGTGTCACGGTGAAGCTGTTCTGCCCGGAGTTTCCGAGAAGGTTCGTGGAGAGCAGAGGAGTCATGGCAAACGTCGCGACCAGCACGAGCGCGCCTGCCACAAGCGTCCATACAGGGTGCTTCTGCGTCGTTCGCAGGATCGGGAGGTAGCCGCGTTGAATGCGGCTGCGCTTCTCCTTCTCATGCGCGGCCGCCTCCACCTCGGCAGTGTTGACGCTGCCTGTGGGGCCGGTGCGGAGGAACCAGTAGGCGAGCACCGGCACGATGGTGAGGGCGACGGCGAGCGATGCGAGGAGCGCGATGGTCACCGTGAGCGCGAAGGGACGGAAGAGCTCGCCCGCGAGGTTCCCCACGAAGGCGATCGGAAGGAACACGGCGACGGTGGTCAGGGTCGAGGCGGTCACGGCGCCGGCGACCTCGCGCGCGGCGGTGAGGATCGCCGTCGTCTTCTCCTCGCCGTAGCTCAGGTGCCGCTTGATGTTCTCGATGACCACGATCGAGTCGTCCACCACGCGCCCGATCGCGATGGTGAGCGCGCCGAGGGTGAGGATGTTGAGCGAGTAGTGGGACGCGAACAGCCCGATGAACGTGATGAGGAGCGAGAGCGGGATCGACACCGCCGTGACGAGCGTGGAGCGGACCGAGAGCAGGAACACGAGGATCACCAGCACGGCGAAGCCGAGGCCGAGGAGGCCCTCGGTCGTGAGATCTCTGATGGACTTCTCGATGAACGGCGCCTGGTCGAACACGGTCGTGAGCTTCGCGTTCGAACCGAGCCCGGATTCGAGCCCGGGCACCGCGTCGCGCACCGCGTGGGAGATGGCCACGGTATCGGCGTCCGGCTTCTTGGTCACCGACACGGCGAGCGTCGGCTTGCCGTCCGTCCGCGTGATGGAGGTGGCGGCGTCGTCCTGGAGGGCGACGGCGGCCACGTCGCCGATCGTCGTGGGCTGCTTCGCGCCGCCGAGGGGGAGGCCCTTGATGACGTCCGTCGAGTCGATCGGGCTTCCCGCCTGGATCGAGAGAGTGCGCCCCTGATCGGTCACCGTGCCCACGGGAACGAGCGAGCCGTTGTTGGACAGCGCCGTGCGGATGGCCCCAACGTCGACGCCGCGGGCCGCCAGAGCCGCTGGGTCCGGCTGAATCTGGATGTGGCGCGAGGCGCCTCCCGTGATGTCGACGGTGCGGACGCCGTCGATCTTCGAGAGCTTCGGCACCACCTGCTGGACGAGCTGGTTCTCCAGGTCGCTCAGGCCGCGGTCGGACGACGCCGCGATGAACACGATCGGGAAGTCGCTGATGCTTCCCGCGAGCGTATTGGGGGAGACGCTGCTGGGAAGCTGCGATTTGGTATTCGAGATGGCGCGGTCGATCTGGTTTCGCGCGCGGTCGAGGTTCGTTCCGTAGGCGAACGAGAGGCGGATGGTGGAGACGCCCGTGCGCGAGGTGGAGGCGCTGCTCTCCAGCCCTTCGACGGCTTGGAGCGCCTTCTCGAGGGGCTGGCCCACCTGCTTGTCCACGACGTCCGGGGAGGCACCCGGCATCGAGGTCACCACGGTGAGCTGGGGGAACTCGATCGATGGGATCAGCTCCTGCTTGAGCGAGCCCGCCGTGATCACGCCGAAGACGGCCGCGAAGATCGTGATGAGCGCGATCAGGGCCTTGTTGCCCATGGAGAGGGTCGCAAGCCGGAACATCTGTGTCTTCTCTCCAGATCGACCGAATAATGAAGAACGGACGACGGCGGCCCGCACCTTCACTGTGGTGCGGGCCGCCGTCGTGATGGCTATTGAGCGGTGGCCGCGAGCTGCAGGGCCTCGGCCGTGCTGGCCGACACCTCCGCGAGCAGCTCCGGGTTCTCGTTGAGCTTGACGCCGTAGCCCGGCATCATCTCCCGGAGGCGGTTCTCCCACCCGCGGTACTGCTTCGGGAAGCAGCGCTGCATGAGCTCGAGCATGATGGGCACCGCAGTGGATGCGCCGGGGGACGCCCCGAGGAGCGCGCCGATCGAGCCATCGCGGGATGTGATGACCTCGGTGCCGAATTGGAGGACGCCGCCCTTCTGGGGGTCCTTCTTGATGATCTGCACACGCTGGCCGGCCGTGATGAGCTCCCACTTGCCGCCGTCGGCAAGCGGGAAGTACTCGCGCAGGGCCTCGATCTTCGCGCTGTGGCTCTTCGCGACTTCCTTAACGAGGTACGCGGTGAGGTCCATGTTGTCCTTCGCCACGGCGAGCATCGGGACGATGTTGCCCAGGCGGATCGAGAGCGGAAGGTCCAGAAGCGAGCCGCTCTTGAGGAAGTTCGTGGAGAACCCGGCATAAGGCCCGAAAAGGAGCGAGCGCTTGCCGTCGACGTACCGCGTGTCCAGGTGCGGGACCGACATCGGAGGGGCGCCCACGGAGGCCTGCCCGTAGACCTTGGCGTTGTGCCGTGCCGCGATGTCCTCATCGGTGCAGCGGAAGAACTTCCCTGAGACGGGGAAGCCGCCGTAGCCCTTGCTCTCGGGGATCCCCGAGGCCTGGAGGAGGTGCAGCGCGCCGCCGCCTGCGCCGACGAAGACGAACTTGGCGTGGATGCTGCCGCGCTCGCCCGAGGCCGTGTGCTTCGTGGCAATGTCCCAGCCCCCGCGGGCCCGGGTCACGTCCGTTACGTCCGTGCCGTAGTTCACCTCGACGCCGTTGCGGGCCAGGAAGCCGACAAGCTCTCGGCTCAGCGTGCCGAAGTCAACGTCAGTTCCGGAGGCCACGCGGCTCGCGGCAACCCGGCCGGGGCCGCGGCCATCCATGACGAGGGGCGCCCACTCGGCGATCTGCGCGGGGTCCTCGCTGAACTCCATCTCGGCGAAGAGCGGGTTCGGCTTGAGTACCTCGAAGCGCTTCTTGAGGTAGTCGGCGTGGCCCTGCCCGAGGACGAAGCTCATGTGCGGCACCGTGTGGATGAAGCGCGTGGGGTTGGAAATGTCCCCTTCGCGCACCAGATGGGACCAGAACTGGCGCGAGAGCTGGAAGCCCTCGTTGATGCCCAGCGCCTTCGCGGGGCTGATCGAGCCGTCCTTGGCCTGTGGGGTGTAGTTGAGCTCGCAGTACGCGGCGTGACCCGTTCCTGCGTTGTTCCACGGACCCGAGCTCTCGAGTCCGACGGCTGGGAGGCGCTCGAAGAGCACCACGTTCCAAGCCGGTTCAAGTTTCTTGATGAACGCCCCGAGGGTTGCGCTCATGATGCCCCCGCCGATCAGGACGACGTCGGCGGAACGAGTGGTGGATATGAAGGTCACTGACTCTCCCTGCGCAAATGGACCACACGCAGAATATCCCTCGCGACGGCCGTTCTCTAAATCCTCGCGTGCCTTCGCGTCAAGGGGTGTCCGCCCCAATTTTCCCCGCGTGCACACCCGCCCGTGAGCCCTAGGAGGTTTTGAGTGTGACGCGGTTGAAAGTCTCGTTGAGGACGGGGGAGGTCGGGTAGGAGTCGACGCGGGAGGAGACCGCCACGGCCGAGATGGGGAAGGCGATCGGGACGGCCGGGGCGCTGCCAGCAAGCTGGGCATTGATGGTCTGGTACGCCTGCGTTCGGTCTGAACCCTCGGGGAGGCCGCGGGCCCGCTCGATCTTGCTGAAGAGCGGCGCGTCGAAGAAGCCGAACTCGCCGGTCTTGGAGCCGAAAAGGGGCGAGAGGAAATCGTCCGGGTCGGCATACGTCCCGTAGCGTCCCAGGAGGTGCAGGGCGTGGTCCCCCGGGGCAGTGACCTTCTGGAGATACCCGTCGGACCATTCGACGGGCACGGGCTTGATGTTCAGGCCCACGCGGATCAGCTGCGCGCTGAGCTCTGCGAAGACCTTCTCGGGCGAGGGCAGGTAGAGCCTGGTCACATCGAGGGGGTAGCAGAACTTGAGTTCCTCGCCGTGGTAGCCGGCCTCCGCGAGGAGCCTCTTGGCCTTCTCGGGGTCGTAGGACGGGAAGCCGCCCGCCTGGTTGAAGCCGTTGAGCTTGGGGGGAACGAACTGGGCGGCGGGCTTCGTGTCCTCGAGGAAGAACGGCCGGATTACTGCGTCCCGGTTGATGGCCGAGGCGATGGCGAGCCGTGCCTTCTCGTTCTGCAGGAAGGGGACCGCCTGGTTCATGCCGAGGTACATGACCGAGAAGGGATCGCGGCGGACCACCTGGAATCCCTTGCGGACCAGCGTCTCGATGTTATCCAGCGTCACGGCGTCGTAGCCGTCGATCCGACCGTCCACGAGCGCTTGGAGTCGGCTCTGTGCTTGGTCGAACACCACGAAGGAGAGCTGCGCGATCTGCCCGCGTGGCCCCCAGTAGTCGGGCGACGACTCCACGAGGACACGGTCCTGGGTCCATTCCTTGAAGCGGAACGGCCCGGTGCCCACGGGTTGCATCGCGTAGCGCGAGACCTTCGACCCGAACGCGGACTGGTCCTCGACGTCGGCTGTGCCTGCCGTCAGCGCGGCTGGCGACGAGATGGCGAAGGCCGGCGTGGTGAGCGCTTGGAGGAAGCTGGTCAGCGGCTGCGTGAGGTCGATCCTCACCTGGGTGTCGCTGAGGACCGTGCACCCTTTGTAGACGGAGAGCTGGGCCGCATCGGCATGGGCCTTGAAGACGGCCGTGAACGGCAGAATTCTGCCCGCGCGCAGGGCGGGCGTGAACGCGAACCAACGGTCGAAATTGGCTTTGACGGCCGCAGCCGTGAATGGAGTGCCATCGTGGAAGCGAATTCCCTCGCGGAGGGTGAAGGTGTACGAGAGGAGATCCGAGCTCTGGGACCACTTGGTCGCGAGCGACGGCGCCGGGGCGCCCGTCTCGGGATCGGTGGTGAGGAGACCCTCGAGGACCTGCCGGGTGATGCGCCACGACTCGATGTCCGTCGTCACCGCGGGGTCCAGACCCCTCGGGGGTGCCGGAGTCGCAAACCTGAACGACGCGGAGGGCGGCGCGTCTGCGCTCGAGCTGGGCGCCGGCTTCGGGCCGGGTGCCCCCGTGCATCCCGTGAGGAGCGCGGCGACGGCAGCCGCCTGAAGCAGATCCCTGCGCCTGATGCTCCGCGCCACGCCTATGCCTTTCTCGGCGCGCCTCCCGGGCGCCCCTTCCCCATTCGTGCCGATCTGGTTGCCCGGGCGCTGTCTGATGGCCAGGCCCGGGGTCAGAGGATGGTGCGCGAGGAGGGACTTGAACCCTCACGTCCGAAGACACAGGAACCTAAATCCTGCGTGTCTGCCAATTCCACCACTCGCGCGGGGCCCTGCCGAACAACTGCGTGCTGAACAATCGAGTGCGAACACCGAGTGCCGAACACCTAGTGCCGAACAGCTAGTGCCGAACAGCTAGGGCCTTCGTCAGTCTAGCGGGCGGGGCGGGTACCTACGCCTCACGCAAGCCCGAGGTCGCGCCGGAGCTTCGCGACGTGACCCTTGGCCCGCACGTTGTACTGGGCGATCGCTATGCGGCCTTCCTCGTCGAGGACGAACGTGCTCCGGATCAATCCCTCGTACGTCCGCCCATAGTTCTTCTTCTCGCCCCACGTTCCGTAGAGCTGTGCAACGTGGTGCCCTTCGTCGGCCAGGAGGGGGAAATTCAGCTCCTGCTCGGCGGCGAACTTGACGACCGCCGATGCCGGATCGGGCGAGATGCCAACGACGGCGTAACCCGCCGCCCCGAGCGATGCGAGATTGTCGCGGAAATCGCACGCCTGCTGGGTGCAGGCAGGGGTGTCTGCCTGCGGATAGAAGTAGAGGACGGTCTTGTGGCCGCGGAGGTCGGACAAGGCGGTCGTGCCGCCCTCCGAATTGGGCAGTGAGAAGTCAGGTGCGACATCGCCGGGGGAGAGTCGCAGGGGCGTCGTCGATGCGGGCATGCCGCCAGCGTAGCCCCGATCCTGCCCCAGAATTCCGGCGTGACCGAGAACACTTTGCCCGACCCTTCAACCGATTTCATTCTCGGCGGGCGACCGTGTAGAGTTACATGTCGTTGCGGGGGACGCCGCGAGGTCAAAGGAACTTCCGAAGGCCTCGGGGATGCCGCACGAAATGCGCCTCTAGCTCAATTGGCAGAGCAATTGACTCTTAATCAATGGGTTCCGGGTTCGAGTCCCGGGGGGCGCACAGCAACCCCTTCCTGATCTGCGGAAACGCGGATTGGGAAGGGGTTTCTTTGTGTCTGCTCGGTCCCGCAGCCCATCGGTTCACTCCCTTTGGCGCGGTGCCCCCTTCGGCGGCATGGGTCACTGGTTCCGTGCGCAGCGTTCCCCTCTTGCACTCGGACTCGGATCGAGTCAAAATATCTGTGTCCGCAAGAGTAGATTTAGTGAGCGGACAGCACGTAGGTATTGCAGAGGGTCTCTTGAAAAGGAGGTTCCAGTGATGCTGATGCGAACAGATCCCTTCCGGGAGCTCGACCGGCTGACCCGGCAGGTGCTGGGGAATGCCGCCCTCCCGTCCGCGATGCCGTTGGAGGCGTGGCGGCAGGACGGCGAATTCGTCGTGGAGTTCGATCTGCCCGGGGTTGACCCGGAGACGATCGATGTCGGAGTCGAGCGCAACGTCCTGACCGTTCGGGCCGAGCGCCGCACCCACCGGCCGGAGCAGGCCGAGGTGGTCGCGGACGAGCGGGCGCAGGGGTCCTTCACCCGGGAACTGATCCTGGGCGACGCCCTGGACACCGAGAAGATCCAGGCGAACTACGAGGACGGGGTCCTGACCCTGCACGTGCCCGTGGCCGAGGAGGCCAAGCCCCGGAAGATCGCCATCCAAGCCGGCGAGTCCAAGAAGGAGATCAACGCCTGACCGCGGCGCAGCCCGGGGGCGGCCCCCATTGCCCCGCCCCCGGGCCTGCGCCCTGAGCCGAGACAGAGAGGATGAATCATGTCCGAATTGATCAAGTGGTTCGATTCGCGCCGCAGTCCGTTCGACCTGCTCGAGCGGCTCTTCGAGGGCGACCGGGGCACGCCCGGGGCGATCAGGGTCGAGGAGCTCGTCGACGGCAACGACCTCATCGTGCGGGCGGAGCTGCCCGGAGTGGACCCGGAGAAGGATGTGGACATCAGCGTCCAGGACCATTCCCTGCTGATCAACGCCCATCGGCAGGAGCGCAAGGAGGAGAAGGAGAAGGGCGGCTACCGCTCGGAGTTCCGCTACGGGTCCTTCTCCCGGACGCTGCCCCTGCCCGAAGGCGTCACCGACCAGGACATCCAGGCCACCTACCGAGACGGAGTCCTCGAGGTCCGCGTCCCGGTCCCGGAGCAGAAGCAGGCCGCCGCGAAGAAGAAGATCGAGGTCAAGCGAGCGGGGTGAGCGGGGCTCGGATGGGCGGGCAGCCGAAACCCGGCAGCCCGCCCTAACGGGCGAGCCAGGCGTCGAGGGCGCCTGATCCC
Source organism: Sinomonas gamaensis (assembly GCF_005876955.1). GTDB lineage: Bacteria > Actinomycetota > Actinomycetes > Actinomycetales > Micrococcaceae > Sinomonas > Sinomonas gamaensis. Next base: position 207,466 of record NZ_SSCL01000001.1, read on the forward strand.
GGTTCGTCCAACCGGCAGGACACTGCACTCTGGATGCAGGAATCGTGGTTCGAATCCACGGCCGGGAGCGCTTCACGAAGGACAGGAGGATTGCAGAAGATGGTCAGGATCGCGATCGTGGTCGGAAGCACCCGCCCCGGAAGGCGGGGACGGCAAGTCGCAGACTGGGTTCTCAAACGCGCCGACGGGCTCCAGGGAGCCGAGTTCGAGATCCTCGACCTGGCAGACTTCGAACTCCCGCTCCTGGACGAGCCGCTCCCGCCCTCGCTGGGCCGCTACGAGCACGAGCACACCAAGGCGTGGGCGAGGGCGGTGGAGCCATTCGACGGGTTCGTCTTCGTTACCGGCGAGTACAACCACTCCGTCCCCGGCGCTCTGAAGAACGCCCTGGATTACCTGTACGCGGAGTGGAACAACAAGGCCGCTGGCTTCGTCGGCTACGGCAGTGCGGGCGGGGTCCGAGCCGTAGAGAACCTGCGGCTGATCGCCGGAGAGCTGCAGATGGCCGACGTGCGCGCACAGGTCGCCCTGCCCTTCGCGACCGAATTCCAGGACTACACCACCTTCACCCCCAGCCCCGCAGCTGAAGAGCAGCTGGAGACCATGCTGGAGCAGGTAGTCGCCTGGGCAGGAGCCCTTAAGACCCTCCGGCCCTGAAACCGGCCGTAATCACTGGCTAGGGGCTCCTGTGATCAGTCCGCGTTTGTCATCAGTCCACGTTCTCGCCGTTGCCGCCGACGATCTTCTCGGCAGCGTCCACGACGTTGGTGACGGCGCTCTCGACCTTCCCGGCGACCGTCGTCACGACGTCCTCGACTTTCTGCTCCACAGTCTCTATCGCATCTTCGGCCTTGTCCCTCGTGACCTTGTAGGCGACGTCCTCGACCGTTTTCTCGAACCCCTTCTGGAAGACCTCCGTCAAGGGCTTGCCGCCATGCTTGGCCAGGTCTAGGCGATTCGTCGCCTCCGCGAACCGGAGGTACGTGTCCACGCTCGCGACGACAATCCTGGCGTCAATGGTCAGCAGCTGGACTCCGAGCAGGGATACGCCAACGTAGGCGTCGATGACGAGGCCCTTGTCCAAGATCACGTTCAGGACATCCGCCAGCGAACTCGAATGGGGGCGGTCGAGGTAACCCCCACTGGAAGTGCTGCTCATGGCTTCCATGCCTCGCGTGGGTTGGGGCGACGAACACCTGTTGTTACCCAGCGGCGGGCGCCCTGAATCTTGCGGGGGAACGGCTTGACTCTCGCGAATCCCACCGCGTCCGCACTTCAGCCGTCGATTCGTATGACTGTTCTTGTGTGAGCATTTCCACTTTAATGTCAAGCATGGTGGCTGGGGCCGGGGTTGGGACGCCGCGTGCGTTGATTGTCGAGGACAGTGCGGACGTCGCGATTCTGTTGGAGGCGGTTCTCGCCAAGGAGGGCTTCGCCACAGAGAATGCAGCTACTGGCCACAGCGCTCTCGAGGCTGCTCGTTGGAGTCGCCCCGATTTGATCACCCTGGACCTGGGGCTCCCGGACATCGACGGCCTCGAGGTCTGCCGTGCTCTCAGAGTGTTCACGGACGCCTACATCTTGGTGATCTCCGGAAGCGCCGATGAGGAAACCCGGCTGGCGAGCCTCGGCCTGGGAGCGGACGGCTTTCTCGCCAAACCCGTCAACCCGCGGGAGTTGAGCGCGAGGGTCCAAGCCCTCCTGCGCCGTCCCCACGCCGAAAGCATCCCTGCCAGCGAACTCGAGATGGCGGCTCGGGTGCAGCGGACGCTCCTGCCCGAGCGGAGTCCTGAACTTGAAGGCTACGATCTCGCCGGTGCCTGCCGCCCCAGCCGGGCAGTCGGAGGCGACTTCTTCGACTGGAAGGTCGAGGGTGCCTTGCTGGCCGTCACCCTTGCCGATGCGATGGGGAAGGGTATGGGGGCAGCGCTGGTCGCAGCTACGGCACGTGCCGTGCTGAGAGCCGCACCACTCGGGCGTGGCGCAGGAGCGATGATTGGGCAAGCCGCAGCCGCCCTCGAAGCTGATCTGGAGAGGATCGCCTCGTTTGTGACGCTCCTCCACTTGGAACTGGAAGGCGGCACAGGACGCGTGGACTACGTCGACGCCGGGCACGGGCTGGGTCTGCTGATTGAGCCCGGGGGCGCGTGGAAGCGGCTTGTCAGCAGTGGGCCACCACTCGGGCTCATTCCCGGCGCGTCGTGGATCTCCTCCGGCGTGTCTCTGGAACCTGGCAGTTCGCTCGCCCTCATCAGCGACGGGCTTCTGGACTCGTTTGCGGGAGTCGACGAGGCGTTTGACGCCGTCGCGGACGCCGTCGATCGAGCGTCAGGCGCTCAAGGGTCAGTGGACGCAATCCTCGACTTGGCCGAAATGGCGGAGGACGACGTGACGGCTGTTGTTCTCACTCGGGGAAGGTGAGTCCTTCGTGAAGAGTGCGAACGTTCCGCGGGCCAACGGGAGGCGTTTGGCGTGGGGGATCGCGGCGGGCATAGCCGTCGTCGCCCTCGTTGCGGCGGCGGTCGATACAGACCCCGGGTCGGCGGGAAGCCAAACCCTGGGCGATCTCGGAATACTCCTGGCCTCGTTGACCGCCGCGGTGACTTGTGCGCGGGCAGCGGCGCGACAGGACGCCGCCGCGCGCGCGTGGCGCTGGATCAGCGTCGCGATGGGAGTCTGGACGTTGGGCCAGGTGGTTTGGACCTTCTTCGGACTGACCACGGACCACAACTACCCCTTCCCATCGCTCGCCGACGCGGGCTTCTTGGCATATTCGATTCCAGCTGTCATCGGCCTGCTCGCCTTCCCCCGCCTGCGTGCCTCGGCCGTCGGGCTTGCCCGCGCGGTGCTCGACGCAGCCGTGATCGCAGCAGCCGTGCTCTTCGTCAGCTGGTCAGTGGTCCTCGGCCCGATTTTCGGCTCGGAGAGCCACGACCTGCTGACTCGGCTCACGGGGCTCGGCTATCCCGTCGTGGATGTCGCCATTGCGTCCTTCGTCCTCGTGCTGATGATGCGCCAGCCGCCGGGGCACCGGCTTCCGTGGCTGTTTCTCGGGGCAGGGCTCATGACCCTCGCGCTCACCGACAGCACCTATGTTCGGCTCACGTTCGATGGAATCACCGGCGTGACCGGAACTTGGCTGGCGGCGGGTTGGATGTCGGCCTTCCTTCTCGTTGCGCTGAGTGCGGCGCTTCCTCGAAAGCCCCGGCCAGGGAAGGACCGGCCTCTTTACGCGCTCGCTCTGGAACTGCTTCCCTACGCCCCGGTCCTCGGCGCCGTCGTGATCTCCTCATGGAACCTCACCGAGGGGAATCAAGGCTTCCTCCTGGCGACGGGCCTCGTGCTGCTGTTCCTCGTGGTGGCCCGCCAAGTCCTCATCGTGTTCGAGAACGTCACCCTCACGAGGGACCTCGAGGAGAAGGTCGCCCAGCGCACCGCGGAACTCGAAGGCCTCGCGGCGATCGTGAATTCCTCGACGGAAGCCATCGTGAGCAAGACCCCGGACGGGGTGGTGATGAGCTGGAACCCCGGCGCAGAACGGGTGTATGGCTACACGGCGTCCGAGGCGGTGGGCCGCGACCACCATTTCCTGATCCCCGAGGAGCGGCGGGCGGCAGAGGATGAGAATTTCGCCGCGGTGCGCAACGAGGGGCAGACCCGCAGGTATGAGACCGAGCGTCGTCGCCGTGACGGGAGCCTTGTGCCGGTGGCCACCACGGCTTTTCCCGTTCGAGGTGACCACGGCATCCACCGCGTCGCCACCATCGGCGAGGACATCACGGAGCGGCTCCGCACCCAGAAGGAACTGGTGGCCGCCCGGGAGGCTGCGCTGGAGTCCAGCCGCCTCAAATCGGAGTTCATGGCCACGATGAGCCACGAAATCAGGACCCCGATGAACGGCGTCATTGGACTCACCACGCTCTTGCTGCAGACACCGTTGGACGCCGCGCAGCGCCAGTACGCCGAGGGGATCAGGACGGCAGGGGAAGCCCTCCTGGCCCTCATCAACGACATCCTCGACTTTTCAAAACTCGAGGCCGGCAAGGTTGAGCTCGACCTGACGCCGTTTGAGCCCAGGCGCCTGATCGACGAGGTGGCCGGGCTGTTCGCGGAGCAGGCCCATGGCAAGGGACTCGAATTGATTGCGCATTGCGAACCGGACGTCCCGGAGCTCCTCCTCGGAGACTCCCGGGCTCTGCGCCAGATCCTCCTCAATCTTGTTGCGAATGCCGTGAAGTTCACGGGAGAGGGCGAGGTTGCGGTCCACGCAGGAATCCACGACAGTGCCTCGGTCAGCCCTCGCTTGCGCTTCGAAGTGAGGGACACGGGCATCGGCATCACCCGCGAACAGCAGCGCCTGATCTTCGATGCCTTCGCTCAGGCCGATGCTTCCACGACCCGCCGCTACGGAGGCACAGGCCTCGGACTGGCCATCTGCCGCCGCCTCGCTGAGGCGCTGGGCGGAGAGATCGGCGTGAGCAGCAAGCCCGGCGAAGGGTCAGTCTTCTGGGTTTCCATCCCTGTCTCGATCGCCGAGCTCGAGGAATCACGGCGGGATGCGCCGCAGGTGGAACTTCCCTCTGGCACTCGAGTACTCGTCGTCGACGACAACGCCACGAATCGCCTCGTCCTCGAGCAGCAGCTGACTGCGTGGGGACTGGATCCCGAAGTGGTCGAAGACGGGGTAACGGGCCTTGCGCGGTTGCGGGCGGGGGCAGAGGAGGGCGCGCCCATCGCTCTCGCCATCTTGGACCTGTGCATGCCGGGGCTGAGCGGGCTGGAACTTGCCCAGGAGATCGGAAGGGACCCTGCGCTGGCCGCGACACCGATCGTGCTCCTCACCTCGGCCGGCCAGCCTGAGCAGGCTGAGCTTCAACGAGCAGGGATTCGCGAGTGGCTGAGCAAGCCGGTCCGCAGCTCGGACCTCTACGAGCGGATCAATCGGCTGATCGGCCGGGCGCCCGAGTCGATTACAGACCCCAGCCCAGCACCCGCCCCTGCAAGGCGCGCGGCTCGCCGGGGGAGACTCTTGGTCGTCGAGGACAACCAGGTCAACCAGCTGGTCGCGAAGAGCATGGCCGAGAAGCTCGGTTATGACGTTGACATCGTGGGAGACGGCGCCGAGGCGGTGCGCGCAACCCAGCAGGGGGAGTACATCGCCGTGCTGATGGACTGCCACATGCCCGTCATGGACGGTTTTGCGGCGACGAGGGCCATTCGCTCCCGTCCAGGACCGGCTGGAACCCTGCCGATCATCGCGATGACTGCAGGCGTCCTCGACGAGGACCGGGAACGGTGTTCAGCCGCCGGAATGGACGACTACCTGTCCAAACCGGTGAACATCGCGGAACTGGAGGCGGCCTTGGACCGCTGGGCCGGATCGCCTACCTCCACCGTCTCCGCAGAGGAGCGAGTCTCTCCAGAGATGCCGCCCGAGGAGGATGGGGTCCTCGACCTCGATCGGCTAGACCTTCTCCGGGAACTCGGCGTGCTCGAGGCGACCGTGCGGGCGTTTGCGGCCGAGGCACTGCCGATCCTGGAGTCCATCCGTGGAGCAGCACATGAAGGAGGCACCGAGCTGGCAAAGGCGGCTCATAAGCTGAAGGGCTCGGCGGGGAACATCGGGGCCGTTCAGGTGGCTGAGCTCTGCCGGCAGCTCGAGGAAGCTGGTCGAGGCGAGCTTGCGCCCAATGCCGAGGCCGTCGCGGAAGTCGAGGCGGCCCTCGAGAGAGTGCTCGAGTCTCTTGAGCATCACGCGCGGGAATAGCACCCCCCGCAATAGCGAAGGCCCTCGAACCTCTCATTCCGCTCTCCCCTTGGAGGGGTGATGGCACCGCCTGTCAGAGCTGAGGTTCTGGGCCTTCTTGAGCACTAGGTTAGCGCTCAACCGCTGGACGATCCATAGTCATTTCCGCCGCCAGCGGTCATGGGGGCCCGGTTAGGTCCGGCCGTGCCTCTGGAAGGCGCGCCGTGCCAGGAAGGTCGCCGCGGCCGCGGCGACGAGCAGGATTCCTCCCGCCACTGCACCACTTCCGGTGCGAGTGCCGCCCGAGGCCCGCCGGAGCTCCTTCGACGCCGTGCGGGCGGTGTCGGCGATCGCCTTCTGCCCGGCCCTGATGGCTTTCCTTGTTGCCGGCACCGGGGCATGGGAAACCGCGTCGGCCAAGTGCTCGGCGGCTTCGGCCAGTCGGCCGGTCGCGGCCTGTGCGGCGGCTTCGGCTTTATGGGCGCCCTTCGAGGCCGCCTCGCCGATGCTCTCGCCCACCGGGGGAAGAGCGTCGAGCCGGTGACGGAGCCCCGTCAGGACTTCATCGAGGCCGCCCCTGAGCCGGGGCGCGACCCGGTCCAGGCTCGACTCGATGCGTGTGATCGAGTGGCGGATGGCCGCCCTCGCATCGGATGTCATCTCGATGGCCCTCCTGTTCGCGTGCGTGCGCGACCAGAGTACGACGCGTCCCTCAGTTGGGTCACTGCTCCGAAAGGCGAAAGGCTGAGGCGACGACGGGGATCAGGCGCCGAACTGGAGGCCGTCGACCTTCCAGGCGCCGCCCTCCTTGACCATCGTCACCACGGCGTTCTGGAGCTCGTCGGGATTGATCGCATTCGGCTCCCCGGGCGTGGTCCAGCGGCTGTCGGTCACGGGGGAGCCGTCGGGACCCACGTAGTGGCGGCTGAAGTAGCAGAAGACCCGGCCCGTCTGGAGCGCTGAGCCAGCGCCCGTCCGCAATGAGCACAGCATTCCCGTGGTCTGGACCGTGAATCCGGTCGCGTTGACTTCCTTCTGCTCGCGCGTGAACTCCATCGGGAAGGAAGCAGCCATGTGCTGCGTGATGAGCCCCTGGGAAGCGAGTTCGTCCCGCGCCCCGATCGGCGAAGAATAGCGGTGCGAGGCCTCGTTCAGGAGCGTGGGCAGCGAGCGGTAGATGGCGTCGCGGGCTTGGCTCTCCTCGCCGGTGAGGTTCTGCTCGTAGCCCGGGCCGTCAATGTGCAGGGTCCGCAAGGTGGGCGCCACGACGGGAACGTTGACAGCGGCGCTCGCGGTCGGCGCATTGGAAACCCCGCTGGGAGCCGCACTGCCCGACGGACTGGCGTTCGCCGTCGTACTTGCCGACGACGACGGAGCCTGAGTCGCGCTCGAACCGGCGGCCTGCGGCGCGGCAGCCGAGCAGCCGGCGACAAGGACGGCGGCAAGAGCGGCAGTCGCGGCGGGCAGAATTCTTCTCGCGGTCATCCCCACGTCCTTCCTGTGGTTCCCAGCGGGAACGAGAGTCTCCCTGCCAACTTACGCGACGCACGACGACGGCCCGCGCCTGCCGCGCGGAGCATGGGGCAACCGGAGGGGGCTGGGGGAGATCAGGCCGGCGGACGCCGGACCCGGGCGCGGTGCCTGCCGCGGCCGGAGACGGAGTTGTCCCTGTGGAAGATGGCCCAGCCTGCCACGGCGGCGAGTGCAATCGCCGAGAGCACGATCGCGAACCAATCCATGGCCACCTCCGAGAAGCGCCCGGCGGTGCCCCAGCCTCAGGGCGCCCCTGGGTCCATTCAACGGCGGGCTGTTGGACGTGTCCAGAGTCGGACGGCGTCAAAGCGCTGCGAGATGCCTCATGAAGGCGCTGAAATCCTCGGCATCGTCCTCTTGCTCGACGGTGCGTGGATCGGGCCGCTCCTCGGGCCTGTCGATAAGGCACCTGCGACGGACCGTGAACGAGAACATCCGGCCGGTGCTCGTGCCGATGTCGAAGGCTCCGGGAGAGCTTTCCGCGGCGTAGGCGAGATTGGTGAGGTCGACCGTCCACGGCCGGCCCGCCGAGGCGAGGGAGCGCCTGTCGAAGGGGGCGATGACGAGTTCGATCGGCTGACGGCGGTACCCGAGCACGAGTCCATGCGGAATGCGCTGGGACGACCAGGTGCCGTCCACCGTCCCTCCCGACTCGGAGGAGCAGACGAGGTTGTACGAGGCGTAGTTGGGAATCTGGGTGTCGAAGACCCGGTGCAAGGCTGCCTTGAGGGCTGCGTCCGATGCTGCAGGGCCCCGGCCCGCGTCACCGGGCGGGTGCTGGCTCGTCACAGGCTGCTCCTTTCGCCGCGGTCCAGTCTACGGATGGTGCGCGTGTTGTCCCATGGGCGGACACGTCCCGGGCAGTCATAGACTTTGGCCATGACCGACCAAAGCCAAAGCCCCTTTACGCCCCGTGACGGTGTGGACATCAAGCCACGCAGTCGCGTCGTGACGGACGGCATCCATGCCGCTCCCGCTCGAGGCATGCTCCGCGCCGTCGGCTTCGGCGACGAGGACTTCGCCAAGCCCCAGGTCGGCATCGCGAGCTCGTGGAACGAGATCACGCCCTGCAACCTCTCGCTCGACCGCCTCGCGAAGGCCGCCAAGGAGGGCGTGCACGCGGCGGGTGGCTTCCCCATGCAGTTCGGCACGATCTCGGTCTCAGACGGCATTTCCATGGGCCATCAGGGCATGCACTTCTCCCTGGTCTCCCGCGAGATCATCGCTGACTCGGTCGAGACGGTCATGCAGGCAGAGCGCATCGACGGCCAGGTCCTGCTGGCGGGCTGCGACAAGTCCCTGCCGGGCATGCTCATGGCCGCTGCCCGCCTCGACGTCTCGAGCGTCTTCCTCTACGCCGGCTCGATCATGCCTGGCTGGGTCAAGCTCGAGGACGGCACGGAGAAGGACGTCACGCTCATCGATGCGTTCGAGGCCGTCGGCGCGTGCGCCGCAGGCAAGATGTCCACGGGCGATCTGGACCGTATCGAGCGCGCGATCTGCCCCGGCGAGGGCGCCTGCGGTGGCATGTACACCGCGAACACGATGGCGAGCGCCGCCGAGGCTCTCGGCATGTCGCTCCCGGGTTCAGCCGCGCCGCCGTCGGCCGACCGCCGCCGCGACATGTTCGCCCACCGCTCGGGCGAGGCCGTCGTCAACCTCCTGCGCCAGGGCATCACGTCGCGGGACATCATGACGCGCGAGGCGTTCGAGAACGCCATCGCCGTGGTCATGGCGTTCGGCGGGTCGACGAACGCGGTTCTCCACCTCCTGGCCATCGCCCGGGAGGCGGAGGTCGAGCTCGAGCTGGAGGACTTCAACCGCATCGGGGACAAGGTCCCGCACCTCGGCGACCTCAAGCCGTTCGGCCGCTATGTCATGTACGACCTCGACCGCGTCGGCGGCGTGCCCGTCGTCATGCGCGCACTGCTCGACGCGGGTCTGCTCCACGGCGACTGCCTCACGGTGACCGGCAAGACGGTCGCCGAGAACCTCGAGGAGATCGCCCCGCCGGACCTTGACGGGAAGATCGTCCGGGCGCTGGACAACCCGATCCACAAGACGGGCGGCGTGTCGATCCTGAGCGGTTCGCTTGCCCCCGAGGGCGCGGTGGTGAAGACCGCGGGCTTTGACGCCGAGGTCTTCGAGGGCTCGGCCCGCGTCTTCGAGCGCGAGCAGGGCGCGCTCGACGCGCTCGACAACGGCGAGATCAAGCCCGGAGACGTCGTCGTCATCCGCTATGAAGGCCCCAAGGGGGGCCCCGGCATGCGCGAGATGCTCGCCATCACGGGTGCCATCAAGGGAGCCGGCCTCGGCAAGGATGTCCTGCTGCTGACGGACGGCCGCTTCTCCGGGGGGACGACGGGACTGTGCATCGGCCACGTTGCCCCAGAGGCGGTCGACGGCGGCCCGATCGCCTTTGTGCGCGACGGCGACAGGATTCGGGTCGATATTCCTAACCGCACCATCGAGCTGCTCGTCGACGACTCCGAGCTGGAGGCGCGGCGCGAGGGCTGGCAGCCGATCCCTGCGAAGTTCACCAAGGGTGTCCTCGCCAAGTACGCGAAGCTCGTGCACTCCGCGAGCGAAGGCGCCGTCCTCAGCTAGGACTCGGATCATCAGCAAGGGGTGGCCGGCTCCGAGGGCCCGGCCACTCCGTCTCACTTGATGGATACACGTCCGCAATGTGAGACAAGCAAGCCGCAGATTGACACTCTCACAAGCGATTGTGAAGACTGTGGACATGCAGACCGCCCGGAGCGACATGGTGCTCAATGTCGTCGTCCTTGCCAAGCGCGTGGCTCACTGAAGCCCGACTGGCAACGATCTGTCACGCGCAACCCCTCGGAGAGCCGGAAGGCTGAGGGGTTGTTTTTATTTGAGCTGGGCACAGCTCCTTCGCCACGAAGATCCTAAGGAAGAGACTGATGAGCAAAGGAACGCCGATCAGCCCATCGCTGATGGCTTCGAAGCCGTCTGCGGCCAAGGCCGCGGATTCTGTCGACTCTGTCGACTCTGCCTCTGCCGTCCTGGGGCCCAACCGCGTCGTTGAGCCCACAGGGATGACTGGATCTGAAGCAATCGTCCGCTCGCTCGAGGAACTTGGCGTGGACGATGTCTTTGGTCTTCCGGGCGGCGCGATCCTGCCGACCTACGACCCTCTGATGGCTTCGAAGATCAACCACGTTCTGGTGCGCCACGAGCAGGGCGCCGGCCATGCTGCCCAAGGGTATGCGATGGTCACGGGACGTGTCGGCGTCTGCATTGCCACGTCCGGTCCGGGCGCCACCAACCTGGTGACCGCGATCGCCGATGCGCATATGGACTCCGTCCCCCTCGTCGCAATCACCGGCCAGGTCGCGAGCAGCGTCATCGGCTCCGACGCCTTCCAGGAAGCGGACATCGTCGGCATCACCATGCCGATCACCAAGCACTCGTTCCTTGTCACCCGGGCGGAGGACATCCCGCGCACCCTCGCGGAAGCCTTCCACCTCGCCTCGACGGGCCGTCCCGGTCCCGTCCTCGTGGACGTGACGAAGGACGCGCAGCAGTCCCCGATGACATTCAGCTGGCCGCCCAAGATCGACCTCCCGGGCTACCGCCCCGTGACCCGCGGCCACAGCAAGCAGGTCCGCGAGGCCGCCCGCCTCATCGCGGCCTCGTCGAAGCCGGTCCTGTATGTGGGCGGCGGTGTGGTCAAGGCGGACGCCTCCAAGGAGCTTCTTGAGCTGGCCGAGACCACCGGCGCTCCCGTGGTCACCACCCTCACGGCACGCGGGTCCTTCCCTGACTCGCACTCCCAGCACGTGGGAATGCCCGGCATGCACGGCTCCGTCTCGGCGGTCACCGCCCTGCAGCAGGCCGATCTGCTCATCACGCTGGGCGCGCGGTTCGACGACCGCGTGACGGGTGTTCTGAGCTCGTTCGCGCCGAACGCCAAAGTCATCCACGCCGACATCGACCCCGCGGAGATCTCGAAGAACCGTGCGGCTGACGTCCCGATCGTGGGGTCGGTCAAGGAGATCATCCCCGAGCTCACCGAAGCCGTGCGCGCGCTCCAGGAGAAGGACGGCGGCGTCGACCTCGCCCCGTGGTGGGCCTTCCTCAACAAGCTCCGTGACGACTACCCGCTCGGGTGGACCGAGCCCGAGGACGGGCTCCTCGCGCCGCAGAAGATCATCCAGCGGATCGGCGAACTCACCGGCCCGGAGGGCGTCTACGTTGCGGGCGTCGGCCAGCACCAGATGTGGGCTGCCCAGTTCGTCAAGTACGAGCGGCCGCGCGCCTGGCTCAACTCGGCCGGGCTCGGCACGATGGGCTACTCGGTGCCCGCCGCGATGGGCGCGAAGGTGGGCAATCCGCAGCGCGTGGTGTGGGCGATCGACGGTGACGGCTGTTTCCAGATGACCAATCAGGAGCTCGCCACCTGCACGCTGAACAACATCCCGATCAAGGTCGCGGTCATCAACAACTCGTCCCTCGGCATGGTCCGCCAGTGGCAGACGCTCTTCTACGAGGGCCGCTACTCGAACACAGACCTGCACACGGGCGCTGAGACGCTGCGGGTCCCGGATTTCGTCAAGCTCGGCGAGGCCTACGGCTGCGCGTCGTTCCGTGTGGAGCGGGAGGACCAGATCGACGACGTCATCAAGCAGGCGCTCGAGATCAACGACCGTCCGGTCGTCATCGACTTCGTGGTGAGCCCGAATTCCATGGTCTGGCCCATGGTTCCCTCGGGCGTGAGCAACGATCTGATCCAGGTGGCCCGCAATTCCACGCCTGTGTGGGAAGAGGAGGACTGAGGCATGGCCCGCCACACCCTGTCCGTGCTGGTCGAGGACAAGCCGGGCGTGCTCACGCGCGTCGCCGGCCTCTTCGCGCGGCGCGCGTTCAACATCCACTCGCTTGCCGTGGGCCCCACGGAGGTCGAGGGGATCTCGCGGGTGACCGTCGTCGTCGATGCGGAGGGCGACCTCCTCGAGCAGGTGACCAAGCAGCTCAACAAGCTCGTGAACGTCATCAAGATCGTCGAGCTGCTGCCCGAGAACTCAGTCCGTCGCGATCACGTCCTCATCAAGGTCCGCGCGGACTCGATGACCAGAGTTCAGGTCACCCAGGCCGTGGAGCTTTTCCGCGCGTCGATCGTGGATGTGTCGACCGACGCCGTCGTCGTCGAGGCGACCGGGACGACCGAGAAGCTCGATGCGCTTCTCACCGTTCTTGAGCCGTTTGGCGTCCGCGAGATCGTGCAGTCGGGCACGCTCGCGATCGGACGCGGTTCGCGGTCGATGAGCGACCGCGCGCTGCGCGCAAGCTAAGAAGCAAGTTTCCCAGTGAAGTACCAAGGAGAAATCAAGTGACTCACCTCTACTACGACGACGACGCCGATCTCTCGATCATCCAGGGCCGCAAGGTCGCCGTGATCGGCTACGGCAGCCAGGGCCACGCCCACGCGCTCAGCCTGCGCGATTCCGGCGTCGACGTGCGCGTCGGCCTCGCCGAGGGTTCGAAGTCCAAGGCCAAGGCCGAGGCCGAGGGCCTGCGCGTCGTCCCGGTGGCCGAGGCCGCCGAGGAAGCCGACCTGATCATGATCCTCACCCCGGACCAGGTCCAGGCGAAGGTCTACTCCGAGTCCATCGCCGATCACCTCAAGGCCGGCGATGCCCTGTTCTTCGGCCACGGCTTCAACATCCGCTACGGCTTCATCAAGCCCCCGGCCGATGTCGACGTCGCCCTCGTCGCCCCCAAGGGCCCGGGCCACATCGTGCGTCGCGAGTTCGAGGCCGGACGCGGCGTGCCGGACCTCATCGCCGTCGAGCAGAACCCCTCTGGCAAGGCCAAGGAGCTCGCGCTCTCCTACGCGAAGGCGATCGGCGGCACCCGTGCCGGCGTCATCGAGACGACCTTCACCGAGGAGACCGAGACGGATCTCTTCGGCGAGCAGGCCGTCCTCTGCGGCGGCGCGTCGCAGCTCATCCAGTACGGCTTCGAGACGCTGACCGAGGCCGGCTACAAGCCCGAGATCGCGTACTTCGAGGTCCTGCACGAGCTCAAGCTCATCGTCGACCTCATGGTCGAGGGCGGCATCGCCAAGCAGCGCTGGAGCGTCTCCGACACGGCCGAGTTCGGCGACTACGTCTCCGGCCCGCGCGTGATCGACCCGCACGTGAAGGAGAACATGAAGGCTGTCCTCGCGGACATCCAGGACGGCACGTTCGCCAAGCGCTTCATGGACGATCAGGCCAACGGCGCGAAGGAGTTCCTCGAGCTGCGCAAGAAGGGCGAGGATCACCCGATCGAGGCCACGGGCCGCGAACTGCGCAAGCTGTTCTCGTGGATCAAGCAGAACGACGACTACACCGAGGGCTCCGTCGCCCGCTAGTCGCCGACCGAAGCGGCGGGCGCCCCGTGCGCCCGCCGCGTCCGGCTGTCATCGCCCACCCCCTGACGACCGCCACACATCCCGGCCCAGGTGCTGATCCGCCCGCCCGCACCCGGCCGCCCGTCCCCGCCCCGCCCATATCCGCCCCATTGACCGGAGAGGCCCCGCCCGTGTCCAACGAGAAGCCCGTCGTCCTCCTCGCCGAGGAACTTTCGCCTGCCACCATCGATGCCCTCGGCCCCGACTTCGAGATCCGTCACGCCGACGGCGCCGACCGCTCCCAGCTTCTTCCCGCCATCGCAGACGTCGACGCGATCCTCGTCCGCTCCGCCACGAAGGTGGACGCCGAGGCGATCGCAGCAGCCAAGAAGCTCAAGGTCATCGCCCGCGCAGGCGTCGGCCTGGACAACGTCGATATCAAGGCCGCCACGCAGGCGGGCGTCATGGTGGTCAATGCGCCGACGTCGAACATCGTGTCCGCCGCCGAACTCACGTGCGGCCACATCCTGAGCCTCGCCCGCAACATCCCCGCCGCAAACGGTTCCCTCAAGGGCGGCGAGTGGAAGCGGTCCAAGTTCGCGGGAATCGAGCTGCTCGACAAGACGCTCGGCGTGATCGGCCTGGGCCGCATCGGGGCGCTGGTCGCCGCGCGCATGCAGGCGTTCGAGATGAATGTGGTCGCCTTCGACCCGTACGTCACCTCGGCGCGCGCAGCTCAGCTCGGCGTCAAGCTCGTCACCCTCGACGAACTCCTCGCACAGAGCGACTTCATCACGATCCACATGCCGAAGACCCCGGAAACCGTCGGCATGCTGGGAGCGGACGCCTTCGAGAAGATGAAGAAGACCGCATACGTGGTCAACGTGGCCCGCGGCGGGCTCGTCGACGAGGACGCGCTCACGAAGGCCCTCGAGGCCGGGCAGATCGCGGGCGCGGGCATCGACGTCTTCGAGAAGGAGCCCAGCACCAATCTCCCCTTCTTCGAGTACCCGAACGTCGTCGTCACGCCGCACCTCGGTGCCTCGACGGACGAGGCCCAGGAGAAGGCTGGCATCTCGGTCGCGAAGTCGGTGCGGCTCGCCCTCGCCGGCGAGCTCGTCCCGGATGCCGTCAACGTCGCTGGCGGGGTCATCGCCCCCGACGTGCGCCCGGGCATTCCGCTGATCGAGAAGCTCGGCCGCATCTTCACCGCCCTGAGCCACGAGCCGGTGGCGCAGATCGATGTCGAGGTCGCGGGCGAGATCGCCTCGCTCGACGTCAAGTCCCTTGAGCTCGCCGCGCTGAAGGGCGTATTCACGGACGTCGTCTCGGAGAAGGTCTCCTACGTCAACGCGCCGGTTCTCGCGGAGCAGCGCGGTGTTGCGGTCCGTCTGCTGACCACGTCCGAGGCAGAGGATTACCGGAACGTCCTGACCATTCGCGGCCTGCTCACCGACGGCAGCCAGGTCTCGGTCGCGGGCACGCTGACGGGTCCGAAGCAGATCCAGAAGCTCGTGGGCATCAACGGCTACGACCTCGAGATCCCCGTCTCGGAGCACCTCGTGGTGATGACCTACACCGACCGCCCCGGCGTCATCGGAACGATCGGCCACATCCTCGGCATGAACGGCGTCAACATCGCCGGCATGCAGGTGGCCCGCGCCGAGCAGGCCGGCGAGGCGATGGCGCTCCTCACGGTCGACTCGAAGATCCCGGCCAACGTGCTCGAAACCGTGAAGAGCGAGATCGGCGCGACCGCGGTGCGGGAGATCGACCTCGAGGACTAGGCCTGAGCTCGCCAGACGAGCCAGCTCATCCTGACACGCACGACGACGGCGGGCCTCACCGCATGCGGTGAGGCCCGCCGTCGTCCGTCGACGCATTCGCCGCGCCGGTCCCGCGGATCCGGTAAATTCTTAGGGTGACGTCCGCAGCTGAGAAGACACCGTTCTATATCACCACCGCCATCACGTACCCCAACGGCGAGCCGCACATCGGCCATGCCTACGAGTACATCGCGACGGACGCGATGGCGCGCTTCAAGCGGCTGGACGGCTACGACGTCTTCTTCCTCACGGGCACCGATGAGCACGGGCTCAAGATCGCGCAGTCCGCCCAGAAGGAGGGCATGACGCCCAAGGAACTGGTGGACCGCAACGTGGAACTCTACAAGGAGACCCACGCGGCGCTTGGGGTGAGCTATGACCGGTTCATCCGCACCACCGACGCCGATCACTATGCCTCCGCCCAGACGATCTGGAAGCGCATGGAGGAGAACGGGGACATCTACCTCGACAAGTACGAGGGCTGGTACTCCGTGCGCGACGAGGCGTACTACACCGAGGACGAGACCATCGTGCGCGACGGTGTGCGGTACTCGAAGGAGACCGACACTGAAGTCACCTGGACCGCCGAGGAGAGCTACTTCTTCCGGCTTTCGGCCTATCAGGACAAGCTCCTCGAGCTCTACGCGGCGCAGCCGGAGTTCGGTGCCCCGCAGTATCGGTTCAACGAGGTCATCTCGTTCGTCAAGCGTGGACTCGAGGACCTCTCGATCTCCCGCACGACCTTCGACTGGGGAATCCCGGTTCCCGACGCCCCTGGGCACGTCATGTACGTGTGGGTCGACGCCCTCACGAACTACCTCACCGGCGTCGGGTTCCCCGACGTCGACTCCGAGTCCTTCCAGAAGTTCTGGCCCGCGGACGTGCATGTGATCGGCAAGGACATCTCGCGTTTCCACGCGGTCTACTGGCCTGCATTCCTCATGAGCGCCGGGATCGAGGTGCCCCGGCGCGTCATGATCCACGGCTTCCTGCAGAACAACGGTGTCAAGATGTCCAAGTCGCTCGGCAACGTCGTCGCGCCGCGGGACTTCACCAGCCAGTACGGCCTGGATCAGGTGCGCTACTTCCTCCTCCGTGAGGTGCCGTTCGGTGCGGACGGGAGCTACAACCACGACGCCATCGTGGGGCGGATGAACGCCGACCTTGCGAACAATCTCGGCAATCTCGCGCAGCGGTCGCTGTCGATGGTCGCCAAGAACCTGGACGGCGTCGTACCGGAACCGGGGGAGTTCACAGCCGCCGACGAGGCCCTGCTCGAGGCCGCCGACGGACTGCTCGAGGCCGCACGCGCCGCGTTCGAGAAGCAGGAGTTCAGCCGGGCGCTCGAGGCCATCTGGGGTGTGCTCGGCGACACCAACGCGTACTTCGCCGAGCAGGCCCCCTGGGTGCTGCGCAAGACCGACCCCGCCCGCATGGCCACGGTGCTGTACGTGACGCTCGAAGTTCTGCGGATCGTGTCGGTGCTGGTTCAGCCGGTCATGCCCGGGTCCGCCGGGAAGCTCCTCGACGCCCTCGGCCAGCCGCAGGGTGACGCCCGACAGTTCTCGGCGCTCGGAGCGCGCATCCTCCCGGGGACAACGCTGCCCGCGCCGGTGCCGATCTTCCCGAAGTACGAGGAGCCGACCGAAGCCTGAGGCCGAGGTCGGGCCATGTGCCGCCGAGGTCGGGTGGTGTGGCGCCGAGGTCGGGCCGTGTGCCGCCGAGGTCGGGCCGCCGTTACGGCAGCTGCACAGCTGCGTGAGGTGTCCTCACGAAGGCCTTGACTTTCGCGCCCAACGTGATGGGGTCGTCGAGCTCCGGCCAATACACGTTGAGAACGCGCCAGCCGGCCGCAAGCAGCCGCGCCTCGCGCGCCTGCTGCTGAGCGACCTTCTCGTCTATCGGGAGGTAATCGAAGTACTTCCCGTAGCCGTGTACCTCGATGACAATCCGTCGGTTCGGCCACCCGAAATCCACTCGTTCGTGGCCTGTCGCGGTCTGGATCCAGAGTTGGAGTTCCGGTTCTGGGAGGTTCCACTCGGCGAGCAGCAGGCGAAATCGGCTCTCGGCTGGTGATTCGGAGCGACCGTCGGCCGCGAGCAGCGCCTCACGCACCTTGCGGATTCCTCGAGTCGCTTTTCCTTCACTGACGAGCCGTTGGAGAACCGCTTCGTCAGCGCCCCGGGATAGGCCGGAATCGGCGATGACTACGGCCTGCTCGAACGGTAAAAGCCGCGCACAATCGACGATTGTCCGTTCGAGCGAAGTCACCCGGAGCGCGCCCACCAGACGGACGTCGCGAGCCGGGATTCGCTGATTATGCCGGACAACATCGCCGAGAGGTCCGCCGTCGCCGCGGCGGCTCGCGTGTGCCACATGCACCAACGGGCGTGCCCGCCACACCGACAGCCCCCAAATATGGGCTGCGGAGGTGTGGGTGTAGATATGTGATTGGCCTGACGATGCAGCATCGTGCGCCTGGATTCTCACAAGCTCGGGGCTTGCACTGGTTCCGACGTTCGCGGCATAGACCCCACGCTCGTGCCGGACAAGTGAGCCGTCCTCGAGCAGATTCCGGATGGCTTTCCCGTCGACCCCTGCTGCTACGAGTTCCGACCGCAGGAACATCGGAGTGGCCGACGGCGATTGCTCGGCTAGTGCTTTGAGGGCTCGCGCTGACTTGGGATCCAGATTGAGGTGCATGTCCTGAGTCTTCAGCGGGAGCGCTGGCGGGGAGAGTCGTTCGCGTTCCTATGTGGATAACATCGGGAGGTCTGCTATGTGGGGGAGTAACTGCTTCGCCCGACCTCGGCGGCAGGGGGCCCGACCTCGGCGGCGGGGGGCCCGATGTCGGCGGCAGGGGGCCCGACCTCGGCGTCACACGACCCGACCTCGGCGAAGGCTGTCCGGATAGCGAGACCAAATGCCCAGCATATGGATGACGCCGCTAAGGTGGCTCCATGACGCAGACTCTCGACCTTGCAGTGATCCCCGGCGACGGCATAGGCCCTGAGGTCACCACTGAGGCCCTGAAAGTCCTCCGCTCGGTGCTCGACGGCACGGGTGTCGAGGTCAAGGAGACGCACTACACCCTCGGCGCCCAGCACTGGCTCGCCACGGGGGAGACGCTCCCCGACGACGTCCTCGACGACATCCGGGGCAGGGACGCTATCCTCTTCGGCGCGGTGGGCGCCGCCCCTGGTGACACCCGCATCCCGTCGGGGCTCATCGAGCGGGAGCTGCTCCTGAAGCTGCGTTTCACCCTCGACCACTGCGTCAACCTCCGTCCTTCGCGGTTGTACGCAGGCGTTGGGAGCCCCTTGACCGAGCCCGGCGAGGTCGACTTCGTCGTGGTGCGCGAGGGCACTGAGGGTCCCTACGTCGGCAACGGCGGTGCCCTGCGCGTCGGCACCCCGCACGAGATTGCCACCGAGGTGTCGGTCAACACGGCCTATGGCGTTGAGCGAGTTGTCCGCGACGCCTTCCGCCGTGCCTCGCAGCGGCTGCGCAAGAAGGTAACACTCGTGCACAAGCACAACGTCCTGGTCCACGCGGGTCACCTGTGGAAGCGCACGGTCGAGGCTGTTGCGGCCGAGTTCCCTGAGGTCCAGCACGACTATCTCCACGTCGACGCAGCGACGATCTTCCTCGTTACCGACCCGTCACGGTTCGACGTCATTGTGACCGACAACCTGTTCGGCGACATCCTGACGGATCTCGCTGGGGCTGTGACGGGCGGAATCGGCCTCGCCGCGTCGGGCAGCATCAACATCGACCGCACGGCGCCGTCCATGTTCGAGCCCGTCCACGGCTCGGCGCCGGACATTGCCGGCCAGCAGAAGGCTGATCCGACGGCCGCGATCCTCTCCGCCGCGCTGCTGCTCGACCACCTGGGCCAAGGCGAAGCGGCCGCGCGGATCGAGGAGGCCGTTCGGGCCGACGTCGAGTCTCGCACCGCGGGCGAACAGCGCACGACGTCGCAGATCGGCGACGCGATCGCGGCCCGGTTGTGAGGCGTAAGCTGTAGGCAGCCCGGGGCCGTGCCCCGGGGGAGTGCCGTGGAATGAACGGGCACAGACGGGATCAAAGCCCCGATTGATGTGGAGGACCAATGACTCAGAACGCCGTCGGCGTTGACTTCGCGCAGCGGCTCACCGAGAACCCGACGAGCGCTGAGCGGCGCGCCGCGATCCTCGCGGACCCGGGCTTCGGCAACTACTTCACTGATCACACTGCAGTGGTCGACTGGTCGGTAGACGCCGAGGGGCGTGGGGGTTGGCACGACGCGCGGATTGAGCCGTACGGTCCGATCGCCATGGACCCGGCGGCGGCGGTGCTCCACTACGGCCAGGAGATCTTCGAGGGCCTCAAGGCCTACCGGCACGCCGACGGCAGCGTCTGGACCTTCCGTGCTGAGGCCAACGCGCACCGCTTCAACCGCTCTGCCCGCCGCCTCGCCCTGCCCGAGCTCCCGCCGGAGCTGTTCGTCGAGTCCCTGCGCCAGCTGGTCTCGGTGGACAAGGATTGGGTGCCGAGCGGCGAGGGTGAAGCGCTGTACCTTCGGCCCTTCATGATCGCCACGGAAGCCTTCCTCGGAGTCCGCCCGGCACGTGAAGTCTCCTATCGGGTGATCGCATCGCCGGCGGGCAACTACTTCGGCGGAGAGCTCAAGCCGGTGTCCATCTGGCTGTCGGAACACTTTGCGCGGGCAGGCCACGGCGGCACGGGCGAGGCGAAGTGCGGCGGCAACTACGCGGCGTCGCTCGCGGCTCAGCTGGAGGCCGAGGAGCATGGCTGCAAGCAGGTCATCTTCCTTGACCCGTACAACGACAACGCTGTCGAGGAGCTCGGGGGGATGAACATCGTCTTCGTGTTCACCGACGGCCGGTTGGTCACTCCCGCGCTCAACGGCAACATCCTCCACGGAGTGACGCGCGATTCGGTCCTCCAGCTTGCGTCGGACCGCGGGCTCTCCGTCGAGGAGCGCAAGATCACGATCGACGAGTGGCGCGCCTCGGTGGCCGATGGCACCCTCGCGGAGGTGTTCGCGTGCGGCACAGCCGCGGTCATCACGCCGATCAGCGAGCTCAAGACGGCCGATGGCTCGCTGGTGTCACCGCAGCCGGGCCCGGACTCGGTGGCCATGAGCATCCGCGAGCAGCTTCTCGGGATCCAGACGGGCACCGTGGAGGACCTCCACGGCTGGCTGACACGGCTCGCCTAGGCATCGGCTCGCCTACGCAACGCACGACGGCGCGTCCCCGGTTTGGGGAGGCGCCGTCGTCGTCCGGGTGCTGGACCGCGATAGGGTGAGGCCATGCGCATCGCCCGTTTTGTCATTGATTCTGCTGCGGATGCGGCGCCCGTCTACGGAGTCGTCCACGGCGATCCCGGCAATGAGCAGGTTGCGGTGATCAAGGGCGACCCCTTCTACCAGGGAGTCACTCCGACGGGACAGACCCACCGTCTTGAGGATGTCCGGCTTCTCGCTCCGATCATTCCCCGCAGCAAGGTAGTGGGCATCGGGCGCAACTACGCGGACCATGCCAAGGAGCTCGGGAACGAGCTCCCCACGGAACCGGCCATGTTCCTCGTTGCGAACACGGCCGTCGTCGGACCCGGCGACCCGGTGGTGCTGCCGGAGTGGACCGAGGAGGTCTCCTACGAGGGCGAACTCTGCGTGGTGATCGGCCGGATCTGCAAGGACGTTCCCGCTGAGAAGGCGGACGATGTGATCTTCGGCTACACAGTGGGCAACGACCTCACGGCTCGGGACAAGCAGCGCTCCGACGTGCAGTGGGCTCGAGCCAAGTCCTTTGACACGTCGTCGCCGCTCGGACCGTGGATCGAAACGGAACTCGATCCCGAGGACCTCTCGCTCGTGACACGCCTCAACGGGAACGTGGTGCAGGATGGGACGACTGCGGACATGGTGTTCGGTGTGCGGGAGCTCGTCGCGGCCGTCTCGCAGGCTTTCACCCTCCTCCCCGGCGACGTGATCATGACCGGCACGCCGGCGGGCGTGGGCCTCGTCTCGGAGGGGGACCGGGTCGACGTCGAAATCGAGGGCATCGGCACGCTCTCGAACCCGATCGTGCGCCGCTGACCGCCTCTGAGGGTCGGGGGAGGAGCTTCGCCAGCGGCCTAGAATAGGGTCACTATGACTTCCGCCGCTGAGCTGCACGACGCCAACGCCATTCCCTCCGTCACTCCGGACACCCCTGTCCGCGTCCGCTTCTGCCCGTCGCCGACCGGCACGCCCCACGTGGGCATGGTCCGCACGGCCCTCTTCAACTGGGCCTACGCGCGCCACACGGGAGGAACGTTCGTGTTCCGTATCGAAGATACCGACGCGCAGCGGGACACCGAGGAGAGCTACGAGCAGATCGTCGAAGCGCTCCGCTGGCTCGGGCTGACCTGGGACGAGGGCATCGACGTCGGCGGCCCTCACGAGCCGTATCGTCAGTCTCGCCGTCTGGACCTCTACAAGGAGGTCGCCGGGAAGCTCAAGGAGGCGGGCTTCCTCTATGAGTCCTACTCGACTCCCGACGAGATCGAGGCGAGGCATCGGGCCGCGGGGCGCGATCCCAAGCTCGGGTACGACAACTCCGACAGGGACCTGACCCCCGAGCAGATCGCCGCGTTCCGGGCCGAGGGGCGCGAACCGGTGCTCCGCTTCCGCATGCCGGAGACGGACGTGGTCTTCGACGACCTCATCCGCGGGGAAATCCGCTTCAAGGCCGGCACAGTGCCGGACTTCGTGGTGGTGCGTGCTGACGGCTCGCCGCTGTACACGCTCGTCAACCCCGTGGACGACGCGCTCATGGGGATCACCCATGTCCTGCGCGGGGAGGACCTCCTGTCCTCGACGCCGCGTCAGGTGGCCCTCTACCACGCGCTCCATGCGGTCGGGGTCGCCGCCTACATGCCGCTCTTCGGCCACCTGCCGTACGTCATGGGCGAGGGCAACAAGAAGCTGTCGAAGCGCGACCCCCAGTCGAATCTGTTCCACCACCGGGACCGCGGCTTCATCCCGGAAGGCCTCCTCAACTACCTGGCCCTGCTCGGCTGGTCGCTCTCCGCCGATGAGGACATCTTCACGGTCGAGCAGCTGATCGAGAACTTCGACATCAAGGACGTGCTGCCCAATCCCGCGCGGTTCGACCAGAAGAAGGCGGAAGCCATCAACGGCACGCACGTCCGCCTGCTGGCGCCCGAGGACTTCCGGGGTCGGCTCCTTCCATACCTGCGCGCCGCGGGGATAGTGGGCGAGACCCTGACGTCGCGCGAGGAGCAGATCCTCATGGAAGCCGCTCCGCTCATCCAGGAGCGCATCACGCTCCTCGGCGAGGCTCCCGGCATGCTCGGCTTCCTGTTCGCCGACGATTCAGCGATCACCGTGGAGGAGGACGCGCGGAAGGGCCTCCCCGAGAACCTCACCGAGGTGCTCGATGCCGCGATCGGGGCCCTTGAACCGCTGGCCGAGTGGACGGCCGAAGCAGTCCAGGAGGCGCTGCGGTCGGCGCTCGTCGACGGCTTGGGGATCAAGCCGCGGCTTGCCTTCGGCCCAGTGCGCACGGCTGTCTCCGGCCGCCGCGTGTCGCCGCCGCTCTTCGAGTCGATGGTCATCCTCGGCAAAGAGTCCTCGCTCGCCCGCCTCAAGGCCTTCCGTGGCTGACGCTGCCCGGGTGGCCGCGGTGCTGCTCGACATCGACGAGACGCTCGTGGACCTTGAAGGGGCGATGCACCGCGCCCTGCGAGAGGTCACGGCCGCCTACGTCGACCTCGACGAGGCTGGATGGGCCGCGTTCTGCCATACCTTCACCCGCGGTTCTGACGACATCTACGACCAGTACGTGGCGGGGGAGATCACCTTCGCCGAGCAGCGCGTGCTGCGTGCCGAGCGATGCCTCGCCAACGCCGGGGCGGCCTTCGTGGACCAGACGGCGGCGCGGGCGTGGCTTGAGGCGTACGAGACGGCTCAGCCGCGCTATGTGCGCGCGTTCGATGACGTGGCCCCCTTGCTCGACACGCTTGAGGCTGCGGGAATCGCCTTTGGGGCCGTGAGCAACAACGTCCATGACTACCAGCGGGCAAAGCTCGACCACGCGGGTCTCCAGCGGATCAAGATCCTCGTGGGGATCGATGCTGTGGGAGCGGCCAAGCCGGATCCCGCGATCTTCCACGAAGGACTTCGGCTCGTGGATGCGTCTCCAGAGCAGACTGTCTACGTGGGCGACAACCCGCACCACGACGTCCTCGGGGCGGAGGCTGCTGGGCTGCGCGGGGTCTGGCTCAATCGCCTCGGGCGGTCGCTTCCCGAAGATCTCGCTCCTCTGGTGCGCGAGCAGATCTCCAGCCTGACCGAGTTGCCTGCCCTCATCGGCCTGGACTCACTCTCGGCGACGGACGGCGCCGGCGATTTGGCAGGCGGGCGAGTGTTCCAGTAAAGTAATTACTCGTGCTGAGGGGCACGGAGGGACTTGAACCGATGGTTCAGGGACGCCGGCCCGGAACACGCCTTGGGATATGGTGTAATTGGCAACACTACGGTTTCTGGTACCGTCATTCTAGGTTCGAGTCCTGGTATCCCAGCTCCTGACGCCCCGTGAGCGATTGGCGGGTCTGACGGTCAAAGTACTGGCCCCATCGTATAGCGGCCTAGTACGCCGCCCTCTCACGGCGGTAACGCGGGTTCGAATCCCGCTGGGGTCACGGAATGGCTGCGGAGTAATCCGCAGCTATTTTCGAGAAAGCCTTTTTTCGGAAAGGCGTCAGCAGTGAAGAGGCCCCATCGTATAGCGGCCTAGTACGCCGCCCTCTCACGGCGGTAACGCGGGTTCGAATCCCGCTGGGGTCACTGCGAAAGAGCGTCCCGGTCTTCAAGGCCGGGGCGCTCTTTCATTTTCACGGTCGATCTGCCGCAGCGGTCACGTGGCGAGTTTGGCTGCGGCGGCTTTCACCTTCAGCATCGTTCGGAGATTTCGGGTGGTCGTTGTGGCCTTGAACCTGGCTTTCCCCGTTTCCTTCGACATGGCACTGTCGAGCGTGCTTCCCACGGGGGCGAGCCACGCGGTCGCGAAGGGGGAGAGGCGGGTCTGCTCGGTTCCGCCGGCGGCCAGCGCCCAGAGCTCATCCAGCACGGCGGGGTCCGAGGACAGGGTCACGTACGAATGCGTCGAAGGGTCGTCGGAGGGATACGGGCAGGCATCAATTGTGGCGGCCACATCCGCGGCGGTCATGACGATGACCCACGCGTCGTACCCGAATTCGGTGCGCAGGGCAGTCTGGATCGTGTCCTTGAGCTCGGCCGCGCCCAGCTCGGAACGAAGGACGATGTTCCCGCTCGCGAGCAGCGTGGAGACGTCGCTGACCGGCAGACGGGAGATCACGGTGCGGACGTCGGCCATCTTGAGGTTGATGCCGCCGACATTGACCCCCCTCAGGAAGACCGCGTAGGGCGTCATCAGTCGTTGCCCTTGCGGAGTGCCTCGCTGAGGAGGCGCGCAGCGCTGCACACGACTTCGGCGTGCTGGCGTCCGGGCTGCCGGGTCAGGCGTTCGATGGGACCCGAGATCGAGACGGCTGCGATGACGCGGCCGGAAGGCCCCCGCACGGGTGCCGAGACTGAGGCGACCCCGGGCTCGCGTTCGCCGAGCGACTGGGCCCAGCCCCGCCGTCGTACGCCGGCCAGGACGGTGGGGGTGAAGCGGGCGTTGTTGAGGCCCTCGAGGAGGCGATCGTGATCCTCCCAAGCCACGAGGATCTGCGCAGCGGATCCGGCCTTCATGGTGAGCTGGGTGCCCACCGGAATCGTGTCGCGGAGTCCGACCGGCCGCTCGGCGGACGCGACGCAGACGCGCCAGTCGCCCTGGCGCCGGAAGATCTGGGCGCTTTCGCCCGTGGCGTCGCGGAGTTGGACGAGAATGGGGCCGGCGGCGGCAATGAGGCGATCCTCTCCGGCTGCGGATGCGAGCTCCACGAGGCGCGAACCGAGCACGAACCGCCCTTGGATGTCGCGGGCCACGAGGCGGTGGTGGACAAGAGCGAGGGCCAGCCGGTGAACAGTCGGGCGGGCGAGACCAGTGGCCGCCACGAGCTGCGCGAGCGTGGTCGGCCCGGCTTCGAGGGCATCAAGTACCATTGCGGCCTTGTCGATCACGCCGACGCCACTAGAATTGTCCATAGATTGATATTGCCGTCTCAATATCTGAGATGCAAGTCGATGGAGTGGCCGCAGGGCGAACCGCCTGCTGGACTGGTATGACAGGCGCTGAAGGCGCGAGCGAACGAAGGGAGCTGGCCATGGGACGCACTCTGGCCGAGAAGGTCTGGGATGCGCATGTTGTGCGCAAGGGCGAGGCTGGCCAGCCCGACCTTCTCTACATCGACCTGCACCTTGTGCACGAGGTGACCTCCCCGCAGGCGTTCGAAGGGCTCCGCCTTGCCGGCCGCCGCCTGCGTCGCCCCGACCTGACGATCGCCACGGAGGACCACAACACCCCGACGCTGGACATCGACAAGCCGATCGCGGACCCGACGAGCCGGACCCAGATCGAGACGCTGCGCGCGAACTGTCAGGAGTTCGGCGTCCGCCTGCATCCCCTCGGGGACAAGGAGCAGGGCATCGTCCACGTGGTGGGGCCGCAGCTGGGCCTGACCCAGCCTGGCCTGACGATCGTGTGCGGCGACTCGCACACGTCCACGCACGGCGCCTTCGGCGCGCTCGCGATGGGCATCGGCACCTCCGAGGTCGAGCATGTCATGGCCACCCAGACGCTGCCGCTGAAGCCCTTCAAGACGATGGCCATCAACGTCGAGGGCACGCTCAAGCCGGGCGTGAGCTCGAAGGACATCATTTTGGCGGTCATCGCGAAGATCGGCACCGGCGGGGGCCAGGGCTACGTCCTTGAGTACCGCGGTTCCGCCATCCGCGCGCTGTCGATGGAGGCGCGCATGACGATCTGCAACATGTCGATCGAAGCCGGTGCCCGCGCCGGCATGGTCGCGCCGGATGAGACCACCTACGCCTTCATGAAGGGCCGCCCGCACGCCCCGCAGGGTGCAGACTGGGACGCCGCCGTCGAGTACTGGAACACGCTGCACACGGACGAGGACGCGGTCTTCGACGCCGAGGTGTTCCTCGACGCGGACGAGCTCGAGCCCTTCGTCACGTGGGGCACCAACCCCGGCCAGGGCGTCTCGCTCTCGCAGGCGGTCCCGGACCCCGAGGCATTCGCCGACGAGAACTCGAAGGCCGCCGCCCGCCGGGCCCTGCAGTACATGGGGCTCGAGGCCGGCACGCCGATGAAGGACATCCGCGTGGACACCGTGTTCCTGGGCTCCTGCACCAACTCCCGCCTGGAGGACCTGCGGGCTGCGGCAGACGTCATCCGTGGGCGCCAGAAGGATCCGAACGTGCGCATGCTCGTGGTTCCCGGCTCGGCGAGGGTGCGCCTCGAGGCCGAGGCGGAGGGCCTGGACCAGGTGTTCAAGGACTTCGGCGCCGAGTGGCGCTTCGCGGGCTGCTCCATGTGCCTGGGGATGAACCCGGACCAGCTCGCCCCGGGCGAGCGGTGCGCGTCGACCTCGAACCGCAACTTCGAGGGCCGTCAGGGCAAGGGCGGCCGGACCCACCTTGTCTCGCCCGTCGTCGCAGCGGCGACCGCGATCCGCGGAACCCTCTCGTCGCCGTCGGACCTCGATCCCGTGCCCGCCACCGCCGCCAGCAGCGCCGCCTGAGCCGGCCCCGCCGAGACATTACGGAGAAAACCATGGAGAAGTTCACCTCCCACACCGGGATCGGCGTGCCGCTGCGCCAGAGCAATGTCGACACCGACCAGATCATCCCCGCCGTCTTCCTCAAGCGGATCACCCGCACCGGCTTCGAGGACGCCCTGTTCTCGTCGTGGCGCAAGGACGAGCAGTTCATCCTCAACCAGGAGCCGTTCAACCGCGGCTCGGTCCTCGTGGCGGGGCCGGACTTCGGCACCGGCTCCTCGCGGGAGCACGCCGTGTGGGCTCTCAAGGACTACGGGTTCAGGGCAGTCCTCTCGTCCCGCTTCGCGGACATCTTCCGCGGCAACTCCGGCAAGCAGGGCCTCCTCGCCGCCGTCGTGGCGCAGGACGACATCGAGCTGATCTGGAAGGAGCTCGAGAACCACCCGGGCACCCAGATCACCGTGGACCTCGAGTCGAAGACGGCGACCTGCGGGAACATCGTGGCCCCCTTCGAGATCGATGACTACACGCGGTGGCGGCTCCTCGAGGGCCTCGACGACATCGGCCTGACCCTCCAGCACGAGGACGAGATCGCCGCCTACGAGGCCACGCGGCCGTCGTTCAAGCCCACCACCCTCCCGGCCAAGTCCTGACCTGGCCGAACTCGGCGGGCGTACCGTCCCTGAGGGGAGGCGCGCCCGCTTGGCGTTTCGCGGCCCACCTCGCGAGCTTCTATGCTTAGCAAGGTCCGCGGCCACGCCGTGGGGCAGGCGAGCAGTGAGGAAGCACATTCGATGAGCAGTGTCCTGACCATCCGCGGCGGCGTTCCGCTCTCGGGACGGGTTGCCGTCCGCGGGGCCAAGAACCTCGTCCCGAAGGCGATGGTCGCCGCGCTGCTCGGTGACGAGCCGTCGATCCTCCGCAACGTGCCTGAGATCAAGGACGTGGAGGTCGTCACCAACCTCCTCGCGCTGCACGGCGTGGGCATCAGGAAGGATGCGGCGGGGGATCTGACCCTTGACCCCGCCAATGCCCGCACGGCTCAGGTCGCAGACATCGACGCTCACGCCGGCGATTCGCGCATCCCGATTCTCTTCTGCGGCCCGCTCATCCACGCGATCGGCGAGGCCTTCATCCCGGACCTCGGCGGCTGCCGCATCGGGGACCGCCCCATCAACTACCACCTGAATGTGCTCCGCGAGTTCGGGGCCGTCGTGGACAAGCGCCCGGGCGGCATCAGCATCTCCGCGCCCAAGGGCCTGAAGGGCGCCAAGATCTCGCTGCCCTACCCGAGCGTCGGCGCCACGGAGCAGGTCCTGCTGAGCGCCACCCGCGCAGAGGGCATCACCGAGCTGACAGGCGCAGCGACGGAGCCGGAGATCGTGGACCTCATCGCGGTCCTGCAGAAGATGGGTGCGCTCATCTCCATCCAGTCGGACCGGACGATCCGGATCGAGGGCGTTCCGACACTGGGGGGCTACGTCCACACGGCCCTTCCCGACCGCAACGAGGCGGCTTCGTGGGCCTCCGCCGCTCTCGTGACCAAGGGGGAGATCTTCGTCGAAGGCGCCCTCCAGCGGGACATGATGACCTTCCTCAACACGTTCCGGAAGCTCGGTGGGGGCCTTGAGATCCTGGACGACGGGATCCGCTTCTTCCACAAGGGAGGGAAGCTCTCGCCGCTCGTCCTCGAGACCGACGTGCACCCGGGCTTCATGACCGACTGGCAGCAACCGCTCGTGGTGGCACTCACCCAGGCGGACGGGGTCTCGATCGTCCACGAGACGGTCTACGAGAACCGCTTCGGCTTCACCGAGGCGCTGCGCAGGATGGGGGCCCAGATCCAAGTCCACCGCGAGTGCCTCGGCAGCGTTCCGTGCCGCTTCGGGCAGCGGAACTTCCTCCACTCAGCCGTCATCTCGGGCCCCAGCGAGCTGCACGGTGCGGACTTCAACGTGCCGGACCTGCGGGGCGGCTTCAGCCACCTCATCGCCGCTCTCGCAGCCCAGGGCATTTCCCGCGCGTCGGGCGTCGACGTCATCAAGCGCGGGTACGAGCACTTCACGGACAAGCTGGCAGCGCTCGGCGCGGACTTCGACCTCGAGGAAGCGGCATGACCCGGGCGACGACGGCGGAAAGCGCCGGCGAGCGCGTCGCCTTCGCGATCGCCGGCGCCGTGGTGCGCCCCCTCATGAACGCGCTCATGGGCAGGAAGTGGCTCGGCACGGAGAAGCTGCCCGACGGCGGCTTCATTGCCTGCCCCAACCACTGCACGGAGATCGACCCGCTCGTCGTGGGCCACATGCTGTACAACAACGGCCGCCCACCCCACTTCCTGGCCAAGGCGGGCCTGTTCAAGCCTCCCGTGGTCGGTCAGATCATGCGGTCCACGAAGCAGATTCCTGTGGACCGCAGCGGCACGGGGGCGGGGCAGTCCCTCGAAGTCGCGCGGGAGGTGCTCGGGGACGGCGGCGCGATCCTGATCTACCCAGAAGGCACTCTCACCCGTGATCCCGATCTGTGGCCCATGAAGGGGCACACCGGAGCGGCCCGGCTCGCCCTCAAGACCGGAGCTCCGGTGGTCCCGATTGCCCATTGGGGCGCCCAAGAGGTCTTCCCGCGGTACGCCAAGCGGTTCCACGTCTGGCCCCGGAAGCGCGTCCGGGTTCTGGTCGGAGATCCTGTGGACCTGACCGAGTTCGAAGGTCGCCCGCTGGACAAGACCACTCTCCTCGCGGCCACGGAGAAGATCATGGACGCGATCACGGCGCTCCTGGCCGAGCTTCGCGGCGAGCAGCCGCCTGCCGAGCGGTGGGATCCTTCGGCGCATCAGCAGACGCGCCACGGCCGGGACGTGGCACGCGGCACGGAGAGCCCCGCGAACGACGGCGGAGCCTCCGCGTGAGCGCTGGCCTCGCCTCCGGCGTTGCCGCGCCCCACGGCAAAGGGGGCCCGGACTTCGGGACCATCGCCGTCTTCGGCGCGGGAAGCTGGGGGACGACGTTTGCGAAGGTGCTCGCCGACGCCGCGGCAGCGAGCGGCGTGACCCGCCGGATCACCATCTGGGGCCGCAATCCGGAGACGATCGCGGACATCAACCGCCGGCGCAATGAGCGATACCTCGGGGACATCGAGCTTCCCGACGGCATCGTCGCCACCACGGACCCGGCCGAGGCGATGGCCGGCGCGGGGCTGGTGGTGTTCGCCGTTCCCGCCCAGTCACTGCGGGGTCAGCTCGCGCAATGGCGTGGGCTCCTTCCCTCCGGTGGCGTGGTGATGTCACTCATGAAGGGCCTCGAGGCGGGCAGCGATCTGAGGATGAGCGAAGTCATCACCGAGGTCGCAGGGGTGCCCGCCGACCGCATCGCCGTTCTCTCAGGTCCGAACCTCGCCATGGAGATAGCGCGGCGCGAGCCCACCGCGTCGGTCGTCGCCTGCTCGGACGAGGGCCTCGCGCTTCGCATCGCCCGCGTGTGTACCGCACCCTATTTCCGCCCCTACACCTCGACCGACGTCGTCGGGGCGGAAATCGGCGGCATCGTCAAGAACGTCATCGCCCTGTGTGTCGGGATCTGCGAGGGCAAGGGCATGGGCGACAACACGAAGGCCTCCGTCATGACGCGCGGCCTCGCCGAGACCACTCGTCTGGCCGTGGCCCTCGGCGCGGACCCCCAGACCTTGGCCGGCCTTGCGGGTCTGGGCGATCTCGTGGCGACCTGCGCCTCCAAGCTCTCGCGCAACCACACGGCGGGAACCCTGCTCGGGCAGGGCTTCAGCGTCGAAGAACTCGGCAGCCACATGACCCAGGTGGCGGAGGGCATCAAGTCCGCGCCAGCCGTGCGCGAGCTCGCGCGGCGCGTGGGCGTGGAGATGCCCATCACCGAAGCGGTGGTCGGCGTGCTCGCCGGGCACCTCGAGGTGAACCAGCTCGAATCGCTCCTGCTCGCGCGGGAGCTCAAGTCGGAAGGCGGATAGCGTGTCCCTCCCTGCATCGTCCGGGCGAAAGGTCCGCGTCGCGCTCCTGTTCGGAGGGCGGTCGAGCGAACACGCCGTCAGCTGCGTCACCGCCGCGGGCGTCATGAACGCGATCGACAAGGACAAGTACGAGGTGGTGCCGGTCGGCATCGCCAAAGACGGCCAGTGGGTCCTCAGCGACGGCGACTGGCAGCAGTGGGCACTCAACGCGGGACAGATGCCCGAAGTGCGGCCGGGCGCCGAGACCGTGCGGCTCGCGGGCGGCGCCGGACGGCCGGGGCTCGTGGTGACCCGCCCCAACGAAGTGCCGAGGGAGCTGGGCGACGTCGACGTCGTGTTCCCCCTTCTCCACGGCGCCTTCGGCGAGGACGGCACCGTCCAGGGACTCCTCGAGCTGGCCGATGTGCGCTACGTCGGCGCGGGAGTCCTCGCTTCGGCCGTGGGCATGGACAAGCACTTCATGAAGGTCGCGTTCAAGGCTGCCGGGTTGACGGTGGGCCCTTACATCGCCGTGACCGACAAGGAATGGCGCCGCGACCCCGACGGGGTGCGCGCCGCCGTCGACCGCCTCGGATACCCCGTCTTCGTGAAGCCCTGCCGGGCCGGTTCCTCGGTCGGGATCAGTCGCGTCGAGCGGCCCGAGGACCTAGCTGCCGCGATCGCCGAGGCGCGCCGGCACGATCTCCGGATCGTCATCGAGGCCGGGATCACGGGACGCGAGATCGAGTGCGGCGTCCTCGAGGGGCGGGGGAGCGAGCCCCCCCGGACCTCCCTGCCGGGCGAGATCGTGGTCCAGGGCCCGGCGCACGCGTTCTACGACTTCGAGGCAAAGTACGTGGAGGACAACGCTGCCGCCCTGAGCTGCCCCGCCGACCTTCCAGAGGAGGCCATCGCGCGGGTCCGCGAGCAGGCGGCGATCGCCTTCGATGCGGTCTCGGCCGAGGGCCTCAGCCGGGTCGACTTCTTCTACACGCCCGAGGGCGAGCTCATCATCAACGAGATCAACACGATGCCCGGCTTCACGCCGATCAGCATGTACCCCCAGATGTGGGCGGCGACGGGCCTCTCGTACCACGACCTCATCGACGAGCTCATCCAGCTCGCGCTCGAACGGCCCACGGGCCTGCGGTAGCGCCGGGACCAGCCTCGCCGCCCCTCAGCCCTGCGGGAGCTGGGCGACCTCGGCCTGGCCCACGCACTTTGCGGTCTGCGGAACCTTGGCCACGGCCGAGGCGAGGGACGCGAGGACGGTCGCGGAGCTGATCTTGGACGTATCGAGGACAAGTTCTGTTGCCGGCGTCCGCCCGAAGGTCGTCAGGATGTAGGTGCCGTTCGCGCCGTCGTCCGCCGCCGCCGTCGGCTGCGCACTCGGCCGGGCCTGCGAACTCGGCTGAGGCTGTGCGCTAGGCGAAGCCTGCCTACTCGGCGAGGAGCTGGCCGTGGGCGAGGTTTCGCGGATAACCCAGTCGACTCCGTTGACGGTGACGCAGCGATCCGTGGTGGGGCCCGGCGAGGCGACGCCGCACCGGAGGACGACGGCGGCCGGGTCGCCCCAGACGGCAGTCGCCTGGCTGGTGGTCTTGCGCAGCGATGCGTCGCCGATGGAATCGGGGACGGCAATCATCTCCGGCGCGCAGGCCGGGTTGGCGGCGTCAGGAGCGGGCTCGACGGCGACAGGGGCACTGCAGGCGGACAGCGAGACTGCGAGCGCGAGGGCGGAAAGAATCGCCGATGCGCGCATGACGTCGTTCTCCTCAGGACGGTGAAGGGGTGTGTCCGGAACAGCCGGGCCTCTCCCCAGACTACTAGGCTGGACTGGTGCGCACGTCCCCGCTGCCCCTGACCGTCGGCGAGCTGAGCGAGGGGGAGCTCCTTGACCGCATCCTGCCCCGGCTCGCTGGGGGCCCGCCCGCGCTGCTGGGCCCGGGCGACGACGCCGCGGTGCTCGCCGCCGACGACGGGCGCGTCGTAGTCAGCACCGACACCCAGACCCAGGACTCCGACTTCCGCCTGGTGTGGCCCAACGGCTACCGGCACACTGGGCGCGACGTCGGATGGAAGGCCGCGGCCCAGAACCTGAGCGACATCAACGCCATGGGCGGTGTTGCGACCGGGATCGTCGTGAGCCTCACGCTCCCGGCGGCGACCGAGGTCGGCTGGGTCGAAGACTTCGCGGACGGTCTTGCGGAAGCTGTCGCCGGGCTGGGAGCTACCCGTTGCGCGCTTGCGGGAGGGGACCTTGGCCGCGGAGAAGAGCTGTCCGTGACGGCCACCGTGCTCGGGAGCCTCGAGGGGCGCGAACCCGTCCTGCGCAGCGGCGCTCGCCCCGGAGACGTGCTCGCGGTCGCCGGCTCGCTCGGTCCGGCAGCCGCGGGGCTCGCGCTCCTCGAGCGCGGGCCGGAGTATCGTGCGCTCGATGCGGCGATGCGGGCGCTCGTTGCCCTGCAGTGCCGTCCGGTCCCGCCCCTCGCGGCAGGTCCCGCGGCCGCCCGGAGCGGGGCGAGTGCGCTCATGGACCTCTCCGACGGGCTGCTCAAGGACGCGGGGCGAATGGCCGGGGCCAGCAACGTGCGCCTCGACCTCGATCCGGACATCCTCGCCGCGGCGGCGGAAGCACTGCGCCCCGCCTCCGAACTGCTCGGAGGGGATGCGCTCGAGTGGGTTCTGGGCGGAGGCGAGGACCATGGACTCCTCGCGGCTTTCCCCAGTGGAACACAGCTTCCGCATGGCTTCACTGCGATAGGCTCGGTGATGCCAGCCGACGGAGGGAAGTCCGCGGTATCCATCGGAGGCAAGCCGGCGGCGACGAGGGGATGGGACCACTTTGCCAGGTAGAAACGCCGCGAAGACGGCGTCGAACGCCGCGGCGATGCGCCGGTGGCTGGGCGTTGCGGAGACAGTGCTCGCGAACCACAGTGATCGCCTCAACGCGATCAACATCTTCCCTGTGCCCGACGGCGATACCGGCACCAATCTCTATCTCACCGCACACGCGGCCGCCACCGCGGCCGCGGAATGCGACAGCGTGGACCTCGGTACGGTCGTCGCGGCCGGCGCGCGAGCGGCCATGGAGGAAGCCCGAGGCAATTCCGGGACGCTCCTCGCCGTCTTCCTCGACGCGTTCGCAGTGCCGCTCGCGGGCCAGACGCGCCTCACGGGCCCCCTGTTGGCAGAGGCACTCCACCGGAGCGAGATCCGTGCGTGGTCGGCCCTGAGCGAGCCCGTCGAAGGCACCATGCTCTCGGTGCTCGGGTCCGCGGCTGTTGCGGCGGCCGAAGCCGCCGCCAGTGCGGACGCCGCAGGGGCGGACAGCAACGCGACGCTTTCCCGCGTCCTGGGCGACGTCATCGACGCGGCGGTCCACGCTGTCGTCGACACGGAGGGCCAGCTCGCCACGCTGCACGACGCGAAAGTCGTCGATGCGGGAGCGGTCGGGCTCCTCCTCGTCCTCGGAGCGCTCCGGTCCGCCGTGCTGGGCGAGGGGCTTGCCGAGCCCGTGCTCGATGCGCTGCATGGATACCACGTGCAGGACCCCCACATCCATGGGGATCAGCCGCCCGCCGAGGGGGTCGAACTCATGTGCACCATCACGCTCAGCCCGCTCGACGCGGCGGGTCTCAGGCACCGCCTCGACGAACTCGGCGAGTCCGTCATCATGAGTCCGCTGGGGACGTTGGACGAGGACTCGGGATGCGTCCGCTGGCGGGTCCACGTCCACGTCATAGATCCCGAGGCCGCCCTCGCGGAGATCCGCCGCGTTGGGGAACCCGAACGGGTCTCCTTCACCGAACTGCACTCCGATGCCGTCTGACCGCAATACCACGCTCGACCGTCTCATCGGCGCGCGGAGCGCAAAGAAGTTCCGCGAGCAGCTGGGCCTCGACACGGCAGGCGACCTGCTTCACCACTTCCCACGCCGCTATCTTGCGCGCGGTGAGCTGACGCCGATCCGGGAGCTGCCCCTCGACGAGGACGTCACGCTTGTGGCACAGGTTGTGTCCTCCACGAGCCGACGGATGAACACCCGGAAGGGGAGCATCACCGAGGTGCTGGTCAGCGACCGGCCGGGGGCGAGCAGCGGACCCAGCACCCTCTCGCTGACGTTCTTCAACGGGTATTCGGCACAGAAGCAGCTCACCCGGGGCGTCGTGGCGATGTTCTCTGGCCGAGTGACGGCCTATCGGGGGAAGCTCCAGCTCACCAACCCCATCTACGAGCTGCTCGACCCGGAGGAGTTCAGCGCCGAAGCCGCCGCCCGGCTCGCGGGGCGCCCCATTCCTGTTTATCCGGCCACCGGTTCGATCCCGAGCTGGACGATCGCGAAGGCGGTCGGCACCGTCCTCGGCCAGGTCGACCTCGACTCCGTCCCCGAGGCGCTTCCTCCCGATCTCCGGCTCAAGTACCGCCTTCCGGGTGTCGCGGATGCCTTCCGCATGATCCACGAGCCCGAGACGGATGCCGCGTGGCGCGCGGCGCAGAAGCGATTCCGCTACGAGGAGGCGCTCGTCCTTCAGACGGCGCTCGCGCGCCGCAAGGCGCAGCATGCCGCCCTCCCGTCGCGTCCCAGTCCCGCCCGCAGGGGCGGACTGCTCGAGGCCTTCGACCGGAATCTGCCGTTCGAGCTGACGGCGGGACAGCGCGAGGTCGGCGAGCTCCTCGCCAGGGAGCTCGCCGAGAATCATCCGATGAACCGCCTCCTGCAGGGCGAGGTGGGCTCGGGCAAGACAGTCGTGGCGCTTCGCGCGATGCTCCAGGTCGTGGACGACGGCGGTCAGGCGGCTCTGCTTGCCCCCACCGAGGTTCTCGCGGCCCAGCACTATGCCTCCATCCGCACCACGCTGGGTCCGCTCGTGCGCGACGGCCTCCTGGGCGACGCCGATGGCGTCGAGGTTGCGCTGCTCACCGGCTCCCAGTCCGCCGCGGAGAAGAAGCGAAGCCTGCTTGCCGCGGCCAGCGGTCAGGCGGGAATCGTCGTCGGGACCCACGCGCTCCTCTCGGAGCACGTCCAGTTCGCCGACCTCGGACTCGTGGTCGTGGACGAGCAACACCGTTTCGGCGTCGAGCAGCGCGACGCGCTCCGGGCAAAGAGCCTCGCGACACCGCACCTGCTGGTCATGACGGCGACGCCGATCCCGCGCACGGTGGCGATGACGGTCTTCGGGGACCTCGAGACGTCGGTCCTCCGGGAGCTTCCCGCGGGTCGCTCGCCCATCGCCACGCACACTGTGGGGCTCGTCGAGAACCCCACGTGGGAGCGACGCATCTGGCAGCGGGCGCGGGAAGAGGTCGACGCCGGGCGGCAGGTCTATGTTGTGTGTCCCGCGATCGGACTCGATGACGGTGACCTCGAGGCGCTTGACGAGGCCACGTGGGGCGGAACGGCGCTCGCGGCTTCTGCTTCCGAGCCTGACCTCCGGCCGATCTCGGTCGTGGAGGTCGCCGAGCAGCTCGCGTCCGAAGCTGCGCTCGAGGGCGTACAGGTCGGCATCCTGCACGGGAGGCTCGACACCGAGGCCAAGACGGCGGCGATGCGTTCCTTCGCGGTGGGCGAGACCGGCGTTCTCGTCGCGACGACGGTCGTCGAAGTCGGTGTCGATGTGCCGAACGCCACGCTCATGGTCATCCTCGACGCCGACCGCTTCGGCATCGCCCAGCTCCATCAGCTGCGCGGACGGGTCGGGCGCGGAGGCCACGCGGGCACCTGCCTGTTGGTGACGAGGCTTGAGCCCGGTCACCCGAGTCGCGAACGCCTAGCGGCCGTCGCGGCGAGCACAGACGGGTTCGAGCTCGCGCAGAAGGATCTCGAGTTTCGCCGCGAGGGCGACATCCTCGGGTCGAGCCAGTCCGGCCGCCGCTCGACGCTCCGCCTCCTGCGGGTCCTGCGCGACGTCGACGTCATCGAAAGCGCGCGCGACGACGCGCTCGGACTCGTCTCCGAGGACCCGGAGCTCAAACACCATCCCGAACTCGCCTCCGCCATCGACGACTACCTCGATCCAGAAAGGGAGGTGTTCCTCGAACGTGGGTAAGACAGGACCACGTCTTGCTGAAACGCCGGGACAGGAACGTTCACGATGAGGAGGATGGCGGCATGAGCAGGATCATCGCGGGGATCGCCGGCGGAGTGCCGCTCGCGTCCGTTCCCGGTTCGGCCACGCGGCCCACCACGGACCGTGTGAAGGAGGCGCTCTTTTCTCGGCTCGATGCGCTCGGCATGGTTCAGCGGGCGCGGGTGCTCGACCTCTTCGCGGGCTCCGGAGCCCTGGGGGTCGAGGCGGCCAGCCGCGGCGCCTCGACCGTCGAACTCGTCGAGTCGGAGGCCAAGGCCGCCCAGGTGTGCGAGCGCAATGCGCGCACTGTCAACGACGCCGTGGGCCGCCGCGCCGTCACCGTGCGCCGTTCCAAAGTGTCGACCTTTCTCGAGCGGGTGCCACCCGGCCCCCACTGGGACCTTGTCCTGATGGATCCGCCGTACCCGCTGGGAGAGGGCCAACTCGCCGCGGTGCTCTCCGCCGTCGCCCTCCGTCTCGCGCCCGACGCCATCGTCGTCGTCGAACGCTCCGCCCGCTCGCCCGAGCCAGACTGGCCGGAAGGGCTGACTCACTATGCTGACCGCAAATATGGGGAGACCCGCCTCTGGTTCGCCGAGCCCGCGCCAGCAGAGTCGGCGGCCGCGCGGCTCGACGCCGCGGAGGGCGCGTGAGGCTTCTCGAGCAGACCGCAGCGGCCGGCCCGCAGTGGTGGGACATCCTGGCGGCGTTCGCCCCCATCGGGACCCTCGCCGCCGCGGTCGTGGCCGCGATTGTCGGCCTGAACACCATCCGCCAGCGCTCCTATGCCGATCGTCGGGCAGAGTTCTGGAGGCGCACGGAGTGGGCCCTCGAAGCGACGGTTCACCCGGATCCCCAGATGCAGACGATGGGCACGATGGTGCTCGCGAGCCTGGCCAAGAGTGAACTCATCGCGAGCGATGAGGAGCTCAGGCTCCTCGATGCCGTGTGGGTCGACCCGATCGCAGAGGCGGAGGCTGCGGGACTCGACGAAGAGCTGGGCGGCGAGGAGGATCCGGGGGATACTGAATGAGAGGATCCCGAATCGTCAGGAACGGGGGAGCGATGAGCGAGCACGAGGTGCCTGCACCGAAGCATGCGGCCGAGTCCGAGCGGCAGGAGCGTCGCCCGGGGGCCTCGGATCGCCGCGTCCAGATCGCGGCGGCCCGGCTTCGCGTGGTCCTCGATGAGCGGCTCAAGCGCGAGACTCCCGAGTGGGTCAAGAGACTGGCCGAGCAGAAGCTCGCAAGCTAAGGATCAGCGCGGCCTGACGATCAGTGCTGCGTGAGGCCGTCCAAGTCGACGCCCCGCCGTACCTCTGTGGGATGAGGCCCGACCGAGGCTATCGCCTCGCTCCAGCCGGGAGGCCATGGCCGCGTGAGTGCCACCGCCACGACATTGCCCGGATAGCGGGCCTCGAAGATCTCCGGCTCGCTGGCCGCGGCGACCTCCGGGAACACCGTCCGCAGAGCGGTGAGCTGCGATCGGACCAGGCGCAGCGGCGGGTCGTCGCCGATGTTCACGAGCAGCGCTCCGTCGGGGGCCAGCAGTTCGCGAAGTTCGGCGTAGAAGTCCTGATTCGCAAGGTGCTCGGGGGCCTCGGGACCCGAGAAGATATCCAGGATGACGGCGTCGAACGGTGCCTCCGGCCGCAGCGCCGGCAGCACCCACCGCGCATCGCCGATTTGGGTCTCAAGGTGGGTGCCCTCGGGGAGCGGCAGGTGCTCGAGGACGAAGCCGAGGAGCTCCCTCTCGAGCTCAACGGCGATCTGCCGGGAGCCGGGGCGCGTGGCCTGAACGTAGCGCGCGAGCGTGAGGGCGCCCGCGCCGAGGTGGAGGACGCGCAGGGGCTCCTGCGGCGGCCGCGCGAGGTCCAGGACGGTCGCCATGCGCCTCAAGTAGGCGTAGAAGACCTGCTCCGGATGCGCGAGGTCGACGTGGGACTGCTCCGCACCGCCGATCGAGAGCACATAGGCGCCGGGAACGAAGGCGTCAGGCTCTATGGCCGCATGGGTTCCGAGCCCTGCGAGGAAGCGCTCGGCGCGGCTCACACCAGCTCGCTCAGCCGGGCCAGTCTGTCGGCTGCCTCCTTGAGCACGGTCTCCTGCTTGCAGAAGGCGAATCGGAGCAGGGACCGCGTCCTCTTCGCGCCGTCCTCGTGGCAGAAGACTGAGACCGGGATCGCTGCGACGCCCACGAGCTCGGGCAGGCGGCGAGCCAAGTCCAGAGCGTCGTCGAAGCCGATCGCCGACGTGTCCGCCGTGATGAAGTACGTGCCGTCGGGCAGATAGACCGTGAGCCCGGCCTGACGGAGCCCTTCGGCCAGGATGTCCCGTTTGCGGCGCAGCGTCGCGGCGGCTTCCGTGAAGAAGTCGTCGGGGAGCCCGAGGCCGAGTGCGACTGCACCCTGAAACGGTGTTCCCGAGCTGTAGGTGAGGAATTGCTTGACCGTGCGCACGCGCGCAACGAGCTCCTCGGGCCCCGTCACCCAGCCGACCTTCCAGCCCGTGAAGGAGAAGGTCTTCCCTGCCGACGAGATGCTGAGGGTGCGGTCGGCGGCTCCGGGAAGTGTGGCGACCGGTACGTGCGGCTCGCCGAAGACCAGGTGCTCATACACCTCGTCCGAGATGATGATCGCGTCGTGCTGGGCAGCGAGGTCAACCACGGCCTGGAGCACTTCGCGTCCGAACACGGCTCCCGTGGGATTGTGCGGGTTGTTGAGGATCACGAGCCTGGTGCTGGGTCCGAAGGCTGCTGCGAGCTCGCCGAGGTCCGGCTGGAAATGCGGCGCGTGGAGCGGAACCGTGACGTGCTGTGCGCCCGCGAGGGCGATCATCGCCCCGTACGAGTCGTAGAACGGCTCGAAGGTCAGCACTTCGTCCCCCGGCTCGGCAAACGCCAGGACGGCTGCCGCGATGGCTTCTGTCGCCCCCGTCGTGATCAAGACTTCCCGGTCGGGATCCGGGTCGAGGCCGTAGAAGCGCTGCTGATGGCCTGCGACTGCTTCCCGCAGGATCGGCAGGCCCTTCCCCGGGGCGTATTGGTTCGCCCCGTCCGCGATCGCCTGCCGCGCGGCCGCCGCCATTTCGGCCGGGCCGTCCTCGTCGGGGAACCCCTGCCCCAGATTGATGGCGCCTGTCCGGACGGCGAGGCCTGTCATCTCCTCGAAGATCGTCACACCGAGCCGTCCGTCGGCACTCAGGAGGTTGGCGCCTGCGGCCGTGCGTTGCCAAGGGGAAGTCATTTGCCCATGCTATCCACCAGGCGAACGGGCGCCGTGCAGTATGTTGACAGCATGAGACGCGCCGTCTGCCCAGGCTCCTTCGACCCGATCCACAACGGCCACCTCGAAGTCATCGCACGTGCCGCGAACCAGTTCGACGAGGTGATCGTGGCGGTGTCCACGAACTACGCGAAGAAGTACCGATTCGGTTTGGACGAACGGATTGAGATGGCACGGCGGACCCTCGGCGCGATCAGCGGCATCCTCGTCGAGCCGATGGGGGAGGGCCTGCTGGCCGAGTACTGCCACGAACGCGGAGCGTCGGCCATCGTCAAGGGCCTGCGGTCGTCGTCGGACTTCGACTACGAGCTGCCCATGGCCATCATGAACCGCCAGCTCTCAGGGGTGGAAACGGTATTCTTGGCGGCGGAGTCCCACTACGTGCACCTCTCTTCGACCCTGATCAAAGAGGTCCACGATCTCGGCGGGGACGTGTCCGAGTTCGTGCCGCGCGCCGTCTTGGCGCGCCTCGATGCGACGGCTCCCCGGCGCGAGGCGTGACCGTCTGGGTGCCCCGTTTTGGGCCTCGGCGCCGCACAGGCTAGGATTGTTTGTCGGTCTATGTTCTACAGGAGTTCTCATTAAGCGCGAAGATCGTTCGCCCTTGACGGTCGACGTCAAGGATCTCGGGCGCAG
Organism: Sinomonas gamaensis; assembly: GCF_005876955.1. GTDB lineage: Bacteria > Actinomycetota > Actinomycetes > Actinomycetales > Micrococcaceae > Sinomonas > Sinomonas gamaensis. Next base: position 248,597 of record NZ_SSCL01000001.1, read on the forward strand.
CCCGGGCATGATGCGGACACTCACAGAGCATGTGCCCGCACCGAGTGATCTCGGTGTGGCGCTCATCGGCGTCAGGGAAGGGTCCCCCGTGGACCTCGATCTGAGGCTCGAGTCCGTCCACGAGGGGATCCTGGTATCGGGAACCGCGCACGTCGAAGTAAACGGCGAGTGCGGGCGGTGCCTGGATCCTATCGAGTACGGTCTCGACGTCGATGTGCAAGAGCTTTTCTCCTTCGAGGGCGTGGTGCCTTCCGAGGGGGAAGACGATGAAGAGCAACGTCGAGTCGAGCACGATTCCATCGATCTTGAGCCGGTGTTGCGGGACGCAGTAGTAACCATGCTGCCGTTCCAGCCGGTGTGCCGGGAGGACTGCCCGGGGCTGTGCCCCGAGTGCGGGATCCGCCTCGCAGACGAGCCGGGCCACCATCACGAGGTCCTCGACCCGCGGTGGTCGGCCTTGGCGGATCTGGTCAGGCCCGACCGGCAGAATGATGAATAAGTGTTGGCCCTAAGAGAAATGAGTTAGCAGTGGCAGTTCCCAAGCGGAAGATGTCCCGCTCGAACACCCGTGCGCGCCGCTCCCAGTGGAAGGCGTCCGTCCCCACCCTCGTCAAGACCGTGGAGAACGGTCGCGTGACCTACAGCCTCCCGCACCAGGCGAAGGTCGTCACCGACTCGGCCGGCACGGCGCTCTTCATGGAGTACAAGGGCCGCAAGGTCGCCGACGCCTGAGCTGTTCGAAGACAGCCAGTCGCCCGATATGCCCGCTCGCGATGAGCTTCTGAAGCGTCTCGGCGTCGAGATCGACGCCGAGACGCTTCGTCTTGCCCTCACGCATCGCTCGTACGCCTATGAGAACGGCGGAATCCCCACGAACGAGCGCCTCGAGTTCCTCGGGGACTCGATTCTGGGCTTCTCCGTCACCGATCACCTCTACCGCACCTACCCGCACCTATCGGAGGGTGAGCTCGCCAAGCGCCGGGCCGCCGTCGTGAGCACCCGAGCCCTCGCCAGCATCGCGCGCCGCCTCGGCGTCGGGGAGTGCATCCTTCTCGGCCACGGCGAGAAGGTGACCAACGGCAAGAACAAGTCGTCCATCCTCGCGGACACCATGGAGGCCCTTATCGGCGCCACCTACATGTCCAACGACCTCGAGGAGGCCCGCCGCCTCGTGGTGCGGCTCGTGGGGCCGCTCCTCGAAGACGCCGCCGTGCTAGGAGCAGGCACCGACTGGAAGACCCACATCCAGGAACTGGCCGCGAATCGTCAGCTCGGCAACATCCACTACGCCGTCGTCGGCGATGGACCCGACCATGCGCGCACCTACACGGCGACTCTGAGCATCGGGGGAGTCCCCTACGGCACCGGAGCCGGCAATTCGAAGAAGGAAGCGGAGCAGCACTCCGCCGCCGACGCCTGGAAGGTGCTGTGCCCGGACGTATCCGGTGACCTCGGCAGCTCCCCCGGCGAGCGCGCGAGCGCCGACGGATCCGTCTAGCCTTGCCCGAACTCCCCGAAGTAGAGGTCGTGCGCCGCGGCCTCTCGACCTGGGTCGCCGGGCGACGGATCGACCGTGTCGAGGTTCTGGATCCCCGCTCCGTCCGCCGCCACACTCTCGGTCCCGAGGACTTCCGCGGCCAGCTCGAAGGAGCGGTCGTCCTCGGCGCGGTGCGTCGTGGCAAGTTCCTGTGGCTCCCGCTGGCTGACAGCGTCGACCGGGTTGACAGTCCCGACGCACTCCCGCACACGGCGCTCATGGCGCACCTTGGGATGAGCGGACAGCTCCTCGTCGAGGACCCCGAGCAGCCGGACGAGAAGCACCTCAAAGTGCGGCTCACGCTTTCGGCGGCTCCGGGCCTCCCTGACGAGCTCCGCTTCGTGGACCAGCGCATCTTCGGAGGCCTCGCGGTCGTGCCCCTTGTTCCAACGGACGACGGCGGCCCGGGCGGCCTCGGAGCAGGGCGCCTGCCGCTCATCGCGGCTGACGCTGCGCACATCGCCCGAGACCCGCTCGATCCGGCCTTCTCCGCGGACGAGCTCCATCGTCGGCTCCGCGCCCGCCGCACGAGCATCAAGCGGGCGCTTCTGGACCAGCGGCTCGTCTCGGGGATCGGCAATATCTACGCGGACGAGGCGCTCTGGGCAGCCCGCCTCCATTACGCCCGCGCGACCGACACCCTCCGGCGGGCAGAGACGCGGCGGCTTGTCGAGGCGGTGCAGGACGTCATGGCACGGGCTCTCGAGGCGGGGGGCACGAGCTTCGATTCCCTGTACGTCAACGTCAACGGCGCCTCCGGCTACTTCGACCGCTCCCTGTCCGCCTACGGGCGCGCCGGGAGGGCGTGCACGCGCTGCGCTGAGGAAGGCCGCACCAGCATCATGGTCCGCGAGCCGTTCATGAACCGCTCGTCGTATCGGTGCCCCCACTGCCAGCGGACGCCCCGCAACGCGCGCTGGTAGCCGAGAACTGTCAATGCCCGGTGGCAGAATGCAGAACAGGATTGCCCACCGCCGCCACAGCGACAGGAGAACACCGCTCCCTTGCATCTCAAGACCCTGACCATCCGAGGCTTCAAGTCGTTCGCCTCGGCCACGACGTTCGAATTCGAACCGGGCGTGACCGCAGTTGTCGGTCCGAACGGTTCGGGGAAGTCGAACGTCGTCGACGCGCTGGCGTGGGTCATGGGGGAGCAAGGTGCCAAGACGCTGCGCGGCGGGAAGATGGAGGACGTCATCTTCGCGGGCACTGCCGGACGCCCGCCGCTCGGACGCGCCCAGGTTTCCCTGACCATCGACAACGCCGACGGGGCCTTGCCGATCGAGTACAGCGAGGTCACGATCTCCCGCACGCTCTTCCGCACCGGCGGGTCTGAGTACGCGATCAACGGGGAGGCCTGCCGCCTCCTCGACATCCAGGAGCTCCTCAGCGACTCGGGCCTCGGACGCGAGATGCACGTGATCGTGGGGCAGGGGCAGCTGGATCGGGTCCTGCATGCGACCCCAGAGGACCGGCGCGGCTTCATTGAGGAGGCGGCCGGGATCCTCAAGCACCGCCGACGCAAGGAGCGCACGGTGCGCAAGCTCGATGCGATGCAGGGCAACCTCCAGCGCCTTGCCGACCTCACGGGGGAGATCCGGCGCCAGCTCGGCCCTCTGGGCCGTCAGGCGCAGGTGGCGCGGAGAGCCCAGACGATCCAAGCGGATGTGCGCGACGCCCGTGCGCGGCTGCTGGCGGACGATGTGGTGCGCCTGAGGGAATCGCTGGAGAAGGACCGCGCGGACCAGTCGGCGCTGATGGAACGGCGGGCCCAGGTCGAGCGGGACCTCGAGGCCGCGCGGCGCGAACAGGCGGACGCGGAGCGCGCAGCCGCGGTGGCGACGCCGCGCCTGAACGCCGCACGCGACCTCTGGTACCGGCTCTCGTCTGGAAGGGAGCGGCTCCGATCCCTCGCCAAGGTCGCCGAGGAACGGCGCCGTCTCCTCGGAACGAATGAGCCAGAGCATTCGGGGCGGGACCCAGAGCGCCTCGAACGGCAGGCCGAGGAGGCGCGCGAGGAGCTCGCCGTGCTGGCCGAGGCCATCGACGTGCGGGCCGAGACCCTCGAGGAGGCGTCCGAGGCTCGCGCGGAGGCCGAGGCCGAGGCTGCAGAGGAGGACCGGCGCCACACCGCGAGGCTGAGGGCCCTGGCCGACCGCAGGGAGGGCTTGGCCCGGCTCGCGGGCGCGGTGGCGGCGGCGCGGAGCCGAGTCGAAGCGGCGGAGGGCGAGATCGGCCGGCTCCGCTCGTCACTGGGCTCGGCGAGCCAGCGCCGCCGGGACGCCGAACTCGAATTCACCGCCCTCGAATCCCAGGTCGCGGGGGTGGAGGAGGGCGAGGAGGGACTCGACGCCGAGTACGAGGACGCCGCCGCGCGCCAGGAAGCTGCGGAGGCAGCGCTGGCCGAGATCGAGGAGCGCCGGCGCGACGCCGACGCTGCACGCCGTTCGCTCGAGGCGCGGCTCGAGGTGCTGCGTGCCGGCCTGAGGGGGCGGGACGGCAGCGGAGCCATCGCAGCATCCGGCGATGGGGTTCTCGGACCCGTTGCGTCTCTGGTCAAGGCCGAGCCGGGATTCGAGGCCGCCCTGGCGGCTGCGCTGGGCGCGGCCGCGGAGGGCCTTGCGATGGACGGCGCCGACGCGGCCCACCGCGCGCTCTTGCGACTGAGGGAGGATGACGGCGGCCAGGCAGCGCTCCTCGTCGGCGGCGCCCCCATGCTAGAACGCCCGGAGTCTCCCCGCCCCGCGCTGCCGGAGAACGCCCACTGGCTGACCACGGTGGTGACCTCTGATGCGCGGGTGCGCTCCGCCATCGTTCGCCTCCTCGACCACGTCGTCGCGGTGACGGATACCTCCGAGGCTGCCGCGATCCTCGCCGAGCAGCCGGATCTCATGGTCGTGACGCGTCAGGGCGATGTGCTGACCTCTGCCGTGGTGAGGGGAGGATCGGCTGGTGCGCCGTCCACGCTGGAGCTGCAGGCGCAGGCCGAAGTCGCGGAGGCGGAGCTCGCCGCCGCCCAAGCGGAGTACGAGCGCACAGGCTTCGAGCTCATGGGCGCCCGTGACCGCGTGCGGGAGGCCGCCGAGCGTGCGGACGCGGCCCTCGCCGCACTCCACGACTCCGATGCGAAGTTCGCGGCGGTCGCCGAGCGCCTCGCCGCCTTGGGGGCGCAGCTACGCGGCGCGACCGCCGAGGACGAGCGGCTCCGGGCGTCCCTCGCGGCCGCCGAGTCGCAGCTCGAGTCCGAACAGGAGACTCTTGCGACCGCCGTCGAGCGCCTGGAGGCGGCCGAAGAGGCCGCGGCCGGAGTTGAAGAGGATGACGGCGCCACCTCCTCAGGCGATCGGGATCGTCTGGCGCAGCGGGCGACGGCGGCGCGTGCGGCGGAGCTTGAGGCTCGCCTCGCGCTCCGGAGTGCAGAGGAGCAGCACCGGGCGCTCGAGGCACGGGCAGAATCCCTCGAACGCGCCGCCGCGGGCGAGCGGCGGGCGGCGGCGGAGGCCCAGCGCCGCGCCCAGGAACGCGCAGCCAAGGCTGCACGTGCCGCGGACGTGGCCCGCGCGGCCCAGGCCGGGGTGGAGGCGATGGACCGGGCAGTGGAGGAGGCGGCCGAGGAGCGCGACGCCGCGGAGGAGCGACGAGCCGAACTCGACGAGAGGCTCACCGGCCTGCGCTCGATGACCGACGCCCTCGCCAAGGAGCTCGCCGAGCTGGGCAACGCAGCGCACCGCGACGAACTCGCACGCGCCGAGCTCGGCCTTCGCCTCGAGGCCCTCGAGGACCGCGCTGTTGAGGAGCTCGGCATTTCGGCCCAGCAGCTCGTCGACGAGTTTGGCCCGCACCTGCCGGTCCCGATCCCTGAAGCCGAGGCGGCGGGGGGCGACAAGTGGGCGGCCCTCCGCGTCGAAGTCAACGAGGCGGGGCAGCCGGTCGGCGGGGCCCCGTACGTGCGCGCCGAACAGGAGAAGCGGCTCAAGAAGGCCGAACGGGACCTCGCGGCCCTCGGCAAGGTCAATCCGCTGGCCCTCGAGGAGTTCGCGGCGCTCGAGGAGCGGCACCGATTCCTGAACGAGCAGCTCGAGGACCTCAAGGCGAGTCGTCGCGACCTTCTCGCCATCATCAAGGACGTCGACGACCGCGTGCAGCGCGTGTTCGCCGAGGCATTCGCGGACACCGCCGTCCAATTCGAGCGGGTCTTCGGGCGGCTCTTCCCAGGCGGCGAGGGACGCCTGGTGCTCACCGAGCCTGAGGACATGCTGACTACGGGCATCGAGGTCGAGGCACGGCCGGCGGGCAAGAAGATCAAGCGGCTCTCGCTGCTCTCCGGTGGCGAGCGCTCGCTCACGGCGGTCGCGCTGCTCGTGGCCATCTTCAAGGCCAGGCCGTCGCCCTTCTACGTGATGGACGAGGTCGAGGCCGCTCTCGACGACACGAACCTGGGGCGGCTCATTACGATCTTCGAGGAGCTGCGCGAGTCCAGCCAGCTCATCGTCATCACGCACCAGAAGCGAACGATGGAGGTTGCAGACGCCCTCTACGGCGTGTCGATGCGGGGCGACGGGGTCTCGACCGTCATCAGCCAGAAGCTCGAACGCGCCGAAAGCCTGTCATGACAGACTAGGTCTCGTGACAGACCTCTCCGCATTGCTGCCTTTCATCATTGCTGTGATCGTGCTCTTCATCGTCGCCGGGTCCGTCATCGGGCTTGTCCGGGGGCGGCGCTCAAGGGTTCGCTACACGGACACGAGGGATGCCAACGATCCCGTCCTCGCGCCCAACCAACCGAACGTGGCCGGTTCCGATACGGGCGCGCCGACCGCGGTCGCCGAGCCGCCGGCACCCACCCTCGAGGCCGAGCCGGGCGTCGAGGTCCCGGAGGCGTTCGAGGAGCCCGTCGCCGAGGCGGTGCCCACCGAGACCCCGGCTCCGGTCGCGGGCAGGCTCCAGCGGCTCCGCGAGCGGCTCGCCCGCAGCAACAACGTCCTCGGCAAGGGCCTTCTCGCCCTGCTCTCGAGCGACCGCATCGACGACAACGTCTGGGACGAGGTCGAGGAGACCCTGCTGCTCGCCGACATCGGCACCGAGCCGAGCCTTGAGCTCGTCGACACCCTCAAGGACCGCGTCAAGGTCATGGGGAGCCGGAATCCGGACGAGGTCCGAGCGATGCTCCGCGACGAGCTCGTCAAGCTCGTCGACCCCTCCCTCGACCGCTCGCTCAACGTGGACCGCAAGGCGGGCAAGCCCGCCGTCGTCCTCGTGGTCGGCGTCAACGGCGTGGGCAAGACGACCACGGTCGGCAAACTCGCGCGCGTCCTGGTCGCGGAGGACAAGGACGTGATCCTGGGCGCCGCGGACACCTTCCGGGCGGCAGCCGCGGAGCAGCTGGCCACCTGGGGTGCCCGCGTGGGTGTTCCGACGGTGAAGTCCGACGTCGATGGCGCCGACCCTGCGTCAGTCGCCTTCGAGGCGGTCAAGGCCGGCATCGAGCAGGAGGTCGACGTGGTCATGGTCGACACCGCCGGCCGCCTGCAGAACAAAGTGGGGCTCATGGACGAGCTCGGCAAGGTCAAGCGCGTCATCGAGAAGCAGGCCGAGGTGGATGAAGTCCTTCTGGTCCTCGACGCCACGACAGGGCAGAACGGCTTGAACCAGGCCAAGGTGTTCTCCGAGGTCGTCGACATCACCGGGATCGTCCTGACCAAGCTGGACGGCACCGCGAAGGGCGGCATCGTCGTCGCGATCCAGAAGCAGCTCGGGGTGCCCGTCAAGCTCGTGGGCCTCGGCGAAGGCCCGGACGATCTCGCGCCCTTCGATGTGGAGGGCTTCGTCGACGCGATCCTCGCCTGACAGCCTTCCCCCGCCTCCCGCTCTTGACTCGGGGCGGGGGAAGGCGCACTGTGTTCGCGCTGGGAGTTTCACAACGGTCTCCACGCTGTGGGAGTACCGATGCGCCACGCCCTTCGTTTCCGGCTTTTCGGTGCTTCGGCTGCGATTTGCGCAGCCGTCGGACTCAGCGTGCAAGCGCCGCCGGCGCATGCGCTCACCAGCCCTTCCTTCGTCCAACAGGCCTCAGGCCACGCCGCGGGGGTCGCATCACTCGGAGTGACTCCCGGTTCCGCCGTGGCGTCGGGGGACAGGCTCGTGGTGGCCGTCGGCGTTTGGAACAGCTCCTCGGCGACCACAGCGAGTGTGTCCGACTCTGCGGGGAACACCTACACCGAGCTCGTTCACTTTGCGGCCTCCGACCACACCGAGCTGAGCATTTGGACTGCGCCGATCACAGCTGGTGGCGGGACGCGGCCGACAGTGACGGCCAAGCCGACCTCCAGCGCGGATGTCGGAGTCTCGGCCGTGGAGTACAGCGGCCTGACGACGGCGAGCGGCATCTCGGCCATGGACGTCCACGCGCAGGCTTCGGGCACCACGTCCACGAGCGGGACGGTCGCCTCGGGACCGACCGCGGCGACAACGGGCGACGGCGAGCTTGCCTTCGGCGCCTACATCGACTCGGGGTTCGGTGACACCCTCGGGGGTGGGCAGGGCTTCACGGTACGGACGAATATGTCGAAGACTTCCGATATGGAGTTCGTGGACGAGGACGCGGTTGTCGGCCTCGGCTCGACGCCGAACGCGGGCTTCACGACGGGCGCGAACACGGTGTGGCTCGCCGCGACGGTGGTCCTCAAGACCGCGGCCGCGCCCCCGCCCACTGCTCCGTCGGCACCGACGGGCGTCCTGGCCAGCCCCGGGAACGGCTCGGCGACCGTGTCCTGGACCGCGCCCTCCGACGGCGGCTCCCAGATCTCGTCGTACACCGTCACCCCATACGTTGGTACTGCCGCGCAGCCGGCCACGACCGTGAAGGGATCACCGGCGCCAACGTCGGCCACGGTGACTGGCCTTGTCAACGGCACGACCTACACGTTCACGGTCTCAGCTACGAACGCGGTCGGCACCGGCCCTGCATCAGCGCCCTCGAACGCGGTAGTGCCGAGCGCCTACGCCAACGGCCAATGGGGCACCCTCCTCACGTGGCCGATCGTGGCCGCGCATTCGGTCGTGCTGGACAGCGGAAAGCTGCTCCAGTGGGACGGGTGGCAGACACCCGAACCAACCTCTCTCTACGACCCTTCGACCGGCTCGTTCACGACCATCACCGCGCCGTCGAGCATCTTCTGCTCTGGCAACGCCAAGCTCGCCGACGGGCGCGTCATTGTTGCCGGCGGCTACGGCGTGACGACGACCGGCAACCTCGGCCTCACCGATACGAACGTGTTCGACCCTGCAACTCAGTCCTGGAGCCGCCTCGCGAGTATGAACGTCCCGCGCTGGTATCCCGACCTTGTCGAACTCGCGGACGGACGCTACGTGGCCATCAGCGGCAACTCGTCAAGCGCCTCGACGTGGGCCGACACCCCCGAGGTGTACGACCCGTCCACGAACAGCTGGACGTTGCTCAAGAACATCAGCACCTCCCAGGTCCACGAGGAGGAATACCCGTTCTCCTATCTGGCGCCCAACGGAAAGATCTTCACCATCGGCCCGTCCGAGGACGTCTCCTACTGGCTCGACGCTGACGCTCAGACCTGGACGTCAGTCGGGGCCAGCGGCCTGAAGAACGGCTCGTCCGTCATGTACCGGCCGGGCCAGATCCTCTACAGCGGGGGCGCGCCCAGTGTCACGTCAACAACGACGGCCGTGGCGGGTGCCGCGACGATTGACCTCACCGCGAGCGCGCCCGTCTGGAAGCCCATCGCGCCCATGAACTACCCGCGCGTCTACCACACGCTCACTACCCTTGCCGATGGCCGCGTGCTAGCCGTGGGGGGAGAGCCCAGCTCAGATCAGACCCAAGTCACGAGCGGGGTCCTCCCAGCCGAGATCTGGAATCCCGCAACAGGCGCGTGGAGCGTGATCGGCCAGATCGCGGCCGCTCGCAACTACCACTCAACAGCCGTGCTCCAGCCCGACGGCACGGTGCTGGTCGCCGGCGGTGGCCACGAGGATTCGCTCAGCAACCCCGGGCAGTACAGTGCGCAGATCTACTCGCCGTCGTACTCGTTCGGTGGCACCCGGCCCACGATCTCATCCGCGCCCGGGACGATCGCCTACGGCTCGAGCTTTACCCTCGGCAGCCCCGATGCCGCCTCCATCAGCGCCATCAACCTCGCCTCGTTCGCAGCCGATACGCATCAAGCCGACATGGACCAGCACTTTGTCCCGCTCACCTTCACGGCCGGCTCGGGCTCCCTGGCTGTACAGGCTCCTGTCTCCGGCGCCTACGCGCCTCCGGGGAACTACATGCTCTTCATCGTCAACGGAAGCGGGGTGCCCTCCCTCGCCGCGACCGTTCACGTCGCGCCGCCGTCGAACGCTCCGGCCGCGCCAACGGGAGTGACGGCCTCGGCAGGAAACGCCTCGGCCAACGTCACGTGGACCGCGCCGAATAACGGGGGCTCGACCATCACGTCGTACACCGTCACTCCGTGGACGGGCGGGGCAGCGCAGGCCTCCACAACGGTGACGGGCAACCCGGCACCAACAGGGGCGGCGATCACGGGCCTGACGAACGGCGTTCCGTATACCTTCACGGTGACGGCGACGAACGCCGTCGGGACATCGCCCGCGTCGGCCCCGTCGAACAGCGTGACGCCGAGCCCCGTCGTCGTGCCGGCATTCGTCCAGCAGGGCAGCGCCCACGTGGCCAACTCGCCGCAGACGACCGTGACGCTCGGGCGCGCGGTCACCGCGGGGGACAGGCTCGTCGTAGAAATGGGTGTGTGGAATTCCTCGAACGCCACAGCGAGCAGCGTCACCGACTCTGCTGGCAACACCTACACCGAGCTCACGCACTTCACCGCCTCGGACCACACGGAAATGAGCGTCTGGACGGCCCCGATCACGGGAGGGGGCGGCTCGACGGTCACCGTCACGGCAAAGACGACCTCTCCGGCTGATATTGGCCTCGGGGTCCTCGAATATTCGGGCCTCTCCACTGCGGCCGGAAGCGGCGCCGTCGATGTCCAGGCCCACGCCACGGGAACCACAGGAACGAGGGCCGCGACAGTCGCCTCGGGGCCCACCGCTGCAGCCAGCGCGGCCAATGAACTCGCGGTCGGCTTCTACGCCGATTCGGGCTTCGGGGACACGCTGGCGTCCGGATCGGGCTTCACCGCTCGCATCAATGTCTCGCCCACCCCGGATATGGAGTTCCTGGCGGAGGATCAGCTGACCGCCTCCGGCGCCACGTCTAACGCTGCGTTCTCAACGGGCGCTTCAACGGTCTGGCTCGCAGCCGTCCTCGTTCTCAAGCACGCGTGATCTCTCGGCGCTGATCCGATGCCGTCGTCCGGCCCACGCCGGGATCGCGAGGAGCAGGCACGCCCCCGAGGCGGCGAAGGCCCACACGTAGCCCACGCTGTCGGCGAGAAGGCCAGCCAGCAGCGGCCCCACGATGCTTCCGACGTCCGAGACCATCTGGAAGACCGCCAGCGGAGCACCCCCGCTCCGCTCTCGGCCGATGACGTCCGCCACGGTGGCCTGGAGGGCGGGGCTGAGGAGGCCTGAGCCGAAACCAGCCACCACCGACAGCAGGAAGAGCACGCCGTTGCTGCCGCTCACGCCCATGAGGGCCGTGCCGACGGCCGCGATGCCGAGCCCCGCGAGGGCCAGCGGCCGCCGGCCCCAGGTGTCCACGAGGCGCCCCGAGAAAGTCAGGGCACCCGCAGTGCCGAGGGCGAAGAGGGCGAGCGCAAGGCCCGCCACCGCCGGGGCGGCGTGCAGCACGGCGGCGGCGAAGAGCGGGACGAGAGCCATGCGGATGCCGAACGTGGCCCATCCGTTCGCGAAGTTGGAGACCAGGGCGGCGCGGTACGGGGCCACGGACAGTGCCTCGGAAAGGCGCAGCGGAGGCAGCGCGGTCCGGACCTCGGCAGTCCGTCCGCGCCCGAGCATGATGCCGACGATCGATGCCGCGACTACGAGTGTCCCGGCGTACACGAGGAACGGGACCCGCAGCCCGAGGCCGGCGAGAAGGCCGCCTACCAGCGGGCCGGCGATGTTCCCCAGGAGGAACGAGGAGGCGTACAGGCCACTCACGCGCCCGCGCGCCTCGGGTGGAGCGAGCCGCACGATGAGCCCCGATGCCGAGATGGTGAACATCGTGGAGCCAATCCCGGCGAGTCCCCGGAAGAGCAGGAGTTGCCAATAGCTTCCGGCGAACGCGCACGCGCCGGTGAACACCGCGACTGTGAGGACACCGATCACGTAGACCGGGCGCTCCCCGAGCCGGTTCACCAGGCCGCCCGCGGTGGGTGCCAGGACGAGTCGGGTCAACGCGAATGCGCTCACGATCACGGACGCGGCTGTGGCACCGACACCGAAGCTCGCTGCGAACTGGGGCAGGACCGGGGCGACAAGACCGAAGCCGATGGCGATCGCGAAGGCGGCCGCAACGAGAACCCAGACATCGCGGGGGATCGCGGTGCGGGGAGCGCCCGGGCGGCGGACCGCCGCGCGGGGGAACAGGCGGAGCATGTCCCAACCCTATGGAAGAGCGCTCTGAAACACAGCGTTAACGTGCCGGTGATGCTGCCTTAACGCGGGGGATGAAGTTGTAACAACCGGGCAATTTGGGTCGCGAGCGGCTGAAACACCGGAGGAGCAATCTGGTCTCAGTGGTCCGATCGGGCCGTCGAGAAGCGGCGGCGACGGGCCAGACGATTCCGTTCTGTTCCACCCCTCGAAAGGCAATCACCATGAATGCTGGCGATACCGCCTGGGTCCTCGCCTCGGCAGCGCTCGTGCTGCTCATGACGCCCGGGCTTGCTTTCTTCTACGGCGGCATGACCCGCGCCAAGTCTGTGCTCAACATGATGATGATGAGCTTCGGAGCCATCGCGCTCGTCGGAGTCCTGTGGGCCACCGTGGGCTACTCGATGTCGTTCGGCACCGACGCTTTCGGCGGCCTCATCGGCAATCTCGACAAGTTCGGCCTCCACGGGGCTCTCTCGACCGGACAGGACATGTCGCTGGCCGGCACCATCCCTGAACTCGCCTTCGTCGGATTCCAGGGCGTGTTCGCGATCATCACTGTTGCGCTCGTCTCCGGCTCGATCGCCGACCGGGCCAAGTTCGGCTCGTGGATGGTGTTCGCGGCCCTGTTCTCGGTCCTCGTCTACTTCCCGGTGGCGCACTGGGTGTTCGACGCCAATAAGGACGCGAACGGCAACTTCATCGGCGGCTGGCTCAACCACCTCGGCGTGATCGACTTCGCTGGTGGTACTGCCGTCCACATCAACGCCGGCGCGGCGGGTCTCGCGCTCGCCCTCGTCCTCGGCAAGCGTCGCGGCTTCGGCAAGGATCCGAACCACCGCCCGCACAACCTCCCGTTCGTGATGCTCGGCGCGGGCCTCCTCTGGTTCGGCTGGTTCGGCTTCAACGCAGGTTCGGCGCTCGCCGCCAACGGAACTGCTGCCTTCGCCTGGATCAATACGCTCGTCGCTCCGTGCGCCGCCGTCCTGGGCTGGCTCATCGTCGAGAAGATCCGCGACGGTCACGCAACCTCCCTCGGCGCTGCCTCCGGCGCTGTGGCAGGCCTTGTTGCGATCACCCCGGCCTGTGCGGCCATCTCCCCGCTCTACGCCATCATCCTCGGCGTCCTCGCGGGTGCCGTCTGCGCCCTCGCCGTGGGCCTCAAATACCGCTTCGGCTACGACGATTCGCTCGACGTCGTGGGCGTCCACCTCGTGGGCGGCCTCGTGGGCACGCTCTTCATCGGTCTTGCGGCCAGCCCGGGTGCCCCGTCGGCCGGAACCGGCCTGTTCTACGGTGGCGGTTTCGACCTTCTCGGGAAGCAGGCCATCGGCGCCTTCACGGTCCTCGGCTACTCGTTCCTGGTCTCGCTCCTCATCGGCCTCCTGATCAAGGCGACCATCGGGTTCCGCGTCTCGAGCGAGGCGGAGGAGGCTGGCGTCGATATTGCGATCCACGCCGAGACGGCGTACTCCTCGACCGCGTCGGGCGGCAACGGCTTCCACCCACTGGGTGCCAAGGGCGCCGCAGAAGAGATCTCCGGGTTCAACGCGGACGATCTGCTCACTGAGTCCACCAAGGCAGGGAAGGTCACTTCATGAAGCTCATCACCGCGATCGTTCGGCCCGAGAAGCTTGACGCGATCCGAGAAGGCCTCGAGTCCTACGGAGTCCAGGGCCTGACCGTCAGCACGGCGAGCGGCTACGGCCAGCAGCGCGGCTACACCGAGGTGTACCGCGGCGCGGAGTACAGCGTGGACCTCCTCCCCAAGGTCAGGGTCGAGATCCTCGCGACCGACGAGCAGACTGACGACATCCTCGACGTCATCATCACGACGGCCAACACGGGCCGCGCCGGTGATGGCAAGGTCTGGACGGTTGACGTCCACGAGGCCATCAGGGTCAGGACTGGCGAGCGCGGGGCAGCCGCGATCTAGCCAGCACACCCAAGCAGGCCGGCCCACCCAAGCAGGGGAGCGGACGACGGCGGGAGGACCCCGCCGTCGTCCGCTTTCCTCAGGACGGACAACCCGGGCGGAACCCGGCACGAGGAAACATGGCGTTAACACCCTGGTGACGGACTCTTAACGTCCGTGGCTCTGTTGTAACACTGGGGCAACATGGGCGCCCGAAGTTGGAAACACCGGGGGAGGAATCTGGAAACCGACCGTTTCCCCCTCGGAAGGCCCACGACCCATGAATGCTGGCGACACCGCCTGGGTACTCGTCTCCGCAGCGCTCGTGCTGCTCATGTCGCCCGGACTCGCGATCTTCTACGGTGGCATGACCCGCGTGAAGTCCATGCTCAACATGATGATGATGAGCTTTGGCGCCCTCGCCATCGTCGGCGTCCTCTGGGTGACAATCGGCTACTCCATCTCGTTCGGCGATGACGCGTTCGGGGGCCTGTTCGGGAATCCCTTCGAGTTCTTCGGTCTCCACGGCCTCCTGTCGACCGGGAAGGACATGCCGCTGGTCGGGAGCATCCCGGAGATCGTGTTCGTGGGCTTCCAAGGTGTGTTCGCGACCGTCACGGTTGCGCTGGTCTCCGGCGCGATTGCTGACCGCGCCAAGTTCGGCTCCTGGATGGTGTTCGCCGCCCTGTGGGGCGTCCTCGTGTACTTCCCGGTCGCGCACTGGGTGTTCGACGCAAAGTCGGACTCCCACGGCACGTTCATCGGCGGCTGGCTCAACCACCTCGGGCTCATCGACTTCGCCGGGGGAACGGCCGTGGAAGTGAACGCCGGCGCTGCGGGCCTGGCTTTGGCCATTGTCCTCGGGAAGCGGCTCGGCTTCGGCAAGGACCCCAACCACCGCCCGCACAACCTCCCGCTCGTGATGCTGGGCTGCGGCCTCCTCTGGTTCGGCTGGTTCGGCTTCAACGCCGGTTCGGCTCTCGCGGCAAATGGCACCGCGGGCTTCGTCTGGATCAACACGCTCGTGGCACCGTGCGCTGCCGTGCTCAGCTGGCTCGTGGTCGAGAAGCTCCGCGACGGTCACGCTACGTCCTTCGGGGCCGCGTCCGGCGCTATCGCCGGCCTAGTCGCCATCACACCGTCCTGCGCCTCCTTGACGCCGCTGTGGGCCATTGTCCTCGGCCTCGTCGCGGGAACCGTCTGTGCGCTGGCCGTGGGCCTCAAGTACAGGTTCGGCTACGACGACTCGCTCGACGTGGTGGGGGTGCACCTCGTGGGCGGCATCGTGGGGACGCTCTTCATCGGCCTCGCCGCGAGCCCCGATGCTCCACTCGCCGGCCGAGGTCTGTTCTACGGCGGCGGCCTCGAGCTCCTCGGCAAGCAGGCCCTCGGCACCGGAGCCGTGCTCGTCTATTCGTTTGCGGTCTCCATCGCGCTCGGCCTCGCCATCAAGGCGGTCATGGGCTTCCGGGTCTCCGCTGACGTCGAGGAAGCGGGGGTCGACATCGCGATCCACGCCGAGACGGCCTATCACTCCGGTTCGTCCTCGGCCAGCGGATTCCATCCGCTCGCGGCCAAGCTCCCCGTCGCCCACCTGCAGGGGCCAGTTCACGCTCACGACGGCGTCGGCGAGTCTGTTGGACGGGAGCTCGTCGACGCGCGCGGCGCGGCTACAGTTTCCTCGTGAAGCTCATTACTGCGATCGTCCGTCCCGAAAAGCTCGACACCATCAGGGAGGGCCTCGAGTCCTACGGGGTGCAAGGCCTCACCGTGACCAAGGCGAGCGGCTACGGGCGCCAGCGCGGCTACACGCAGGTGTATCGCGGCGCCGAATACACGGTGGACCTCGTGCCCAAGATCCGCGTCGAGGTTCTCGCCTCGGACGAGCAGACCGAGGACATCCTCGACGTGATCGTCGCGGCGGCCAACACGGGCAAGGCCGGCGACGGCAAGGTGTGGACCGTTCAGGTCGACGACGTGGTGCGGGTCCGCACCGGCGAGCGCGGAACGGACGCTATCTGACGCCTTCGTCCCTGCCGGTTTCCGTCCCGTCCTCCTCGCGCGACGACGTGGCCCACCTCTCCGGTCCCATGCTTCCGGCCGTGTAGGTCTCCATCGGCACCTTGTCGGCGGCCCAGGCGGCGAGCACAGG
Organism: Sinomonas gamaensis; assembly: GCF_005876955.1. Classification (GTDB taxonomy): domain Bacteria; phylum Actinomycetota; class Actinomycetes; order Actinomycetales; family Micrococcaceae; genus Sinomonas; species Sinomonas gamaensis. The sequence continues at coordinate 264,734 of NZ_SSCL01000001.1, forward strand.
GTCCACGACCCGCCAGCAGCTCTCCGCCGTGTCCCCGCGCACCGAGAGCAGGGGATCGCCGCTCAGTACGCCGTCGAGAACCTCGCCGTAGGGGAGGAGGTCCGTGGCGCTGAGGTCTGCGTCGAGCGTGACGCGATTGAGGGTGAGGACGTCTCCCGGCCCATTGACGTCGACGTCAAGCTGGAGGACGTCGGGACCGAAGCCGATGCGCAGGCGGTTCGGCTCGTCCACGCCGGTGAATCCCTCTGGCAGATGGGGAACCGGCTTGAACGTGATGACCGCTTCCTTCCGCTTCGCTCCGAGCGCCTTCCCCGAGCGCAGGACGAAGGGGACGCCCGCCCAGCGCCAATTGGCGAGCGTGACGGTGACCTCCGCAAGTGTCTCAGTTCCCCTTGTCGCATCGACTCCGGGTTCGGACGTGTAGTCCGGCACCTGACGGTTCCCGATGCGGCCAGCGGTGTATCGCGCGCGGCGCGTCGTCTCGGTGAACGGCTCCTCGACGCGGGCGGCCCGCAGCACGGCACTGATCTGGTCCCGCAGATCGCGCTCGTCGAGCCTTGCCGGCGTCTCCATGGCAAGGACCGCCATAACGTGGAGCAGGTGGCTCTGGATCATGTCCCGGAGGGCGCCCGCACGGTCGTAGTAGCCTGCGCGCCCCTCAAGGGTTAGGTCCTCGTCGAAGAAGATTTCGACCTTCTCGATGTGGTCACGGTTCCACACCGGCTCGAGGAAGTTGTTGGCGAACCGCAGCCCGAGGACATTGAGGACGGTGCCTTTGCCCAGGAAATGGTCCACCCGGTGGATCTGCTGCTCGGGAACGAGCTTGCGGAGGGTCTCGTTGAGTGACTCGGCCGAGGCCTCGGACCTGCCGAACGGCTTCTCGAGCACTAGGCGGGTTCCTGGCGGGAGGTCGGCCGCAGAGAGGGCCTCGCAGGCCTTCTCCGTGATCTGCGGCGGGAGGGCGAAGTAGACCGCGACGGGCGACGGCAGCGTCCCGAGGACCCTCGCAAGGACCCCCGGGGCCGTGACGTCCAGCTGCTGGTACGTCGATTCGCGGCGGATGCGCTCCAGTTCCTGGCGTCCCTCCGGGCTGGCATCGGCCAGCGCCTCCTCCGTCGCGTCATGGACACGCGCGGCCCACTGCTGCTCGGTCCAGTCCTCATGGCCAGCTCCCATGACGGCCAGGCCAGTATGCCGGCCCGTCGCGAGAAGCCGGGCGAGCCCGGGGAACAGGAGGCGCCCGGTGAGGTCTCCCGACGCGCCGAGAATGAGGAGGGTTCGGACCTGTCCCCGATGCCGATTCGGCTCGGAAGTCGGTGACGGGGCGGGCTTCGGATCTGAGGTCTGGGTCGTCACGGTGCCCAGCATGCCACCGGACACGTGCCGTTGATACCCTTGGGAATGGCAGATCCGCCGATTGGCGGGCAACTCACAGGACTGAAAGCGACTCCGTCACGTGTTCAACTCCCTCTCGGACCGTCTGACTGCGACGTTCAAGAATCTCCGCGGCAAGGGCCGCCTGAGCGAGGCCGACGTCGACGCAACCGTCCGCGAGATCCGCCGCGCTCTCCTCGACGCCGACGTAGCTGTTCCCGTCGTGCGCGATTTTGCGGCGCGCGTCCGCGAGCGGGCTCTGGGTGCGGAGGTGGCCGCCGCCCTGAATCCGAGCCAGCAGGTCGTCAAGATCGTCAATGACGAACTCGTGAACATCCTCGGCGGCGAGACGCGGCGCATCCGGCTCGCGAAGAACCCGCCGACCGTCATCATGCTTGCCGGTCTGCAGGGTGCCGGCAAGACCACGCTCGCTGGCAAGCTGGCCAAGTGGCTCAAGGGCCAAGGCCACTCGCCGATCCTCGTCGCTGCAGATCTTCAGCGTCCGAACGCCGTCACCCAGCTTCAGGTCGTCGGGCAGCGGGCAGGCGTCCCGGTATACGCTCCGCACCCCGGCGTCCAGTCCGAATTCGAGGCCGCCAGCGGGGATCCGGTCGGCGTTGCCCGCGGAGGCGTCGAGGAGGCCCGCCGCAAGCTGCATGACGTCGTCATCGTCGACACGGCCGGACGCCTCGGCATCGATGCCGAACTGATGCAGCAGGCCGCGGACATCCGTTCCGCCGTCAACCCCGACGAGGTCCTGTTCGTCATCGACGCGATGATTGGCCAGGACGCCGTCAACACCGCGAAGGCCTTCGAGGAGGGCGTCGACTTCACCGGCGTCGTCCTCACCAAGCTCGACGGCGATGCCCGAGGCGGCGCCGCCCTCTCGGTCGCCTCGGTCACGGGTCGTCCCGTCATGTTCGCCTCCACAGGCGAGGGCCTGGACGACTTCGAGCTGTTCCACCCGGACCGAATGGCATCCCGCATCCTCGACATGGGCGATGTCCTGACGCTCATCGAGCAAGCCGAGAAGAATTGGGACCGCGACGAAGCCGCTCGGATGGCGAAGAAGTTCGCCGATCAGGAGGACTTCACGCTCGAGGACTTCCTGACCCAGATGCAGCAGATCCGCAAGATGGGCTCGATGAAGAAGCTCCTCGGCATGATGCCGGGTGCGGCCCAGTTCCGGCAGCAGCTCGAGCAGTTCGATGAGCGCGAGATCGACCGTGTCGAGGCGATCGTCCGATCGATGACCCCGCACGAGCGGGTGGCACCGAAGATCATCAATGGCTCGCGCCGCGCCCGCATCGCCCGTGGCTCCGGCGTCCACGTCTCCGAGGTCAACGGCCTGCTGGAGCGGTTCGGCCAGGCGCAGAAGATGATGCGCAAGATGGCGCAGGGCGGCGGCATCCCCGGGATGCCGGGCATGCCCGGCATGGGCGGAGGCTCGCGGAAACCCGCGGGCAAGAACGGCAAGAAGAAGGCCCGTTCCGGGAACCCTGCGAAGGCGGCGCAGCAGCTGCGCGAGGCGGAGCAGCGGCGTGCGGCCGGAGCCGCGAACGCAGCCAAGTCCGGCTCCGCGTTCGGCCAGCAGGCGCCGTCGGACTTCGACCCGGCGTCCTTGAACCTCCCGAAGGGCTTCGAGAAGTTCCTCGGGAAGTAGCCGTCTGCACCCTCCCACGACCGCCGAGGTCGGGCCGGGTGGCGCCGAGGTCGGGGCTTCTCGCCCCGACCTCGGCGTCGTAAGGCCCGATGTCGGCCAGGGGACCTATTCGGGTACGCCGACGGAGATGGTCTCCGGCAGATAGACCTTTCCGCCCTGAGCGAGGAATTCGGCGCTCTTCGCCTTCATGCCGTCCGCGATCCCGGCGATCGCTTCCTGAGCCTCCCGGGAGCCGAACTCGTTCCGGATGTCCTGGGAAATGCGCATCGAGCAGAACTTGGGCCCGCACATCGAGCAGAAGTGGGCGGTCTTGGCCGGCTCGGCCGGGAGGGTCTCGTCGTGGAAGGCCTCGGCCGTCGCGGGGTCGAGGGACAGCGCGAACTGATCCTTCCAGCGGAACTCGAAGCGGGCCTTCGAGAGGGCGTCGTCGCGCTCCCGGGCGCCCGGGTGCCCCTTGGCGAGATCGGCTGCGTGGGCGGCGATCTTGTAGGTGATCACCCCGGTCTTGACGTCGTCCTTGTTCGGGAGCCCCAGATGCTCTTTGGGGGTGACGTAGCAGAGCATGGCGGTGCCGTAGCGGGCGATTTCGGTTGCCCCGATGGCCGATGTGATGTGGTCGTAGCCAGGGGCGACGTCCGTCACGAGCGGTCCGAGCGTGTAGAACGGTGCCCCGTCGCACAGCTCCTGCTGGCGCTCGACATTCTCGCGCACGAGGTGGAACGGGATGTGGCCGGGGCCCTCGACCATGACCTGCACGTCGAACTCCCACGCGCGCTTGGTCAGCTCCGCGAGCGTGTCGAGCTCGGCGAACTGGGCGGCATCGTTCGCGTCCGCCGTCGAACCGGGCCGCAGGCCGTCGCCGAGGGAGAAGGCAACGTCGTATCTGGCGAAGATCTCGCACAGCTCATCGAAATGGGTGTAGAGGAAGTTCTCCTCGTGGTGCGCGAGGCACCAGCCGGCCATGATCGATCCGCCGCGGGACACAATCCCCGTGACCCGGTTCGCGGTGAGTGGAACGTAGCGCAGGAGCACGCCGGCGTGGATCGTCATGTAGTCGACGCCCTGTTCGCACTGCTCGATCACGGTGTCCCGGAAGATCTCCCACGTGAGCTTCGAGGCGTCGCCATTGACCTTTTCGAGCGCCTGATAGATCGGCACGGTGCCGATCGGGACAGGCGAATTGCGGATGATCCACTCGCGGGTCGTATGGATATCGTCTCCGGTGGAGAGATCCATGACGGTGTCCGCGCCCCATTTCGTGGCCCACTGGAGCTTGTCGACCTCCTCCGCGATCGATGACGTCACAGCGGAATTGCCGATGTTCGCGTTGATCTTCACAAGGAACGCCTTGCCGATGATCATGGGCTCGGACTCGGGATGGTTGATGTTGTTGGGGATGATGGCGCGTCCTGCCGCGACTTCGCTCCGGACGAGCTCGACGTCGCAGTTCTCGCGGAGTGCGACGAACCGCATCTCGGGCGTGATCGTGCCTCGGCGGGCGTAGTGCATCTGTGTGACGCGGAGGCCGTTCTTGGCGCGTCGGGGGACTGGCTTGGCGCCCTTCCACTCGGCTGAGGCGGCGCCGCGACGCTGCGCCGAGCGGCCGTCGTCGAGCAGGTTCCGCCCGCGACCCTCGTAGGCCTCAGTGTCTCCGCGGTCCTCGATCCAGGATGCGCGCCAGGGCGGTAGGCCTACCACTGGGTCGCTGCCGGGCCCGGCGGTCCGGTAGACGCGCAGGGGCGGGTTCGGCAGGCCGCTGGGGGAAGGATCGAGCCGAATCTCGGTGACCGGCACTCTCATTCCATGCTCTGCGTCGTCGACGAACACGAGCGAATGGGCGGGGTGCTGTTCTGCAGTTGCTGGGGTGCTCACAGTGTTTCCCAAGGGATTCTCACTTCCTACGCCGGCATGACCCGGACAGGTTCGACGGTCGCAGGCCGCGTCAGCCTGATCTCAGCCCCTGCGAGGGCACCCGTGTGGACAGTCACGCAGGCTAGCACGACGACCGGGATATTCCTTCTTGATTGAAGCTTCAAGTAAATGTACGATGGAAGGAGATCACCAGATACGAGGAGCAGCCATGACCACACCATCCAGCCTGTCGGCGTCGAGCAAAGATCTCCTGCCCGCGGACCTGAGCATGGGCACGGTCATGCTCAAAGTCGGGGACATGACACTCATGCTGGACTACTACCAGCGCGCCCTGGGCCTCGTGCCGATCTCGGAGTCGCTCGGCGGCGTGTACCTCGGACGCAAGGGCCTTCCGATCATCCACCTCAGCCCCGCTGCCGGACTGCAGATCCCCGGGCGCGGGGAGGCTGGGCTTTTCCACACGGCGATCCTGTTCGAGAATCGGTCCGATCTTGCAGCCACGGTCGCGACGGCGGCCCAGTATGACCCACGCCTCTTCGCTGGGAGTGCCGACCATCTGGTCTCCGAGGCCTTCTATTTCACCGACCCTGAAGGCAACGGCGTCGAACTGTATTTCGACAAGCCGCGCAGTACTTGGGAATGGCAGGGGGACCGGGTCGTCATGGACAGCCTCCCACTTCCGCCGCAGGGCTTCCTCCAGGCGAACCTCACCGAAGAAGCGGTGAGCCTCCAGACCGAGTCGGGTGCCGGCGTCGGCCACGTGCACCTCCAAGTCGGTGACGTTCCCACTGCGCACCGCTTCTATGTGGACACGCTCGGATTCGAGCAGACCGCGGGCTGGCATGGGCAGGCCCTTTTTGTCGCCGCGGGGAAGTACCACCACCACATGGCGATGAACGTGTGGAACAGCCGCGGGGCCGGCCCGCGCAAGGACACGCTGGGCCTCGGCGAGGTCCTCATCCACCTTCCGGGCGACGACGATCTCCTCGCCGCCGCGGACCGCCTCAAGTCTGCGGGAGTTGCCACCGAGCACACTGGGCTCGAGCTCCGGTTCGACGACCCGTGGCGGAACAGGATCCGGCTGGCGGTGGAGCGCTGACCCTGCGCTTCGTGGCAGCGCGTTCCCTCCTGCGCTACGCTCAACGTGTCCGCGGTCCCCGCGGGCACGTTGTCCGTTCAGCAGTCCGTCGCCGGGGCTGGCCTGGCCCCGCGCCCGCCCGATCGAGGGGGATCCCTTGTCAGCTCCCAACCCGTTCGCCGAAGTATTCGTGTCAACTCACTCCGAGGCGCTCCGCAGGGCCGCGGACCTCGACGCCGGCTCCGCCTCCGACGTCGACGGCGAGGGGGTGCGCATCCCGGGCGTCTCGGACTATGAGATCGAGCAGCTAGGCGGACTCGTGGGGGCGGCGGTGCACGCTGCCGGCGCCGACTACGAGCTCGTCATGGTGGACGTGGCCAGCGATACACTCCTGGCGGTCCCGTCGGCCATGGTCCGCGCGCTAGCAGAGCTTCTCGCGTATGAGTCCGACGAAGGCGAGGGCGACGCCGTCGAGCGTGTCGCCGCGGCCTGGGTGGACCAGGAAGACCTGCCGTTCAACGCCCAAGAGGCGTATGGGTACGTCGAGCAGCTGGCCAAGCTCGCCGCAGACGTCGATGAATCGGACCAGCAGGAACTCTTCGTCTGGGCAGGCTCCTGATCCTGACTGCGTTGCGAATCGCAATGCTGCCCGAGCATCTGGCACAATAGACAGGTACCCGATCCGCGTGGCCCCTCTCTCCGCGCGCGTCGTGTCCACAAGAACCGGCCCGAGTATGGCTCGCCCCACGGGTGCAGAAAGCGCGGGTTCGACCCTTTGCAGAAACAGGAGTGACCACAACAGTGGCCGTTAAGATTCGTCTCAAGCGCTTCGGCAAGATGCGCCAGCCGTTCTACCGCATCGTCGTCGCCGACTCGCGCACCAAGCGCGATGGCCGTGCGATCGAGGAGATCGGCAAGTACCACCCGATCGAGGATCCCTCGTTCATCGAGGTCAACTCGGAGCGCGCCCAGTACTGGCTCTCCGTCGGCGCCCAGCCGACCGAGCAGGTGCTCGCGCTCCTCAAGGTCACCGGCGACTGGCAGAAGTTCAAGGGCCTCCCGGGTCAGGAAGGCACGCTCAAGGCCCCCAAGGGCAAGGCTGCATTCGTTGCCCCCGAGAAGGACTCCGTGATCGTCCCCGAGGCGCCCAAGGCGTCGAAGGCTGCCGACGAGGCCCCTGCCGAGACGGCCGAGGCTGAGTAACTTGCTGGCCGACGCACTCGAGCACCTGGTCCGCGGCATCGTGGACAACCCGGACGATGTCACCGTGGAGGCCAAGAGCGGCCGCCGTGGCGATATCCTCGAGGTCCGCGTCCATCAGGACGATCTGGGCCGGGTGATCGGCCGACAGGGACGAACGGCGCGTGCGCTTCGCACCGTTGTGGCGGCCCTGGCCGAGGGCGATGCGGTTCGTGTCGACGTCGTCGACACCGACAGACGCCGCTGACGCCCCGGCGCACCAGCACGAGGCTCCGGCCCCTCCGCCGATAGGCTGAGGGGCCGGAGCCTTTTCTGCCCCACGATTTCTGCGAACACGATGAGAGGAAGAGATGAAGGTTCGGGTCGCACGCATCGGCAAGCCGCATGGCATTCGAGGCGAGGTGACGGTGCAGGTCCTGACGGACTCGCCCGAGGATCGCTTCATCCAGGGCGCGGAGTTCGACGTCGAGCCCGTCTCCCATGGTTCCCTCACCGTGCGCTCAGCGCGGTGGAACAAGGACATCCTCGTCCTCGGGTTCGAAGAAGTTGCAGACCGCAACCGTGCGGAGGAGTTGCGCGGGGCCACGCTCTTCTTGGACACGGAGGACGTTGACGACGAGGACGACGAGGGCTGGTACGAGCATGAGCTCGTGGGTCTCGAGGTCCGTGTCGACGGCGAGGCAGCGGGAACTGTCTCGGCTCTCCAGGTCATGCCTGCCCAGGATCTCCTCGTCGTGGACACGCCCTCTGGCGAGGTCTTGGTCCCGTTTGTCGAGGAGATCGTTCCCGAGGTCGACGTCGAAGGGGGCTTCATCGTCGTTGTCCCGCCGCCCGGGCTCTTCGAGCTGAATACCGAGTCTGAGGCGCAGCAAGGCGAGGAAGCGTAGATGCGGGTCGACGTCGTCAGCATCTTTCCCGAGTATCTTGCCCCGCTCAGGCTCTCTCTGCTCGGCCGGGCGCAGGAGGACGGCATCCTTCAGCTCTCGGTGCACGATCTGCGAGACTTCACGGCTGACCGGCACCGGACGGTGGACGACACCCCGTATGGCGGTGGCGCCGGCATGGTCATGAAGCCCGAGCCGTGGGCGCTCGCGCTGGAGGCCGTCCTGGCTGAGCTTCCCGAGACGAACGAGGCGCCCACACTGATCGTGCCGTCGCCCGCGGGGGAGGTCTTCACCCAGGCGCTCGCGGAAGAACTTGCCCAGGAACCGAGCCTGACCTTCGCGTGCGGCCGGTATGAGGGCATCGACGAACGTGTCCTCGAGTGGGCCGCGGAGCACTTCCGTGTGCGGCCCGTGAGCCTCGGCGATTACGTGCTCAACGGCGGTGAAGTGGCCGTCATGGCCATGGTTGAAGCGGTCGGGCGGCTGCTGCCCGGCGTCGTGGGGAACCCCGAATCACTCGTGGAAGAGTCGCATTCCGACGGCCTCCTCGAGTACCCGGTGTACACGAAGCCCTCGTCGTGGCGGGGCCACGACGTCCCCGACGTCCTTCTGAGCGGCAACCACGGGCTCATCGCGCGCTGGCGCCGCGAGCAGCAGTTCCGCCGCACTGCCGCGCGCCGGCCTGAACTCCTCGAAGGCGCTGATCCCGCAGAATTCACCGGGCGGGAGCGGGAGGTCCTGCGGGAGCTGGGGTACGACGTCGTCGACGGTCGCCTCGTGCGGCAGTGATGCTCTGGCGGATGCCGTCCCGCTCGCCGTGACCGGCCGGTGGGATTCGCGCTGGCGCGCGGGATCATGGCAGAATAGAGCGTTGCGCCCGCCGGGCTTGGACTCTGCCACAGGGGAGCCTGCCAACGGTCGGGGCGCCCCGCCGCCGGGTCAGCCGGTGCGCGGGGGAGAGCACGGGCCTCATGGCCCGCGACTGAAGCGATTGACCTGTGGCAGTCGCCAGGAGAAGCATCATGCATATTCTCGACAACGTTGACGCCGCGTCCCTCCGCTCGGACGTTCCCTCGTTCTCACCGGGCGACACGATCAAGGTGCACGTCAACATCATCGAAGGCAAGAACACGCGTATCCAGGTGTTCCAGGGCTTCGTGCTCGGCCGCCAGGGCTTCGGTGTCCGTGAGACGTTCACCGTCCGCAAGGTCTCCTTCGGTGTGGGCGTGGAGCGCACGTTCCCCGTTCACTCCCCGATCATCGACAAGATCGAGGTCGTGACCAAGGGCGACGTCCGCCGCGCGAAGCTGTACTACATGCGCGAACTCCGCGGCAAGGCCGCGAAGATCAAGGAGAAGCGCGACTACAGCAACTCCTCCAAGTAAGCCTTGCTGCAAGGCTTCCGTACCGAGCGCCGGCCCAGGCTACTGGGCTGGCGCTCGGCGCTTCTCGGTTTGATCGCGGCCATTCTGGTCTGCGGACTTGTGCGAGCCTTCCTTGTAGACCTCTACTACATTCCCTCCGGCTCGATGGAGCCCCTGCTCCAGCCGGGCGATCGGATAGCCGTGTCACGCGTGGCGTTTTCAGGAAGCCCCATCGCCCGCGGAGACGTCGTGGTCTTCGACGGCCGTGGCTCCTTCGCGCCCCTCGACAGCGGACGCGGGTGGTTGGGGGATGCTGTGCGCGGAGTCGGCGAGTGGTTCGGAATCGTGCCGAATGAGACGGTGTACGTGAAGCGTGTTCTGGGCGTGGCCGGAGACCACGTGACATGTTGCACCGCCGACGGGCACCTCACGGTCAACGGCAGACCTCTCGACGAGCCCTATGTCTACCCCGGCGACGCTCCCAGCACTCAGCCGTTCGACGTCGTCGTACCTCCCGGCCGCCTCTGGCTGCTCGGTGACCACCGCGCGGACTCTGTGGACTCGCGCTCTCTTCTGGGGGCACCAGGCGGCGGACTCGTGCGCACCGACCGCGTTATCGGTGAGCCCATCGCCATCCTCTGGCCGCTTGATAGATTGGGCGCGATGAGCAGCACTCAGAAGGAGGCCCAGTGACGCACGGGGCGGAGACAGGGCCACATGGGGCAGAGACCGGACCTGATGCCCCGAACTCACAGGGAAGCACGGACTCGGGCCATGGCCGCCGGCAGCGGCGCAGCGGGATCCTCGGCTGGCTCCGGGAGATAGCGCTCATTCTGGTCATCTCGATCGCGATCTCTTTCGTGATCAAGACTCTCTTCTTCAAAGCGTTCTACATTCCGTCCGAGTCCATGGTCCCCACGCTCGAGGAGAACGACCGGATCTTCGTGAACCTCATGGTGCCGCGGAATTTCGCGCTCCATCGGGGAGACGTCATCGTCTTCAAAGATACGAAGGGCTGGCTTCCGCCGTCACCGGACGGCAATCAGAACTGGTTCCAGCAGAGCCTCGAGTTCATCGGCCTCCTGCCCGACATGTCGCAGCAGCACCTCATCAAGCGGCTGATCGGATTGCCGGGGGATCACGTCGTCTGCTGCGACGCACAGCAGAAGATGACCGTCAACGGCGTCGCACTGACTGAGCCCTATGTCAATCCCGCCGAAGTCCCGCGGCCTGTTCCCTTCGACGTGACCGTTCCCGACGGCAAGGTCTGGGTGATGGGGGACAACCGCAACCACTCGTCGGACTCCCGCTTCCACAACGCGTCTCAGCCGGGCAACGGCTTTGTTGACGAAAGCGATATCGAGGGCCAAGCTGTCGTCATCGCATGGCCGCTCAACCGCATTGGATCCTTGGGCAGCTATCCCAGCACCTTCGCGTCCATCCCCGCCTCTCACTGATATGACCGTGATCCAGCCCATCATCGAAAGGCCGACCGCTGTTCGGCGCGCCCCTGCGCCGGCGACGCTGCGCTACGTCCGCCAGCTTGCTGCCGAGTACGGCCCGCTCGTTGCAGGGTGCGACGAGGTTGGACGAGGGGCGCTTGCGGGCCCGGTCTCCGTCGGCATCGTGGTGGTGGACGCGCGCACCGTGCGCACGCGAACGATGTTCCGCGACAGCAAGCTGCTGGCCCCTGAGAGGCGTCGCGAACTCGTTCCCAAGGTCCGCTCGTGGGGGGTTGCGAGTGCCGTCGGCCATGCGGGCGCGGACGAAATCGATGCGTTCGGCCTCATGGAGGCTTTGAGATTGGCCGGAACGCGGGCGCTTGAGGCGATCGCGGCGGCCGGAGTTGTGCCGGATGTTGTCCACCTCGACGGCAATTACGACTGGCTTGGCCGCGGAGGGCAGGAGTCGCTGTTCGGTGACGCTGCAGCTGTGCCAGCAATCCCGGTCCACACCATGATCAAGGCGGACCTCAAATGCCAGGCAGTCGCTGCGGCAAGCATCCTCGCCAAAGTCGAGCGCGATGCGATCATGATGCAGATCGGGGTGGACGACCCCCGGTATGGGTGGGCGGTCAACAAGGGCTACGCGACGGCTGAGCACCGTGCCGCCCTCATCGAGTACGGGGCTAGCACGTGGCACCGGCGCAGCTGGAATCTCGAGGGCGCCTCCGAGCCTCTCGAAGGTGATGGAGGATAGGACAATGAGCGCTGAAGATCTCGAGAACTACGAGACGGATATGGAGCTGCAGCTCTACCGCGAGTACCGCGACGTCGTCTCGCTGTTCAGCTATGTCGTGGAGACCGAGCGGCGGTTCTATCTGGCCAATCACGTGGACTTGCAGGCCCGCTCGGCTGACGGCGAGGTGTATTTCGACCTGACGCTTCAAGACGCGTGGGTCTGGGACGTGTACCGGAGCGCCCGTTTCGTCAAGAGTGTCCGTGTCATCACCTTCAAGGACGTGAATGTCGAGGAGCTCCCCAAGGTCGAGGACCTAGCGCTGCCCAAGGACGGCCTAGGGACCTAACGTCCCGCGCTGGGTGGTCCTCCACAACGCCTTTCTGGGCGCGTCGTCCACATAGGATCCGCTCCGACCCGCCCCAAGGAACTGCTGCGGGCAGGCTGGATTCATGAGGGCGAAAGACAGTCTCGGGCAGCGCGGAGAGCGTGTCGCGGAGGACTATCTCAAGGCAACGGGTGCGAGGATCCTTGACCGGAACTGGCGCTGCCGAGACGGCGAACTCGATCTGGTGGCGCTTGACTGCGGCGTGCTCGTTGCCGTCGAGGTGAAATCCAGGACATCCTGGGCTTTCGGGCACCCGTTCGAAGCGGTCGACGGCGTTAAGCTGGCCCGTGTTGCTCGGCTCGCCGCAGCGTGGGCGCGCGAACATGGACTTCGGCACGCGGCGCGCCGGGTCGATGTCATTGCGGTCACCGGGCCGGAGAAGGAAAGCCCTCTTCTCGAGCATCTGAGGGGCGTCGCGTGAGCGGCGTCGGGCGCGCTCTGGGCATCGGACTCGTGGGACTGAACGGCTACGTGGTCGAGGCCGAGGCGGATATCGGTCAGACCCTTCCCGCGTTCGTGCTGCTCGGCCTCCCGGATTCATCCCTGAACGAGGCAAAGGAGCGTATCCGCTCGGCGGCCCAGAACTCTGGCCTGCCGTTGAGCCGTCGGAAGATCACCGTCAATCTGACCCCGGCGTCCTTGCCGAAGCGCGGCACGTCCTTCGACTTGGCCATCACTGTGGCGGCCCTCGCGGCGGCACGCGACATCCGGCCCCCGGCTGACACAGTCTTCATCGCGGAGCTGGGTCTCGATGGGCGCCTGCGTCCGGTGCAGGGAATGCTCCCAGCGGTGATGGCGGCGGTGCGCGCAGGCTACCGTGAGATCGTCGTCGCGGCGGCGAACCTTCCAGAAGCCCGGCTGGTCCCCGGGGCGCGCGTCAGCGGTTACGAAAGTCTCGGGAAGCTCGCCCTGGATCTGGGCGCCGATCCGCAGAAGGTCGTCCTGTCCGCGAGCGGTATCCGCCACGGCCGTCCCATGGGCGACGAGGCCGGCGACGAGCAGCGTAGCGGCGCCCAGCCTGACTTGCGGGACGTTGCAGGCCAGCACGATGCCAGAGCTGCGCTTGAGGTGGCCGCGGCCGGGGGGCACCACCTGTTCATGCTGGGCCCGCCGGGTGCGGGCAAGACGATGCTCGCGGAACGCATGCCGAGCATCTTGCCGGACCTTGATGACGAGGCGGCGATGGAGGTGACGGCCATCCATTCGCTTTCGAACCACCCCAGCAGCATGCGGGAACTGATCCGCCGGCCTCCGTTTGAGAGCCTGCATCACACCGCGAGTGCCGCTGCAGTGATCGGCGGTGGCTCCGGAATTCCGAGGCCCGGAGCAGCCTCTCGAGCCCATCGAGGCGTGCTGTTCCTCGACGAGGCTCCGGAGTTCCAACGTCAGGTGCTCGACTCGCTGCGCCAGCCGCTTGAGAACGGCAACGTCACGATTCACCGAACCCTGGGCGCAGCGACGTATCCCGCGAGATTCCAGCTTGTGCTCGCCGCCAACCCGTGTCCCTGCGGACAGGCCTCGGGGAAGGGCCCTCCTGTGCACCTGCACCCCTCAGGCCCGACGGCGCTACAAGGCGAAGCTGTCGGGGCCCCTCCTCGACAGGGTCGACATCCAGCTTGAGGTGCAGCGAGTGTCGATGATGGACCTTGGTGCGCGGGAGCCGGCCGAGTCTTCAGAGGCCGTCGCCTCGCGGGTGGCCGCGGCGCGGCGATTGCAGGCGGACCGCCTGGGCCCGTATGGCCTCGACAGAAACTCGGACGTGCCGGGACGCCTGCTGCGCGGCCCGCTCCGGCTCCCTCCGAGTGCCACGACTGTCCTCGAACGTGCCATGGAACGTCAGACCCTGACGGCGCGGGGCTACGACCGTGTCTTGCGCGTCACCTGGTTGCTAGAATAGCGGATGTGGATGCGATTGTGTACCTAAGGATCAGCGAGGATCGGACGGGCCAGCAGGCTGGTGTAGAGCGGCAGCGCGATGCCTGCCTCAAGCGGTGCCAAGAGCGGGGGTGGTCCGTCGTCGCCGTCGAGCAGGACAACGACGTCACAGCGCGCGGGAGCCGTAAGCGGCCCGGCTTCGAGGCCATGCTCAAGGCGATCGTGAGCGGCCAAGCCAAGCACGTCGTCGCATGGGACCTGACCCGGCTACAGCGCAACCGCCGCGACGAACTCCGCCTTTACGAGGCGTGCAAGACGACCGGGACGACGCTGGTGCTCATCAACGGCCCCGAACTCGACTTCTCCACAGCTACAGGCCGTCTCGTGGCGGACAACCTCGGCTCGCTTGCGCGGTACGAGATTGAGCTCAAGGGCGACCGACAGGTGGCCGCTCAATCCCAAGCAGCGCGGAAAGGCCTTCGCTCGGGCGGGCGGCGACCCTTCGGCTACGAGCGGGATGGGATCACCGTCCGGGAACCAGAGGCCGAAGCCGTGCGCGCCGGCTACCGTGCTGTCCTCGCGGGCGAGTCCCTTGGGGCCATCGCACGATCCTGGAACGCGGCGGGACTCCCGCCGGACCAGAAGAAGTACGGCGAGGGGCACAAGGGAGAGCCGTCCGAGTGGACTCGCAGCAACGTTCGGATTGTGCTCATGAACCCCCGAAACGCAGGGCGGCGGGCCTACCGGGGGGAGATTGTGGCCGACGCGGTCTGGCCCGCCATCGTTGACGCCGCCACGTATGAGGCCGTGAAGGCGATCCTCACCAACCCGGAGCGCCGGACCCGCCCCACCAGTGCCCGCCGCTTGCTGAGCGGAGTTGCCCTGTGCTCCATCTGTGGTGCGACCGTTCATGCAGGAGGCTCAGCCCGACGAGGCGTCGCCACCTATCGGTGCTCCGCTTCCCTGGGCCACTTCGCGCGCATGGCGGAACCAGTCGAGGACTACGTCTCACGGCTGGTCGTTGCCCGCCTCTCGAGGGCCGACGCCGGCGAGTTGCTCGTCCAGAAGGATCACCCGGACCTCGGCATGCTGCGGGCGGAGCAGAGCGGGATCACGGAGCGACTGGGGCAACTGGCGGCCGCGTTCGCAGACGGTGCTGTGACCGCGGAGCAGTTGCGCTTAGGAACTGCCCGTCTCCGGGCGCGAGACGCGGAGATCGAAGGCACGCTGGGGGACGCGGGCCGAACGGACGCGCTCGGCGCGCTCGTGCGCGCGGAGGACGTGCAGGCGGCGTGGGATTCCCTCAGCACGGCGAGGCGACGCCGGGTCGTGGATACTCTTATGCGGGTAACTATCCATCCGCCCGGACGTGGGGTGCGGACCTTCAAACCCGAAACAGTGGGAATTGAGTGGCGGACCGCCGATGAGGGTGATCGCTAGCATTTTATTCCCGATATTTCCCTTCTATTCGTTCACATTTGTGAACGGGGGCATCGGAAAAGCCCGTAATAGCGGCGAGGGGTAAGGGGATCCAAACCACTTACCCCTCGCACTGTAGGACCCAGCATCGGTGCACCTGTGGAGTGTACTTTAACGTCTTGTTCGGTGGCGTGTCGTCCACAGATGGTTCACCTCGCTTCCAAATCTCTCCTGCAAGCCACACAATTTTTCTATGGACGACACGAAATCACCCAGATGGGAACAAGATCCAGATCTCATTCCCCTCCGACATGTGGGCGAATTCTATCCGCGCACATCCCGCACGGTTCATGAATGGATAAGGCGCGGCAAGCTCCGGAAATACAGGTCCGGCCTGAAAGAGGTCTTCGTCTCGCGCACCGAACTCGAGCGCCTGATCGCCCCCCACGCCGATGGCGACGAGGGTTAGCCCGCGGTCACTGGAGGAAGAAGTATCTGCTCGCGCAATGGAGGAAGCCATTGCCCGCATCGTCGCCGCGGCACCGCCGCTCACCCGCGAGCAGCTGAACACGTTGCACGCGGTCTTCAACGGGACGGAGGCAAGCCGTGACACGGCACCATGAGCCACGGCTCGGCGTCCGCCCCGCCGGGAAGAGGTCGACATGACTTGGACCAAACTGTCGGACGACTTCGCCGATGACGCTTGGGGCCTCAGCGACGCGGCGGTCCGACTGCACCTCGAGGGGCTCCTCTGGTCGAACCGGAAACTGCTGGACTGCCGCGTCCCGAAGGAGGAGATACAGCGTCACGCGAAACGGCCAGAGGCCGTGCGCGAGCTCTTGGACACCGGCTTCTGGGCCGAGGACGGTGACTACTACGTGATCCGGCATCACGCCAAATACCAGAGGACGAGGGCGGCGGTACTGGCTCAGCAGGCAGTCAATGCCGCGAACGGCTCGAAGGGCGGACGGCCGAAAACCGAATCGCGAACCAAACCGAAAAGCGAATCCCAAAGCGAGGCCATAACCGAACGGTCCAACTCCCGGACGGGTGCCCGAGGGGCCAAAAACCCCGGAATCATGCGGGAGGAAACCGAATCGCTAACCGAATCGCTAACCGATTCGAAAACCGAAAGGGACGGGACTGGCTTAAGAAGAGGAGAGGTTCGGAATTCGCGATCTGAAAGTGCCTGGACTGATGGCGTTTCCCCTGAGTCCGTGTGCTCAGTTCCTGGATGCGGCGGTGCCGTGACTGATTGGCTGCGCGGGAATTTCGGGCAGTACTGCATGGCCCACGCGGCGGATCAATCGGTCAATTCCCCAGAGTTGAACCATGATCCCCACCAGTGATTTCCGCCGCCCTCCCGCGAACGGTCGCCGGGCGCATAAGCCTCGCGCCGTCTCCGCGGATCTTGGACTGCCATCGCCCCTCGACGGGCTCACGGACGCGCACGGCGACCCCGAACCGCCCCTGCCGACCACGACCCCCAAACCGGAGTGAAGCACATCTCCGACTGCTACGTCTCCCATACCGACCGCGTCGATCCCAGCCGACTGCACGGCGCGCACTCACCGGTCGTCCCCGCGGTTCTCGAGGACCCCCGGCGCGCCGTTCAGAACCCGGCGTGGCCATCGTCGCCGGGACCGGCACCAAGACCCGGATCTGCCTCCACCCTCACCGCAAATGAAGCCCGGAGCCTCGCAGATTCAATCCACGCCCACCTCGAAGGAACCCAACCATGACGCGCGACATCACCCAGACCGTCCGCGACGCCCAAGCCCTCCTCTGCGCCGCGGTCCGTGAGCCCCGTCTATGCGCGGATTGAGTTTAGGACGCCGCGACGCTGAGGATGAGGCGAAGCCGACCAAGCCCGCTGTGGGGAGAATGAGGCCTCGACGCCCCGGAGGCCGCAGCATTCCTTGCCCAGCGCGAGCTTGAGGCCTGGGACCGGCAACAAAGTGCGCCGAGGGCGCACGTGCCCCGCAGCGGCACGCACACCCTGCCCTCGGCCTGCCCCTTACCACCCGGAGGCCTACAGGCCCGACATCCCGGCAACACTGCCGCGACGCAAGGCAAGGACGCCCGCCCGTACCTGCCTCGACGGGGCACCACCCTCGCGGCAGGCCGATCGGGGGTTAGGGGGGTCGGGTTTTTTGAGAGCAGGGGGTCGGCGGACCCCGCCGTTTTCCAAAATCTCTCCCCCCGGTTCTAGAACTAAGCGTGACATTGTCGTCAACTTGCAGACGGGAGCTGGCTCTCTCTCGGGGAACGTCAAGTTGAGACGAGATAGGAGACCTACTATGGGAGAAGCGGCCGGCGGTCCGTCACCAACCCTTAGGGTGACGGTTTCATGCTGACCGGCGCCCGGACAGATGAAGCACTCGTGGCTTAGGGGTAGGGGGAGATCCTCAAGGCCCACGCCCCGCTCCGACGAATTTCGTCGAAACGGGGTGCATCCGGGAACGAGACCATCTAGAGCGGGGGCAAACGCCCTCGCTCGAAAAGTGAATCGCTCTACGCGACTTCTTCCGAGGTTTCGAGTCGAGGCGCGTGCTCGTGGAGCTCGTCGCCTCTATCGACGGGAACCGATTGTCCTGAAGAAGGAGAAGAGATCGTTCGCCCTGTGTGCCGGCGGACATGCCCATCTTCATGTCGCTTGCACGTCGCCGGGTGGAAGAGCATCGACTACCACAAGCTCTATAAGAAGTCCTGCCCTCGATGCTCACCCAGCGGCTGCGCTGCGCCGCACCGTCTAGGTCATGCTGCGCGAGAAGACATCGCCCTGGGCGGGCTCTCCATCTCGCAGCGGCCGATGTACCGCGGCACCATATATGGAGCTGCATCTCCAGCTCCGCCGTCGTGATTTACTTCGCGGGCCCTCTGAACCCTCAGGGCCTGGGGCGGGTGGAGGGCGGCGACCCTGATGTTGTCCTCGGGCGCGACTCCCCAGGCCAGCGTCCGGACGGACATCGGCTACGGGAACTGGGCTCGCGGTGGGTGAAGATGGGCGCGGCGAACCGCGGCGACGCTCTCCGGGGTGGCCTGCGTGCCCCGGTCGAGGTCCAAGGAGCCCGTCGGTGAAGGACAGGATCTTGCCGGGGCCGAGGGCCGTCTCGTGGTCTGGATAGGCCGAGCTGGAGCCCGAGGGCCAAGGCCCCGGGCCGGGAGCTGCTCGTAGGTGCCGTCGACGCGGATGAGCTGAGCTGAACCGGCCGAAGAGCGCGACTAAAGCTTCGGCATATCGCGTAGGCCGCTCGTGTTGCCGTAGGCCCAGATTGCGTGGTCGAGTTCAGTCCGGGTCGTCTCGAGAAGTTCAGCAGCCTCGCTGACGGCTTCAAAGGCTGTGGATGCGGAAACCTCGTGACGCACCGTGCGCGAAACGAAACGCGTGATCCAGATGTCCGGCTTCACGCTGTCGACACCGAGCAGCATGGTGAAGTACTGGAATGTCCATGGGCCGAGCCCGCTGACGCTGCGGTAGGCCTTCTCTGCGCCCGCGAGATCATCGATGATCCCCTCGCGGGTTTTGAAGCCGGCATCGAGGAAGGCCTGGGCGGCTTCGATGACGGCCGCGGCCTTCGTCTTGCCCGTCTTGAACTTGCTTCGGGTGAGCACGGAGAGCAGCGCTGACTCCTCTTGGGCGGCGAGGCTCTGGAACCAGTCACCGGTCAGGTCTGCGTGGGCTGCGCGGTAGCGCTCGACGGCTCCGCGCAGACCGTTGAATGACCCATCGGGAAGCTGGCTGCCAAAACGCGCCTGAATGCTCATGACGGCGTTGATAAGCGCCAGATCAATCCGTTCGCCGTAGCCGCTGGACCGCGGCCAGTTCTCTTTGCTGCCGATGTACTTCGTGACCGCGTCTGCCACCAGCCTTGCGTCGTCCGCGCCGTTCCCCATCGTTGTCCTGTCTAAGTTCCTAGTCTGCTCCGTCAGCCTAAGGGGCACGCCAGATAATTCCGCTGAGAAGTCGCTGTTGCGCCGCTGGCGTGGCGAGAGTGACGACTCGTCGCTCGATCCGCTTACGTTGGTCCTTCGCAGGAGGACTGTGTTGGAAGGACATGTGTGGTGACCGACAGAACCTTTGTAGGTAAGTGGTGGCTTCCGAGCGCACCCGAGCGGGCCGTCGGCGGAATTTTAACTGTCGACGCTTCGGGAGGCTGCCACCTCCAGCTCACTGGCTCCTTGCTCCCAAATCCTCACGCTCGATCCGAGTCCAACAGGGAAGTCGATGAGCCCGCGCAGCACCTACATGGTTCCGCTGACGACGAGGACTTCACCCTGATCGATGCTTGGGTGACGAACTTCGCGCCGTTGCTCGGAGACGAACCGCAGGAAATCAGAGTCCATGCGGTCCTTCGGGGCGTGCATCTGGAAAGCCCGGATCAGCCCTGCTTCACGGCTTCAGAGGTTGAGATCGACAACCTCACTGCTTGGTCAGGGATTACTGGATTCGAATCGAGCCAGGAATACGAGGTGGACGAAAACGGTGCGCCCCGCGGGTTGTCAGTTGCACGCTGGGAGCTTCGAACTCCCTCCGGAGAGCGGCCTGTCGGGGACCTTGGTGATTTTACAGTAGAACTCCGATGGCAAAGCACATTCAGCATAGCCACGAAAGACCGAAATGCCCGACGAGAGGTTTCGGCATCGGAGGAGGTGCATGCCATGATCAGCAGCTCACGCCCAATGCCATGGGACGGATTCCAAGGCAAGACAAAAATCCTCCA
Organism: Sinomonas gamaensis; assembly: GCF_005876955.1. GTDB lineage: Bacteria > Actinomycetota > Actinomycetes > Actinomycetales > Micrococcaceae > Sinomonas > Sinomonas gamaensis. Next base: position 284,753 of record NZ_SSCL01000001.1, read on the forward strand.
GGACCTCATTACTTTCGCCACCAGGCATGCGTGCGCAATAAGGTCCGTGAAACTCATCCACGATGAACCGGAGGTTGGGGAGGTCGAACTACTCTACGCTCCCTTGGTCCAACCAGCAGAGGACGCACCGACGACCATCTTCCGCTATGTATTTCAAATGAGGGACATGCGACTCGGCGAGCTTCTCCCAAAGTGGTACGCATTGCACACCAAGGTCGGTATGGGAATCCATGTGCTCTTCGGCCTCGATTACAACAGCAGGGGCTTTATCGAAAACCAGATCCTCAATGCTACGTCCGCTGCGGAAAGTATCCATCGGGCGCTGCGGCCTGAAGCAAGGTCGATTCCTGAGGATGCGCACGGCTCCCTCGTGGAGATGGTTAACGAAAGGATTGATCACGAGAATAGGGACTGGCTGCTAGAACGTCTTAATAACGGAGCTGGCTTTGTCCAACGAATGCGAGAACTTGTAAACATTCCGGCAGCCCAAGCAGTAGCCGAGGTGGTCGGAGACGCTAACCAGTGGGTGAGGTGGGCCCGCGATGCGCGTAACGCCGTCGCCCACCTCGAGGGTCGTAATTTCGAGCGGATACCGAGTGGTGCCAGATGGGGATTGCCCGCCGCAACCATCGGCCTACTCCACCTCGTCTTGCTTGCCGAACTCGGCTTCTCAAACGAGGTGCAAACACAGGCGGGACAAAACATCTACGCACCACGAGCGACACGATTCCGGGAGGCAGTGACAGAGAGAATGAGACGATCCGGGGGTGGATCATGAGCGCCTTTAAGACCCGGTGGAGGCCAGGTCCGCCCGGAGGTCTCTGCGGCGGCGGCGAGGCGCGCCCGAGGGCGCGGCGGCCTGGATGGAGAGGATCGAGCAGCGGACCGTGGCCGGACTCCCGCGACCTCGAGCGGGCAGGCGGGGGCGATCTCTCCTAGATGTACCTAGCCATCACGTTGGTTGCAGTCGGCTGATCGGGGGACGGCCGCCGAGTGCGCTGTGGCTGCGTCCAGTGTTGTAGTGCTCGATCCAAGGGGCAAGCGCCGCGGCCCTCTCGTCGTTGCTGGCGAAAGGCCGGCGGTAGGCCCACTCGGTCTGCAGGGTGCGGTTTAGGCGTTCGACTTTTCCGTTCTGCCACGGGCAGTGCGGGCGGATGAAGTTCTGCCGGATCCCGTGCCCGGCGCAGACGTCGCCCAGTGAGTAGCGGTAGGCCCAGGCATTGTCGGTCATCAACCGTTCGATCCGGCCGATCCCCAGGGCGGCGAAGTACGCGATCGCGCGTTCGAGGAATGCGGCGCAGGTCGTGCCCTTCTCATCCGGGAGGATCTCTGAGTAGGCGAGCCGGGAGAAGTCATCGACCAGGGAGTGGACGTAGTCGTAGCCGATCCGGGCCCTGTCGGTGCGGCTTGGTGGTTCGGGCGGGTCTGGCCCTCGGCACGCCAGCCGCCACCGTCGGGGATCCGCCCGAGCTTCTTCACGTCCATGTGGACCAGTTTGCCCGGGTGCTGGCGCTCGTAGCGGTGGGCTGTAGCCTTGGAAGCCTTGATCACCTCCCCGCTGATCGGGTCCAATGCCGCCAGGTGCGGGATGCCGTTGCGGGCAAGCACCCGGGAGACCGTCCGGGCGGGCACGCCCGTCTGGGCCGAGATCCAGTCGGGGCCGCGGCGTTCTCGCTTCCTCAACGCGATGATCTTCTGCTCGAGCTCGTCTGCCGTATGGCGAGGACAGATGCGCGGGCGGGACGAGCGATCGTGCAGGCCGGGCTCGCCCTCGGCCGCATAACGATCGATCCAGGTCTTCACGCACTTGCGCGAGACGCCCATAGCGGCGGCGATATGGGCCTGTTTCCATCCTTGAAGGTGGCGCCGGACGATCAGCAGGCGACCGTGGAAGGTCAGACGGGCATTAGCGTGGGACATGAGAGCCTCCGGGTTGATGGTGCAGCCTTCGACAAGCCACACCCCATCCGGAGGCTCTCCCTACGTCAATGCGACACGCCTGCAACCAACCTCATGGCTAGGTACACCTAGAGGCGTGATGCCCCAGCGCCTGATGCCCGTTCCCGGCGCGCTCTATATGGCCGCCCACCACGGCTTCATCAACTCCGTCCCCGGCATCTTCGCCGCCCAGGTCCTCGCACCGCCCACGCCGACCTGGAGCCAGCAGACCGCTGGCACACCACCCCGCTCACTGCAGGCCGTGGGCTGGTCACCCTCGACGCGAGGTGAATCCTCGACCCCTCGTCGAAGACTTCGACGAGGCGATCCACCGATCCGGAGAAAGACCTGTTTACGGCGGCGGCGATCGACCCGCATTCGCGATGCTGCTTCTCAAGTCTCCGGTCGGTTCAGCGATCCCTCGACGCGCCTGTTTAGAGGAGGCACCGAGGCCTCTCGGCTACCCGGTTCGAGGCCTTAACATCGGTCGCGCTGGGTCGTTGACTCGCACCCCCATCGCCTTACGGGGCCTTTCGCCCGGCTGTTCTCGCCCTTTTTCAGGCATGGACGGCAGTGCGGTGGTGCCTGAGCTCCGAGGAGCAGGAGTCCTGCGCCTGGCGCTCCTGCTGGCCGCCAGTGCCTGCGGCGGCCACCCACCGCTTGGCCGTGCGGTATGCCTCGGCGATGAAGTAGTGCGCGTGAATGTCGATGACTGGATTGTCGGGCCCTTCACGGCGGAAGTGCAGAATGGAAGCCCTCTGTGACGGGCGTTCCGGGATTGAAGAACGGCGGTCTCATGCGTCCCGAGAGCTGATCCCTTCGTGGGCCTAACACGCCTAGGTCGGGTGATTGAGCTCTTCCGTGGAATCAGATTCGAGGACGCCGAAGCGAAGAGTGTCGTTTGTCGGAGGCAACGGCTACGGTTCTCGCATGTCGGAGGATTCATGGATAGTTCCGCCTGCGGCGCGGCCGATCGACGGCTCCGACCGCTTCCTCGGCACCGACGCCACGGTGGCTGACTTCTGGCAGTTCGCGATGAGTGACCTGCGGACGAACAACGTCCGCGGCTATCTGGCCGAGTTCCTGGTCGCCAAGGCGCTTGGGCTGAGCGAGGTCAGAAGAGTGGAATGGGACGCTTATGACCTGCTGCTGGACGGGATCAGAGTCGAGGTGAAGTCCTCGGCCTACCTTCAGGCGTGGGAACAGCCCAGGCCGAGCCAGATCAGCTTCCGAGGGCTGCGCGGGACCAGGTATCACCCACGCCATGACTACGATCCCGCCGGCAAGCAGCTCAACGCCCACGTGTACGTCTTCTGCGTGCAGACGGCGAAACTTCACGAGAAGAACGACCCGCTCGATGTCAGCCAATGGTCCTTCTATGTGGTCAAGCGCAGCGCGCTGGAACAGTATGGCTTCCAGAGCATCCGGCTGAAGGCTGTCATCCGGCTGGCCGGCGGCGAAACGGCGTGGCGGGACCTGCACGAGGCCGTCGTCGCCGCGGCAGAGGGTGAAGAGGTCGACGACAAACCGTGGTGGTCCGAGGAGCCCGAACCCGAACCTGGGCCAGGCAGTATTGGGACCCTGCCGCGTATTGCCCAGCATGACAATTCCCGAGTGTCGACAACCGACGTCGTGGTCAATGGGGAACAGCTGGCCGTGGACCGCGAACGTGAGGCAGTCCCACGCACCAGAACCTTGTGGGCGGCGGCGAGGTTCCGAGAAGACGTCAAGGACCGCTATCCAGACGCGCTGCGGGCCTGCGAAGCGTTCCTTGGCTCGGCCGAGAACTCGGGCATAATAGTGGAAGGCAGGACCACCAAACTCCCCACCTGCGCGGTGGCCGTCGTCGACCCGGAGGCCGGGCCTGTGGGCTTCGTTGTCCTGCGAGGGTACGGAAGGATGCTGGGCCTCGAGCCGGACTTCTCACTGGCGCAGGGGCTTGAGGGGCTTGCCCGGCAGCGCTTCGAGCGGTTCCTCGACCGCGTGGCCGAGATCGGCTCTCTCGCTGCCAAGGTCACGGAACTGCGGGTCAGCGGGTACACCGACCTGAAGAACCTGGACCTCGCGAAGCTACCTCCCACTGACGTCGCTGCCTTCGTGCATCGGATCGCGGACTTCAATCGCCCCAGGCCAGGATCGAGACCCACATTCGAATCAACATGATCTCATCGTGCCCTGTGTAGGATCCTAACCACGATCATCCGGGGGTAATCTGTTGCCCGGAAAATGGATCGCGCCCCGGTCTCAGACCGTGGGACGCCGGCGCGGGCACCCGGGGCAGCCTTGCGCGCTCCGGTGAGCTGCGCCAGCAGCTCCTTTGCCACGCGTCCAGCCCTCCGCGTCGTACGGTTTGCTGCTCTCATCGCTGGAAGTGAACATCTTCGGATTCCTGCACAGTCTGACCGATGAGGAGGTCGCTCAAGAGTCAAACTCGCCGCTTTGGAATCCCGAATCGCGGGATTGATGAGCGTCGACGATACTCCCTGGTCTCCCGACGTGCTCGTCGAGCACGGCGTCCGGCGCTCCCAAGTGTGACACCCATGACGGTCATACCAGCAATGAACCCGTATACGACCAGGCGCTCCAAAAGGCCTCGGTCGATGGGCTGAATGCTGAAGACCAAGGCGACGAGCATCAACCCACCCCCGATTGCCGCAACCACCGCGGAGAAGAGGATGAGCAGCGCAGGGAAGATCCTTGTCTTCCACCAAAGCATGACGAGGCACGCGAGAGACGCGATAGCCAGCACAAGAAAAATCATCGTGCTTGAGGCATGGATGTCCCAGTTGTAGTCCTCTGGGAAGCCACCGACAAAAATGAGGGCAATGCCGCTTAGCGCCATGAGCAGACGCATGATTGTGGTCAGCCAATGGTGCGGGGTGAGCTTGTGCCCGTGGTGTTCACCATTTAGGTGATGGACGAGGCGCACGGATGGACTCATCTCCGTCCAAAGGAACCGAGCCGGGCGCTTCCGCGGGCGCTGCTGCGCACGAAGGTTGCCGCCCGCCCTCAGCACTGTTGCAGAGATGAGGGCTGCAGCGACAAATACACCGATACCTACGAGCATGAACGAAGCGTTCATCACTGCAAACAAGGGCGAACACACCCACCGCTCATAAACCGTCCCACCGTCGAGGATATGGCAGCCACGTGCTCCTAGATCGCTGACGAAGTTCCAACTGTAGTCGTAGTCGATGAAGTTGTTGGGAGCCTTCTTGGTGTGATCTATGTGGTGCCAAGCCACAGACACAAGTCGTTCCACGAAGAAGTACTGGACCATACTCCGCGCTGCCCAGGAGCCGATCATGTGCTGCACATCGGCGGGACTGGGGTCACGGCTTCCCGCCCAATTGTCAAGCAATCCAACTGCGCGTTCAAGTAGGTTCACAGCCACGGCGCCGATTAACGCGCATCAGTCGTCCGCAGACAAGAGGGCAGCTAGACGTGACAGGAAAAGTAGAGCGCCTGAAAGTCTACTGTCGCCTGACACAGGCTACGCCTGAGGGCCTGGTTTCCAGATTTCTCACAGGAAAGGACCCGGTATCAAGCCGGGGCCATTGGCTACTTCGTTTTCGAAGGGGGAACACTACCCTTTTCGGTTGATATCGGCTGTGCGTGCAGACGTGCGCCTCACTGGAGGTGTCACGCCCACAGTGTGTCGGACAAGCGCTCTCACAGATAGGACCCATTAGTCCATCCATTGACTTTTCTATCTCAGCTTCCCCAAATGGTAGACGCCGCCGGTGAATGGCTCCGGTATTTTTGAAGGGGGAGGCGTTGTGGCAACAACAGACTTCGACATGCGGGGACTGACAATCGGGCTTGAACATTCTGAAGTTGATGATCTCACCAACTTCGGAAGCACCGCGACGAAGGACAAGCTCGTCACGACATTTGGCACCCTAGGCCTCGTAGGTGCCTGGGTACCGTACGTAGCGGCCGCACTCGCCCTGCACATCGCATGGGAAGTTGCCGCCATCAGGGCATCTGACAAGGGCAATGGCGTCTGGCTGAACGCGCCGTATCCAATCCTCATCGGGATGCCTGGCGTACTCCTTCCGTCGACGCGCACGATGGTGGCACTGTTCGACGGGACCAAGGACTCGGGACAAATGACTTCCGAGCACTCCGACGTTATCAAATGGAATATCGACCGCAACGTGGAGGCAGCCGGCCTCCTCCACCTCACCCTGAAAGATGAGTGCTCTTGGGACAAGGCAATTAAGGTCAAGGTTGCGGACAAGTCAACTTGGGTCCAAGCCAACGGTAACGCAAGCGCGAACGATGATGCGAATGCCCAGGATCTAACGGTCGTGTCAGCCGTGTTCCAGAAGCCGCAGTTCCTTGGGGCATGGGGACCTGCCGGGTTAGCGATTTCTGATTGGACTGGAGTGACCGGAGGTGATCATGTCACGTTCACGTGGGTGTCTGATAGCTAGAACGTTGAGAATGCCCGGGTTCGCTTATCGACCCCAAATTGTCTCCGTGTTTCTGGGTGTAGGCCTCGCGGCGCTCCTTTGCGCATGCACCAATAGCTCCAACAACACCGACAGCTCCTCGTCTGCTGGTACCACCAGCGCGACCGAGACAAATCTATCAGCTTCTCTCGACATCGTCTTTTGGATCAATAGCAACGGCGCCAAGAGTTGTGCGACAAACACTCAGTTGAGTTATAAACCCGTTCCTGGAAAGGGGCTCGCAGCAAGTCCCCGAGACAGCATTGTCCATGCCGTCCGAGCCGAAGCTCCAGCCCAATCGTCGAAATGCCGCTTTAGCGATTCCGTTGACCATTTGAAGCAAGGTGCATGGGAAATCTCAGAGGCCGAGGTTGGCACCTGCACAGTTTCCCTTCACGGAGGTGAAAATATTGTCACCATTGACGAATCCGGAAAGTGCGAGACAACCAAGTAGATTGCGATTGTTTGACGAAATGCCAAAGAGTATGATAAGAACATTGTGCGTCTTGCTTGTCTCGGCATTGGCATGCCTGAGCCTGACCGCTTGCCAACAAGAGATTGTTGGCCAGATTCTCTCAGACTTTGAGTCAACGGTCACGAAAATCCTAGACACCGCGACAGCGGACGCAGACGACGTTCTCAGCACAGCCGCGGGCCAAGCATTTCTGTACGCGAAGGATTTTGAATCACAGTTCGCCGCTGATTTAGAGAAGACGATAAATAACGTCGATCAAACCGTGCGCGGCGCACTCGTCAGAATCGAGCAGATGGAAAAGAACTTTGCGAGGGATGCTAAGGAACTCAATCAACAGGCCACAGACAACCTCCAGCAGTTACTCAACAGCTTCAATTGGACAAATAAAAATCCACAGGTAACTAGGTACTGGCCCCAATCCACGGCTCTAAAATTGGAGGATAACAAACCAGTGGAGTTTCACGTCCATGGCAATTGGCCCTACGCCTTCGACACAGGCACTCTCCCGACTCTGAAGGTTGGGAACAAGACGATAAGGCCCGAGGCCGCTTGGTCAACCAATGAAGTTGTCTTCGATCTGCCGCCTGATCAGCTCAACCTGCAACCCGATCGGATTAGTAGAGTACACATGGATTTGGAGGTTCAATATGATCAAAATCAAAAACTAGGTACTGTAAAGCTGGGTCACTTCAGGCTTGAGATGCATGTTCTTCCGTATATTCCGCTTCTAGAACTGACTTTGAAGAACACATCAAAGATTGACGGCCCCGTATCATCGACTTTCAACCTGCCCGACGGTCACGACAGTACCGGCCTCGATTATCGCGTTGAGTCATGGTCAACATGTAAGGACCAGTCACTACGGCCCGATGGCAAGCCTGTCAAGCACCCACCTAAAGATCCGGAAGCGATTATAACGGCCGCAGATATTGTCCCAGACCACTATGGCTTCGCTGCGAGATCAAAGTGGGAGGTTTCATACATAGAACCAAAAGAAGTCGCCTTTAACGCGTGGTCCTACGCCAACTGTCCCCTTGGGGTGAGTGTTAACTCGGGGGACTTTAGTTTCCATGTGACTGTTCATCAAAGCAAGCGGGTTCAAATCGTTGAAAACCAGTACTGCGATCTCCTTCATCATGTGGCTCTTCCAGCAGCTCGGAAGGGCGACGGTGGCGACACTGGAGGACCCGTTATTGACCCAACGCCCAATCCGAGCAAGCCGACGTCGGATTGCAGCCAGGAAAACTTGACTTGGGGCAGCACGATTACCATTCCCGTCACCCATGGCGGCTGGATTCTGCATTCTAAGCTCTGGGATGGGACCAACGTCGACTTTAGCGCTGATAACATAACCCGAAATCCCTACATCCAAGTTGAGGACCAAGGCGACAAAATCGATATCACGTTGAATCCCGCTTATGCAACTTCACAGTAGTCTCTGTTGTTTCGGGCACTCATGGGAAGGGATGCCGCTGCCATGATCGAACACAAGAGCCGTCCGAGTCCACTCAAACCCGAGTACACAGCTATTCGTGCGGAGGAGCTCCTGGCCGAAAATGAGCGGTTGTCCCTTCCCCATCGCGGAGCATTCGTGCACGATTACGTTGAACTAGAAGCCGAGGCTGAGCGACTATATTTGATTTGCGAAGGACGTGTCGCCCTCTTTTCTAGTCTCTACTACTTGCTCGGTTTGCCAGCTTCGATCTTGGCTGCCGTTGCGGGAGGGACGGCACTTGCCTCGACCACGGGCGTACCCGTCGCAGGAGTCCTAGCGCTCATCTCTTCGTGCCTTACGGGTGCAGTAACTTTTCTCGATTCATCTAAGCAGCTCGAAAAGTACAGGCGGCTCCGGGCCTTCTGGGCTAGCCTCCGCGAGGAGATGCACACATGTAGGCTGACGCAGCTGCCGGACTTCACGGTTGTATCCGGGCCGCGGAAACTATCGGACTTCCACGAGATTGCGGCAGCTATCCGCAATGGACGTGATCCATCCGAGCGACCCATTGCTCCATATCCTGACGACTCTGGCACCCACCCACGAAGATTGTTCGAATCGGACCCGAGCTAGGCAATGGTGAATGTGCGGGCGATCCTCCGCAATATCCGGTGCATGGGCGAATTCAAGTGATAGTTGCAACACAATACGCCCGCCAGTCCTAGCCATCTCGGACGCTGATGGCCTGCTCCTTGCGGTGGGGAGTCGGCCATCTCCATTGTCTGCGCGATTGGGATGCTCGGCGCTTCCGGCGGGATTCCGCGACAGAGGCCGCTCTTGGATAGGGCAAGGATTCACCGTACCTCACCATTTCTCGCGACAGGCCGGGCTGGTCGGAGGCAGGTGGGCCTCGCACGCCGGATGTACCAAGGAGACGGGTCCAGACGGAAGGCGCGCCTACACCGTGGATCAGATCGCAGCCGAATTCGACGTCATCCGACCCACCATCTACCGGCGCCTCTCCAAAACAGCCCGTTACGCTGACGAGAAGAGCTGGAGCTGATGACCACGGCACGCGTCCCTCCACTCCCCCCACTCAACGAGCCCAGGAGTGACTGATGGAACGATCACTTGTCGCACTTCCCGAATCGCAGTACCTCGCGAGGATCGGTGAGGTGGCGTATACGGTTTCGTCGATTGAATGGCTGATCCTCGGCGATCTGCATCGTCTCGCGACCCAACTCCCAGACGACCTTTTGCTGGACAAGCTGGAACCAATGATGACTTCGGGCATCGCGGGGGAAGTCAAGGATGCTGCGAAGGCAGCCAGCGAGGGGCCGATCAGGGACTACCTGACAGAGGTGTATAGGGCGCTCTACGTCGCTGCGGAGATCCGGAGCGATGTACTGCACGCGCGCCCCGCTACACACCCGTACGAAGGCCAGCGACTCAACCGGGCAGAGACGCGGAACAATCGGACTACCGGCCGGAGATTCTGGGTCGATGACAAGTGGTTCGACTCCGCGATTTCGAGACTGAATGAGAAGCTCTCTGCCGTATCTCGCGTCCGGCCACCGTTCGTTCAGCTTGGAGAAGGGGAGTAATGCCGGCAGGCCATGATCAACCAATAGATCGGGACGGGCTGAGGAAGTTCGATCGCAACTTGATCGAGGCTGGAGGGTCGGCTCCCTTTGCCATCGCGGTGCGAGCCCACCTTTGAGGATTAGTCGGCACCGGTCACTTGCTCGGAGAAGAACCTCTCGCTCTGACCTTCCGGGGATGGCGCAACCTTGAACGGGGGCACCGCCAGGTCGGCCCGTCACGAGTCAGGACACCGGAGCCGGATCCCGAGGCGCCGTCCTGCAGGGCCTGAAATTCTGGATCGCGCTGAGGCTGGGTGAGGGTTTGGCGGGCCGCGAGTAGTCCACGTTCGCGGGAGGAGTCTGTTGTCGGAGTCGGACTTATCATGATGGGAACAAGTGTATGAATGCATAATGGCGCATTCATACGGGTTTTCGATTCGATGGAGGTGCGGGGTGTGGCCTCTGGGTTGAACCCGCTGCGCATCGATGCCCGGCCCCTGCTCCTGCCGCTCGCGCCGCAGGCCGTGCCGGCCGGGTTCCCGTCCCCGGCGCAGGACTACTACGACGGCCCGATCGACCTGACCGAGCAGCTGATCAAGGACAGGGCGGCGACCTTCATCGTCCGGGTCGTGGCGGACTCGATGGAGGGGGCCGGGGTCTGCGACGGCGATGAGCTCATCGTCGACCGGTCCCTGGAGCCGCGGCACGGGGACGTGGTCGTGGCCGTGCTGGACGGCGAGCTGACCGTCAAGCGGCTCTGGCTCACTGCCCGCGGGGTCGTCCTGCACGCAGAGAACCCGAGGTACCCCGACATCGTCGTCCCCGAACTGACCGAGTTCCTGGTCTGGGGGTCGCAACCTACGGAACACGGCACCTCCGGGACGGCGGCCGCCGTGCGGGCTGAACCCATGCACGAACTCGTCGCCCACGTGGACGTGAACTCGGCGTACGCGTCCTTCGAGCGGGTCTTCGACCCCTCCCTGGAGCACAGGCCGCTGGTGGTGCTGTCGAACAACGACGGCTGCGTCGTCACCGCCTCGAAGGAGGCCAAGGCCCTCGGGGTCGAGGTCGGAGAGCCGTGGTTCAAGCTGGCACCGCTCGCACCGTCCACGGGGCTGGTCTCCCGGTCGTCGAACTACGAGCTGTACGGGGACCTGAGCCGGAGGGCCATGGAGGTCATCGCCCGGTTCGGGCCCTGGCTTGAGGTCTACTCCATCGACGAGGCCTTCCTGGGCCTGGGGCCCCGGGCCGCAGCCGGGGACCTCGCCGCCCTCGGGAGGCAGATCCGCGGCACGCTCCGCCGGCTCGTGGGCGTCCCGGTCTGCGTCGGCATCGCTCCCACCAAGACCCTGGCCAAGCTTGCGAACAAGACAGCGAAGAAGATCCCTGCCTTCGACGGCGTCTGCGTCTGGGAGGCCACCCACCCGCAGTGGCGGGCCAAGCTGCTGTCCCAGCTGCCCGTCTCGGAGGTGTGGGGCATCGCCGGCCGCCTAGAGAAGCGCCTCGCCGCCCTGGGGATCTCCTCGATCGCAGACCTGGCAGCAGCCGACCCCGTGATGATCCGCGACAGGTTCAACGTCGTCGTCATGCGCACCGTCCTCGAGCTGAACCGCATCCCCTGCATCCCCCTCGAGGAGGCCCGCCAGGGCAAGGAGCAGCTGATCGTCTCCCGCTCCTTCTCCACCCCCGTCACCACCCGGGCAGAGATGCGCCAGGTCCTGACCGTCTACGCCCAGCAGAGCTCCGCCCGCCTCGAGCGCCACCACCAGGCCGCCAAGCTCCTGACCGCCTTCGCCGACACCAGCCACTACGCCCAGGACCACTCCTTCCCGACAGTCCTCGTGCCCCTGCCAGCGCCCACCACCGACCCGGTCGTGCTCGCCAGGGCCGCCCAGAAGCTCCTCCCACGGCTGGAGGAGGGCACCGGGTACGCGAGGGCCGGGATCCTGCTCGCCGACCTCCGACCCGCCACCGGGCAGCAGGCCCTGGAGCCCTTCCGCTACCGGCACGAGGAACAGGGCATCGCCACCCTCCTCGACCAGGTCCACCAGAAGGTCGGGAAGGAGTACCTGGGCCTGGGGCACGCCGGGCTCCGCCCCGGCCCCCAGTGGCGGATGAAACGCGAAATGCTCTCACCCAGGGCCACCACCCACTGGGACGAGCTCGCCATCGTCAAAGCCAGCTGAACCACCGGGAGAGTAAAGACCGAAATCGAGTACAGGCAAGTGTCGCCACGAGCCTGTTCGGGTTGGAAGAGTGAAGGGACACGGAAAGAGAACAGTTCGGAGGGGAACGAAATGTCCTATCACTCGCCTGCGCCGTATGGCCAGCACTATGAGGAAACCCACTTCTACGAGCAGGACCGGCGGAGGATGGAAGGCGGCAAGCACGCCCAGAATGGCCTGATCCTTGGCATTGTCGGCGCCTTCTTCGCCGTGATGATCGGCTGGGTCCCCTTCATCGGCCTGCTCGGTGTAGGTGTCGGCGTCGGATGCGGCATCCCGGCCATCCTTCAGGGGAAGAAGGCCGAGGTTTACAACGTCAGCGGCCGCCCCGGAGTAATCCTCGGCTGGGTCTCCATCGTGGCGGCGATCGCCTGGACGACGATCTACCTCATCATCATCGTCCTCGGCGCTGTGGGGAGCAGTGTTAACCACGGAGGCCAGTGACGATGTCGCTGCCGTCCTTGCATCTGCCCCGACCCTTGGCTGCAGTCGCTAGGGGAGCCACTCCATGGCACGGATAGCAATACACCGGCAGGGGATGGAACTCGCCGAACGCATGGAACTGCTCATCCACAATGCCACAGGAGTGTTCACAACATTCCGCTTCACCAGAGACGAATGGGTCATCACAGCCGTCCTCTCCGGAGGGTATCGACTTGCCCTGACCCGCGCCAAACGCCATCTGGCGGGTGACGAGGTGACGATGGCGGAGAAGATGATCGAAACCCTCCACGCACTGGGGTACCGGAAAGCGGACTGAGGATCGAGCGCGAGGGAAGCTCCTACTCGCGCTTGCCGGTGCGGGTCTACCGTGAAGGCATGACAGCCGGGAGAGCGCACTCCCTGGGCGGGTCCTTCGATCTGGCCCTTGCCAAGGCCGTGCCCGCGATCCCCAACCAGCCCGGGCTCGGCCTCGAGCCCAAGCTCGACGGTTTCCGGGCGGCGATCGTCGTAGAGGACGGAGGCGTGCGCGTCTGGAGCCGCAACGGCACCGACCTCACGCCCCGATTCCCGGAGCTCGAACGGGGCGCGGGGCTGCTCATCCCGGAGGGCTGTGTGTGGTCGACGGCGAGATCGTGTCCTCGTCGCAGGAGCGGATAGACTTCTATGCCCTCCAGCGCCGGGTGGGCGCCGGGCCCGCGCTGGCGCGGCGGCTGGCCGCCGAGCAGCCGGCCAGCTTCATCGCCTTCGACATCCTCGCGGTCCTCGGCCGCGACGTGCGGCCCCGGCCCCTGTCAGAGCGTCGGGCACTCTGAGAGGAGCTCGCGGCAGGGTTCGAGGCTCCACTGGAACTGTGCCCGTCCACCTTCGACCCTGCCGCCGCACGACAGTGGTGGGACGACCCCGACCAGCGCGGGTTCGAAGGGCTTTTCGCCAAGCCCGACGCGCCGTACAAGGCGGGCCGGATCTGGTTCAAGTCCAAGCGCAGGTCGGAGGCGGACGCCGTCTGCGGCGCCGTGGTCGGAAGCCGCACCAGACCCGACCAGCTGGTACTGGGACTCTACGACGCCGCCGGCGAGCTGCGCTTCGCCGGCCGAACCGCGCCCCTCACGCCGGCACAGGCTGCGAGAGCGGCCCCGTTCCTCCACGCACCGGTGGGGGAGCACCCCTGGCCCGAGGAAGTCCCGACGACCGCGTTGGACCGGTTCGCCCGGGACCGCGGGCCGGTGCGGCTGACGCTCGTCGAGCCCGTCGCGGTGGAGGTCTCCGCAGACGCCGCACGCACCGGGAGAGCGTTCAGGCACTCAACGCGTCTGCAGCGCTTCCGGCCCGACCTCGACCCGCGCTCCATCACATCCGTGCCCCGCTAGCGCCTCGGCGCAGGCCCAGCCCTTCGACTGTGCCATTCACGAAGATCGAATCCATGACCCGATCTCGGGCCGCTCTGGGGAGTCCCCGGCCTTAGAGACCGGCGCGCCAGATTACGATCCCCTCCTCAGGCTCAGGTGCTAGTGGTGCTCCGAGAAATCACCGATCGGTCCGGCCTCGGCCAGGCCATCGCTCTGCCAGAGCGCGTGGCAGATGGTCACGCCGGCCTTCCGCTCAAGGAGCCATCACCGGACAGCGGTAAGGAGCGAGCTTGTCGAAGCCCGCTGCGCAGAAAGTGCGAACAAGTAACGCGGTAGACCTGGCCCGCCCCAGCTCGTTCTTCGCCGCGAAACCGCGGAGCTGCACACGATCACCTTCGGTTGCACGGTCGACGTGACCGCCAACGTGACCGGACGCTTCAAGGTGACCCAGATCTTCGAAGGCTAGACAGACGCAGGTTCGGGAAGGACCTTGGGGGTCACGTCTTGTAGCACGGCGTCGTACATGTCCATTAGTATCCGGGTATCCGCTCAACTCGTAGGGGGAAGTCTTGAAGAGAACCATGTCCGTCGCTGCCGTGGCTGCGTGCCTCAGCCTCGCCGCGTGCGGCGGCAGCAGCAGCGCCAGCGAAGAGAAGACACAGAGCGGCCCGTCGACCTTCGTCGCCAAAGGCACGGTCACAGTAGTGGGCAGTGGTGTCACCGGGGACAACATCAAGTGCCACGGCTATAGGGGCTACGACGATATGCAGGAGGGAGCTCAAGTCAAGGTCGCCGTCGACGGGAAGACGGTAGGCATAGGGAGCCTGAAATCGGGCACATCGTCCGATGGTGGCTACTCGTGCAAATTCGGCTTCGAGGTCCGCGACGTTCCCAGCGGGAACAAGTTCTACAGCGTGACGGTGACTCACCGTGGCAGCATCGACTACAAGGAAGACGAGCTAAAGAGTGGCGTGAGCCTTCAACTCGGCAGCTGAACCGGGCGAGACTCCTGGGCTCCAAGTAGACCCCGCCTCCGCGAGGAGGGGGGTCTGTCTATACAGTGGCCTTATGTTGCAAGGCTGATTGCCTCACTCTCCTGGTCCCCGTCGTGACTGGCATCTTCGCGCTCGGCGGATTGCTTTGGGACCCGCCTCGGCAAGGCGACAGAGCATCAGCAGTGGCTCCGGAACCAGAAGCGGGAGGCTTACCTAAGCTTGCTCAATGAAGCACGGATCATCCTCGACGAGGCGCGCCTGACCGCACGCCATGGCCCGGAGCGCGTCGAGTGGGTCAATCAGCGAGTCGTAGCCATCTGCCCCACAACGATCAAGATGTTGGCCCCAGAGTATGTGAGCAAGCTGGACTCCACGGTCCACAGACGGTTGCTGTGGCTCAGCCTCAATCTCAACAATGACGGATTCAGCCGATCTGACGAGTATCCGAGTATGGGGCGCGCTGTCCGCTTTTTCGGCCCTGGGAGGGGGCAGCCGTGTGGTCCATCTCTACTGCGCTACAGCCTAATGGGTTGCGCAGGAGGAGCGGCTGTCGCCGAGTGCATCTGCGCGTCGGGTATGGCCTACTGCAGAACGAACTCCTGCAGGTTCCCCTGTTTGTCGCGGTAGAGTTA
The DNA here is from genome assembly GCF_005876955.1 of Sinomonas gamaensis. Classification (GTDB taxonomy): domain Bacteria; phylum Actinomycetota; class Actinomycetes; order Actinomycetales; family Micrococcaceae; genus Sinomonas; species Sinomonas gamaensis. Next base: position 300,283 of record NZ_SSCL01000001.1, read on the forward strand.
CCCGCCCCACAAGACAGATATTTGTCGGTGGGCAGTCGACGCACGATCCACCTGACTTTGTGGTAGACCGCCATTGGAGTCGGCGAGTGCGGCATTAAACTCAGCCAGCGCGTTGACGTGTTCCCTTAACGGCTCGGCAACCCTATCTTTGAGCGCCGCAAGTGTCTTGCTCTGACTCCGCAGGTTGGACTTCATGGAACTCGAGTGGGCTCGGGCCGCGGTATCGGGGTTTCCGCGGCGATGACCTGGCGACACGACTCTGAAAGCGAGAGCTTCGGTTCGGGGACGCAGGCTGACAGCAAAAGAGCCAAACAAAACAGCGTGAGCGCGACATGCAGAAGGATACGTTTTGACTGACCCCCCTAAGCATGCCGCGATGCTATCACCCGGATATACGGCCGGGGGCGGCCGGACTTGGCGAAGATGCCCTGCGGAGATCGCCTAGTCTCCCGCGAACGGTGCCAAACCTAGGAACCAGGTGTCTGCCCCGTGAGGATCCTCCAGGTGGAGGCAGATGCGGCCACCTACCGCTGACGATCGCCCCCGCATAGCGCGCACATCCACAATTCTCGACAGAGCCGCCGGCGGGCTGGTGGAGGGGGCGGGCGTCCCGTCAAAGGAACCTTTCGTAGACCGGGGCCGCAGCGCTCAGCCGCCGGTTCACAGAGACGGGGCCATTCCGTGGACAGGGACTGGCGACCACACCCATGGACAGGGGCTCATGCCGGGCTGGGGGCAGCCGCCCTCTTCAGGCGTTTTCGGTTCCAACCCCAGATCGGACCCTCGGGCATGCCGCTCGCAGATTACGACCGCAGCATTCGCGACGAGCACACATGTCGGTCCTGCCCCAGCTCACGCATCGATGGCTCCGGTGGCAAGAGCCGCGTCGACTGCTGCTCGCAACCGTGCACCTGTATCGAAGAACCAGTCGATGTAGTCGTCAAACGCGTCCCCGTTGGTCACTTCTCCGACGCTGTAGTCTGCGATGCGACAGGCCCTGCGGTTAGGCAGGTCTTCCCAAGTCAGCGGCGCACCGTACACTTCTTCGATCAGGCCCTTGTTGGCAGCGAGGCATTCAAAGAGTTTCTGGACCTGTTCAGCGTCTACGGAGTCGAGATAGAGCTCGGAGCGGAGCTTTCCTCCTTGGGCGAACGAGGCCGAGTAGTAGGAGAGCCCCTTGAACGGGCAGGGCATTGAGAACCAGTTCGCTGCCTGGGGCTTTCGAGCTTTCGACCATCCCGGTCGCTCAACACTCAAACGCTCGAGGAACCTTGTCCAGAAGGCCACGTAGAGCGGCAACCTCCCCGCCTGCGCAGACGATGTCTTCGCGTCCTTTGAGACTGTGGCATGCCAATCGTTTGGCTGTGCGCGAAGCTCGAACAGCGGGGCCGGAGGCGAGTCGGCAATGCGCACCGCGCCAACCTGGACGCCGAAAAACCTGACATCACCGGCAGCCAAGTCGTTGAGGAAGTCCAGTGCCTGCCGATGTTCGTCCCTGAAGTTCGTGGCAAGCCAGACTATGGTCTGTGCCTCGGTTCCCGCGGCGTAAGTTACCAACTGCCCGAGGTGACCGTGATCCGTACCGGTCAACTGGTTCTCCACGATGAGTACGCAGTTGTTTGTGAGGTCTCGGCCGATAAGGTCGAGAGCAAAGCCTCCCACCGGGTGCTCGGCTTCCGTTAACTCGAGATCGATCCCAAGGACCTCCGCGAGCGTCTCGGCGTCACTGAGCAGCCACGGCGTGAAGTCGGAGGCTTCGCGCGGCCACACGGTGCGCGGATCGAGTTTCTCTAGTTGTCCCAAGGGTTGCACCGTCTCAGACCCCTCCCGCTGCCGACTTGCCGATGGATCACAATAAGCACGCGCCGTCACTCGTTGTATAGGCGGTGGCACTACGGCGCCGCCAGCACCAAGGTCCGGTGTTCGAAGTCATGCGTACGGGGCCGTTGTTGATGTTGAGGAGCGCAAGGCCGGACCGGCGTGCCCCTTAGCTACTCAGTGGAGGCCGCCACCCGGCTGCAGCACCACGAATTTCAAGGCAAGAGAACTACAAACTCACCGCCGACCACGTGCCTTCATGGTTGTTCCGTCATCCCCTCATCGTGCATCTTGATGGGCGGCTCGGCTAACGGTCGGTGCGGGCCTGGCCCATGGTCGTCGTGGTGGGCGATCACTCGCGGCTCTCAGGAGCGATACGCCAGAAGCCCCTCACTGTAGTACCGCACCTTTGCCTGACCCAGCTCGTCGGCAATTCGACTCGCCAGGTGCAACCTCCGATCGTCGAGGGCGTCCATGAGCTCCGCTGTCGCTTTCCGTTCGGCTAAGTCCATCGAAACGGCTGTTCGATAGTCGTCGTTCCAACGAAGGATCTCGGCCTTCGTCTGTGGCACGCGAATTGGAGGACCTTTGGTCCCGCAGCCTCCGGGGTAAGGGCGCATCATTCGGTGCGCTGTATGACACGCACAGGGATCTGGTGTTCAATCACGCGTATCGGCTCTGCGGGAACCACCACAACGCCGAGGACATGATGGCCTCGGCGTTTCTGGAGCGGTGGCGGCGCCGGAAGGACGTCCGGGTGGTGGAGGGGGCCTGTCCTGCCGTGGCTGCCACAGCCGGGCGCTCCGGCGGTACCGGAAGCTGCTCGCCTCCCTACCCCGGCTCCGAGGACCTCTCGGAAAGCGTGGCGGAGGATGCCCCCTCGGGTTGCAGGCGGCAGCTCGATCATGAGCTGGCCCCGGCTCTGGGGGGCACTGAAAGCCCCCGACATGCACCTAGTGAGCCTGGTCGTCTTCGAGGAGCACACGCTCTCCGCCGCGGCCTCGGCCCTGAAGATCAGCCCGGCGGCGGCCAAGAGCCGGGGGCCTCCCTCCCGACGCCCGCCCACACGGGGTCCCTGTCGTCGTCGCCGCGGTCTTGGAAGGAGGAGGACTATGAGCAAGGCTGAGGTCGTCGACCGGTTCAGTGCCGCGCAGCGCGAGGAGCTCGTCGCCCGCGCCCAGCACCAAGCGTCATCGTGGAGCACGAGGCCTGTGGATCTGCGGCGGGGCTCTGGCCCCTGGGGCAGGGCTCGCCGGCGGCGCGACCATTGCCGGGATCGCGGCCTCGCAACACAGAAGGGTCTCCAAGGCTTCGGACATTGTCCCGGCCATGGCTGGCCCTCAGCAGCCGTCAGATAGACGGTCAACGTTTGGAAAGACGGGGATAGACCACCTTGGGAGTTCCCGTTATCTCGGCGAGGGAACCACCCTGCGCTACCACGCCGCTTCCAAGGGAAGCGATCGGATCTGTTTGATCCCTGCCGGCCCAGATGACACATCGGAAGGGTCCATGGGTTGCGCGCGGGTCAAGGGGTTCGAGGCCTTCGGGCTGCGGACCCGGGATCCCGGTACCGGACAAGAGGCCTGGCTGATCATGCCCCACAGTAGCCAAGTCTTCCTCGTCAAAGAAGCAATCGGCCAGTAGCCACAGCGTGCGAGTGGTAAGGGATGCTCTTTCGGGCAATAGACTGTCGGACCGGTTCCCTCTCCCAGGCTAATCGAGGATCGTGTAGCCCTCGTCTGATGCGATGAAGCCTTCGACTGGTGGGATGCTGCGGTCCATGGTAGCCCGGCAGGTCCCGCTGCGCGAGCAATCGGAAAGTTGTTGGTGAATCCGTGTGTCCTCATGTCGGCTGCAGGTGACGCGGGCACGTCCTTGTTCGGGCAAGTGCCCGAGAACCTCCTACCGTCGAATCCTTCGTAGGTGACGTCGAAGTCGTCGGGCCTGGCAAGCTCGTCTCTGGCCGGATGTACCTTGGAGACTTCGGGGAGAGCCACGACCTCCAAGGAGCGGATCTGGGGTGTTGCCTTCAGGAGCAGGGAGGCCCAAACAATCTTGGGCCTGCTGCCCGAGTAGCAGTATGACCTTGGGTGGCGAGAGGGGCGCATATTGAGCATCTCCGCAAGGTAGGGTGCGGCCCTCCGTGCCTCGCTGGCCAGAGATCGCTGGCCAAAGGCCGGGTTCTCGATCCAGCCAGGGCACAACGTTCCAACGAAGGGACCACGTGAAGTGAAGTTGGGCCTCCTCGGCGGCGAGGGAGCTGTGGTTGGCCGTGAAGTCGTTGCTGTCTCGGCTGATGAAGCCGGCCCCTGTCTGCGCTTCCTCCGAGGGGTTCTGGAGCAGTACCAAGGAGTCGGCACCGGCTGTAGGGCACGAGGGTCGAAAATGCGCCACACTCTCGCCGGCCCGACGAAGAATCTCATCTACCCATTTGTTCAGCGCCCCCACAGTCCCTTGTAGCGGGATGCGCGCCGAGACTCGACCACGTGGGGGAGGTGGTGCTGGCTCACGAGAGCCCCCGCCTATAGGCCCACTTGTTCCGGATCGCGGTGGATCCGACACGCCTGTTGTTCACGTTGTGCACCACTCGGTTCCGTATGGCCTACCGAATGTACTTTGCTCGGTTTGGTGACCACAGGTCGCATTACGTTTCCTATGAGGCGGCGGAGGGTGACGGCAAGGCGAAGGCGCGTAAGCGTGTTCAAGGCAGCTAACAGACTTTGGTCGCGGCTAGATTCAGTTCATGGACGATATTTGTGAGATTGACGTCGACTACAACTTCTTCGATGACACCCCGGCGGGTAAGGACCCCGACAGTCACAGCCCCACACTCCGGCGATACCACAAACTCCTATGGAGCAAGCCCCTCCCTGACGGGCGGCCGTTCGAGCTTCACTCAGGGCTCTCTCTCGCGCCGTATCTTGTGTATAAATCGGGCGACACCAGAATTGTTCTCGGAAGCGACACAATTGCGACGCGGCATCGGAGAAAGCTGCATCACCTGTTCACGCAGCTCTCAGACGAGGTCAATGATGCGTTCCTGCGACGCTCATATACGATCTGCGGTTTCATGATCTTCCCAGTCTCGCAGGGCAGTCTCAACCAGAATCGGGGAAAGCATCGGCGGATCCTAGACCGATGGGACTTGACCCTCGAAGTGATCCGGCGCTTTTACGAGGGTGGCACAAGTCCCTTGAGCACCACGATGGATCGTTATGCCAACTTCTTCGAGCTCTTCGGCTCCTTCGACGGATATATCGATCATTTCATTCTCCGTGACTTCGTGGACGAGCACGGTGCCGTGCGCTTCTTGCTCCCCTTCAACGACTTCGAACCACCGGTGCTGCCCTCCGACCTGCCAACCTATAAGCGTTACCGCCGGGACAGTCTGAAACTCTTTAAGGCACGCCGCCGCAGCATCCTCGACGAGATCAAGCGCCGCTGCGTGCTCGACTGACCATCGTGGACCAAGTTGCTTGGCAATTCACAGAGTTAGAGAGGATGAGAGTGATAAAAGGAGGAGTTCGACCCCTACCTCATTGACCTTCCAAGGCTCCGTTCACGGCGATCAGCTCAGCTTGTCGGAGAACCAGCTCGATCGCCTTTTCCTCGTGGTCGGGTGGGTAGTCGAACTTCGCAAGTAGACGACGGACTTTGGAGCGCATTGCGGCCCGGACCGAATGCTTGAGAGACCAGTCGATCGTGGCACTCTTCTGCACGGCGTGCACGAGATTAACCGCAATCTTCTTGAGCGTGTCGTCGCCCATTTGAAGGACGGCGAGGTCGTTCTGAACGATGGCGTCGTAGAAGGCTGCCTCGGCTACGGAGAGGCCGAGCTTGTTGTGCCGGTCGTTCTGGTCCCGCATCTCCTTGGCGAGCTTTACGAGCTCTGCGACGATTTCGGCCGTCGTCAATGCTCGGTTGGTGTAGCGGTTGATTGCCTCATCCAGTTGCTCGGAGAACTTCCGTGCTTGGACGATGTTAGTGCGCTGGACTGTCCGGATCTGGTCGTTGATGAGTCTGCGGAGGAGTCCCATCTGGAGGTTGGGCTTCTCCTTGCCGGCTAGGCTGTCGAGGAACTCGTCGGACAGGATCGACAGTTCCGGCGTCTCGATCCCGGCGAGCTTGTAGATGTCTACCACCTCGTCGGCGGTCACGGCTTCGTTGACGAGCTGTCCGATCGCGGTGTCCATCTCGACGGCGCCGCTGCCGCCATGCCCGGAGTCCGGGTTCTGGATCTTCAGGATCGCCGCGCGGACGTCCGTGAACATGCGCACATCGTTGCGGATCCCCGCTGCCTCGTCCCGGGCGCCGCAGAGCGCGAAGGCCTTGGCCAGGGCGAGCACCTGGTCGAGGTATCGGGCGGTGCGGTCCGGGTCGCCCATGACGAAGTCGAGGACCAGCGCGTGCTGGGCGAGACGTGCCGCGGGAGTCAGATTGGGCGAGGCGTCGTAGGTGCAGTCGTGGAGGAGTCCGCGCACGATGTCGTGCTTCTCCAGCATCTGCGAGACGATCTCTTCGATCGGCACGCCGGTCTGGTCTCGGTCGCTCGGGGAGTATTCGGCGAGGGCCTTGCGAAGGTTGGTTGCGACACCGATGTAATCGACGATCAGGCCGCCTGGCTTGTCCCGGAAGGTGCGGTTGACCCGGGCGATGGCCTGCATGAGGCCGGCCCCCTGCATAGGCTTGTCGACGTACATGGTGTGCATCGCAGGCGCGTCGAAGCCGGTGAGCCACATGTCGCGGACGATGACGATCTCGAGCGGATCGTTGGGGTCCTTGGCCCTTAGCTTCAGGTCTTTGCGGGTTTTCTTATCGTAGATATGGGGCTGGAATGCCTGCGGGTCGGCGGCGGAGCCGGTCATGATGACCTTGATCGTCCCCGTCATCGGATCGTCGCTGTGCCACTCGGGTTTGAGCTTGACGATTTTGCTGTAGAGGTCGACGGCGATACGGCGCGACATCGCGACGATCATGGCCTTCCCGAGCATCTCGGCCCGGCGCTTCTCCCAGTGGTCGACAATGTCACCCGCGATCAAATCAAGACGGTCGTTCGCGCCTACGACCGCCTCCACGCGCGCCCATTTGGACTTGGCGCGCGTGGCCTCGTCTTCCTCAGCGGTCTCGGTGATTTCGTCAGCTAGTCCGTCGATCGCCGCATGCACATCAGGATCCAGCGACACCTTCGCGAGCCGGGACTCGTAGAAAATCCGGACAGTCGCACCATCCGTGACAGCACGAGTGAGGTCGTAGACGTCGATATAGTCCCCGAACACTGCGCGCGTCGACTTGTCGTTCGACTCGATCGGAGTGCCCGTGAATCCGAGGTAGGTGGCGTTGGGAATGGCGTCGCGCATGTATTTGGCGAGTCCAGACTTCAACTGTCCGGTGCGCGCGTCGAGCGACTCTCTGAATCCGTACTGCGAGCGGTGCGCCTCGTCGGCCACCACCACGATGTTCCGCCGATCAGTCAGCACGGGGTTTGTGTCCCCGCCGGGCTCCGGGGCAAACTTCTGTAATGTCGTGAAGACGATTCCGCCCGAGGCACGTCTAAGCAGACCGCGGAGATCTGTTCGGGAGTCGGCCTGGATGGGCTTCTCCGGCAGAATCTCGGCCGGTGCGAACACCTCGCCGAAGAGCTGATCGTCTAGATCGTTGCGATCGGTGATGAACACGAGGGTCGGGTTGCCCATTCGGGCATCGCGTATGATCTTTGCTGCATAGAGCAGCATCTCGATTGACTTGCCGCTGCCTTGGGTGTGCCACACGACACCGCCTCGTCGGTCGCCGTCAGGCCCAGCTGCTTCCACAGTCGATTCGACAGCGGAATTGACGGCCCAGTACTGGTGGTACTTTGCGACGCGCTTCACGAGCCCCTTGGACTCGTCGCTGAAGACAATGAAGTTCTGAAGGATATCGAGGAACCGCTCCTGGTCGAAGACGCCCTTGACCAGCACCTCGATCGCGGGCAGGTTCGTTACCACCTCGCGGCCATCGATCGTCTTCCATGGCGCATAGTGTTCGAAGCCGCCCGTAAAGGACGACATCGCCGCGCTGAGCCCGTCACTGATCACTGTCACGGCGTTCGGCGTTAGTAGGGACGGGATGTCGTGGCGGTAGGTCTGAATCTGGTTCCAGGCGCCCTTGAGTGTTGCGTGCTCGTCGGCGAGGTTCTTCAGCTCCAACAGGCCGAGCGGGATGCCGTTGAGGAAGATCACGACATCCGGTCGCCGGTTCTTGCCGTTCTCGATCACCGTGAATTGGTTCACGGCGAGCCAGTCGTTGCTTGCAGCGTTCTCGAAGTCGATGAGGCGGACACGAGTTGTACGGACGGCACCATCAGAGCCTCGATGCTCCACTGGGACGCCCTCGGTCAGTAGCTTGTGTAGCCGGAGGTTTTCCGCGATTGCGTTCTGCGACTCCGCTCGGCCGAGGCGCTTGATCGCTTCCTCAACAACGGTCGTGTCGAGGCCACGGTTGAGCCGAATGGCTGCAGCGTGCAGTCGATCGAACAGGTACACCTGCTCGTACGACGAACGCTCAGGCGCAGGTGCTTCTGGCGCGATGTCCGGACCGAAGGCTATCGTGTAGCCGACCTCGCGCAGGTATTGAAGAACCGCGAGCTCGACAGTCGATTCGTTCAGGACAGTCACGCGAAGGCCTCCTCTACTGCCCGCTCAGCTTCTGGCACGCGGAGACGCCCGGAAAGCAACTCAGGAAGGAGGACGTCACGAAGAGAGACAAGCTTCAACACTTCCTGCTCTGAGAGCAAGAGGCGCTGCCAAAGCGGTCCGAGATCCGCATCGAGTTGTCTGATCGCGTCGCTGGTAGGTAGATCAACAAAGGTCGAGTCCAGATGGCCACGCTGGATATGCCCCATGGTCGTCGCCTTGTCCTTCGCGATCGCTTGGAAGATCTCGATCACCGCCTCCACTCGATCAAAGACTAGCCATGCCGGGTAGCCGCTCGGGATCACTCTGAAAATGTGCTGGTTGACAATCGCCTCGTCGCGAGCCCATCGGTAAACTCCGAGCGAGCCTGACCACGACATTAAGATGTCGCCAGGACGAGCTGTCTTTTCTTCGGGGACATCAAGGTCGTTGTAAACCGTCGATGGCCCCGGGCCGGAATTGAGGTCAGCGATCCGAATGACCATGCGACCAGTACCGGTTGCATCCTTGGTGTAAGCACCGCCATTGACGAACCTCGCCATGCTAGAGGCAGGGACAGACTCTTTCCTTAACTCAAGCGAGGCATTGACCCTCGCGCGGATCAGCTCTGGAATGAGACCGATCAGACGTTGGTTCGACTTGATCTTGTCGTCAAGCGCGGCGAGTGTCGCGGCAATCCCTTGCTGCTCGCTCAATGGCGGTACATCGATCGCAACGTGAGCAATGTAGTTCCGGTTGAGCATAGGCTGGACGCTGCCGGAGTTGTAGGCACTTAGGTCGGTCGCGAGGAACCAGTAGTAAGCGAATCTCATGTCGTTGCCAAAGAGATTCTTCGCGTAGAGGACAGTATTCAAAGGCCAGTAGTCCTCATCCGACCAGGTGGGCCGCCCGATATTTGTCGCTCGACCGACTACGAAGCCTGGCCCCTTCACAGGCGCTTCGTCATGCCAGCCCGAGGATTCACCTGACGACAACACCCTGAACGGGCCAGGACGCCGCTTGGTTTTCGGAAGGTCAAACCCACGTTGAAGGAGGATGAAGTCCGAAAGCGATCGCCGACGCCAAGCGCGGGGAAGACTCGTCATCTGAGACCTCCAAGCCGCTCTCGCACCTCGTCCTCGAGCTCTCGGCCGCGGTCGAACTCGGCATACAACTCACTTGTGAGCCGTTCAATCTTGTCGCGGATTGGTTCCGAGTCGGCCTTGGCTTCCTGAGTCCCGACGTAGCGGCCGGGCGTGAGCACGAAGTCGTGCTGCTTGATCTCGTCCATGCTCGCCGCTTTCACGAAGCCGGGCACGTCCTGGTAGCCGCCGTCGTGGTTGCGCCACGCGTGGTATGCAGCGGCGATTTTCGCGATGTCCCGATCGTCGTCAAGGACCCGCAAGCGACGGGTTTCCATAACACCGAGCTTGCGGGCGTCAATGAAGAGAACTTCGTCCTGACGCTCACGGTGCCCGTTGCCGTGTCGCTCCTTAGAGACAATCCATAAGCTAACTGGGATCCCGGTGTTGAAGAAGAGCTTGTCCGGCATGGCGACGACGCAATCCACAAGCTTGGCCTCGACCAGCTTCCGGCGGATCTCGCCCTCGCCTCCGGTCTTTGAGGACAAGGATCCGTTCGCGAGAACAAACCCGGCTGTTCCCTTCGGGCTGAGGTGGTGGATGAAGTGCTGTACCCAGGCGAAGTTGGCATTGCCCTCGGGAGGGGTGCCGTATTTCCAGCGGGGGTCGTCAGCGAGCTTGCCGTTCCACCAGTTCGAGACGTTGAACGGTGGGTTGGCGAGGATGAAGTCCGCCCGCAGGTCGGGGTGGAGGTCCTGTGTGAAGGAGTCGGCTGAGCGGTCGCCGAGGTCTGCCTCGATGCCTCGGAGCGCGAGGTTCATCTTGGCGAGCTTCCAGGTAGTGTCGGTGTACTCCTGCCCATAGACCGAAATGTCTGTTCGTTCGCCGCCGTGGGCCTTCACGAACTCCGCCGACTGGACGAACATACCGCCCGATCCACAGGCCGGGTCGTAGACACGACCGTGGAACGGTTCGAGCATCTCTACGAGGGTCTTGACCACGCTGCGGGGCGTGTAGAACGCTCCAGCATCCTTTCCGGACTCCTTGCCGGCGAACTGGCCGAGGAAGTATTCGTAGACGCGGCCCAAGACATCGTCGGAGCCGTGGTCGTCGCTCTCGGTGAACCCAATCGACCCGATCAGGTCAACGAGTTGGCCGAGGCGCCCCTTATCCAGGCCCTCGCGCCCATAGTTACGCGGGAGCACACCCCGGATGGTGGGGTTCTCTTTCTCGATCAGGTCCATCGCCTGGTCGATCTGCTGCCCAATGTCGGGCAGCTTGGCGATGCCCTGCAGGTATCCCCACCGTGCCAGCTCGGGCACCCAGAAGACGTTGTGGCTGGCGTACTCGTCGCGATCCTCGAGGAATACTGCGCGGCGAGTCTCGTTTGGGATGTAGTCGTCCGAGTCCGGATCGCTCAGGGACGCTTCGATTGTTCGGCGGCGTTCCTCGAAGCGGTCAGAGATGTATTTCAGGAAGACTAGGCCGAGGACGACATGCTTGTACTCGGAGGGCTCCTGGTTCCCCCGGAGAGCATCGGCGGCGTCCCAGAGGCGCTGTTCGAGCGACTTGGCCTTGACTGGAACCTTTCTCGCGAGTCGAGCCATCAGAGTCCCAATCCTCGGTCCCTGGGGCAAGCCCCAGATCGCTGACGTCTGCTTCCCATCTTCCCCTCCACCAATAATGCAAATCCCAGCACCCGCTGAACTCGGGAGCAGCCCGGTCAGGTGCTTCACGATCTTCAGGATGTCATGAGCGCACGGCCTCGCTGATCCATCGGTAGACGTTTGGACATGTCGTGTCAGATGTCTGGTGCCGTGCCCCAGCGCCTGGGGCTGGCCTCTCGGAGCCTGTAGGGACCACATCGTCAGGGGCAGGATGGGCTAGAGGCAGCGTCGACGTTTCTACCGAGCCGCTAGGTAGCTGGTCCGGAACCCGGCGACGCCGGTCCAGCCCGCTTTGAACACCACATCGACTGGGTCACCCGTTCACTCCAGATTCATCGTTTAAGTCCGTTACAGCCCGAGACCACACCCAGGAGGTTCCCGTCACCGTAGTCGGTAGCCATTCCGAGAACACGGTCGGAAGCGTTGGTAGCTCCCGCTCGGTGAGCTCGATGAGTGTTAGACCCCTACGTTGGGCAAGTTGCCTCTTCTGGCGCATCTTCGCCGCATATTTGGGGTCATTAGGCATTCCCCAGAACTCCACGAATGTCAGGTCGTCCAATTTCCAGTCCGCACGTCGGAGCCCGTGGGGATTGAAATCGGGATCTATCGGATAGAAAGGCTCTCGGTCATGCTTGATCCCGTGCTGGTGCAAAAAATCGCACACCGTCTTCTCGCCGAGTGAGAAACATAGGTGCCCGTCTCTGGCCCGGATGAGCGTTCCCCAGCCTAGGCGGAGCCCGCCAGGGAAGAATCCGGCTTCTTCAAGGAGGTACGTCCAAGGGAATTTTCGGCGCCTTATCACGAACCTGAGCATGAGGAGCTTATCGATGACCGGCGCATGGAGGGGAGAGGCTGTGTTGATGTGCAGAGCGTCTAGCTGAGCCTCCAGCATGGGCACCCCGTCAAACTCGAGTTGACCCAGCATTCCCAGAGCTCTGGCCGCGATCGGACGATCCTCGATCATTCCCCGGCACGCGCGTTCGAGGCACTGATGGCAATACGTGAGGGGCTCGACGCAGAGGGCCGACTTGAACGTGAAGCCGCGCTGGCCACACAACCGGCACCGTTTCGATCTAGCCGTTAGGGTATGTGCACCGAACAATTGCTGCCGCGGGGCCACGAAGACCTCGTGTACGCGGAATAGCGACAATGGCTCAGAGTTTATGTCGTCGGCTCGCCATCGCTCAGCCATGATTGCGCCTTCTGAAAGAACGTCGTCAAGCCCGGCAGCCTGCACAGATGCGACGAGCCTACATAGCATGCGCTCGACCGAAGCCTCCTGCTTCTCTACCAGGGAATCTCGAAAGTCCTGATCTCTCATGTCGCGTGGGTGGACCTCATTAACAAGCCCCCAAGGCGCTCTGGGCAAACCTATTTCCCGGACTTCGATACCGGCTCGGGCTGCATAGCAGAGCGTCGCTCCGAGAAGATTGTTATCTTCCACCCAAAGCTTCCGGGTGGACAGGTTGAGTTGTGCGATCAGGACACCGCGCAGGTGGAAGCTCAGAAAGTCAACCTTCCGGTGCGTGTGGATGTTGGGAGCGGTCGTGATCGGCCATTCTTCGGTTAAGGGGATGACCGGTTGCTGGATCACCTCGGCTACGGGGACGCCCGCGGCAGCAAGCAAGGCGGAAACGTTTGGCCGCTCGCGCTCGTCCTTTAGGAACAGATGGCCCCGGTCGACGTCGCCCAAGAAGCGCTTCGACGCGGCGTCGGTTACTCTGAGGTAGCGGAATGGTCCTCTGAAGCTGAGCTCCGTGGATATGGTGATGTTGCTTACGGGTTCGTGGTTCTCGTCAAATGCGCGGAGGTCCGCGTTCGCTACTTCTGTCTTCTGCGTTGGTTGCGAGTGCCGCCACCGGACCCGATCTGGACCAAGAAAATCGTCGATAGCCTTAGCCAACTCGGCGTGACCGGGCAAGGAGAGTGCGATGGCTTTGCTTTCGTAGCCTTCGACCACCAGCCCGGTGCAGGCGATTTCTCCTCCAGCAAAGTCGGCAAGATCGGGGATGAGCCCCATCCCCACTTTCCATAGGTCGGAATCGGGGAGATATCCCAAATGCCGGCTGTCGACGTCTCCGCCAGAGCCTGCCGGTGTCACGACGGCTATCGCGTTGGGGTTGTAATCGTTGTCTGCCCGGTGAACCAGTGCAAGCTCGATCGGAACATGTTCGAGCTGGTGTTCCTCTAGGAACGCAAGCAGTGCAATGTACTGCGGAGTATTCGTCTCGTCGTCACCGCCCCAGCTTGAAAACCGCCAGCGCTCGCCTCCGGGAGGCAGCACAACTGTTCCCGAAGCGGATTGAATTCTGTAGGACGCCACTGCTGATTGACCTCCTGCTCCTGCTTGCCTGGTCGGCCCGCGGCGTACCACCCTGCGAGCTTCGCGTCCTCTCTCCAAATGGCCACGACCTACACGGATGGCTTGCCGCTTGCACCCTTGATCATCTACCTGCACTCTCCCAAACCCTCAAAGTCGCTAGCCACACTTGGATGTACTCGAATTGAGTGGCGAAACGTATGAAGGCTTCGTGAATTCAGCCCGATCCGGGCCATGGACAGACTCCGCTTGGCCTCTAGACGGTCGTCTGGGGCCGCGAAGCATGCCTGCTTATAGAAGAAAGGGGCGGTAACGAGAAAGGGACGTGCTTCTCCTGTCGGTACGCCCCCGCCGGCAGCGTCCAGCGCGGTGATATGACTGGACTTCATGAGCGTTGACGATGGCGGTGAGATGAGGGAACGGTTGCGCCATGCCGCGGTATCGGGAACGGTGTTTGACTTGGCGCCAGAAGTGGACGAGGACGACTTTGACTTGCCCCGCGCTGAGGAGGCCGGGTTGCTGGGCGAATTGTCGGCTGAGGACATCCGGGCTCTTCTATTGGAACGCGATTTCGTGCCAGATCCTCGAGGGCTGAGGATCCGCGGAGCGATCGTGACGGGGTGTCTCGACCTCGACCACGCGAAGCCCACCGGCCGGATCGTTTTTTCCTTCTGCCGCTTCGAGGAGGCGCCCTCCTTCGAGCAGGCAGTCGTGCCTGAGCTAGTTCTTGAGGGCGTTTTTCTGCCTGGCTTGTCGCTCCGCTCGGCGCGGCTGACGGGATACTGCAAGCTGACCGAGCTCCATTCGACAGGACCCGTGGTGGCAGAAAACTCGCAAATCGGAAGCGGGCTCGACATGTCGGGGGCGAGACTCTGCAGCCCGGGGGGAACTGCTCTCAATCTCGATGGCGCTCATATTGGAGGGGACACGGCCTTGGAGGGTCTCAAGGCCTGGGGGGAAGTCCGGGGCCTGGGAGCACGGATAGGCGGGCAGCTCGTCCTGACCAACGGCAGCCTCGATCACAAGGGCGGATGGGCCCTCGGGCTCGACTGGGCCGAGATTGCCAGTGGTCTCTTCATGGATGGGCTTGTGGCAGCCGGAGAGGTGCGGGCTCCAGGTGCGAAGGTTGGCGGCCAGCTCATCCTTACCGGGGCACACCTCTGCAATCAGAAGGGATACGCGCTAAATCTCGACGGAGCCGACATTGTTGGTGGGGTGTTCATGAGCGACGTCAACGCCACAGGGGAAGTCCGGGCGATCGGGGCGCGCATAGGTGCGCCTCTCAACATGCACCACGCTGTGCTCACCGCTAGTTTGACGACGCACAGTGCAGAAGCATTCGCACTTAATCTCGACAGAGCTGACATCGCCGGCGGCGTGAACATGCGCGGGGTCCGGGTGACAGGGGAAGTCCGGGCGCTCGGGGCGAGTATCGGTTCGCAGATTAACCTGACAAGGGCACAACTCCACAACAAGGGGGGAGACGCTCTCAGTCTTGACGGGGCTCGTATCACGGGCGCGGTCATGCACAGGCTACGGACCCAGGGAAAGGTCCGCTGCATCGGCACTCACATCGACGGCGAGTTCAGGCTAACCCGGGCCAGCCTTCACGCTTCCGGGAATGGGCACGCGCTCGACCTCAACGGGGCCCAGATCGCCGATAGTCTTCTGATGGACCGGATTAGAGTCAGGGGTGAAGTCGGGGCGATCAACGTGCGGATCGGCGGCCAGCTCTCGCTGACGGATAGGGCGAAACTCAAGAACCCGGGCGGACATGCCCTCAATCTTGACGGAGCTGAAATATCCGGGGGCGCGTTCATGCAAGAACTTGTGACAGAAGGGGAAGTCAGAGCTCTCGACGCACACATAAGCGACGAGCTCAGCCTGACTCACGCAACACTTAGCAACGGGGATAAATGCGCGCTGAACCTCGATCGTGTCGAAGTTACCGGTGCCGTGTTCCTAGACGATATCGAGGCTACCGGCGAAGTCAGGTTCGCCGGCAGCCGAATCCACGGTCGCCTCAACCTCTTTAAGGCGAAATTCAGCAACACCAGTGGGGACGCCCTCAAACTTACGGCTGCGACCCTTGACGAGCTTCTGCTCGATGGGGCCACGGCCACCGGGAGCACAATAGACCTTTCGTTCGTCACGGCCCGCATCCTAGCCGTAGGAGCCCGCCCACCTGACGAAGGCTTGCCCCGCCTCTCTGCCGCCCACGGCTGGACTTTGGGGACCGTCCATGGGTTTCTCCGTACGGACAGGAAGAGCGCCCGAGCGTGGCTGGACACCGTCGACACTCGACCCGCCAATGGCAACAAGAGGGAATTTCCCCCCCAACCATGGAAGGAATTGGCGAAGGTCTACGACCAGGTCGGACAGCCCGCAGACGCCCGATGGCTGAGGCACTGCGCAGCTAAGCGAACAACACGCGCCGCGCCGCCGATTTCGAGGCTAATCCGATGGGCCTATGGTGTCTTGGTCGGATATGGTTACTATCCGCGTCGGGCGGCCTACTTGCTGGCCGCGCTCTGGGTCACCGTCTTCCTGCTGGCCTCCGCCAATGCCCCCGCGTTTACCCCTGCGGATGCTAGAGCGAGCACGGTCGCAGTCACTGAGAACAATCGCACCGACGAGATCCACGTCACGGGAGCCACGGCAGCTCCGCCCGATTACCCGCAGTTCAGTCCCGGCCTGTTCGCTGTGGACACAGCCATACCCGCCGCTGCAACAGGCCAGAGCAACGCCTGGCGGGTCACCGGAAACGCACTCCTGCTGGCGGCGTTCGCCGCTATTAAAGGCTTCGCCTGGCTCCTCACCGTGCTCATGTTGGCCGGACTCACCGGAATCCTGCGCAAGGACTAGGGGTCGACGGGCCAGCAATGACAAACGACCAGGAGCGTCCGATCTAGCAATCGGACGGCTCGCGGGGGGATCGTGATGGGCCCACGCTGATCCGCGCAGACCCATGTCGCCGGTGTGCCCGCAGGCATCACTATTGTCAGTTCGCCGCGATCTGAAAGTAGTTGATCGCGAACGAGTCGATCAGCGCCGCGACGAGTGCCGAGGCGGCGAGCAGAGGGGCGTGGCGCCGCAGGTTTAGGTCTCGCGGATTATTTGAGA
This sequence comes from Sinomonas gamaensis, assembly GCF_005876955.1. Lineage (GTDB taxonomy): Bacteria > Actinomycetota > Actinomycetes > Actinomycetales > Micrococcaceae > Sinomonas > Sinomonas gamaensis. The sequence continues at coordinate 316,943 of NZ_SSCL01000001.1, forward strand.
GAACCTCCCGTAAGAGGACGCGTGTATTTAGATCAGGAAAAGGTCCCGCGGGCGGATCTGTTCCCAAGACTTGGCGTCTCCCCAGATCGAATTGAAGTGCACAAGACGCTGCACCTGAGCGAGTTCTTCCTCCTCGGCGTTCCCTCGCAAGGCTCTCTCCGCAACTTGGCGGGTGAAGCCGGCGGCTACGTCGGCAAGTTGGATGCGGGGATCTGCTTTCGAGTCGATGTGCTTGATTCCGACGAGAGGGAAGCGGCTGTCAGGGAGGTTAAAGTGGGCGGGCGGCTTCGTGCTGGCTGTGTACATGACCGCATTCATCACGCGCTCGGTCAGGTTCTTTTGAGCATCGTGCATGACCATCACCGGCCGATCGAGCTTCTTGCTCCAGTCGTACGCCAGTTGCATCAGGGACGTCTGCAATGGATCGAGGCTCTTGATTATATCGCCCTTGGCTACGTCCGCTTGAAACTCTTCCGCCTGCTTCCGAGTATCTGCCAACTGGCCGAGCACGATCTTCAGCTTCGTACGCTTCGCAGCCGAGCGGGCTTCCTCGACCTTCTCGAAAAAGCCATCAATGGTTTCCTTCTCGCCCTTCCGCTGGTTTTCGCGCATGAGGGAGGTAAAGGCGCTTACCAATGATTGCCAACGTTCTTCCCCTAGGTCTTCCGGGCCGTGTTCGTAGAGAGCACGCGCCATGCGCCTGTGGGTTCCGTCCTTATAGAGGTCATCGCCCCGTGCGTACGCCCGCTCCTCTATAAGCAGGTCAACCATCTTTCCCGCGGCCATTTCAGCCTTTTCGACAACGTAGACCTGGGTATGGCCGACAAGCGCCCCCTGTTCGCCAAACAGGTCGTCGATCGCACCGCGGTTGCGGATCACGGCCCCGATCTTGAGTTCCGGGCTTTGCGCTCTAGTCTTCCCTCTCAGGTGGTCCACCAAGTCGGACGCCTCGGCCAGGTCCATATGCACGCTGCTGTGAGCTAGCACGGGAGTGCTCCCGCCCATCAGGTTTTCACCGTCATGCCCAGACTCATCAAAGAAGATCTCGGCTACGTTCTTCGCAGCGGCCATGTCGTTCCCCATCCTTGCTTGGTTGCCGTCCTCGGAAAGCATGCCAGAAGCAGCCGAGACGCCGGAAGCGCGGCGCGCTCGGGCCGATCAGAACTGGCGGACGGATGGGTGCAAGAACGAGCATTACGCCGATAAGGGGGAGCAATGAATGAGCCGGGAGATCGTAGCGAGCATCGCTACGTGGTCGAAGGCCGAGGTCGCTGAGCTGATTGGTCAGTACAGCGCTTACCGCAAGGGCGAGGAGATCACACTGCAGATCTATGACCGTCCGACGGACGGCCAGTACCGATTCACCATCAACGCCGACGTCACCAACGATCCCTCATGACACGGTCATGGCAACTGTGGTTCTACGATCGAGGATGCCCTCTCGACGTACCAGTGGAACAACTCTCTCGCTGACGCCGCATGGAGCCGGCGACGTGGGCCAGCTAAGTCTGAGGTGTTCTCACTGCTGGAGCGCTTGCCTTCTCGTTTCCGGCGGTACTCTAGGCAAGTGGGCGCCTCGAGGCCGTCGATCGGAAGGAGCATCGGCAGGTTGAGCGTCGGCACGCCGGGGCGGACATTGCCTGGTTCGAATCGACGAGCGTGGCCGTTGTCCCTAATGCTTGGAGACGCGGTCATCTACGCGACGCGAACCACACGGAGGAGGGTTGGGCGCCCATCGCAAGGGATTGGGTCGCTGCCCCGCAGCTGGTCCCATCAGGCATGAATGTGCGCCTCAAGCTGCGAGATCGCTGGGGTGCCATGGGCTTCAAGCCGGCAATCGAGGCGGCATTTCGTGATGTGGTCGGCCTGTGGGGTAGCGTCCGGCAGAGTGGTGTACGGCTCCCGATGAGCGTGTCGTCGTAGACGGGGACGTGCGATATCACTCGTGCAATATTTCCGGCTTGCCTCGTGGTCCGATGCTTGCACCAAGCCGCCCCTACGATTGGACGTCCCTGCCGATCCTTTCCATCGGTTGGCACGCGTCCGGAGGCTCCACCCCTCGCGGGCGCCTTCTGCTTCTAAAAGCCACCAGCAAGTTCCCTCTGGCGGGGCACAGATGCCACGGGTTTGAGCCGGTCGTCCTCCCTCCCATTAGCTATGCGAATGCGTCGACCTCGGTGTCGCCTGGACCTTGGCTGACTTGGCAGGCCTGCCACGCCCGGGTGAGGACGAGATCGGCCAGGCCCTCCTTCTGCGGGCTACGGAGTCCCGGTCATGACAGGTGGGATGCGGTTCAGGGGAGTAGGTCTGGGTCTTCCGACGGGAGGGGAAAGCATGGACGAGGTGAGGAGGGCGCGGGCAGCTCTGACAAGACTAGTCGAACCCGGTGATTCGACAGGGGCAGCTCTTGTCGGAGCACTGGGACCGGTTGAGGCGCTGTCGGTCGCTTCGGGACGTTTGCCGATCGATCCCACCATCGAGACACGAGTAGGAAGCCTCGCGCTCGGAACTGGAGCCAACCGATGGGAGGGCCTTGCGGGGGCGCTCGGGCGATGGAAGGCCCGCGTCCCCGACCTCGCCCCGGATCGTGACCTTGAGACCATCGCGAGGTTCGGTGGCCGGTTCATCATCCCCGAGGACCCGGAGTGGCCGGATGGATTCGAGGACCTCGGCGCGCGCGCTCCGATCGGCCTCTGGGTGAGGGGCGAAGAGCGGTTGCCCTCCCACACAGCCTCGGCGGCGATTGTCGGGTCCAGAGACGCGACGAACTATGGATTGAGCGTCGCGGGGGAGATGGCCCGAGGGCTCGTGGACCGTGGACTCACGATAGTGAGCGGAGGTGCCTACGGCATCGATGCTCAGGCGCACCGAGCCGCGCTGTCCTCCGAGGGGCCCGCTCTTCCCACTGTTGCAGTGATGGCTGGGGGTCTGGATCGCTACTACCCCTCGGGGAACGAGGAGCTCTTACGGGCCGTCGCGCACCGCGGGCTGCTCGTGTCAGAGCTCCCTCCGGGTGCGTCGCCGACCAAACATCGTTTTCTCCGGAGGAACAGGCTCATTGCGGCATTGGCAGGTGCCACGGTGGTCGTAGAGGCCCATTGGAGATCGGGGGCTCGCAGCACCGCTCATCACGCCGCCGACCTCGGACGAATCGTGGGAGCCGTGCCCGGGTCCGTATACAGCGGAAGCTCCGCAGGCTGTCATCGACTCCTGATGGACGGAGCGGCTGTGTGCGTCACTGACGTGAGGGACGTCTACGAGCTGCTGGCCCCTGTGGGCGAAGGCCTCGAGAGCCAGCGAGAAGGTCACTCGGCGCCGCACGACGGCCTCACGGTAGAGGACCTCCTGCTTCTCGACGCTCTGCCGTTGAAGACCGGAACCACCGTGGACAGTCTGGCTCGGGTCGCTGGCCTGAGCGGTCCCCAAGTGCGCGCCGGCCTCGGGCGCCTTCAGCTCTTGGGCCTCTCTCAGGCTGTTCCCGGGGGATGGAGGAGGAGCGATAAGAGATCGTGATGCGGGAAAGCGAGAGTGTCGCGTTGTGGCATCCGTCCCGAACGTCCACAGTGGGGATGTGGACGAACGGACTCCTCGCGGCCAGCGCCTGCCCGAAGGTCTGCGCGACCCCCTTGAGGGGTTCTTGCGGTACCTCGCGCTCGGCAGGGGGCGCTCAGTGCACACCATCAGGGCGTACGAGGGCGATCTCCTCTCGATGCTGCAGGCGGTCGCGTCAGAGGGCGCAGACACCCTCGCGGACATCGATCTCGCCGCTCTGCGCCGTTGGCTGGGTTCTCAGAGCGAGGGCGGCCGGGCTCGATCCACGCTCGCTCGCCGCTCCGCGGCCGTTCGGTCCTTCATGGGATGGGCCGTGCGAGAGGGGAAGCTGGAGGTCGACCCTTCGCTGAGGCTCGCGTCTCCCAAACAGCATAGGGACCTGCCCGATGTCCTCCACGAAGACCAGACGAGACGCCTTCTCGAGAAATTGGCCGGGGACGCCGAAACTGGGGATCCAGTTGCTGTCCGCGACCTCGCTCTGGCCGAGATGCTCTACGCCACCGGGATCCGTGTCTCGGAGCTGGTCGGGCTGGACGTCGACGACGTCGACCTCGGCTCGCGTACCGCCAGGGTCCTGGGCAAAGGGGACAAGGAACGAACGGTCCCCTTCGGTGTCCCGGCCGCCAACGCCATCGTGCGCTGGCTCGGAGCCCGCAGCGTGCTTGTGACCCAAGCCAGCGGCGCCGCTCTGTTCCTTGGACGCCGTGGGGGACGGCTCGGCCAGAGGCAGGCCAGAGAGGTGGTCGACGCAGCCCTGCGCGGATTGGGCGACACGGGTGCAAGGGGGCCTCACGCGCTACGCCATACCGCCGCCACCCATCTCTTGGACGGCGGCGCTGACCTCCGCTCGGTTCAGGAGCTCCTGGGCCACTCGAGCCTCTCGACCACGCAGCTGTACACACACGTGTCGGTTGAGCGCTTGCGGTCGAGCTACATCCAGGCTCACCCCCGGGCGTGAGACATGGCGTCACAGGCCGCGCCACGGTGGAGGTTGCTGGCGTATTCCGGATCCGTCCGGCAGAATGACCGTGACAACTGAATCCGCCACAGGTTCACGCACTCCAAGCTGACCGGTCGTAGGGGAAGACGTACCGACAGCGATGGAGGATGGAATGTCTGCAGTGATGACCCGTGGTCTGCTGTTCGTGCACTCGGCACCGAGTGCTCTATGCCCGCACGTCGAGTGGGCAATTGGCTCCGTCGTTGAGAAGCGGACGGACCTTGAGTGGATCCCCCAGCCAGCAGCGCCGGGAATGTTCCGCTCCGAGCTGTCATGGGTGGGCGCACCCGGGACGGGCGCGCAGATCGCTTCTGCCCTGCGTGGCTGGGCGCACCTCCGCTACGAAGTCACGGAGGAGCCTAGCCCCGGCGTCGACGGCGCTCGCTGGTCCCACACGCCCGAGCTGGGCATCTTCCACGCCACTACCGACGTGCACGGCAACATCATGGTCTCGGAAGACCGGATCAGGTACGCCTACGAGTCCGGCGCGGGCGACCCCTCCGCCGTCTTCCACGAGCTCTCGCTCGCGCTCGGCGAGGCCTGGGATGAGGAGCTGGAACCGTTCCGCCATGCTGCGGAGGGCGCTCCCGTCCGCTGGCTCCACCAGGTCGGCTGATCCGGCCCAGCGGTCATCCGTCGCACTCGAAACCATCGCAGACAACTGTGGGGCCCGCCGAACAGGCGGGCCCCACAGGTCGTTGGTGGATCAGTGGTTGCGGATCACGACGACCGCGTTGTGACCACCGAAGCCGAACGAATTGCTCAGCGCCACAATGTCGCCCTGAGGGAGATCGCGCGCAGTCGTGACCACATCGAGCGGGATCTCGGGGTCCTGATGGTCCAGGTTGATGGTGGCCGGGGCCTTGCGCTCATGCACTGCGAGAACCGTCAGAACTGCCTCGACCGCTCCGGAGGCGCCCAGGAGGTGGCCCATCTGTGACTTGGTGGCCGAGACAGCCACGTTGTCCACGTGGCCGCCCAGCGCAGACTTGAGCGCGGTGTACTCCGGCTTGTCTCCAACGGGGGTCGACGTGGCATGTGCGTTCACGTGCACCACGTCTTCTGCCTGCACCCGCGCGTCGAAGAGCGCCGCCTTCAAGGCTCGTGTCGCCCCCAAGCCCTCGGGATCCGGGGCCGTGATGTGGTACGCATCCGCAGTGACTGAGGTTCCCGCGAGTTCCGCGTAGATCCTCGCGCCGCGCGCGAGCGCATGCTCCTCGGCTTCCAGAACCAGTGCTCCGGCGCCCTCACCCATGACGAAGCCGTCCCGATCGATGTCGTAGGGGCGCGAGGCGCGCTCGGGATCGTCGTTGCGCTTCGAGAGGGCCTGCATCGAGGAGAAGGCCGCGATCGGCATGGGGTGAATGGCTGCTTCAGCGCCACCCACCATGACCACGTCGGCCTTGCCGGAACGGATCAGTTCCTGCCCCACCGCCATCGCCTCAGTTCCCGAAGCGCAGGCCGAGACGGGCGTGTGGGCGCCAGCGCGCGCACCGAGATCGAGGCTCACGGCCGCGGCCACGCCGTTCGGCATGAGCATCGGGACGGTCATCGGCAGCACCCGGCGGGGGCCCTTCTCCTTGAGAGTGTCCCAGCCATTCAGGAGCGTCCAGACGCCTCCGATGCCTGTGGCGAAGGCGACGGCGAGACGGTCGTGGTCGATGTCCTCGATGCCGGAGTCCCTCCACGCCTCGCGCGCGGCGATAACGCCGTACTGGGTCGAGGGGTCCATGCGCTTCATCTCCACGCGTCCCAGGACCTGATCGGCCGGGACCGCCAGCTTGGCGGCGATCTTCACGGGAAGGTCGTACTGCTCGACCCACTCGTCTGTGAGCTGATGGACACCCGAGACTCCCTTGACGGCGTTCTGCCAGAGGGTGGGCACATCTCCACCGATAGGTGTAGTGGCGCCTAGACCGGTGATGACAACTTTACGGGCCATGCTGCACCCTTTCGGGATCAGAGCCGGGGAGGCTGGCGGGAGGGAACAGACGGCCGGCACCGAAGGGTGCCGGCCGTCGCAAGGGGTTTATCAGGCCTGGGCCTTGGCGATGAAGTCCACGGCGTCACCGACGGTCGAGAGGTTCTTGACCTCTTCGTCGGGGATACGGACGCCGAACTTCTCCTCCGCGTTGACCACGATGGTCATCATCGAGATCGAGTCGATGTCGAGATCGTCGGTGAAGGACTTGTCCAGCTGGACAGCGTCGGGTGCGAGGCCCGTCTCCTCGTTGATGATCTCGGCCAGGCCGGCGAGGATCTCTTCGTTGCTAGCCATGTCGGCTCCTTTTCTCAATCGCCGGCTCTCGCCGGCTGGCTGGGCAAGCCGCTTGTGCGGCTTTGCTTTCGGCGCGGCGGGCGGTGGTACCCGATGCGCTGGGAACTAGGGGAGGGTGATGACCTGAGCGCCGAACACGAGCCCGGCACCGAAACCGATCTGGAGCGCGAGCTTGCCGCTCAGTTCGGGGTTCTCCTGCAGGAGCCGGTGCGCGGCGAGCGGGATCGAGGCCGCCGAAGTGTTGCCGGCATCCGCGATATCGCGGGCGACGACGACGCTCTCCGGCAGCTTGAGCTGCTTGACCATCTCGTCGATGATACGCATGTTGGCCTGATGCGGCACGAACGCGGCGAGGTCCTCCGGCTCGATTCCCGCGGCGTCGAGCGCGCGCTTGGCCACCTTGGCCATCTCCCAGACGGCCCACCGGAACACGGACTGCCCGTCCTGCCGCAGGGTTGGCCAGATCTTGGCCTCGGTCCCGAGTACCGCTGCGGCGTTGCCGGCGCCATCCCGCTCGGCCTCTTCAGAGAGGTCGCGGACGTCGAGGAGCGAGTGGGTCATCCCGATGGTGTTCCACTTGCTGCCATCGGAGCCCCACACTGACGGGCCGATGCCGGGCGTCTCCGAACGGCCGACCACTACTGCACCTGCTCCATCGCCCAGGAGGAACGAGATGCTCCGCTCCGAGTTGTCGATGAAGTCGCTGAGCTTCTCGACGCCGACGACGAGCACGTACTCGGCTGCGCCTGAGCGCACCAGGGCGTCCGCTTGGGCGACTCCGTAGCAGTAACCGGCGCATGCAGCGGAGATGTCGTAGGCGGGGGCAGGAGTTGCGCCGAGGCGATCGCACAGCAATGCTGCCGCGGAGGGGGTGGCGTACGGATGCGTCACCGTGGAGACAATGACTGCTCCCAGCTGGGAGGCCTCGATGCCAGCCTTGGCAATCGCCTCCTGAGCGGCGCCCTCGGCCATGTCGATGAGGTCGACGTCTGCTGGTGCGCGATGGCGGGTGACGATACCCGTGCGCTGGCGGATCCACTCGTCGGACGAGTCGATCCACTGGCATACGTCGTCGTTCGTGACGTAGACCGATGGACGGTAGGCGCCGATGCCGAGGATCCGCGAGTGCTGGTGGACCGGGGCCTGGCGGAGCGTCGCGGTGCTCATACTGGCTCCTCTTCGGTGGAGGCGGCCTGTTCAGCATCTGCCGCGAAGAGCTCGAGCGCCGCCGAGAGGTCCGAGGGCGTCTTGACGGCAACCGTCTTCACCCCGGGCAGCCCGCGCTTGGCGAGCCCTGCAAGAGTGCCCGCGGGAGCGAGTTCGATGAGCCCGGTGACGTTGAGGGATTTGAGCGTCTCCATGCACAGGTCCCAGCGCACGGGGCGCGAGACCTGAGCCACGAGGCTGGTCACAGCGGCAGAGCCCGAAGCGACCTCGCGACCATCGTAGTTGGACAGCAGGGGGACGGTCGGGTCCTCGACGGACAGGCTCGGGCGCAGCTCCTCGAGCGCGGAGACCGCGGAGGCCATGTGCTGGGTGTGGAAGGCACCGGCGACCTTGAGCGGAATGACGCGCGCCTTGGCCGGCGGATTGGCGGCGAGAGCTGCGAGCTGCTCGAGGGTTCCAGCGGCCACGATCTGCCCGCCGCCATTGACGTTGGCCGGAGTCGCACCGACTGCCTCGATGGCCCGCTGGACCTCTTCGGGGTCGCCTCCGAGGACGGCCGTCATGCCCGTGGGGGTGACCGCCGCGGCTTTGGCCATCTCGCGGGCACGGAGGCCCACAAACTTCATCGCGTCGGCTTCGCTCAGCACACCGGCGAGGGCGGCTGCCGTGATTTCGCCCACCGAATGCCCGGCGAGGACCACAGGAAGGGTCGACAGTTCGACATCGAACAGGGTCTTGGCGGCCACAAGGCCCGCCGCGACGATGAGGGGCTGGGCGACGGCCGTGTCCTTGATCGTCTCTTCGTCAGACGTGGTTCCGTGGGCCACGAGGTCGAGGCCCACGACCTCGCCGAGGGCTCCGAGATGCTCGGCGACGGACGGCAGCTCGAGCCATGAGGCAAGGAAGCCCGGCGTCTGGGAGCCCTGTCCAGGGCAGACAATTGCTAGCACGTTTCCAGCTTTCCAAAGGGCGAGCGGTTCCAGCGGTGCCCCCACGCACCAAGCTCCAGAACCCGGGTTGTAGGAAGTCTACAACGGGTAGGAGGAGTGGCCCTGTCAGGCGGGCCCAGTTCAGCCTCCTGCGCGGGGTCCTCGTTCCCGTCCCGTCGGGTTGGCGGAGAGCCTTCCCACAACAAGGGCGGTCTGGAGGACGAAAGCCTCGCGGGGGAGCAGCGGATCCCAGCCCGTCACGTCGCAGACCCGTCGAAGCCGATAGCGCACTGTGTTGGCATGCACGAACAGCTCGCGCGCGGTCGCTTCGAGTGAGTGGCCGAGTTCGAGGTAGGCGCTGAGCGTCTCCACGAGGCCGTTCGAGGCGGCGAGGAGGGGCCGGTAGATCTTCTGGACGAGAGCCCGTCGCGCGGCGTCATCGCCCGCGACCACGCGCTCGGGGAGCAAATCGTCCGCGGCCACGGGGCGGGGGGCGTTGGGCCACGCTCTCGCCGCCGAGAGGCCGGCAAAGGCGGCTTGGGCGGACGAGCTCACCTCCGGCAGGCTCTCCGCCCGCGGGCCGAAGACGACCGGACCCGGCGCGAACAGCTCGCTGAGTCGCGCATATGCCGTCTCGTCGTCCTCGATGCCGCCCAAGATGAGGATGAGGCGTTCCCCTTGGATGCCGACGAGTGCGTCCTTCGCGTAGCGCCCGGCCGCGCGGCGCATCTCTCCCACGTAGCTGGGGCTGGGCTCAAGCGGGGAGCTGCCAACCATGACTGCGAAATGCTCCTGTGCCTTCCAGCCGAGGGCGGCGATCCGGGAGCGGAGGGCGTCGGTGTTCTCGCCGCGCAGGATCGCGTCGACGATGAGTGCTTCGAGCCGGGTGTCCCACGATCCCCGCGTCTCGGCCGCCCTTGCGTAGACGTCGGCGGCCGCGAACGCCACCTCGCGCGAGTATCTGAGGACAGCCTCGCGCAGCGCGGGCTGGTCCTCTTCTGGGGCCAAGTGGGGCACCTGCTCCTCGACAACCTCAACGACGATGCGGATGAGCTGGAGCGCCTTCTGAAGGCTGATTGACCGGGTGAGCTCAGTGGGCGCGTTGCCAAAGACGTCGGACAGCACCCAGGAGGGGAGAGTCGGCCGCTCGTACCAGGTCACAAAGGCGGCAATGCCGTTCTGGGCCACGAGACCGAGCGCCGACCGTTCGTCGGCACTCAGCCGTCCATACCAGGGGAGTGCGCGCTCGAGCTCGCGGGTCGTCGTCGTCGAGAGCTGGCCGACGCTGCTGCGGAGCTTCTTCAGCGTCTCGGCCTTCGCCGGGGAGACCGTCAGGCGGGCCTTCCGGGTGCCTCCGGCGGCTTGGGGCTGGTGGGGCATGTGAAGAAGCATAGGCTTCCCCCCGCCGTCGCCCGAATTTGTGCGAAGGCTACAAGAAGCCTTCCGGCAAAAGGACGACGGCGACGCCCCCATGTGGGGAGCGCCGCCGTCGTCATGGTGTCGGCTGGGCGACGTGGGCGAGCTGACGTCTAGCTCTCGCCGCCCGCGTTGCCAGTTGTCCCGGCGTTCACGTCGAGCAGGCGGTAACGCTCGAACGCCTGACGGGGCGCATCCCCGTCCACCTCGCCGCGACGGGCGAGCATCTGCAGCGCGCGCACCACGACGGAGTGGCTGTCGATGTGGAAGTAGCGACGTGCCGCGGCGCGGGTGTCGGCGAAGCCGAAATCGTCGGCCCCGAGCGTCGCGAACTCATTCGGGAGGAACTGCCGGATCTGGTCCGGGACCGCCTTCATGTAGTCGCTGACCGCCACGATCGGTCCGGTCGCCCCGGCGAGCTGCTGGGTCACGAACGGAATGCGCGGCTCCTGGCCCGGGTTCAGGAACGCCTCGTGCTCGGCGGCGAGGCCGTCGCGGCGAAGCTCGTTCCACGAGGTCACGCTCCACACATCCGCCGAGACGCCCCACTCTTCGGCGAGGATCCGCTGCGCTTCGAGCGCCCACGGAACGGCAACGCCCGAGGCGAGCAGCTGGGTGCGAGGCCCGTCGATCTTGGCCGGAGCCAAGAGGTAGATGCCCTTCACCACGCCCTCGACATCGAGTTCCTCCGGCTCGGCGGGCTGGACGATCGGCTCGTTGTACACGGTGAGGTAGTACATGACGTTCGGATCCGGGTGGTTCCCGCCGTACATCCGCTCGATGCCCGACCGCACAATGTGGCCGATCTCGTACCCGTAGGCGGGGTCATAGGTCACGACCGCCGGGTTGGTCGAGGCGAGAAGCGGCGAGTGCCCGTCGGCGTGCTGCGTTCCTTCGCCGGTCAGGGTCGTGCGGCCAGCCGTTGCGCCGATGATGAAGCCGCGAGCCATCTGGTCTGCGGCAGCCCAGATGCCGTCTCCCGTGCGCTGGAAGCCGAACATCGAGTAGAAGACGTAGACCGGAACCAGGGTTTCGCCGTGCGTCGCGTAGGACGTGCCCGCCCCGGTGAAGGCCGCCACCGAGCCGGCTTCATTGATGCCCGCATGCAGGATCTGGCCCTGGGGCGCTTCCTTGTAGGCGAGGACGAGGTCGCGATCCACCGAGAGGTAGTTCTGGCCCTTCGGGTTGTAGATCTTCGCCGTCGGGAAGAACGCGTCCATGCCGAACGTCCTGGCCTCGTCCGGAATGATCGGAACGATTCGCTGCCCGAAGTCCTTGTCCCTCATGAGGTCCTTGAGGAGGCGGACAAAAGCCATGGTCGTGGCTGCCTGCTGCTTGCCGGACCCGCGCTTGGCCACCTCGTACGCCTTCTCGGACGGGAGTGCGATGCCCTGGTGGGGGTCGCGCCGTTCGGGCAGGAAGCCGCCGAGCATCTTGCGCCGATCCATCATGTACTGGATCTCAGGGGCATCCATGCCGGGGTGGTAGTACGGCGGTGCGTACGGGTCAGCCTCAAGCTGCTCGTCGGTGATGGGGATGCGCAGGTGGTCGCGGAAGTCCTTGAGGTCCTGCAGCGTCATCTTCTTCATCTGGTGGGTCGCGTTGCGGCCCTCGAAGTGCGGACCGAGGCCGTATCCCTTGACCGTCATGGCAAGGATGACGCTCGGCTTGCCCTTGAACTCGGTCGCCGCCTTGTATGCGGCGTAGACCTTCCAGTAGTCGTGGCCGCCGCGCTTGAGGTTCCAGATCTGCTCGTCCGAGTAGTCGGCGACGAGCTCCTTCGTCTCCGGTGTCTTGCCGAAGAAGTGCTCGCGGACAAACCCGCCGGACTCGGCCTTGTACGTCTGGTAGTCGCCGTCCAGAGTCTCGTTCATGACCTTGACGAGCTGCCCGTTGTCGTCCTTCTTGAGCAGGGCATCCCACTCGCGTCCCCAGATGACCTTGATGACGTTCCACCCGGCACCGCGGAAGAAGGCCTCGAGCTCCTGGATGATCTTGCCGTTGCCGCGCACCGGGCCGTCAAGGCGCTGGAGGTTGCAGTTGATGACGAAGGTCAGGTTGTCGAGGTTGTCATTCGCCGCGAGCTGCAGCAGGCCGCGGCTCTCCGGCTCATCCATCTCGCCGTCGCCGAGGAACGCCCACACGTGCTGGTCGGACGTGTCCTTGATGCCGCGGTTATGGAGATACCGGTTCGTCTGGGCCTGATAAATGGCATTCATCGGCCCGATGCCCATGGAGACCGTGGGGAACTCCCAGAACTCGGGCATCATGCGCGGGTGCGGGTAGGAGGACAATGCATGGCCCTTGTGGGACTTCTCCTGGCGGAAGCCGTCGAGGTCCTCCGAGCTGAGGCGGCCCTCCATGAAGGCGCGGGCGTACATGCCGGGGGAGGCGTGGCCCTGGAAGAAGACCTGGTCTCCGCCGCCCGGGTGGTCCTTGCCCCGGAAGAAGTGGTTGAAGCCCACTTCGTAGAGGGTTGCGGCACCCGCATACGTCGAGATGTGTCCGCCGACGCCGATGCCCGGCCGCTGAGCACGGTGCACCATGATGGCGGCGTTCCACCGCATATAGGCGCGGTAGCGTCGCTCATACTCTTCGTTGCCCGGGTACTCGGGCTCCTGGTCCGCGGGGATCGTGTTCACGAAGTCGGTCGTGGTGACCATCGGAACGCCTACGCTGCGCGAGCCTGCCCGCTGGAGGAGACTGCGCATGATGTACTGCGCGCGTTCGGTGCCCTGCGATTCGATCAGGGCGTCAAGAGACTCGATCCACTCGGAGGTCTCTTCGGGGTCGCGGTCCGGCAGCTGATTCGTCAGGCCGCTGAGGATGTGCGAGGTTTCCTCTCCTACAGACACGTCCAACCTCTCTTCGAGCCCGGAGGACCGGAGCTGGTGGCTGCCGGACGTCGGGCAATATCGTCGCTGGGCCTCAACGTTCAGGCCCGTTTTCGTGTAAGCGCTCCTTCAGGCAGCCGGGTTCCCCAGCCAGAGCAGCGGCGCGCTCTCTGTCACTCTAGTCGCGTCGGAGGTGCACGTGCAGCGCGTGCGCTTGATGCTACGGGCCAAACGGTGTTGGCTTATACATACATTCCGCGTGCGAGCAGGCGCTGGGAGCAGGCGCAGTCATGGAAGGCGCACTGATTCCGCGGCCTGCGACCACGGGGTGTAGACGAAACGCGCGAGGAGGAAAGAACGTGGGCGAGACCGACACCGCCGCAGGGAGCAATGTGGCGGGGCGATTGGGTTTCAAGGACGGAGACCTGATCCAGGAATTCGGCTACGACGAGGACGTCGACTTCGATCTCAGGGATGCAATTGAGGACGCGGTGGGCTCCGAGCTTCTCGACGAGGACGATCATGATGTCGTGGACGCGGTCCTCGTGTGGTGGCGTGACGGCGATGGCGACCTCGTGGACATGCTGGTCGACGCGCAGACAACGCTCGAGGACCAGGGTGTGATCTGGCTGTTGACGCCCAAGCAAGGTCGCGAGGGCCATGTGCCACCGGTCGAGGTCCAGGAGGCCGCGCCCACTGCCGGACTGCATTCGACCTCGACCGCCGGCGTCTCCAAGGATTGGCACGCGACTCGTCTCGCCCGGAAGAAGTGACCGTTTCGGGACCCGGCATTCCAGGAGGATCGATCGGCCCGGGCGACGGGGCCCCCGACTTCACCCTGTCGAACCAATTCGGCGAACCCATCCGACTTTCAGCGCTCCGGGGCCGTCCTGTCGTTTTGGTGTTCTACCCGTTCGCGTTCTCGCAGATCTGCACGAGCGAGCTCGCAGCCATCCGAGACAGGCCGGAGATCTTCTCGGAAGCAGGCGCTGAGGTGCTGGCCGTGTCGATCGACAGCAAATACGCGCTTCGGGCCTACGCGGAGTCGGAAGGGTATTCTTTCCATCTTCTGGCCGACTTCTGGCCACACGGCGCCGTTGCGCGGCAGTATGGGGTCTTCGATGAAGGCAGCGGGATGGCGCTGCGCGGCACGTTCATCCTCGACCGAAACGGGGTAGTCCGCTATCGCGTGGTCAATCCGCGGGGCCAACCCCGCAACATCGAGGACTACGCGGCAGCACTGTCTCGAATCGGAGGGACCGGTCCGAATCGGATAGAGTGAAGCAGCGCGCCGGCGTAGCCGGCCACAAGGGTCTTTAGCTCAGCTGGTAGAGCGCCACGCTTACACCGTGGATGTCATCGGTTCGATCCCGGTAGGACCCACCCCCTCGTAGAACGACATCGCGAATGGCGTGCACATTTACGCCAAGAGACTCCATCGAATGTCGGTGCCCATGCATAGCCTCCCCCCATGGAGAGCATTCTGGTCCGAACTGCGCCGAATGGGACGCCCCACTCCTTCAGGCGAGGAGACCGCAACTGGCGGGTCGCGGCTGAACCCGCACGCTGGTTCGAGCGCGTGCGTTGGTGGACCGCAGAGTCGCGCCTGCCGCGCGGAGCGAGCCGAGTGGATGTCGAGGTCTGGCAAGTGCAGGCGGCCCTTGGGCTCCGAGGAAGCGGGCTGCGGACGTTCGAACTCGTCCGGGACCAGCTTGGCGGAGGATGGAGCCTCCGCGCATAGCCGCGCGGGTTGAGATGGCACCCGGGCATGGAAAGAGCCTCCCGCCGCTGCCTTGGGGGGATGCCGCGGTGGGAGGCTCTGGCTCTGAATACTAGGTGAACTGCAGGTGACGGAACAAATCCAGCTCCGGCCCGTATCATGTTCTCTGTTCAGCATTTTGGACAACCGCAAGCGAACGGGGTTCGCTGAGACGAGGAGCAGCGTGGCACCGAGCAAGACAGCAGGCAGCGGAGAGCTGGAGCGATCACGCGAGGAGGCGCCGTCCTCGTCCTCTGCGCCAGCGGTGACGCGCGCCGCTGCGGTGCTGGATGTCCTGGCCGCATCTGCTACCGGCCGAGCGACCTTGAGCGACCTCGCCCGCGACCTGGGAATCCCGAAATCGTCGACCTCGAACATCCTGCAGGCTCTCGAGGATGCGGGGCTGGTGGCCCGCGAAGGGAGCGAGTTCTCGCTGGGGCGCAAGCTCGTCGAACTGGGCGCCTCGTACCTGAGCCGGCGTGACGAGATCCGCGAGTTCTATCAGTTCTGCGGGCAGGCGGCCACGCTTTCCAAGGAGACGGTGCGAATAGCACTCCTGGATGGTGACCACGTGATCTACCTGGCCCGCTATGAGGGCCATCCCGCCGTGCGGCTGACCTCGACCATCGGGGACAAGATGCCAGCGTCGCTGTGTGCCGTGGGGAAGGCCTTGGTCGGCCGCCTTCATGAGCACGACTGGGAGGTGCTGTACCCCGACGATGCGGAGCTCCCGGTCCTCACGCCCCACTCCATCAGGACGGGCAAGGAGTTCAAGGAGGAGCTTCGGCGGATCAAGGAGCAGGGGTACGCCTTCGAGGATGAGGAGTCCACCCTCGGCGTGGTGTGCGTTGCCGTTCCCGTGCCCACGAGGGGGGCCCACGGGCCCAATCTGGGGGTGAGCGTCACCTCACTCAAGGCAACGTTCACCGAGGAGCAGAAGCTGGCGATGGTCCGCGAGCTCCAGGGCTTGGCGAGGGCGCTCGGAAATCCGATGGGCGAGTGGTCAAAGTCCTGAACAACTAACAACATGCTGGACAACTGGTCAGCATTCTGTACTCTGTTCACTACAGTGATCGTCCAAAGGAGTACAGATGCACACCAGTCCTCTCGACGGCGCCGTCGGGACCCCCGCGTCGCAGCGTGATCGGGCAGCCTCCGCTTCGGGCACCGCTTTCGACCCCGCCCAGCTGCGCAGCGCAACCCTTGCCAGCTCGGTCGGCTCGGCCCTCGAGTACTACGACTTCTACATCTTCGGGCTCGCGACGGCCCTCGTCTTCGCGCCCCTCTTCTTCCAGCCCTTCGGCGATGCCAAGGTCATCGCGAGCTTCGCGACCTTCGGAATCGCTTACGTCGCGCGCCCGCTCGGCGGCCTGCTCTTCGGCTACGTCGGCGACCGGTGGGGCCGCAAGGTTGTGCTCCTGACCACAATCCTCCTGATGGGGTCAGCGAGCTTTCTCATCGGCCTGCTGCCCACGTACCGGGAGATTGGGGCGCTCGCCCCTATCCTGCTCGTAGCCCTGCGCATCCTCCAGGGTCTCGGGGCCGGGGCGGAGCAGGCCGGTGCGACGACGCTGATCTCCGAGGTGGCGCCGGCGCCGCGTCGCGGCTTCTTCGCCGCCCTGCCGTTTGTGGGCATCCAGCTCGGGACGCTCCTGGGTGCGGGGACTTTCGCGCTGCTGGGCCTCGCGCAGCCCCAACTTGTGCAGGACTGGCTGTGGCGGGTGCCATTCCTTGCCTCGTTCATCCTTATTGCGGTCGCGCTCGTCATACGCCTGAAGCTCAAGGAGACTCCTGTCTTCCAGGAGCTCGAGAAGCACAAGGAGGTTGCCAAGAACCCCGTGGGCGCGGTCTGGCGGACCTCGAGGGGAGCGGTGCTCAAAGGCATTGGGATCCGCATGGCGGAAAACGGGAATTCGTCCATCTACTCAGCGGTGACGGTCTCCTTCCTCGGCACGATCGCGTTCTTCAAGGACGACAAGACCCTCGGGCCTACGTCCCTCCTCGTTGCCGCCGGAGTGGCCGCCGTCGGCGTGGTCTTCTTCGGCTGGCTCTCCGATCGCGTCGGCCGCGTTGCCGTCTACCGCTACGGCGCCCTGTTTCAGGCTGTCATCGCGATCCCTGCGTTCTATCTCCTCACGCTCGGCCAGCCGTGGCTCGTTCTGCTGGTCATCGCGATCGGTACGGGAATCGGTGTCCAGTCCATGCTCGGCCCGCAGTGCGCCCTCCTGCCGGAGATGTTCGGCTCGACCCATCGATTCACGGGAGTTGCCCTCAGCCGCGAGATTTCGGCCATGATCGCGTCGGGTCTCGTCCCGGTGCTGATCGCTGCCCTGCTTGAGGCGACTCACAATTCGTGGCTCGTGCTCGCGGGCTTCTCGCTCGTGCTCTCCCTCATCACGTTCGCTACGACCTTCGCGGTCCGGGAGACCAAGGGTCGCGATCTCACGCTCCTCGAGGATGGCGCCTGACCTTGTCTGAAGGCAGAAGAGGGCTCCCGCGCAGCGGGAGCCGTCTTTGCGTCGGCCAAGCAGCCGGGTGGATCAGTAGAAGTGAATGGGGTCCACTCGGTGGGGAAGCTGCTCGCCCGCCAGGAACTTGCGCAGGTTGTCAGCGAAGCGCTCGGCGATGAGGCGGTTCTCTGCGACGCTGAGCGCCGAGGTATGCGGGGAGACGAGCACGCGGGGGTGTTCCCAGAGCGGCGACGTCTCAGGCAGGGGTTCGACGGCGAACACGTCCAGGCATGCGTACCCGACCGTCCCGTTCTCAAGGGCCTCGAGGAGCGCCTCCTCGTCGACCACCGTTCCACGGCCCACGTTCACAAGAATGGTGCCGGGGCGCATGGCGGAGAACAGCTCGCGACCAATCAGCTTCTCCGTGAAGGGGGTGCCGGGGAGCGTGTTGACGAGCGCGTCCGCGCGTGCCACAAGCTCCGGAAGCTTCTCGGCCGCCGCGACTTCCTCGATGCCCTCGATCGGATCAGCGGTGCGCTTGGTGCCGCTCACGGTCATCCCGAGCGCGCGGGCGAGCCGGGCGGTCTCGACGCCGATCTCTCCGAGGCCGGCGATCACGACGTGAGAGCCGGACGCGAGGCGAGTGGGCACGCGGAGGTCGGGCCAGTGCTTGGCTCTCTGGTCCTCTGCGAGCTCCGCGGTCCGCTTGAGTCCGTTGAGGATTCCCATGATCGCGAACTCGGCGAGGGGGAGCGCGTGAACGCCGGCCGAGGTCGTCACGATGACGCGCTCAAGATCCGCGCTGGAAACCCCGCTGGCCTTGACCGCCCCGCCTGCTCCGGCGGCCATCGCGTGCACCCAGCGCAGACGCGGGTTCTCGGCGACGACTCTGGCGAAGCCAGCGGGCGACTCGTTCGGGAAGCCGTAGAGGACGTCCGCAGAGTTGACGAGCTTCCAGTAGCGCTCCTCGGCGTCGGGGGAACGGCGGAACGATGGGTCGCCCGAGTGGTCCGCCGGGAAGCGCTCCGGGGGCAGCAGATCGGGTTCGTAGAGGACGGCGATGCTCGGATCGACCGCGCGGATGGCCTCGACATGCTCTGCTTCGAGCGGGACGGCGATGCCGACCGTGAGGGAGGATTCAGTGCTCATGTGTCCACTCTACTGAATCTCGCCTAATATACTGAACGATGAAGCGGAAGGAACGTGGATGGAACGCGAAGAAGCTATCGGTTTCGTAGGTCTCGGCCTCATGGGCGGGCCCATGGCTGCCAACCTCCTCGCTTCCGGCTTGCGGGTGGAGGGCTGGAATCGCTCGGACGGACCCTTCGGCGCGTTCGAGGCGGCCGGGGGGCGCCGCGTCAGGTCCGTCGCCGATCTGGCGGCGCTCGACACCATCGTCTTCATGCTCCCTGATCTGCCCATGATCGAAGATGCCGCGGCCCCGATCCTGGCAGCGTGGGGGGCGGAGCCGACGACGGTCAGGAAGCGCCTGGTCGTCATGAGCAGCGTCTCGCCCGTGGCGGTCAAGCGGTTCGGAGACGCCGTCGACCATGCCACCGGGGGACGCGCCGTCGTCGTTGATGCACCGGTGAGCGGCGGCCGCCAAGGGGCGATTGACGGCACCCTCGCGATCATGGTCGGTGCCGAGCCTGAGGATTTCGTGGAGCTCGAGCCTCTCTTCCGCGCGATGGGAACCTCGGTGGTGCGCCTCGGTCCCCTCGGCGCCGGTTCCCTCGCCAAGGCGTGCAACCAGTTGATCGTGGGCACGACGGCGGCCGCCCTCGCCGAGGCTGCTGTGCTCGCCGAGGCCCAGGGGCTTGACGTCGAAGCCCTGTTCGGCGTCCTTTCGGGAGGACTCGCGGGCAGCCGCGTCATGGAACAGCTTGCGCCACGGATGGTCGCCAGGAACTACGCGCCGACTGGTCCCAGCAAGTTCATGCTCAAGGATCTTCGGTTCGTCGAGGCCGCCGCTGCCGAAGCCTCTGCGGCGCTGCCCCTTGCCTCGAGCGCCCTTGCCATCTACTCCGACTTGGTCTCGGAAGGTCTCGGCGACGAAGACCTCGCCGTCGTCCACGAGCTTGCGCGCCGCCGCTCGGGGCTCGCATCTATCCACTCACAGGAGAGTCACCCATGACAGCCCTTTTCGACCTCACTGGACGAGTCGCCCTCGTCACGGGATCCAGCCGCGGGATCGGGACGGCACTTGCGCGTGGCCTCGCCGACGCCGGTGCAACGATCGTGCTGCATGGGCGCGATGCCCAGCGGGCCGAGGCGACACGCAAGGAGTTCGCCGACGTCTACGGAGAGGAGCGCGTCCACGCCGTGGCGTTCGACGTGACCGACCCCGAGGCGGCGGCAGCGGGCATCGCCGAGGCCGAGGCCAAGGCCGGCCCCCTGCGGATCCTCGTCAACAACGCCGGCATCCAGTACCGGGTGCCGCTGCTCGACCTGGACCCCTCGGACTGGGAGCGCGTCATCCGCACTGACCTGACCAGCGCCTTCCTGGTCGGTCGCGAGGCCGCCCGTGGAATGGTGGAGCGGGGTGCCGGCAAGATCATCAACATCTGCTCGGTCCAGACTGACCTTGCGCGCCCGTCGATCGGCGCCTATACCGCGGCCAAGGGCGGCCTCAGGAATCTCACCCGCGCGATGACGGCCGAATGGGCGGGTTCTGGCCTTCAGATCAACGGGATCGCCCCGGGCTATATCCATACAGAGATGACCCAGAACCTCGTGGATGACCCCGTGTTCAACTCGTGGATCCTTGGTCGCACTCCCGCACATCGCTGGGGGTCGGTCGACGACATTGCCGGCCCGGTCGTGTGGCTCGCGTCAGACGCCTCGAACTTTGTCAACGGGCAGACGATCTTCGTGGATGGCGGCATGACCGTCGTCGTCTGAATGGCAAAGGCGGCAACGGCTGCCAAAAGTTAGGTCCACCGAAATAGGCTGTCAAGAAGCGGCACGCAGGCGAGCAGTCCACTAGCGTAGTCTGCGGCACTGGCTGCGGCTCAGGCCCATCAACCAAGCGGGCCGAGCTCGAGAAACGGAGAGTACATTGTCTGCACAGATCGGAGTCACCGGACTCGCGGTGATGGGCGCGAACCTCGCCCGCAATCTCGCACGGAACGGCTTCACCGTTGCGCTGCACAACCGCTCAGTGGAGAAGACGGACACGCTGCTGGCCAAGCACGGCGACGAGGGCAGCTTCATCCGGACCGAGACGCTGCAGGAACTCGTCGACTCCCTCGAGAAGCCGCGGCGGGTCCTCATCATGGTCAAGGCCGGCGCCCCCGTTGACGCCGTCGTGGACCAGCTCGTGCCGCTGCTCGAAGAGGGCGACATCGTGATCGATGCTGGCAACTCCCACTACGAGGACACCCGCCGCCGTGAGGCCGCGCTGGCCGAGAAGGGCTTGCACTTCGTGGGCGTCGGCGTCTCCGGCGGCGAGGAAGGCGCCCTCAACGGCCCCTCGATCATGCCCGGCGGTTCGAAGCAGTCCTACGAGGCACTCGGCCCCCTGCTCGAGAAGATCGCCGCGAAGGCGAGCGATGGGACCCCGTGCTGCGCCTGGATCGGCACGGACGGCGCTGGTCACTTCGTCAAGATGGTCCACAACGGCATCGAGTACGCCGACATGCAGGTGATCGGCGAGGCGTACGACCTCCTGCGCAGCGGCGCGGGCATCGAGCCTGCCGAGCAGGCTGCGATCTTCGAGGAATGGAACAAGGGCGACCTCTCGTCATTCCTCATCGAGATCACCGCCGAGGTCCTGCGGCACGTCGACGCCAAGACGGGCAAGCCCTTCGTCGACGTCGTGGTGGACTCCGCGGGCCAGAAGGGCACCGGCCGCTGGACGGTCCAGTCCGCTCTCGACCTCGGCTCGCCGGTCTCGGGCATCGCCGAGTCCGTGTTCGCGCGTGGCATCTCGTCCCAGCGCGCCCAGCGCGAGATTGCCCAGGAGACCCTCGCCGGCCATGAGGGCGAGGTCAGCCTGCCCGAGAACTTCGTAGAGGACGTGCGCCAGGCGCTCTACGCCTCGAAGCTGGTCAGCTACGCGCAGGGCCTGGACATGCTCGCCAGCGCGGCGAAGGAATACGGGTGGGAGCTCAAGCTCGACGAGATCGCGTCCCTCTGGCGCGCGGGCTGCATCATCCGCGCTGAGCTTCTGAAGGACATCATGGAGGCGTACAAGGGCGGGGAGAAGCCCGCCAACCTTTTGTTCGCCCCCGCGTTCGCGAAGTCGGTCGGCGAGGCGGTCCCGGCGTGGCGCCGCGTCGTCGCCACGGCTGTCCAGCTCGGCATCCCCGTCCCGGTCTTCTCCTCGTCGCTCGCCTACTACGACGGCCTGCGCCGCAAGCGCCTCCCGGCCGCCGTCATCCAGGGCCAGCGGGACCTCTTCGGCGCCCACACCTACCAGCGCGTGGACACCGAGGGCACGTTCCACACCCTGTGGGGCGAGGATCACTCCGAGATCTCCGCGGTCGACACCCACTGACGCGGTTCCGTCGGCCGCGCCACCTTGCGGCCTGATGACGATGGCGCCGCCCACCGAGATCGGTGGGCGGCGCTTTGTCTTGTCCGACGGCGAGGGAATCAGCGGGCGGCGTCGGCGCGCGGCCTGCGCAGGGTGAAGGTCTCGAAGGCTTCGAGGCCTCCTCCGACTCCGGTGACGTTGTAGTAGGTCACCTTCATGGTCGTCTGGCCGCCAGGGGAACCCGGGTCGACCTCGAAAGCGCCGAACCCGTAGGAATTCGCCGCGTCCCGGACAGCGGACCACGCGGCGGGTTCATGGACGTAGACAGGGGCGCGCTTGCCCGTGGTGGGATCTGGCGCAGTGACCGACACGATGACTCGGCACTCCGGCGGCGTGAACAGCAGCTGATTGGACGGGACGGAGGTCCCTCCGCCGCCGAGCACCATGTGGACCGTGCCGTGGGTCGTGTCCACGGTCTGGGTATTGGTCGCGGCAGGGACCGGCGTAAGCGTCTGATTCTGCTGCTGTCCGCGGATGGGGTGCGAGCGCTCGTAATGGTGCTCGTGCCCACACACCACCAGGTCCACGCCGTACTTGTCGAAGATCGGGATCCACTCCTCGCGGATGCCCAGATCGGCGCCGTTGAAGTTGTTGGCAGTGCTGATGGCCACCTGATGCATGCACACGACGATCCAGTCGATGTCGCGATCAGACCGTGCAGCGGACAGTTCTCCCTCGAGCCACGCCTTCTGGGCGCCCTTGGAGTAGCCGTGCACGTACGAGTTGCCGCCGTCTTGGTAGCACACGTCGTCGTTGGCGAGGGAGATCACGCGGACCGCACCGACCGTGAAGCTGTACCAGAGCCCGCGCGTCACGTCGGTCTGACCGGAAGCCTCCGGTACCTGGAAGTAGGTCTGATAGGCCCCGTAGCCGATCGGGCCATTGCCGAGTTCGTTCTCGTGGTTTCCCGCAGAGGGCATCCACGGCCGGTTGCGGGCACTCCGGGAGTTGTTGGTCCAGAAGTCCCACCACGTGCGGATCCGGTCCGTGGCGAGGTTCGCGTAGCAGAGGTCACCGTTGAACAGGTGGAACATCGGCTGGACGCGCTCTACGCCGCCCGTCGTGTCGCCAGCGGCGGGGGAGCCCAGATTGTCGTTGACCCAGGTGGTGGTTCCGGTCTGCTTCTTGCCGAGGGTCGGCGTCCCCTGGTCGCCGAAGCTCGTGAACGTGACGCGGGACCGACCGCGAGGGCCTGTCGTGAACGTGCCGAATTCGGGCGTGGCCCCGTCATGCACAGCCGCATAGAGGTAGCCCGTAGACGCGGCGAGGCCGTCGAGCGCGCCGTGGTGGGCGTACACAGTGCGGCCCGACTTGGCATCGACGTAGCTCCTCGTCGTCGCCGCGACGGCCTTCGCGAAGTTCCCGTGGCCGTCCCCGAGGAGCACGCGGGGAGCCGCGACTGGCTGGAGCGTGTGCCACGAGACGACCATCTCGCGCGAGGCGTCTGCGCCGAACTGGAGGTGCAGCCCGTCGACCGTTGGCACCGAAACCGGGTCGGAAGCCGAAAGAGATCCCGGCAGGTCCTTCTGCGGCCCGGCCGGAGTGCCGGGGGCCGCGTCGGCGGGTGCAGCCATCGCGGCAGAGCCGGCTACAGCAGCGAGGCCGGCCCCCAAGAGCAGACGACGGCGGGTGACGGGGGAATTCTCTGGAGGAGTCGTGGTCATGGGCCGAGCATCGCAAGCCGCCCAACCCAAAGGGTCAACCCAAGACGAACGTTCGGTTCCCCGCAAGGGAACAAAAGCGCCGCCTACCTGCGCAAGGTGGGCGGCGCCGTCGTCCGTCTGCTTTTCTTCCGCAGCGCGTCAGATGTAGTAGTACTCCGCGGGATCCACGGCCGGCTTGGTCTCCTTCACCGCGTCCCGATGGCGCCACGTGGCGGGGATGCCGGTGACGATCGAGTTGGGCGGGGCGTCCTTCACGACGACGGCGTTGGCACCGATGGCGCTGCCGTGCCCGATGGTGATGGGGCCGAGGACTTTTGCGCCGGCGCCGATGGTCACGCCGTCCCCGATGGTGGGGTGCCGTTTGACCTTGGCGAGGGAGCGGCCGCCGAGGGTGACGCCATGGTAGATCATGACGTCGTCGCCGATCTCCGACGTCTCGCCTATCACCACGCCCATCCCGTGGTCGATGAAGAATCTCCGGCCGATCGTGGCGCCGGGGTGGATTTCGATTCCGGTGAGGAACCGCCCGCCCTGCGAGATGAGGCGGGCAGGGAATCGGAGCTCCGGCTTCTGCCACATCTTGTGGGTCAGCCGATGGATCCAGATGGCATGGAGGCCGGAGTACGCGAAGAAGTTCTCGACGTTTCCGCGGGCTGCGGGATCGTGGGCCCTGGCGGACTCAAGGTCCTCCAGCAGCCGCGCGAAGGTGCGTTTGATCAGTGACACAGGCTTCTTTCTACCGCAGCCCGCCGGAAGGGGCGACTCTAGCCGCGGATGTCGTCGAAGAGAACGGTCGAGATGTAGCGTTCGCCGAAGTCGGGAACGACGGCCACGATGAGCTTGCCTGCGTTCTCGGGGCGCTTCGCGAGCTCGAGTGCACCCCAGACCGCAGCACCCGAGGAGATGCCGCCCAGGATGCCCTCTTGGGTCGCGAGGGCACGGGCGGTGGCCACGGAGTCCTCGAGCGTCGCGTCGAGGACCTCATCGTAGACGTTCGTGTCCAGGACCTCCGGCACGAAGTTCGCGCCGAGGCCCTGGATCTTGTGGGGACCGGGCGCCCCGCCGTTGAGGATCGGCGAGTCCTTGGGCTCGACGGCGACGACCTGAAGGCCGGGCTTGCGCTCCTTGAGCAGCTGCCCGGCGCCCGTGATCGTTCCGCCCGTGCCGATGCCGCCGACGAAGATGTCCACCTTGCCGTCGGTGTCGTTCCAGATCTCCTCACCGGTCGTGGCGCGGTGGATGGCGGGGTTCGCCGGGTTGGCGAACTGCTGGGCCCAGATCGAGTTCTCCGTGTTGGCGACGATCTCCTGGGCCTTCTCGACGGCGCCGCGCATGCCGTCCGAACCCGGCGTCAGGACGATCTCGGCACCATACGCGCGGAGCAGGACGCGTCGCTCAGTGGACATGGTCTCCGGCATGGTCAGGATGACCTTGTAGCCGCGGGCGGCGCCCACGAGCGCGAGCGCGATCCCCGTGTTGCCCGACGTGCCCTCCACGATGGTGCCGCCCGCCTTCAAGGCACCGGCCTTCTCCGCTGCATCGATGATGGCCACCCCGATGCGGTCCTTCACGCTGTTGGCGGGGTTGTAGAACTCGAGCTTGACGGCGACGTCGGCGCCGAGGCCCTCGGTGAGGCGATTGAGCCTCACGAGAGGCGTGTTGCCGACCAGCTGGGTGACGTCGTCGAAGATTCGCATGGGTTCCTTCTTGTCGTGTGGGATGGCGCGGTGCATCACGGCCGCACAGGGGGCTGGCCGCGCTCAGCCTAGCGACGAGCCGAAATGAGAGCTAGGCGTCAAGCCACGCCGAGTAATATTTCCGTGCCTTCGCCAACTTGGGATTGATGATGACGTGGCAGTAGCCCGCGTGCGGATTTTTGGCGTAGTAGTTCTGATGGAATTCCTCCGCGGGGTAGAAGGTGCTGGCCCGCGCCACCTCGGTCACGATCGGACGGTCCCACAGCGGTTGGTTGCGCATGATCGCTTCTTCGAACAGGACCTTCTCCTCGTCGTCCACATAGAACATCGACGAGCGATACTGCGTGCCCACGTCGTAGCCCTGCCGATTCAGGGTCGTGGGGTCGTGGATCGCGAAAAACATGTCGAGGACGGTCTCCGCCGGAATCACTTCCTCGTCGAACGTCACGGCGACGACTTCTGCGTGCCCGGTCATTCCACTGCACACGCTGTAGTAGTCGGGATTGGGGAGGTGTCCGCCGATGTAGCCAGACACAACCGACGTGACGCCCTTGGTCTTCTGGTACACGGCATCGAGGCACCAGAAGCAGCCGCCGCCCAAGATGAAGGTCTTCATGCTGCCTACAATGTCCGGGACAAGCGGAAGATTCCCGAGAGAGGACCGGGCTTTGTCTGACGAACGCGTCACAGGTCAGAATGCGGGATCCGAGGACACCGTGGACGAAGCCAAGAGCGGCGGGAATCCGGAGTCCCCCGAGCAGGAGACACCCGTTGGGGGAGCGCCGGAGCCGGAGGCTCCGGCGCCGGCTGACGACGACGCCGCCCCGGCTTCTGCCGCGACCCTCGCCCAGGTTCTGCTCGCCGTCGAGGAGCTGTGGCCGGAGTCGCTCGCGGAGGGGTGGGACGCCGTCGGCCTGGTCACGGGCCGCCCATCGCAGGAAGTCACCAAGGTGCTGTTCGCCGTCGACCCCGTCATCGAGGTCATCGAAGAAGCGGCGACGTGGGGAGCGGACCTGCTGATCACCCACCATCCTCTGCTGCTGCGCGGTGTGCATTCCGTGGCAGCCAATACGCCCAAGGGACGGGCGGTGCATCGGCTCATCGAGGCCGGAACAGCTCTCCTGACGGTCCACACCAACGGTGACAGCGCGGTCGGTGGAGTCTCGGACGTCCTCGCCGATGCACTCGGCCTCGACAACGTGGAGCCCCTCACCAAAGCAGCCAACGGGCTCCCTGAGGAGGGGATCGGGAGGGTGGGAGACCTTCCCGAGATCACGAGCCTCGCGGCCTTCGCCGAGACCCTTTTCGGGCTGCTTCCGGCGGTGGCTGGCGGCGTCCGCGTATCGGGTGACCGGGACGGACTCGTGCGCCGGGTGGCGGTGTGCGGGGGAGCGGGCGACAGCCTTTTCGAGAGCGTGCGGTCCGCCAACGCGGATGTCTTCGTCACCGCGGATCTCCGTCACCATCCCGCCTCGGAAGCGCGTGAGGCGAGCCCCGACGGCCGGCCGTACCTCGTTGACGTGAGCCACTTCGCGAGCGAATGGCTGTGGCTCCCGGCCGCGGCCCAAGCGCTGGACAATGTGCTCCGCGATCAGGGCCACGCCGTGGATATTCGCGTCTCCACCGTCAACACGGACCCCTGGGACTTCATTCTGACCCCGGGCGAGGGATAAAGTCGCAGCCACTGACGCGATCTGCAGGAGGACCCATGGCGAAGGCGCCCGCCGCCGAACAGCTCAAGCTGCTGGGGCTGCAGGCCCTCGATGCGAAGCTTCACTCGCTCGACGTCCAGCGCAAGGCCCTCGATTCCGATCCTCGTCTCGCACCGACGGCAGAAGCGCTAGCTCAGGCCTCACTCGCTGCCCGCGAAGCCGACCTCGCCGTGGAGCAGGCCCAGACCGAGCTCGTGCAGGCCGAGCAGAGCGTCGAGCAGGTGACGGCGCGGATCGAGAAGGACGAGGCTCGGCTCTACGCGGGCGGACTCTCGAAGGATCTTCAGGCGCTCCAGCACGACATCGAGGGATTGACTGCGCGTCGCTCAGACCTCGAGGACGCGGAGCTGGAGCTCCTCGAGCGGCTCGACGGCCTGCGGGAGCGGCAGTCCGCCGCCGCGGCGGCCCTCGCCGAGGCGCAGCGGGCGAGCGATGCCCTGCGCGCCGAGCTCGACCAGCGGATCGCCGTGCTCGCCGAGGAGCGCGCCCAGGTGGCGTATGAGCGTGAGGACTACGTGCGGGGGATTGTGCCGGACCTCGTGGGGGTGTACGAGAAGACTCTCGCGCGCCGTGGGGTCGGGGCCGCCAGGCTGTTCCACGGCACGTCGGAGGGGTCGGGGATGGCCCTCAGCCCCGGCGACCTGGCGGCCATCCGTGCCGCCGCTGAGGACGAGATCGTCTTCTGCCCCGATTCCGGGTGCATTCTGGTCCGCTCGCCGGAATGGAGCTGACTCTCCTCTCCGTCTAGCCCTCGAGGATGAGGGCGAGCGAATGGGGCTTGCGGGCAGTGCCTTCGCGGAGTTCGGCGTTCCACCGCTGCTGGGCCAGCTCGAGCAGGGCTTCCGGGGAGGCCGGGGCCTTGCCCCGCCGGGCGAGGAGATGGCGCACGAACTCACCGCGGTGGTGCTTGGCGAAGTGGCTTACCACCGTGCGCTTGCCGGCTCGCTCGGTGAAGACGTCGACGGCCACGGTCCGCGCCGCGGGCGGGGTGTAGGCGGCGGCATACGTGCTCGATCGGCAATCGACCACGAGCCCTTCTCCGGCGCGCTCGGTGAGCGCCTCGCTCAGGAGGGGCTTCCAGAAGGCGGCCAGACGCCCCACCTCGGGAAGCGCCGTCGACATCGAGAGGCGGTAGGCCGGAATGCGGTCCGCGAAGCCCACCGCGCCCCAGAGGGCCGACACCACCACGATCCACTCGTCGGCCTTGCGCCGCTGCGCGGGAGTGAGCGTGGGATATCCGAGCGCTTCGTACAGGACTCCGGAGTACACGCGGTGCGCGGGAGCCGCCGGTTCCGCGGGAAGCCGGCGGTTGCGGTCGACGTCGTCTGTCAACGAAGCCCCGACGCCCAGCAGCGCGAGCGCGTCCTCGCGCCCGCTGACCTCGGCCAGCGCTTCCATCACCTGCTTCCGCGCGATCTCGAGCCCCGGGAAGCTGAGCGAGGAGAGGTCGACGGCGGTCCCGCCTGCGGCGGCGGTCTTCCCTTCGGAGGGTGGGAGGAGGATGAGCACCACGGAAGCTTACCGGTGGCTCGCCCCCAACGGGCTCACCCGTAGAATGTTGAGGCGAGGTCAGGTCGGCCGGGCGATCGCGGGGCGCTTGCTCTTTCGAGAGGCAGGGGTCACGAGGAAAGTCCGGGCTCCGCAGGGCAGGGTGGTGGGTAACGCCCACTCGGGGTAACCCGCAGGCCAGTGCCACAGAGAAGAGACCGCCCCGGTACCCCGCGCGACAGCGCGATTGCCGGGGTAAGGGTGAAACGGCGGTGTAAGAGACCACCAGCTCCCCGGGCGACCGGGGAGGCTAGGTAAACCCCACCCGGAGCAAGGCCAGACAGGGCGCGTTCGAGGGCTGCCCGCCCGAGCGTCCGGGTAGGCCGCTCGAGGCCGCCGGCAACGGCGGTCCTAGATGGATGATCGCCTCCTGCGTCTGGGCAATCAGGCGTGGAGACAGAACCCGGCTCATAGGCCGGCCTGGCCTCGCACTTTCCTCGGCTCTGGGAGGGCTTCCCACGGAAGTGAGAGCCTGTGAGTGACTTCACAGGCTCTCCCGGCCCTCGCCCCTGCCCAGTCCCGTAGCATTGAAAGCGAACGTGGAAGTTCTGGAGCCGGCTCTGCGATCGCAGAACCGGCTTTCTTCGCGTCGGGCATCGGCACCAGATGCCCGGGCAGCGCACGACGGAGTGCGCACAACCGCAGAGAAAGGCACCTGTGTGAGCATGACGGAGACCGCCCTCGGTTCGTGGATCGGCCGCGAGGCCGCAGCAGAAGAGATGATCCCGCTGATCGGGCGCCTGTACCGCGAGAACAACGTGGTGACTTCGGTCCACGGCCGCAGCCTGATCAACCAGTCCGTGGTGGGGCTGCTCAAGCTGCACCGCTGGGCACGCCAGATCGACAGCGAAGAGCTTGCCCTCGAAGAAACCCTCCCGATCCTCAAGGCCCTTGACTCGCTGCAGCTCGGCGCGGCCTCGATCGACATCGCCCGCCTCAACGAGAAGTTCCGGTCGCAGGGCGCCGGGCGTGCGCTTGAAGCCTTCCTGCGGGACGAGCTGGCCCCGATCGTCGGCCAGCGCGGCGCGGACCCCCGGCCGAGCACGGATGTGGTGCTCTACGGCTTCGGCCGCATCGGTCGCCTTGTGGCACGCATCCTCATCGAGCACGCCGGCGGCGGACATGGCCTCCGGCTCCGGGCGATCGTGGTGCGGAAGGGCTCGGAGAACGACCTCGTCAAGCGGGCCAGCCTCCTGCGGCGCGACTCCGTGCACGGTCCCTTCGAGGGAACCATCACGGTCGACGAGGAGAACAACACGATCCTCGCGAACGGAACCCTGATCCAGGTCATCTACTCGGACAACCCCGCCACAGTGGACTACACGGCATATGGGATCAAGGACGCCGTCGTCGTCGACAACACGGGCAAGTGGCGCGATGAAGCTGGGCTCTCCCAGCACCTCGAGAGCAAGGGCGTCGCACGGGTCCTCCTCACCGCACCCGGCAAGGGCGGCCTCCCGAACATCGTGCACGGCATCAACCACGGCGACATCACCGCCGAGGACCGGATCGTCACGGCGGCATCCTGCACCACGAACGCGATCACGCCCGTCCTCAAGGCCATCAACGACAAGTACGGCGTGGTGCACGGGCACGTAGAGACGGTCCACTCGTTCACGAACGACCAGAACCTCACCGACAACTTCCACAAGGGCGACCGTCGCGGGCGGTCCGCGGCGCTGAACATGGTGCTCACCGAGACCGGCGCTGCGAAGGCCGTCGCGAAGGCACTCCCGGAGCTCGCAGGGAAGCTGACGGGCAACGCCATCCGCGTCCCCACCCCGGACGTCTCCATGGCCATCCTCAACCTGAGCCTCGAGCGCGAGACGACGAAGGATGAGGTGAACACCTACCTCCGCGACATTTCGCTCCACTCGGATCTGCGGAAGCAGATTGACTACATCGCCTCGCCCGAGGTGGTCTCCACCGATTTCGTCGGCTCCCGTCGGGCCGGCATCGTGGACGGGCTTGCGACCATCAGCAATGGCAAGAACCTCGTGCTGTACGTGTGGTACGACAACGAGTTCGGCTACAGCTGCCAGGTCGTCCGGGTCCTCGAGGAGATGGCCGGCGTGAACGCGCCCTCTTTCCCTACTGAGGGCGCCACCCCTGCAGAGGGCGCTGCGCGCCCCGCAGAAGATCTCTTGGCAACAACTCGGTAAGGTCACTGGATTCGCTCAGGCGGCCGAGGCAAGATGCACCTATGGAAGCGACTGAGCACGAGAGCACCCTTGAACATGCGCTCGACGTGGCCAAGGCCAACGCCAAGCAGGCCCGACTCCTGCTGGAGCACGCCAAGGCCCAGCAGGCAGCAGGAGACGTCTCACCGGCGCGCGTCGCGCAGCTCGAGGAGCTGCTGCGGGTCGCCGAAGAAGACCTCGTCAGGGTAACCAGGGAGCAGTAGACGACGAATTGACGAAAGGGCGCCGCACGCAGGTGCGGCGCCCTTTTGCTTTCGACTTTCTCCGGCTCAGTGACCGAATGGGTCTGGGTCTACGCCCGGCATCCAGGTGAGGCCTGGGGTTCCCCAGCCGTGCTTCTTGGCAGCCTTCTTGGCTTTCCGGGCGTAGCGATCAACGAGCTTGTCTACGTACAGCTTGCCGTCGAGGTGGTCGTACTCGTGCTGCATGACGCGGGCAAACCAGCCTGTGGCCACAAAATCGACGGGCTTCCCGTCGCCGTCGAACCCTTCCACCCGAG
Organism: Sinomonas gamaensis; assembly: GCF_005876955.1. Lineage (GTDB taxonomy): Bacteria > Actinomycetota > Actinomycetes > Actinomycetales > Micrococcaceae > Sinomonas > Sinomonas gamaensis. Next base: position 348,186 of record NZ_SSCL01000001.1, read on the forward strand.
CCCAGTCAGCACGCTGGAGGGGGTAGCTCTCGCCAGGCACCGACAGGCAGCCCTCCTCGTCCTCCTCCGGATCGGGCAGGGAGCCGGGAACCTTCGACAGGGTCAGCCGCGGGTTCACGAGCACCCCCCGGGGAGGGACTCCGTCGTCGTTCTCGTATTTGTAGACGAAGATGCGCAGGCCGACTCCGATCTGCGGCGCAGCGAGGCCGACGCCGTTCGCGGCGTCGTTGGTCTCGTGCATGTCCTCAATGAGAGACCGGAGATCATCATCGAACTCGGTGACCTCTGCCGCGCGTCGGTGCAGAACGGGCTCCCCCCAGATGGTCACGGCGTGGACAGTCATGTGGGGCTCCTCCGTCTGGTGACTAGGGATGCGGGCAATGCAAGAGGCCGCACGGCTAAACCGTGCGGCCTCTGTGCGGGATGGTCCCGCGGTGGGGTGAGTAACGGGGGTCGAACCCGCGACCTTCTGGACCACAACCAGACGCTCTGCCAACTGAGCTATACCCACCATGTGGCCGTGCTGGAGGTGACGGGAAACCCCGGCCCTCCGCGCTGGCAACGACCACTAGTCTACCTGCTGTTGGCTAGTGCTTTTGCCAGATCAGAGCGGTTGCGAGAACTTTTTCTGAGAGTGAGGCTCAGCTCACACGGCGGCAGCTGCGCCGGCCGTGCCTGCGCCGCCGGAGATCCGAGAGGAGATCTCCTGAGCCGTCGCCGAGTCAGGCCCGGGCTGCGGGACGAAGATCGCCTCGCGGTAGTAGCGGAGCTCATCGATCGAGTCGCGGATGTCGCCGAGCGCGCGGTGGCCGCCCGTCTTCGCGGGAGCCTGGAAGTACGCTCGCGGGTACCAGCGGCGAGCGAGCTCCTTGATGGTGGAGACGTCGATGATCCGGTAGTGGAGGTGCTCGACCACCTCGGGCATGTCCCGCGCGAGGAAGAGCCTGTCAGTGCCCACGGAGTTCCCGCCGAGCTGTGCCTTCTTCGGCTCCGGCACCCAAGCCCGGATGTACGCCATGACCTCCGCCTGAGCGGCTTCGAGCGTCCGACCTCCCGGCAGTTCGTCGAGGAGCTTGGAGCTCGTGTGCATCTCCCGCACGAAGTCGTTCATTCCGGAGACGGCTTCGTCGGGCGGGCGGATGACGACGTCGACTCCGTCGCCGAGGACGTTGAGCTCTGCATCGGTCACGAGGACCGCCACCTCAATGAGGGCGTCACGGGCGATATCGAGGCCCGTCATCTCGCAATCGATCCAGACGATGCGTTCAGCATGGTTTGACACCCTGCCAATGTACCCGAGGCCTTCCCGCACGGAGGCTCCTCAGAGGCCCGATGCTAGACTGGAAATCTCCCGAGATTCAGCGAAGGGTGATCCATGTCCATCACGCGCTTTGGCCTGCTCGGGAGGGTGATTGAGTGGCTGAAGTCGCTCTGGACGGCGCTTCCTCCCGTCGGAGTCAATCAGGCACCGCACTGGGCCATCGGGCAAGGGCTGGTCGGCTCGCTGCTCATGGTCTATGGATCGTTCGGCGTAGGGCGCCTCGCCGACGCTTCGCCCCTCAACCGGAACCCCTTCTTCATTCCGCTCCGCACTGAGACGTGGGGCGTCACCAGCTGCATCCTCGCGCTCGCCTTCGGGGCGATGCTGCTCACACGGTCTTGGCTGCGGCTCGGACAGCGGCTGCGGTACTGGGGGCCCGGAACGATACGGCCCGTGGGCATCGCCGTAGTGCTGTGGGGGCTCCCGCTCGCATTCACCGTTCCCATCTATTCGCGGGATGTCTATGCCTACGTGGGCCAAGGCAAGCTCATGGCCGCGGGGTTCAACCCGTACACCACCGGGATCTCGACCATCAACAATTGGCTCGAACTGGGGACGGACCCGTCGTGGGCCACGACGCGGACGCCCTACGGCCCGTACTTCCTCTGGCTCGAACGGTGGATCGTGCAGCTCACCGGGGGACAGCCGGACTCGTCCGTGATGCTGTTCCGCGTCCTCGCCCTCGTCGGCGTGGCCCTCACCGCCTACTACGTCTACCGTCTCAGCGGTCTGCACGGGGTGGACGGCGCGCGGTCAGTCTGGCTCACCGTTGCCAATCCGCTGTTCCTGATCAGCTGCATCGCGAGCGCCCACAACGAGGCACTGATGATCGGATTCGCCGTGGCCGGCGTCTACTACGCGGCGCGCGGCAATTGGTTCCTCGGGATCGTCCTCACCACGGTGTCCATCGGGATCAAGCCGATCACCGCCGTCGTGCTTCCCTTCATCGGCCTCCTCTGGGCCGGTCCCGGGGCGAGCTGGCTCCGCAGGTTCCTCTGCTGGGCGGCGACCGGGTTGATCAGCCTGGCTCTCTTCGCGGTCAGCGGTCTCGTCTATGGCCTCGGGTTCGGGTGGGTCAACGCGATCGTGGACCCCACCCCCGGCTTCATCGCCTACACACCCTCAGGGTTCGCCAGCGGCCTCGTGGCCACGCTGACGAGCACCGTGGGCCTGGACGGCGGATCCATCGCCGAGGGCTTCCGGACCGTCATCAAATGGATCGGAGTGGGCCTTGCCGTCTGGTTCATCCTCCGCGGCGACGACCGCAAGGTGGTGCGGCGTCTAGGCCTCGCGTTCATGTTCATCGTGGTCCTCGGCCCGATCATCCAACCGTGGTACGTGCTGTGGTTCATCCCGTTCCTTGCTGTCACGGGCATCCGTGACAACTGGGAGATCAAGCTCTGGTACCTGACCGTGGTGTTCTTCGTGGTGTTCGGAGCCCAGGATCAGCTGTACGTGTTCAGCTTCGTGAACACACCCCTCGCGCCGGAATCTCTCGCCGGACTCGTCGCCGTGGGATTCCTCGCCTATCTGGTCCTGATTGATCCCAAGACGCGTCGGCTCGTGTTCGAGCGCGCCGTTCGCCGTCAGGACCTCGCGGCCCGCAGCTCCTGACCCGATACGGGTGCGCCCTTGCGCCCGAGGCGGACCAAGCGGAGCGCCGACCACACGAACAGCACCACCAGCAGAACGTTCCGGACCGTGAGCACGAGAGCCATGGCGGGGTTGTTGTGGCTCAGGGCGTCGTAGAACATCGGGTAGATCAGGTACGTCGCCACGCCGATCGCCAGCAGGAGCCACGCGGGCAGACGCCATGCGACACGGTCCTGTGCGAGACCGAGGGCGACCACCGGGCCGAGCCACACCATGAACTGCGGCGAGCCGACTTTGTTGAACACGATGAAGGCGGTCACCATGGTGAGCGCTCCCGCCAGGAGGAGCTCGGACCTGTCCTCGTGGCCACGCTTCTTGCCCTCGTGCAGGGCCCAGAAGATGACGACGGCCACCGCGATGGCGATGAGCACGAACAGCGGCTGCATGAGCGCGGAGGCTACAGAGCTGCCGGGGCCATCCACCTGCATCGAGTTGATTTCCGTGTTCATGTACATCCGGGCCCCGCCGATTCCGAGAACGGACATCCAGAGCCATGGAGTGGTGAACGTGGCCTCGAGCTGCATTCCGCGCGAACCCTGCGTGGTGAGGAAGTCGAGAAGGTGGGGGAGTACGCCCAGTGCGGCGGCCACCGCGGCAACCACGATCGTGACGGCAAGGCCTCCCGCCACCACCTTCCAGCGGTCTCGGACGACGGCGAAGAGCGGCAGGAGTGCGGCCGCAGGCCACACTTTCATCCAGGTCGCGCCCGCGAGGATGGCCGAGGCAGCCAGCGGACTCGCCACCCCGAGGCTCAGCCCGAGGAGGACGATCGGGGCGGTCACGCCGTCGACGCGCGCGAAGCCGAGGTTGCCGAGGACCGCGATGAAGACAAGCCACCACCACGCGGCACGGATGCCTTCGCGCTTCTTGCCCCACCCGCTCAGCACCCCGATGCCGAGGCCGTTCAGAACAGAGGTGAGCAGGACCCACACCACCAGAAAGGGTCCGGGCCCCAAAAGCCCGGAGATCCAGATCGGCAGGAGGCCGCCGATGGGATAGACCCACGGGGAAGGCTGGACGTTCTGGGGGAACCCCGCGGCAGCCCAGTCACGGTAGATGTTCGTGTCGCTGAATGCCTCTCCATGCAGCGCATAGCCCGCGAAGTAGGCGAGGAAGCCCAGATGGACCACGAGGAATCCCGCGAGGAGTGCTCCGGGCGTGAGCAGCCAGTTTCCCCACCGGCCCAGCCGCTCGACGAAACTGGCGTGATTCTCGGGGCGGGGCGACTCGATGGAAATGACGTTCTCCTGGGGAAGCTCGGCGCGGTCGAAGCGACGTGGACCGCCGACCAGTCTAACAGCGGGCCTCTCACGGAGTTCGCTGATCCGTGGCTGATAGCATCAAATGGACACCAAGCTGAGTTGCCCGCGCCCTCATCCGGGTTTGCGGCGCGGCTCAGCGCCTTCCGTGACAGTAGGGACTTCGATGCCTCAGCGGTCGGCTGATCGCAGCCTGAGCGCCTCCGGGACTGCCCGGAGCATCGCTGGGCTGCCCGGCGGGGGGCGCTATGCAGTATGGCAGGGCTTCATCGCGTCAGTCTGCATGACGCTCGGTGGACTCGGCGTTGGGTGGATGGCGAGCGGATCGTCGTTGATCAGAGTCCCCTTCTTCATCGTGCTGCGGGACAATCCGATCCTCGTGGTGCTCTGCACCGTGCTCGTCGCGTTCGGGGGGCTCTTCCTGGTGCGGGCATGGCTCCGCCTGGGTCAGCGGGTGGGTGACTGGGGCGCCGTCCATCCCCTCGCGCTCTGCAAGATCGCGGCGCTGTGGTGTGCGCCCCTCATGCTGACGTTCCCCCTCTTCAGCCGCGACGTGTATGCGTACATCGGACAGGGCCGCCTGATGGTGGCGGGGCTCAACCCGTATGTCAACGGCATCTCGGCGCTGAACAACTACCACAACCTCGGGCCGGACTCGCTCTGGACCGAAGCGCCCACCCCCTATGGTCCAGTGTTCCTCTGGATCGAGCAGGCGATCGTCTGGGTGAGCGGCGGGAACCTCGAGGTGGCGATAGCCCTATTCCGCATCGTTGCCGCCGTGGGCGTCGTCCTGTGCGCCATTGCGGTCATCGGCCTCGCGCAGCACTACGGGCTGCAGACGTCTCGCAAGCTCTGGCTGACGGTGGCAAATCCGCTGTTCGTCATCAACTTCATCGCGAGCATCCACAACGACGCGCTCATGCTTGGCCTCGTCCTCTTGGGGCTGCTGGCTGTTGTCCGGGGACGACCGGTGCTCGGGATTGTCCTGGCAACGCTCTCGATCGGGATCAAGCCGATCACCCTCATCGCGCTGCCCTTCATCGGCCTTCTCTGGGCCGGCCAGCGTGCGGGCTGGGGTCGGAAGATCGCCTGCTGGGCGCTCACTGCCCTCATCGCCGGGGCCATTCTGACCATCGAAGGAGCGGTGACCGGCTTCTGGTTCGGATGGCTGCCGGCGATGACCACTTCTGGCACGATCTGGACCTGGTACGCACCGTTCGGGCTCCTGTCGGTGACCGCCGCTACGCTCGTCCAATCGATCAACGGGCCCGCCGACCTCGTCGCAGAGCTCATCAAGGCGGCGGGCCGCGCCCTCGGGATGCTCGCCGCGCTGTGGTTCGTGCTGCGCGGCAGCAGTGAGCGGATCATGCTGCGGATGGCACTGGCTCTCACTGCCGTGGTGGTAACGGCCGCGGCGATCCAGCCGTGGTACGTCACGTGGTTGGCGGCGTTCTTCGCCCTCGCCGGAATCGCCGAAGGCTGGTACCTGCGCGCCTACTACTTGGCGACGGTGTTCTTCACCGTCATTGCGCTGACGGACCAACTCGATGTGTTCGACTGGATTCCGCTGATCGCCATCCGGGCGGTTGCGATCGCTCTGAGCGTTGTGTTCGTCGCCTACATGATGTTCTGGGATTGGAAGACACGAGCGCTGTTCACGCGCGGCCCGGCGCTCAGCGGTGCCTCAGCGGCACGCTAGACTGGGCTCGCTGCGCCCGCCCCAGTAGCTCAGCGGATAGAGCAGGGGCCTTCTAATCCTCTGGTCGGGGGTTCGACTCCCTCCTGGGGCACACTGTGATGTCACGGACATCCTCGACACCCCCGGTTTTCGGACCGGGGGTGTTCTGTATCGCGAGGCCCTTTATTGCTGGACCCCATTAGTCGTGCTCGAGATCACCGCGAGATACCGGCATGGCGGCACCTCCGCGGGTTCCCTGCACCTCCGCGCCGGGCCCGGCGCGGAGGTGCGGGGAAGGGCGTCGCCAGCGGAGAAAAGAGCAACGGAAAAGGTACTGAGCGAGCGGGGACGACCATCGACTCTGAGTGCTCGCGGCCAGACTTTGTGCTCCGCGATTTGCCCTCCACAAAGTCGGCCTCGGCGTGTCACCCACATATAGGGCCGTCTCGTGGTGTCCGGTCCGCCAGCTGCGCGAGGCTGAAGGAGCCAACGTCGGCGAGGGCCCGTTGAGCGGAGGAACCGGCAGAACCAAGGGCCGGCAGTGACCACAGGGAGGTAGCGATGAGTGATCTGGTGACGGTGCGCGGGTTCGTGGCAACGGATCCGAGGACTAATACGACACATGGAGGCAACATCGTTTCGAGCTTTCGGCTCGCGTCGACACAACGCCGGTACGACCGTGAGGCCGGAGAGTGGGTCGACGGACACACCAACTGGTTCACCGTTGTAGGTTTTCGCCAGCTCGCCGCCAACATCTGCGGGAGCCTCAAGAAGGGCCAGAGGGTCATCGTCGTGGGCCGGCTGCGCTTGAAGCAATGGGAGAAGGAAGGGCGGATCTTCCACGAAGCAGAGGTGGACGCTGAGTCCGTGGGACACGACCTCTTCTGGGGATCTGCGAAATTCGCGCGGAACCAACAGGACGCCCAACGCCAGGAGCCGTCCGTGCAGCGGGTCGCGGTGGACGGTGTCGGGATGGTCGATCTGGGGACCGGCGAGCTCCCGCAGCACTTCCGGGATGATGTCCCTTCTGACGAGGACGAAGACGACTCAGAGTTCGTGGACGCTTCGGCCGAGGAGGGGCCAGAGCTTCTGACGGCCTAGAGAGGTGCTCAGGCGTCAGCGGCGCGAGGTGTGGGACTAAGCTCGGCGGCCGGTGCTTTCGCGGAGGATGACTTCTCCGGCAGCGGGAAGGGGGTCTTCTCCTGTGAGCGCGGCGCGGGCGGCCTTCCGGCCGATCTCCTCAAGGGGCAGGCGGACGGTCGTGAGCCCTGGGATGAAGTCTTCGAGGGTGTTGATGTCGTCAAAGCCGGCGATCGCGTAGTCGGTTGGTGCGTGCAGCCCCTTCTGCCGGAGAGCCGCTACGACGCCCATCGCCATTCTGTCGTTGACGGCAAAGATGCAGAGGCGATCTCCTCTCTCGACGGCCGCCCGGACTGATGCTTCGAGCGCCCCACCGGCGTCGTATCCGCCGTCCCGGTTGAAGGCGGAGCGTAAGACGTCGGCCTCCTGCAGCCCCTTCTCGCCGAGGGCCATCTGGAACCCGGAGACTCGAAGGTCCGAGGTCATGAGGCCTTCCGGTCCTGCCACGATCGCGAAGCGCGAGAAGCCTTCGTCGGACAGGCACAGGCCGAGTTCCCGGGCGAGGAACTCGTTCGGGATGCTCACGAGGAGGGGCGAAGGCGCGAATGATGCCTCGAGGTCGGCGTCTTCGGGCCCGGAAGGTGAGCCGTGGTCGGACGCGCCTTCGGGGGAGACCAGGTCGTGGCCGACAAGTACGAGACTTCCTCCGTTGGCGAGGTAACGCTCGGTCTCTCGCTTGAGCGCAGCGTTGTCGAGGGAGTCTTCGGTTCGGGTCGAACGGCTTCCTGCCATGACGATGGCGTCGGCCCTGCGCGACGTGAAGGCTTCGACCGCGAGCCTTTCCTCCGCGGGCGTCCCCTCGGTGCTCGTCAGGAGAAGGATCTTGCCGAGTTCGCGCGCCGCCGATTGCACACCACGGGCGATGGAGGAGAAATAAGGATCCGCGATGTCGTGGACGATGAGTCCCAGCAGACCGGAGCTGGAGCGGGCGAGTGCCTGCGCTTGGGCGTTGGGGATGTAGCCGAGCGCGGCCGCGGCCGCACGCACGCGCTCTGCGATGTCCGCGCCCGGCGTTCGGCTGGATCCGTTCAGGACGCGCGACGCCGTGGCCGGCGAGACACCCGCCGCTCGCGCTACTTCGCTCAAGGTGACCGCTGGCATCGCTTCCTCCCCTGTCCCTTGGGCCAGATTATGACATTCGCCGAAGATACGAGGGAATGCGCTTGCCAAGTTCCATTGCCGTGCCGCACACTTGTGAGGACGGAATGCGCTTTCCCGGGATCGGGAAGGCCTGTTACTCGCCCTGGCACCGCTTGGGCCTACGCAAGGAGGCGGCAGTGGCCACCGACGCTCGAACCCTGAGAATCGCCATGAACGGCATCACGGGCCGCATGGGGTACCGGCAGCATCTGCTGCGCTCGATCCTGCCGATTCGGGACGCTGGGGGATTCATCGCGGAAGATGGCTCCCGCGTGCAGGTCGAGCCGATCCTCGTCGGGAGGAACGAGGCAAAGCTCCGCGAGCTCGCCGAGCAGCACAAGGTGTCGGAATGGACCACTGATCTGGATGCTCTGATCGCCGATCCGAGCGTCGACATCGTCTTCGACGCCTCAATGACCAGTCTGCGGGCTGAGACGCTTCGGAAAGCGATGCGCGCGGGCAAGCACATCTTCACCGAGAAGCCGACTGCGGAGACCTTGGATGAAGCAATCGAGCTGGCCAGAATCGGTCAGGAGACCGGTGTGACGGCTGGCGTCGTGCACGACAAGCTCTACCTTCCCGGACTGGTCAAGCTCCGCCGCCTTGTCGACGAGGGCTTCTTCGGCCGCATCCTGTCCATCCGGGGCGAGTTTGGCTACTGGGTCTTCGAAGGCGACATCCAGCCGGCGCAGCGCCCGTCCTGGAACTACCGCAAGGAAGCCGGGGGAGGGATGACGACGGACATGTTCTGCCACTGGAACTACGTGCTCGAGGGCATCATCGGCAAGGTCAAGAGCGTCAACGCCCTCACGGCCACCCACATCTCCAGCCGATGGGACGAGCAGGGCAAGGAGTACAAGGCGACGGCCGACGACGCCTCCTACGGCATCTTCGAGCTTGAGACGCCCCAGGGAGAAGCCGTCGTTGGCCAGATCAATTCCTCATGGGCAGTTCGCGTCTACCGTGACGAGCTCGTGGAGTTCCAGGTCGACGGAACGCACGGATCGGCGGTGGCCGGTCTCAACAAGTGCGTGGTACAGCATCGTTCGCACACACCGAAGCCCGTCTGGAATCCGGATCTCCCCGTCTCCGAGTCTTTCCGCGACCAGTGGCAGGAGGTCCCCGCCAACGCCGACCTGGACAACGGGTTCAAGCTCCAGTGGGAGGAGTTCCTGCGCGAGGTCGTGGCCGGGCGGGAGCACCGCTACGGGCTTCTCTCTGCGGCCCGCGGGGTGCAGCTTGCGGAGCTGGGCCTGCAGTCCAGCGCCGAGCGCCGCACGGTCGACATCCCGGAGATCGTCCTGTGAGCCGTCTCGCTACGACTGCTTCCCTGTTGCTGCCCGTCCAAGGCGGCACGACGAGCCGTTACGAACTCGCAACCCCTCGCACGTGGGCGAAGCCTTCCGCGCCGTTCACAGCCCGGAAGGCCTATGCGGCGGCCCACGTCGTCCCCCTCATGGGCGCTGACAACACGCCGGGAGCACCGGCTGAGCTCGATTGGGAAAGCACTCTCGCATTTCGTCACGAGCTGTGGTCCTACGGCCTCGGGGTCGCGGACGCGATGGACACGGCCCAGCGGGGGATGGGCCTGGATTGGGCCGCCACGCGCGAGCTCATCGCCCGGGTTGGTGCTGAGGCGAGATCCGTGGCTGCCTCGGGGTCGCAGGCGACGTCCGGGCTTTCGGTACGGGATCTTGTCGCGTGCGGCGCCGGCACCGACCAACTTGATCCTGCTGCTGTTCCTGATGGGCCCCGCGGCGTGGCCATGGTCCTTGAGGCGTACCGCGAGCAGCTCGAAACGGTAGAGGACGCCGGGCCCAAGGCCATCCTGATGGCGTCGCGTGCGCTCGCCCGCGCCGCGTCCAGTGCTGAGGACTACCTCGGGGTCTATTCGACGCTGCTCGTCGAAGCGCGGGAGCCGGTTGTTCTGCACTGGCTCGGGACCATGTTCGACCCCGCCCTCGAGGGATATTGGGGCAGCTCCGATGTTCCGACTGCGACAAGGACTTTCCTTGACCTCATCCGCTCGCATGCGGACAGGGTGGACGGGGTGAAGGTCTCGCTGCTCGATGCCGAGCACGAGAAGGCGCTGCGCGCGGACCTTCCGGCTGGTGTGCGTCTCTACACGGGCGACGATTTCAACTACCCCGAGTTGATCGACGGGGATGGCGAACGGCATTCTGATGCGCTGCTTGGGATCTTCGCCGCCATCTATCCTGCCGCTTCCGCGGCGCTGCAGGCCTACGAGGCCGGTGAGGCGTCCGAGGGCAGAGGCATTCTCGACTCGACGCGGGACCTCGGCCTGCACATCTTCAGCGCGCCCACGTTCTACTACAAGACGGGCATTGCTTTCCTTAGCTGGCTCAACGGCCACCAGCGGGGCTTCCAGATGGTCGGCGGGCTCCAGTCGGGGCGGTCGGTCCAGCACCTTGCGCAGGTCTTCAGGCTCGCAGACCGGTCTGGGCTGCTCCGCAACCCTGACCTGGCCGCCGCACGCATGGCAGCCTTCCTCGATGTGAACGGGCTGGCGCAATGACGGCGCCGTCACGTTTGTCGCTCAACAGCGCCACTACCAAGCGGTGGAGCCTTCGGGAAGCCGTGGACGGCTGCGTCCGTGCAGGAATTCCTGCAATCGGGCCGTGGCGAGATCGCGTCGAGGAAGCGGGACTGGCTCAAGCCGCGGCCATGATCAGGTCTGCCGGTCTCGAGGTCTCTTCGCTCTGCCGGGGAGGCTTCCTCACGTCCGCCGACGAGGAGGGGCAGGCGGAGGCTCTCGCGGACAACCGGCGCGCCGTCCTGGAGGCTGAGACGCTCGGCACGCGCGATCTCTACCTCGTGGTGGGAGGGCTGCCGAAGGGGGAGAAGGATATTGTGACCGCGCGAGCACGCGTTGCGGATCGTCTCGGCGACCTCGTGCCGTTCGCCCGTGACCATGGAGTCCGGCTCCTCCTCGAGCCGCTGCATCCGATGTATGCGGCCGACAGGGCACTCGTGTCGACGCTCGGTCAGGCCCTCGACATCGCCGCACCGTTCGACCCCGCAGAGGTCTCGATCGCCGTCGATACCTTCCATGTGTGGTGGGATCCCGAACTCAAGGCGCAGATCGCGCGGGCTGGCAGGGAAAACCGCTTGGCGTCGTATCAGGTGTGCGACTTCAACCTCCCGATTGCGGCTGACGCACTGCTGTCGCGGGGCATGATGGGCGACGGCGTGATTGACTTCCCGACGATCACCAGCTGGGTGCGGGACGCCGGCTATGAGGGGTACATCGAAGTCGAGATCTTCAACCAGGAGATCTGGGACGCAGACGGGGACAAGATACTTGCGGTGATGAAGGAACGGTTCGAGGAACTCGTGCTCCCGTATGCGTAACTCAGACCGCATCCAGCCGATGTCATTCTGGCCTCCGGGTCGGAGGACGGATGTGAGTTAGCCCAGCCGAGCCACTAGATTGGGGACATGGCGGAATTCATCTACACCATGACCAAGGCCCGTAAGGCCGTTGGCGACAAGGTGATCCTGGACGACGTGAGCATGTCGTTCTTCCCGGGCGCGAAGATCGGCGTCGTCGGCCCGAACGGGGCTGGCAAGTCGACCATCCTGAAGATCATGGCGGGGCTCGACACGCCTTCGAACGGCGAGGCTCGCCTGTCCCCGGGCTACAGCGTGGGCATTCTCCTCCAGGAGCCGCCGCTGAACGAGGAGAAGACCGTTCTCGGCAATGTCCAGGAGGGCGTCGGCGAGATCTACACCAAGATCCAGCGGTTCAACCAGATCTCCGAGGAGATGGCGAACCCTGACGCCGACTACGACTCGCTCCTCGAGGAGATGGGCAAGCTTCAGGAGGCCATCGATGCCGCCGATGCCTGGGACATCGATTCCCAGCTCGAGCAGGCCATGGACGCGCTCCGGTGCCCGCCGCCGGATGCCGACGTGCGAGTGCTCTCGGGCGGTGAGCGCCGCCGCGTGGCGCTCTGCAAGCTCCTTCTGCAGAAGCCTGATCTCCTCCTCCTGGACGAGCCGACGAACCATCTCGACGCCGAGAGCGTCCAGTGGCTCGAGCAGCACCTTGCGTCCTACCCGGGCGCAGTGCTCGCGGTGACCCACGACCGCTACTTCCTCGACCACGTTGCCGAATGGATCTGCGAGGTCGACCGTGGCCGGTTGTATCCCTACGAAGGCAACTACTCGACCTACCTCGAGAAGAAGCGCGCGCGACTCGAGGTCCAGGGCAAGAAGGATGCGAAGCTCGCGAAGCGCCTCGCCGAGGAGCTGGACTGGGTGCGCTCGAACGCCAAGGGCCGCCAGACCAAGTCGAAGGCGCGCCTTGCGCGCTATGAGGAGATGGCCGCGGAGGCGGAGCGCACGCGCAAGCTCGATTTCGAGGAAATTCAGATCCCGCCCGGGCCGCGCCTTGGCCAGATGGTGATCGAGGCCTCGAACCTCAGGAAGGGATTCGGCGACCGCGTCCTCATCGACGGGCTGTCCTTCTCCCTTCCGCGCAACGGCATCGTTGGGGTGATCGGGCCGAATGGCGTGGGCAAGACGACGCTGTTCAAGACCATCGTGGGCCTCGAACCGCTCGACGGCGGCGATCTCAAGGTCGGCGATTCGGTCAAGATCTCCTACGTCGACCAGAGCCGTGGCGGCATCGATCCCAACAAGACGCTCTGGGAGGTGGTATCCGACGGACTGGACCATATTCAGGTCGGCCAGGTCGAGATGCCGTCCCGCGCCTACGTCTCGGCCTTCGGGTTCAAGGGCCCGGATCAGCAGAAGAAGGCCGGCGTGCTCTCGGGCGGTGAGCGGAACCGGCTGAACCTCGCTCTGACGCTCAAGCAGGGCGGCAATCTCCTGCTCCTCGACGAGCCGACCAACGACCTCGATGTCGAGACGCTGGCGAGCCTCGAAAACGCCCTGCTCGAATTCCCGGGCTGCGCCGTGGTCGTGTCCCACGACCGGTGGTTCCTCGATCGCGTGGCGACCCACATCCTCGCCTACGAGGGCAACGACGAGGACGAGTCGAAGTGGTACTGGTTCGAGGGGAACTTCGAGGCGTACGAGCAGAACAAGATCGAGCGCCTGGGGCCCGAGGCAGCGGCTCCGCACCGTGTGACGCACCGCAAGCTCACGCGCGACTGACAGACGTCCCGTCGCGGCAGACCACCGCGGGGCCGGCTCCAGAACGGAGCCGGCCCCGCCGTCGTTCGTGTGGCGGAAGTGCGCTTCGCCGAAGGACGCCCGGAGGAAGCTCAGGCGAGCGGCACCCGGATCATGCCCTCCTGCCCGACGGTGGCCACGTGCACCCCATCACGCGTGAAGATCCGGCCGACCCCCAGCCCCCGCGCTCCGTGGGCACTGGGCGATTCCTGGACGTAGAGGAGCCACTCGTCGACACGCACAGCCCGGTGCCACCACATGGCGTGGTCCAGGCTTGCGGCGTTCATCTCAGGAGTGATCCAGCTCAGCCCGTGACGTCTGAGGATCGGCTCCAGCAGCGTGTAGTCGCTCGCATAGGCGAGGGCCGCGCGGTGCAGCCGCTCGTCGTCGGGCATGGGACTGAAGGTCTTCATCCACACCGCGTTCCGGGCGACATGCTCTCCTTCAGCCGAGAGGTAGAGCGCGGGGTTCACGTGGCGGACGTCGAACGGGCGGTCGAAGGCCCAGTACTGGGCGATGGGATGGTCGATGGCCCCGAGGAGGTCTGCAGTGCTCGGCAGGGATTCAGGGTCGGGAACGTCTTGGGGCATCGTGGACTGATGGTCCACTCCGAGCGCATCGGTCTGGAATGACGCGATCATCGAGAGGATCGGCTGCCCGTCCTGATAGGCGTGGACCTGACGCGCGGAGAATGACCGCCCGTCGCGCAGCCTTTCGACGCCGAACGTGATCGATTTGTCCGCGTCTCCTGGTCGGAGGAAGTAGCCGTGCATCGAGTGGACCGAGCGGTCCTCGGCAACAGTCCTCGACGCAGCCATGAGGCTCTGCGCGAGCACCTGGCCCCCAAAGACCCGGTGCCGCGGCTGGCGCTCGCTGGGTCCCACAAAGACGTCCTTGTCCGTGCGGGCTCCGCCCAGGTCATCGAGATCGAGGAGGGTCAGAAGCGTATCGGTTGGCCCAGATGGGCGGGCAGGCGAGGTCATGGCACGACCCTAAGCTGGCGGCGAGCGCGGCAACAACAGCGGCGCGCTCGGCGAGTTCGCCGTGCCCGCCCCTGTCGAGGCAAGATGGCAGTATGCCGTCCGCCTACCAATTCCCTCTCCAGCTGCGCTTCGGGGATGTTGACTCCTACGGGCACGTCAACAACGTTCGCTTCCTCCAGTTCCTCGAAGACGCGCGCGTCCACTGGCTCCGCGAACAGCTGCCGGCCGGGATCGTTGGCCCCGACGGGGAGGCGCGCATGGTGGATTTCGTCACGCCGGAGAACTTCACCCTGGTGGGACGGCACGAGATCGAATACCTCCAGCCGCTCCTTTACCGACCGGCTCCGATCGGCGTCAACCTGTGGGTCACGCGCACCGGCGGCTCGAGCTTCGACCTCGGGTACTCGGTGTCCGAACATGACGGCTCCAGCACGTATGCCTATGCCGCAACCTCCATGGTCCTTGTCAGCCGATCCACGGGCCGGCCTGTGCGGTTGCCGGCAGGTCTTCGCGCGGCGTTCGCGGAGTACTCGGGCGATCAGGTCCCTTTTAGGCGGCGACCGCCGCTTCCCGCGGATGCCGTCCCGACCCGCATAGCGGGGGACCCGGCGTGAGCGCCTCGGACGTGCAGACTGTGCTCGACCTCGGCGATCCTGAGGCCGTGGCTGACCTCCGGACCTTCCTGACGCGAGCCCGCGCCATTGATCCTGCTGGTGCCGTACGCCTCCAAGCGGTCGGAAGTGTCCTCGCGGTGTATGTGTGCGTCCTCCAGCCGAGAGCGCTTGGAGATGGCACGCCGACCGTGCTCGGGATGCGTGCGGCGGCGCTTTCGCGACCAGCGGGAGTCGACGTGACCGTGCCCATGTCCGCCGTCGCGGACCGGCTTGCGCGCATGGGCGACGCTGGAACGCTCCTGGATGTTCCGCCGTCGTCCATTCATGTGGCGTGGGCCGCAGTGACTCCGCCGCGGGGACCATGGATTCCGTCAGGCGAGGTCGCCGCGGCAGTCCTCGCGAATGCCGCCGCTGCCGGCATGGCCGAGGTCGCCGCGCTCGTTCCGGATCAGCCGGGCGCGGCGATGGTCAGCGGGGCGCGGGCAGCGGTATGGGGCCGCGACGTCGAAGGCGTTCCCGGCCTGCCGGCCGGAGCCGCCTTCGCCGCCGAGGCGCTGGGCTTTCTCGGCGGCGGGGAAGCCGTTTCCGTTTTCGCCTCGGGCACGTGGCTGCGCCTGACCTCGGTGCGGGGCCACGTTCTGTGCCGGACCCCGCGCGCCTCGCTGCTCGGCTGACGGCGCGGCCGGTTGGTCAGTCGTCGAAGGTGTTGACGAGGGAGTGGGCGGCGCGCTCTAGGTAGTCCCAGAGCGTCGCCTCCTGCAGCGGTGCGAGGTGCAATGCATCGACCCCGGCGCGCATGTGGTGCAGCCACCGGTCGCGGGCCTCCGGGTTCACCTTGAACGGGACATGGCGCATGCGGAGCCTGGGATGGCCCCGTTCCTGGCTGTACGTCCCGGGCCCACCCCAATACTGCTCGAGGAACATCGTCAGCCGCCGCCGCGCTGGCCCCAAGTCCTCCTCGGGATACATCGGACGCAGCACGGGGTCATCGGCAACGCCGTCGTAGAACACGTCCACGAGCTTGACGAAGGCTTCGTGGCCCCCGATCTCCGCGTAGAACGTGTTCGCGTAGTCGTCCTGCGCGAAGGGGTCGTTCACCTTGAGCAGGTTCCTTCGAACCAGACTCTCGCCCTGATGCTCGGTCACGTCCGCGAGCCGTCCTTCCTTGTGCTGTCCTTCACTCCACGGTAGAGCAACGAGCCGTTCCGGGTTCACTCGCCGGCGCGCTGGCCCTGAGCGTCGGGCTTGTGCGCCGCGTCCGCCTTCTGGGCCGCGTTGGCGGGGGATGGGCTGGCAATCGTCGGAGCCGCCTCGGGCGCGGGCGGAAGGTACGAGCCCTGGGACCGATTGCCGACACGCAGGATCTCGCCGTTGCGCAGATACCAGATGGCGCCGTCCTCGGCGCGCACGCGCGTGATGCGCAGGCCGACGCTCTCGACCGTGCCAACGACTTCCCCGGCACCGAGTTCGATGACGTCGCCGATCCCGAACTGGTCCTCGAGTGTGAGGAAGATCCCAGCGAGGAAGTCGCGGATCAGCTGCTGCGCGCCGAAGGCGACGGCGACACCGAGGATGCCCACGCTGGTCAGGAGTGGCGCGATGTCGACCCCGAAGGCCTTGAGCACATAGATCAGCACAATCGTCGTGATGACGACGGCGACGATGGAGTTCAGGAGGGAACCGATCGTCTTTGCTCGCTGGGCGCGTCGTTCCGAATCGAGCGCGCGCAGGGCGGGCGCGGCCCATCGGAAGAGCCGCCGCTTGGTGAGCTGGGTCCCTGCGAGGATGCGGCGGACGACCTGTCGGATGAGGAAAGTCGCGACAAGCCAGACGACCAGGCCGACGCCTACCGCGATGGCGACTTGGAGGAGCGTCGAATTGAACGTCGTGACGGCCGTGTTGAGCTCGGCGGCCGAGAGGTGCGACAAATGCGAATCGTCGGCTGACGGGGTGGGGCTAGGCGTGGGGGACACAGTGGCAGCAGCAGTGACGGATGACAGCAGAGCGGACTGCAATCTCGGAGGCCTCCTCGGCTGGGGGGATGATGCCCATCCACCCTAGCGAGAATTCCTGAACGTTATGGCGCGGAGGGCTCAGCCCGGACGGGGAAGTTCACGGATCGTGCAATAAAGCACAGATGGTGCGCTTCGTCATGGAGGCTGTCGGCGAGCGCCCGCTGGTCCTCGTCGGCCAGTTGCACCCGAGGATGCAGCACCACGTCGGTGAACTCGCCACTGCCGTCCCGATTGAGACGCATCGTCCCTTCTGCCTCATCTGTGTATCCAGTGACGACGACGTTGTGCAGGACCGCGACGTGGAGATAGGACAGCATGTGGCACTGGGAGAGCGCCGCGAGCAGGAGCTGCTCCGGATTGTAGCGGTCGCGATCCCCGCGGAAGGTGGGATCGGCCGAACCTGGGAGCACGGGCAGCCCCGGCAGGGCCACGTCGTGCTGCCGTCCGTAGTCCCGGTAGCCGGATGTCCCCGTACCTCGGTTCCCCGTCCAGGTGACCGTCACGGTGTAGTGATGCTCGCCGATCGCCATGGCATCTACCGGTCCGCTGCCTGGGCGCGGAGCGCGCGCGCCACTCCGTCGCGGTTCTCGAGCATGGTGCGCCGGAGCGCGCCCTGCTCGTCGTCCAGAGAGGCGATGAAGGCGTCCGTGCGCTCGAGGGTCGCCTCGGTGGTCTGCCGGGCAGGGTAGAGCCCGACGACGATCTGCTGGGCGAGCGCGTGAGTGCGCTCGGCGACGATGCGGGGGACTGCCTCGAAGTACTTTTCGGCGTACGGCTCGATCAGCTGGGCGTCGTGCACGCGGTTGAAGCCGGTGACGGCCGCCTGCTGGACGGCGTTCGAGAGCTCGCCGGTTTCGACGATCGCGCGCCACGCCTCGGCTTTGGCCTCGGCGGTCGGCAGGGCCGCCGCCGCGAGGGCTGCGGCGCACTGGCCGGTGGAGGTGTTGTCGTGGGAGAGCTCCTCGTCGATGCGGTCCTTGCCGATCCGGCCTCCCGCGGCGAGGGAGGCGACCAGCTCCCAGCGCAGGTCCTGATCGACCTCGAGCCCGGCAGCGGTGACCGACCCGTCGATCAGGCCGGCCACAATGCCGAGGTGCTCGGGCGACGAGGCGAGAGCTGAGAAGGCCTTCACGAATTGGAGCTGGGAATCGGAGCCCGGCCGGGCGTCGACGGCGAGAGTCCAGAGGCGCTCCGCCGTCGATAGCTTGACGGACTCCCGTGCCTCGGGGCTGACGTAGAAGTCCAGCGTCGTCGCGAGCTGGCGCAGGAGGGTCTGCACCACCGACGAGTCCGTCTCGGCCCCGATGTTCGCCAGCACGAGCTCCACGTAGGCGCGGGCGGGCGTCTCGCCATCGCGCGCGCCGTCCCAGGCGGAGCCCAGAACCAGAGCGCGCGGCAGGCTGTCCGCGATGTCGCGCAGGTGCTCCGTGGCGGTCGCGAGGGAGACGGGGTCGAGACGGACCTTGGCGTAGGCGAGGTCATCGTCGTTGAGCAGGATGAGGGCTGGCCGGGCGGCGCCGACGAGTGCGGGAACCTCGGTGAGCTCGCCTTCGACGTCGAGTTCCTCTCGGCGCACCCGGACAAGGCGGCCGCCGTCGGACATGTCGTAGAAGCCGATCGCGAGGCGGTGGGGGCGCAACGTGGGCTGGGCCTCGGTTGCGGTCTGACGAATCGAGAAGGAGGTGATCGTTCCGTCCTGGTTTGTCTCGATCTCGGGCGCGAGGGTGTTCACGCCCGCCGTCTCGAGCCAGAGGCCGCCCCACGCGGAGAGGTCCCGCCCGCTCGCGGCCTCGAGCTCGGCGATGAGGTCGTCAAGAACCGTGTTGCCCCACCCGTGCTTGCCGAAATAGGCACGGACCCCGGCCATGAACTGCTCCTGGCCCACCCACGCGACGAGCTGCTTGAGTACGGAGGCACCCTTCGCATACGTGATGCCGTCGAAGTTGACCTCGACGTCAGCAAGGTCGTTGATGTCCGCGAAGATCGGGTGCGTGGTGGGCAGCTGGTCCTGCCGGTACGCCCAGGACTTCTCCACGGAGGCGAATGTGGTCCATGCGTGGCCGAACTCCGGTGTGTGGACCGCCGCGAGATGGGACATGAACTCCGCGAAGGACTCGTTGAGCCAGAGGTCATCCCACCAGCGCATCGTGACGTAGTCGCCGAACCACATGTGGGCGAGCTCATGCAGCACAGTGATCGCACGCCGCTCCACGGTCGCCTGGGTGGGCTTCGACCGGAAGACGTAGCTTTCGAGGATCGTGACGGCGCCGGCGTTCTCCATGGCACCTGCGTTGAACTCGGGAACGAAGAGCTGGTCGTACTTCGCGAACGGGTACTCGCAGCCGAACTGCTCCTCGAAGAAGGCGAAGCCCTGCTTCGTGGTCTCGAAGATGTTGTCCGCGTCGAGATACTGCATGAGCGACTTGCGCGCGAAGATCCCCAGTGGGATCGTGCGGCCGGCGCTGTTGACGAGCTCGTCGTGGACGGACTGGTAAGGGCCCGCGACAAGTGCGGTGACGTAGCTCGAGAGTCGCGGCGTAGGTGCGAAATCCCATCTCGAGCGCGCATCGCCGTTGTCTCCCGACGGGACGCTCTGCGGTTCGGGCGTGGGGGAGTTGGATACGACGGCCCAATGCGAGGGCGCCGTGACAGTGAATCGGAACGAGGCCTTGAGGTCGGGCTGCTCGAACACTGCGAACATCCGCCGGGAGTCCGGTACTTCGAACTGCGTGTAGAGGTAGACCTCTCCATCAACCGGGTCGACGAAGCGGTGGAGGCCCTCGCCCGTGTTCATGTAGCGGGCATCGGCGTCGATGACCAGCACGTTGTGGGCCTCGAGTCCCGGAAGCTGAATGCGGACGCCGTCCGAGACCTCGGCAGGATCGAGAGCGACCCCGTTGAGCGTGACCGACCGAACGGAATCGGTGATGGCGTCAATGAAGGTGTTGGAGCCTGCCACGGCGTCGAACTCGACCGTCGTCGTGGACCCGAAGACGCGCTCGCCCCTCGTGAGATCGAGCTCGACGTGGTAGCTCTCGACCCGCCGTACGGCCTTCGCCCGCTCGACAGCCTCAGACCGCGTCAGATTCGTCCCCGGCATGCGCGCCTCCTCGCATTCGCTTCTTCGGCGCCCCGCGGCGCAACATATTTGAAATTATTCTTTCAGTTCATCCGCCTGTGCAAGTGCCTGCTGCTTCTATGACGCGCGACCGCGGGCTGCGTTAGCGTGGAGGCATGGCTGAGGTGGACGCGCGGTGGGACCGGAAGGCCGTCCGCTTCGCCATCGGCTACCCCATTCTCCTCGCGGCCGGCTTCGCCCTGGCCGCGTTCACCTTCCGCACCCACGTCCCCGAGCCCGTCGCGTGGCTGTGGGATGCCGACGGGGGCCGGGCGTTCGTGCCATTTCCCCTCTACCTCGCCGGCGGCGCGGTCCTCGTGGCCGTCATCGGAATCCTCCTGTGCCTCCAAGCCGGCCTTGAGGCGCGCCCGCCGATCTCGCGCAAGATCTTCATGGCCGGGGGAGTGGGCATGTCCATGTTCCTCGTGACGGTGCTGGGGGCGGGGCTCATGGGCCAAGTCGACGCACGGGACGCTCGCGAGACCCATCCCGACCCCACCGTCCTCGCCTCGGGCAGCGGCGCGACGGTGGCACTCGCCGTCGTCATGTTCATGCTCTTCAAGCCTGATGAGCAGTGGAGCCCCCGCGATGAAGACGCCCTGCTCGACGTGCTCGAGCCCGAGCGCGCAAGGAACACGTTCGTGTTCTGGGCGCACGCGCGATCCTCGGTCTTCGTGATGCTCGCGATCCTCGGGGTCAACCTCTCGCTCCTCGCGCTGCTCGTCTCTCCCTGGATCTCGCTGGCCATCCTTCTCCTGAGCATGGCCATCGCGTCCATGCTCATGGTCCGAGTCAGCGTCGACCCTGACGAAGTGCGGGTTGCCTTCGCCGGGGTCGTGCGGGCGGCCCGGATTCCGGTGGCCCGCGTCCTTCGGGCCGGCCATGGTGCTGTCTCCGCCCGTGCATTCGGCGGCTGGGGTTACCGCCGCCGAGGGAAGCTCGTCTCGGCTCTCGTTGCGAGCGGCGAAGCGGTGGACGTGCTCTGCCGGGACGGCACGCGGTACGTGTTCTCGGCGAAGGACCCGGCCATCGCGGAGCGCGTCTCGGACGTGCTAGGCGGCACGTCCGCACATTAGTCTTGGATGCGGCCCATCCCACTTCCGAGAGGAACACCCGTGTCCAAGCCCCGCGTCCACATCGCCACCGACCACGCAGGGATGGAGCTCAGCGCTCACCTCGTGAGCCACCTCGGGGCGCAGGGCTACGAGGTCGTGGACCACGGTCCGAAGGTCTATGACCCGATCGATGACTACCCCTCGTTCTGCATTCGCGCTGCCCTGGCGGTGATCGCGGACCAGGAAGCCGGCGTCGACGCCCTCGGAATCGTGCTCGGCGGTTCTGGCAACGGCGAGCAGATTGCGGCGAACAAGGTCAAAGGCATCCGTGCTGCCCTCGCATGGAATCTGGACACCGCACGACTCGCGCGAGAGCACAACGACGCCAACGTCATCGCCGTGGGCGGCCGTCAGCACAGCGTCGAGGAGGCCACCTCGCTCATCGAGGCTTTCCTGACGGAGCCGTTCAGCCATGACGAGCGGCACGTGCGCCGCATCGGCAAGATCGCCGCCTACGAGACGACCGGCGAGATCCTCGACTAGGGCGCCACATTGCCGGAGGGCCATTCGATCCACCGCCTCGCGCGGCAGTTCTCAGACGTGTTCGTGGGCGAGCGCCTCACCGTGAGCAGCCCCCAGGGCAGGTTCGTCGAGGGGGCAGCCTTGCTGGACGGCCGCGCACTCGAGTCGGCGCGGGCACACGGTAAGCAGCTGTTCCTCGGATTTGAGGGCGGCCTCTCACTCCACGTCCACCTTGGCCTGTACGGCGCGTGGGACTTCGGCGGAGATTCGACCTTCCGTGGGGCTTCCAGCATCGGCGCACCGCGGCGGGTGGGCGAGCAAGAGATCGCCGACGGCGGAATGAGCGACGGCGGAACGGACGACGGCGGCGAGGCGGCCTATGCTGGTCCGCCGCCTCCCGTCGGGGCCGTCCGGGTGAGGCTTGCTTCCGAGCACGGTTGGGCCGATCTGCGGGGGGCCACTGTGTGCGCCGTCGCCACCGACCCAGAAGTGGAAGCCGTGCTCGCCCGTCTCGGGCCGGATCCGCTGGCCACGGCGCAGCCGAGCCAGGAGCCAGGGGAGGAATTCGCGCGGAGGCTGGCACGCCGTCGTACGCCCATCTGCCGCCTGCTCATGGACCAATCCGTCATCGCGGGGATCGGCAACGTGTATCGGGCCGAGCTCCTGTTCCGCGCACGGCTGGATCCGGCCACCCCTGGTTCGTCGCTGGGGCGTGAAAGGGCGCTCGCACTGTGGGCTGACGCGGTCGTGGCCCTGGGGCAGGGGCTGCGCGACGGCCGGATTGTGACGACGGACCCCAGCTTCTGGTCCTTTCCCGCGGGGGAGCTCCCTTTGCTGCGCGACGCCCACTACGTCTACAGGCGCCATGGGGAGCCGTGCCGCGTATGCACCAGGACCGTGCTCCTCGCCGACGAGGCCGGACGCAAACTCTACTGGTGCCCGGGGTGCCAGGCCCTCTGATGCGAATGCAAGCCGCTGATTCGACGTGCAAGCCTCTGATCCGGCGTGCAAGCCTCTGATTCGACAAGGGGTCGATCTGACAGGCGATTTGACACGGAGTCGGCGCATTCGCTTTAGTTGAGTGCGCCTATGGGGGCGTAGCTCAATGGTAGAGCGCCAGTCTTCCAAACTGGATACGCGGGTTCGATTCCCGTCGCCCCCTCTCTCGCGCCTGGTGAAAGTACGAATGTGCGCCCCTGCAGCGACGCCTGTATTGTGGTCTGTGCACCAGAGACGGGGTGTAGCTCAGCTTGGCTAGAGCGCCTGCTTTGGGAGCAGGAAGTCGCAGGTTCAAATCCTGTCATCCCGACAGTTCCGCCGTCGGCAAGCCAGCCAGGGCGGCAACCTCCAACCAGAACATTCAGGAGTGCCACGCTGTGAAGAGCGCCGCCGAGAATCTCACGCCCACCCGCGTCAAGCTCAACGTCGAGGTCCCTTTCGACGAGCTCAAGCCGAACATCGACGCGGCGTACAAGCAGGTCGCGGACCAGATCCAGGTCCCCGGCTTCCGCAAGGGCAAGGTTCCGTCCCGCATCATCGACCAGCGCGTGGGCCGCGGCTACGTCCTCGAGACCGCGATCAACGACGGCCTGAACGACTGGTACCAGCAGGCCGTGGTGGAGACCGGCATCCGTCCGCTCTCGCGCCCCGAGGTCGAGATCACTGAGGTTCCGGACCCGAGCGCCACCGACGGCCAGCTCACGTTCAGCGTCGAGGTCGACGTCCGCCCGGAGATCGAACTCCCCGAGTACTCGGGCCTGAAGGTCGACGTTGAGGCGGTGAAGGCCTCCGACGACGATGTGGAGAAGGCTCTCGACGACCTCCGCTCCCGCTTCGGCACCCTCAAGCCGGTCGAGCGCCCCGCACAGGCAGATGACTTCCTGACGATCGACCTCACCGCCAAGGTGGGCGACGAGGAGGTCGACTCCGCGTCCGGTCTCTCGTACCAGGTCGGCTCGGGCACGATGCTCGACGGTCTCGACGAGGCTGTCACCGGTCTGAGCGCGGGCGAGGAGGCCATCTTCGAGACGAAGCTCGCGGGTGGCGAGCACGCCGGCGAGCAGGCTCAGGTGACCGTGAAGGTGACCGCCGTCAAGGAGCGCGAGCTCCCCGAGGCGGACGATGACTTTGCCCAGCTCGCGTCGGAGTTCGACACGATCGCCGAACTGCGCGAGGACCTCGCGAAGCAGGCCGCGGACGCGAAGGTCGCCCAGCAGGGCATCGAGGCGCGCGACAAGGTCCTCGACAAGCTCGTCGAACTCGTCGAGGTTCCCGTTCCCGACACCGTCATCACTGATCAGGTCGAGGCCCATTTCAACCCCGAGGCCGGCGGCCACGCGGCGGGCGAGGACCACGACACCGAGGAGCACCGCGCCGAGGTCAAGGCCAACACGGAGCGCGCCTTCAAGAACGAGGTCATCCTCGACGCGATCGCCGACAAGGAAGAGATCGGCGTTTCGCAGAACGAGCTCATCGAGTACCTGATCTCGACCGCCTCGCAGTACGGCATGGACCCGAACCAGTTCGCCCAGATCATGGACCAGTCCGGCCAGGTCCCGATGATGGTCGGCGAGGTGCGCCGCCGCAAGGCCCTCGCCCATGTCCTCGGCCAGGCAGAGGTGACCGACTCAGAGGGCAACCCCGTGGATCTCTCGGAGTTCGTCCGGCCGGGCGCCGAGGAGGACGTCGTCGAGGCTTCTGAGGAGTCCTCGGACGAGAGCGCCGCGAACGTCGTCCCGAGCGACGATCCCGCTGCCGCGAAGTTCTGATCGCGTCGCTTCCTGGAGGCCGCCGACCCCGCCTGAGTGCGAGGGCCGGCGGCCTCCGTCGTTAGAAGGGCGGCGAAGAACGAGGGCTGCGCGGGGCAGCATGCGCCCAAAGCGAACAGCCGCGCCGTGTGGAACAAAGACACCTCGAAACGGGCTACTGTCCCTGTAGCAGCAATCAGCTTGTGCAGGAGATCGAGAGGTATCGCCACCATGCAGCAGCCGGAGACCACGCCGCGCCTGGCGGGCCAGCCCGAGGGCAACGGCCAGGACTTCATCTACCAGCGACTCCTCAAGGAGCGCATCATCTGGCTCGGTTCTGAGGTCAGGGACGACAATGCGAACACCATCTGCTCGCAGCTCCTCCTGCTCTCCGCCGAGGATCCCGAGAAGGACATCTACCTCTACATCAACTCGCCCGGCGGATCGGTCACCGCGGGCATGGCGATCTACGACACGATGCAGTATGTGCCGAACGACGTGGTGACCGTTGCGACCGGCCTCGCGGCGTCGATGGGCCAGTTCCTCCTTTCGTCTGGCGCGAAGGGCAAGCGGTACGCCACGCCGCACGCCCGGATCCTCATGCACCAGCCTTCGGGCGGCATCGGTGGCACGGCCTCGGACATCAAGATCCAGGCCGAGCTGATCCTCCACATGAAGCAGGTCATGGCAGAACTGACGGCCGAGCAGACCGGTCAGACGGTCGAGCAGATCCTCAAGGACAACGACCGCGACAAGTGGTTCACGGCCCAGGAGGGGCTCGAGTACGGGTTCTTCGACAAGATCGCCGCGCGCGCCGGTCACGTCACCGGCGGCGGTGGGACGGACAAGTAAGAGACGCCCGCGGCAACGCACGGCAAGAAGGAGCAACAGATGAACTACAACATGGGCGTCAACCCGGCGGGCCTGCCGACGAGCCGCTACATCCTTCCCCAGTTCGAGGAGCGCACGCCCTACGGCTTCAAGCGCCAGGATCCCTACACCAAGCTGTTCGAAGACCGCATCATCTTCATGGGCGTCCAGGTGGACGACGCCTCGGCAGATGACATCATGGCCCAGCTGCTGGTCCTCGAGGCGAACGATCCGGACCGCGACATCACGATGTACATCAACTCGCCGGGCGGCTCCTTCACCGCGATGACCGCCATTTACGACACCATGCAGTTCATCCGTCCGGAAATCCAGACGGTGTGCCTCGGTATGGCAGCGTCTGCCGCGGCAGTCATCCTTGCGGCCGGCACGCCGGGCAAGCGCCTTGCACTGCCGAACTCGACGGTCATGATCCACCAGCCCTCCCTGTCCGGCGGTTCGGGCGGCCAGGCGACGGACCTCGAGATCCAGGCACGCGAAGTGCTCCGGATGCGCGAGTGGCTTGAGCAGACCTGGGCCAAGCACACGAACAAGACACCGGAGGAGATCAGCCGCGACATCGAGCGCGACCTCTTCCTCACGGCCCCGGAAGCCCAGACGTATGGACTCGTGGACGAGGTTCTCGAGTCCCGTAAAATTCGGCAGAGCGCGATCGCCCGTTGACCGCTTGAGCACTGGAGGGCACGTGCCCAGCGCGCCGGTGCCGCCGAGAAATCTTCGGCGGCACCGGCGTTTGGCTTCGGTGCGCTGTCGGTGGCGTGGCCTACAGTGGAGTGGTCACTGGTTCTGCCCCTACATGAAGGGATTCGACGAATGGCTCGGATTGGCGAGAGCGCGGATCTGCTGAAGTGCTCGTTCTGTGGGAAGAGCCAGAAGCAGGTTCGGAAGCTCATCGCGGGCCCTGGGGTCTACATCTGCGACGAGTGCATCGAGCTGTGCAACGAGATCATCGAGGAGGAGCTCGCGGAGGTCTCGGACCTGGGAAGCTTCGAGCTGCCAAAGCCCCGTGAGATCTTCGACTTCCTCCAGGAGTACGTTGTCGGCCAAGAGCACGCGAAGCGCGCCCTCGCGGTGGCTGTGTACAACCACTACAAGCGCATTCAGGCAGGGCACGGTTCGAAGTCGGGTTCCCTTGCGGAGGGCCATGGCCACGACGATGTGGAAATCGCCAAGTCCAACATCCTTCTGATTGGCCCGACCGGATGTGGCAAGACGTATCTGGCCCAGACCCTCGCCCGCCGACTCAACGTGCCGTTCGCCGTGGCGGATGCCACCGCCCTCACGGAGGCCGGGTACGTGGGCGAGGACGTGGAGAACATCCTGCTCAAGCTCATTCAGGCGGCCGATTACGACGTCAAGAAGGCTGAGCAGGGCATCATCTACATCGACGAGATCGACAAGATCTCCCGCAAGAGCGAGAACCCGTCGATTACCAGGGATGTCTCAGGCGAAGGCGTTCAGCAGGCGCTGCTGAAGATCCTCGAGGGCACCGTGGCCTCCGTGCCCCCGCAGGGCGGTCGCAAGCACCCGCATCAGGAGTTCATTCAGATCGACACGACGAATGTGCTGTTCATCGTCGCTGGTGCCTTCGCCGGGCTTGAGGAGATCATCGGGCAGCGTGCCGGAAAGAAGGGGATCGGCTTCGGGGTTCCCCTCAGCTCGATCACCAAGCATGAGAGCACGTATGCCGACGTCATGCCGGAAGACCTGCTCAAGTTCGGGCTCATCCCCGAGTTCATCGGGCGCCTTCCCGTCATCACGACCGTCGAGAACCTCGACCGTCCGGCTCTCATGCAGATCCTCACGGAGCCAAAGAACGCGCTCGTCAAGCAGTACCAGAAGATGTTCCAGCTGGACGGCGTCGAGCTGCACTTCGAGGACGAGGCGCTTGAGGCCATTGCGGACCTCGCCCTGGAGCGCGGCACCGGGGCACGGGGCCTGCGGGCAATCATGGAAGAGGTGCTGCTTCCCGTCATGTTCGATCTCCCGAGCCGCGACGACGTCGCCGGCGTCGTGGTGACGAGGGACGTCGTCATCCGCCACGAGCAGCCGAGCCTCATCCCGCACAGCGTCGTGGCCAAGCGGCGCACCAAGTCTGCCTGATCAGCGCAGGAACAGAGAGCCCCGGCCAATCGGCCGGGGCTCTCTGTCCTGAGCGGTTGGGTTCCTACGGCATCAGACGTCGGTCGTGTGAACGATAGCGCGTGCGGGGATCGGTTCGATCTTGCCCATGAGCAGCAGGTAGGAGGCGAGGCCGCCGACGAGTGCGATGCCGCCGATGAAGAAGGCGTAGACGAAGTGGCCGGTGACATCGACGATGAGCCCCGTGATGATGGGGGCGGCGACGCCCGCGAGGAGATTGACGCAGTTGACGATCGCGGCAAGCGATCCCGCGCTCCCCTCGGGGGCAATGAGTGCCGGGAGGGAGTTGCTCGTGACATAGACGAGGGCGATTCCGGCGCTTCCGATGGCGATCCAGATGATGGCGGAGACCGGGTTGTCGCTGAAGGCGGCGCCGACCGTGAACAGCGCGATGATCATGCCGACCACCAAGACGCCCTTTCGCACCTTGTCTGCATTCGCGCCGCGTCCAATCACGCGGTCGACCCACCAGCCGCCAATGGTCAGTTCGGAGACGAACATGGCGAAGGCAGGGACAGCTGCGTAGATGCCGCTCTGGAGGACGCTCTGGTTCATAGTCGTCTGCATGTAGCCGGGAAGCCACGTCAGGAGCATCCACAGCACGTATCCGGCTCCCGCGAGTCCGAGGGACAGCCCCCAGACCTTGCGCTGCCGAAGGAGGTAGGCGACGGTGGCCCAATCGCTTGACGGCCGAACCTCCTCGCTCGACGCGCCGCCCTGGACGATGTAGCTGTATTCCTCACTGGTCATGCGGCCCTTGGCGAAGCGCGCCTTCGGGCCGCTGTACCGCCACAGGAACGCCGCGAGGAAGATGACGGACAGGACGGCCTGCAGCCAGAACGCCTCACGCCAGCCCCACGTGGAGACGGTGAAGGCGATGAGAGGCAGGCCAAGGACGTTGGCCAGTCGGGTCCCGCTGTCGAAGATCGCTGTGCAGAGGCCGCGCTCGTGTCGCGGGAACCACTGCCCGGTCGCCTTCATGGCTCCGGGAAATGCGGGTGCCTCGGCGACCCCGAGGAGCACCCGGGCGATGATGATGACCCATGCCCCGGAGGCGATAGCGGTGAGCACGGACGCCACGGTCCAGAGCACGGCGCTCGCACCCCAGACCCGCTTGACGCCGAAGCGGTCGAGCAGCATCCCCGAGGGGATCTGCATGATGGCATAGGACCAGAGGAAGGCCGAGGACAGGACGCCGAACTCCGTGGCCGTGAGGCCGAAGTCCTCGGTCAGAGGTTTCTGGGTGACCGAAATCGAGAGCCGGTCGACGTAGTTGATGAGGATGCCGAAGCCCATGAGCAGGGCAATGCTCCAGCGGGCCTTGCCGCGGGGGCGGGCAGGTGCGGAGACGCGATCGTGTGAAGCCTTCTTGGAAGCCTGAGAAAGCACAGGGAGCTCCTAGGTCAGAGATGGGGTCGGGGCGATCACCGCGCGGGCGATCAGTGTGCGGGAGCGGCGACGGCCTTGTCGCGGGGTCCCGTAGCGCGCCGAACTCGCCTTCAGCGCGTCGCTGGTGGAGGGGAACATGGAAGCCAGTCCTCGTTGATGGGAGAAGCTCTAGTGAGCTACCTCACGTGGGATCGGATGATTCAAGATTAGGAGCGCTACTTTCATTCCGCAAGAGGAAATTTGATTTCCGTGTAGTGGAAATCCTACGGCTCCGTGGAACTCTGAATACGATGGGCTGGGTGATTCCCTCGAAAGAAGGAGATGAGCATGACTGACACTGCGCAGATCGCGAAGAGCAAGGCGGACTTCTGGTTCGATCCCGCCTGCCCCTTCGCCTGGGTGACCTCGCGATGGATTGGCGAGGTCGAGAAGGTCAGGGAGATCGAGACGGACTGGCACGTGATGAGCCTGTCCGTGCTGAATGAAGGCCGAGAGCTCGAGAGCGACTACCAGCGCGCCATGGATGAGAATTGGGGCCCCGTCCGCGTCATCATCGCCGCGTCGGAGCTGCATGGAACCGAGCACATCAAGCCGCTCTACGATGCGATGGGGACCCTCATTCACAACGAGGGCGTCAAGGATCGTCCCGAGGTGATCCGGCGGGCCTTGGAGCAGGTCGGGCTCCCCTCGGATCTGGCTCAGTATGCAGACTCCGAGGAGTACGACGCCCAGCTCCGGAAGAGCCACAAGTCTGGAATCGAACTCGTTGGGCAAGAGGTGGGAACGCCCATCGTCGCCTTCAATGGCACGGCCTTCTTCGGGCCGGTCATGACGCGTGTGCCTCAGGGCGAGGAGGCGGGCGAGATCTGGGACGCCTCGGTGACGCTTGCCGGATATCCGCACTTCTTCGAGATCAAGAGGACCAGGACCGAGCGGCCGAAGGCTGTCTGAGCGAATTACGGCTCTGTACTTCCTCCATTCCCCTTGCCGCGGGAAGTGACCCGGATCACAATAAGAAGTACCTTCTCCACAGCCGGAGGAGGACGTGGAAACCGAAGATTCAGTGACAGTCGATTCGACGCAGCCTCAGGCAAAGCCGGCGACTGACCCCCTGTGACGGAGGGTAAGACCTGGATTCCGAGGATTCCACCAGACTGCACGACGTCACCGGGCAGCCGAAAAGTCGAAGCCCCACCAACGCGTTCAACGCTGATGGGGCTTCCCTTTTGCCCAAGCTCGTTCGCCCAGATGAGTCGTTTAGGCGTCCACTGCCGCGAGCTCGACGCCGGAGACGCTCAATTCGCCGGTGCTCTCCTCGAGGCGCAGCTCACGGGCGTTGGCTGCGGCGCGCAGGTCGCCGAGACCGCCCTCGAGCTGGGCGAGCTGAGCAGGGCCAGCCGAGACCGTGGCCGAGAGGACCTCCGTGCGCTGCTTGACCTTCGCCTCGGACTTCGCCTTCCGGATGCCGGAGAGTGCGAGGCCAACGGTGACCAGCATGCCGAGGTCCCCCTCGACGGGGAGGGGCTGGGGCCAGTCGGCGCGGTGCACGGAGCCTGAGCGCCACCAGCCCCAGACTTCCTCAGTGGCGAAAGGCAGGATCGGCGCGAAGAGGCGCAGGAGCGCGTCCAGGGTGGTCGCCAGCGCTGCGAGCACGGACGCCTTCTGCTCCTCGCCCTGCGCGCCGTAGGCCCGATCCTTGATGAGCTCCACATAATCGTCCGTGAACTGCCAGAAGAACGATTCCGTGAGCTGCAGCGCCTTGGCGGGGTCGTAGGCCGCGAAGGCTCCGCCAGCCTGCGCGACGACGTCGGCCAGCTGCGCGAGCAGCGCGCGGTCGAGCGGGTTCACGAGAACAGGATCGGCAGGGTCGCGCAGGACATTCTCCTCGGTGGCGCCTAGCCCGAGGACGAACTTCGACGCGTTGAGGATCTTGATCGCGAGGCGGCGACCGATCTTCATCTGGGCCACCTCGAAGGCGGTGTCTGCGCCGAGCTTGGCCGAGGCCGCCCAGTAGCGCACGGCATCTGCCCCATACTCCTCGAGGATGTCGGTCGGGACCACGACATTGCCCTTGGACTTGGACATCTTCTTGCGGTCCGGGTCGAGCACCCAGCCAGAGATCGCGGCGTTCCTCCACGGCGCGCAATCGTGGAGGGCATCGGCGCGGACCGTCGTGGAGAAGAGCCACGTCCGGATGATCTCGTGGGCCTGCGGACGCAGGTCGAAGGGGAAGACGTTCGCGAAGAACTCGTCATCGCGGCTCCAGCGGCCGACGATCTGGGGGGTCAGAGAAGACGTTGCCCAGGTGTCGAGGACGTCCGGATCACCAGTGAACCCTCCCGGCTGATCGCGCTGCGTCTCGTCGAAGCCGGGGGCCGGCTCGGCGACGGGATCGACGGGCAGCATGGAATCGTCCGGGACGATCGGGTTCTCGTAGTCGGGGTTCCCGCCCTCGTCGAGGCGGTACCACACCGGGATGGGGACGCCGAAGAAGCGCTGGCGCGAGACGAGCCAGTCGCCGTTGAGCCCCTCGACCCAGTTCTCATAGCGGGACCGCATGAAAGCCGGGTGCCAGGCGAACTCGCGGCCGCGTTCGAGGAGGCGAGCCCGACGGTCCGCGTCGCGCCCGCCATTTCGGATATACCACTGGCGGCTCGTGACGACCTCGAGCGGCTTGTCGCCCTTCTCGTAGAAGTTCACGGGGTGCATGATCTTCTTCGGCTCGCCGTCGAGCAGTCCCCGCTCACCGAGCATCTTCACGACGCCCTCCTTCGCGGAGAACGCGGTCTTGCCGGCGATCTCGGCGTAAGCCGCGCTGCCCTCCTCAGAGGTGATCCACTCCGGCGTCTCCGCCTGGAGGCGCCCATCGCGCCCGATGATCGATCGCGTCGGAAGCTGGAGCTCGCGCCACCACGTCACGTCGGTGAGATCACCGAATGTGCAGACCATGGCGATGCCGGAGCCCTTGTCCGGCTTCGCGAGCGGATGGGCCTTGACCTCGACCTCGACGCCGAACAGCGGCGAGCGAACCGTGGTGCCGAAGAGCGGCTGGTAGCGCTCATCGTCCGGGTGGGCCACAAGAGCCGCGCACGCGGCGAGCAGCTCGGGGCGGGTCGTCTCAATGTGAACCTGACGACCGTCGTCGGCCGTGAAGGCATAGCGGTAGTAGGCACCGGGCACCTCGCGGTCCTCGAGCTCGGCCTGGGCCACCGCGGTTCGGAAGGTGACGTCCCACAGGGTCGGCGCCTCGGCGAGGTAGGCGTCGCCGTCGCCGAGATTGCGGAGGAAGGCTCGCTGCGAGATGGCGCGCGAGACGTCGTCGATCGTGCGATAGGTCATGTCCCAGTCGACCGAGAGGCCAAGCGTCTTGAAGAGGTGCTCGAAGACCTTCTCGTCCTCGACCGCGAGCTCCTCGCAGAGCTCAATGAAGTTGCGGCGCGAGATGACGTCGAAGTCGCGCTGGTTCTTGGCCGGCTGCGCGGGCGGCCTGTAGTCGGCGTTGTACGGGATGCTCGGATCGCACCGCACGCCGTAGTAGTTCTGGACGCGCCGCTCGGTGGGGAGTCCGTTGTCGTCCCAGCCCATCGGGTAGAAGACGTTCTTGCCCGTCATGCGCTGGTACCGCGCGAGGAGGTCGGTCTGGGTGAAGGAGAACATGTGGCCCACGTGGAGCGAGCCCGAAGCGGTCGGCGGGGGAGTGTCGATCGAGTAGACCTGGCTCCGGGTGGTGTCCGGGTTGAAGCGGTAGGTGCCGTCGGTCAGCCATCGCTCCGTGAGCTTGGCCTCGAGGCCCTCAAGGGCGGGCTTGTCGGGGACATGGGTGGCTGGGCGGGAAGAGATGGGCGTGTCTGTACCCGTGGGGTTCGCTTCAGGCATGCTTGCAATTCTACGTATGAATCCCAACCATGGCCCCATGGGCATCGTCAGCGTCCGGCGCGTCTACGAGTCCTCGCCTGCCGGGACGTTCCGCATCCTGGTGGACCGGGTGTGGCCGCGCGGCCTCAGCAAAGAGAAGGCCGGAGTCGACCTCTGGCTCAAGGAGGTCGGGCCGTCTACGGAGCTCCGCAAGTGGTTCGGCCATGAGGCCGAGCGCTTCGAGGAGTTCGCGCGGCGGTACCGCGACGAACTCGAAGACTCGGAAGCCTTCCAGCAGCTCAAGGACGCGATTGCGGCGCACGACAGGGTCGAACTCGTCTACTCCGCACACGACGAAGAGCACAATCAGGCCGTGGTCCTCCAGAGGGCATTGGGCGCGCCGCAGAGGTAGTTTGGGCACATGACCTCAGATGCCACCCAGCCCGCCCCTGCCCCGGCCGATTCCGAGCGCGGAGTCCGCTCCGCCGTCGTCACCGGTGCGAGCACCGGGATCGGCGAGGCGACGGTCCGCGCGCTCGCCGCGCAGGGGTGGCGGGTGTTCGCAGTTGCCCGGCGCGCCGAGCGCCTTGAGCGCCTGGCTGAGGAGACGGGTGCCATCCCCTTCCCCGCGGACATTGTCGAGGACGACGACGTTGCCCGCCTCGTTGCCGAGGTCGAGTCCCGCGGTGGCATCGACACGCTCGTCAATATCGCGGGGGGTGCGCGCGGGACCGACTGGGTCGCCGAGGCGAAGACCGAGGACTGGGAATGGATGCTCCGAGTCAACGTGGTCGGCACGATGAAGATCACGCGTGCCTTCCTGCCGATGCTGCGGGCGCACGGCCGCGGGACCGTCCTGAACCTCACCTCCGTGGCGGGTCTCGTCTCGTATGAAGGCGGGGGAGGGTACAACGCCGCCAAGTTCGCCGAGCACGGCATGACCCGGGCGCTCCGGCTCGAGGAGGCGGAGCACAATGTCCGCGTGATCGAGGTCATGCCGGGCCTCGTCAAGACGGAGGAATTCTCGCTGATGCGCCTCGGAGGCAACGCCGAAGCTGCCGAGAAGGTGTACGAGGGAGTGGAGGAACCGCTCACCGCGGAGGATGTGGCTGACGTCGTCCGGTACGCCGTGACCGTGCCGCACCACGTGAACCTCGACGACATCGTGATCCGACCGGTGGCTCAGGCGGCGGCCCACAAGCTGATCCGCCGCGGCTGAGCCGAAAGCCCCAGCGGGGAAGGGTAGACTGGTCAGCAAAGCGTCGACCCGGCCATCACCGGTGAGCTTCCGGAAGAACAGCGTGCTCCGCCGACGAGGCGAGCCGCCCAGTAGAACCGGACGGGCAGGCCCGTCATAGCCCTCACGAGAGGCCCAAGCGGGCTGCCCACACGGCAGCCCGGGCGGGCAAGCGAGGTGGTACCGCGGTGCCGCCCGGCAGATCCGGGCGTTTGCCGTCCTCGCATTCCGAAGCCTCGACAGCCAAGGATCTTCCGTGAGCGTGTACCCCAAAGCGACCACCACGCCCGACCGCGCGAATGCGGCCGGCGCGCCGGCAACCAGCACAGTTCGGTTCCCCGAGCTCGAGGAGCGCATCCTCAAGTACTGGGATGAGGATGGCACCTTCCAAGCCTCGATCGACCAGCGCGATGCCGGCCACGACGGCTCCGGCGAATTCGTCTTCTACGATGGCCCGCCCTTCGCCAACGGCCTCCCGCACTACGGCCACCTCCTGACCGGCTACGCCAAGGATCTCGTCGCGCGCTACCAGACTCAGCGGGGCAAGCGCGTCGAGCGCCGCTTCGGGTGGGACACCCACGGCCTCCCCGCCGAGCTCGAGGCCATGAAGCAGCTCGGGATGAGCGACAAGGCCCACATCGACCGGATGGGCATCGACAAGTTCAACGACGCCTGCCGCGCCTCGGTGCTGAAGTACACCCACGAATGGGAGGCGTACGTCAAGCGCCAAGCCCGGTGGGTGGACTTCGAGAACGACTACAAGACGCTCAACGTCGAGTACATGGAGTCCGTGATCTGGGCGTTCAAGACGCTCTACGACAAGGGCCTCACCTACAGCGGCTACCGCGTGCTGCCGTACTGCTGGAAAGACGAGACCCCGCTCTCCAACCATGAGCTCCGCATGGACGACGACGTCTACAAGGACCGTCAGGACCAGACGGTCACCGTGACGTTCCCGCTGCTCGCAGGCGAATCCGAGGCGTCGAAGGCACTCGAGGGCGTCCTCGCGATCGCATGGACCACGACCCCCTGGACGCTGCCCACCAACGAGGCGCTCGCGGTCGGGCCCGAGGTGCGCTACGCCGTCGTGCCCGCCGGGCCCAGCGGGGTACCGACGATGAGCACAGCCTCCGACGTCCCGAGCGAAGCGCGCTTCCTGCTCGCCGAGGATCTCCTGCCGAGCTACGCCAAGGACCTGGGCTACGAGGATGGGGAAGTCCCTGCTGCAGAGGCGGCCGCTGCCGCCGTCGAGCGCACCTTCCTCGGCGCGGAGCTCGACGGCATCCGGTACCAACCGCTGTGGGACTACTTCACCGACTCCGAGACGTGGGGCACGGGCAAGGCGTGGCAGATCCTCGTCGCCGACTACGTGACGACGACGGACGGCACCGGCATAGTGCATCAGGCCCCCGCCTACGGCGAGGACGACCAGAAGGTGTGCGAGGCCGCGGGCATCCCCGTGATCCTTTCCGTGGACGACGGCGCCAAATTCCTTCCGCTTTTCGCCTCCGGAGCGCTCGCGGACATCGTGGGGCTCCAGGTGTTCGAGGCCAACAAGCCCATCACGCGTGTGCTGCGCGAGCAGGGGCGGCTCGTGAAGCAGGCCAGCTATGTGCACAGCTATCCGCACTGCTGGCGGTGCCGCAATCCGCTGATCTACCGGGCCGTCTCGAGCTGGTTCGTCGAGGTCACGAAGATCAAGGACCGCATGCTCGAGCTCAACGAGCAGATCAACTGGATCCCGGGCAACGTCAAGCACGGCCAGTTCGGCAAGTGGCTCGAGAATGCGCGCGACTGGTCGATCAGCCGCAACCGATACTGGGGCTCGCCGATCCCCGTGTGGGTCTCCGACAACCCGGAGTACCCGCGCACCGACGTGTACGGGTCGCTGGCCGAACTCGAGCGCGACTTCGGCCGGCTCCCGCTCAACCACGACGGGCAGCCGGACCTCCACCGGCCGTTCATCGACGAGCTCACCCGGCCCAACCCCGACGACCCCACAGGACAGTCCACGATGCGGCGCGTCCCGGACGTCCTCGACGTGTGGTTCGACTCCGGGTCGATGCCGTACGCCCAGGTGCACTATCCGATGGAGAACCAGAGCTGGTTCGAGACGCACAACCCGGGCGACTTCATCGTCGAATACATCGGGCAGACGCGCGGCTGGTTCTACACGCTGCACATCCTCGCGACGGCGCTATTCGACCGGCCGGCGTTCCGGAACGTCATCAGCCATGGCATCGTCCTCGGCTCGGACGGCCAGAAGATGTCCAAGAGCCTGCGGAACTATCCCGACGTCTCCGAAGTCCTCGACCGCGATGGGTCGGACGCCATGCGCTGGTTCCTCATGGCGAGCCCGATCCTGCGCGGCGGCAATCTCATCGTCACCGAGCAGGGCATCCGCGACGGTGTCCGCCAGGTGATCCTCCCGCTGTGGAATGTGTACAGCTTCTTCACGCTGTACGCGAATGCCTCCGAAGGCGGGCAGGGCTACGGGGCCAAGCTCCGCTGCGACGGCTACACCGACCCCCTCGACCGGTACCTCCTCGCCGAGACGGGCCGGCTCGTGGGCGGCATGCGCGGGCACCTGGACGCGTACGACATCTCGAACGCGTGCGAGCTGCTGCGCGAATACCTCGACATGCTCACCAACTGGTACGTCCGGCGCAGCCGTCAGCGCTTCTTCGACGAGGACACCGACGCGTTCGATGCCCTCTACACCGCGCTCGAGGCGGTCTGCCGCGCCGCCGCGCCGCTCCTCCCGCTCATCGCCGAGGAGATCTGGCGGGGCCTGACCGGTGGCCGCTCGGTGCACCTCACCGACTGGCCCGACAGCGGGCTGTTCGCCGACGAGCCTGCCCTCGTCGAGCAGATGGACCAGACTCAGGCGGTGTGCTCCGCGGGTTCGTCGCTGCGCAAGGCCGCGAAGCTGCGGGTGCGCCTGCCGCTGAAGGCGATGACCGTCGTCGTGCCCGGGGCCTCGGGTCTCGCCGGGACGGAGTCGGTGATCGCGGACGAACTCAACCTCAAGTCGGTGCGCCTCCTGGATACGGAAGACGCCTCGCCGGAGGAATTCGGCATCGAGCAGAAGCTCGTGGTGAATGCCCGAGCTGCCGGGCCGCGCCTCGGCAAGGGAGTTCAGCAGGCCATCAAGGGATCGAAGTCGGGCGACTGGTCGGTCGCAGACGACGGGACCGTTACGGCTGGCGGCATTGAGCTCGAGCCGCAGGAGTACTCGCTCGAGACTGTCGTGGACGCGGCGAAGGCCGGGGGGTCGAGCGCCGTTGCCATGCTGCCCGGGGGTGGCTTCGTGGTCCTCGACACCGAGGTCACACCCGAACTCGAAGCAGAGGGCCACGCCCGCGACCTCGTCCGCGTGATCCAGCAGGCGCGCAAGGACGCGGATCTGAACGTGAGCGACCGGATCCGGACCAGCGTGACGGCTCGCGAGGAGCTCATCGCTGCCGCCCGCGAGCACGCCGAGCTGCTCAAGGGCGAGACGCTGAGCGTCGAACTCGAGCTCCTTGTCGCGGACATCGACCCGGTGGCCGTGGTGGAGCGCGTTCCCAGCGATCTGGAGACTGCCGCAGGGGAGGGGGCGAGGTGAGCCAATCGACGAGCGCTCCTGCCACCGTGGAGGAGGTCTACGCGGAGCTGCTCAGCCGCGCGCCGGAGCACAAGATGGAGCCGCGTCTGGCCCCGTTGTTCCGGGCGATGGATGTGCTGGGCGAGCCGAACAAGGCCTTCCCGATCGTCCACATCACGGGCACCAATGGGAAGACCTCGACCGCCCGCATGATCGAGGCCGGCCTCCGTGCCCACGGGCTGCGGACCGGCCGATACACGAGCCCGCACCTCAGCCGGGTGACCGAGCGCATCAGCATCGACGGCTCACCGGTTCCGGATTCCACGTTCGTGCGGATCTGGAATGAGATCGCGCCGTACATCGGCATCGTCGACGCCGAGCTGACCGCCGTCGGGCAGCCGCGCCTTACGTATTTCGAATGCGTGACCATTCTCGGGTTCGCGATCTTCGCGGATGAGCCGGTGGACGTGGCGGTGATCGAGGTGGGCCTCGGAGGGATCACGGACGCAACGAACGTGGGCGACGGCGTCGTCTCCGTCGTCACCCCGATCTCGCTCGACCACACCGATCTCCTCGGAGACACCACCGGGGACATCGCCCGCGAGAAGGCAGGCATCATCAAGCCCGGCGGCTTCCTCGTGAGCGCCGCCCAGCCGTCCGACGCCGCGCAGGTCCTTCTCGAGAAGGCACGCGAGGTCGGCGCCGAGTTCCGCTTCGAGGGCGTCGAATTCGGCGTCGAAGCGCGGACGCTCGCCGTCGGCGGTCAGCTGGTGACGGTTCAGGGTCTCGCGGGCCGGTACGAGGACCTCACGGTGCCTCTCCACGGCGCACACCAGGCAGAGAACGCAGCTGTTGCGGTGGCGGCTCTTGAGGCCTTCCTCGGCGGAGGGGAGCGCGAACTGGACGCGGACGTGCTCCGCGAGGCGTTCG
Organism: Sinomonas gamaensis; assembly: GCF_005876955.1. Lineage (GTDB taxonomy): Bacteria > Actinomycetota > Actinomycetes > Actinomycetales > Micrococcaceae > Sinomonas > Sinomonas gamaensis. Next base: position 386,618 of record NZ_SSCL01000001.1, read on the forward strand.
CGACGGTCACCTCCCCGGGCCGTCTCGAAGTCGTGCGGACCTCGCCGACCATCGTCGTCGACGCTGCGCACAACCCGGGCGGGATCCAGGTGAGCGCCCAGGCCCTCAAGGAGGCCTTCGACTTCAGCCGCCTCGTCATCGTGCTGGGCGTCCTGAGGGAGAAGGACGCCGAGGAGATCCTGCGCACCCTCCAGGAGGAGTTCCAGGACGAGTCGGTGGAATACGTCTTCACCCAGTCAGCGTCTGCCCGTGCCATTCCCGCCGACGAGCTCACGGAGCTCGCGCTCGACCTCGGCTTCGACGAGTCGGCGATCAGCACCGAGGAGAAGCTCGACGACGCGATCGCCCACGCTGTCGAGCGCGCCGACGAGGTGGGCGACTTCGCCGGGGCCGTGCTCGTCACGGGGTCGATCACGGTGGTGGGCGAGGCCCGCCTCCTGCTGGGAAAGGACGTGGCCTGATGGCGCGGCTCACGAAAGCGCAGCGCGAGTGGCGGCCCGGGATGCCGCGGCCCCGGCGCTCGGTCCGCGTCCAGTTTGCCTCGATCATGCTCCTCACCGAGGCATTCGTTGCGTTCTTTGCGACGCTCGTCGTCTTCGGCCTCCGAGGCCGCGATTTCGGCCCCGGGGCGATCCTCGGCGTAGGCCTGACCCTCGTAGCAGTGCTGGTCCTCGCCTGCGCGGTCGTGAAGCGGACGTGGGGACTCGTGCTCGGTTGGGTCCTGCAACTTGTGCTCATCGCGTTGGGCCTCGTGGAGCCCATGATGTACTTCGTGGGCGCGGTCATGGCGCTCTTCTGGTGGTTTGCCATCCGGACGGGTGCCCGGCTGGATCGCGAGAACCTGCAGCGGGACCGGGAGCAGGCCGAATGGGACCGAACCCACCCTGAAGCAGGAGGCACCGACCTCGGCGGGGCCGGGGGCGAGGCTCAGACTCAGTAGACTGAGGCTCGATCCCCACACGCCTACCTAGGAGCCACTGTGAGCGCAGAGCGCACCCTCGTCCTCGTCAAGCCCGACGGCGTCTCCCGCGGCCTCACCGGCGCGATCCTCGCGCGGGTGGAAGCCAAGGGCTACCGTCTTGCGGACCTCAAGCTGTTGACCGCGTCTCGGGAGCTCCTCGAACAGCACTACGCCGAGCACGAGGGGAAGCCGTTCTACGAGCCACTCCTTGAGTTCATGCTCAGCGGGCCCGTGGCGGCCGCCGTGTTCGAGGGGGAGCGCGTCATCGAGGGCTTCCGCTCCCTCGCCGGAGCGACCGACCCCACCACCGCGGCTCCGGGCACCATCCGCGGCGACTTCGGCCGGGACTGGGGCCTCAAGGTGCAGCAGAACCTCGTGCACGGTTCCGATTCGCCCGAGTCCGCGGAACGCGAGATCGGCATCTGGTTCGCCTGACTGTTTCGGGTACACCAACCAACGCCCATTTCGCGTTTCTGGTACAGGAACTCCACAGCTGAGCACGGCGGGGGGGGGCCACAAGATGGAGGGAGCCCCCCGCCCGCGGCCGTTGGGGGGGGGGATG
>NZ_SSCL01000001.1:388150-539867 GCF_005876955.1 Sinomonas gamaensis
CTTTGGCTGTTTGCTCCACGGAACCCCCACCGGGCCGCGGGGGGGGGGGCCCCCCCCCCGGGGGGGCCCCCCCCCGCCGTCGTCCTTTGGGGAGGTATCTGTACCCGAGCTGATCTGGGAGGGGATTATCTGTACCCGAAACGGAGAAGAGGGAGGGGGCAGTTACATGGTCGAGGGCACGAACATCGGCAGGAAGCGGAAGAAGATCGACGCGATGACACCGACGTACAGCACGGCCACGATGACCCATCCCCACTCGCCGAGGGCGCGCACCAGACCGGCCGGCGCGGGGATGATCCCATGCTGGAGGTTGCGGACGGTGGTCCAGACGAACATCGGGATCATCATGGCCCACACGATCATGCACAGCGGACAGAGGATTCCGATGGCATAGAGGGCCTGGCTCCACAGCCACACAATGAAGACGAAGCCGAGCGTCACGCCGGTCTGGAGCCCCATCCAGTACCAGCGGCCGAAGCGAGCACCGGCCAGGATTCCCATGGCCGTGGTGGTCGTGATCGCGAACGCGACGATGCCGATGAACATGTTGGGGAACCCGAACGCCGAACTCTGCCACGTGTTCATGACCTCGCCGCAGGAGATCCATGGATTGACGTCGCAGATGGTGGTGTGCTGGGGATTGACGAGCTTCTCGAGCTTCTCGAGCACCAGCTCGCCGGAAGCAAGCCAACCCACCACGCTCGTGACGAGCAGGAGCCAGGCGTAGGGGCGGGTCCTCGTCATGGCAGGACCGGCCTCGTCCGGGCGCGTCGAGGGGCGGATCTGCTCGGCGTCGGGGGCCTTCGTCATGGCTGGGGCGTCCTTCCTGCGGTGTTGTCCCGATTCTAGGCCGCGAGTCTGACACCAGGCTGGTTGGGGTCGGTGTGAGACAATGCAATTGGCCGGACGCCGACCCACATTCGGCGACCGGTCCGATGCACTGCCACGAAGACCGCCGGCTCAACGCCGGGCGCACGGGAGTTTCCCGCTTGCCGCCCGCTGGGTCCAAGCGGCACCTTGCCGGCCGGACAGGCCGCGGGTCCTCAGCGCATCGGCCCGAACGGACGGCAAAGCCGCGGCCGATCGGGTACCGGAGACGACTTCGTCGGCGCCTGCGGGTGCCGGCACGTGGTGCCGTCCCGACGCCGAATGTGGCGGCGTTGCGGGCGGCTTGTGGAGTACGCACAAATGGACATTGAGCAGCAGGCCCAGGAAAACTCCGAACGCGAGCCCGAGGAAGCAGCGCCGGCGAAGGCCCGCCGGGCGCCCCGCAAGGCAAAGGCGGTCGCCGCTGAGTCGGCAGAGACCGCGAACGAGGGCGGGGCAGCGCCCCAGGGCGACGGCGGCGCCGAGCAGGCGGCGATGCAGCCGGAGGCGGCCGAGCCGGCTGCGGCGGAGAAGCCCAAGAGGGCTAGCCGCAGCCGGAAGAAGGCCGTGGAAGTGCCGGTGGAGCAGAAGTCCACCGAGACGGCCGAGGACCAGTCGGTGGCCGAGGCCGCCGTCGCGGCCACCGAGTCGGCGGCCGAGGAGGCCACCGCTGCGCCGCGGAAGGCGGCGACCCGGTCGCGCCGAACGTCGGCCCGGGCTGCGGCCGCGCAGGCGGATTCGAAATCCGCCTCCACCAACCCGAGCCTGCCTTTGGCGGACGACGGCGACACCTCGGCCGAGCCTGTTCCCGCCGGTTCGGCGTCGCGGGCCAAGAGCTCAGTGCGGGCACGGCGTCGCGCGGCCGGTGCGGCTTCAGCGACGCAACCGACTCCAATCCCCGAGCGGCCAACGGAGGATGCGCCGGCACCGACGGAGGCTGCCCCCGCTTCCAAGGCACGAGCGCTCAAGGCCGCCTCGCCCGAGGACCCCGCGGCGGCCGAGCCGACGCAGCGGCCCGCGGCGGAGGCCCAGTCGGAGGTCCGGCAGCCTGTCGCTGAAACGCCGGCCGAGGAGGCTCCCAGCCCGTTCGCCGCCCTGTTCAGCGAGCCGCTTTCGCCGACATCGATGATCTTCCAGGCCCCGGACCTCAGCGTCATCACCCGCTCGGCGCCGCCCGTCGTCGCCGAAGCCGAGGAGGAAGAAGAGGAGGAGGACGAGGAGTCGGGCGGTGCCCGCCGTCGTCGTCGCAACCGCGGCCGCCGCGGTCGTGGACGCCTCGAGGAAGGCGCCGAAGGGAACGGCGAGGAATCCGAGGAAGCTGACGACGAGGAGCAGGAGGAGGTGACCTCCCGCCGTCGTCGTCGGCGTCGGCGGGGCGAAGCCGACCTCGAACTCGAGGGCGGTCAGGATGACGATCCGCCTGGAACCGTCACCCGCGTCCGCGCCCCGCGGACACCCTCCGAGAGCACGAGCAACCGCGTGCAGAGCGTCAAGGGATCGACCCGGCTCGAGGCGAAGAAGCAGCGCCGTCGCGAGTCGCGCGAGTCGGGCCGCCGCCGCCACGTGATCACCGAGGCCGAATTCCTTGCGCGCCGCGAGTCGGTTGACCGGCAGATGGTGGTGCGCCAGAAGGAGGACCGCATCCAGATCGCGGTGCTCGAAGACGGCGTCCTCGCCGAGCACTTCGTCTCGAAGACCCAGCAGGATTCGCTGATCGGCAACGTCTACCTCGGCAAGGTGCAGAACGTCCTGCCGTCGATGGAGGCAGCCTTCGTCGACATCGGGCGCGGGCGCAATGCTGTCCTGTACGCGGGTGAGGTCAACTGGGATGCGGCTGGCCTCGAGGGTGCTCCGCGCCGCATCGAGAATGCCCTCAAGTCGGGCGATTCTGTGCTGGTCCAGGTCACGAAGGACCCGGTGGGGCACAAGGGCGCGCGGCTCACGAGCCAGATCTCGCTCCCGGGCCGCTACCTCGTGTACGTCCCCGGCGGGTCGATGACGGGTATCTCCCGGAAGCTCCCCGACGTCGAGCGCAATCGGCTCAAGCGGATCCTCAAGGACCGCCTGCCCGCCGATGCCGGTGTGATCGTCCGCACCGCGGCCGAGGGAGCGAGCGAGGAAGAGCTCACGCACGACATCAACCGCCTCCGCGCCCAGTGGGACGCGATCCAGAATCAGGCGACCTCCACGAAGGTCCTGGCGCCTGAGCTCCTGTACGCCGAGCCTGACCTCACCATCAAGGTGGTCCGTGACGTCTTCAACGAGGACTTCTCGAAGCTCATCGTGAGCGGCGAGGACGCGTGGGACACGATCGAGGCGTACGTCACGTACGTGGCCCCGGATCTCCTGGGCCGCCTCGAGAAGTACCAGGGCGAGGCGGACGTTTTCGCTGAATGGCGGATCGACGAGCAGATCCACAAGGCGCTCGACCGCAAGGTCTTCCTGCCGTCGGGCGGCTCCTTGGTGATCGACCGTACCGAGGCGATGACGGTCATCGACGTCAACACGGGCAAGTTCACGGGTTCTGGCGGCAATCTCGAAGAGACCGTGACGAAGAACAATCTCGAGGCAGCCGAGGAGATCGTCCGGCAGCTGAGGCTGCGAGACATTGGCGGCATCATCGTCATCGACTTCATCGACATGGTGCTCGAGTCGAACCGCGACCTCGTGCTGCGCCGTCTCGTCGAGTGCCTCGGCAGGGACCGCACGAAGCACCAAGTCGCGGAGGTCACGTCGCTCGGCCTTGTCCAGATGACCCGCAAGCGCATGGGCACAGGCCTGCTCGAAGTGTTCAGCGAAACCTGTGAGGTCTGCGGCGGTCGCGGCGTGATCACTCATGAGGAGCCGGTGGAGAGGGGCCGGCCCCAAGGCTCGACCTCCGAGCACCAGCCTGTGCGCACTGAACCCGCGCAGCAGCAGGGCGGAAGGCAGGACCGCTCCGATCGGACCGATCGATCCGACCGCCGTCGTCGGCGCGGCCGGACGGGTCAGCCCGAGGTAGCCGGCAGCGCCCCGGCCCACGAGCACGTCGGCGAGGTCGACGACGCCGAGCGCCAGGCGCGTGCGCAGGCAACTCGCGCCGCTCTCGCCGCTGTCGCTGCCGCGGCTCACGCTGCTCACGTGCACGACGACGAGAAAGCGCGCGCAGCGGGTGAGACCGAGCACCCCGCGGCTGAACTCACTGCCGAAGCACCTCAGGCTCCGGCGCCCGCTTCGCCGCCTCCCGCACCTGCGGCGCCGGCTTCCCCGCATGTGCCGGTCCTGACGATTGGTGGAGAGCGGATTGAGCTCCCCATCGGGGAGACCCGCCCGCCGGCGCCGCACCCCCAGCCGGCGCTGAGCCTCGACGCGCTGAGCCATGCGTTCGACGAGCTCACCGGCGAACGCCACTCGGGCGAGGAGCGTCCGGGCAAGCGGCGCAGGAGCCGGGGGGCCCGCAGCGGCCAGGGCTCCGCCGAGGTGACGCGGGTGGACGAGACCGAGGGCGCAGTGGGCGGCAAGACGAGCACCTCCGCATCACAGCCCGCGCCCGCACCGTCCAAGCCGGAGGGTGACGAACCGCTGATTCTTGGCGTCGGCGTCCCGGCGTCGGAGCTCTAGGGGTGGGGCGCCACGTTCCGCGCGTTCTGAGCATCGCCGGCTCTGATCCCTCGGGCGGAGCCGGCATTCAGGCGGACCTCAAGAGCATTGCCGCGATGGGCGGCTACGGGATGGCCGCGATCACGGCCCTCACGGCGCAGAACACGCGCGGCCTGACGGGCGTCCACACGCCTCCCGCCGACTTCCTGAGGGCTCAGCTCGACGCGGTGTCGTCGGACATCATCGTCGACGCTGTCAAGATCGGCATGCTCGCCGACGCCGAGGTGATTCGCGTCGTGGGGGACTGGCTTGAGAGCGCGCGGCCCGCCGTCGTTGTCCTCGATCCGGTGATGGTCGCCACGAGCGGCGATCGACTCCTCGCGGACGACGCCGCCACGGCCCTCCGCGGGCTCCTCGCCAAGGCGGACCTCGTCACACCGAACCTCCCTGAGCTCGGCGTCCTCCTCGACGAACCGGTTGCGCTGACGTGGGCCGAGGCGCTGGCGCAGGCCGAGCGGCTGTCGGAGCGGATCGGCGCGGTGGTTCTGGTCAAGGGCGGTCACCTGAGCGGGCTCGACTGCCCTGATGCGCTCGTCGACGCGGCAGCCGACGAGGATGCGCGGATCGTCGAGGTGCCTGGGCCCCGCATTGAGACGCGGAACACGCATGGCACGGGGTGTTCCCTGTCGTCGGCTATGGCCACGATGCAGGCGCGGACCGGTGACTGGGCCGCTTCCCTGAAGGTCGTGAAGGAGTGGCTCCTGGGCGCTCTGGCAGCCTCGGGCGAGCTCGAGGTCGGCGGTGGGCACGGACCGGTGCACCACTTCCACCACGCCGAGGGGTCCGTTCCGCTGGCGGACGGCGAATTCGCTGCCCGCTTATGGGACGCGACAGCAAAGATCCGCGCCGAAATCGACGCATTGCCGTTCGTGGCGCAGCTCGACGCCGGCTCACTGCCCGAGGCGCAGTTCGCGTACTACCTTGCGCAGGATGCCCAGTATCTCAACGGGTTCTCGAGGGCGCTGGCTCGGGCGAGTGCCCTGGCGCCCACGGAGGAGGAGCAGACATTCTGGGCCAACTCGGCCCAAGTGTGCCTCGTGGTCGAGGCGGAACTCCATCGCACGTGGCTCGCGCAGCATCCGCTGCCGCCAGGGGAGGCGCTCAGACAGGGTCCCGTCACCAAGGCCTATCTGGACCATCTGCTCGCCGCTTCCGCGATGGGCAGCTACGCGGTGCTCGCGGCCGCCGTTCTTCCGTGCTACTGGATCTACGCTGTGGTGGGCGAGGAGCTGCACAAGCGGCATCTCCAGCGGACCTCGCCGGGCGCAGGGGGTCTCTCAGGCGGCGCAGAAGATCCGTCAGGCACAGAACATCCATATGGAGCGTGGATCGAGACCTACGCCGACGAGGCCTTCGCGGAGTCCACGCGGCGTGCAATCAGCTTCGCTGACCGGGCCGGTCGCGCAGCCTCTGCGGCCGACAGGGAGGCGATGATGGAGGCCTTCGTGCAGTCCACGGTGTACGAGCGCGACTTCTTCGACGCGCCGTCGAAGTACGCCTGAGACGGGGTTGCCTCAGAGGTGGGCTAAACTGGTAGAGCGTGCTTCCGGCAAGGCTCATTTGCGGCCGGATGGAGGAGTGACGTAGTCTAGATCCTCGGTGCTGACGCCTACCACTGGGTTTTGCTCCCAGGGAATCCCCTCGCGGGCTCACGGCAAGAAGCACAGTCGAGTGTTGTCGTCACCGCTGCGAGGAGCAGCGGCGTCGAGAGCGCCGCGCGCAAGAGCTTTCAGTAATAACGTCGAGAGAAGTGAGTTCCCAGTGGTGTACGCGATTGTCCGTGCAGGCGGCCGCCAGGAGAAGGTTTCCGTCGGAGACTTCGTGACCCTCAACCGCGTGGCCGGCGGTGCCGGCAGCACCATCGAGCTGCCCGCCCTCCTGCTGGTCGACGGTGAGAAGGTCACTTCGGATTCCACCGAGCTGGCCAAGGTCAAGGTCACAGCTGAGGTCCTCGAGGACCTCCGTGGCCCGAAGATCGTCATCCAGAAGTACAAGAACAAGACGGGCTACAAGAAGCGCCAGGGTCACCGTCAGGACCTGACGAAGGTCAAGATCACCGGCATTACTGCCTGATCTCGGCTCCCGGTACTTCCCTAACCCAACAGATTCCAAGGTAGGCACAGCTTATGGCACACAAGAAGGGCGCAAGCTCCACCCGCAACGGCCGCGACTCGAACGCTCAGCGCCTCGGCGTCAAGCGCTTCGGCGGCCAGACCGTGAACGCCGGCGAGATCCTCGTCCGCCAGCGCGGCACGCACTTCCACCCGGGCAACGGCGTGGGCCGTGGCAAGGACGACACCCTGTTCGCCCTTGAGGCGGGCGCCGTGCAGTTTGGCACGCGTCGCGGCCGCCGCGTGGTGGACATCGTCGCCGCCCAGTAGTCTGGGTGGCTCGGATGTCCGAGCGCAGCTAGTTTTTTTCAGGGTGGAGCGGGCCAATCGGCCCGCTCCACTTGTTTTTTAGAATCGGGGGTGACCCCGGCGTAAGGAGAATGGCGTGGCGAGCTTCGTCGACCGCGTAGTGCTGCACGTTTCTGGAGGCCACGGTGGCCACGGCTGCGTGTCGGTCAAGCGAGAGAAGTTCAAGCCTCTCGGGGGCCCGGATGGTGGGAACGGAGGCAACGGGGGAGACGTGGTCCTCCGGGTCTCGTCGCAGACCACCACCCTCCTCGACTATCACCACTCTCCGCATCGGGTTGCCCAGAACGGCGGACCCGGGATGGGCGACTGGCGCGCTGGGCACAGGGGCGAGACGCTCGTGCTGCCCGTGCCCGACGGCACGGTCGTGAAGTCCCGCGACGGCGAAGTCCTCGCGGATCTCGTCGGCGAGGGCGCAGAATTCGTTGCCGCGGCCGGAGGCCAAGGCGGATTGGGCAACGCAGCCCTCGCCACGGCCAAGCGCAAGGCGCCCGGCTTCGCCCTCCTCGGCATCGAGGGCGAAGAGCGGGACATCGTCCTCGAGCTCAAGTCGATCGCCGACGTGGCCCTCGTCGGGTTCCCCTCGGCCGGAAAGTCGAGTCTCATCGCGGCCATGTCCGCCGCGCGTCCGAAGATCGCCGACTACCCGTTCACCACTCTCGTCCCGAATCTTGGGGTCGTCCAGGCTGGCGATGTCCGTTTCACGATCGCTGACGTTCCCGGCCTCATCGAGGGCGCGAGCGAGGGTCGCGGCCTCGGCCATGACTTCCTCCGGCACGTTGAGCGCTGCGCCGCGATCGTGCATGTCCTCGACTGCGGAACTCTGGAGTCGGACCGCAATCCGTTGGACGATCTGGACGTGATCGAGCGCGAGCTCGCGAAGTACAGCGTGGACATGAGCTTTGCCGGACCCGACGGCGAAGTCGTCCCGCTCAACGAGCGGCCGAGGCTCGTTGCCCTCAACAAGGTGGACCTGCCCGATGGCAAGGCGATGGCGGATCTGGTTCGTCCGGAGCTCGAGGGCCGCGGCTACCGGGTCTTCGAGGTGTCGGCGACGAGCCACGAGGGGCTGCGGTCCCTCGGCTTCGCCATGGCCGAGATCGTCCAGAAAGCCCGCGCCGAGGTCAAGACCGCGCCGCCCAAGGTCGCCCCTGCCGTCCTCCGCCCCCGGGCGGTCAACGAGAAGGGGTTCGTGATCCGGCGGGAGGAGCGCAACCTCGAGCCGCTCTTCCGGATCATCGGTGAGAAGCCGGAGCGCTGGGTCAAGCAGACCGACTTCACGAATGACGAGGCCGTGGGGTACCTCAGTGACCGGCTCAACCGGCTTGGGGTCGAGGACGAGCTGTTCAAGATCGGAGCGAACGCGGGCGACACGGTGGTGATCGGCGAGGACGACGCCGTCGTCTTCGACTGGGAGCCCACGATGTCTGCGGGCGCCGAGCTCCTCGCAGGGCCGCGCGGCACCGACCTCCGGCTCTCGGACTGGTCGCGTCCGACGCGCGCCCAGAAGCGCGAGGACTACGAGGACCGGAAGGCTGCCAGGGCAGCGGCCCGCGACGAACTCGAGGCGGAGCGGCGCGCAGGCATCTGGACCGAATCGAGCCGCCGGAAGGAGTGGGCGCCGGACCTGACGTCCGAGGAAGAGGCGGAGGGTGATGACGATTACGAGTCCGAGCGCTGATCTGGGCGCGCGCGGGCGCGAGTGGCTGCCCGAGGCGCGGCGGATCGTCGTCAAGGTCGGGTCGTCGTCGCTCACGACGATCCGCGGCGGCATCTCCGAACAATCCCTCGCAGCACTCGTCGACACCTTGGCCGAGCGGGCGAATGCAGGAACTGAGATTGTGCTCGTCTCCTCGGGTGCGATCGCTGCAGGTCTGGCGCCCCTTGGCCTGGCCAAGCGCCCGCGCGACCTCGCGACCCAGCAGGCGGCGGCGAGCGTGGGCCAGGGGTTGCTGATGGCCCGCTACACGCAGGCCTTCGGAGCGCACGGCGTGACCGTGAGCCAAGTCCTGCTCACGGCCGACGACCTCGTTCGCCGCACGCAGTACAAGAATGCGCACCGGGCACTCGAGAAGCTCCTCCACCTCGGCGTGGTGCCAGTGGTGAACGAGAACGACACCGTGGCCACCCACGAGATCCGCTTCGGCGACAACGATCGGCTGGCGGCACTCGTCGCCCACCTCGTGCACGCAGACGCGCTTGTGCTGCTCTCCGACATCGATTCTGTCTACACGGGGCCGCCGTCCGCGGGCGGCTTGCGGATTCCCCATGTTAGGGGTGCGGATGACCTTGACGGCGTGGTCATCGGCAGCACAGGGGCCGCCGGGGTCGGCACGGGCGGCATGGCCACGAAAGTCGAGGCCGCGAGCATCGCCGCCAGCTCGGGCATTCCTGCGTTGGTGACGTCGACGGCGGCCGCCCACCGCGCGCTGGCCGGCGAGGACGTCGGGACGTGGTTCAGCGTGAGCGGGCGTCGGAAGCCGGTTCGCCTTCTCTGGCTGGCTCACCTTGCCGCCACCCGCGGGACCCTGACGCTCGACGACGGTGCCGTACGGGCCGTGGCGCAGCGTCACCGATCGCTTCTCCCGGCTGGTATCACCGCCGTGACCGGGGATTTCGAAGCTGGCGATCCGGTGGAGATCGCAGATCAGGCGGGCAAGGTCGTTGCCCGGGGACTGGTGAATTTCTCGGCCGACGAGCTGCCCGGCATGCTCGGGCGATCCACGAAGGAGCTCGGACGCGAGTTGGGCCCTGAGTACGAGCGTGTAGTCGTTCACACTGACGACCTCGTTATCGTCTAGCTCGGTAGACTTGACCGTATGACTGACACCGTCGCCCACCACGAGACTGCCTCCGTCGCTGCCGCCGCTCAGGAAGCCGCCGTCCCGCCGGCGGCCGCCCAGCCGGTCGACGTCGAGGCCGCCGTGCTCGCGATCGGCGACCGTGCCCGCTTGGCGTCGCGCGCCGTCGCACGTGCCAACCGAGCGTGGAAGGACCGCGCCCTTCACGCCATCGGCGCGGCGCTCAAGGAGCACGAGGCGCGGATCCTGGCCGCCAATGAGAAAGATCTCGAGGCCGGCCGGGAGAACGGGACGTCGAAGGCACTGCTCGACCGGCTCGCGCTGACGCCCGCACGCATCGACGGGCTCGTCTCCGCGCTCGAGAACCTCGCCGGCCTTCCGGATCCTGTCGGGAATGTGGTGCGCGGGCAGACGCTGCCCAACGGACTGCGGATGCGGCAGGTCAACGTCCCGATGGGCGTGGTTGCCGCCATCTATGAAGCCCGGCCCAACGTGACCGTGGACATTGCCGGTCTTGCTCTCAAGAGCGGCAATGCGGTGATCCTTCGGGGCGGAAGTGCCGCCGCGCACACCAACCGCGAGTTGGTGGCGATCCTGCGTGACACGCTTGAAGCGGTCGGGCTTCCGGCTGACTCGGTGCAGACGATCGATGAGTACGGGCGCGCAGGCGCGGACGTGCTCATGAAGGCCCGTGGGCGAGTCGATGTCCTCATCCCGCGCGGTGGGCGCGATCTCATCCAGAATGTGGTCCTCAACTCGACGGTCCCCGTGATCGAAACGGGCGAGGGCAACGTCCATATCTTCGTCGACGAGTCGGCCAGCGAGGACATGGCCGTGGAGATCCTGCTCAACGCCAAGACTCAGCGCCCGAGCGTCTGCAACACCGTTGAGACCCTTCTCGTCCACTCGAAGAGCACGGTGCTCCCCGCAGTTGCCTGCGCGCTGGCCGAACGCGGCGTTCGGCTCCACGTGGACGGTCGTGCCTACGAGGCGCTGCCGGAGGGGATTGAGTCGGTCCCGGCCACGGACTACGACTGGGCCACCGAGTACATGGATCTTGACCTCGCGGTGGCAACGGTGGATTCGCTGGACGAGGCCCTCGATCACATCCGGCGCTGGAGCACAGGGCATACCGAGGCGATCATCACGAACGACCTCCGGAACGCGGAACGCTTCATCGCGGAGATCGACTCGGCCGCGGTGATTGTCAACGCGTCGACACGCTTCACCGACGGCGGGGAGCTCGGACTGGGCGCCGAAGTAGGCATTTCCACGCAGAAGCTCCACGCCAGGGGACCGATGGGGCTCACCGAGCTCACCACGACCAAGTGGATCGTGCAGGGCGAGGGACAGGTGCGGGGCTGACGGCTTCGCCGACAATTGCCGGGGTAGGATGAACGGAAGACCGGTCACGGCTGTGACCATGCGAATCCGAGAGGCTTGAAGGGGTAGACCATGTTGGCAACGCTTTTGACCACCGCACTCACAGTGAGTGCAGAGGCCACGGGGGAGGAAGCGCCGGCGCCGACGATTGCACCGCCGTTCGTCATCGGGATCACGCTGTTTGTCGTCTTCGTCGTGCTGCTTTTCGTGACGCTCTCCTACACCAACCTCGGCCGTCGCCACGAGGCGATCGACGAGCACGCGGATCCGCACCGCCAGCACCCGAACAAGCACGACCGCCATCAGGGCGCGCCGAGCCACTGACCCCTTGACGGAACCAATGCAGGTGCCCGAAGGGCGGCGTATCCGTCTGGGCGTGATGGGTGGGACGTTCGATCCCATCCATCACGGGCACCTCGTCGCCGCGAGCGAGGTTGCGTCCAAGTTCGGGCTGGACGAGGTGGTCTTCGTCCCGACGGGCGAGCCTTGGCAGAAGTCGAGCCGAAGGGTCAGCCTGGCGGAGCACCGCTACCTCATGACGGTCATCGCGACGGCGTCGAATCCGCGGTTCACGGTGAGCCGCGTGGATATCGAACGGCCCGGTCCCACGTACACGATCGACACACTGCGCGATCTGCGGGCCGAACGTCCTGAGGCCGACCTTTACTTCATCACGGGCGCTGACGCCATGGCGCAGATCGTCTCGTGGAAGGACGTCGACGAGCTGTGGAGCCTTGCCCATTTTGTCGGGGTGACACGTCCCGGGCACGAGCTTCCTGACCTCGCCCGCGCGGAAGTCAGCCTCCTTGAGGTTCCCGCGATGTCGATCTCGTCGACGGACTGCCGTGCCCGCGTCGCGGCGCACGAGCCGGTGTGGTACCTGGTGCCGGACGGTGTGGTCCAGTACATCGCGAAGTACGGGCTGTACCAGAACGGCACCGAGATGCAGAGTTCCCGCATGGACGGCGTGGTCCAGTTGGCCCGTATCGATTCGCCTCTGGGGAGTGCTGGCAACGCTGGCAGCGCTTCGGCGACCGGGTGATGAAGCTATGAACAACGAGCAGAAGCCGATCATGAGCCGCCGCGAGCGTCGGCTGGCGCAAGCGGCGCGCGGCGAGGGCAACGCCGTCGAGCTGACCCCTGCCCAGGCGCGGGCCGAAGCGGTGGCCAGGGCCGAGGCCGAAGCGCGCGCAGAGGCTGAAGCGAGGGCCGAGGCCGAGTCTCGGGCCGCATCCGCTCCGGCTCGGGCTGCAGCGGATGCGGGCGCAGCCTCGCGGGCGCGCTCGCGCCGGGCTCTCGACACGGCGCCGGACGAGGCCAGCCGTGAAGCGGCCGCCCGAGCGGAACGCACCTCCCAGGCGCGCGCCCGTGACCGGGAGGCGCATCGCCGGCTCCGCGAGCTCGCGGAGAAGGAGCAGGCCGCCTCGTTCCCGAGTCGTCGCGCTTTGCGGCAGCAGGCTGAGCAGGCGGGAGACGTTCCCGCAGCTCCGCTTCCCGTGGTTTCGGCCCAGGCTGTCCAGCCCGCACCGGCGAATGCTCCCCGCCCGCCCAGCCGACCGCCGTCGTCCGGCGCCCCGTTCCGGGAGCCCACGCCTACGGCGCCGATCAAGATCCCGAAGAATCCCGCTGGCGAGCCGGTTCTGGGTCCTGAGACGGGCTCGTTCCGTGCGCTGAGCCACGAGCAGATCACGGCTGCCCGCGAGTTGCTGCGCGTGCAGGCGCAGAATCAGGCGGAGATGCTCGCGGGCCAGAAGAAGGGCCCTTCCGCCGTCGATCCTGAGCAGCGCAAAGAGCAGGTGGCGAAGGCAGAGCGGGAAGCGGTCCTGAGCCGTCGTGCCCAGGCCCGCCAGCGGCTCGCCGAGGAGACTCGCCGGGATGTCGAGGCCACGCGGAAGACCGGGCCGGCGCCGACCGCGGCCAATAACCTCGCCATGGTGACCCCGCTGGAATACGTCAAGGTCCCCGGAATACCGCATCCTGTGATGAAGCCTCCGACGACGCATCATGTGCCTGTCGTCACGGATCGCACGCCGAAGCAGCGAGGGGCCTCGGCCGCTGGCCGGCAGGAGGCGGCACCGATCTCGGCGGTGTCGGCCCATGGGCTCGAGCCTCTGGGGCCGCAGGCAGCACGCACCGATCGGGAACGGATCGTGTTCCTTGGAATCGGCGCTTTCGGCATCGTGGCCCTCATTGCGGCCGTCCTCATTGTGCTGCTGGGCAGATAGCCCCGACAGCTACATGAATTCTTCACACCTAACAAGGAGCAGAGTGAGCGCAGACGTAACGGCTATCGAGTCCGCGAAGGTCGCGGCGAAGGCCGCAGCGGACAAGTTGGCCGAGAACATCGTGGCAGTCGACGTGAGCGAGAGGCTCGCCATCACTGACCTCTTCCTCATCGCCTCGGCGTCGACCGAGCGGCAGGTCAATTCGATCGTCGACAACATCGAGGACGAGCTCATCAAGGTCGATCGGCGCCCAGTGCGGCGCGAGGGCCGGAGCGAGGGCCGGTGGGTCCTGCTCGACTACGGCGACATGGTCATCCACGTGATGCACGACGAGGACCGTTCCTTCTACGCGCTCGAGCGCCTGTGGAAGGACTGCCCCGTGGTCGACCTCGGGCTCGAGGAGCCCGGGGAGTCCGCAGCCTCGGCGGCCGGCTGAGTCGGCGTGGGGAGACGACGCAGGATAGTCTTCTGGCGCCACGGGCGCACCGACTGGAATGCGGCTGGCCGCTTCCAAGGGCAGACTGACATCCCGTTGAACGACGACGGCGTGCGCCAGGCAGCGCACGCCGCCCGCCTGCTTGCCGCGATGGGGCCGACGGCGATCGTCGCGTCTGACCTCGATCGGGCTCAGGCGACGGCGGAGGCACTCGCCACCGAGACAGGGCTCGCCGTGGCAACCGATCCTGGGCTTCGGGAGACGAACGCCGGGAGCTGGCAGGGCAAGACGTTCGACGAGATCCGCCTCACTGACCGCGAGGAGCTTGCGCGGTGGGAGGACGGCGATGTGAGCGTTCCAGCGGGAGGCGCCGAGACGAGGCTCGACGTGGCACGGCGGACCCGGAAAGCAGTCGAAAGTGCGCTCGGCGAGGTGGGCGAGAAGGGCACGCTAGTGGTCGTGAGCCACGGCGGCGCCATTCGCGTGGCCCTCGCTGAGCTGCTGGGTCTTCCGCACGGTTTGTGGGGCGCCCTTTCGGGGCTTTCCAACTGCAATTGGTCAGTGCTTGAGGAGCGTTCTCCGGCTGACGACGGGGCGGTTCGCTGGCGGCTGGGGGAGCACAATGCAGGCAGTTTGCTGGTGCCTGTACCCATCGTCGAAGGCTGATCCGAGCGGCCCTTTCGATTTGTGCCGCTCGGCCGCGCCGGGCTAAGATAGTCGAGTTGCTTCGGAGCAGGCAAGGGGATTCGAGATCCCCGATTTGGTGCTTTTCGAAGCGGCGACACGGGGCTGTGGCGCAGCTGGTAGCGCACCTGCATGGCATGCAGGGGGTCAGGGGTTCGAGTCCCCTCAGCTCCACGGGGGTATGGCGCAGTTGGTAGCGCGTCTGCATGGCATGCAGAAGGTCAGGGGTTCGAATCCCCTTACCTCCACCCGTAGAGGCCCGGAGTTCCGGGCCTCTTTTCGTTGGAGTGGACGTGGCGCCCTGATTCTGTGGATGCGCCGGGCTAGGATCGGGCCCATCATGAGAGACCCGAGAGATCGAGGTCGACGCCCCTGTTACCAGTAGCCCAGCCACCAATTGGGCTTCAGGGCCGTGTCAGCCACCTACAGGGAATGTCTGCGGACCAATTCTTGGGCACTCCGGTCGGCGTCATCTGAACCCGCGCCACCGATCGTCCGACACATTCGTGGCGAGCCTTGTCGACGGTCTCAGCCCACGTTGGGCCCCTGGTATTCCAAGGATCGCCGGCGGAGTCTGCGACGAAAGCCAGGATCAGAACACCGATGGTGATCCCCCTAGCCAAACGGTCGAAAACAATCCGGGATAGGTTAGCGGCGGCGAGGATGATGCCTTGACCTATGAGGATGCCCGGTAGCACTGAATAACGAGAAGCCTGTCCGACGGTCCAGTATTCCGTGAGCCTGATCATCTCTAGGTCGGCGAATATGAGGGTGCCACCTAGGAATACCAACCCGGCAAGCGTGAGAATGATCGCAAGCAGCCGGCCGTCCCCCAGTAGATTCCGCGTGCCCCGCACGAGGACTATTGCTGGAAGGATAAGGGCTGTGGTAACGATCGGCAGACCTACGAGCTTGATGGCGAGTTCCGTGGCATTTTGACCGAACTGCGCGACCATTGGACCCCGTACGAGAAGTTGGGTGACCATCTCGACGGGTTCACGAAAATACATTGCGATATCTGCAGTTCGTGCTCCTGGCTGGAGCGCCACAATGTGTCCAATCGAGGCGGCTAGATATCCGATCGGCAGAACGCGAGCCCAGCCTGTGAGGGTGGCGGCACGCCATAGTGCGAGGGGAATGAGAACCAGCGCGAGTGGGTCGCTGAGAACACAGATTGCCGCGATTAGGGTTGAGCCGATGGCCGGGATCGGGCGGCGAAAGGCGCCGAGGAGGAGAATCAGGGCGGCTGCGTCGCAGAACCACCTCAGATTTGTGAGATTTCCCAGCGCCTCTTGCTGACCGACCGGGACGGCAACGAACAGGGCGGACGCAGCAAGAGCCCATCGCCAATTCTTGCTATAGGGCATGAACACGGCGAGCGCTGCAACTGCGAGGATCATCCTGAACCCGGCGCTGCCGACGCCAATGCAGGCAGCGAAAGCGCCAGTTGGTACCTGGGCACACGCAGCCGTAAGCGCGCGGGGCCCGGCATGGAGGTAGCCGGTGTACGGCTCGATCAGGCTGCCGAGGCCTGTCCACGTGTACACGGCGAGGAAGATTTGGCCGTCTTCCTTGTGGAGGTGCTCGAGCGTCCACCCTGTCCACCGAGGGATAAGTAGGAGCGCCGTGAATGCAGCTATCCCTGCGAGTGACCACGCGAGGGGCCCACCGCGTGGCAGCCGGCTCTCCAGCAGTAGCTTTCGTGGCGTGCGGCGCTGGACTGCGACTTCGTACATGTGTCCCCCGTTGTGTGCATCGTCATGCAACACCCGCGTGGCTGGCTCGCATCTGTCGATGATACGGAGCTTTGCGACCCACCTACACACCAAGAGCGGCCTCACCTCCGTGGAAGGAGATCAGGCCGTTGTTGAGTCAGGTATCACGCTCCCATCAGGGAAGCGGTGCAGGGGGCAGTAGATTGAGGTCGGTTACCTGCAGACGGTCGGACCGGTGGACCACTTGGTCGAGCGCTATCTTGGCGTAGCTGATGCTGTTGCCAACCGGCACCGCTACCCTGGGCACGACCCGGAGGACCTTCGCCAGGTGGCCAGGCTTGGCCTGATGCTGGCGATCCGTCGCTACCGGGAGGGCGCCGGACAGGGGTTTGTGCCCTACGCTGTCCCGACCATCACCGGAATGATCAAGCGCTACGTGCGGGACCAATCATGGGCGGTGCGTCCACCTCGTCCCATCCAGGAGCTGCGACTGGAGGTCAACGCTGTCTGCCTGCGCCTCACTGCCGAACTCGGCCGCGAACCGGACCGGAAGGAGATCGCCGCGGCGGCCGGACTTTCCGAGGACCTGGTCGTGGAAGCGCAGCTGGGAGCAGCAGCGATGGTCGGCGTGCCGATCGAACAGCCCACTACCACGGAGGGGCACTCCGCCGTAACCGGAAGGGAACTCAGCAGCATCGAGGCAGGCTGCGAGGAGGTCGAGCAGAAGCAGATCCTCGCCGCAGCCCTCACCGGCATCACTGACGAGGAACGGCAGCTGCTGCGCCTGCGCTTCATCGAGGAGATGAGCCAGAGCGACATCGCTGAAATCCTGGGGGTGAGCCAGATGCAGGTCTCGCGGCTCCTCAAACAGCTCTTGGGACGCCTGCGCAGAAAGGTCGCATAGCACCTGAACGATGATCAGCTTGGGGGTGCCGGGGCCCTACCAGTGGACTCCCTCAGGATGAGCTTCATAGAGGTGGACTCGTCTCCGTAGGAGCCATCAGGCTCGTTCCGTATGCGGGAGATCAACTCCCTCATGCTGTTCCGGCCTGCAGCTTCAAAGTCCATGCTCACTGTGGAGAGCGAGGGGATGAAGTATTCGCCTTCCTCCAGGTTGTCCCATCCGAAAACGCTGACGTCCTCTGGCACCCTCTTGCCGCGTTCGTGCAGAGCGCGCATGACTCCTAAGGCCATGTGGTCGTTCGCTGCGAACACCGCGGTGACGGGTCCGTCATCCAGAGGTATTCCCAGTCCGGCCCGGTAACCCGAGAGCATGGACCAGTCGCCGACCACGGAACCGGCTGAGTGGAGACCGAGTCGGGCGATGGTCGTCTCGTAGGTCTTGCGCCTGTTGGCAGCTGATGTCCATAGCTGTGGTCCGGCGACGTGGTAAAAGCAGCGGTGGCCAAGGGTGGCCAGATGCTCGATCATTTCTGCAGCTGGAGTTGCGTCCGCTAGGAAGCCGCGCGCATGCATCTTCTCGTCATAGTTCGCGGCGACGACGAGTGGAATGTCGGAGTGCTTGGACGTGATCTGCTCTTCCAGTGGACCCAGTGGTATCAGCGAGAAGATCCCGGCGAGCCGTTCGGTCGACACCAGAGTCAGAAGGCGATCCGAAGCCTTGGACGCTTCGGTACCTATCTGGACGACCTCAGTCACATACCCAGCTTCATCGGCCGTGCTGACTGCGCTTCGAAGGACGCGAGATGCAGGAAAACGAACGTCCTCGGGAGTGGCGATAAGGATCCGATAGGACTGCTTGCTGCGCAACGCACGCGCTGCAAGGTTCGGCGTATAGTCGAGCCGTGCCATGGCGTCTTCGACCTTGGCGACCGTTTGGGGCTTGAGGCCCCCATTCCCCTTGAGGTAACGCGAGACGGTCTGGTGCGAGACGCCGGCGAGCCGCGCGACTTCATAGATCGTGGACGGCTTAGGCGTCCGAGCGGGAACAGGGCTGCTGCCAAAGCTCAACTTATTGGTCCTCCATGGCCTCTTCTCGCCAAGCACGCACTAACCGAGACGTGCTCGCGATCTGGACCCTGAAACAGTATCGTTCTCCTGCCCTCTCCTTACGTAACGCTAATCGGTCGGTTTCCAATTCTCGGAGTTAGATCCCGGGCGGCAAGTTGAGCTTTGACGCTCAGTTCGGCCGCCTTGAGTGCGTGCTCTTGGGTCATCGCGGTCTCGGTGCGGTCGAGGCAGTCGCGGATGAGGGCTCCGAAGAAGGGGTAGCCCACTTGTCCCGTTGCGTCGATGTGATGCTCGCCGTCGTCGTTGACGAGGAAGACATGGCCTCCTCCCTCGCCGGTGGCGATGTTCACGTACTTGCGCAGCTCGATGTAGCCCTCGGTGCCGAGGATGATTGTCCGTCCGTCGCCCCAGGTGCTAAGGCCCGCGGGGGTGAACCAGTCAACCCGGGCGAATCCGGTTGCGCCGTTGTCCATCACGATGTGGGCGTCGCCGAAGTCCTCGAATGTGGGGTATTCCTGATGGGCGTGGTTGGCGACGGATGCGCTGACCACCTCCGCGTCCTTTGCGCCCGCGAAGTAGAGCATCTGCTCGAAGTTGTGGCTGCCGATGTCGCAGAGGATTCCGCCGAATTTGTCTCTGTCGAAGAACCAGCTTGGACGCGTGTTAGGGTCACCGATTCGATGGGGGCCAAGGCAGATGACTTGGACGACCTTGCCGATCGCGCCTTGCTCAATAAGCTGCCCGGCGAACACAGCGGCTTCCACATGAATTCGCTCCGAGTAGTACACGGCGTATTTGAGCCCAGTGCGGGCGGTCGCCTCCCTGACGGCCTCCAGCTGTGCGAGTGTGGTCAGAGGCGCCTTGTCCGTGAAGTAGTCCTTGCCCGCCGCGATGACCCGCAATCCGAGGTCCGCCCGCTCTGAGGCAACGGCCGCCCCAGCAACCAGCCGCACCTCGGGGTCGGCGAGGATCTCTGCCTCGCTGTCGGCGATCTGGGCCTGTGGGAACCGGGTCTGGAAGGCCTCGGCCTTCGCCGGGTCCGAGTCGTAGACCCACTTGAGCGTGGCACCCGCGCCGATCAGGCCTTCGCTCATTGCGTAGATGTGGCCATGGTCGAGATGGGCGGCGGCGAAGATGAATTCGCCGGGGCCGACGACCGGCCGCGGCATAGGGGCGGGGGCGTAGTTGGCGCCTTCCGATGCAGGCATCAGCAGTCCTTTCGAAGCTTCAGTCATTGGATGTGGGAGTGGAGGCGCCTACGATGATTTCGCCGGACTGCTCGCCGACGGATGCCCGTTTCTCGTAGAAGTGAGGGGCGCGCTGGACGAGAGTTCCGGACCGGTAGTAAGGGTCCTCGGGGTCAAGAGGAAGCTCTACGACTTCCCGCTCGATGCCAGCCTTGTAGATGGCCGTCACGACTTCGACGGCGTTGCGGCCATCCGTGCCATCAATCGCCGGCTCGCGGTGCTCACGAATCGCCGCGATGACGTCCCCGATCTGACCCTCGTGTCCCTGGTGGGGCAAAGGGACGTGTGCGTCGGCGAGGGCGTTGAGCTCATCGATCAGCGCTGTGTTGCCGCCGGGAATCGGGAAGCCGTTGGGCTGAGACAGTTCTGCGGTCACCCGCCAGGGCTGCGAGATCCTGGCGAACTGGCCCTGGATGACGATTTCCTGCTCCTCGCCGTGGTGCACGACCGAGCTTGTGAGCTGGGCAAGTCCGCGGCCATAGCGCAGCACTGCGACTGAGAGGTCTTCGACCTCGGCATTGTCGTGTTGCGCATTGGCGAGCATGGCGGTCACCTCGGTCGGCCGCCCCATGAGCCAGAGGGCGAGGTCGATGTGGTGGATAGCGTGGTTGAGCGTACAGCCGCCGCCCTCCGACTCCCAGGTGCCGCGCCACCACAGATCGTAGTAGGCCAGTCCTCGCCACCATGCTGAGTCAATACGGAGGTGCGAAACCGAGCCGATCAAGCCCGAGTCAACAGCCTCCTTGAGGGTTGCCATGTCGTCTCGGAACCGGTTCTGCGCAACTACGGAGAGGATCTTGCCCGATTCGCGCTGGGCGGCGATCATGGCATCGCATTCTTCCAGCGAGGGAGCCATCGGCTTCTCGACGATCACGTTCACCCCTCCGCGCAGAAAGGCGACGGTGAGGGAGGCGTGGCTGGACGGCGGCGTGGTGATGCTCACCAGGTCTAGTCGCTCCGCGGCCAGCATCTGGTGCGGGTCCTCGTAGGCCCGGGCCCCCAGGATCCCGTGTAACTCCAGCTTGGAGGCGGCCTTCCCGGGCGCAGTGTCGGCAACGGCGACGATCTCGCATTCTTCGCTGAAGGCCAGATAGGCGCCGATATGGGCGTTGGAGATCCCGCCGGCACCAATGATTCCTACTCTGAGCATCTGCGGTTCCCTCTGTAGACGGATTGGTTCGGGCGTGCATCGGGTCGCGCCCACTCTTGGGCTGCTCCCATTGACGAGCCGACGAAGGTTAAAGGTGATCGGTCACTTCAAATACTTCAACCATCGCTCGCACTTAGTCAAGGGGCAGTGATTTCGGGCAGTACGAGGCGATTGACCAAAAAGTGATCGGTCACTAAGCTGGCGTCTTGTGACACAGGTCATAAGGCCTCAGGCGCTCACGGAACGCAGCAGGCCATCCCCAGAGAGGTGAACCCCATGAGACTTCGTACCAAGATCGCCGCTCTTTGCGCGGTGGTTCTCGCGACGAGCCTGAGTGCGTGCGCGCCTGGCTCACCGCAGTCGGACGCCGGGCCGAGTGCACCGGCGAGCGTCGACTTCAACAGCTTCAAGGGTCAGACGCTGACGTACGTGTACTTCACAGACGGGCCCGATGAGCAGGCAACGAAGGACATGATCGCCAAGTTCGAAGCGGCGACCGGCGCGAAGGTGAACTTGCAGATCGTGGCGTTCGCCAACTTGGCGACCTCGCTTCAAGCGCGGCTTTCCGCGGGCAACGCCCCCGAAGTCGCGCGCGTTACCGACTGGCACCCGTACGCCGACAAGGAAGTCGACTTCAAGCAGTACTTCGGCAGCGGCTTTCCGTCCGAGTTCGCTTCCGGAGCGGCCGCCACGGCCATGGACAGCACGGGACGCATGCTCGCCGTGCCGAGCGACGTCACGATCAACGGGCCGATGATCAACGTCGATGCGTTCAAGAAGGCGGGTGTTCCTGTGCCCGCCAAATGGACCTGGGACGAGCTGGTCGCCGACGCCAAGAAGGTGGCCGCCGCCAACAACATGCCGTACGCATTCGCCATCGACAAGTCGGGCAATCGGCTGAGCACGATCTTGAGCCAGTTCGGCACCGTGATGATCGGACCCGACGGCAAGAACGCCCTCGACAAGGACAAGGCGGCCAAGGCCCTCACCTTCTTCACCGACCTCGTGAAAAGCAACGTCTCCCCGAAGGACTTCTGGCTGGGTTCGGGCAGCAAGTACACGGGCGCCAACGAGATCTTCCTGGCCGGGCAGGTTCCCGTGTACCTGTCGGGGCCTTGGCAGGTGGGCGCATTTGCCAAGAGCGCCACGTTCAACTGGGCGGCCGCCCCGAACCCCTGCCAGGAGCGCTGCGGCGGCTTCCCTGGCGGCAAGTTCATGATCGCCTTCAAGGACAGCAAGAACCCGGCCCTCGCCGCTGCGTTCGTCCAGTGGATGAATCGATCTGAGAACCAGCGCGAGGTCGACAAGACCGCGTATTGGCTTCCCACGCGCAAAGACCTGACCGACTCCGGGGTCACGTACGCCAATCGCCAAAGCGACATGAGCAGCTTCCTCTCGCAGATCAACGAGACCCCGTCCGACACCTGGACGGATGCGAACAGCCCTGCCTTCACGGCCTCGGCGACCGCACTGATCAGCGAGACGGACAAGGTCGTTGCGGGCCAGCAGGACGTTCGGACCGCCGTCGAGAACATCTCCGCCGCTATTGACAAGGCCATCAAGGCGGCAGGCTCATGAGCGTCATGGCCCCCGCCCGGGCTCGCGGGTTCCGGGGGTGGATGAGGGGCAAGAACCTTGCGCCCTACCTTTTCGTCCTGCCCAACATGTTGATCTTCGGGGTCTTCACCATCTGGCCCGCGTTCAACGGCTTCAACCTGAGCTTCTACGACAGCAGCAACGGAAGGACGTACCGCCCCGTTGGGACTGGCAACTACACCAACATCCTCAGCGACTCCCAGTTCTGGGGCGTGGTGCAGCACACCGTTCTCTTCACGCTTGGATTCGTTGTGCTCTCCACGGTGCTCGGCACAGCCCTCGCCCTCATGCTCAATAGCCAGCGGCGCGGGCGAGGGGCCCTCAGCGCCGCCTACTTCCTGCCGGTCCTCATCTCACCGGTCGTCGTGGGCATCATTTGGAAGGCTGCCCTCGATCGCACCACGGGCCTCGTCAATCAGGTCCTGTCCGCAATCGGCCTCGGCTCACCGGGATGGCTGGTGGACTCCAGCCTCTCCCTCATATCGGTCATCCTCGTGGGGACATGGATCCACCTCGGCTTCTACGCCGTGATCCTGATCTCAGGCCTGCAGGCCATCGATACCTCGCTGTATGAGGCGGCCAGAATGGACGGCGCGAGCGTGTGGCAGTCGGTGCGTCTCATCACCCTTCCTCTCCTGCGCCCGACGCTCATGGTGGTCATCATCTTGGCCACCATCGCAGGCTTCCAAGCCTTCGACTTCGTGTACACCCTGACCGGCGGCGGACCCGTCGGGGCCACGACGCTGATCATCCAGTACATCTACGAGAATGCCTTCAGCTATCCCATCCAGTACGGTCTCGCCAGCGCTGCCGCGGTAATCCTCTTCGTCGTGGTCTTTGCCGTGACCTTCATCAACTACGCCATCGGCCGACGGAGTGAGTCGATATGAGTGCACAAACCCCGTCGACCCTGGCCCAGCGGTCCGGTTCGGCCAACCCCCAGCAGCCCAAATGGACGTCGACAGGTGGCAGCGCACCCAGCACCGGCGCCGTCGTCCGCGCGACCCTGCTCATCGCCGGAGCCATCCTCGTCGTCACCCCGGTCTTGTGGGCGGCCATGTCCTCCTTCAAAACCCAAGCGGAGCTAGCTCAGACTCCGCCCACTCTCTGGCCCAACCACCCGACAGCGGACAACTACACGAGCGGGTTGCAGGCGTTCGACTTCGTGCACTTCCTCACGAACAGCATCATCGTCACGGTGTCCGCGACCGTGCTCACCCTCATCATCAATTCGATGGCAGCCTACGCCCTGTCCAAGTACAACTTCCGTGGCCGTACGGTGCTTTTCCTCATCACCCTGTCGACGATCATGATCCCGCTTCAGGTGATCCTTCTGCCCGTCTACCAGGTCATTGCCTCGTTCGGGATGGTCAACTCGCTCTGGGGGCTGATCATCCCGCCGGCCGCGACGCCGACGGGAGTGTTCCTCCTGCGTCAGTACATGCTGAGCTTGCCGGACGAGATGATCGAGGCCGCGCGCATCGACGGCGCGGGGGAGTTCAAGATCTTCCTGCGGATCATCCTTCCGCTCAGCCGCCCAGCATTGGCGGTCGTCGCGATCTTCTCCGTGATCTGGCGCTGGAACGACTTCCTCTGGCCGCTCATCGTCGCCCAAGACGAGTCCGTCCAGACACTGCCGGTGGCCATCGCTCGGTTCGCCAGCCAGCAGGCCATACCGTTCAATCAGATCCTGGCCGTCTCGGTCGTGACCATCCTCCCGATCATCGTCATATTCCTGTTCCTCCAGCGGCACATCATTGCTGGTCTCGCCCAAGGCAGTATCAAATGACCCGCTTGCTGCCAACGGGAGCCCCTGACGAACACCTCAGAGGCTCTTGTTGAAGACGTCCAGGCCAAAGCGGTTGAGCCCGGGTGTCCCCGCATATCCGAGGTATGGCAGGTGGAAGAGGTCCTCGATGCTGGCCAGGAGACTGTAGTGGTTGTACGGGGTAGTGGACCACGTGCCGGCGGCCGTGAACGGAGAGAGCACGAGTGCCCCGACGCGGCCGCCTCCCAGTCCCGTGATCCCCGGGAGAGGCGCATTGGGCCCCGGGCCCTCACCACAGCACGCGCTGGCGTCTGACTGGGGGCCGTCGGATTCGTCGAAGGTGATCACCAGCACGCCGTCCTGTTTGAACGCTGGCGATCCCATGATCGTCGGCACCCACTGCTTGAGCCACGAGTCGGCGGAGACCAGTCCTCCCGGCTCGCCGTCGACGCACGGCGAATCGTGCCCATCGTGGCACAGGTTCGGCGTGATGAAGGAGACGCTCGGGGTCGTGGAGACTGAGGTGAGGTCGTTCGGGAGGGCGGCCAGGTCGACGTCGTCCGCTGCGCACGAGGGCGAGCCGGTGATGCTCGAGAAATAGACGAAGGGATTGTGCCGCGCCGCATACTGGTCCCCGACGCGTGCCTTCTGGGTATCGTCAGCGGCGCCGAGCTGCGGGTGGCGGCACGCCCTCCCCATGTCCTCCATGTAGCCCTTCCAGCTCTTCCCTGCGGTGGTGAGCTGGTCGGCCAGGGTAGGCACGTTCGAGGGGTACACGCACCCGCTGCCCACGGCCTGGCCGGGCGAAGTCGTCCCGGTCTGCGCGAAGGGACTATAGATCTGGCAGTCGGCCTGAGTCTGGTCGTTGGGGCCCTGGCCCGAGACCTCTGCGATGTAGTTGGCGAGCGAGTTGTGCCCGATTCCGTAGTACGAGTTGAGCAGGACGCCCTGCCCGCGGAGCGTCTGAGACAGGTAGGGCGCCTGGGAGCCGGGTCCCCAGGTCTCGTCGTAGCCCTTGTTCTCGAGGTTGATGACGAACACATGCGCGCTCGGCGGCAGGTACTGCGGCGTCTGGTCCGCGGCGGTGGCTTGGCCGAAGCTCCCGCGCAGCAGCGCAGCCGCCACGAGTGCGACAACGGCAACAGCCGAGAGAACGACGGCGGCGGGCCGGCGACGCACGACGGCGAGGAGCTGGCTTCTGGTCACGTGAGTCTCCATCCTTCGGCGATCGCCTTGTTCTTGAGCGGGTGCCACTCGTCCTCCGGGTCCCCGCCCGGGAGCGGCGTGCAGGCCGGGCCAGCCACGAAAGGCGGCACGGTGAACGTCGGCGCAGAGAGGTTGGGGCCGCTCGAGAAGTCGAGGACTTCGGCGAGGTTCCGCGCGTTCGCGTCGCGCGGGGTGAGGGCCGGAAGGCCCCATCGCCACTCAATGGCCTTGAGGACGGAGGCGTGGTCGTACAGCCCGCTCGCGATGGTGCCCCGGCGAGCGTAGGGCGAGATGACGAGTGCCGGGACGCGGAAGCCGCGCAGCGCCGTCGTCGTGCTCACATCGGGTGCGGTGCCTGGGGCGACATGGTCGTAGAAGCCGCCCCACTCGTCAAAGTTCACCACCAGGAGGGTCCTCGGCCAAGCCGGCGACTGCGTGATCGCCGCGTAGACCTCGTTGAGGAAGAGTTCGCCCGAGCGGACATCCGCGTGCGGATGGTCGTCACCGGAGGTGCCCGAGGACTCGTCTGTGAAGCGGGGGTCAACGAAGCTCACCGACGGAAGCGCACCTGCGGCGCAGTCGCTGAGGAACTGCGAGTACGGCGACGAGATCGGCAGGTACTTGGTGCCCCAGAGGGCGAGGAAGGGAACGTCGGAGTAGTAGTACTTCCCGGTGAGGCCTGCGGAGGCGAGGCTGTCCCAGATGGTGGGCATCGTGGCGGTCGCAGTCGAGTTGTGGATCCGATCGGTCTGCGCGGCGTGCTGGTAGAAGCGGTTCGGGTACGTCTCGGCCATGACGGCGGCGAAGTAGTTGTCGCACACGGTCCACGCGGGAGCGGCCTGCGCAAAGAAGGCCAGGTCGTCCTGTGTGTAGTAGCCGACGGCGAAGTCGTCGTTCTCGCCTGCCCGCAACCAGCCGTCGCACTTGCCGTTGTTGAACTCGATCCGGCCGCCTTCATAGGAGTGGTCTGGATCGGGATGGCTGCAGCCCTGGTAGTCGGTGAGGTGATGGGTTCCGTGCGGAACCCCGTAGCGGTCGACGTAGGTCAGCCCGCTCTGCTTCCCATTGGCTGCCGGCAACCACCCTAGGAAGTGATCGAAGGAGCGGTTCTCCATCATCACGACGACGATGTGGTCGATTCCCGAGGCGGCGGGGTCAGGGAGAGGAGGGGGCGCAGCGCTGTGGGCAGCGGGCTGGGGGGCGGCGCCCGGCACGACGGCGGCGCCTGCCGCGGCGAGCGTCGCTCCCGAGAGGAAGTTTCGGCGGGAGATCATCACAGCACTCCAAGTTACCCGCCGGTAGCAGGCCCAGAGGCGCCGTTTCCCAACTGTTCACGCCGCGTTCATTGACGCTACCCAAGCGGACCTACTGCGGATCTGGCACGCTCACAAGACTCTTGCGTGAGCGCAATGAGCTTAAGTTCAGGCCTATTGCGTAGACGCAACCATTGCGCAACCATGGATTTTAGCGGCGCCCTTAGGAGGTGCCCGGGAGGGAACCTGCATGAGCTGACCCACTCACCCGAAGCACCGAATCAAAGAAATTTTTGGAGAAGGAAAGTAGGAGGACTGCCGTGGCCGGAGTCGTCCGCGAAGCCGTCGGGAGGAAGCGTTGGACGCGCTTGATCCCGGTGGCCATCATCGTCTACATCATCTCGTTCATGGACCGGACCAACATCGGGTTCGCCTTGGGCGGTCTCCAGAAGGACCTCGGCATTGACGCTGCGCAGCAGGGTCTCGCCGCGGGGATCTTCTTCATTGGCTACCTGACTCTGCAGATCCCGGGCGGTCATCTGGCCGAACGCTGGAGCGCGAAGAAGTTCGTCGGGATCATGGTTCTTGTCTGGGGTCTCCTGGCGGTGGCTACTGGATTCGTCCAGAACTTTGGCCAGCTGCTCGTCGTCCGCTTCCTGCTCGGGGTGGCGGAAGCCGGCATCTGGCCCGCGATCCTGGTTCTTATCAGCCACTGGTTCCCGGCTGCCGAACGCGCTCGTGCTTACGCCTTCTGGATGATGAATATCGCGATCGCATCGATCATCACGGCCCCCCTCTCGGGTTGGATTCTCTCCTTCTCCGATTGGCGCTGGCTGTTCATCATCGAGGGCCTCTTCCCGTTCGTGATTGCTGCGCCCATTTGGTGGCTGTTGATCTCCGACCGTCCGCGCGATGCCAAGTGGTGCTCCCCTGAGGAGCGCGCCTTCATCGAAGAGGGCCTGGCCGCAGACCAGGCTGCCGCCCCAGTCCACGAGCACGTCAGCATCAAGCACGTCTTCTCGAACAGCGCGGTCTGGCGTCTCACCCTGGTGTATTTCCTGATCCAGATCGGCTTCTACGGGCTGAATATCTGGCTGCCGAAGGTGGTCAAGACGATCACGTCCGGCTCCGCACTCGAGGTCGGATTCGTGACGGCAATCCCGTACGTACTCGCCATGGTCGCCCTCTGGTACAACGCCAAGGGAGCAGACAGGTCCGGGCGCTACTCGACCCACGTTCTTCTGTCCATGGCGATCGGTGCCGTAGCGCTCGTCATCTCGGTGGCCACCGGAAGCGCCATGCCGATCCTCGCTGTGGCGTTCATCAGCATTGCGATGGCTGGAGCACTCGCGTACGACGGGCCTTTCTGGGCCTCCGCTTCACGGGCTATGCCGGTGATGGTCGCGGGAAGTGCCATGGGGCTCATCAACGCCGTTGGCAACCTCGGCGGCTTTGTCGGACCGTACGTGGGTGGCTTCCTCCAAGACGTCACCAACGGGAGCTTCCTTGCCGCGTCGGTCTTCCTCGCCGCGTGCCTGCTTGCGGCTGGCCTGGTGATGCTGACGCTGCGGAAGACCGGCGACCGGCCAGTGCCCAAGGAGTCGAGAGTGGCAGGGTCCTCACACCGTATCGCCTGAGCTCGCTTCGCCGAAAAGAGTCTGAAGGGACACCTTGCATTTGTTGCCTCTCTCGATCACAATATCTATGTCCGTAAGAGTAGATTTAGTGAGCGGACAGCACGTAGGTATTGCAGAGGGTCTCTTGAAAAGGAGGTTCCAGTGATGCTGATGCGAACAGATCCCTTCGGGGAGCTCGACCGGCTGACCCGGCAGGTGCTGGGGAATACCGCCCTCCCGTCAGCGATGCCGTTGGAGGCGTGGCGGCAGGACGGCGAATTCGTCGTGGAGTTCGATCTGCCCGGGGTTGAGCCGGAGACGATCGACGTCGGAGTCGAGCGCAACGTCCTGACCGTTCGGGCCGAGCGCCGCACCCACCGGCCGGAGCAGGCCGAGGTGGTCGCGGACGAGCGGGCGCAGGGGGCCTTCACCCGGGAACTGATCCTGGGCGACGCCCTGGACACCGAGAAGATCCAGGCGAACTACGAGGACGGTGTCCTGACCCTGCACGTGCCCGTGGCCGAGCAGGCCAAGCCGCGGAAGATCGAGGTTCAGGCTCCGGCGACGAAGAAGGAGATCAACGCCTGAGAACGGGCATGCAACTGACTTCCTCCCTGAGAACGCGAGGGAGGAATGTGAGGAGGGAATGAAATGAAGAAGTGGACACGATGGGAGGACTACGTCGCGGGGATCTGCGGTCTGTACGCCGCGCTGTCGGTCATCTGGACCAAGCAGACTGGCGCGTCGATGGCCCTCATGCTTGTTTTCGGCATCCTGCTGATCGTCGCGGGCGTGCTGAACCTATCCCTGCCGGGCACACCGTGGCTTGAGTATGTTCAGTGCGCGCTCGGGGTCCTGCTGTTCATCTCCCCGTGGGTCGGCGCGTACTACGACCTCACTGGCGCAGCGTGGACGTCGTGGATCACAGGGATCATCGCGGCAGTCGTTACTGCGGCGGCCATCAAGCCCGCCATCGACACCCAGCACCGGATGCGGCTATCTCACTAGCGCAACAACCAAGGCAGGGGTCTCGGCCTGTGGGCCCAGACCCCTGCCCTTGCGGCCCCTGCCCTTGCGGAACGGGACCAAAGGCCTTTCCCGTCCTCTCGTGGCGATGGATACATTGGGCTCGCACGCTCCGGACCTCTCGGTTCCAGGATGCGGGTTCGATCGTTGTGGGGGAGGACTCGACATGGCGGAAGGTTGCCTTGCCTGGATTCGTCCGCCTGGAGGCACACGATGAATGCCTGGGCGCTCTGGGAAGATGCCGGGCTTCCCTGCCGGGTCATCGCCATCACCCAGCATGGAGAGGTCCACGGGTACCTCGTCAGCAGAAGTGACGACAGGGGGAGGGTTGCCTGGTGCACAGCCTCAGGCCGGGTGCGGCACCTCCTCGCCCGCCCCTCTGAGCTGCAGCTTCCCAGCATTGAGCGACCTTGGGAGGGCTGGGAGATTCACGGGCTGCTCAGCAACCGGCCCGCGCGGCACTCGTAGCCTGGTTCGTGCCTCCCGGGAAGGGACAGGCTCGGATAGCCTCGGAGGCATGACGCCCGAAGAGCTGAAGTCGTATTGTCTGGCGAAGCCGGGCGCGTGGCTCGATGAGCCTTGGGAAGGGGACGTCGTTGCCAAGGTTGGCGACCGCATCTTCGCGTTCACGGGCGTTTCGTCGGTGGGCGTGAAGTGTGGGGTGGGTCGCGAAGAGGCCGACGAGTGGCTGTTTCAGTATCCCGACGATGCGGTGAAGATGGCCTACCTGGGGCGCTCAGGCTGGAACACGCTGCGGATGGGCGGGGCGATACCCGACGACGAGATCCGGGACGCGATCGACGGGTCCTATGCGCTTGTTGTCGCCAAGCTGCCAAAGTCCAAACGGCCGGCCGCGAGGGCTAGCGACAGCTGACCTCACCAGCCGCTGCGCGTGGGAGTGTGTCCTTTTCGGGCATCATCGGGCATGGGCATTTCGGCCCTCAGGCCCAAAAGTCGGATGGGGTGGCCCGCTTCAATTCCCGATGCGAGCTCCAACACGCGGGTGAGGATTTCGTTCCCATCGGACGTCGCGGGAATCTTCCGCGCATAGGTCTTGGTGGAGAACGGGGCATAGCGCACCTTGAGAGTCAGCCCGATGACCGGCCGGCCTTCGGCCGCAATGTCCTCGAGAACACGGGACGTCAGCTCCCTGAGGGCTTCGTGCACCTGTGCGGCCCCTGTCAGGTCTCGCTGGAACGTGGTCTCCCGGCTGTGCCCGCGGGCGACCCACGGAGTGTCGTCGACAACGTTTGCCCCCTCTCCGCGTCCGAGCTGCGCATACCAAGGACCCATTCTGGGACCGAACTCTGGGATCAGATCCTGGGGATCGGCAGCCGCGAGCTCTGCGACCGTGGCAATTCCGAGCTTGGAGAGGCGTCCGGACACTTTGGCTCCGACGCCCCACAGTTCCTTCGTTGGCCGGCCGCCCATGACGTCCAGCCAGTTCGCCGCGGTGAGACGGAAGACGCCCGCCGGCTTTCCGAAGCCGGTTGCTACCTTGGCTCGGACGAGGGTGTCACCAATGCCCACGCTGCAGTGCAGCTGGGTTCTCTCGAAGACAGCCGCCTGCACCGCGCGCGCGTAGGCTTCCGGGTCTGCTGTTTCGATGCCCACAAAGGCTTCGTCCCAGCCGAGCACTTGGACGGTAGCCGCGGGCTGCGCACGGAGGGTGGCCATCACCCTTTCGGAGGCCTCCAAGTACGCCTCGTGATCCACGGGAAGGATCACGGCGTCAGGCACTTTCCGAGCGGCGATGCGCAACGGCATTCCTGAGCCCACTCCGAACGCTCTGGCCTCGTAGGACGCGGTCGAGACCACTGCCCGCTCGTTCGGGTCGCCGCGGCCGCCCACAATGATCGGCTTCCCGGCGAGCTCGGGCCGCCGGAGCACTTCGACCGCCGCGATGAACTGATCGAGGTCGACGTGGAGCACCCATGGGGTATCAGCCACGATCACATCGCCTCGAGCCTGTAGATGTGGACTGCATTTCCGTCTGCAAATGAATCATCGAACTTGCCATTGAAGAGGGAAAGAGTACGGCTTTCCTGCACGGTCACGCCTGCTCCTCATTGCAGATTGGCCTGTCTCGGCCTCGGCGGCCTTGACCCCTATTTCCGAGCCCTCTTTGGCGCGGATAGAATTTGAGGCTGGCGGCGCGCCCGGTGCTCTGCCCGTTGATTCCCGGGCGCGCCGGCGCACAACCGGCCCCCAGCGGGCGGTGGTGCGCTCCACCACCGTAACGTGGTCCACCGACGGTTCGTCAACTGCTCATCTCGAACTTTTCGACATGTATAACCAATGTCATTCCGGAGGGCGAGGCTCCCGTTATCTGCGCACTGTCTGGCAAGAGGCCGACGCGCAGAATCAAGGCCGCCGAGGCGGTATACACACTGGTCTTATGACTGACACCTTTGCCATGTCCGCTCTGGAGGGATCGGCACGTCTACATTTCTTCGCAGTGGTACACGTGGCGGTGTCTGGCAGGACCGGAGAAGGGACTTGCCGATACCGACGAGAATGGCGTGTGGGAAATTCGAGCGGGGATCTATGGCTTCGCGTGGCGTGAGAAAGTGATTCCCTGCGCTTCACTCACCAATGCGGATCTTCGACAGACTGCTTTCGGCCACTCTTCATCCTGCCGCCTAGGATCCGACGGAGCCCGTCAGATAGTGCGATAGCGGCGAGAGCACGGGTTGGGAGGCGGCCTGAGTGACGGCGTGCGCGCCGACCCGATTCGCCACAGCGAGGGCGTCGGGGTAGCTCATCCTCGCGCGCAAGGCGAGCACAAGAGCCGCGCAGAATGCGTCTCCTGCGCCGATGGTATTGACGACGTCGACCTTCTCGCCGGGCACCCGAGCCACCAGTTTTCCCTGCTCGAAAATTGCCGAGCCTTCCGCGCCGAAGGTCACGGCCACCAGGCGCGCATGGGCGAGTTCTGGCATGCTGGCATATTCCGTCTCATTGACGATCACGAGGTCGCATCGCGTCACCAATTCCTGAGGTAATGGCTGCGCGGGGGTCGCATTCAGGGCAAGGAACCCAGGGTGTCGGCGGGAGGCAGCGAGCACGACGTCGACACCCACCTCGAGTTGGCAGAGCAGCAGATCGTCGTGATCCAGATGAATCCCGTCGAGCGTGACGTGCGAATTGGCGCCGGGGCAGACGACAATTTCGTTCTCACCGAATGCATCAACGAGGATCAGCGCCGTGCCCGTGGGTTCCTCGCGAATGGCGACGTCGACCGTGCCGACTCCTATCGCCGTCAAGGCGGCGAGCATCTCGCGTGCCG
This sequence comes from Sinomonas gamaensis, assembly GCF_005876955.1. Lineage (GTDB taxonomy): Bacteria > Actinomycetota > Actinomycetes > Actinomycetales > Micrococcaceae > Sinomonas > Sinomonas gamaensis. The sequence goes on from NZ_SSCL01000001.1 coordinate 420,440, forward strand.
GCTCGTCGTCGCCCACCGCGCCGACGAGTCGTGAGCTCCCGTCGAGCCGAGCGGCCGCCGCGGCCTGATTCGCCCCTTTTCCTCCGGGCTGGCGGGTCAGGACCCCACCGCCCACCGTCTCACCGGGCTGCGGCAGGCGCTCGGCAGTCGCGATGAGATCGAGGTTGATGCTGCCGAGGATCACCAGGGGTCGCGGGCGAGTCGCCATGTCCGTGCGCCGAAAGGTCAGGAGAACTTCGCCATCCTGGCCTTGACCTGAGCCACGTAGGCCTTCGTGTCCGGGTACATGCCGTATGCCTGCACGCCGTAGAGCCCCTGGTAGTATCCCGCGATGGCAATGTCCTGGCTCGCGGCATTCTGCAGGAGCCACCGCAGCATGGCGACGCCGGCCGTGACGTTGTCTGTCGTATTGCGGAGGTCCAGCGTGCGGCCGGCGAGGCTCGAAACCCACCCGGCGTTCGCAGGCATGATCTGCATTACGCCAATGGCACCTGCCGAAGACGTGACGTTCTGCCGGAATCCCGACTCCTGCTCTGCGATCGCAAGAGCCAGGTTGGTGGGAACTCCCATGCTCGCCGCGACTTGGCGGACGATCGCCTGGACCTGGGCGACGGTCTCGGTGGCGGGAGCGGAGGCGCCGCCCTTCATGAGCGTCTCGAGCGGGATTCCGGTCTTCTCGGAAATGCCCCACAGGGTCTTCCGCCGGGCAGCCGCGTCATCCCACATCGACGAGGACCAGGCCGGCTGTGGCGCCGTGGCCGCTTGAGCATTTCCGCGGGCGGGAGCGACAGCGCCGGAAGGCGGGCCCGAAGCCACCGCCGGAGCCGGCGCCGTGGTGGTGGCCGACTCGCGCAGGACAATCCGCTGCCCGGGATAGATGGTCGAGGTCGATCCCAGCGCGTTGAGCCGGAAGAGATCCCTCAGCGGAACGCCGGTCTGCTGTGAGATGCCCCAGAGCGTGTCACCGCTTTTGACCGTGTAGGTCACGGCGGGCGCGGACTGGGCCGGGGAAGGCGAGGCCGGAGCCGCTCCGGTGTCGGAGAGGCGGATTTGCTGCCCCGGGTAGATGATCGAGCTCCAGCCGAGGCCGTTGAGCTGGAAGAGGGTATTGAGAGGGACTCCGGTTCGTGCCGAGATTCCGCTGAGGGTGTCGCCGGCCCGGACTGTGTAGAGGTCGCCACTGGCCACGGCGGGCGCAGCGATGGCAGCTGTCAGCGCCGCGGCCGAAGCGGTCACCGACGCGGCTCTGAACCGACGTGCATTGGTCATGACGGCAATACTCCTCCCCACCTTTGCTGCCATCCGTCGGTGCCGAGCCACAAGGCAGGCGGCGGGAATTCCGCGGATTTCAGCCGTTGGACATATCCAACCACATGCTTTCCGAAAGTTCGGTCACATTTCCCTTATTAGCTCAGCCGACTTTTGTGTCGGCCCGCACCCAGCCCAGCGCTTCGGAGATCGCGTGGGTGCAGGAAATGAGCTCCGGGAGGAGGCCCAACAGCCCAGCCCGGTCCAGGAGGACGACGGGAACTGAGCATGAAGCCGCTGCGACGACGCGGCCCGTTTCGTCGCGGATAGGTGCCGCAATGCAGTGGACGAATTCTTCGTGCTCCGAGGCGTCGAGGGCCCAGCCCTGGCGTGCGACGTCTTCGAGTTCGGCCAGGAGTGCAGCAGAATCGGTGAGAGTTCTGGCCGTGAACTGCGTGTACTCAAGAGAGGCTGCAATGGCCTCGCGCCGTTCTCGGGGCAGGTCCGCGAGCAGGACCTTCGCGACGGCGGCTGCGTGGAGTGCCGCCGTCAGCCCGATCCGTGAGTACATCCTCACGGGATGGCGGGATTCGAGCTTGTCGATGTAGGTGACCTCAGGCCCCTCGAACGCAGCGAGGTGCACAGTGTGGCCAGTGGCCTCGTTCAGCCGCTGGAGGTGCGGGCGGGCGAGCGCGCGGAGATCCCGCTGCTCGAGGGCAAGCGAGGAGAGCTCGAAGAGCTTCCGGCCCAGGCGGTACCGCTGCTGCTCGTCCCGCACCACGAAGCGCTTCTCCTCGAGGTCGTGGAGCAGCCGCATCACGGTTGTCTTGTGGACGGTGGCCCGTGAGGCGAGCTCATCGAGGGTCGCAGGGCCTGCCGCGAGCTCGCCGAGGAGGTCGAGGGCCCGCAGAAGACTTTGACTCATGGCCGGACTGCCTCGACCCCGATTGCCTGGCCGGCGATGGCGAAGCCAGCTCGGGAGGCCGAGGTCGCCGACCACTCGTCATCCGTGCAGCCGAGGATCCGCTCGAGAACAGGGGCCGAAGGAAGCGGCCCGTGGTCTCCGGCGACGACGAGCGTGCAGGCCGCGGCCACATGACCCCTGCGCAGGCTCGCCCTCTGATCCAGACCAAGGAGGACCCCGCTCAAGTAGCCTGCTGCGAAGGAATCGCCCGCGCCCACGGGCTCGACGACGTCGACCGTGAGGGAAGGCACCTCCCAGCGCTGTCCATCCTTCGTGAGGGCGATGGCGCTCGTCGACTCATTCTTGATGACCACCACCTCGGGGTCGGGCAGCAGCGCGCGGATGGCGGCGTCGTCGCCCGTTCCCAGCGCAAGCTCCGCCTCGTCGCGGCCCACAAGCACGATGTCAGTTTGATTTGCGAGTTCCCGGAGGATGCCTGGGTCGCGCCCAGCCCAGAGCGACGGGCGCCAGTTGACGTCGAAACTCACCCGCGCGCCGTGGCGGGGCCGCGAGAGCACAGCCTGCAGGAAGGCGAGGCAGTCGTCCGAGAGCGCGGCCGTGATGCCGCTGAGGTGGATGAGCGATGCCCGGTCGAGCAGATTGGCGACGTCGGGGCGGTCCAGGAGCTGCGGTCCCATGGCAGAGGCGGCCGAGCCGCGGCGGTAGTAGAGGACCGAAGCTGCGGACTGGGCTGTGCGGGGGATCTTGACGTAGAGGCCCGTCGGATGGGCCTCGTCCGTCTCGACTGCCGAGACGTCCACGCCTCGCTGACCGAGCTCGGCGAGGATGCGAGTCCCGAAACCGTCGCGGCCCACGCGGCTCACCCAGTGCGAGTCGAGTCCCATCGCCGCGAAACCGATGGCAACATTCGACTCCGCGCCGCCGATGCCGACGTTGAGCACGTTCGCCGCCTCGAGCGGCTGACCCGGTTCGGGGCTCAGCACGGCCATGGTCTCGCCCACGCATACGGCAGTCGGCATCGGAACTCCACTCCTGTTGACGGCGCTTTCCCGGCAATGCTAAACAGGAAGGCGAAAACTTGCAACGCGCGTTGCAAAATATGCAACGGAGCCCCTGATGAGGGATTCGAAGGGAAGATGCACGTGACTCAGGAAGAACTCCTCGCCCTGCTCGCCGCGGACCGGACACTCGCCGTCGTCCGCGCGCCCTCGATCCCGGACGCCGCCGAGCTTGCAGCCGCCCTCGCCGCGGGGGGCATCCGCGCTCTCGAGCTGACCTTCACCACCCCGGATGTGCTCACTCACATTCGCCGGGCGGTGAACACCGCCAGCCAGCACGGAGCCGCCATCGGCGTGGGCACGGTCCTCACGGCAGACCAGGCCCGCGCGGCCATCGACGCCGGCGCCCAGTTCCTCGTGACGCCGGGGATCCGCCCCGAGGTCGCTGCGGTCGCGACCGAGGCCGGAGTTCCGATCAGCCTCGGTGCGATGACTCCGTCCGAGGTCGCTCAAGCTCTCGATCTCGGTTCGGAGATCGTCAAGATCTTCCCGGCCCGTCAGGTTGGCCCCATGTTCCTCAAGGATCTCCACGGACCGTATCCCGGGGTCAAGCTGCTCCCGTCGGGCGGGATCGACGCCTCCAACGCGCGGTCCTACCTTGACGCCGGGGCGCTCGCGGTGTGCTGCGGCACCTCGGTAGTTCCGCCGGCGGCCGTCCAGGCGGGGGAGTGGGCGTCCATCACCTCCCGCGCCTCCGACTTCACGGCGGCGCTCGGAGTGGCCGCTGCGGGTTCCTGAGCGGAGAGTCTGCGCCAGAAACAGAATCTGCGCCCAGGCTCCTGCAGGATAGGACCATGAGCGGACGCAGCGAACGCATCTCCATCCCGGCGCCAGAAGGGGACGTCTCCGGCGTCGTGACGCTCGTCGACGGAGCGGACGCGATGGTGGTCGTGGCGCACGGCGCCGGCGCCGGGATGGACCATCCCTTCATGGTGGGCTTCTGCGACGGACTCGCTGCCGAGGGCCTCTCGACGCTTCGGTTCAATTTCGCGTACATGGATGCAGGCCGGCGCCTTCCCGACCGCGCACCGAAAGCGCTCCCAGTCTGGTCTGCTGCTGTTGACGAGGCGCGACGGCGGTCGGACGGGACGCCGATCTGGGCCGCCGGCAAATCCTTCGGCGGCCGGATGGCATCGATGGCCGTCGCCGAGGGCGCCATGGACGTCGCGGGACTGATCTTCCTCGGGTACCCGCTGCATCCCGCCGGCAAGCCCGAGAAGCTCCGCGACGAGCACCTCTACGGGCTCACGCTTCCCATGCTCTTCCTTCAAGGCACGCGCGACACGCTGGCCCTGCCTGAGCTGCTCGAGTCCGTCGTGGGCCGGTTGCCCACCGCGACCCTTGCCTGGCAGGACGGTGCCGATCATTCCTTCGGAGTGAAAGGGGTCAAGCGGACCCCGCACGAGATTGCCGAGTCGTTGGCGGCGCCAGCGGCCGCTTTCGTGCGTTCGGCTGGCTGAGGCAACGCCCTCACGCTGAACTGTCCGAACGAAGCGCGCGCACGGCCGCGCTGACCGTCGGGTAGAAGTGGTGGGGCCCGAACCGCTCCGGTGGCGCGAACCGGAGCAGCCGATCCTTGACTGGGCCCTTCAGCTCGGCGAACACGAGTTCGATGCCGCGCGCGGCCAGCCAGTCGTCGAGGAGGATCAGCTCGTCGAGAGCTGTGGTGTCCAGGCCGGTGACGGGCTCTGCCGCGACGACCACATGGGTGACGGGCCGGTCTGCTCTCTCCACGAGATCCCGAATGAATGCCGAGAACACGGGCCCGTTTGCGAAGAACAGGGGCGCGTCGAATCGCGCCAGGATGAGCCCGGGCACGCGCTGCGCCTCCGGATGGCGGGAGATGTCGTGGTAGCCGGGAACGACCGGGAGGTCTCCGAGCTCTGCCCGGTATGGTCCCCATGCGCGCCGCACGAATTCGAGAAGTGACAGACCCACAGCAACGACGATTCCCTGGAGCACGCCGATCGTCGTGACCCCAGCGAACGCCGCGAGCATCAGCATCGATTCGCCGCGGCTCATGCGCCAGAGCCTTGCGATCGCGCCGGGGCTGGCGAGCGTCGTCGCCGCAACGACGACGACGGTCGCGAGCGTCGCGGTGGGCAGGAACGCGGTGACTCCCGGCACCAGCGCCAGGAACGCGAAGACGAGGACCGCGGCCGTGACGCCCGTCAGCTGCGTGCGGCCCCCGGCCTCGATGGCCACGGGCGTACGGGAGGAGCTCGCCGAGATAGGGAAGCCGCCGAGCAGGCCGGCGGCGAGATTCGCGGCGCCGAGCGCAGACAGTTCGCGCGATCCCGACACTCGGCGGCCCTCACGACCCGCGAGACTCTGAGCGAGTACTCCGGTGTCCACGAAGACGATAAGCGCGATGCCCAGCGCGGGTGCCGCGAGCAGCGCGGCATCTTGTAGAGACAGCCCGCCGAACTCCGGCGCAGGCAGACCGCGGGGGAGTGCCCCCGCCACCGGAACGCGCCCTGAGAGGCCACTGGCCCAGACGACGAAGACAGAGCCGATCACGGCCACGAAAGCACCGGGAATCCGCGAGTGAAGCACGCGGGACGCCAGGATGACGGCGAGCGAACCGAGCCCGAAGGCGAACGGCACCCGGTCCACTCCATGGACGACGACGGCGTTGGCAAGCGAGGCAAGCTTTTCCCAGGGCATGTTGCCCGAGACCTCGACGCCCAGGATCATAGGCAGCTGGCTCGCAATGATCGTTAGTCCGATGCCGGCGAGATACCCGAGGCGTATAGGTCCCGATAGGAGCCCGGTGAGCGTCCCGAAGCGCAGGAGCGCGCCCAGCAGCAGTGCGATGCCCACGAAGACCGCGAGCAGCCCGGCCAGAGCGAGAGCATGCTGGCTGCCGGCGGACGCGACGGGAAGCACCGCCGCCGCGATCATCGGCGCGAGCGCCGAATCGGGACCGAGGATGAGCAAACGGGACGGCCCCACGACCGCATAGACGAGAAGTGGCACCACCGTGGCATACAGTCCCGCCACCGGGGGCAGCCCCGCGACCTGCGCATACGCCATCCCCGCAGGTATGAGCAGACCCACGAGGGAAGCCCCCGCGAACAGATCCTGGCGGAGCCACGAGCGTTCGTAGCCGCGAAGCCACGTCATGCACCTGATGATCGCGGCTCGGTGCAGCCGGCACCACCTGCCGACGCGTCCCGTTTCCCAACGCCGTCGGGAGGTCGGGTGCAAGGATGGAGGCATGACAACCGCCGTCGTCGTGGGGAGCGGGCCGAACGGACTCGCCGCCGCCGTCCGGCTCGCGCAGGCGGGCATCGCCGTCCGCGTGCTTGAGGCCGAGCCGGGCATCGGGGGAGGCGCCCGCTCCGTTCAGCGGCCTGCGCCGGTCGGCCTCGCGGGTCGGCTCATCTTCGATGAGTGCTCCGCCTTCCACCCCATGGCCGTCGCCTCGCCTTTCCTCGCGAGCCTGGGACTCGAACGGCACGGGCTCCGCTGGAGATGGCCGGAGGTGCAGCTCGCCCACCCGCTGGACGGGGGCCGGGCCGGGCTGCTGTGGCGCGACGCGGGCAGGACCGCCGAGGGGCTCGGCGACGACGGCAAGGCCTGGGAGGCGATCGTCGGCGGCATTGCGCGCCGTTTCGAACAGCTCGTCCCGGACATCCTCGGACCGATCCTCCGCGTGCCCCGGCATCCGCTCGCCTTGGCCCGCTTTGGAGCGCTCGCCGCACTTCCCGCAACCGTGCTCGCGAAGGTCTGGCGGCACGACGAGGCCCGCGCGCTTTTCGGCGGCGTGGCTGCCCACTCCTTCGCCTCGCTCGACGCGCCCTTCTCCAGCTCAGTCGGCCTGGTCCTCACCGCGGCTGCGCACGCGGTGGGCTGGCCGGTACCGGAGGGCGGCACCCAGGCGATTTCCGACGCGCTCGCGGCCAGGCTCCGTGAACTCGGGGGAATCATCGAGACGGGAAAGCGAGTTGAGCGACTCGGCGAGGCGGGAGATCCGGACCTGCTTCTCCTCTGCGTCTCGCCGCAGACTGCGGCGACGCTGCTCGACGGAAGGCTGCCGGCCGCCGTCGCACGCTCCTATCGCCGCTATCGCTACGGGGCCGCGGCCTTCAAAGTCGACTACGCGATTCGGGGCGAAGTTCCCTGGGAGGCGCCCGACGTGCGGCTCGCCGGCACGGTTCACGTCGGCGGCACCCTCGAGGAGATCGCCCGCGCCGAAGAACAGAACGTGCGCGGCAGCATGCCCGAGCGACCCTTCGTCCTCGTCGGGCAGCAGTTCGCCGCAGATCCGTCCCGCTCGGCCGACGGCGTCAACCCGCTCTGGGCCTACGCGCATGTTCCACACGGGTACCCCGGCGACGCCACCGAGGCCATCACGGCGCAGATCGAGCGCTTCGCTCCCGGCTTCAGGGACCGCATTCTCTCGGTGTCTGTGCGATCCGTGGCCGCGCTCGAAGCACACAACGCGAACTATGTGGGCGGTGACATCAGCACCGGAGCCAACTCCGGCCTCCAGATCGTGTTCCGGCCCCGCGTGACGGCGGACCCGTACGCGACCGGGGTGCCCGGGGTCTTCCTCTGTTCGGCGGCGACCCCGCCGGGCGGGGGAGTGCACGGCATGGCGGGCTTCCACGCAGCGGAGCGGGCCCTGGCCTACCTCCGCCGCCGCGGAGCATCCCGGCCCGCATAGAGTAGTCGGGTGCACGTTGACCCGGCGCAGCCCTTCCCGTACGAGCTCCTGCGCCGCTTTCCCGATGTCGAGGCGCCCAACCTGCAGGCGTGGGATGCCACGGACCGCCTGCTGGCCGAGCGCGGGCTCGCTGTGGCGGCGTCGCGCTCTCTGGCTGGGGGCGACATCGCCGTCATCGGAGACGGCTACGGCGCCCTCGCGCTGCGCCTTGCGGCCGCTGGCTTGAGCGGCGTCCGGGTGCATCAGGATCTCGCGACCGGACGGGCCGCCTTCGAGCGCAACGCGGCAACGCTCGGCCTCGCAGGCACCCAGCTCCCCAAGGAACTCGGGCCCGATCTTCTGAACGGCGCCCGGCTCGTCCTCCTCCAGCTCCCGCGGGGACTCGCCGAGCTCGAGGAGGTCGCTGACGCCATCGCCCGCTGGGCGGCGCCGGACGTCCAGCTGATCGCAGGTGGCCGCGTCAAGCACATGACGCTAGCGATGAATGAGGTCCTGCGCTCGCACTTCGGCTCGGTGCGGGCCGAGCTTGCGGTCCAGAAGTCGCGGCTGCTGGTCGCCGAGGAGCCGCTGCCGGTCCCCGAGCGTCCGCCGTTCCCGGTGTGCGAAAGGCACGACGACGTCGGCCTCACCCTGTGTGCGCATGGCGCCGCCTTTGCGGGACCGCGCCTGGACCTCGGGACTCGGTTCCTCCTGGGCTTCGTGGACCGCATGCCGGCAGGCAACGCCGTCGACCTCGGATGCGGAACCGGTGCCCTTGCGGCGGCGTACGCGCTCGCGCACCCCACGGCGACGATGGCAGCGACTGATCGCTCGGCGGCGGCCGTGCGTTCCGCGCGCGCAACCATGGAGGCCAACGGCGTCGCGCCTCGCGTCGCCGTCGAGCACGACGACGCGGCCTCCTCGCGCGCGGAGGCTTCCGCCGACGTCGTGCTCCTCAACCCGCCGTTCCACCTCGGGGCGAGCGTCCACGCGGGAGCCGCCCTCAAGCTCTTCGACGCTGCGGCCCGCGTCCTCAGGCCGGGCGGCGAGCTGTGGACCGTCTACAACACCCATCTGGACTACCGGCAGCGGCTGAAGGCCACGGTGGGCCCGACGTCGGTGGAGGGCCGATCCGGGAAGTTCACCGTGACCCGATCCGTGAGACGCGGCACGGCCGGACTCGGGGATGGACAGGGTAACGTAAGTGAGAGGACAATCACGTAGCAGTCGAAAGGACCTCGTGACGGAGCAGCCACGCCAGCCCGCGCCGCGGCGCGGGACGAATCTGCCGCGCATGGGGGACTTCAATCTGACGGTCATCCTTGACGCGATCCGCCGTTCCGAGGCCGGACTGAGCCGTGTGGAACTCGCCCAGCTCGTGGGCCTCTCGCCGCAGACGATCTCCAACATCTCCCGCCGGCTGCTCGACCAGAAGCTCATCGTCGAGGCCGGAAAAGAGGGGACCGGTCCCGGCAAGCCGCGCACCATCCTTCGGCTGAATCCCAAGGGCATGTACGCGATGGGTGTCCACCTGGACCCTGCCCTCATCACGGTCGTGCTCCTGGACCTGGTGGGTTCCGTGGTCGAGAAGAACACCTTCGTCACGCCCCAAAGCCACGATCCGCAGGAGATCGTCGACGCGATCGCTGAATGTGTCGAGAAGCTGCTCGCGCATTCGGGAGTCGATCGCAGTCTCGTCGCGGGCCTCGGGGTTGCCGCTCCCGGACCGATCGACCTCGAGCGCGGGGCAGTGGTGGGCCCGCCTCTTCTGCACGGCTGGGTGGACGTTCCCCTGCAGGACATGGTGCACCGTGCCACGGGACTTCCGACGACGGTGGACAAGGACGTCACGGGCGCGGCGGTCGCCGAGATCTGGGCGGGCGGCCCGGGCGGCTCCGGCAGCTTCATCTTCTTCTACCTCGGGACCGGCCTCGGCTGTGGCCTCGTGCTCAATGGCGAGGTGTACCGCGGCGCTTCCGGCAACGCCGGGGAGATCGGCCACATCATCGTGGACCCGGACGGCCCCGTGTGCAGCGACGGCTGCGGCATGCGTGGAACGATCGGCACTGTCCTCGAGCCCCAGGTCATCGTGAGCCAGGCCGTCGTGGCCGGGATCCTTCCCGTCCTGCCGGACAATCCGACCGCGCGGGACTTCCAAGGCGCCTTCGCGCGGCTCTCGGAGCTCGCGGGGGAGGGCGACGAGACCGCGATCTCCATCATGCGTGGGGCCGCCCGCAGTCTCGCGTGGGGTGTGTCCGTCGTCGGCAATCTCGTGGACGTCGACCGGATGGTGTTCGGCGGGCCTTTCTGGCACCCGGTGGCCGGTTTCGTGCTGGACGTGCTGCCCGACTTGGTCAACGCCCGCTTGGCCACGCAGGGCATCCACCGCGTCCGCCTCGATGGGACGCGGCTTGGCGAGGACGTCGGCGCCGTCGGGGCGGCGTGCCTCGTCCTGGAGCGGGCCCTTGCCCCGCGGGCCGAGCGCCTGCTGCTGGAGGGCTGACTGTTCTGAGGAGGGCGACGGCGCTGCGCGCCACTTGGCGCGTCACGTGACGTCACCGAACGTCTTCTTCGTAGCATTCGGGGGATTTGGGTGGGATTGGCCGCGATCGCTTGATGCGCGGCTGCGGCGTCCTTAGTCTCATTACCAAGTTGCTGCTGCAACGTGTCAGCGATCCCCGGTTCGGGGATGTGGGTGCCCCCGTGCGGGCCTGACATTTGCCGCAGGCAGCCGGTCTCCTGAGACGCCAGCCGCGGCGGCGTTGCTGGACCGGCGTGCCCTGCGTTCCCTGAATAGCCCTCACCGGAATCCAAGGTCTGCAAATGTCCCCACCCACCCTGATCGACGCACCGACTTCCACCACCACCGCACCCGTAGCCCTCTCCTACGAGCTCTTCCCGCCGCGCAGCGATGCGGCAGCGGTCACGCTCTGGAACACCATTCGCGAGCTCGAGTGCACCAACCCGGACTACGTCTCCGTGACATACGGCGCCGGAGGTTCCAACCACGCCAAAGCCCTCGACCTCGTCGATCGGCTCCAGTTGGAGACCACCCTCCGCCCGCTCGCGCACCTCACCTGCGTGGGGGGAACGCCCGAGGAGCTCAACGCCGTCGTCAATGAGATCCTCGACCGCGGCGTGCGCGGCATCCTCGCCCTGCGCGGCGACCGGCCGAGGGACGGAGCGCTCCCGGCAAACGGCCTGCAGTACGCGCAGGACCTCATCGAGCTGATCCGCCGGATCGAGCTGCGCCGGTCGGCGCAGTTCGCGGCCGGCAAGGTCGCGATCGGCGTCGCTGCCTACCCCATGAAGCATCCCGAGTCGCCGAGCGAAGGCCACGACGTGGAAGTGCTGCTCGCCAAGCAGCGTTCGGGCGCGGACTTCGCGATCACGCAGGTCTTCTTCGAGCCGGAACAGTACTCGTCGCTCGTCCACCGGGCTCGTCGGGCGGGGGTCACGATCCCGATCATCCCCGGGATCATGCCGCTCACGAGCCTGCGCCGGATCCTCAAGCTCTCCGAGCTCAGCGGCGTGGCACCGTCCGCGGCGCTCCTGGACCGCATCCGCTCGGCGGGCGACGACGTCGCTGGCGCTCGGCGGATCGGCGTCGAGGCGACCGTGGGCCTCGCCGAAGCGGCTCTTGCAGCCGGCGCGCCCGGACTGCACCTCTACACGTTCAACGAACACGAGAGCGCGCTCGAAGTGCTCTCCCGCCTCAACCTCCCCCGGCCGTCTCGGCCTTCCCTGGCGGCCCACCACCGGGCGCGCTGACACCGACCCCGACCGAAGGACTCATCATGACTGATTTCTCCCAGCCCGCGTTTCCCTCCGCGACCATCCTCGGCTACCCGCGCATCGGCCGCCGCCGCGAGCTCAAGAAGGCCGTCGAAGCCTACTGGGCCGGCAAGACGAGCGCGGCGGAGCTCGAGGCTGCTGCGGAGGGCATCCAGCTCGCGACCCTCCGCCGCCTCACGGAGCTCGGGCTGACCGAGCCCTCGGCCATCCCGGGCACGTTCTCCTACTACGACCAGGTCCTCGACACCGCCGTCGCCCTGGGCGCCGTTCCTGCCCGGTTCGGCCAGCTGCACGACGCCGAGGGCCGCCTCGGACTCGACGCCTACTTCACGCTCGCCCGCGGCAACGCCGAGCAGCAGCCGCTCGAGATGACCAAGTGGTTCGACTCGAACTACCACTACCTCGTTCCCGAGATCGGCCCCGAGACCGAGTTCTCGCTCTCGTCCGAGCGCGTGGTCGAGGAGTTCCGCTTCGCGAAGTCCCACGGCGTGGTCACGCGCCCGTACCTTGTGGGTCCCGTGACCTTCCTCCTCCTGAGCAAGGCTTCCGACGACGCGCCGGAGGGCTTCTCGCCGCTCTCGCGCCTCGACGACGTCCTCCCCGTGTACGCCGAGCTCCTCGCGCGCCTCGGCGAGGCTGGGGCCGAGTGGGTCCAGTTCGACGAGCCTGCGCTTGTTGCGGATCTGGACGTGCCGGCCGCTGAGGTGAGCTCCGCCGTCGAACGCGCCTACGCCGCTCTCACCGCCGTCCCGGGCCGCCCGCAGCTCCTGCTCTCCGCCCCGTACGGTGGGCTCGGCGAGCAGGCAGCAGCGGTTGCCGCAACCGGCGTCGAAGCCGTGGCTCTCGACGTGTTCAAGGGCGCGCTGCCCTCGGCCCAAGACCTCGAGGCGTTCGCCGGAAAGACCGTGGTGGCCGGCGTCGTCGACGGCCACAACATCTGGCGAAACGACCTCGCGGCCTCGGCCGCGAAGCTCGATGCCCTTCGCTCGGCAGGTGCGAAGCTGGCCGTGGGCACCTCGACCTCGACCTTCCACGTCCCGCACGACGTCGAGGAGGAGACCCAGCTCGACGCCCAGCTGCGCAGTTGGCTCGCGTTCGCGGACCAGAAGGTCGGCGAGGTCGTCTCGCTCGCTGCCTACCTCGCGGACCCCGAGTCGGCTCAGGCCGCCATCGACGAGGCTTCGCGCGTCATCGCCTCGCGGGCCGAGGCGCCCGGCGTGCGCCGCCCGGAGGTGCGCGAGCGCACCAGCGCGCTCACGGACGCTGACTTCTCCCGCTCGGCCTTCGCCGTCCGTGCTGCCGCGCAGGACGAGGTCCTGCACCTGCCGCCGCTGCCGACGACGACGATCGGCTCCTTCCCGCAGACCGCCGAGGTCCGCGGTGCCCGCGCCCGCCTCATCAAGGGCGCGATCGACGCGGCCGAGTACGAGCGGCTCATGAAGGACGAGATCAAGCGCGTCATCGACCTCCAGGAGGAGCTCGGCTTTGACGTCCTGGTCCACGGCGAGCCCGAGCGCAACGACATGGTGCAGTACTTCGCCGAGAACCTCGACGGCTTCGACGTCACGGTCCACGGCTGGGTCCAGTCGTACGGCTCGCGCTGCACCCGCCCGTCGATCCTCTGGGGCGACGTCTCCCGCCCCGCCCCGATCACGGTCCCGTGGGCCGCGTACGCGCAGTCGCTCACCGAGAAGCCGCTCAAGGGCATGCTCACCGGCCCGGTGACCATCCTCGCGTGGTCCTTCGTCCGCGACGACCAGCCGCTCGCCGAGACCGCCAACCAGGTCGCCCTCGCCCTCCGCGACGAGATCGCCGACCTCGAGACCGCCGGCATCAAGGTCATCCAGGTCGACGAGCCCGCGCTGCGTGAGCTTCTCCCGCTGCGCCGGGCGGACCAGCCGGCGTACCTCGACTGGTCGGTCAAGTCGTTCCGTCTCGCGACGGCAGGCGCCCAGGACGCGACGCAGGTTCACACCCACCTGTGCTACTCCGAGTTCGGCGTGATCATCGACGCCATCGACGGCCTCGACGCCGACGTGACCTCCATTGAGGCCGCCCGCTCGCGCATGGAGGTCGTCAACGACCTCGAGGCGCACGGCTTCGGCCGCGGCGTGGGTCCCGGCGTCTACGACATCCACTCGCCCCGTGTGCCCTCGCAGGGCGAGATCGAAGAACTGCTCGCGACCGCCGTCGCCCATGTTCCCTCGCGCCAGCTCTGGGTGAACCCGGACTGCGGCCTCAAGACCCGCGGATACGCGGAGACCGAGGAGTCGCTGCGGAACCTTGTCGAGGCCGCAAAGGCCGCGCGCGGAGTCCTCGCCGCCAACGCCTAGGCCTCTCACACCAGACGGCCCGGCGCCGGCGCCACCAGCGCCGGCGGCCGGGCGGCGGGGGTTATGGGGGGTGGGCGGGCGAAACCCACCCGACCTCGTCGTCGACCACTCCGTCTTCGTCCGCGGCCGCGAGGAGCACCTCGTCGGTGAAGCCCTCGCCGAGGGTGAAGCCGAGCACAAAGTAGCGCTCCGGCTGCCCTGGGTAGATGCCCACCTTGGTGAGGCGGAGGGCCTGGACGAAGCGGTCGTCGTCGACCTCGTCGGGGCTTTCGACGCCGAAGACCTCGCGGACCTTCCCACCCTGCAGGTTCTGGCAGTGGAAATGCCGGTATTCGACCGCCGCCGAATCCTCATCGCGCAGATCTTGCGCGATGCGTTCGCGGGCGGAATCGATGAGCTCCGGGAGGAACCTCAGGCGGTAGTCCACCTTGTGAAGACAGGCTTCGTCCAGGCGGTCATGCTCGCCGATGCTCAGGTCCAGATTGATGGGCACACCATCGTGCTCGTAGCGGCCAGGGATGCTCCGTTGCCCCGCCGGCGCAAGGGCGATCTCCCCGAAATGCCGGCTTACTGCCGTCTCCATGAGAAAAAGATAGTCCCCTCACGCGAGGCGCGCGAGGAGGTTCAGCGCATCGTGCGGGGCTCGGCCGTCGGCGTCGTTGTCGAAGTACACATAGGTGTCGTGATCATCGGAGAGCCAGCGGCGGATCTGGTCTGCCCACCTGTCCAGGGTGCTGTCCGCGTAGCCGCCGCCGTAGAGCCGGGACTCGCCGTGGAGGCGGACGTAGCGGAAGCCCGCGGTCTCGTCGTGGAGCACCGGCCAGCGGCCCGCGCTGTCGGCGATCACGGTGCAGATGCCATGGCTCGCGAGGAAGGCCCGGGCCTCCGGAGTGTCGAAGCTCTCGTGCCGGGGCTCAAGGGCATGGATCAGCGGGCGCCGCGTGAGGGCGGTGGTCACGGCGCGCTGTTCCGGGAGCTTCTCGTCGTGCCGCTCGGCGAGCAATGCGGCGTCCTGTGAGGTCCGGGGGAGGAGGGCGAAGAACGGCGCGAGCACCTCGGGATCGAACGTCATGCGTTCGGGCAGCTGCCACAGGAACGGCCCGAGCTTGTCGCCCAGCGTCAGGATCCCCGAGGCGAAGAAGTTCGCAAGCGCCGTGTCGACGCCCCGCAGTTGCTTCATGTGCGTGATGAACCGCCCGCCCTTGACCGCGAAGACGAAGTCTTCTGGCGTGGCGTCGCGCCACGTCTCGTACGACGACGGCCGCTGCAGAGAGTAGAACGACCCGTTGATCTCCACGGAGGTCATGCGCTCCGCGGCGTAGGCCAGTTCGTCCTTCTGGCGCAGCCCCCGCGGATAGAAGTCGCCCCGCCACCTCGCGTAGCGCCATCCCGAGACGCCCACATATGCCCTCGCCACGGTCCCCAGCGTAGGCGCCTCAGCGGCGCGAACCGCCGGGATTGCGCGCCTGGATCGCTTTGAGCGTGTCCGCCACGAGGTCGAGGAAGAGACCGGTCTGCGTCTCGCCCGGCCCTCCGGGGCGGAGGGCGAAGATGTTCCGCGCGAGCTTGATCTCGGGGACATCGACAACGACGACGCCCTCCGGCCGGGATTGCAGCGCCAGCTCCGGCACGAGGGCGGCTCCGAGGCCGGCGGAGGCGAGCCCGATGCTCGCGTTGAAGTCGTCGCTGTACGCAACGACACGCGGCTCGAGGCCGCAGCTTGCGAAGAGGCGGTCGATGACGGCGGAGTCGCTCGTGCCTGGGTGATGGACGATCCACGGCATGCCGCCGAGCTGACGCGCGGTCACTTGTGCGCCGTCGGCGATTCCCCACGACGACGGCAGGACGACGCAGAACGGGTCGTCTCCGATCCATTGGCGGTCCATGGTGTTGGGCCACGCAATGCCGGTCTGGCCTACCTGATAGACGAGGACGACGTCGAGATCGCCTCCGGCGAGGAGGCCCCGGATCGTCTCGCCCGGCTCGGCCACCGAGACATGGAGGTCCAGTCCGAGATGCCGCCAGCGGTCGCTCTTCAGGACCGCGGGCAGGACGTAGGTGGCGAGGCTCGGGAAGATCCCCAGCCGCAGGCGGTGGCCCGCTGCTTCCGCCGCCCGCGCGGTCGCCGCCTTGAGCGCGTCGATGTCCGTCAGCACCTTGGTCGCGTGGCGCGTCATGACGACGGCGGCCTCGGTGGGCGTCACGCTCTTGGGGGAGCGGATGAAGAGCTGCACGCCCGTCTCGCGCTCGAGCGCGGCCATCTGCTGGGACACCGCCGAGGCCGTGTACCCGAGCCGCTGGGCGGCGGCCGCGAACGAGCCTTGGCGGACGACCTCGAGGAGTGTCTGGAGGTGGACAGGGTTCACCATCTGGGCCTCCTCGGGTGGTGTGTCAGGGGGTGGATCACCAGATTACGGCACGAGTGACGGTTGTGGACCGATGCCGCGACACGCCGACGGCGAACGACACGATCTTTTTCTCGTGTGTGCATGGAGCCCTCCACATCCTGTGGACGGAAGGCCGCGATGGCCGGAAATTCGCGGCTCGCCCTGTGTGTTAAGTGTGCAGGACATGTGGACTGCCAGCGCGAGAAATGACATACTTGTAAGACATCATCTTGGGGTCCGCGGCGGCGCCAACCACTACATGTAGTATCGAGGCAGCCGAGGGCAGTCCGATCCATTGGGAAGGCCACCGGCCATATGGGGGGCCCGCAACGGGCCAAAGCTGAGTCTTCCAGGAGGGAAGGAACCATGAACGTCACGGTCTACACGAAGCCTGCGTGTGTTCAGTGCAACGCCACCTACCGTGCGCTGGACAAGAAGGGCATCGCCTACCAGAGCGTTGACGTCACCCAGGACCCGGAGGCCCTCGAGCGACTCAAGGCCATGGGCTACATGCAGGCTCCCGTTGTCGTCACCGATGGCGGCCACTGGTCCGGCTTCCGTCCCGACAAGATCGAGGAGCTCGCCCAGGCGTCCTCCGCTTCGGTGGCCTGATCCGCCGTCGTCCGTTTTTCTCACTCAGGGGGTGCCGAGGTGACCTCTCTGGTCACGGCTTCGGCAGGCGCGGGTGCGCCTGCCGCTCAGCCTGAGCCCCGCCTCGTTTCAAGCCGGCTGATCTACTTCTCGTCCGTCTCGGGCAACACTCATCGCTTTGTGATGAAGCTGGGACTCGACGCCGAACGCATTCCGCTCCACCCCCACGACCGCCCGCTCCGTGCGACTGAGCCCTTCGTGCTCGTTGTGCCGACGTATGGCGGGACTGGGGGAGCGGGCTCGGTTCCGAAGCAGGTCATCAGGTTCTTGAACGACCCGCAGAACCGATCGCTCATCCGAGGGGTCATCAGCGCGGGCAACACGAATTTCGGGGACAACTTCTGTGCTGCCGGCGACATCGTCGCCGTCAAGTGCAAAGTCCCTCACCTATACCGTTTCGAGCTCATGGGCACGGCCGAGGACGTCGAGCGCGTGAAACAAGGATTGGACGCATTTTGGACACGACTGTCGCAGAACCAGAAGTAGCGGCTGTGGATACCAAGGCCGCTGACCCCAAAGAGTTGCCTGCCAAGTACAAGGGCCTGGGCTACCACGAGCTCAATGCGATGCTGAACCTGTACGGCGAGGACGGCAGGATTCAGTTCGAGGCCGACCGGTACGCGGCGCGCCAGTACTTCCTTGAGCACGTCAACACCAACACGGTGTTCTTCCATGATCTCGACGAGAAGCTCGAGTACCTCGTCAAGCACGACTACTACGAGCGCGAGACGCTCGACCAGTACACGATGAACTTCATCCGCGATCTGTGGAGCCGCGCGTACAAGAAGAAGTTCCGGTTCGAGACGTTCCTCGGCGCGTTCAAGTTCTACACCTCGTATACCCTCAAGACTTTCGACGGCAAGCGCTACCTCGAGCGCTACGAGGACCGCGTGTGCATGGTCGCACTCCACCTCGCGCGCGGCGACGAGAAGCTCGCGACCCAGCTCGTTGACGAGATCATCTCGGGTCGCTTCCAGCCGGCCACCCCGACGTTCCTCAATGCAGGCAAGAAGCAGCGCGGCGAGCTCGTCTCGTGCTTCCTCCTGCGCATCGAGGACAACATGGAGTCGATCGCCCGCGGTATCAACTCCGCCCTGCAGCTCTCCAAGCGCGGCGGCGGCGTTGCGCTGTCGCTCACGAACATCCGCGAGCACGGCGCGCCGATCAAGCAGATCGAGAACCAGTCCTCCGGCGTCATCCCCGTGATGAAGCTCCTCGAGGACTCGTTCTCCTACGCGAACCAGCTCGGCGCGCGTCAGGGCGCAGGCGCCGTGTACCTGCACGCGCACCACCCGGACATCTACCGCTTCCTCGATACGAAGCGCGAGAACGCGGACGAGAAGATCCGCATCAAGACGCTCTCCCTTGGCGTGGTCATCCCGGACATCACGTTCGAGCTCGCGAAGCGGAACGAGGACATGTACCTGTTCTCGCCGTATGACGTGGAGCGGGTTTATGGAGTGCCTTTCTCTGATATCTCGGTCACCGAGAAGTACTACGAGATGGTCGACGACGCGCGGATCAAGAAGACGAAGATCAACGCGCGCGAATTCTTCCAGACCCTCGCAGAGATCCAGTTCGAGTCCGGTTACCCGTACATCATGTTCGAGGACACCGTGAACCGGGCGAACCCGATCGCCGGCAAGGTGACCATGAGCAATCTGTGCTCGGAGATCCTCCAAGTCTCGTCGCCGTCGCTGTACAACGAGGACCTCACGTACTCCCAGGTGGGCAAGGACATCTCCTGCAACCTCGGGTCGATGAACATCGCGAAGACGATGGACTCGGGTGATTTCGGGCTCTCGATCGAGACAGCGATTCGCGCCCTGTCCGCCGTTTCGGACATGAGCTACATCCAGTCCGTTCCGTCGGTCGCGGAGGGCAACGCCCAGTCGCACGCGATCGGCCTCGGCCAGATGAACCTGCACGGATACCTCGCCCGCGAGCGCGTCCACTACGGGTCCGAAGAGGGCCTCGACTTCACGAACATCTACTTCTACACCGTGCTGTTCCACGCGCTGCGGGCGTCCAACCTGCTCGCGCAGGAGCACGGTGCCCCGTTCGGCGGTTTCGAGAACTCCAAGTACGCCTCGGGCGAGTTCTTCGACAAGTACACCGAGCAGGAGTGGGCGCCTCAGACCGAGAAGGTGCGGGAGCTGTTCGCGAAGGTGCACGTCCCGACCCAGGATGACTGGCGCGCGCTCAAGGCCTCGGTTATGGAGCACGGCATCTACAACCAGAACCTCCAGGCCGTCCCGCCGACGGGCTCGATCAGCTACATCAACAACTCGACCTCGTCGATCCACCCGGTCGCCTCGAAGATCGAGATCCGCAAGGAAGGCAAGATCGGCCGCGTCTACTACCCGGCGCCGTACCTGACGAACGACAACCTGGAGTACTACCAGGACGCGTACGAGATCGGCTACGAGAAGATCATCGACACCTACGCGGCTGCGACCCAGCACGTGGACCAGGGCCTCTCGCTCACGCTGTTCTTCAAGGACACCGCGACGACTCGGGACATCAACAAGGCCCAGATCTACGCGTGGCGCAAGGGCATCAAGACGCTCTACTACATCCGGATCCGCCAGCTCGCCCTCGAGGGGACTGAGGTGGAGGGTTGCGTTTCGTGCATGCTCTGATTGCTTACTCTCTCTTCGTTCGGAAGGACCCCTCATGACTCCCGAGAAGCTCAAGCTCCTCGATCACGTCCAGGCGATCAACTGGAACCGTATCCAGGATGAGAAGGACGTCGAGGTGTGGAACCGCCTCGTGAACAATTTCTGGCTGCCCGAGAAGGTGCCGCTCTCCAACGACGTCCAGTCGTGGGCGACCCTGACGCCGCAGGAGCAGCAGCTCACGATGCGCGTCTTCACCGGCCTGACGCTCCTCGACACCATCCAGGGGACCGTGGGCGCTGTCTCGCTCATCCCGGATGCGGTCACACCGCACGAGGAAGCCGTCTACACGAACATCGCGTTCATGGAGTCGGTCCACGCAAAGAGCTACTCGTCGATCTTCTCCACGCTGTGCTCCACCAAGGAGATCGACGACGCGTTCCGCTGGAGCCTCGAGAACGAGAACCTCCAGCGCAAGGCGCACATCGTCATGGACTACTACCGTGGCGACGAGCCCCTCAAGCGGAAGGTCGCCTCGACCCTGCTGGAGAGCTTCCTCTTCTACTCGGGCTTCTACTTGCCCATGTACTGGTCCTCGCGGGCGAAGCTCACGAACACTGCCGACCTCATTCGCCTCATCATCCGCGACGAGGCCGTGCACGGCTATTACATCGGCTACAAATTCCAGAAGGGCCTCGAGAAGGTCTCCGAGGAAAAGCGCCAGGAAATCAAGGACTACACGTTCGAGCTGCTCTTCGAGCTCTACGAGAACGAGGTCCAGTACACCCACGACCTCTACGACCCCGTGGGTCTCTCCGAGGACGTCAAGAAGTTCCTGCACTACAACGCCAACAAGGCGCTCATGAACCTCGGGTACGAGGCGATGTTCCCGTCGTCGGTGACGGACGTGAACCCGGCCATTCTTTCGGCGCTTTCACCGAATGCTGATGAGAACCACGACTTCTTCTCGGGGTCCGGGTCTAGTTATGTGATCGGCAAGGCCGTGAATACGGAGGATGAGGACTGGGACTTCTGAGAGTGTGTGAGATAGAGGTCTAATTGCGAGTCTGGGCCTCTATCTGTAGGAAGCGGACGGCCTATCTGCAAGTTTTGGCAGATAGGCGGTGCGTTTTCTCTATTCCGAGGTGGATCCTATTCTGATGGGAGGTCTGGTCTATAGCGAGAACCCGATCACTCTCCGCAACGAGGCCTCACTAACGAGGAGATCCGCGGCGATGGCGGGCTTTCCTCGAAGCGAGCCGGGCCATCGCCGGGTTGGACGCTAGCGGGCCGCGACGGCGAGGAAGCGGATGGGGAGTTCGAGGAGGCGAAGGGGGCCGTGGGGTCCTTCGCCTTCGAAGACGAGGGAGTCGCCGGGGGCGAGCTCGTATTCGTAGGAGCCGTGCCCGTAGACCATGCGGCCTTCGAGCATGTAGATGAACTCGGTTCCGCTGTGCTGGAACAGCGGGAAGACGTCGGACGCGCTCGTGAGCGTCACGAGGCTCGGCTCGATCGGGTTCTCCCGCCGCTGCAGGGTGCCGAGCGAGCGGTATTCGTGGCCGTGGCGGGTGCCGGTGCGAACCGTGACGCTGCCTTCCCCGGCCTTGGTGAAGGTGGCTTCGCGTTCGGTGTCTGCCCCCTTGAAGAGCGCTGTGACCGGCACGTCGAGAGCCTGGGCTAGCCGCTGGACCGTGGTGAGGGAGCACGAGGTGCTGGCGGACTCGATCTTCGAGACCATGGCCTTGGAGAGCCCCGTCCGGCTCGCGAGCTCGGCCGCCGAGATCCCGGCTTCGCTCCGATACCGTTTGACCTGCCCTGCGATGACGAGCTCGAGGGAGCCGGGAGCGCTAGGGGTGCCCTCGGCTTCCTCGGTCGTCATGGTGCGAGTATAGGCAGCGGCGGTCATACGCGGCGCCCTGCGAGGCCCTCGAGGACCCCGGCGAGGGCGAGCGCGCCCGCCTCGGCGTCGTCGTCCTCCACGTGCTCTTCCGGAGAATGGGAGACGCCGGTGGGATTGCGGACGAAGAGCATGGCGGTCGGCAGCGCCGCGGCGAGGACGCCCGCGTCATGGCCCGCTCCCGTGGGGAGCACGGGGGCGTCGGGCAGCAGTTCCCCGAGTCGGTGCCTGAGGGCGGGATCGAAGTGGACGGTGGGGCTGAGCGATTCCTCCCGCAGCTCGAGGGAGCAGCCTTCGACGGCGGCGGCTCGCCTGGCGTCGGCATGGATGCGCTCGACGACGGCGGCCGTCACGGCGTCGTCGGCGTGCCGGACGTCGAGCCAGAGGCTGACCGAGGACGCGATCACGTTCGTACCGCCCGGCACGGGGACGATGCGCCCGACGGTCGCGCGCGCGCCCGAGTGCCGGAGGGCAGCCTCGCGGGCAGCTTGGACGATCGCCGCCGCGGCGACGAGCGGGTCACGCCGGTCTTCCATGAGCGTGGTCCCGGCGTGGTTGCCCTGCCCGGTGATGGTGATCCTCCATCGTCCGTGGCCCAGGATGGTCGAGCCGACCGCGACGGGCTGGCCGAGGTCGATGAGTCCGCGGCCCTGTTCGACATGGAGTTCGACGAAGGAGCCGATCCTGCCCACGGCTTCTGGGTCCGGGCCGAGGAAGCGGGGGTCGAGGCCTGCTTTCGCTGTGACGTCGGCGAAGGTGTTCCCCTCGGGGTCGCGCAGCGTGCGGGCCCTGTCCGGGTCGATCAGGCCGGTGAGCAGCCGGGAGCCGAGGCACGCGACCCCGAAGCGGGAGCCCTCCTCCTCGGGGAAGACGGCGAGGGCGAGGGGCTTGCTGGGTGTCAGCCCGCGTTCGCGCAGGCGGTCGATGGCGATGAGCGCCGAGGCGACGCCGAGCGGGCCGTCGAAGGCGCCCCCTCCGGGGACGGAATCCAGGTGGCTGCCGGTGACGACGGCGTCCCGCCGATCGGCGCCTGGTGCGTCCCACCAGGCCCAGAGGATGCCATTCCGGTCGCTCTCGACGTCCAGACCGCGCCGTGACGCCTGGTCGATGAACCACTCGCGGAGCTCGTGCTCGGCCACCGAGTAGACGGGCCTGCTGTAGCCTCCCCGGGCGTCGTCCCTGCCGACGTCCGCGATCTCGGCCATGAGCCCCGCGACGCTCGCGCCCGCCGGGCCCGCCCGGCCCCCCGCCGTCGTCGGCACTGTGCCAGTCGACGGTCCCGCGCTCACGCACGCCTCCCGGCACCGACGAGCGAGGGCCGGAACCGCAGCGGAATCTCGCGAGCTCCGGTGGCGAGGTCTGCCGCCAGCTCGCCCAGCAGCGGGGCGAACTTCGCACCGTGGCCACTGCAGGGGGAGAGGATGGTGATGCCGTGCGCGGTGTCGATGATGAACTCCTCGTCGGGGGTGTTGGTGAACAGGCAGGTGGTCTCGGCGTAGGGCTCGGGGAGGAGGCCCGGGACGTACTGCTTGACGTAGTCGACGATCCGCTCACGGTGCGCGGGGTCGATGAGCCCGTCCTGGGCGGAGGCGTCGGCGATCGCCCTGCCGCCGTTGAACTCGGCCACCTTCTGCCCGCGGAAGTCGGCGTCCCGGCCTCCGGGGAGTCCATAGGTCTGGATGCCTGGCCGCTTGTGGATGAATGTCGGCCAGAAGGTCCCGGGGTCGGGCTGTTCGCGGTAGGGGAAGTGGAAGGCAGTCTCCTGCATGACCGTGAGAGCCGGGAGCGAGGAAAGGAACGCCGAGGGAAGGTCGAGGCCGCCAAGGAGTTGGGGCAGCCAGCCGCCGGCGGCGACAATCACATTCCCGGCCAGCAGCTCTTCTCCGCGCTCGCTCGTGAGGAGGTAGCCGGCACCGGCTCGGCTGGCGGTGGCCAGTGCCCAGTCTTCGTAGAGGCGTGCGCCGTGTGCGGAGGCGGCCCGCACCATCGCGTGAACGCTCTCGTGCGCGTCGATCACCCCCGCGCCGGAATGCCACAGCACCTCGGTGTCGAAGGCGAACTGCGGCCAGCGCGACCTGGCTTCCGCTGGGGAGAGCAGCTCGTGGGCGACCCCCACGGTCGCGAGGACTTCGGCCAGCTCGCCGGGTTTGCGGATCTGGCCGTGGTCCACACAGCCGGTGGGCGTGATGAGCTGGAAGCCCGCCAGGGCGCTGAGCTCCTTCCAGCCGGCGAGGGATTCCTTCACGAGGGCGGCGTAGCCGGTGTCTGGGTAGGCGTAGCGGAAGATGCGCGCCGAGCCGTGGGAGCTTCCGGCATGGTTCGCGGGCTCGGAGCGTTCGACGACGGCGACCTGATGGCCGCGCTGGGCCAGACGCCACGCCGTGGCGGCGCCGGCAAGGCCGGCGCCGACCACGACATAGTCGAAGGAGTCGGGCATCAGAGCCCCGTTCCCGTCGCGCCCGGGATCCATGAGGTCCCGGCGAGCGGCACTCGGGCCATCGCGGCGGATTCGATGGTCAGGGCGACGAGGTCCTCGGGCTCGAGGTTGTGGAGGTGGGCCTTGCCGCATGCGCGGGCGATGGTCTGGGCCTCCATGGTCAGTACGCGCAGGTAATTCGCGATCCGCCGGCCGCCCACGACGGGGTCGAGCCTGGCGGAGAGCTCAGGATCCTGGGTGCTGATGCCGGCGGGATCGCGGCCGTCCTGGAAGTCGTCGTAGTAGCCGGCCGCGGAGCCGAGCTTGGCGTACTCGGCAGCGTAGCGGGGGCTGTTGTCGCCGAGGGCGATGAGCGCGGCGGTGCCGATGGCCACTGCGTCGGCGCCGAGGGCCATGGCCTTAGCGACGTCTGCGCCGGTGCGGATTCCGCCCGAGACGATGAGCTGGACCTTGCGGTGCATCCCGAGCTCCTGCAGGGCCTGGACGGCCTGCGGGATGGCGGCGAGGGTAGGGATGCCGACGTTCTCGATGAACACCTGTTGGGTGGCGGCGGTCCCGCCCTGCATCCCGTCCAGGATCACGACATCCGCCCCCGACTTCACGGCGAGGGCCGTGTCGTAGTACGGGCGGGAGGCCCCGATCTTGACGTAGATCGGCTTCTCCCAGTCGGTGATCTCGCGAAGTTCGGCGATCTTGATCTCGAGGTCGTCCGGGCCCGTCCAGTCGGGGTGGCGGCAGGCCGAGCGCTGGTCGATGCCGATGGGAAGGGTGCGCATCTCGGCCACTCGCTCGGTGATCTTCTGGCCCAGCAGCATCCCGCCGCCGCCGGGCTTGGCGCCCTGGCCGAGCACGACCTCGATCGCGTCGGCCTTGCGCAGGTCGTCCGGGTTCATGCCGTAGCGGGACGGAAGGTACTGGTAGACGAGGTGCTTGGACTGGCCGCGCTCCTCGGGCGTCATACCGCCGTCGCCCGTTGTCGTGGAGGTGCCCACGGCGCTCGCGCCGCGGCCCAGCGCCTCCTTCGCGTTGGCCGACAGCGCGCCGAAGCTCATGCCGGCGATGGTGACGGGGATGTCGAGGCGGAGCGGCTTGGACGCGTAGCGGTCGCCGAGGACGATGTCGGTGCCGCACTTCTCACGGTAGCCCTCCAGGGGGTAGCGGGACATGGAGGCGCCGAGGAAGAGCAGGTCGTCGAAGTGAGGGACCTTGCGCTTGGCGCCCCAGCCCCGGATGTCGTAGATGCCGGTCTCGGCAGCGCGCTGGATGTCGGCTATCGTGGCGCGGTCGAAGGTCGCGGACTCGCGCAGGCCGAGCTCGGCCAGGGCGGGCGCGGGGAGGGCAGGTGCGACGGTCTGGTCTGGTGCGGTGAGGGTCATGGCCGTCTCCTAGTAGGCGCTGGAGTTGTCGACGTGGAAGTTGTAGAGGGTGCGGGCGGAGCCATAGCGGGTGAAGTCGACTGGGTCGTCGTCGCGGCCGGCGGCCCGCAGGAGTTCGCCGAGTTCGGCCAGGTGCTCCTCGCGCATCTCCTTGACGACGCAGTCGGCGCCGAGGGAGGCGACCTTGCCCCTGACGTATAGGCGGGCCTCGTAGATGGAATCGCCGAGGGCCTCTCCGGCGTCGCCGCAGACCACGAGCCGCCCGGCTTGGGCCATGAAGGCCGACATGTGCCCGATGTTCCCGCCGACGACGATGTCGATGCCCTTCATCGAGATGCCGCAGCGGGCGGAGGCATTCCCGTCGATGACGAGCAGCCCGCCGTGCGCCGTGGCGCCTGCGGACTGCGAGGCGTCGCCGGTGACGTGCACCGTGCCCGACATCATGTTCTCGGCGACGCCGACCCCGGCGTTGCCGTTGACGGTGATGCGCCCGCCCTGGTTCATTCCGGCCGCGTAGTAGCCGACGTGGCCGTTGATTTCGATCTCGACTTCGGAGTTCACGCCGACGGCGATGCTGTGCTTCCCGCCGGGATGGTCGACGGCGAAAGCGTCGCCGTCCGCGGCGTGGTGGAGGGTCCTGTTGAGCTCGCGGACGCCGCCGAGCTTGAGGTCGAAGGCCCGGGGAGCGGTCCGCTGGGATTCGCGGCTCTCGAGAGTTGTTGTCATGGGAGTTCCTTTGGGACGTGGGGTGTTCAGAGCGACCAGGTGTAGACCTTGCCGGGCTCAGGCTCGAAGATGCGGGCGTTCTCGATGCCCGGCAGCTCGGCCAGGGCGCGGAACTCCGAGGCCATGGCGACCCAGTCCTCGGTCTCGGCGATGATGGCCGGCTTGCACGCGATGGGGTCACGGACCACAGCCATGCTGTCCGCGGTGGTCACGACGAGTGTGTAGAACCCATCGAGGGTTTCTCCGAGGTTCACGAGTGCGGTCTCTAGGTCGTCGCCCTGCTCGAGGCGGTGTGCCACGTAGCGGGCGCCGACCTCGGTGTCGTTCTCGGAGTCGAAGTGGACGCCGAGGCGCTGCAGCTCGCGGCGGACGGAGGCATGGTTCGAGAACGAGCCGTTGTGGACGAGACACAGGTCGTCGGCGACGGAGAACGGGTGCGAGCCGCCAGCTGTGACTGCTGACTCGGTGGCCATGCGCGTGTGGGTCACGGCCTGCGTGCCGCGCATCGCCTTGACACCGTGCCGCTCGGCAACCTCGACCGGGTGTCCGACACTCTTCATCACCGCCACGCGCTCGCCGCGACCGGCGACGACGACCTCGGGGTAGGCCTTGGCGATCATCTTCGCGAGGTCCTCGGCTGGGACTTCGGCCGAGATGAACGTCGTGTCGCCGACCACCTTGATCTCTGTACCGCCGCTCTCGGGGAGGAGTTCGCCCAGGAGGGCGTCGACGTCGTCCGCGCGGATCCCGAGGTCGCCTCCGAGGAGGCTCAGGGTGGAGAGGCCCTCTGCGGTGAGGGCGGGGTTGTCGTAGACGGCGAGGCCTGCGGAGTCGGGTCCCCGGTCGACGATCTCGCAGAGCATGGTGGTGAGCAGGGAACCCATGCTTGAGCGCAGTTCTGGGTTGCGCAGCTGCAGGGCGGCAATTCCGCACATAGTGATTCCTCTTCTTTCGGTGGCCGTGGCAGGCGATCAAACAGCGGTGAGGTAGCGGCTGACTTCCCAGGACGTGACGTGGCTGTGCCATTCGAGGAACTCGGCCTCTTTGGCGGCCGCGTAGTAGCTGCCGACCTCGGCCGAGCCGCTGAGCGCGGTGAGCATGACCGGGTCCTGGCGGAGTTCCTGGACCGCGTGGAGCAGCGTGGGCGGGAGTGCCTTGGCGTCGAGCCCACGCTCGCCCGGGGCGCAGGGGGCACCGGGGTCGAGCCCGCGGTCCATGCCGTCCAGGCCCGCGGTGACCGCGGCGGCGATCGCGAGATAGGGGTTCGCCGAGCCGTCGCCGGAGCGCAGCTCGATGCGGTGCGGGTCGGGGACCCTGATCATGTGGGTCCTGTCGTTGCCGCCGTAGGAGGCCTTGTTCGTCGACCAGGTCGCCCCGGACTCGGTCGCTGTGGCGCCCGTGCGCTTGTACGAATTGACCGTGGGGGCGAGGAACACCTGGAGGGCGGGGGCATGGTCGAGGATCCCCGCCACGAACGCGTAGGCCGTCTCGGAGAAGCCGAGCCCATGGCGATCGTCCCAGTCCGCCGGGAAGAGCTCCTCACCGCTCTCGTTCCAGAGCGAGAGGTGGAAGTGGAGTCCGTTTCCTGTGCGGTTCGTGAACGGCTTGGGCATGAACGTGGCCACCATGCCCCGCTGTTCCGCGAGGACGTTGAGCAGGTAGCGCAGGGTGACCACGCGGTCGGCGGTCACGAGCGCGTCGTCGTAGTCGAAGTTCTGCTCGAACTGTCCCGCGCCGTCCTCGTGGTCGTTCGCATAGTTGCCCCACCCGAGGGCGTTCATGGTCTCGGAGACCTCGGTGAGGTGCTCGTACATGCGGGTGACGCCTCGGGCGTCGTAGCACGGGTGCGCTCCATCGTCCTTCGAATCTGCCGGGGCGAGTGAGCCGTCGTCGCCCTTCGTGACGAGGAAGTACTCCACCTCCGCGCCAGCCTTCGCCGTCATCCCCTTTTCCGCGAGACGGGCGAGGGCATTCTTGAGGATGACGCGCGGGGCGTAGGGCCAGGGCTTGCCGTCGACGTACGGATCGCAGTGCACGAGCGCCAGACCGGATCGGACCGCGTCCAGAGGTGTGAAGCTCGAGGCGTCCGGAATCGCGCAGAGGTCCCCGTCCTGGGGCTTCTGGCCGACGAGCCCGGCGGCGTAGCCTGCGAAGCCGAGCTTGCCGGCCTCGAGTTCGGCCAGTGCAGAGACTGGGACAAGCTTGGCGCAGGGCTTGCCGTTCATGTCGACAAAGGTGGCGAGGATGAACTTCGTGCCGTGGGCCTCCGCCAACTCGGCGAGCGGGCTCTGGGCCGCCTGAAGGTCGAGAGCGGGGGGATCTGAGGCGAGGGCTGTCATCGAGGATCCAATCTGCTCATTCGTTCTCATTCGTTCCCTGGTAGGAAACTATGTTGAATCCAGTTACGCATACAGTTCGTTTCGACCGCGTGCAGGGAATGTAAATGCTGCGTTGCCGCAACCTCTCTGCAGGTCGGCCATCTGGCGGGGGAGGGGAATTTAACGGGCCGGAAACCCGTGCGGGTTGAACGTGGGTCATCTTTGTTTCATCCCATTCCAACCTTTCCCGGATAGGAGTCCCATGGACACCGGACACACCGCGTGGATTCTGGCCGCCTCGGCCCTGGTCTGCATGCTCATCCCAGCGCTCGCTCTCTTCTACGGGGGCATGGTCGGCTCCCGGCGCATCCTGAATATGATGCTGATGTGCTTCGGCGGCGTGAGCGTCGTCGCCGTCCTCTGGGCACTGTTCGGCTACTCGGCCGTCTTCGGGAGCTCGGTCGGCGGCCTCGGGCTCATTGGAGACGTCACGCAATACCTCGGTCTCGGCCAGGTCCTGCCCGAGGATCCGAAGGCTCCCATACCGCCCGCGGTCTTCGCGGCCTTCCAGCTCTTCTTCGCCGGAATCACGACGGCGATCATCGCCGGGGCGGCGGCGGGCCGCATGAAGTTCGGCGCGTGGATGCTTTTCGCCGGGATCTGGTCGACTGTCGTCTACCTCCCGGTCGCCCACTGGGTCTTCGCCGCGAGCTCGGCGGATGGCAGCGTCGTCGGGGGCTGGATCCTCAACGGCATCAAGGCCGTCGACTTCGCCGGCGGGACCGCCGTGCACATCAACTCCGGCGTCGCGGCCCTCGCCCTCTCCCTGGTCCTCGGCCGCAGCGCCGGCTGGCCGAAGAGCGAGCATGTTCGGCCCCACAGCCGTCCGCTCGTCCTGGTCGGGGCTGGCCTCCTGTGGGCCGGCTGGTTCGGGTTCAACGCCGGCTCCGCTCTCACGGCCGGCAACAGCGCCGCCGTCGTCTTCCTCAACACCGCCATCGCCGGCGCCGCCGGCCTCCTCGGCTGGATCGCCCTCGAGCGGATCCGGCTCGGCAGCTCCAGCAGCATCGGCGCCGCCTCGGGGCTCGTCGCAGGCCTCGTTGCCATCACTCCTGCGTGCGGCGCCGTCAACCCCGTCGGTGCCATCGCGATCGGCGCCATCGCTGGAGCCGTCTGCTCGCTCGCCATCGAATGGAAGTACCGGCTGGGCTTCGACGACTCGCTCGACGTCGTCGGCGTCCACCTCGTCGGCGGCATCATCGGCACGCTCCTGATCGGGCTGTTCGCCACCGACTCCGCCCCCAACAAGGTCAGCGGGCTCTTCTACGGCGGCGGACTCCAGCTGCTCGGCGTCCAGGCCCTCGCCGTCGCCGCCGTGCTCGTGTATTCCTTCGCCCTCACGTGGGTGATCGCAGTCGTCGTCAAGCGCACCGTAGGCCTCCGGATCGACCCGGCCGGCGAGCTTCGCGGGATCGACCTTGCCGCCCACGCGGAGGAGGCCTACCTGGTAGACGAAGAGCCCGTGGAACTGGGCGCCCCCACCCTCAGGTGAACGGCGTGATCATCCGGTTCTCCACTCTCCATGCTGCGTTCTGGCGCAATGGAGGAGGCGAAACCGTCGAGATAGCCTCCGAAACAGGAGGAGACCCGGATGGGGGCTGGAGATGGCGAATCAGTCTCGCAACGGTTGCACGCCCTGGGCCCTTTTCTGCCTTCCCTGGGATGCACCGTATTCTCACCGTGGTCGATGGCGCAGAACTCGATCTCAGGATCGGCAACAAGGCTCATAGGGCACGTCGCCATGAGCCGCTGGCCTTCGACGGCGCCGCCCCAGCCGCTGCTTCGCTCCATGGCTCCGGTCCAGCCCGAGCGCTCAATGTGATCTTCGACCCCGTAGCCGTTCGGGCACACGTTGAAGTCGGGCGGCTGGATGGGCGGACTTCGTTGGCGACCGAAGATGTTGCTGTCGCCCTGGGCGGCGACCTCAGCGTCGGCGGCTTTGGGCTCGCGCCCTTCGACACTGTCCTGAGTGGTTCTCCGCCCCCTACCGTGCACGGTCGAGGCCTTCTGGCTCGGATCACTGTGGGACCTCGAGTGTGAAGGACGACGGCGGTGGGCTGGCAGATTTGCTGGCTCACCGCCGGTCGTCCGGCGTTCCGTTGCGCGATTTTGCCTGGACCTCGTTGTAACAGCACTCGTTGCCACTGAAATGGCGCGTCATTTCCAGCGCGCTCAACCGCCTCGCCCTTCAATTCCTATCGGTGGGAAGGCGGCATTTAGCCAAAGAACAAATGTCAGGAAATTGCGCGGGTACCGGGGGCGCGTAGAAGGATTTTGCGACTCGCCCGGGTCTGCTCTCTGCTTCGGCTGCGGCTCAGCCGTTGATGATCTGGGGCTGGCCGAGGTGTTTCAGTCCTTCGGCGCCGAATTCGAGGCCGTAGCCGGACTGCTTGGCGCCGCCGAAGGGGACGCGGGGGTCGACGGCGCCGTGGGCGTTGATCCACACGGTGCCGGCCTCGATCCGGGCGGCGACCTCGCGGGCCTTCTCGGCATCGGCGGACCATACCGAGGCGCCG
Source organism: Sinomonas gamaensis (assembly GCF_005876955.1). Lineage (GTDB taxonomy): Bacteria > Actinomycetota > Actinomycetes > Actinomycetales > Micrococcaceae > Sinomonas > Sinomonas gamaensis. The sequence goes on from NZ_SSCL01000001.1 coordinate 451,436, forward strand.
AGGCCGACCTCGAGGGCGTTGGCCATCTGAACGGCCTCGTCGACGGTGGAGTACTTGATGATCGGCAGGGCGGGGCCGAACTGCTCCTGGGCGACGAGGGGGTTCTCGTTGTCGATGTCCGCGACGAGGGTGGTGGGGTAGAAGAACCCGGGCTGGGTCTCGTCGGGGTTGCCGCCCAGGAGGACGCGCGCGCCGGAGGCCTTGGCGGCCTCGACCAAACCGGCGACGATCTCGTACTGCGCCTTGTTCTGCAGCGGGCCGAGCACGTTCTGCTCCTCCAGGCCCACTCCCATGGGCACCTGGGCGGCGTACTCGCTGAGGGCCTCGCACACCGACTCGTAGATGTCGGCGTGGACGTAGAGGCGCTTGAGGGCGGCGCAGGTCTGGCCGGTGTTGATGAACGCGCCCCAGAACAGGCCCTCGGCGATGGCCTGGGGGTCGGCGTCGGGCAGGACGATGCCGGCGTCGTTGCCGCCGAGCTCGAGGGTCAGGCGCTTCACCGTGTCGGCGGAGGAGCGGATGATGGCCTTGCCGGTCGCTGTGGAACCGGTGAACATGACCTTCCCGATCGCGGGGTGGGTGGTGATCGCGGCGCCGACCTCGCGATCGCCCGAGACCACGGAGACCAAGCCCTCCGGCAGCGCACCGTTGATGACCCGCACCAGGGCCAGGACCGAGAGCGGGGTGTACTCGCTGGGCTTGACCACGACGGCGTTGCCCATCCGAAGGGCGGGGGCGATCTGCCAGACCGTGATCATCATCGGCCAGTTCCACGGGCCGATCGCCCCGACGAGGCCGATGGGCCGGTAGTGCAGGACCGCCCGGGTCTGGCCGTCGTCGACCAGCGTCTCAGGCTCCAGGGGCGTGGCGGCGGCCGCCCGCAGCCACGCCGCGCACGCTCCGACCTCGAAGCGCGCGTTCGGTCCGTTGAGCGGCTTGCCCTGCTCGCGGGAGAGGATCCGGGCGAGCTCCTCGGCGTCGGCCTCCACCGCCTCGGCCGCGGCGTTCAACGCGGCCGACCGGGCCTCGTGCCCCGCAGCGGCCCAGGCGGGCTGGGCGGCCTTCGCCGCGGCGACCGCGGCCTCGAGCTCCGCGAGCCCATGCACCGGGGCGAGCCCGACCAGCTCTCCCGTGGCCGGGTCCAGGATCTCGCGGCGTGGCTCGCCGGGGGCCGGGGCGATCGCGTCGAGCAGGGAATCTGTCTGCTGCAGGGTGGTGTCCATGAGTCCTCCGCCTTGAGAATCACTAAGCGTTTGCATAACTATGCGAGCGCTTAGTTGCGAAGTCAAGACCTTTTCGGGGCGCGCGACTGTCCCCTCAGCGGCGGTCGATCAGCTCGCCCAGCCGCACGACGGCGGCGAGGACCTCGTCCCGCTCTGCCACGGTGACTTGCTGCATGACGAGCCCGTCCAGTGCGGCGAAGACGGCTCGCGCCGCCGCCCTGTCGGGCTTGTGCCCATAGCGGACCAGGACGTTCTGGACCATGCCGATGTAGCTCTCGTACAGGTTCCCGGCGATCCGGCGCAGCTCCGGGCTCCGCCGTGAGGCGAGGATCATGTAGTACTGAAAGATCTGCAAGTTCGGCTCCTCGCCGACGACGCGCGTGAGCGTCTCTGCGAAGTCGTGGTCGAGGGCCGATGCGAGCGTGAGGTCCGCCAGCTGCTGGGTGCGCTGCACTGCCCAGACCGTCGCGGCCTCCAGCAGTGCCTCCTTGGATCCGAAGTGGTGTGAGATGAGCGTGTTGTTCACCCCGGCACGCTGCGCGACCTTCCGGTAGCTCAGTCCGTCCAGGCCTTCCTCGGCCACGACGTCCACTACGGCCCGGATGAGCGCCTCCCGGCCCGTGCCGTACCTGACCTCGCTGATCGTCATGGACAAAATCCTAGCGGGAAACTCAAAGAAAACTCTGCACCCGCAGAGCTTGACACTGCGAACTAAGCGATCGCAGAGTAGTTTCCACGTGATGCACGCCACCCGGCGCCCAACGCCCACCCCAAGTCATCCCCTCCCAAAGGAGCGACCATGAGCGCACCCATCTTCCACGCCAGTACTGACCGAGAGCTTGCCGCGCCGTTCGCCGTCGGGCAGGTCCAGTGGCTCCGCAGGCCCGGCGACGGCGACCGCCCCGCCCTCTCCGGCGGCATCTGGACCGTCACCCCCGAAGAGGCCCCCGAGACGTTCGACCTCGCCTTCGAGGAGGACGAGACGCTGTACATCGTCGAAGGCCACCTCCGCATCGAGGTCATCGGCGGGGAGACCTTCGACCTCACCGACGGCAGCATGGCCTCGTTCAACAAGGGCGCCAAGACCCGCTGGACCGTGGTCAAGCCGACCACCGAGTTCTTCGTCTACAGCTGAGAGGTTCGAATCACCGTGCAGAACACCTCTGACGTCCTCGTCATCGGCGCAGGCTTCGCCGGCCTCGTCGCCGCGCGGGAGCTGAGCCGGAAGGGCCTGAGCGTGCGGATCCTCGAAGCCCGCGACCGGATCGCCGGACGTACCTGGCTCGCGCCGCGGATGGGTCGCAGCCTCGAACTCGGGGGGACTTGGGTCCACTGGAGCCAGCCCCACGTGTGGGCCGAGCTTACGCGGTACGGCATCGGCGTCGTCACTGCGCCTGAGGTCGAGAAGGCCTACTGGCACGCGGACGGCCAGCTCCAGGAGGGCTCGCCCGAGGAGCTGATGATGATCCTCGATGGCCCCAACCGCGACTTCCTGGCGCCGTCGCGGCAGCTCGTCCCGCTCCCGTACGAGCCGCTGAGCAACCCGGCGATCAAGGAAGCGGACCAGCTGACCGTGGCCGGGAAGATCGACGAGCTCGAACTCGACCCGGTCTCGGACGATGTCATGCGCAGCTTCTGGGCCCTGAACTTCAACGGCCGCATCGACGACGCCGCCTACACCCAGGCGCTGCGGTGGTCAGCTGCGGCGTTCCACGAGTGGCCGGTCATGTTCGAGACCTGCGCGACCTACAAGATCCAGGGCGGCACGAGGGCCCTGGCCCAGGCCATCCTCGACGACTCCGGCGCGGCCCTGACCCTGAACACCCCCGTCGCCCAGGTGCGCCATAACGACGAGGGAATCATCGCCGCCGGCCGCGACGGCACCGAATACGCCGCCAGGGCCATGGTGGTCACCCTGCCCCTGCACGTGCTGGACACGGTCCGGTTCGAGCCCGAGCTCTCGGCGGGCAAGCGCGAGGCCGCCGCACGAGGGCAGCTCGGCCTCGGCGCCAAGCTCTGGATCAAGGTCAAGGGTCGCCACGAGCGCTTCATCGCGATGGGACCACAGGGATGGCCGCTGAACTTCGTCCAGGCCGAATACCTCGACGCCGAGAGCACCACACTCGTCGCATTCGGCCCGGACGCGGCAGCGGTCGACGTCGAGGACGCCGCCGCGGCCCAGGAGATCCTGCGCCGCTGGATCCCGGACATCGAAGTCCTGGACGTCTTCGGCCACGACTGGGTCCATGACGAATACGCCCGCCAGACCTGGCCCATGCACCGCACCGGCTACCTCTCCGAGTCCCTCCCCGAGCTCCAGCGCCCCGAAGGCCGGATCCACCTCGCCGGCTCCGACTACGCCAACGGCTGGGGCGGGTTCATCGACGGCGCCATCGAAAGCGGCCACACCGCCGCCCGCAGCATCGCAGAGCAACTCCACATCCGGCATTGACACCCGCCATACTCAAGGGAGGACCACCATGAACAGCATTGAAGCAAGGGTTGGCGACCGCGACGACCCGGCATCGTCCCAGACCACAGCCCGCACCACCCACTCCACGTCCCTGCGAGCCGGGACTGTCGGCGTCCTCGGCATCGTCTTCTTCGTCTTCTCCACCCAGGCCCCGCTGACCGGCATCGCCGGCGCGAGCGCCCTCGCCGTCGGCCTCGGCAACGGCGCGGGCGCACCGGGAGCCTATCTCGTCGTCGGCCTCGTCATCATGCTCTTCGCCGTCGGATTCGTCGCGATGAGCCGCAGCGTCGACACCCACGGCGGGTTCTACGCCTACGTCAAGGCCGCCTTCGGGCGCCGGCTCGGCGGCGCCGCCGCGTGGCTGGCCATCCTCACCTACGTCTCGGTTCAGGCCGGCATGTACGGGCTGTACGGAGCCTCGTTCTCCGGTCTGCTCGGCACAATGGGAATCAGCGTCCCGTGGTGGATTCCCACTCTCGCGACAGTGGCCTTCGTCCACTTCATGGGCACCCGCAACATCGAACTTGGCGCGAAGGTCCTCGCCGTCCTCGTCGGCCTCGAGACATCCGTGCTCCTCGCCTTCGCCCTCAAGGTCGTCTTCACAGGCGGCGGTCCCGAAGGGCTCAACATTGCCGCAAGCTTCAGCCCCTCCGCCGTCATAACCGGCGCTCCGGGCGTGGCCATCATGTTCGCCATCGCCTCGATGTTCGGCTTCGAGTCCACCGCGATCTACTCTCAGGAGGCCAAGGACCCCAAGCGCACCGTCGCCCGCGCCACCTACCTCTCTGTCTGCCTCATCGCCGGGTTCTTCGCCTTCGTCTCCTGGACCATCGTCAGCTTCTACGGGGCGAGCAAGGTCGGCGACGCGGCAGGGTCTGCCATTCAGTCCGGGGACACGACCTCGTTCGTCTTCGGCGCCCTCGTGGAGACCCTCGGGCCCTGGGCCGGGGTCACCGCCCAGGTGCTGCTGCTGACCTCGCTGCTCGCAGGCGTCATGGCCCTGCACAACAGCGTGAACCGCTACTTCCACTCCCTCGCCCTGCACCGCTCCCTCCCTGCAGTGCTCGCCCGGACCAACCGGCATCTAGCCCCATCCCGGGCCGCGATCGCGCAGACGGCCCTGACTGTGGTGCTCATCGTGCCGTTCGCGATCTTCGGACTCGACCCGGTCCTGACCCTCTTCTCCTGGTTCTCGGGCCTCTCCGTCGCGTCACTCCTGGTCGTCTATGTGCTCACCTCGGTCGCCGTCGTCGTCTTCTTCCGCCGCAACCGCAGCGACGGGAGCATCTGGAAAACCCTCGTCTCGCCCGCCGTCTCCACAGTGCTCCTGATCGGACTGCTCAGCCAGGTCGTGGCCAACTTCAACCAGCTCATCGGCGGCGACGAGACCACCGCAATCGTCCTCCTCGCCGTCGTGCCGGTCTTCTTCATCCTCGGCATCATTTTCGAACGCAAGAAGGTCAGAGAGGAACTCACGCCGAGGCTCTAGGAGCCGGACATGACCGGTGGGGCAGGGGAGAAGCTCCTCACGCCGCGCCTTCCCCCGTGGACTCCACGCAGGGGAGACCAGATCGAGATCCGACGCGCCGGCAGGCCGGTGCAAGGCCGAGGAGGTTGAAGCCGTCATGCCGGACGGCTCCGGCTTCTGGATCAAGCTGGTCGGCATCCACCAGCGACGCTACGTGCGTGTCGACGACCCCGCCTACTAGATCTGGGCGTGAGCGGCCGGACCAAAGGGCGGCACCGAACCCAGGCGATTCATCCTTCGCTTGCCGAGCTTCCCGGCCGTTGGCAGATCGCCGCTACAGAAAACGGCTGGTTCCCCGGGTTCGTTCATTCTCAGCACACGAACGCGGGGAACATCGCTCTGTCTGTGGGCGGCTCAGCTGTTGATGATCTGGGGCTGCCGAGGTGATTCAGCCCCTCGGTGCCGGATTCGAGGCCGTAGCGGACTGCTTGGGCTCCGCCGAAGGGGATGCGGGGGTAGAACGCTCAGCGGCGTGTACTCGCTGGGCTTGACCATGACGGCGTTGCCCATCCGCAGGGCAGGGCCCAGTTGTCAGACGGTGATCATCATGGGCCAGTTCCACGGACAGATCGCCCCGACCACGCCTAGAGGGCAGTGGTGCCGCTGGGCGTGCTCGACGGAGCGGTCCCGCCGTGCCCGTGGTTGCCGCCGCCCTGACCGAAGCCGGAATCGGCGTCGACCGAGGTGTAGTCGGCGCTCACCTCGTGCAGAGGCGTGGTGCGTCCTGAGGTCTTCGCGAACGATCGTTTCTCGACGCTCTGTCTTCCGCCTTGATCGGTGGCAGGACACGTCCCAAGGCTCCGGATCTTGGCCGCATCGAGAGCCCTACCGTCAGGAAAGGGAAAGCCCCTCGCGAGAGGGGCTTTCGACGGATTGGACACTTGGTGCTTGGTGTCGGTCGTTTCTGACGTGCTCCTCCTCTCCCGGCCAGGCAAGGCCGACAACGGTTTTGGCAGTAAAGGATGCTAATAAACACGCAGACTCCTGTCCAGACCAGTAGTCCCTCTGGTGCGGCCCTCAGTCCTTGGCCGGAGCACGGGGCGGCGAAGAGATCTTCTGCACGGCTCGCGCGCCGCCAGCCACAGCTGGTCATGTCAACCAGAACGAGGGCCAGGATGGCAGCTGGACCCAGAACCACTGGCGGCTCCGTGTCCGTGACTTGGATGTTGCCGCTGTCGTACGTTCAAAGGGCATTTCATCGTGCGGGGTATCCGCACCTCGGGCTGGGCCGAGCCCTCCGGGAATGCTGAAGGGAACGCCTTGCACGGTGGACGGGCGGCACGGGGGTCTGGCCCAGGTCGACGCCTCAGGCGGGCTCGGCGTGGGGCATCTCGCGGGCGATGGCGTCGAGGCCCTCGCGGTAGCTGGTCACGTGGAAGTCTGGGAACAGGGCCGTGAACTTGGTGGAGTCAAAGACGTTGTCGTGGCGGTACCGGGGCAGCAGCTCGCGGATCTCGCGGGCCGGCGCAGAGAGGATTCCCGCCGCGCGCAGTGCGCACTCGGGCACTGCCCGATAGCTCGGCTCGCGGCCGAAGGCGGCTGCGGCGATGCCGACGAACTCGCGGTAGGTGGGCCTGTGCTCGTCGACGGGGAGGTGCCAACGGGTCCGGAGTCATTCAGGGAGGTCCTCTGCCATAGCCTGGCCGAGGGCGCTCCGGAACCTGCGCTGGTAGGCCGCGGGGGACATCTTGAGCTCGCGGGCGAAGACTCTCCGAAAGGCTCTCGTAGCTGGGAAATCCGGCTTGGACGGCTGCAGTGGTCGCTGTATGGCCTTGGGTGAGCAGCGATTTGGCGATGTCGAACCGGATCGATTCGACGTAGCGGGCGGGCGTTGTCGCCAGCTCGTCTCTGAAGAGCCGGGTGAGATGGCGGGGGCTCAGGTTCAGGTGGCGGGCGAGCTGTGCCAGCGAATGGTCCCCGGTCGGGTCGGCGGTGACGATGTCCAGGATGCGCCGCAGCGCGGGGGTCCGCGGCGGTGCCACGGCAAGAGGCGCTGAGAACTGCGATTGGCCCCCTGCGCGTTGCAGGTAGACGACCAGCGCCCGGGCCACATGACGGGCGAGCTCGGCGTCGTGGTCCTCCTCCACGAGAGCGAGGGCAAGGTCGATGCCTGCGCTGACTCCTGCGGAGGTGTAGGTCGTGCCGTCGCGGGTGTAGATGGCGTCGGCCTCGACAGCGATGTCGGGATAGCGTGCGGCGAGCTTGTCGGCGACCTTCCAGTGCGTGGTCGCCCGTTTGCCGTGCAGCTGGCCAGCGGCAGCGAGGATGGATGAAGGCGCCGGTGCAGATCGAGGCCACTCGGGTTGAGCGCGCGGCCAGCTCGCCTGCAGCATCGGAGAGTTCCCGAGCGACGCTCAGGCGTGGATAGATGTCGCCACCGGTCACGAGGAGCGTGTCGGCGGCCGTCACATCACCGGGAGCGAGGCCAACGGAGAGCCTGATGCCGATCGAGGTGGTCACGTCGGCTCCGGTCGGGGAGACCAGTTCGACGCCGTAGCCGGCCCCGAGGCGGTTTGCCTCCGAGAACACGTCGGCCGGACCTGCCACGTCCAGCAGCTTGACCCCGTCGAAGACCAGGATCACCACTCGATGCTCGCGGGGCGTCGCCGCCCGCTCGCGCATGTCCGGAATCGGGTACTTCATGGCCGCTCTCGCGCGGCGCGCAGGCCCGGCCCCGGACCAGTGTGGAAGTCGGACGGTCCGTCCTTCCAGACACCCTGAACAGAAAGCGGAGCTGCCATGAACGACATCATCGCAGGAGTCGAGCTTCCCGACACCGAGGCGACCACCGAGGCCACGCGCCTCGTCGCGGAAATGACTAACCCCCTGCTCTTTCACCATTCCCGGCGCGTCTTCCTCCTGGGCTCGCTCCAAGCGCGCCGGCTCGGCCTGGAACCCGATCCAGAGCTGCTGTACCTGGCGGCGATGTTCCACGACGCCGGGCTGCTGACTCCGTTCTCCACAGCGGCTCAGCGCTTCGAGCTCGACGGCGCCGACCACGCCCGCCGCTTCCTTCTCGAGCGAGGCTTCTCCGCCCAGTCCGCTGACGTGGTGTGGGGCGCCCACGCCCGCCACACCACCCCCGAAGGCCCCCGGGGCCTGGGCCCCCCGTGCGCCGTCTCCCCGCCCCCGCCCGGGCCGGGGGCTGGGCCCCCCCCCGCCCCCCCCACCACCCCAGAAGTCCCCGGGCGCATGGGCCCCGAGATCGCGGCCACCAATCTCGGCGTGCTCACCGACGTGATCGGAATCGGTCTGGACGATCTGTCCCCGGATGCGGTGGAGGAGATCACGGCCGTCCACCCGCGCGGGGACTTCAAGAAAGGCTTCCTCGATGCCTTCCGCGAGGGACTCAAGGACCGGCCCCACACCACGTACGGCACGGTCAACGCCGACGTGCTGGAGCACTTCGTGCCGGACTTCCGCCGCGGAAGCATGGTCGAGCGAATCCTCAACTCTCCTTGGTCGGCCTGAGGTGGGGGAGACGAACCAGACAAGGACGAGGCCTCCCGTCGAAGTGCCCGCAGGCCGGAGGACGCTCGGCAGACGGGCCGCATTCGCCGTGCTGACTGCCGCGACTGGCAGCCTCATGGCATCCGCTAGCGCACCCTCCCCCCCCCTCTACCCGCTGTATCGGGAACGCTGGGACTTCTCGATGGCGATGCTGACGGTGGTCTTCGTGGTCTACGCTGCCGGCCTGCTCGGGGCGCTTCTCACCATGAGGTCCCTCAGCGACAGGCTCGGACGCCGCCGGGTTCTTTTCTCGGCGCTGCTCCTGGCCGCCCTCAGCATGGCGATCTTCTGGGCCGCCGACGGCCTCGGCGCGTTGCTGATCGCCAGATTCGTCCAGGGCGTGGCAAGCGGGACAGCGATGAGCGGTCTCGCCGCCGGCCTCCTGGACATGCTGCCCGCCGTCCGCGCTCACGCTGGCGCGAGGGTGACAGCGATCGCCACCAGCGCCGGGATGGCTCTCGGTGCAGGGGGCATGGGCCTGCTGCTCGAAAGCTCAAGCCGTCCCGACCGCTACGCCTTCCCTCTGCTAGCAGCACTGTTCGTCTGCCTGGCCGCCGCAATGCTCTTCCTTCCTGAGGTGAGCACCCCGCTTCCCTTCGGCTGGGCGGCGCTGCGACCCCGAATCGGCATCGATCCCGCGGCGCGCAGCACTTTCCTGGCTACGGTTCCCACGACGGTCGCGGGCTGGGCAGCCACGGGGCTCTTCCTCGCCCTTGTCCCTTCGCTCGTCCGAGCGGTTGTCCACGTTGAAATCCCTGCCATCGGAGGCCTTTCCATCACATGCCTCTACCTCGCGGTGACCGCGGGCGGGCTGTGGGCAGGCCGTCTGCGCCTCGCCACGGTCACGTTGCTCGGCAGTGTCCTCATGGGCCTCGGGGCACTCGCGTGGGCCTGACCTTCAGCGGCAATCTTCGCGCAGTCGGAGCCGCGACCAACGCCGAGAATCGGTCTGCAACGTTCGCCATCGTCTATCTGATCAGCTACACATCGCTGAGCCTGCCGTCCTTGCTCGCGGGCATCGCGGAACCATTCTGGGGGCTGAGGGCAACGGCAGACTGCTATCTGGCCTTCGTCGCGCTCCTCGCCCTGACTGCGGCAGCCCGTGCCATGTCCAGAAATGGGTGGTTCACGTCCATGCCGAGGCGGCACCGTGCGGGCGGTGTGACGGATGGTTGACAGGGCGCGGCACGCGCACCGAGACACACCGAAAGAAGACTCCATGAACATCACCGAAACCCCGAACCGCCTGCCTCGACAGATGAAGGCACTGCGCGCCCATGCTCGTGGCGGGGCCGAGCAGTTGGTCTACGAAGACGCGCCCAAGCCGCCCGCCCCCAGCGGCTCCGAGGTCTGCGTCCGGGTCAAGGCCGCGGCCATTACCTTCGATGAGCTGACCTGGCCGGAGACCTGGGAGCGGGACGGCGTTGACCGGACTCCCATCATCCCCTCGCACGAATTTGCCGGAGCAGTTTCCGCGGTGGGGTCTGACGTTGAAGGCCTCTCGATCGGTGACGAGGTCTTCGGGCTCGTGCCGTTCAACCGCGATGGCGCCGCCGCTGAGTATGCCCTCGTGCCGGCCACCCACGTCGCCCGCAGGCCGGCAAGCGTCTCGGATGTCGTGGCCGCAGCCGCTGTGCTCCCGGCGCTCACGGCAATGGAGGCCCTCGACGAGCATCTTGGACTCGTGGCCGGGCAGCGACTGCTCATTCGCGGTGGCACGGGCGCTGTGGGCTCCTTCCTGGCCCAGTTCGCCCACGGCATGGGCATTTCTGTCACGGCAACAGTCAGGGCCTCGACAGCGGTCGAGCGCGCCAAGCAGCTCGGCGCGGATGAGGTTCTCGTGGCCGAAGAGGCTGCCGGAGTCGCGGCAGGCACCTTCGATGCGGCCATCGATGCCGCCGGGGCGGGAACACCGGAGTGGCTCTATCGGGCGGTCCGACCCGCCGGGCGCGTCATCACGCTTCAGGAGCTCCCCGACGCCGACCTCGCACAGAACCTCGGTGTCGACGCACGCTTCTTCGTGGTCAGTGCACGCACCGAGAGCCTCGAAAGGCTCGGTGCCATGCTCGCCGCCGGCGACGTCGAGGTCGCCGTGGCCCAGACCTACCCTCTCTCCGAGGGTCGTGCCGCCTACGCCGGCAAGGGACAGGCTCAAAGGCCAGGAAAGACCGTTCTGGAGGTAGCGACGCACTAGCTGCACCGGCCGTCGGGCCGGTGCAGAGGGGCTGCCGTACCTTACGGGTCCGTCGATGCAGTCCACGCGGACTTCGCCCCTTGGGGGCGGATGCTGATGATCGTCTTTCCCTTGCGGCGGACGGTGGGGTTGAGCCCGACTGATGGACATCAGCGTTCGCCCGGGGTTGATCGGGGCCGCGGACCGCTTCTGGATGTCGCCTCCCATGACATCGAAGACCAGGTCGATGCCGCCGACAGCGTCGAGCGCATCGTTGTCGAGGTCGAGGAACTCGTGCGCTCCGAAGTCGAGCGCCTTCTCACGGTCGCGCGTCCTGTGCCGAGGCGCTCCTCGATTCAGCCGTCACACCCGGGCCAGTGACCTGGTGGCTAGGAAGTCCTCCCAGGTTGCTCGCCCCACGGTACGGTCCGCGGCGATGTTGGCGCCCGCGCGGATGGCCTGCGCGGCGCCGCCCGGCATCGGCAAGGGTAGGAGCAGCCGGTGCAGTCCGGCCGCAACGATGTACGAGCGGATGAGGTCCTTCATGCTGTGCACCGTGGGCCCGGCCAGATCGGGCACGAGGCCGGCCGGGGCGCCGAGTGCGAGCTCGGCGAGCCGGTCCGCGACCTCGCCCGAATCGACCGGCTGGAACCGGAAGCCGGCGGGCACCGGGATGACCGGCAGTTTGGCCATTGCCTGGGCCGTCAGGAGCGTGAGCTCGAAGAACTGGGTCGCGCGGAGCATCGACCACGGGATCCCCGAGGACTCGATGACCCGCTCGGCGTCGCGCTTCGACGCAAAGTACGCGAACGCCGCGCGGTCGATCCCGCTCTCCACGGGGATCGTGTCCGCGCCCACGACAGAGATGAAGACAATGTGGCCCACACCGGCCCGCTTGGCCGCCTCGACGAGGTGCCGCGCCTTGTCGCCGTCGCCCTTCTGAGTGCCGGCGCAGTGCACGATCGTCGCGACGCCCTCGACTGCGGGGCCGACGCCCTCGCCCGAGGAGAGGTCGGCCGCGAAGTACTCGACGCCGTCGTGCGCCGGCCGCACGTGCCTGCTCAGGACGCGCACGGGCTGTCCCGCGGCGCGGAGACGCGTCACCACCTGCCGCCCCAGGACGCCCGTTCCGCCCGTGACCAGAATCGTCGATGCCATGACCTATCCCTTCCTCGAGTGACCGGGCGCGGTTTCGAGCGCCTCTACTTGTCATGACCCCCTCGAGTGCAGGAATGTGACAGCCGTGGATGTCGAAGATCTCCTGGCGAGCCGATTCGAGTCCGAGCGCGGGCGCCTGCGCGCTGTCGCGTACCGCATGCTCGGCTCGCTTCCCGAGGCGGACGACGCCGTGCAGGAGACGTGGCTCAGGCTCGCCCGCACCGACGCGGGGGCGATCGAGAACCTCGGCGCATGGCTCACGACCGTCGTAGCTCGGATCTGCCTCAACATCCTGCGGGCGCGCGCCCTGCGGCGCGAGGAGCCGATCGACGAGCTCGAGGACGCGCTCCGTGCCGGATCCGCGGACGGCCCTGAAGAGGAGGCGGTCATGGCGGACGCCGTCGGGCTCGCCCTCCTCGTGGTGCTCGACACGCTCCAGCCCGCGGAGCGGCTTGCGTTCGTGCTGCACGACATGTTCGACGTCCCGTTCGACCGCATCGCGCCGATCCTCGGCAAGTCGCCCGAGGCGACGCGCCAGCTCGCAAGCCGCGCACGGCGGCGGGTCCGCGGCTCCGCGGCGCCCGATCCCGACCGCGAGCGGCAGCGGCGCGCCGTCGAGGCCTATCTTGCTGCGGTCCGCTCGGGCAACTTCGACGCGCTCGTCGAGCTGCTCGCGCCCGACGTCGTGATCAATGCGGACGCCGCGGCGTCCCCCTCGCGCCTCGCCGTGATGCTGCGCGGCGCCGAGCAGGTCGCGCACGCAGCCGTCGCATCCGCTGTCCGCGCGCCGTTCGCCAGGGTGGCCCTCGTCAACGGGCGGGTAGCGCTCGTCGTCGCGCCGAGGGGCCGCCTGCGGCTCGTGCTCGCGTTCACGGTCGACGGTGATCAGATCACCCACATCGACGTCGTCGCGGAGCCCGCGCGGCTCCGGGCCCTCGAGGTGGCGGTTGTGGACGCTGAACGAGGTCCTCGTCAGGCCGCCCGCTCATAGGCTGCGTCCTCGGCCATCCCGGTCGTTCACCGCGCTCCTCCGCTCGCTTGAGCGCTCGACGCACCTGCCGCTCGATCGGCGGGGCGAGCTGAGCCCGGAATCCCAGCTAGGCGGGATACCGGCTGCCTCTGCTCGAGCTCCTGCGGCAACATCAGCGGCCGCTTTCGCCTTTATGGACTTATGGACGCAGCGGCGCTCCGGCGGACGGGCCGGTCTCCTGACCTCCGACGGCCGCGATCCGCAGGTCCACGCCGAGCTCTTTGACGGCGTCCTGCTGCTCGGAGGGAAGTTCGGAATCGGTGACGATGGCGTCGAGGGCTTCGAGGGGGGTCACCTTGAAGCGCTCGAAGGTGCCGAACTTGGTGCTGTCGGCCAGTAGTACGGAGGTGGATGCGGCGCGCATCGCAGCCCGCTTGAGGACCACCTTCTCGGTGGAGGGGGTGGTGACCCCGTGTTCGAGGTCCCAGGTGCCCGTGCTCAGGAAGCAGATGTCGAGGTTGATGGACTCGAGGGTCGCCGCGGCGAGTGGGCCGCTGCTGGACCTGCTTTCGACGTCGACGGTCCCCCCGGTGTGGATGGCCTCGATGTGGGGGTAGTCGAAGAGCGCGGTGACAACGTAGTAGTCGTTGGTCACAACCGTTACCTCCCGGCGCGCGGCGAGGAACGGCACCACTGATTCGCAGGTGGTGCCTGCGTCGAGGAAGACGACGGCGCCGTCCGCCACGAGCTCTGAGGCGGCCTCGCCGATCGCGTGCTTGCGCGGCAGTTCGAGTTCGGCGCGGGAGCTCCGCTCCGGCGGTGGCTCGACTCCGCCCCGCTCGGACAGCCGCACTCCGCCCTGCACGGCGACGACCTGTCCGCTGTCCTCGAGGGCTGCGATGTCGCGGCGGACGGTCATGTGGGAGACGTGCATCAGGTCCGTCAGGCTCCGTATGCTCAGCACGCCGGCGGAGCGGAGGAGCCGCAGCAGCTCCTGCTGCCGCTGCTCTGGGATCATGGGGCTGGTCACTGCCTGGAGGTTCCTTCCGTTCGTGCCCGTTCATCATGGCCGCTGGGCGCCTCCGCGCACAAAAGGCCGGGCGGGCCATTCGCCCGCCCGGCCTTCCGGCTGTGGCTACGCCAGGGCTCCGATGGCCCGGTCCAGTGCTTCGGGCGTGACGCCCTCGCGGCTGTTGTCGAAGAGCACGTGGTGCGCGCCGCGCCACCTGCAGTCCGCCGCCTGCGCCGAGGCCCAGAACTCGTCCCAGTGCGACAGCTTCCAGGCGTCGCGCTCGTACCCTCTGCCCTCGACCCGTTGCCTCACCCGCGAGCCTTCGACGGTCACGTGGACCACGGTGGCAGCGGTGTCCTCAGGCCAGCGATGCCGCTGGGCCGCCTTCTCGAGGAACGCCTCGTCGGGGAAGTAGCGGACGAAGGGGGCGTCGAGGACGACGGAGTTCCCGAGTCTGAGGTTGTCTCCGGCGACCTGCAGGAGCGCGGAGTACTCGAGGTCCATGACCACGCGCTGGTAGAACTCGTTGTTGTCCCGCGCCTGCTTATCCGTGCCGGCCTGTTCGAGCAGAGCCTCGGTGAAGGGAGTCGCGAGGCTGTCCTTGTCGAGGTAGACCGCGCCGGTGCGCTCGGCGATCAGGGCCGAGAGGGTCGACTTCCCGGACCCCGCGGGGCCGATGACGAAATAGAGCTTCACTGCCACGTCTCCAGTGTCATCCCTGGACGGCCGAGCGGTCCTTGACGAAGACGCCGTAGGCGACAGCGCCGACTAGGAGGAGTACCCCGCCGATCACGAAGACGAGCGTGTAGTTGCCGCCTGTGCCCGCGAGGATCGCCCCCGTTACGACGGGGGCCACCGCCGCGCCGAGGAAGCCGCCGAAGTTCTGGATGGCTCCGAGCGAGGCGACCTGGTTGGGCCTGGCGATGTCGGCGGCGAGGGTCCAGAGGCACCCGATCGGAACCTGGGCTGCGAAGTAGCCCACGGACAGGAGCGTGATCGCCAGCGCCGAGTTGTCCACGTAGGCGACCGGGAGTACCGCCGCGGCGGCGAGGACTGCCCCGCCCACGATCGGCACTTTTCGGGCCAGGACGGTGTTGACCCCGCGGCGTACGAGGCGGTTCGAGATGTAACCGCCGACGAGGACGCCGAAGACGCCGCAGAGGAAGGGGAGGGCGGCCAGCCAGCCGCTCTGCGAGAGGCTGAAGCCGCGCGCGGTCTGGAGGTAGCTCGGGAGCCAGGTGAGGTAGACCCACACGGTGTAGAAGATGCCGAACGCGCCGAGGATCATGAAGTAGGTGTTGGCGTGGCGGAAGAGCTCTCCCCAGCCGACCTGCTTGACCTTGGCGTCGGCGGGCTCCTCCTCGGCTGCGCCCTTGATACGGAGCTGTTCCTGGAACGACGGGTCGCGGTAGAGGCGCAGCCACACGAGCACGATGATCAGCCCGAGCGCGGCGATGAAGACGAACATGCCCCGCCAGGACATGGTGATCAGCAGGAATGTCAGGAGCGGGGGCGCGATGGCGTTGGCGATCTGCGAGCCGGTGTTCACGATGGACACCGGAAGAGCCCGCTCAGTCCTGTTGAACCAGCGGTCGGTGACCTTCAGGCTCGCAGTGAAGAACGGCGATTCGACAACCCCGAGGGCCACGCGGGCCGCGTAGAGGAGGCCGAACGTGTTGGCGGCGGCGGAGACCGCCGAGACGAGGGACCAGAGGCCGGCCGCCCACGCGAACGTCTTCTTCGGGCCGAACCGGTCCACGAGATAGCCGGCGGGCAGGTTCGCGATCGCGTATGGCCAGGAGAAGGCCGATAGCAGCAGGCCCATCTGCACCGGGTTGAGGCTGAACTCCTTGGCAATGGTGGTGTTAGCGATGCTGAGGTTGCTGCGGTCGAGATAGTTGACCACGCCGCCGATGACCAACAGGGCCACGAAGACCCACCGGATCCGGATCGTGGCCGAGGCGGGTTCCGCGTCCACCGCGGCCTCGGGGTTCGTCGCCCCCAGATTCGACGTTGAAGGGGTCATGGTTCACTCCTTTGTTTGTGTGCGACGAACGCCGCGGGTGAAGAAAGGTCGGGCCCTCAGGCGCGCGCCGCTGCGATGGCCGAGAGCAGCTCTTTGGCCGCCCTGGTCACCCTGCTGTAGTCGCCGTCGACGCGGGCGGCCTTCGTGACGCTGCTTCCCACGCCCACTGCTGTCACCCCGGCGCCGAACCACTCGGCCACGTTGGCCGCGTTGGCCCCGCCCGCGGGGAGAAGGGCCGCCTGCGGCAGGGGGGCCTTGATGGCCCTGACGTGCGCCGGGTTGATGCTCTCCGTGGGGAACAGCTTGACGAGGTCGGCCCCCTCCTCGAGGGCGGAGACAACCTCCGACGGCGTGTACGCGCCTGGGATGGACACGGCTCCGTAGCGGTTGGCCGTACGGATCATCGGAAGGCTCACATTGGGGCTCACAAGAAGGCGGGCACCTGCTTGGAGGGAGGCGAACGCCGCGGCCTCATCGAGTACCGTCCCGGCTCCGACCGCGATGCCCTCCGACCCGTAGTCAGAGGACAGCGACCGGATGACGTCCAAGGCGCCGGGGACCGACAGGGTGATCTCGAGCGCCCTAATCCCGCCCTCGATTGCCGCGCGGGAGACTGCCAAGGCCTCTTCTGCAGACTCCAGCCGGACGATCAGGACAGCCCCGGTGCTCACGATGCTGTCCATGACAGCGTGCTTGGTTAACATCACGCTCCCATGTTATCACTAAAATTCACACATGTTCCAGCGGTATGTGAAAATTTTATCTACCAGCGGCTCTTCTAGGTGCTTGCATGCCCCGATTTGGACGCGATCCTGCCTGCGTGACGATTTTGCTTTTAGGTACCGGCGAGTATGCTCGCGCCATTGGGGGAGCGCAGGCAGTGCTCCAATACACGTGAAGGAGCACACCGTAAGCGAGCAGCACCCGCAATCAGAACCGCTGCCGTGGCCCCCGAAACCTCCGGTCGCCCCGTGGACAGCCCAGCCGAATCCAACGCCGACCCTCTGGCAGGTGCAACCTCCCGCCCGGCGCCAGTCGTGGCCGACCCAGTTCAACCCCGCACACGCGGGGATGCGGTTCCTGAGCGCCCATGAGGCCGAGCGTTCCCGGAGGTGGCGCCTCTTTATCGGGATCGCGGGGCTGATCCTCGGGGGTGGAGTCGCCTTCTATGCCTATGAGAACATCGCCTCGGTCATCCGAGCCCTGAACGCCATCGAGGCGCAGGGCCGGTACGTCTCTCAGGGCGCCTTGACGAATGCCGTGCTCATCATCGCCGTCTACGTCCTCGTCGCACTCGCATACCTCGCGGTGGGCGTCTGGAACATCATCGCCCGCCGAGGAATGTCGTCCGGCCCCGTGATCGCCAGCCTCGTGCTCTCTTCGGTCGTCATGGTCCTCGTCGTGCTCCTGCTGATCCGGTCCGCTTCGACCGGAGGCGTCCCGCAGTTCGGCGGAGTTATCACGAACGTGTTCATTATCTTGCGCTCGATCGGCATCCTGCGGATGAAGAAGGAGCCGGTTCCGTACGAGACTGCCTACTGAGGTGTGCGGCCTCGTTGCCGCAGGGGAAGATCCCCGCAGCCTCTCCTGGGAGCGGCGGTCGCTCAGTGGTAGATGCGGCTGTCCAGAGACGAACGAGGCAGCTGCAGCGGGCTCGGGTGGGCGATCACCACGCGGATGCCGTCGGGATCCTGCCCCTCGACGAAGGTCACGCCGCCCGAGGTATGGGTGTCCGTGTAGCCCTCGGCCGACTTCAGGGCTTCCTCGAAACGATGAAGGCCCTCGAGGGTGTCCACACCCCACATGAGGTACTGGGTGCCGATGCCCTCCAGAGGATGAGGTGCCTCCCGCCCCTTCTCGACGAGATAGATCTGGAACCCTCCCGGGGCCAGCAGGAGCGCCCCGCCGTCCGCATCAAGCTCCGTCCGGCAGCCGAAGATGCCCGTGTAGAACCGGACGGATCTGTCCAGTTCCCGGACAAAGAGGACTGTCGAAGTGACCTTCGCGGCAGGTTCCATCCCCTGATTCTCGCGACCGCCCCTGTGCCGCATCAAGCCGTCGCGCCACTAATCCAGGTGGGTGGCAATCTACAGAGTTTGTTGATCGTCGGGGTGGAGAGCCAGGAAATGCGGCGGAAGCCAAAGATCTAGGCCGGCGCGGTGAGCCCTTCGCTCCTGGGCCGAGGTTCATTGTGGATCCGGGGGCCTCCATGCCCTGCCGGTGGCAATGAGGATCTTCCGCATCGCGTCGGCCGCAGGCGAGAGGCGCTCGCCCAGCCTGTGGGTGAGCAGGATGCGCCGGGCTGGAGGGGCGGGGGAGACGACCGTGAGGACTGTGAGGTCGTTCCGGAGACTGTGGAGGGCGAGCTGGGGCACTAGGGCGATGCCCATCCCGACGGCGACCATCGCCTGCGCCTCCTGGTAGCTGCGGGCCTCGAAGGTGACGATCGGGTCGAAGCCCGCCGCATCGCAGGCGGCCTGGAGCAGGGCCAGGACCTTGGGGGCGCTCCGGATGATCCATGGCTCGTGCCTGAGGTCCTCCATCCGCACCGACGACTTGTCGGCGAGGCGATGGCCGGAGGGGACGAGCAGAACGTTCGGATCGCGGATGATCAGCTCTGTCGTCCTGCCCGTGTCAGGCCTGGTACCAGAGGTTTCGCGGTCCCAGGTGATGGCGAGCTCGATCTCGCGGGACTCCAGAAGGCGCTCCAGACCTGTCATCTGCTCACTGTGGATCCGCAGGTCAACCCCCGGATTCTGCCCACGGAACGCCGAGATTGCGATGGGCAGGAAAGACTCAGTCACCGTCGGAATCGTGCCGAGCCGGAGCGTGCCGGTGTGGAGCCCGGCGAGGTCGGCGAGTTCTTCGTGGGCAGCCGTCAGGGACCTCTCGATCCTCTCGGCGTGGCGGGCGACGGCGCGCCCGGCCTCGGTCAGGGTCACGCCCCTGGGCCTGCGCTCGATCAGAGGCTGGCCGGCTTCGTCCTCGAGCTGGCCGATCTGCTGGGAGATGGCAGAGACGGTGTAGTTGAGGCTAGCCGCCGCGGCAGTCAGCGATCCCGCGCGGGCCACCTCGACCAACACCAGCATGCGGCGGATGTCCATCGGCATACCATCAGCCTACAGCTGTACTAAAGGAGACTTCAGAAGGTTTAGCTGGTGCACAGGCAATAGGGGCGGCACAGTTGTTGGGGAAGGTTCCTTCGAGACCGAGGCCCAGGACATCGGGCCCCCTGCTTTCCTAGGCATCACGACCCCGTCGGTGCCGTCTATCGAGGAGGATAGATTGCTGACCCCATCCTTGGCGGCCGCGCGCATGGACCGCCTGCCTATCACGAGGGCGCACAGGATCGCCCTGGTTGCCCTGGCCTTCGTCTTCATGTTCGAGTTCGGAGACCTCAACACCTTCGCCTATGCGGCGCCAGCACTGGTGAAGAATCTTGGATTCTCCGTCCAGGACGTCGCCCTCGTCACCTCGTCCGCCTTCCTCGGGATGGCCATGGGGGCGATCTTCGGGGGGCGTGTCTCGGACCTGATCGGCCGCAAGCGCGCGCTGCTGTACGCAACCCTGACGTTCTCCGTCTGCTCCCTCGCCAACGCCGGCGGCTTCGACGTGCCCAGCTTCGTTGTGTGTCGCTTCTTCACGGGCATCGGCCTCTCGGCGATGGTTGTCGCCGCCACGACCTACATCTCGGAGGTCATGCCTGCACCCCGGCGAGGACGCATGCAGTCTGCAGTCATGGCCGTCGGCCTTGCGGGGATCCCCTGCATGTCCTTCTCAGCCCGGGCCATCATCCCTCTGGGTGGCGACGCCTGGCGGCTGGTCTTCGTGCTCGGCTCCGGGGCACTGCTGGCCGTCCCGGCGCTCCTGGCCCTCCCGGAGAGCCCGCGCTGGCTCGTGCACAGGCAACGCCCTCACTCCGCCGAGGCCGCCATCGCCCGGTTCGAGGCTGGCGCGGGGCCGCTTGAGCCAGTCCAGGAGGAGGCCAAGCCGGCGGTGCCCAAGACAGGGGATTCGCGCTACCGGCATCTGTTCATCGGCCGCACCGGCCGGACGACGGCGTTTCTGGCTGTGGTGTGGGTCTTCCAAACGCTGGGCTTCTACGGGTTCGTCGCGTGGGTGCCGACTCTCCTGGCCCAGCACGGCTTCAGCGTTGCCGAGTCCCTCGGGTTCTCCGCCCTGACCACCATCGGCGCCGTGCCCGGGGCCCTGCTCGCCTGGCCGGTGACCGACCGGCTGGGCAGGAAGGTTCCGCTCGTCGTCGTCTCCCTCGCTACCGCTGCCAGCGGCCTCGCCTACGGGCTGACCTTCAACCCGGTGGCCATCGTCGTCTTCGGCTTCTGCGTGAACCTGCTGATCCAGACCTTCGCCACCCTTCTCTACACCTACAGCCCCGAGCTGTTCCCGACCGGGGTGCGCAACGCTGGGCACGGGCTCGTCTACGGCACAGGGCGCCTGGCGAACATCTTCGGCCCCATGATCGTCGCCGCGATCTTCGCGAGCCTGGGCTACCAGGCGGTCTTCGTCTATATCGCGCTGTGCTGGCTGGTCGTCGCCGTCGCCATCGCAGCCTTCGGGCCCCGCACCGGAAGACGGCCGCTCGAAACCGTCGCCGAGGACGGAACGCCCACGGGCCAGACCACCCGCACAAATTCGGCCTCGGCCTGACCCCCTCGACCCCACCCTCAAGCGAAAGGCGCTCCCGTGAATGAACCGAACCAAACCCGCCAGGACAAGGCCGCCGACGTCATCGTTGTCGGCGGCGGCAACGCAGCCTTCACTGCGGCGCATGCCGCAGCCGTGCGTGGGCGGAACGTCCTGCTCCTGGAGAAAGCACCCCGCGATCTCTTCGGCGGCAACAGCTACTACACCGCCGGCGCCACCCGCATCGCCCATGACGGGCTCGCCGATCTGCAGGACCTGATCGAGCCGGACGAACGCCACCCGCTCACCGAGGTCCCCCCGTACTCGGCCGCCGACTATCGCCGGGACCTGGAGAAGGTCACAGACGGGCGCAACGACCCCGAGCTGACCGAGGTGCTCGTCAACGAGGCCGGCCCGGGGCTGAGATGGCTGAACTCCCTGGGCCTGAAGTACCGGCTCATGTACGAACGCCAGGCCTACGAACGGCCCGATGGAACCTACCTCTTCTGGGGCGGGCTGCACGTGGGCAACGTCGGTGGCGGCGAGGGCCTGATGCACGACCACCTGAAGGTCGCCGAGAAGCTCGGCACCGAGGTCCGCTACGGCCAGGACGTCTCCGGCCTCCTGACCGAGGGCGGGAAGGTGCGCGGAGTGAAGGTGCGCCAGCAGGACGGGAGCATGCTGGAACTGCGCGCCGACTCCGTCGTCCTCGCCGCCGGCGGGTTCGAGGCGAACCGCGATCTGCGCCGCGCGCACCTCGGCGAGGGCTGGGAGAACGCCAAGGTCAGGGGCACTCCCTTCAACACCGGCCAGATGCTCCTTGCCGCCCTTGAGATCGGTGCCGCCCGCGGCGGGGACTGGGGCAGCTGCCACTCGACCCAGTGGGACGCCTTCACCCCCGACAACGAATCCAATCGCGAACTGACCAACCGGCTCACCCGGCAGAGCTACCCCCTCGGCATCATCGTCAACAGCGACGGAGAGCGCTTCGTGGACGAGGGGGAGGACTTCAGGAACTACACCTACGCCAAGTTCGGCAAGCACATCCTCCAGCAGCCCGGCTCGATTGCCTACCAGATCTTCGACGACGCCCTGCGCCCGATGCTGCGAACCGAGGAATACGACATGCCAGGAGTGTCCGTAGCCTCGGCCCCCACCGTCGAAGAGCTCGCCGAGAAGATCGGCCTCGACCCCGAGGCGCTGGCCAAGACCGTCAACGACTACAACAACTCCATCGACCTCACGATCCCCTTCGACCCCAACATCAAGGACGGGCGCAGGGCCGACACGAAGCCGGTCAAGAGCAACTGGGCCACGCCCCTGGCCACGGGCCCCTTCTACGCCTACGCGGTCACCTGCGGCATCACCTTCACCTTCGGCGGCCTCAAGTCCGACACCGACGGAAGGGTCCTTGACACGTCCGGCGCGCCCATCCCGGGCCTGTTCGTCTGCGGTGAGATGCTCGGCGGCCTCTTCGCCGGCAATTATCCAGGAGGCTCCGGGCTGGCAGCAGGAGTCGTCTTCGGCCGCCGGGCAGGCTCGCTGGCCTGAACGAGGACTTCCGGCGCCGGCATGCACGGTAGCTCGCAACAGGCACCTCGAAGGCCGAGGGCCGGCGCCGGAACCATGGTAGGCCGGGGTCGCCGCTGCGAGGCGTCGTGTGAGCTTTTGATCTGGGCGGGCCGCCACCTATAGTTCAGGACACATACTAATTTGACCTCCCCTTCGATGGGAGTGACGTAGGAGAAGCGATGGAATTCAGATACCTCGGTAACTCCGGTTTCAAGATCTCCGAGATCATCTACGGAAACTGGCTCACCCACGCCTCCCAGGTCGACGACGATACTGCGGGCAAGAGCATCCACGCGGCTCTCGACGCGGGCATCTCCAGCTTCGACACTGCCGACGCCTACGCCAACACAGCGGCCGAGACCGTGCTCGGCAACGCCCTCAAGGGCGAGCGCCGCGAGAGCATCGAGATCTTCACCAAGGTCTATTGGCCGACGGGCCCGGGCGGCAAGAACGACACCGGTCTGTCGCGCAAGCACATCATGGAGTCGATCAACGGGTCGCTGAAGCGGCTCGGGACCGACTACGTCGACCTGTACCAGGCGCACCGCTTCGACTACGAGACGCCGATCGAGGAGACGATGCAGGCTTTCGGCGACATCGTCCGTCAGGGCAAGGCGCTCTACATCGGGGTGAGCGAGTGGAACGCGGACCAGATCCGCGCCGGGCACAAGCTGGCCACCGAGCTTGGGTTCCAGCTCATCTCGAACCAGCCTCAGTACAACCTGCTGTGGCGCGTCATCGAGAAGGAGGTCGTTCCCACCTGCGAGGAGCTCGGCCTCTCTCAGATTGTTTTCTCGCCGATCGCCCAAGGCGTCCTGACTGGCAAGTACGTGCCGGGCCAGCCGGTGCCGGAGGGATCGCGGGCCACGGACGAGAAGGGCGGCAAGAACATGATCTCGCGGTGGATGCGAGGTGACATCCTCGCCGCCGTGCAGAACCTGAAGCCAATCGCGGACGAGCTCGGCCTCACCCTGGCGCAGCTGGCGGTGGCCTGGGTGCTGCAGAACCCCAACGTGGCTGGAGCCATCGTCGGGGCGAGCCGCCCCGAGCAGATCGCGTCGAACGCCGCAGCGGCGGGCGTCACGCTCGAGGCTACCGTGCTGGCGAAGATCGACGAGGCCATCGGTTCGGTCGCCGAAACCGACCCCGCGCTGACGCAGTCCCCAGCGGGCCGGGTGGCCTGAAGCATCACAACCCTGAGCCTGGGAGGAAGATTTGAGCATCCGCTCCATAGAGACCATCCGGACCGAGATCCAGCCGAATCTGGTCATCGTCGCCCTTGAGGATGAGAGCGGTGCGGTCGGAATAGGGGAGACGTTCTTCGGCGCTGGAAGCGTCGAAGCCCACATCCACGAGGTCCTCGCGCCCATCCTCGCCGAGACGCGCACGTCTGCTCCGCAGGCCATCGCCGCGGCGCTGTCCTCGTACGTCGGCTACACCGGCTCGGGCACCGAGACGCGCGCGAACTCCGCTGTGGACATCGCGGCTTGGGACCTGCTCGCCAAGCGCGCGGGTCTGCCCCTGAACGAGCTTCTGGGAGGCCCCCGCAAGGACAGCATCCCCGTCTACAACACCTGCGCCGGCTACTCATACATCAACGCCCAGTCCCGCCAGTCCTCCTCCAACTGGGGAACCGGAGTCACGGGCGAACGCCCCAACGGAGAGTACGAAGACCTCTGGGCCTTCCACCGCGAACCGGCGAAGCTGGCAAGGGAGCTGATGGACGCGGGCTATCCGGGAATGAAGATCTGGCCCTTCGACAGGGCAGCCGAAGAAAGCGGCGGAAGCCGGGCCGCGGACCTCAGGGACGGGCTGCACGTGCTCGAGCAGATCCGGGACGAGGTCGGGACCGGTATCAAGGTGTACCTGGAACTGCACTCCCTGTGGACCCTCGCCGGAGCCGAGCGTCTGCTCCGTGCGGTCGAGCCCTTCGAGCTGGAGTGGGCGGAGGATCCCGTCCGGTCGGATCGACCCGACTCGCTCGCCGCCCTCAGGGAGCAGACCTCCGTTCCCATTGCCGGTGGGGAGAGCGTCGGAGCAGGGTATCTCGGGTACACGTCGCTGTTCGAGAAGAAGGCACTCGACGTCGCGATCCTGGACCTCGGATGGTGTGGGGGCATCACCGCGGGCACTGATCTGGTCGCCCTGGCCGACCACCACGGGCTCGCGGTCGCCCTGCACGATTGCACCGGACCGGTCTCACTCGCGGTCGCCGCCCACCTCGCCACTACAGCACCGAACATCCAGGTCCAGGAAGTGGCCAGAGCCTTCTACCACGGCTGGTATCCGCAGATAGCCAGCGGACTGCCGCATCTCGAGCGCGGTCGCCTCTCTCTTGCCGAAGCGCCCGGCCACGGGATCGAGCTCACGGACGAATGGCTGCAGCACCCCGGAACTTCCAGGAGGAAGACCCTGCTGAAGTGATTCCACCGGCTCCGCGGGACGACGCCGGCCCGAGCGCTCGCGGACCCGGTCCCTCCACCGGACACCGCCATCAGGCTGGGCGCAGGCGCAGGCCGTTCATTCCGCCGTCGACCGCCAAGGAGACGCCAGTTGTTGAGCCGTTGAGCGGACTGGCCAGATAGGCGATTCCGGCGGCGACCTCCTCCGCAGAGACGAGCCTGCCGTGGGGCTGTCGTGCGTTGAGTGCCGCCCGCTCGGCCGCCGGATCTTGCGCCTTGTTCAAGAGCCGGCTGACCCATGGAGTATCCGCCGTGCCAGGACTCACGCAGTTGACCCGGATGCCTTCTCGGATGTGGTCTGCGGCCATGGCGAGCGTCAGGGAGTAGACGGCACCCTTGCTGGCGGAGTAGAGGGCGCGCTGGGGAAGCCCAGCGGTAGCCGCGATGGAGGAGGTATTCACGATTGCACCATGGTCGGACTTCCTCAGGTGGGGGAGTGCTGCTCGGGACACCCGGACAATCCCGAGGACGTTCACCTCGAACACCCGCCGCCACTCGTCGTCGTCATTGTCTTCGACGGTTCCTTGCGCGCCGATGCCCG
This sequence comes from Sinomonas gamaensis, assembly GCF_005876955.1. Taxonomy (GTDB): domain Bacteria; phylum Actinomycetota; class Actinomycetes; order Actinomycetales; family Micrococcaceae; genus Sinomonas; species Sinomonas gamaensis. The sequence goes on from NZ_SSCL01000001.1 coordinate 476,728, forward strand.
CGTTGTTCACCACAATGTCGAGGCCCCCCAGGGTGCGGACGGCCTCGTCGACTGCTGTCTCGACGGAGGCCGCGTCGGCGACGTCGCACGTGATCCTGATGGCCCCTTCGGGGGCGGAGGCGGGAGCCAGATCCAGCACGGCAACCGCGCAGCCGCGCTCCATGAGGTAGGACGCGGTCGCCGCGCCGATTCCCGAGGCACCGCCGGTGACGATCGCCTTCAGGCCGTCAAACTCGGCTGCCAATTTGGGCTTCCTTCCCGGCTCGCTGGGTGTAGTTCTGCCGCTGCCTGCCGAGTCCCTCGATCTCGAGTTCGACGACGTCCCCGTCCTTCAGGTAAGGGAACCGACCGGACAGGGCCACGCCCTCGGGGGTTCCCGTGAGGATCAAGTCCCCGGGCTCGAGTTCCATGTACTGGCTGAGGTCGTGCACGAGGTGGGTGACGTCGAAGATCATGTCGGCAGTGGAGGAATCCTGACGCGGCTCGCCGTTGACCCAGCTCCGGAGGCGGAGACCCGATGGATCTACTTCGTCAGGAGTCACGAGTACCGGGCCCAACGGAAGATAGCCCTTGATGCACTTGCCCTTGCTCCATTGGCCGCCCGATTCCTCGAGCTGGTAGGTGCGCTCCGAGAGGTCGTTTGCCGTGACGTAGCCGGCGATGCACTCTCTCGCGTCATCCGGGGAGGAGAGGTAGGCAGCAGGCTTGCCGATGACGACGCCGAGTTCGACCTCCCAGTCCGTCTTCTCGGAGTTCTCGGGAATGGTGACGGTGTCGAAGGGCCCCGCGACCGTGTTGGGGGTCTTGAAGAAGATGATCGGCCGCGCAGGTGGGGCGGAGCCTGACTCCGCGGCGTGGGCCGCGTAGTTCTGCCCGATGCACACCACCGCACCCGGGCGGGCGATGGGCGCCCCGACCCGTATCCCCTCAATATCGACTTCTGGGAGTGCTCCCTGGGCGAGGGCCTCAGCGGCCCTGCGCGGCCCATCTGCCCAGAAGGCGCCGTCCAAATCCCGGGTGAGAGGGCTGAGCGAGTAGGCATGGCCGTCCTGGACGACGACGGGCTGCTCGCTTCCGGCTTCTCCGATCCGCATGAATTTCATCGGGCTGCTCCCTTCTGTTTGGAGGATTCTGTCGTGGCGGGAGTGGGGACGGTGTCGATCAGTCCGCGCTCCTCCAGCTCCTTCCACAGGGCCTGCGGGACCTCGTGGGACGCCAGGGCAACGTTCCGCTCCACTTCGGCAGCTGTGCGCATTCCCACCGCCACACCGATCACCACGGGCTCTCGGAAGGGAAATGCAAGGGCCGCCGCCGGCAGGGTCGTGCCGTGCCGCTCGCAGATCTCGGCGAGCAGGTTGGCGCGATCGAGGAGTTCCGCGGGAGCCGGAGCGTAGTTGTAGGTCGCGCCCAGGGCCGGCCTGTCCTTGGAGAGGAGCCCGGAATTGAACACTCCGACATTGACGACGGCGACTCCGCGTTCGGCACAGGCCGGCAGGAGGTCCTGCCGTGCCCCCTGTTCGAGGAGTGTGTAGCGGCCGGCGAGCATGACGACATCCACGTCGGTCTCGGTCACGAACCGGTGCAGCATCGCGGACTGGTTCATGCCGGCCCCATAGGCGCCGATGACGCCCTCGTCCCGCAGCTGGGACAGTGCCGGGACGGCGCCCTCGAGTGCCTCGGCCCAGTAGTCGTCCGGGTCGTGGATGTAGACGATGTCGATGCGGTCCGTCCCGAGGCGCGCGAGGCTCTCCTCGATCGAGCGTAGCACTCCATCGCGGGAGTAGTCGCGCACGCGCACGAGCTCAGCGCCGACGTCGAACCCCTCCGTGTCCCTGCCTGCTGCTCTCGGGTTGGGGCGGATGAGCCTGCCGACCTTCGTCGAGAGGACGTAATCCCCGCGGGGCCTGCCCCGCAGCGCTTCGCCGAGCCGTCTCTCGGACAGGCCCAGCCCATAGTGGGGGGCAGTGTCGAAGTAGCGGACGCCGTGCTCCCAAGCAGCATCAACCGCTGCCATAGCGTCCGCATCGCTGACCTCCCGGTACAGGTTGCCGATGGGAGCGCCGCCGAAGCCGAGGGAAGTCAGGGCGACGTTTGTGCCGGGGATGGTGCGCTTCTCCATCAATCGGTCCTTTCGTGCGGGAGGTCGGGCTCGAATCCGTAGAACTGGCCAGCCGTGCGGGCTGCCACGCTTGTCCTCTCCTCAGCGGTGGCCCCTTCGAGGGCCGGCCCGAGGACAAGGTCCACCCATGCCATGTACTGCTCGTTCGTCTGTGAGGAGACGGGCCAGTCGCTGCCGAGCATGCACCGGTGGGCTCCGAAGAGTGAGAGGGTCTCCGCGAGGTAGGGGAGAGCCTGCTCGGACAGGGGGCGGTGGGGGGCGGCTTCCGGGGCGGCGCCGGATAGTTTGACCGAAACGTTCTCCAGACGCGCCAAGCGCCGCATCCCCTCACGCCACTCTGCCAGGGCCCCGTCGGCGATGGGGGGCTTGCCCATGTGGCCAGCACGATCGGCAGCTCAGGCAGGCGCTCGGCGAACCGGGTGAGCGCTCCGAGCTGTTGCCACCGGATACAGGCGTCGAAGACCAGTCCGGCGCGGGCCACGGCGCGCGCTCCGGCGATGGTGGGTTCGGCGGTGATGAAGGCGGGATCGCAGTCCTGCAGCAGGCGCCTCACGCCCTTGACCAGGTGCCTTTCGGCGAGAGCCTCGAGATGCGATCCGATGCCGGCGCCGAGTTCCAGCGGGGCGAAGGCGACGATGGCCGAGAGCTCAGGCCAGGTGTGGCCGAGAACCCAGTCGACCTCGGCGATGCCCTGTTCCGCTCCGCAGTCAGCCTGGACGAACACCGCCCCGGCTCGCCGCCCGTGCGCCGCCGGGAGGTCCTCCGGGAGGAACTCCCGGTTCAGCTCAGGCGTAGCCTTCAGCCACTCGTAGTCGAGCCTCGCCGGGTCCCACACGTGGAGGTGGGCGTCGACGAAGTGGGGGGTCCCGCTCATCTCACCGGCCCTACCGTGCGGACGCCGATTGTGAGCAGGAGATTCGCGTATGGCCTCACGTCCCCGCTGGCGATCACGATCGCGACATCCGGCTGGCAGGCCGCCTCGTAGAAGGCGAAGCGCTCGTGCATCGTGAACGGCACGCCCTGCCCGAGGACGTCCTCGTAGCCCCGCGAAGCCTCGGATGTGGTCCCGTCCGCCGTGGCCATCACTGCCGCGGCCTCGATCGGCACGGCCTCGACGAGCACTTCGAGGATCTGGTCCACCGTGAGCAACCCGGGCCGCAGGTTGAGCGGGACGCGCACGGCCGAGGCTGCGGCCCCGGTGTTGTGCGGATAGTTCGCGTCCGCGATCAGGATCTGGGAGCCGTGCCCGGATTCTGCGAGGGCCCGGAGGAGGACAGGGTGGGTGAGCGAATAGTTGATCACGCAAGCTCCTCTTCTACGCTTTCTACGCTGCTGGCGACGACGATCCCGTAGCTCCCGCTCAGCTCCGTCTCGCGCCACAGCTCCACTCGCCACGGCACCAACATGACACGGCACGGGGCTGCGTCCTCCGCACCAGGCAGAGAATATCGCGGTTTCGCCATCTGGCCGCCGTCGCGCGCGGCAATGCTGTTGACGTTCCACGGCAAGGCTTGGCCGAAGGCCCGACGTTTGGAATAGTGGGAGCCAACAATGGCCTCGCAAACACCTGTTCTTTGGCGTGAGCAAACACCATCCTTCAATCCCAATTGACCTCGGGCAGATCAGCACGGTCCTCCTCGCGGATTGGCCGTCATCTGACGTGCCGAGGTCCTTGGTCGAGGCTGGCTTTCGAGTGATCGTCAAGGGCGGCCCCGACGACAAGTTCGTCGAGTGGTCGCCCTCGGGCGATCACGTCCAAGTGGCCGACTTCGACGCAGACATCCTGTATGTCCACCGCCCGCTTGCCGAGCTTCCGCACCTGATCGATCTCGGGAGACGTCATAACGTCAGCGCCGTCTGGCGCGACCCAGCTCCCGACTCCGCCAGCTTCCGGGAACTCGTCGAGGCTGCCCACCTGGTCTACGTCGACGAATGCGCAATCACCGCAGCCCTCTGAGTCTCGATAGGACCGGTAGTGCGACCACTGCGTCACGATGGCTGCGGCAAGATCTGGTTCAGTTCCGCGTCAGGCGGTAGCCGATCTATGTGAAGTCTTCGCCTTGGTAGCGTTCACCACATGGCCATCAAACTCGACAACGTTGGGATCGCTGTTCGCGACCTCGAAGCCGCAATCTCATTCTTCACCGACCTTGGTCTCACGGTCGTCGGCCGCGACACCATCAGTGGCGAGTGGGCCGACACCGCCGTCGGCCTCGACGGAAATCACGCCAAGATCGCGGTGCTCCAGACGCCAGACGGTCACGGGCGCCTCGAGTTTTTCGAATACATCCACCCGGATGCGATCGAGACCGAACCTACCCTGCCAAACGAGATCGGCATGCACCGCGTCGCCTTCCAGGTCGACGACATCGAAGATGCCTTGGCGATTGCCGCAAAACACGGCTATCGCCCGCTTCGCGGCGTGGCCACCTACGAGGGCATCTACAAGCTCACATATCTCCGCGGTCCGAGCGGAATCCTTGTGATGTTCGCCCAGGAACTCAAGCAGACATCGTGAACAACGAGCTCGTTGGTGCCGATGGGCCAGAGGCCCGGCCACAGGAAGCCTCTTAGCTCATGCGGGCATGTTCGTTGAGCAGGTCGTGGACAATCCGCAGGTTCGAGGCATCGCGCGGATCGCGGCCGTCGGATTCTGCGAGGCCGAGGAGCGCTTTCCATAACGCCCACCCTCGCGCTCGGGCCCACATTCCGTCGTCGTGGGCTACCGCCCGCCGGAAGGCTTCCCTGCTCTCGGCGTCGAACATCGTCCAGGCGATGACAAGATCGCAAGCCGGATCCCCCAGCCCGGAGGTCCCGAAGTCGATCACGGCCGCCAACTGGCCGCCTGAGACGAGAAGGTTCCCCGCTGCGATGTCGCCGTGGAACCAGACTGGGTTTCCAGTCCAGTTCGCCTCAAGAGCGCTGTCCCACACAGCCTCGGCAGTCGCTGTGTCGATGCGTCCTTCAAGGGTGCGGAGGCAGCGCCGGGTCTCCTCGTCGTAATGGGCAGGAGCGGCGCCACGGAACCAGCTGTGCTCGCCGGCCTCCGGGGCGCCGTCGGTATCGCAGGCCTGCAGGGCACGCAGGAATTCGGCAATCGCTTCCGCGAATTCTGCTAGGTCGCCTATCTGAGCCCGGTCTGCCGCTTCGCCTTCGATCCAACGCCGGATCGACCACGGGAATGGATACCCCTCGCCTGGGCTACCCACGCCCAGGACGGTCGGGATCGGCACTGGCAGGCACGGTGCGAGTCGAGGAAGCCACTCGCTCTCCTTGGCCACCGCGGGAACGTAGCCGGAGGCTGTGGGCAGACGCACCGTCATCGACTCTCCGAGACGGTAGGTCCGGTTGTCCCAGCCTTCGAATTCGGCAGGTTTCACGGGAAGGTCCGCCCATTGTGGAAACTGGGCGGCAACCAGACGCCTGACTAGTCCGGCGTCAACCCCGGCGCGTCCGTCTTGGCTCGCAGCGATCACCCGAAGAAGGATGCCCCATAGGGCCGTCACGTGGGAATACCCGTCTTTCCGCCGTTGAAAGCTCTGCCGTCCACGATCTCGCCGAGAACCAGCGCGGCCATCATTTTTCGCGGCTCTGTTACTCGTACGCTGGGTCGCCTTCCGGAGACAACCCCAGGCTGATTCAGTTCGATGCGGGCGCCGAGCGCACGCGCCGCAGGACGCGCGCCTCGGCCAGCACGACAGCGAACCCGACTAGCACCCCGAGAACCGTCTCGACGGCCCGATCCGTGATCATCGCCTGCGCCGTGCCGGGCAGGGCAAGCCTGGTCATGAGCAGGATCAGTGGGGTGAAGAAGATCAGCGCCAGGGCGTAGTGGCGGACCATGAACAGCTCGGTCGGAAACTGCAGGGCCACGACCAGGACGCCCATCGCCAGCGTGGACGGGTGGAATGCGAAAATCGCCGCGCTCAGGCAGAGCCCGGCCAACGTACCAACGACTCGGTGGACGCCGCGCGTGAGCCGCCCGGAGATACCGGGCGCCGAGAGCGGAACGGCGGCGCCGGCCATCGCCCAGTGCGGGTGCCCGATGCCGATGGCCAGTGCGGCCAGTCCTGAGGTGGCAACGGCGATCGCATAGCCGCCGGCGCGCTTCAAGGACGGGAGCGCCGTCCGCGAAGATTGGGGTGGCCGAAATCGAGCCCGCGGCGAGGATGCGCCGATGGCGAGGGCGAACAGCGCTGAGGCCAGGGCGACGGCGGAGGCCGTGAAGGGGTCGGCACGGTTCAGGGCGGCACAGGCACCGAAGGCGAACAGGGCGAAGAAGGGCCCGGCCGGGCGGAAGCCGGCCCGGTCTGCGGCCAGGGACGCAAGCCCTGCGAACAGCGCCTCTCCAAGCACGAGGACCACCTCGGGCGCCTCCAATGCGGAGAGGGCCGACCCGAGCCCGACGCCGGCCACGAGGAGGGCAGCGGCGGCGGATTGGTGACGGAGGCGGGTAGCACGGTCGGCGCCCCGTCCGTACATCCCGGCGAAACCGCCGAACACCGCGTCGATCACCAGTTCTGGGCGTCCCACGAGCAACAGGACGACGGTGGGGATGCCGACGCCGAGCACCATCCTCAGGGCCGGCCAGTGGTCCTGCTCCGAGGGTCGGAGGGCGGCGAAGCCGCGGACGCGGGACACCAGCTGCCGCACTTGAGTTCTCCCTTCGGGCGCCGCCGCGCCGCACGCGGGGACGAACACCTGCGTTTGACGCGGGCACTGGGCCCCTGCTGCATTTCAGCATACGTGCGGGCCGTCCGGAGACAGTGCATGGGCATCGACGGGGGAGTGGTTCGATCGGCAGTGCCATAGGCCGTCTCGTCGAGAAGCTGGTGCAGCTCGGTCAGCGCGAGCCTCGAGGCCTCCAAGCCACCGTCGACGAACGCAGTCTGAGCTTCGGGGGAACCAAGTCGTTGAGCGGCCCGTCCTCGCCGTCGTCCAACAGCTGCAGGAGACGACCGGCGGCTCGCCTGCCGATCTCGTCGGGGAATCCCGCCACGGAGGTCAGCGGGGGCGCTTGGGTGGCCGCGAAGCGTGTGTCGTCGAACGAGGCGACAGCCATGTCCTCTCCCGGGCGCAGCTCGCGGCGGCGCAGTTCCTCGTAGATGCCCAGGGCGACGATGTCGTTGTAGGCCACTACGGCGTCGGGGAGCCGGCCCCGGTCGAGGAGCGCAGCCGTGGCCTGGACGCCCCCGGCCGGGGTGATGTGCGCACGTTGCTCCGCATCGTTCCAGAATTCAAGCCCCCGTGCTGCCAGGGACCGAGCGAGGCCCTCTGACCGCTCCGTGGTCGACGAGGCCTGCAATCCGCCGAGGAATGCCACCGTCCGGCATCCGATCGCTGCCAGATGGCGGCCGAGGAGCTCTCCGCCGGCGACGTTGTCGCTGCCGACGTAGTCGAGGCCTTCGATGCGCCGGGCTACAGTGACGGTCGGCGTCTTCGCCGCGGCGACCAGGCTTGCAATCTTCTCGGGATCGGAGTCGGGAGCAGGGAGGAGGATGAAGCCGTCCACCTGGCGTTCGATCATTGAGGTCATGAGCTCGTGCTGGCGATCGGCCTCGTCGTGGCTGTAGCCGATGAAGATGGTGTATGCCGCTTCGTGGGCGACTTCGTCGGCGGCCATTGCAAGCTCGGCGAAGTAGGGGTTGATGATCTCGGTGACGATCAGGCCCAAGGTCATGCTCCGGCTCTGCCGCAGGTTCGCCGCGCTCCGGTTGTACACGTACCCGAGGTCGGCCATGACTTTGCGCACCCTCTCGGCCGTCGCCGCGGGGATCTTCGGGCTGCCTCTCAGCACGAGGGAGGCCGTCGATCGGGACACGCCCGCGGCGCGGCTGACGTCGTCGAGGGTGATGCGGGCCAAGGTTCTCCTGGGAGCTGCGAGGGGCTGTGGTGGTCACCGAGCCTATCAACGTCAAGGGTCCGGGCACGGCAACGCCGCCCGTCGGGCCTAGGTGGCGTCGACGTCGGCTCTGCTGGCTGTGGCGATGGGGCTGGTCATGCAGATTGCTCCTGGGGGAATTCGATGGCGCGGTGAGCGTCGCGGAGGATGGCGTCGGCGACGCGCAGCGAGTTCGCGGCAATGGTGAGGGCGGGGTTGAGGGCGGCGGAGGACGGGAAGAAGGACGAGTCGACGATCCAGAGGTTCTCGACGTCGTGCGCGCGGCAGTCCTTGTTCAGGACGCTGGTCCGACGATCGAGTCCAGCCACCGCTGTACCGCACTGGTGAGAATTCGTCTCGATGCCCATCCGCTGGGTGAAGACGACAGGGTATCCGGCTCGTCGGACTGCTCGAGTGATGCGCCGGACGAGCTCGCGGTGGGCTCCGAGGTTGGTGGGCTTCCACCAGATGTTGATCTGTCCGTCGACAAGTCGCACTCCGTTCTCGCGGCGGGGGAGGTCCTCGGTGGTGAGGTAGATGTCGATGCTGCGGTCGCTCATGGCCTTCAGCAGCCAGTTCGGCGCCCAGGGCCTGGCCATCTTGAGCATGGCCGCGCGCAGCTTTCCGAGCATCTGCAGGTTCCCGAGGGGGACGGGGGTGGTGGGTCCGGCTTCATACCAGTCGTTGAGGCCGAGCGTCTTCTGCCACTGCGTCCGGTTGATCCGGGCCGGGTTGATGCCGATGAAGAAGGTGCTGTTGTGCACCATGTAGTTCCGTCCCACGAGCCCAGAGGAGTTCGCCAGGCCGTCGGGATGTTGGGACGATGCCGATCGGAGCAGGACCGCGGCGGAGTTCACTGCCCCGGCGGCGAGGATGAAGCGCTCCGCCTCGATCCGCACGACCTTCCCCGCGCGCTCGGCGAGGGCGGCGATCACCCGCGTGCCGCCGTCGTCCGTCAGGAGCCGGAAGACCTTGGCACCGGTGATGAGCTCGACGCCGGAGGCGACGGCGGGGTCGACGGCGACCCTCTCGGCGTCGGACTTCATGCCGGTCTGGTCTGGCGCGCCATCGACTGTGGCAATGCGGCGCCGGTCCTCGGCGGTCTCGGCGGCGAGGCCGTTGGCCATGTGGAAGGGGTGCAGCCCCTGGCGACGGAACGAGGCCGCGAGGCGTTCGACGGTGTCCTCGTGCTCGAGCGCGGGGAACGGGTACGGCTCGGAGTGCGGCGGTTCGGTCGGATCTTCGCCGAGGACGCCGCGGACACGGAAGAGCTTCTCGGCGCGCGTGTAGTACGGCTCGAGCTCGTCGTAGGTGAACGGCCAGGCAGGGGAGATGCCGTCCTCCTGCGCGGTCTCCTCGAAGTCGCTGCGCCGGAACCTGGGAAGGCACGCGCCGTAGACCTTGGTGTTGCCGCCTACCCAGTAGTAGACGCCAGGCTTGAACTGGGAGCCCGAGCGGCCGTCCACCCAGTGCTCGGCGTTCTTGTACCGGCCCTTGACGTAGACCTCCTCGAGGTCGGCGTTCTCAGGCTCGGCGGGGAGATGCTCGCCGCGTTCGAGGATCAGGACCCGCTGGCCGCTGTCCTTGAGGGCGTAGGCCATGGTGCCCCCTCCCATGCCCGAGCCGACGATCACCGTGTCGGCGGTGATCACCTCGTCGTGCGCAGGCGCGTCGGTGGTCGCCGGGGCCGGGGCCTCGTCGATGGACGCGTACGGCATCACTGCCTCCCTTCATGGGGCTCGGACTGCTCCACGTACCGCTGGATCTGGTCCACGGTGTCGAGGAACCAATAGTCGCCCCACATGACAGACTCGTCGACGCCGAGTCCCTTGCCCTCGTGGTACGACCCGTGCTTGAGCACGCCCTCCCACTCCTCGTCCGGCGAGGCGAGGAAGTCGTCCTGGCAGAGGCGTTCGACGATGGCGACGGCGTAGTCCGCGTAGGCGCGGGCCTTCACCGGCTCCTCGACGAGCCCGGCGAGCTGCCAGAATCCGCCTGCCGCAGCGGCGGCCGCAGAGCTCTCGTACGGCCTGATCGGGTTGGGCTCGGCCCAGTCGTTGGGCGGGACGAGGCGGTTGCCGGTCTGCTCGAGGTAGAAGTCGGCAGCGGCTACGGCGGTGTCGAGGAACCGGCGATCTCCGGTGAACCGGTAGACGGTGCCGAACCCGTACAAAGCCCACGCCTGCCCGCGCGCCCACGACCCGTCGTCGGAGAAGCCCTGCTGGGTGGTCTGGCGCAGGAATGCTCCGGTCTCGAGGTCGAACATGGCCTCGTGGGAGGCGGAGCCGTCTCCGCGCATGAGATAGCGGCGGGTGGTGAGGCAGTGCTCCACGGCGCGGCGTGCCAGGTCGTCCTCGCCGGTCTGCTGGGCGGCGTAGAGGGCCATGTGAATGTTCATCATGATGTCGATGAACAGGCTGTCGGGCTGGCGGAAGCTGGGCATGTAGCGGCCCCGCGCGTGGTAGCGGCTGGCCGTGGTGCGCCCGGCCTCGATGAGCACCTGCCGCTTGGCGTCGTCTCCGGTGGCGTCGAGCCAGCGCCGGTAGGTGGACCAGAAGAGGAAGCCGAGATCGTGCACGGTGTTGTCGGTCTTGCGGTGCTCGATGAGCTCCGAGTAGTGCTCGGCGGCAGCGCGGAACTCGGCGCGGCGCCCGGGCTCGGCGCGCTGGGAGAGCATCCAGAGCTGGCCGCCGAGGAAGCCCTCGCACCAGTTTGTCCAGGCCTCGGCGCCCACCGCCCACTTTCCGCCCTCGGTGTAGAGGGGGAACGCGTCGGGGTGGCGGGTGATGAGGCCTGCGAGCTTGGCCGAGGCGGTGGCCCAAGCCTTTGCTGCGGCACCGTCGAAGCTCCCGGGGACCCGGTAGCCGGTGGGGAGCCGCACAGGCAGGAGGTGGGGCAGGACGGCGCTGGTGCCTGCGGTGCGGGCTGCGGTGATGGTCATGGGATTCTCCTTCTCAGGCGCGGGGGGCGTCGGGCGTGGGGACCCAGCGGGTGGTGCGGGGGCCGACCTGGAGCTGGATGGTCTTGAGCTCGCTGAATTCGGCGAGGGCTTGGCGGCCGAGCTCGCGGCCGATCCCGCTCTGCCCGTAGCCGCCGAAGGGGAGTTCGGGGTAGCCGTCCATCCAGCGATTGACCCAGATCGTGCCGGCGCGCAGGTCGCGGGCGGCGACAAGGGCCTCCTCGATGTTGGTGCTCCAGATCCCGGCGGAGAGCCCGAAGGAGGTGGAGTTGGCGATCTTCACAGCCTCGCCGAGGGTGTCGTAGGGGAGGATCGACAGCACGGGGCCGAAGATCTCCTCCTTGGCGATGGACATGTCCTGGGTGACGTCGGCGAAGACGGTTGGGGCGAAGAACCGGGGGCCGACGGCGTTCTGAAGGCGTTCGCCGCCGGTGACGAGGCGGGCGCCGGCCTCTCGTCCCTCGCCGACGTAGCGCTCGACGACGGCGAGCTGGGCGTCGTTGACCAGGGAGCCGACGAGGGTGTCGGCGTCGAGGGGGTCCCCGACCCGCATGGTCTTCGCGCGCGCGGTCACGGCGTCGGCGAACTCGTCGGCGATGGAGCGGTGCACGATGAGCCGGCTGCCGGAGTTGCAGCACTGGCCGACATTGAAGTAGCCGCCGAAGACCCCGGCGTCCACGGCCGCGGCGAAGTCCGCGTGAGGGGTGACGATCTGCGGGTTCTTTCCCCCGAGCTCGAGCTCGACCTTCTTCAGGTCCGCACCGGCGATCTCGGCGATGGTGCGTCCCACGCCAGTGGAGCCGGTGAAGCTGATCATGTCGATGCCCGGATGGGCGGTGATCGCGGAGCCGACATGGCGGTTGCCGGTGACGACGTTCACGACGCCGTCGGGGAACCCCGCCTCGCGGACGAGCCCGGCGAGCATCACGGTGGTCGCCGAGGTGCTCTCGCTGGGCTTGATGACCGCAGTGTTCCCCGCGGCAAGGGCGAAGGGGAGCTTCTGGCTGACGATCAGGAGCGGGAAGTTCCAGGGGGTGATCATGCCGATCACGCCGAGGGGCTCGTGGACGACGAGGGCAAGAGTGTCCGGGCCCAGGCCGTTGTGCGCGTCGCCGTGGGTAGCACGGGCAAGCGTGGCGGCGTACTCCCAGAGCTCCGCGGTGGAGGCGACCTCGGCGCGGGACTGGGTGATGGGCTTGCCGGTCTCGAGCGTCTCGGCGAGGGCCAGCTGCTCGGCGTCGCGGCGGATGAGCTCGGAGACGCGGTGGAGCAGCTTGGCGCGGTGGCTGCCGCTCGTGGTGCGCCAGCCGGCGTCGAGGGCGCGGCGGGCCGCCCGGACGGCGCGGTCGACGTCGACCGCATCGCCCAGCGGGTATGAGCCGACCTCGACTTCGTGGGCCGGGCTGTTCCGGGTGAACGTCTCGCCCGACGCTGCTTCGGCGTCGGCGCCGTCGATCACCATCGGGCGGTAGACGGGCTTGATGTCGTCGAGGGTGTAGCTGTGTGACATGGCGGTTGTCCTCTGGGTGAATGGGTTAGTCAGTGGTCTGTGAAGTTCGGGGCGCGTTTGTCGCGGAAGGCGGCGACCCCTTCTGCCAGGTCGGCGGTTGCGGAGGTCAGGCCCCCGGCGAGGGCTTCGAGCACCCGGGAGGGGGCGCCGTCGGCCGCCGCGTCGATGATCTGCTTGGCGAGCTGGACGGCGATGGGGGCGCCGGCGAGGATCTCCTGCGAGAGGCGGGCGACTTCCTCGCCGAGCCGTTCCTTCGGCGCGTGGGCGGTGGCAAGACCCCACGCGACGGCCTCGGCTCCACCGAGCTGGCGCCTGGTCAGGACGAGCTCCTTGGCGCGGGCGCGGCCGACGAGCTCGGTGGCCCGTTCGGTGCCGCCCCATCCGGGGACGGTGCCCAGGCCGACCTCGGGGAGGGCGACTCGGGCCTCGTCCGCGATGACGCGGAAGTCGCAGGCGAGAGCGAGTTCGAATCCGCCGCCCACGGCGAGGCCGTCGACGATCGCGATGCTGGGCTGGCGCAGGCGGGCGAGGGCGTCAAAGGCCTGGTGCCCAGTCTCGATCCACTCCCGCCACATCGGTGCGGGCTCGAGGACCGAGAACTGGTTGATGTCCGCTCCGACGCAGAAGACCTTCTCGCCCGCGGTGCGCAGCACGAGCAGCCGGGCCCGCGAGGCGCTGACCTCGAGGATCCGCTCGCGCAGCCGCCGCAGCAGGGGCACGGTCAGCGTGTTCAGCTTGGAGGCCCGGTCGAGGATGAGCGTGGCGGTGAACCCGTCCTCGCTGTACTCCAAGGCGACGCTCCCCGCGGCGGGGTCGGTCGCCGTCGTCGTCTCGGTGCTGGCTGTCACGGTCACTGTGCTGCTCCTTCCTGAGGGGCGCCGCCGAGTTCGCCAGCCAGGTGCTCTGCGGCGCGCATGACGACGGCCCAGATGGTCAGGGTCGGGTTGATGCCCGGGCAGCTGGGGAAGGCCGCGCCCGAGTACAGGTAGAGGTTCTTGGTGTCGTGCACGGCGAGGTGCTCGTCCAAGACCGAGCTGGCGGGGTTGTGGCCGAAGCGGGCACCGCCGAGGTCGTGGCTGGAGCCGACTCCGGTGAAGTAGGGACCTTCCCAGGTCTCGGTCGCGCCCATGTCGCGCAGGAGCCCGGTGGCCTTCTGCGCCATCCACGCCGCGAGCTTCCGCTCGTTCTCCCGGAGCCGGTACGTCACGCGCACGAGCGGCATACCCAGACCCGAGCGATCCCGGTGCCGGGGGTCGATGTCGATCCGGTGGGAGGCGTAGGGGAGGGCATCGGGCTGGATGCGGATCACTCCCTGGTGCGGCCACTTGGCGAGGTGATCCCGGTAGGCGGCGCCCCAGGACGGCACGGTCGGGGGGAGGGTCTCGCGGGCGATCTGCAGTGGCAGGGCCTGCTGCTCGGCGCCCAGCGTGGCGCCGCCGAGGAAGCCGTGATCGAGGGAGCGGAAGTCCTTCGACAGGAAGTCGTCCAGCACCACGCCCTGGGCGGCCGGGCCGGTGTGCCGGTTGAAGTTGACGTCGGGGAACATGGCGTCCACGTGTCCGAACATCTTGGTCATGTAGTGCAGGCCGAGCTGGCCGCTGTTGTTCCCGAGCCCTTCGGCGTGCTTGGAGTCGGCCGAGAGGAACATCAGGCGCAGGTTCTCGTACGTGTAGGCGGAGAGGACTACGGCGCGGGCGTGCTGGGTGCGGACCCGGCCGGTGGGGTCGACCCACTCGACGCCGCGGGCGGCGCCGGTCTCGTCAGTGATGATGCGGGTGACTCGGGAGTGGGTGCGCAGTTCGAAGCGGCCGCTCGCGATCGCGGCGGGGACTGGGCCGAGGCCGGGGTGCCAGCGGTCGCCGAGGAACGAGCCCAGGCCGTTGTTCCACGCGCTGTAGCCTGTTGCCCGGCGCCCGTCGTACGTCTCCGTGGTGAAGCCGACGGAGACAGGGTGCGGATGCAAGCCTGCGGCGCGGGTGGCCTCGGTGAACTTCTGGCCGAGGACGAACGGGCGCGTCGGCGGAAGGGGGAGGGGGCGTGAACGGGTGACGAAGGGGTTGGTGTCGTCGCCGGCGATGCCGATGAGGTGCTCGAGGCGTGTGTAGTAGGGCTCGAGGTCTTGGTAGGTGACCGGCCAGTCGGCCAGGGAGCAGTCCTCGGGCAGGACGTTGCGGCCGTAGAGGTCCTCGTAATGGGACTTCGGGGCGAACTGCCATTCGTGGAAGCGGCGCAACCAGGAACCGTAGTGCCCGGCGGATCCGCCGACGCCGTTGACCATCCGGCCCAGGGAGAAGGTCGCTGCCTTCGTCTCGGGCTCGGAGGGGTCTTCGCGCCAGCGCGGGGTCTCGAGTTGGAACTTGGGGCCGAGGCCGCCGCGGGTGTAGTAGGCGTGCTCGAGCTCGTCGGGCAGGAACTCGTCGAGCGGGCGGAAGGGGCCCGCCTCGAGGCCCACCACTGTGAGCCCGGCTTCGGCGAAGACCTGTGCGCTCACTCCGCCCATGGCGCCCACGCCCACGAGCAGGACGTCGACCTCGTCGGTGAACTGCGGGTTCACCGCATTCTCGTAGCCGAGCTGCTTGAGCCGGTGGCCTTCCTCGTCCCGGGGGATCTCGGCCGTCGCGTCGGCGAGGGTCTTGATCCGGTCCTTGAGCACGTGCTCGGTGCTGAGGTTCTCTTCGGCGGAATTCTCCAGCCACACCCCAGGGTGGCGGAGGAACTTCCAGCCGAGGGCGTCCTTGTTGCCCCCGTGGACGGGGTCGGCGAAGAGGCCCTCCTGGAGGTGGGCGACGAGGAGGCCGAAGAAGTCGCGCTGGTTTTCGGCCGGGAGCCGGTCGGAGAGCTGTCCCTGCTCGGCGAGCGAGACGATCTCATGCCGCTCGTCGGGTGTCGCCTCGGCGAACGCGTGGCCGTACTTGGCCCGGGCGGCCTCGTCCAGAGCCCCGAGGAACCACTGGTAGCGGGGGAGCTCGTCGGCTCCGTGGCCCTCGAGGGTCAGGTCGAGGTACTCGGTCACGCCGGTCTCGACGGCCCCGGGGGTGCCTTCGCCGCCGGGGAACATCGTCTCGAAGAGGGCATCGGCCTGGGCAGCCTGGTACGGGGTGAGGACTCGCAGGGCCCTGCTGTTCTTTTCCATTCGGCTGTTCTGTTCCATCTGGGTGTTTCCTTCGTGGGTGTGCCGCGCGTCAGCGGGCGGCGGCGACGGCTGGATCGGCGGTGCGGGCTGCGCTCTGCCGTTCCAGGCGCGGGTGCCGGGGTGCGGGGTCGAGGGCGAGGCCCAGGCGCTCGGGAGAGAAGAGCGCGGCGTCCATGGTCCTGAGCCCGTCGGAAACCAGCAGCGGGAAGTCGCTGCGGTCCAGGACATCGCGCTGGAGGTCGACTCCCGGGGCGATCTCGGTGACGATCAGGCCCTCGGGGGTGAGCCGGAGGACCGCGCGCTCGGTGATGTAGGTGACCTTCTGGCCGCGGGCCAAGGCCTGCTTGCCGGAGAAGGTCACTTGGGCGACGCGTTCGACGAGCTTGGTGTGCGCGCCGTCGGCGCGGATCTCGAGCCGTCCGCCGTCGAGTCCGATGTCCCGCCGCCCCGCCGTGAAGGATCCGATGAAGACGATCTCGGGGGCCGCCGTCGTAATGTCCGCGAAGCCGCCCACTCCGGCGGTGACGTGCCGGCGCTTCGGCAGGTAGTGGACGTTGACGCTGCCCTCGCGGTCGATCTCCAGGAAGGACAGGAGCGAGCGGTCGAAGCCGCCGCCCTGCAGGAGCGTGAACTGGTCGATGCTGGGCATGATCGCGTCTGGGTTCTGCGAGCAGCCGAACGCGAAGTCCAGCAGGGGCACCCCGCCGACGGCGCCCTGCTCGATGACCCAGCTGATCTCCCTGCCTTGGCCTTCCTCGAGCAGCACGTGCGGGACGAGGGCGGAGACGCCGAAGCCGAGGTTCACGGTCTCCCCGGCATGCAGCTCGGCGGCGGCGCGGCGGGCCATGATCTTCTCCAGGGAGAACGGCACCGGGGGCAGGACGGAGAGTGGGCGGCGGAGCTGGCCCGAGATCGCCGGGTCGTTCTGGGTGAGGGTGGTCTGGAGCTGGTCCTCGGCCAGGACGACGGCGTCGACGAGGATCCCGGGGACGCGGACTTCCTGGGGGTGGAGGCTGCCCTCCTCGGCGAGGCGCTTGACCTGGGCGATGACGATGCCGCCGTTGTTGTGCGCGGCGTAGGCGAGGTCGAGGGCACCGAGCGGGGAACCCTCGTCCTCGAACGTGAGGTTCCCGTGCTCGTCTGCGGTCGTGGCCCGGATGATGGCGACGTCGGGGACGATGGAGGGGAAGAAGAGCCATTCCTGGCCCTTGATCTCAATCAGTTCGACGTTCTCGGCTGGCGTCACGTCGTTCATGCGCCCGCCCTGCTGGCGGGGGTCGACGAAGGTGTCGATCCCCACCTGGGTGAAGACCCCGGGCTGGTGGGCGGCGGCGGCGCGGTGCATCTGGTAGACGACGCCGGAGGGGAAGTTGTAGGCCTCGACCTCGCCGCCGGTGATCATCTGCCAGATCTTCGGGGGCTCGGCGGAGGAGGGACCGGAGGGGTAGGAGCCGGCGACGACGCGGCGGAGCATGCCGGGCTGGGCGATGTGGTCGATGCCCAAGACCCCGTACATGTCCCCGGCGGCGATCGGGTGCACGCTGGTGAGCGAGCGGGGATGGCCGGTCTCGGCGAAGCGCTGGCCTAGGCCGGAGAGGATGGCGTCGGGGCAGCCGAGTGCGCTGGAGGAGCTGACGGCGACGACATCCCCGTCGTCCACGAGGTCTGCGGCCTGACGGGGGGTGAGTACTGCGACTTTCTGCATGGGTGTTCCTTGTTGTTCTCTTGGACGTCTTTGCGGTGGACCGCGGGTCAGTCGATCCGGACCATACGGCCGGTGCGGGCGGATTCCTCGGCGGCGAGGGCGACCCGGAGCGCCAGGACGCCGTCGCCTCCGGTGGCGGTGGGGCGGCCGCGGCCGGCAACTGCGGTGGCGAAGTGGCGGACCACGATGCTGTAAAGGTCCTCGGAGCAGTCGACGTCGACTTCGCGGGTGCCGTGGGCGTCGGTGAGGAGGATCTGGCCGGGGGCGTCCTGGGTCATGGCGTCTAGCACGGTGACGCTGGCCTCGGTCCCATGCACGGTCAGCGAGGTCCGGTTGAACGCGACGGTGAACGCGTCGTGCGTCTGGGCCAGGACCGGTCGCCCGTCGGGCCCCGCATATTCGATGACGGTCATCGCCGCATCGTGCTGGCCGCCGGTGTTCCAAGCGGCCTGCTGGACTGCGAGGGCGGTCACTGCGGTGGGCCGGCCGAGCAGGGGGTTCAGGACGGACGCGTCGTGGCAGGTGATGTCCAGCAGGACACCGCTTCCGGGGACGGAGGTACCCAGCCGCCAGCCGCGCAGGCGCTCCGGCAGCAGGACGGCGTGGTCGATCCGGACGGCGACGAGCTGGCCGATGGTGCCGGAGGCGACGAGTTCCCTGACCTTGCGGTGCAGAGGGCTGCCGGGCAGGTGGTGGTTGACCGCAAGCAGGAGGCCGGCGTCTTCGGCGGCGCGGACCATGGCCTCGGCGTCCTCGACGGTGAGGGCGAGCGGCTTCTCGCAGAGAACGTGCTTGCCGGCAGCGATGGCGGCGAGTGCCTGCTGGTAGTGGTGGTCGTTGGTGGAGGAGATGTAGACGGCGTCGATGTCGGAGGCCAGAAGATCGTCGAGGTCGGAGGTGCCGAAGGCGAGGTCATTCGCATCTGCGAAGGCGCGAGCGCGCCCTGTGTCCCCCGAGGCAACACCGACGACCTTGTGTCCCTCGCCGCGCAAGGCGCGGATCATGCGGGTCGAGGCGATGTCGCTCGCCCCGATCAGGCCCCAGGCGATGGTGTTCACGTGCTGCTCCTTCAAGCTCGATGGCGGATGGACGGGCGCCGCGAGGCGGGTCGAGGCGGGGATGCGGAGGGAGGTTTCCAAAGGGCGGGGACGGCGCCGGGGGGAGTTCCCGCGCAGGACCAATGAGGTGGTGGATCGAGACACCGCAGCGCAGGTGGCCACGGTCTCCAAGGTCACTTTTGCCACTGGTTGGTTCACCTTCCCTTCTCCGCTCAAGGTCGCTTTGGTAGATCGGTGTACTAGCGAGTGTGACGCAGGAATCGCCTAATAGCAAGGATCTGGTTCATGCCTTGCTTCGTCCTCCTTGGTCAAAGAAGCTCCTTCACATAAAGCCATTGCATCGATCTACCAAACCGGCGTAACCTAGACCACAACGCAGACAGCCGGCGCGGTCAAGCCCGGCAGAACCCAAAGGAGAGTGGTCATGCGTTCACCCCTGAAGATCACCGGTGCCGCCATAGCATCGGCAGCTCTGGTGGGCTCCCTCGCGGCATGCGCGGCCAACGAGCAGGCGAACTCGGGCGCAAGCGGCGGAAAGAGCCTCGAGATCACGTCCTGGTGGACGTCGGGCTCCGAAGCGGACGCCCTCGGCGTCCTCACGACGGCGGTAAAAGCCGCTGACGCGGGGCTCAGCGTCGACAACGCAGCAGTCTCGGGCGGAGGAGGGGCGAACGCTCGCCAGGCCCTCGCTGCCCGCCTCCAGGCCGGCAGCCCGCCCGACACCTGGCAGCTGCACCCAGCCGGGCAGCTCAAGGCCTACGTCGACGGCGGCCAGGTGGCCGATATCAGCCAGCTCTGGTCGGACAACGGCTGGGCGTCCAAGCTCCCGAAGGACGTCGCCGATGCCCAGCAGGTCAACGGCAAGTACTACACCGTCCCGATCGGCGTCCACCGCGGCAACGTCCTGTGGACCAACCCGGCGGTCCTCTCCAAGTCAGGGGTGACGATCGACCCCAAGGGCGGCGTCGATTCCCTCATCGCCGGCCTCAAGAAGGTCCAGGCCACGGGCACGACAGCGGTCTGCCTCGGCGACAAGGACGTCTTCGCCTCAGCCGAGCTGCTCGAGTCCCTCATCATGGCCCGCACGGGCGCGGACAACTGGAAGAAGCTGTTCACCAACAGCTACTCCTTCGGAGCTCCCGAGGTGAAACAGGCCCTCAACGACTACACCACCATCCTCGGCCTGGCCAACAAGGACCACTCCGCCCTCACTTGGGACGAGGCGGCAAAGAACATGGCCGACGGCAAGTGCGCAGTGAACCTGATGGGCGACTGGGCCTTCGGCGAGCTCGGCAACGCCGGCAAGCAGCCGGGCAAGGACTTCTCGTGGGTCACGTTCCCCGGCCAGGATGAGGTCTTCGACTACGTCGGCGACGGCTTCTCGATCCCCGCAGCGAACCTCAAGCACCCCGACGAGGCCAAGGCCTGGCTCAAGACGCTCATGGACCCCAAGGTGCAGACGGACTTCGCGGCCAAGAAGGGATCCATCCCGGCCCGCACCGACGCTGACATCTCCTCGCTCTCGGAGTACCAGCAGCAGGCAGCGACGGCCTTCAAGTCGGTTCCTGTGGTCTCCTCGCTCGCCCACGGCCAGGTGACGACGGCGGAGTTCGCCCAGACCTATTCCGACGCCGTGACCGCCCTGAACGGCGGCGGGAGCATCGACGCCTTCGTCTCGACGATGGTCCAGGCCCAGTCGAGCCAGCTCAAGTAGCCATCTCCACCATGGGGCGGGGCAGCGCAGGCTGTCCCGCCCCGCCCAAAGGATTCATGACATGACAGCTCCAGCAATCGACCGTGCCTGGCTGCGGCGGCGTCCGCCAGTCGCCGTTCCCCATGGCGTCAAGACCTCTCGGCGCGCGCGCCTGATCTTCGCCCCCAGCCTTCTGGTGAGCTTCCTGTTCGTCTACGTGTTCATTGGAATCACCGGCTACATCTCGCTCTCCAACTGGAAGGTCGGCACCTCGCCCGACCTGAGCCTCCGTCAGCCGTTCGGGGCGACCTACGGGGAGATCGTCGGGGAGCAGCGGTTCCAGGCCGACTACCGCAACGTCATCATCTTCACGGTGGTATTCCTCGTCCTCGCCATCGTCGGCGGACTCGTGGCGGCACTCTTCATCCATCATGTGGCGATCGGCAGGAGCCTGTTCCGAACGGTCTTCCTGCTGCCCTACGCCCTCTCCTTCATCGTCACGGGCGTGGTCTGGCGCTGGATCTTCGCCCCGTCCACCGGCATCAACGTCTTCCTCAAGGCAATCGGGATCCAGAACCCGCCCGGATGGACCACCGACCCCGGCATCGTCGGCGCGATCAACAGCATCGACATCGGCAGCCCCCTGAAGATCCAGCTCGGAATCCCCGTCGCACTCCTGCCGATCATCTTCGCCGCAGCCTGGCAGCTCGTCGGCTTCGCCATGGCCATGTACCTTGCTGGGCTCGCCTCGATACCCGAGGAGCACCTGGAGGCTGCCAGCGTGGATGGCGCCAACGCGTGGCAGCGCCTGCGTCACATCGTGCTGCCCCAGCTGTGGCCTTCGACCATCACCTGCTTCGTCCTCCTCCTGCACGTCGCGCTCAAGATCTTCGACCTCGTCGTCGCCATGTCCGGGTCAGGCCCCGGCTTCGTCACCGACGTGCCAGGCATCTACATCTACAACTACCTGACCAGCCGCTATGACAAGGCCTCCGCCATGGCGCTTATCCTGCTCGGCCTCACGCTGCTGGTCGTTGTCCCTTACCTCATGCGCGGCTACCGCCGCGAGCGAAAGGCCTAGCCATGAGCATCCAAACTGCCGATTACACCTCCAAGTCGGCCATCGGGGTGTCCCGGGTGCTGCGTTCAAAGGACGGGTCGGGATTCGGCCCGCCTGCAAGAGCCAAGCGGGCCCGACGGGCCACCCTGCCGACAACCTGGGGCGGGTGGGCGATCCTGGCAGTCTGCTGCCTGGCTACCGCCTTCATGCTCGTGCCCGTGTACGTCATCATCGCCACTGCACTCTCCGGCGGCACCAGCGCGCCGTCGTTCTTCCTCGCCTTCCCCGACAAGCCCAGCCTCGACGCGTTCAAAGGTGCGTGGCAGCAGCTCCACGGATCACTGATCAACTCCCTGCAGATCACCGTTCCCGCCGCAACCATCTCGTGCCTCATCGGCTCCCTGAACGGCTACATCCTCTCGAAGTTCCCGTTCCGGGGGTCGAACGCCCTGTTCACGATCCTGCTGGTCGGCATGTTCATCCCGTTCCAAGCCGTCATCATCCCGGTGTTCCAGTTCCTGAACATGCTCCACCTGCAGGGCAGCATCCTCGGGGTGACCATCGTGCACATCATCTACGGCATCCCCATCACGACCCTGATCTTCCGCAACTACTACGAGGGCATCCCGAGCGCGATCGTCGAAGCGGCCGCCATCGACGGCGCGGGGATCTGGAAGACCTTCACCCACGTGATGCTCCCGCTGTCGCTGCCGGGTTTCGTCGTGGCCGCGATCTTCCAGGTCACCAACATCTGGAACGACTTCCTCTTCGGCTTCATCCTCACCTCCCCGGCCGCTTGGCCGGCGACCGTGAGCCTCAACAACATGATCGGCACCACGACAGTAAACTACGCCCAGCTCATGGCGGGGGCCGTGCTCGTGGCCGCGCCCACGGTCCTCGTGTACCTGTTCCTCGGCCGGTACTTCGTCCGAGGCCTCACAGCAGGATCCGTGAAGTGACCGAGTTGTAAGCAGTCCCCTTCTGTATCCTCGTGCGGAGGGCGACCGAGCACGGGAGGGCACATGGGAGCGCTGATCGTCAACCCGGTCAAGCAGGGGGCAGAAGATGTTGTGGAGCTGTACCGCCGGCACTGTGCCGAGCGGGGCACAGATCCGCTTGTGCTGGAAACCTCGGTAGAGGATCCCGGTGGCGGCATGGCACGCCGGGCACTCGAAGAAGGCGTCGATTTCGTGGTGGTGGCCGGCGGCGACGGAACGGTCCGAGCCGTTGCGGGCGAACTCGCAGGCACTGACGTGCCGCTGGGCGTGGTGCCCGTCGGCACGGGGAACCTGCTCGCGCGGAACCTCGGTATCCCGGTCGATGCCCCCGCCGAGGCTTTCGCCGCGGCCACGTCGGCGAAGGAGCGCCGCATCGACGTCGCCTGGGCAGCGATGGACGACGGCGATGAACTCGCCTTCATCGTGATGGCCGGCATGGGCTTGGATGCAACGGTGATGGCGAACACCAACGACAATCTCAAGGCGAAGGCGGGCTGGCTCGCCTACGTCGTCTCCGCCGGGCAGAACATCATCGGCGACTCCTACAGGATGCGCGTCGAGGTGGACGGCCGCGTTGCCATGGATCGGCGTCAGCGCGGAGTCATGGTCGGAAACTGCGGGCGAATCCAAGGGAACGTCGAAGTGTTTCCGGGAGCAAAGCCTGACGACGGCATCTTGGATGTGCTCGCCGTCGCCCCTCGGGGCGTCGTCGGCTGGTTTCGGGTAGCCACAACGCTTCTGAGCCGGTTTCGGCGGCATTCCCCTCCTGAGCTCGGTCATTTCACCGGGACGAGCGTGCGGGTTGAGGCGAGCCGCCCGCACGACATCCAGATCGACGGCGATCACCTGGGCGAGGGCAAGGTCATTTCCATCCGGGTCGACAAGGGGGCGCTTGCGGTCCGGGTTCCCTGAGACGGGTCGTACAATCCCGGCATGACGGTTCCCGTCGTCGTTCACACTGTTCAGTCCCGCAAGCTGGCGGCCGTCGCGCGTGAGGCCGCTCCGCAGGAGGTCGCCTCGGCGTGGGGTCCCACACTGGGCAAGGTGTGGGAGTTGATCAGGAGTCGGCCGGGTCTGTGGGCCGGCGGCCACAACATCTTCGTGTACCACCGGGCCACGGAACCGGGCGCGCCTTTGCTCTGCGAGTTCGGCGTCGAGGTCACGCACAAGTTCGAGGCGGTGGGGGAGGTCTACGCGACCGAAACGCCGGAGGGCGAGGCGGCCCTAGCAGTTCACCACGGCCCGTACGAGCGCATGAACGAGGCCTACCTCGCGATCGACAAGTGGATGGCGAGCAACCATCGGGAGCCCGCCGGGCACTCTTGGGAGATCTACGGGGACCCGACGCCGGATCCAGAGGACACCGAGACGACGGTCGTATGCCTCTTGAAGGCGAGACGGTGAGCGTAGTCGGAAGAAAATCCCGGCATGGACACGGAGCGCTGGGTCTTGCCGGCGGACCAGCGGGCAGATCTCAGCGCCGGAGTTTCAGCAGCTTCATGGTGATACGGGAATCGACGCGGGCTATGGCGGGATCTCCCAACAGCTGCGTGGTGAGCCAGCGTTCGAAGGCTGCTGAATCGGTGACCTGGACGCGGATGAAGTAGTCGGGGAGGCCGAACATCCGGCGCAGCTCAGCGACTTCAGGCATGGCGGTCAGACGGGATTCGAAAGCCTCCACGGTGGCAAGGTCCTTCGCCACGAGATCGGCGTGGATGATGACCTCGAACCCCCGCCCGAGCGCCGTCGGGTCGACCGTCGCCGCATACCCGGTGATGACGCCTTCGGCCTCGAGGCGGCGCACTCGGCGCAAGCACGGCGCCGGGGTGAGGCCCACGCGCGAGGCCAGCTCTTGGTTGGTCAATCGACCGTCCTGCTCCAGCTGATCGATAATTGCGAGATCTAGCGAATCCATACCTTGATCCTTGCGCAAACCACGCTTAGTGGGCAACAAAGGGCAATCACATTGCAAGCGGTTAAAAATATCATTGCGATGTGAAAAGACTGATGGTCAGGGAGCCGTCCGAGCTCGCTGAGGTTGCGCAACGCACGTGGGTCATCTGGGCCGGGCTCTTCGCCTTGGGGATCGGCTTCGGCGTTCTCGTCACGGGGCACGGCTTCCCTTGGTGGCTTGCGCCCCTCATGTCGGCGACCATGTTCGCCGGATCCGTCGAGTTCATTCTCGTGGGGATGCTCGCCGCCGGTGCCCCGTTGGGTGCGGTGGCCCTGACGACCTTGCTCGTCAACTCTCGCCATCTGTTCTACGGACTCTCCTTCCCCCTCCATCTGGTCCGCGGGCGGATGCGAAAGGCCTATAGCGTCTTCGCGCTCTGCGACGAGGCCTACGCGCTCACTGCCAACAGAGACCCGAACACGCTCACGAGCGGAAGCATTCTCTGGACCCAGTTCGGACTCCACGCCTCGTGGGCCCTCGGCGCGCTCAGCGGCGGAGTTGCGGGAGCCTACCTGCTCAGCGGATTGAAGGGGATGGGGTTCGTCCTCACCGCTCTGTTCATCGTGCTCACGATGGACGCCTACCGTGAGAACCCGGACCGAATCGTCCTGGGCCTCGCGTTGGGTGCCGCGCTCGTGGCCCAGGTGGTCCTCCCGGGGTCAATGGTTCTGCTTGCGATGAGCCTCTTCGCCATCGCCCTCATCGCCCGGAGCAAGTCTGCTCGCCCAGGCCACGTCCTCGGGGACTTTCGTGCCTGACGCCGGCTACATCGCCGCCGCCCTCGCGAGCGCCGTCGCCATCACGGTGACCCTCCGCGCTATCCCGTTCGGCCTGAAAGCGCTCGTGCGGGAATCAGCGCTCGTGACGAACCTCGGGCGGTGGATGCCCCTCGGAGCGGTCGCGATTCTGGCCACCTACTGTGTGGCTCGCATCGGGGCCAGCGGTGTGCCGGGAGAGGGCCTCGGCGAGCTGGCAGGCGTCGCTGTCACGGTGGGAGCCCATATCTGGCGCCGCAACGCAGTCCTGAGCATAGTTCTCGGAGCGGTGGTGTGCTTGGTGATCGCGAACGTCCTTCCTTCATGATTCGGGTTCACTCGCCACGCGGGGGGCAATAGGGCTGCGAGGTTCCGAGCCGGAACCTCGTCCATTGCAGTCACACAGGAGGATGCCGTCATGCTGGAGAAGCTTCAGGAGATGGGTGTGAAAAGCGAATATGCGTATATGGCGGGGTTCGGGTCCATCGGTCTCTCGTTCGCCTCGTGGGCGCTCAGCCGTGTCAACCCCCGTCATGACCGGGCGCAGTCGGACCGCTGGGGGATTTTCGTAGGCCACTGGGCCCCCACCTTCTTCGCCATCGGAATCGCCTTGCGCCTGGAGGAGAAGAAGGGCCACTGAGGCGTTTGCGGGTTTCCACCTAGGGCTCCCGGATGAGGGGAGGCCTCCCGCGGAAGCGTGCTCTGGGAGAGGCGAACGCGCCTCCGGTACAGGCGAACGCACCTCTAGTACACCCGGAGGATTGCCTGGAGAGTGTTCGTGGGTGATCGTGAAGCGTCCGCCGACAAATCTGGCCGTATCATCGTCGCTTCGGGCCTTTTTCTGCTTGCGGTCAGTTCCGGCCGCTTTCGAAGTCGCTGCGCCACAGGAACCACGCAAGCCCCAGAGCCATGGTGAGTGGGAGGATCACGGGGCCGAACGCGGGCCACCACGAGAGGGCGAAGGCACCGACGGAGAGGACCACTGCGATCCGAAGGCGGATGTAAAGGCGCCGACGGACAGCAAGTCGTTGGGGTGTGGGAGCGGACATCGTTGATCCTCGTGCGTCAAGCCACGTTGTGCCACCAGCATCCTGCCGACGCGCGCGCTCCTGCAGAGCCTAAGGTCCCCTCGTCAAGACCGACGGTGACGGTCGTACAGATCGCTTCGACGGAAATCGGACTTTCGGCCCAAGTCCTAGGCGACAGCAGGGTCCTACCCTTGCCTCATGAACGCGTGGCCCCGTGGGCGTTCGTCGAAGAGGGCGCCCATCGGCGTCTCACGCACCATCCCCATCGCCCTCGGGCTTGGTCTGCTGCTCGCCCTCTCGGGCTGCTTCGGCGGCGGTTCGGCCGCGCCCTCATCGTCCGCAGCCGCAAGCTCGCCCACGCCCTCCCTGAGCGCTTCCTCGCCGAGGACATCGGCCTCCAGTTCCGCCACTTCCACACCCCCTCAGCAGTCCAGCGCACCCGGCCAGCCGAGCGCGGCGGCGAGCGCGCCGTCGTCGTCCGCTTTGTCGACGCCAAGCAGCACCGCCCCAGCTGCGGGAGGCGGGCTGCCCGAGCAGGTCGCGCAACTGGCGATCTACTACGTGGCCGTGGGCGACAACGGGGTCTCGGGACCGCTCATCGGCTGCGGCGACAGCATTGTCGCGACGGCCACCCAGCCGGTCCGCTTCACTGACCAGGTCGGTCCCGCCATCCGGACACTCCTCGACAACCACAGCAGAACCGTAGGGATGTCCGGGCTGATCAATGTCCTGTCCCAGTCCTCGCTCAGCTATCTGGGCGGCAGCTTCGATGGCACGACGATCACCATTTACCTCACCGGCCAATTCAATCTTGCGGGCGAATGCGACATTCCGCGCGCGAAGGCGCAGCTCGAATACACCGCGATGGCTGCCGCCGGGGCTTCTCGTGCAGCCGTCTATATTGACGGCAAGCCCATCGACGTGGTCCTGAGCCTCAGGTGAAACCTAAAACCGTCCGTTATCCCGCTCGTTGCGCCAGAGCACCCATGCCAGGCCAAGGGCGAAGATCAGCGGGAACACGGAGAACTTGAAGACGACTTCGCCGCCGAAGCAGACGATCGCGAACGCAACAAAGCCGAGACGCCACCAGCTGATGCGCATCCATCGGGGCGGCACGACGGTGCGCTGAGAGACCACGGGCATACGGATCCTTCCTCCTACTGCCCCTTACCCAGTCACCCTGCTCCTATGCCGAGGAGCGCCGGGCGCCTCCGTGTGCCCACGTCACTGGGGGTCTCCCGAAGCAACTCTTGAGCACAGGGCTTTGTGCCGTAGGCAGAGCAACCACGGACTCTGAGCATTGAAGCATGAGCACGGAATTCTCTCCGGGAGGGAGCGACCGTAACGCTCCCCATGCTGGCCCCTCGGGGCATTCAGACTCTGACTTCTTCGCGTGGGTCCGCGGACTCGGCATCGTCCGGGGATCGGACCGGTGGGTCGGGGGCGTGGCCTCCGGTCTTGCGCATCGTTGGAGGATAGACCCGATCCTCGTGAGGGGTCTTTTCATCATCGTGGGACTGTTCCCCGGGATCGGCGTTCTGGCCTACGGCATCCTGTGGATGATCCTGCCGGAGCCCGACGGCCGGATCCACCTCCAGGACGCTATGCACGGGCGGTGGACGAGCGGCATGACGGGGGCCCTCGTCGCGGCAATCGTGGGACTGGGCGGCGCGCCGGTCGTCTGGTTCGGCGACACGCGCTGGACCGGGCCGGTCTGGATTCTCCTGTGGGTCGGCGTTGCCTTCCTGGTCGTCTATGGGATCACCTCCTCGCGACGGATGCACAGAGCCAGGCCGGCCTCGTTCGCAGGAGCCCCGCCGGACGCTCAATCTCCGCTGGGCTCACCGTATCTGTATGATCAGTCGGCGCCCCCTTCAGATCAGTCGGCCCCTGACCGCCTGCCCCTCCCTCCGGCTGAGCCTCCCACCCCGCCGCGCGCCTCGTATGGCTATACGACCCCGCAGGTACCGCCGCGAACGCAGCCTCCTCAAGCTGGCGGGCAGCACCGGCAGAGCGTGAGCGGCTCGTTTGTGGCCGTAGTCATGGGCCTCGCGGTCTTCGTTCCGGGCGTTCTGCTGGGGCTCCAGGTTTCGGGCTTCGCCGTCATCGACCCGAGCACTGGTGTTCTGTGGGCCCTCGCGGCCGGCATCATCGCGCTGGGCATCATCATCGCGGGAATCAACGGCAGGACCTCCGGGGTCCTCTCCCTGTTCGCGGTTCTCGCGCTCGTGGCGGGCGTCATCACCCAGCCTGCCTATGACATCAGCCGCACGCCGCGGTCGGTGACCTCCTCGCCGTCGACCGTACAAGAGGCAGCTCAGGGCTACACCATCACCGCTGCGTCCGGGCTGCTCGACCTTAGGGCCCTCGACAATGCCGGCCCTCTGAGCTCCGATTCCGTGGTCCCCGTGGATGCCACCATGAGTCAGGTCCGCATTGAAATTCCCAAAGGTGTTCCGGTGCGGGTCCAAGCAGACGTGACGATGGGCAACGTGCAGTTCGGCAATCGGACGTCGGCGGGCCTGACTACGAGTGACTCCCAGACGTACAACCAAGGCAGTCCCGGGGCAACCCTCGTGGTTGCCGTGCACGCCACCATGAGCAACGTCGAGATTGATCAGGAGCAGTGAGATGAGCAGCCTTCATCCCGAGCCGTTGGGGAACCTGCAGGGACCGAGTGTTGGAACGATTGTCTGGGGAGGCATCCTGGCGATCCTCGCCGGGCTCCTCGGACTCAGCCGGCTCGGCTGGCTGGTCCTGGAGCCCCGCGTCGCGGCGGTCACGCTGCTCGTTCTGGCCGGCCTCGGGCTCCTCGTCGGGGGCTTTCTGGCATCGCTGCGGAGTCGGAACGAAAGGCTCTGACCCCTGCCGCATGAATGAGCCGAGTCGACCGCAGGCGAGCGAATTCTGCATAACCTGCGGTCGACTCGTGAGCGAACACTGTCGCGATGCCCGATTCGTGCTGCCCCACCCCATTCTGAAAAAGGGGTGTGCGACCGGCTGGGCAGCTCAATTCCGTCCTATCTCGCCCCTTCTGTAGACCGTTATGATCAGCCTGCCTGGACGTATGCATCGCTGGGCACGTGCCGTGATGGGGGATAGTGATGGAGCAGAGCAAGCCGGGGCCGGGATGGTACTCGGCCCCAGACCTTCCCGGGCAACTGCGGTGGTGGGACGGACGCGCGTGGAGTGGCTATTACCAGCCGCCTTTTTATCAGTCACCAGGCCGAGCTGCTATCGCGGAGCGGCCAAGACTTGCGCCGGAAGCTGCTGTCTATAACTGGGCGATGTGGGCCACGACGCTCCTTCCTTTCGCGGCGGGCCTTCTCGAAGTGCTGTGGTATCCGACGTTCCATTACAGGTATGTCGGTACCGGCAATCAGCGAAGCTTGGTCCCGGACACCACCTCTGTGCTGACACCCTCGTTCTTGATCGGGTTCATTCTCGTGTTCGTTGCGGCCTATGCGGCATGGGGCCTTTCGGTCTGGTTCGCCTACGTGGATTGGAAGAGGCTCGAGCGGCTCGGTGTGGTGCGCCCGTTCCATTGGGCTTGGGCTTTCCTCTCGCCGGCGGTCTACTGCATTGGGCGTTCCGTCATTGTCTTCACGGTGGCGCGTCCCAGAGGGCTTGCCCCGGTCTGGGTGTTTGCCGGCGCCACGCTCGTCACCTCGATCCTTCTTGTGTGGAAGGCCGCAACAGTTTTCTCTGCCGTTTCACCGGTGATTTCTGCCTGAGCTGGCTGGTCATCACCGCCGCGCGTCGCTGAGCACGATCTCGAACGGCGTTCCCGCTCCGGTGCCGAATTGCGAATTCACGACCGCGAGGGTATTTCCTATCAGCGCAGCAGTCGACGGGGATTGGAACAGCGGGCTGGCATCAGAAGCTTCGATAGTCGCAGTTGAGAGGTCAGCAGACAGCGCGAGGCGTGTGACGCGGTTCGCGAAATTCTCCATGACCCACATCGTGTGGCCTTGGAGGACAAGACCGTCCGGCGACGTCAACAGGGTATTCGGATCGCCATTCACAAGGATGCGTGCGCTTGCGCCGGTGATGGGGTCAACGGTGTAGAGCGTGCCCAGTCCGGTGTGGTCCACGATCAGCGTCTTGCCGTTAGGGCTCGCGAGGATCCCGTTGAGATTGAACGAAGAGCTTGTGTCGGCGGCGGGTCCCGACAGGTGCAACGTTCGCACTGTTCCGAGTTGACCCTGGGGGCTCACGGGGACGAAATAGAGTTCCGCCGCGGCGGAATTGGTGAACCACGCCCCGTCATTGGTCAGCGCCACATCGTTGATGAAGGCGGGCCCGGAGGTGAGTTGGAAGGCGGCGACATTTCCTCCGGTCAGGGTGTTGTAGACGTAGGCCTGTCCGGTGGTTCCTCCGGCCACGAAGAGCAGTTGATGGGCAAGGTCCACTTTCATGCCCACCGCTTGTCGGCCTGCTGGCGCGTCAATGAAAAGCCGCGCAGTTTCAGTTCCGATATCTCCGCGGTAGATGTCTCCACTGTTGAGTTCGCCGACGTAGAAGGTCATTCCCGGCCCGGCGGCAATTCCCTCTGCTGAATTCACGGGAATGGTGAAGCTGGTATCCGACGGCGGCGTCCCCAGCGCGGCCGGCGTGCCGACGGAGAAGCCGGCCAACAGCGCCAGCCCGATGGCTGCGAGTCGGAATGGGCGGATTCGCAGGGGTGCATGAGCATGTTCGCGAAACATCGGTGCTCCCTCAGGGTGACTGTGAAGTGCGAGCCCCAGCTCATCGCGATGGCGCAGTCAGTTTAAGCAGTGAGTGCGGGCAGTGCCAGTCCTTGATCGTCGTGCAGTCGGTCGAAATGTGATACGGATCATGCTAACGTGAGACCTTCTGAATCGGTTCAATTTCGCCTTTGGGAGGACCGCATGATGTCCTGGCACGCACGCTTCATCGCGCCGGATTCCGACTTCGGCGGCTCGCCCCTTTTGCGCGCCGAGTTCCATCTCGAGGAGGGACATGGGACGGTCGAGTCCGCCGCGCTTTTCGTCTCTGCGTTCGGGGTCGTGGAGGCCTTCATCAATGGGCACCGAGCCTCCCAGGACCTGCTGACCCCGGGATGGACGGCGTACGAATGGCGAGTGCGCTACGCGGAGCTGGACGTGACCTCCTTGGTCGGTCCACCCATCGCCGGCTCCGCGACCGTACTCGGTCTCGCACTCGGCAACGGCTGGTACCGCGGCCGCCTGACGTGGTCCGGCGGATCGGGCTTCTACGGGAAGGAGCTGGCCGGTTTCGCCGAGCTTCGGGTCCGGTTCGCGGACGGGCACGAGCAGATCGTGGGAACTGACTCCACCTGGATAGCGGGACCTTCGGCAACCACCGCGAACGACCTCTACGACGGCCAGGACATCGATGCACGAAGGTACGACGACGGCTGGCTCGCTCCCGCCTTCACCTCGCCGGAGTGGGTGGGCGTCCACGAGCTCGACGACGATCTGTCCCGCCTCAAGCCCTACGTCGGGCCCGCCGTGCGCCGGATCGCGGAACTGACGCCACCGCAGGTGTGGGATGCACCGTCCGGCAAGACGCTGGTGGACTTCGGGCAGAACCTGGTCGGCTGGGTCCGCGCGAAGGTGGTTGGAAGCCGCGGGTCGGTGGTGACCCTGCGGCACGGGGAGGTTCTCGAGCACGACGAGCTGGGCACTCGACCCCTGCGCAGCGCGAAGGCCACGGATCATTTCACGCTCTCAGGCGGCGAGGACGTCTTCGAGCCGACGTTCACGTTCCACGGCTTCCGCTATGTCGAGGTGGAGGGGTGGCCCGGGGGGACCGAGGGGCTGCGCGCTTCGCTGGCAGCGGGAGGCGGCCTGACCGCCGTCGTCATCTCCTCGGACCTGCGTCGCATCGGACGCTTCGAGACGTCGAATCCGCTCCTCAATCGACTGCACGAGAACGCCGTCTGGGGCATGCGGGGGAACTTCGTGGACGTGCCCACGGACTGCCCCCAGCGCGACGAAAGGCTCGGGTGGACCGGGGACCTCTCCGCGTTCGCGCCGAGCGCGTGCTTCCTCTTCGACGTGCGGGACTTCCTTCGCGATTGGCTCCGGGATCTGGCTCTCGAGCAGGAGCACCAGGACGGCATCGTGCCGTACGTGGTTCCAGACGTCCTCAAGTATGTTCGCCGATCTTCTGGGGCCGGCACGCCGGATACGACCGCTCTGTGGAGCGACGCTTCGGTGTGGGTCCCGTGGGCTGTCTGGACGGCGTACGGAGACCCGCGCGTGCTCGAGGAGGCCTTCCCCTCGATGGCTTCCCATGCGCGTCGCGTGCGGAGCAAGCTCTCGCGAAACGGGCTATGGGACACGGGCTTCCAGTTCGGCGACTGGCTCGACCCGGACGCGCCGCCCGAGGACCCGGGTGCTGCGAAGGCGGACAAGCGCGTCGTGGCTACCCTGTGTGCCTATCGCACGGCCGATCTCGTGGCTCGGGCCGCCGCAGTTCTCGGCAATGAACAGGCCGTGGCAGAGTTCCGTGAGATGGCCGGGTCTCTGCGTTCTGCCTTCAGGGAGCACTACGTTTCGGGTGGGGTGATCGAAAGCGACTGCGCCACGGTCTACGCGCTCGCGATCGTCTTCGGCATCCTCGACCCCGAGGACCGAGAGGGCTCAGGGGACCACGAGTTCGCTGGCCGGCGCCTGGCCGAACTCGTCCGAGCCGCCGGTCATCGGATCTCCACTGGCTTCGCCGGAACCGCCTTCGTCACCGACGCCCTCACCGCGACCGGGCATCTCGACGACGCGTACCGCCTGCTGCTGCAGACCGAGTGCCCGTCCTGGCTGTATCCGGTGACGATGGGCGCGACCACGATCTGGGAGCGCTGGGACTCAATGCTTCCCGACGGGACGATCAACCCGGGGGAGATGACGAGCTTCAACCACTACGCTCTTGGAGCCGTGGTCGACTGGCTCCACCGCACCGTCGGAGGCCTGGCCCCGCTCGAGGCCGGCTACCGGCGCATCCTCGTCGCGCCTCAACCCGGAGGGAACCTGGAGTGGGCCCAGACGAGTCTCGAGACCCCGCAGGGTCTCGCCTCGGTGCGGTGGGAGCTCGACGGCGGAAAGGTGAGGATCGCCGTCGTCGTCCCTCAGGGTACTGAAGCCGTGTTGCGGCTGCCGGGCACGCCAGAAGAAGTCGTCGGGCCGGGGCACCACGAGCGCGCCGCGCCGGTGGGGCGGCACGGGGCCACTTCTCGGAGTCGGGCTACTTCGGGGTAGGGGGAGGCGGGGGGCCGATGAGCGCCGGCGGCGGCGGGTCGAACGGGCCGTGGTCGAAGAGGCCCAGCACCTTCTGCATGTAGTACGCCCACTGGGGTCCGGCAATGTACGCCCCGTCGATCACGGGCCAGAACCTGCCGTTGACCATGACGTTGCGTCCCAGATGGTCTTCGGGGTTGCCGAGCGCCTCCCCGAAGTAGGAGGCGGTTGACAGCCCCCGCGTGTAGCCGATGAGCCAGGTCTCGCTGTTGAACTGGTTGGTTCCCGTCTTGGCGGCGTCCGGGACGCCGAGGGAGATCGTATGGCCAGCGTCGTCCTTGATGTTGTAGCCGGAGCCCTTCGTGAGCACGTCCTGAAGGACGTTCGTCACGGCCTTGGCGACGTCCGGCTTGATAGCGTTCGGCTGGCATGTGGGTGCCTGGCCGCCGATCTTCTTGCCCTGCGAGTCGATGACATCGGTGATGGACATGGGCGCACAGAACGTCCCGTTGCTCGCGAAGGTCGCGTAGGCGTTCGCCATGGTCAACGGCGCGACGTTCGCTCCACCGAGCAGGTTTCCGAGGGTGGAGAGGTCGAGCTTCCGGCCGCCGCCCGCGCCGTCGTGCAGGCCCAGGCTGTCCGCCGCGCGCTGGATGTCGCAGAAGTCGTTGAGGCCCGCGGCGGTGGCGAACAGCGCGGTGTTGATCGACTGGTAGATCCCCTCGCGGACGGACATCGGGAAGTACCAGCCGGGCTCGTCGTTCTGCAGATCCGGAGCGGTTCCCAGGGCAACGGTGGCGTTGTCGTAGGCGCCGATGACCTTTCCACAGCTGTCCTTCCAAGGGAAGTTCAGCGGGTACACGCGCCGCGCCGCATCCACCACCGTGTTCGTGGTCTTCCCCTCGTTGAGCCATGCCGTGAGCGTGATCGGCTTCATCGCCGACCCCGGCTGCATGCCTCCGGCACCCCCAAGGGCATTCCCATTGGCGTCGGCCTTGTCCACGTTGAAGTTGTAGGACGTGACGAAGTCCTTGCCCTGCCCGGGCAGCATTCGGGTGTTCTGAGCCATCGCAAGGATCTTGCCGGTACCCGGTTGGACGGTGACGAGCGAGGTGCCCCACTTGTCCGGATTGGCGCCGGCGGTGGCGTCGACCTGCGCCTGAGCCGGTCCCTGGAGCCGCGGATCGAGGGTCGTCTTGATGGTGAGCCCGCCCTGCATGACCCTCTGCAGGCGGTCGTCCTGCGTTGCGCCGTACGCAGGATCATTCAGGATCTGATGAAGGACGTAATCGCAGAAGTACTGCGCCTGCCCCGCGTAGGCGCAGCCCTGCTTCGGCGGGTTCAGCTTGAGCTGAATGGGGGTGTTGACGGCTTCGTCGTGCTGCTGCCTGTTGATGTAGCCGTGCTCGAGCATGGCATCGAGCACGAGGTTGCGCCGCTGGATTGCATTGTCCGGATGAGCGGTCGGGTCGTACACGGAGGGGCCATTGACCACGCCGGCGAGGAGGGCCGCCTGTGGGAGCGTGAGGTCTTTGGCGTCGACTGAGAAGAAATACTGGCTCGCGGCCTCGATGCCGTAGGCGTTCGTATTGAAGAAGACGATATTGAGGTAGCCCTGAAGGATCTGGTCCTTCGTGTACTGCTTCTCGAGGGCGATGGAGAGCTTCATCTCGCGGAGCTTGTCGCCTACGCTCTTGTCGCCGTTCAGATAGGTCTGGGCATCGGCACCCGAAGCGATCGCGTTCTCCTTCAGCACGTTCGCCACATACTGCTGCGTCAGCGTCGACGCCCCCTGCCGTCCGCCCTGGAAGTTCGCCACCAGCGCCCGCACGATGCCCGTCGGGTCTACGCCGCCGTGCTCGTAGAAGCGGTAGTCCTCGACGGCCACGATGGCGTTCCTGATGTTGGGGGACATCTGGTCGAGCGGGACCTGCGTGCGGTTCTCGTTGAAGAGCGTGGCGATCTCGGAGCCGTCGGCGGCGAGGATCTTCGTCACCTGGCCAGGAGGGGTCACCGAGAGGTCGCTCGGCAGACTGTCGAAGAACTGCGTCGACCCCAGAGTCGCCCCGCCGGTCACGGCCGCGGCCGGCAGTACGAGACCTGCCACCAACACGCCACAGAGGACGCTGACGATCAGGAAGGCGATGAGCCGTCCGATCGCTTTCGCCGCGTCCGCGACAAAGGCCATACAGCGGATTATAGAGACCGTTGCTGACGTTCGCTCGGTCCCGGAGGGTATGCATGGCGGCGGCCGGCAAAGGTGATGACCAGCGCTGCCGCCGCGGGGATCGCGGCCGCCAGCGGCAGGAGCTGGGCGCCGATGACGCCGAGAGCAGCCCCGCCGTACCACGCGCCGAGGGCTATGCCGAGCTGGATGGTCACCACGGTCAGCCCATTCGCGGCCTCGCCGTGGTCGCGTCCAGCGCGGAGGATGGCGGCCTGGTTGTAGATGCCGAGGGCGCCCACCCCAGCTCCCCATGCTGCCGTGAGACCGAGGAGCCCCGGCCACGTGGTGGCGAGGGGCGGCATCAGACAGTAGGCGACCACGATGACGGCGATGGTCACCAGCAGGGACCGCCGCGGGAAGCGGTCTGCCGTCAGACCCGCAGCCCAGATCCCGAGGAGGCCGGCGATGCCCACCATCGACAGCGAAATGCCGGTACCGGCCTCGGGGATCCCTTCGGCCCGTACGAACAGCGCGATGTAGGTGAACAGGGCGAAGTGCGCGAACAGGAGGAGCGGCCACGCCGTGGCGACGGCTACGACTCCCGGCTGCCGGACGGCCTTGCGGATCGACGGCCTCGCCGCGGCGGCGCTGAGGGGGACCGGAGGAAGCAGCCGCATGGCAAGGACGCCCAGAACGGCGGCGACAGCGGCCAGCACCAGGAACGAGGTCCGCCAGGACATCATCCCGCCGAGCAGGGTTCCGAGCGGTGCGCCGACTGCCATCGCGATGCTATTGCCGCTGAACACCACTGCCATGCCGCGCCCCATCGCCTCAGGTG
Source organism: Sinomonas gamaensis (assembly GCF_005876955.1). Lineage (GTDB taxonomy): Bacteria > Actinomycetota > Actinomycetes > Actinomycetales > Micrococcaceae > Sinomonas > Sinomonas gamaensis. Next base: position 512,806 of record NZ_SSCL01000001.1, read on the forward strand.
GCACGATTCTCGCGACATAAGGCGCCATGCTCGACCACAGCAGCCCGTGTGCCACGCCGCCGAGCAGGCGGGCCCCCACGGCGAACGTGAGCTGCGGACTCAGGGCGAGCAGCACATTGCTGAGGGCGAAGAGCACGACGACGGAGATCAGCAGGCGCTTCCGAGGCAGCCGCCCCGCCAGGAACTTCGAGAGGGGCACCGCCGTCACGACGATGACGACGGCGTAGGCCGCCGTGAGCGAGCCGACGGCCGATTCCTCGACACCCAGATCGTGGCTGATCTGCGGAAGGAGTCCGGCGGGCAGCAGTTCAGTCGTCACGGCCGTGAACCCTAGTGCCGCGAGGACGAGCAGTGCCGGCCACGGCATCTTCTTCCGTCGACCGGTTGCGGAGAGGCTGGCGGGCGAAGCCGGGGCGAGGGGCTGCTTCTCGGCAGCCATGGGCGGGTCCCTTCCGCAGGGCTCGCCCGCGGGCCGCCCCGCTGGTCTTTCAACGTGTTCTTCTAGACAATCACGCTGGCGTCGCATGTGCACGCCTGACGGGTGGCACTGATGGACCTAGGCACACCTGTGCTCCTCGAGGAGTCAACCGTGTGCTACGGCGCCGAGCCGGGAGACCGTGGTGCGGAGGTCGTGGGCCGTTGCCCGGCCCGGGCGCAGGGTGTACCCGCTGTCGGTGTGCAGGAACAGCGCAGCGAAGACTAGCGCCACGGCGAGCCGCGCCGTCGAACCCGACGCGTCGTCCTCTGCTGCGCCCGTTCGTTCCTCCGCCAATTGGATCACACGACGGCGGAGCCCGGACGTCCACTGGTGCAGGGCGGCAAGGAGGTCTGGCTCCGCCCGGACCAGCTCCCTGATACGCTCCACGCCGTCCTCGTCGGGGCTCGAGAGGCTCGCGATCAGCTCGCAGAGGTCGTCCACGAGCTGCCCGTCGCTCGAAAGGAACCGCTGTTCGCTCTCCTCGGGGATCGCCGTCGTCGGCAATCCCATCGCTGCCGCTGCCTTGGACGGGAAGTAATTGAAGAAGGTCCGCTCCGAGATCTCCGCCGTGGCGCAGATGTCGGCGACGGTGACGTGGGCGAGACCGCGGTCGGCAACGAGCGAATATGCGGCGTCATGGATGGCGCGCCGCGTCTGCTGCTTCTTTCGTTCGCGCAGGGAGTCGGTCTTGCCGGTGAGGAACGGCTTGGTGGTCACGCTGGATTCCTGGGCTGGTTCGAGGGTGCTGGGCTCCCGCCGTGCGGTGCTCCCGCCTTGTGGTGGGAGCCCAGCTTGGGTCCTATGGCCGGTGGACCCGGATGGTACCGGTAGCCGGGGCCGCCTGCGCGCCGGTCTCAGCGGCCGCTGCGGCGACGTATACCTCGAGGTCCTCGGCGGTCTGCTGCCTGTCCGCCTGCTCCTGAAGGGCCGAACGCTGGCGCAGCGGCGGCGTCTTGAAGAACCAGGCCAGGATGAACGCGAGGATGATGACGCCGAGGCCCACCCAGTAGATGCTCACGGCCGAGGAGTTGAAGCCCACCATGAACGGCCGGGTGAGGCGCGCGTCCGCGCCCTTGAGATACGAAGTATCCGACGTCGCGGACGACGAAGAGGAGGATCCGTTCGACTTCGCGCTGTTGAGCTGGTCGATCATGGTCGGGACGAGCTTGTCCACGACGGCGGAGCGCTGGGCCTGGTCGGAGAAATCGACGGCGAGCTTGCCGTCGACGACGGAGGCGCCCGCCTTCTGCGCGGCGACGCTGAGCGCCTGCTGCTCCGCTGCCGGCTTGGCCGCGGCCACCTGCTGATCGATGATCGACTGCGCGGCAGCCGCAGGAACGCGCCCCGCTGCCACCTGCTGTTGTACAGCGGTGGTCACCTGCTGCGTGACCGCCTGGTCAGCGGCCTGCTTGGCCGCCGTCGTCCCCTGATCCAGACTCGCCTGCATCTGGGTCTTGACCGGGGTGACGATCGGGTTCCAGAGCTGCTGCATGATCCCGGCGTTCGCCGGGCTGTTGGCCACCGACGGCGTGAGCGCCGCATCGAGGGCCGAGGTCAGGTCCGCCTTGTTCGTCATCGCCGTCGTGATGTTCAGCGGCATGACGGCGAACAGGACCGAGAGCAGCACGGCCGTGCCGAGGGTGCCGCCGATCTGGCGGAAGAACGTGGCCGAGCTCGTCGCGACGCCCATGTCCTGAGGCTGCACCGAGTTCTGCGAAGCGAGCGTGAGGGACTGCATGAGCTGCCCGAGGCCGAGGCCGATGAGGAACATGGCGATCATGAGGTACCACAGCGGCTTGTCGATGGTCATGAAGGTCAGCACCAGATATCCGCACGCCGTGGCGAACGTCCCGGTGATGGGGAAGATGCGGTACTTCCCGGTCCTGGCCACGATCTGGCCGGAGACGACCGAGGCGATCATGAGGCCGCCCACCATCGGCAGCGTCGCGAAGCCGGATTCAGTCGGGGTCAGTCCCGTGACCAGCTGGAGGTACAGCGGAAGCGTCAGCATGGCGCCGAACATGGCGAAGCCCACAAGGAAGCCGAGCACGGTGGCCATGGAGAACGTGTGCGAGTGGAACAGCCGCAGCGGGATGATCGCGTTCTCCTTCATCGCCCGCTCGATCAGGATGAACGAGACGAGCCCCACGCCGCCGATCACGTAGCAGACGATCGAGCCCGCAGAGGTCCAGCCCCACTCGCGGCCCTGTTCCGCGACGAGGAGGAGCGGGACGAGCGTGGCGATGACCGCCGTGGCGCCCCACCAGTCGATGCGCGAGGTGGAGCGGTCATGGAACTTTGGCAGGTGCAGGAACGCGAGCACCATGGCGAGCGCGATGAGCCCGATCGGCACATTCACGAGGAACACCCAGCGCCAGCCGGAGATGAACAGGATCTGGCTCGCACCGGAGAACACGCCGCCGACGAGCGGGCCCACGACTGAGGAGACCGCGAAAACCGCCAGGAAATACCCCTGGTACTTGGCGCGCTCACGCGGTGCGAGGATGTCGCCCATGATGGCGAGCGGCAACGACATGAGGGCGCCTGCTCCGATGCCCTGGAAGGCGCGGAAACCCGCGAGCATGAGCATGGACGTGGAGAACGATGAGAGCAGCGAGCCGACGATGAAGACGCCGAGGCCGAAGATGTACAGCGGGCGGCGGCCGAAGAGGTCCGACAGCTTGCCGTAGATCGGCGTCGCGATCGTCGAGGTGATGAGGTAGGCCGTGGTGACCCACGCCTGCTGGTCGAGGCCGTGGAGGTCGTCGCCTATGGTGCGGATCGCGGTGCCCACGATCGTCTGGTCGAGCGACGAGAGGAACATCCCGGCCATGAGGCCGTAGATGACAAGCTGGATCTGCCGGTGGGTCATCACCGGGCTCGCGACGGAGCCGACCGATGCGTTGGACATGGAAGGAGAATCCGAATCTCTCAGAGGAACAAACCGGGGGGCCCAGGTGAGTGGCCAGAAGTTTGCAGGCTCTGCAAGTTTACAGTATCTGCAAGGAGGCGTCGTGCCGCGGATCGACCAGATGTGAGCATGGCCACCGACGCCGCCGCGGAGCGATCGGGATGACTGGTCGGGGGCAGGTAGGCGCGCAGGATGATCACCGATTTCTCGGAGACGGCGAGCTGCTCGCCCGCTGCGTGCCGCGACTCTTCGACCAGCACCCCGGCGGTGTCGAGAACCAGCTCCCATTCCGGGCTGTACTCCTCCCCGGGCAGGGTGAACGTTGCCGAATGGCTGTTCGAGTTGAAGCAGAGGAGGAAATTGACGTCCTCGATCGGACGGCCACGGGAGTCCTTGCCGATTCCTCCGCCGTTGTAGAAGACCGCGATTGCCCGCGCGAGTTCTTCATCCCAGTTGCTCGGCAGCATGGGGGAACCGTCCAGATTGAGCCAGACGATATCCGGAAGGGGATCTCCGACGCCGCGCTCGACGGGACGGCCTTGGAAGAAGCGATTGCGCCGAAACGTGGGATGGCGCTGCCGTAGCCGACTGACCGCGGACGTGAACTCCACGAGAGGCAGGTCCGCGCCCTCCCAGTCCACCCACGTCAAGTCGGAATCCTGACAGTAGGCGTTGTTGTTGCCGAGCTGGGATCGGCTGAGCTCGTCTCCATGCAGGAGCATCGGCACTCCCTGGGAGAGCATCAAGGTGGCGATGAAATTCCTCTGCTGGCGGGCGCGCAGCGCGAGAATTGCTTCGTCATCAGTAGCGCCTTCATGACCGCAGTTCCACGAACGGTTGTAGGACTCGCCGTCCATATTGCTTTCGCCATTGGCCTCATTGTGTTTTTCGTTGTAGGAGACGAGATCGCGAAGAGTGAAGCCATCGTGGGCGGTCACGAAATTCACTGAGGCAACAGGCCGCCTTCCCGAGGATTCGTAGAGGTCGGCTGAACCGGCGAGCCGAGATGCGAATTCCCCGAGTGTCGCGGGCGCACCCCGCCAGAAGTCGCGGACTGCGTCGCGATATTTTCCATTCCACTCGGTCCAGAGGGGCGGAAAATTGCCCACCTGATAACCGCCGGGTCCGACGTCCCACGGCTCGGCGATGAGTTTCACCTGTGAGACCACAGGATCCTGCTGCACCAGGTCGAAGAAGCTCGCCAGCCGGTCCACGTCGTAGAACTCCCGCGCAAGCGTCGCGGCCAAGTCGAAGCGGAAACCGTCCACGTGCATGTCGGTCACCCAATATCGCAGCGAGTCCATGAGCAGCTGCAGTGCGTGTGGGTGGCGGACGTTCACGGTGTTGCCCGTCCCCGTGTAGTCGGCGTAGAACTGCGGATCTTCTGCGAGGCGATAGAACGCGCGGTTGTCGATCCCTTTGAAGGACAGCGTCGGACCGAGGTGATTTCCCTCGGCCGTGTGGTTGTACACCACGTCGAGAATGACTTCGATCCCTGCGGAGTGCAGGGATCGCACCATGGCCTTGAACTCCTGCACTTGGAGGCCCGGTTCGTGGGTGGAGCTGTAGCCGTTGTGGGGCGCCAGAAAGCCGATGGTGCTGTAGCCCCAGTAGTTCGCAAGCCCCCGAGACTGCAGCTGGCTGTCGTTGACGAACTGATGGACCGGCATGAGTTCGACGGCGGTGACCCCGAGTTTGAGGAGGTGCTCGATGATCGCCGGGTGGGCCATTCCGGCATAGGTGCCACGCTGCTCTTCCGGGACGTCCGGATGGAGTTTCGTGAGGCCTTTGACATGCGCCTCGTAGATGAGGGAGTCGCTATAGGGAATTCCGGGGCGCTTGTCGCCCTGCCAATCGAAGAACGGGCTGATGACCACGGAGCGCATGGTGAAAGGCGCGGAATCCGTGCTGTTGAGGGATGCAGGATCGCCGAAGTTGTAGGAGAACATGGCCTGGTCCCATCGGATGTCGCCCGCGAGCGCTTTGGCATACGGGTCCATGAGCAGCTTCGCCGGATTGCACCGGAGGCCCTGCGACGGGTCGTAGGGACCGTGGACGCGGAAGCCATACATCTGCCCTGGGAGGACGTGGGGCAAGTAGCAGTGCCAGACGAAGGCATCGACCGATTCGAGCGGAATCCGGAGCTCGGTTCCGGCGTCCTGAAAGAGGCAGAGTTCCACGCGGGTGGCGACTTCGCTGAAGATCGCAAAGTTCGTGCCGCTGCCGTCGTAGGTGGCCCCGAGGGGATAGGGGGTGCCGCTCCAGACTTCCACACGCTTCTGGTCCCCAGACTCGAGTAGGGACAAACGGCTAGGGCGTCGGACGCTGGGGAAATGCTGACAATAGCGTTTCTTCGAGGGGTGGCAGGGGAGTAGCTGAGCGTCGAGAATCTGAATTCAAGGAGGACGCGTGAAGGCACTGACGGTCAAGCCCGGCACGAAGGACTCATTGGAACTGATCGATTTCGATGAACCGCGCGAAGCCGACGGAAGTGTTCTGGTCGAATCCCTGGCGGTGGGCCTGTGCGGTACCGATGCGGAGATCATCCGGGCTGAATACGGCGAGGCCCCTCCGGGCGAGGACCGGCTCGTCCTGGGGCATGAGAACCTCGGCCGCGTGCTGTCCGCGCCGGAAGGTTCGGGGCTCTCGGAGGGCGATCTCGTCGTCGGCATTGTCCGCCGGCCAGACCCCGAGCCGTGCCCTGCCTGCGCCCAGGGACAGTGGGACATGTGCACGACCGGCCGTTATACCGAACACGGCATCAAGGGGCTGCACGGTTTCGCGCGGGAGCGGTACCGCACAGAGCCCGACGCGGTGGTGAAGCTCGATTCCGCTCTCTCGAATGTGGGCGTCCTCCTCGAGCCCACCACCATCGTGGCCAAGGCCTGGCAGCACGCCGAATCGATCGGGCAGCGTGCCTTCTTCGATCCCACGACGGCGGTGGTGACCGGGGCCGGTCCGGTCGGGCTGCTCGCGGCCCTCCTGGGGGCGCAGCGCGGTCTGGACGTCCACGTCTTCGACGTGGTGAAGGACGGCCCCAAGCCGCAGCTCGTGCAGAGCCTCGGCGCCACGTATCACACCGAGAGCCTGACCGAGTCGGGTGTCCTCGCCGACGTCCTCATCGAATGCACGGGCGTTCCCTCCGTCGTCATGGAGACCATCACCGTCCACGCCCTCAATGCGGTCACCTGCCTCACCGGCGTGTCGTCCACGGGGAAGAAGCTGCCGGTCGACGTCGGCGCGGCCAACCGGGAGGCCGTGCTCGGCAACGACGTGGTGTTCGGCAGCGTCAACGCCAACCGCGGACACTATGAGGCCGCAGCCAAGGCGCTCAAGGAGGCAGATGCCGAGTGGCTTGAACGTCTCATCACACGCCGCGTCGCCCTCTCCGACTTCGACAAGGCGTTCGAGCGTCAGCCCACCGATGTCAAGGTCGTCCTCGAGGTCAAGGAGGCCTGAGGCATGGGCCGAATCGAGGACTACGCCATCATCGGCGACCTTCACACGGCTGCGCTCGTGGGGAAGGATGGGTCGATCGACTGGCTGTGCCTGCCGAACTTCGACTCGCCCGCGTGCTTCGCGGCGCTGCTCGACGAGCCCAAGGCCGGCAGATGGCTGCTTGCCCCCGAGACGGGCGGCAACTGCACGAGGCGCTGGTACCGGCCGGACACCCTTGTCCTCGAGACCGAGTGGGAGACCGAGCAGGGCCAAGTCCGCATCATCGACTTCATGCCGCCGAGGGACGGCGTCGCCGACGTCGTGCGCATCGTGGAGGGCCTCCGCGGTTCCGTGAAGATGCACAGCCAGCTCATCCTGAGGTTTGACTACGGGCACATCGTCCCCTGGGTCCGCAGGAACCACACCGGCATGCACGCCGTTGCGGGCCCGGATTCCGTGTACGTGAGCAGCACGGCACCGCTCCACGGCGAGCACATGCGCACCGTGAGCGAGTTCACGGTGACCGAGGGCGAGCGTGTCCCCTTCGTGCTGACGTGGGCGCCCAGCCACGAGCCCCGGCCACGCGACGTCGATGCCGAAGAGGTCCTCGCGGGCACCATGTCCTATTGGAAGGAGTGGAGTTCGCGGACCAACGCGACCGGCCGGCACAGAGACGCGATCCAGCGCTCGCTCATCACGCTCAAGGCCCTCACCTACATGCCCACCGGGGGCATCGTGGCAGCGGTCACCACGTCGCTCCCCGAGCAGATTGGCGGCCCCCGGAACTGGGACTACCGCTACTGCTGGCTGAGAGACGCAACGTGGACGCTGCAGTCTCTCATGGCTGCGGGCTACACCGACGAGGCAGCCGCTTGGCGGGACTGGCTCCTGCGCGCCGTGGCCGGAGACCCTGCGGACCTGCAGATCATGTATTCCCTCCACGGGGCGCGCAGGCTCCCCGAGACGGAACTGGACTGGCTGTCCGGGTTCGAGGGATCGAAACCAGTGCGCATGGGGAACGCGGCGGCCGGCCAGTTCCAACTGGATGTCTGGGGCGAGGTCCTCGACGGCCTGGCCCTGACTCGGAACGCCCTCCTGAAGGACGGCGACGAGTCCTGGGACCTCCAGACGGCGATCATGGAGCACCTCGAGAAGATCTGGGACCAGCCGGACAACGGGCTCTGGGAGATGAGAGGCCCGCGACGTCACTTCACCCACTCCAAAGTCATGGCGTGGGTCGCCGCGGACCGCATGGCCAAGGGCGTCAGGGAATCGGGGCTGCGCGGCCCGGCGGACCGATGGGAGGACCTTCGCGACAGGATCCGCGCCGACGTCATGGAACGGGGCTTCGACAAGGAGAGGAACACCTTCGTCCAGTCCTACGACAGCAAGGAGCTCGACGCGAGCCTGCTGCTGATCCCGCGCGTGGGCTTCCTCCCGCACGACGACCCCCGGGTCATCGGAACGATCGAGGCCATCCGGCGCGAGCTCACTCAGGACGGTTTCGTGCTCCGCTACCGGCCAGAGGACAGCGAGGACGGTCTTCCCGGCAAGGAGGGGGTGTTCCTCGCGTGTTCGTTCTGGCTCGTGGACGCACTCCTCGGTGCCGGGCGAACGGACGAAGCCACCGAGCTCTTCGAACGGCTGGTGGACCTCCGGAACGACGTGGGATTGTTCAGCGAGGAATGGGACCCAAGTGCCAAGCGGCAGCTCGGGAACACCCCTCAGGCCTTCAGCCATTTCGCCTTCATCAACACGGCCCTCCAGCTCCACCAGGGCAAGGCCCGCCACAGCAACGCGCCCCTGCACGGGCACGGCCAGGAATAGCCGACCGCAAGCGAGTCAGAGCATACGGCGCTGCCCCGGGCGCTGGATCCGCAGCCAAGCGTGTCCGTAGCCTTCGATCGGCACCTCGACTCGGCCGTCGTCGCCCACCGGAATACCGTCGTCGGGGTAGATGCCCGAGCGCAGCAGATCCAACAGCACGGTGCCAGCCCACGATCCATCGTCTGCGTCGAGCCCCGTCTGCGGCTGGCCGAGGCGCAGGGGAACGGTCGCGGCATCGGGGGAGAGGTTGTGCACGGCGAGCATGCTCGCGTCCTCCCACGTGACGCGATGGGCCAGCACGGAGTCCACGTCGTGGTCCAAGATCTCGTGCGCACCCCAGCCGAGCTCGGGACATTCGCGGTAGCGCTGCGCAAGCCGCATGATGAAGGCCAGGAGCGAGTCGGGGTCGCGGCGGGCCGCCGCGACGTTCACATAGCGTGGCCCGTAACTTCCCTGGGGTACTTGGCTCACCAGCTTTTTCGGGGGCGCGGTGGAGAAGCCGGCGCCGGGCTCAGACGTCCACTGCATGGGAGTCCTGACCGCCATGCGTCCCTCCGCCGAGAGGTCCTCGCCCATGCCGATCTCCTCGCCGTAGTACAGCACTGGCGTGCCGGGCAGCGTGAAGAGGAGCGAATACACCAAGCGGATCCGGCGCGGATCGCCGTCGAGCATCGGCGGAACGCGACGCTTGAGGCCACGGCCGAAGACCTGCATTTCCGGCTCCGGCCCAAAGGCCGCGAACACCTCGCCGCGTTCCTCCCCAGTCAGCTTGTCCAAGGTCAACTCGTCGTGGTTTCGGACGAACGTCGCCCACTGATTGTCAGGCGGCAGCGGAGGGCGATCCCGGAGCGCCTTCGCAAGGGGCCGAGCGTCGTGCCGGGCCAACGACAGGTACATGTTCTGCATCGCGACGAAGTCGAACATCATGGTCAGCTCGTCCCCATCCGCACCGCCGAAATACTCCACCTGCTCCTTGTACGGCAGATTCACTTCCCCGAGCAGTACCGAGTCACCCGCGCGGCGTCCCATGAACCTCCGCAGGGCCCGGAGATAGTCGTGGGGATTGTGGAACTTCTCGAGCTCGTCTTTCCTGACGCCCTCCATTGAGAGGAAATAGGGCACGGCATCTACCCGGAACCCGCTGATCCCGAGGTGCAGCCAGAACCCGATCGCCTTTGCGATCTCGTCGCGGACCCGCGGATTCGCGACATTGAGGTCGGGCTGATGCTTGTAGAAGTGGTGGAGATACCACTCGCCGGTCTTGTCATCGAACGTCCAGATCGACTTCTCCTGGTCCGGGAAGACCACTTCCTTCGAGGTGTCCGGCGGGGGATCCGAGCGCCACACGTAGAAGTCCCTGAACGGATTGTCCTTCGAGGAGCGTGCGGCCTTGAACCAGGGATGCTGGTCGGAGGTGTGGTTGACCACCAGATCCACGATCACCCGCAACCCGCGGTCTTGGGCCATGCGGATGAACTCCACGAGGTCTCCGTGGTGGCCGAGCCGGGGATCTACGCCGAAGAAGTCGGTGATGTCATACCCGTCGTCCCGATGGGGCGTCGGATAGAACGGCATGAGCCACACGCAGGTCACCCCGAGCTCGGCGATGTAGTCGACGCGCTCAGCAAGTCCGGCCAGATCACCGCAGCCGTCTCCGTTGGAGTCGAAGAACGTCTCGACGTCGAGGCAGTAGATGATCCCTGTCTTCCACCAGAGGTCCGAAGTATCGGTGATCCGCATGGAAGGCTTTTAGCAGGCCGAGCCCGGGGTGTCGAGGGTGCTACCAGCGATGGGCCACGTCGACGACCAGCCGTGAGCCGCCGTCGGGCCCGCCGAGGATGAAGACTCGGAACGGGAGGCGCGCACGGACGCCGACCCCAAGGCTCGTGTAGCCCTCGAAGGTTCCAGCCCAGGCAACCTGCCGGAACGTCGAGAAGCCGGCGACGTTGACCACCTCGGCCGGGTTGGCCGGGAGATAGGTGGGATGCCCACTCGAGTCGTAGGCGGGTGCGGTCACGGTGACCTGGAGGAAGGCACCGCCCCGCAGCGGCACAGCCGCCCCGCTTCCCTGCTGGGTGACCTGATCCACGTACCGGACGTTGTACCCGGCCACCTTGCCCTGCAGGTCGATGACGAGCCTGTCGAAGCAGCCGTGTCGTCCAGCGCGGACATTCTCGACAGTGGCCGCGGACATCGTCTGCACGGACTTGTCGAGCGACCCCCAGTGCGTGCCGCACGACGACGCTGCCGCCGCAGGAGCTGCCGCCGAGGCGGCGTCTGCCGCGGGCAGACCGAGGCAGAGGGAGATGAGCGCGGCTCCGAGAGCCGCAATTGTCTTGTTCATGATGGATCCCCGTGTTGATGGCCTCTGCAGGGTGCTTCGGCTCGAGTGGATGACGCGATCGTAGAGCCGGCGCGCAAGGCCCGGAATGGGGTTGCGCGCATTGCTCCCCAACCGTGAGGACGGTCGCGAAACGGGGGCCCAAAGACCAGCTCCGCGGTCACGGAAAGTTACTCGGCGGGCGTTACTGATTGGTTCGGGCGAGACCGCCGAGGCCGGACTGTGATCCCGATTCTGCTTCCCGCCGCCGATTGGCCCAACGCGGCAGTCGGATGCAAGGCTGGGGTGATGGCCATAGCAGGAAGTCTCCGGCCCGTCGTCAGCCGCAGCCGCCTCGGCCTCGCCGCCAAGACCGCCTTGGCCGCGGGACTCGCCTGGGCGCTTGCCCCCCTCGTTCCGGGCCCCGCCGCACACTACGCCTACTACGCGCCGCTCGGTGCCCTCGTCAGCATGTACCCCACAGTCGCGGACTCGGCGCGCCACGGCCTCCAGAGCCTCCTCGGCCTGGGCCTCGGCGTGGGGCTCGCGCTCGTCGTCGCAAATTTCACGCAGGCCAGCGCGCTCGCGGTCGCCGTCGTCGTCGGCCTCGGCGTGCTCATCGGAGGCCTGCCCAAGATGGGCGCCGCGAGCGACTGGGTTCCCATGGCAGCGCTGTTCGTGCTCGTCATCGGCGGCCAGAGCGCCGATACCTTCTCTCTCGCGTACGTGCTCCAGATGGCGATCGGCGTCGGCATCGGCTTCGCTGTCAACTGGCTGATCCTGCCCGCGCTCCACTTCGACGCGGTCACCTCCGCCTTCGGCAAGCTGCGCAGCGCGCTCGCCGGCCAGCTCGAGGACATGGCGAGCGCGATGACGGAGGAATGGCCGCCGGACCACAGCGATTGGGCGGAGCGGGACGCGTTGCTGGGGCGGACGGCCTCGGACGTGCGTCGCGCCGTACACCGGGCCGAGGAGAGCGCGCGGGCGAACCACCGTCGAAAGCGGCATCCGCGGGACCTCGCACAGGACCTGAAGCACCTTCGGGCGGTCGAACGGGTCACCTTCCAGGTGCAGGACATCACCGACGTGCTCTCCAGCGCGATCTGGGAGGAGCGGGCCGGGACCAGCGTGCCGCCGGATCTCGCGGACAGACTGGCGGGCGGCCTCGCCAGCACCGCTGCGCTGGTGCGCGGGTGGAACGACCCCGACCGGCTGTCAGAGCTTTTGGACGAGGCTCAGGCAGCGATCGACGACGTGAGTTCGGCCTTGCGGGTGGCGGCCGCTCGCGAGGCATCGGTCAACGCGACGGCATCGGTGGCCATGAGCCTGCGGCGGATCATCGGAATCGTGGGAAGGACTGCGGAATCCAAGACCGCGGCGTGACCCTCAGCTCTGCGCCCTCTGCTCCCCAGGCCGCAGCGCGGACGACGCGGGAACGCCTGAGGCCTCCTGCATCCCGCCGATCACCGCGGATACGGCCTCCTGAGAGGTGCGACGTGGCTTCCAGCCGAGCTCCGTTCGCGCCCGGGTGGTGTCCATAACCGGCACCTGCAGCGCCATATCGATCCAGCCCGGATCGCTGCGCTGGAGCCGCAGCTCCCAAGAAGCCCACACGAGGGCACGGAGCGCCGCTCCCGGAATCGGCACCGACCGCTTGGCTCCGACGACGGGAGGCAGCGTGGCAGGGTCGAGGACCGGTTCTGCGGCGATGTTGAACGCACCCTTCGCGCGGGATGCGAGAACCAGGGCGTAGGCCTCCGCCGCATCTTCGGAATGGACCGCCTGGAAGATCATCTGTCGCGGCATGGGCAGAACCGGCACGCGGACTCGGGCGATCTGCTGCGGAATGAACGGCCCCAGGAAGTATCGCCCCACCTCCGAGGCTTGGCCGGACTGGAAGATGAGGCCGGGGCGCAAACGGGCGACTGCCATGTTCGGGTGCGCGGCTTCGACGTCGTCCAGGAGCCGTTCGACCGCGGCCTTCTGCCGACTGTAGTGCGACGTGTGGAGCCCTCCCGTAGGCCAGTTCTCTGTGACGCGGCGATCCTTCGGGCCCGCGCTGTAGGCGCCGACCGAGGAGGCGTAGACGAGATGGCCTACGCCGGCGGCTGCTGCGGCTTCGAAGACCTGCCGGCTTCCTTCGACGTTGACGCGGTGGAGCGTGGACTCACGATGGTTGGGCTGGATGATCCATGCGAGATGGACGACGGCGTCACACCCCTCGAAGGCTTCTCTCAGCTTCGTGGGGGCGTCGGCGGATCCCACCTCGACCTCGTGCCACGTCGCATTCCGATACGGCTCCGCCGTGGCGTCGGGCGCCCGGCGGCCCACGCCGATGAGCTCGTGGCCGCCCGCCGCGGAGAGAACCCGCAGCAGGGCCGTACCGACATTTCCGCTGGCACCTACGATGGCGATGCGCATGTCCGCTCCTTTTCGAAATCGCTCTCCTCCCGTGCTCCTGCCCACTGGGGGAGCCAGGCAAGCAGACGCGCGAGCTCTGGTTCCTGTCGGACGCGTCGCCTAGAGTCGGCGCATGAGCGAGACGAACGCGGGACAGCGCCAAGATGTCGTGGACATCCTCACAGCCGACCACCAGGAAATGCTCGACCTCATCGCGGCCATCGAGGGGTCACCGGACTCCGCGCAGCGCCGGGATCTGGCGGACACTGTCATCGCTGAGGTCATGCGGCATGCAGTGGCCGAGGAGATGTACGTGTACCCGGCCGTCGAGGAGCACGTTCCGAACGGCAAGGAGGAGGTCGAGCACGACAAGCGCGAGCATCAGGAGATAGTCGAGCTCATGAAACGCCTTGAGGGCCTCGACGCCGCCGAGCCAGCCTTCCTTGACCTGGTCCACGAGTTCCAGGCCCAGCTGAGCCACCACGCGCATGACGAGGAGGCCGAGCAGTTTCCGAAGCTCCGCGAGCACATCCCGGGCGACAAGCTCGTGGAGCTCGGCGAGAAGGTGCAGGCGGCCAAGAAGCTCGCGCCGACACGCCCTCACCCGCACGCCCCGCATTCAGAGCTCTTCCACAAGACGATCGGGCCCGGCGTGGGCATGGTCGATCGCCTCCTGGATAAGCTCAAGGGCCGGCACGAGTAGGGTGAGAGGTGTCGCTGGATCAGATCCTTGAGCTGCCCTTCGAGGTTGCCGTAGCTGCCCTGTTCGTCGTGGTCTTCTGCCGGACGAACGCGATCTACTGGGTGGGCCGGGGTCTGTCGGCCGGCTATGGGCGGACTCGCCTTTCGAACCGCTGGAGCACCGAGAGGCTGGTTGGCGCCCGGCGCGTCATCGACCGATACGGGCCATTCGCCGTTGTCCTGACGTTCCTGACGGTCGGCTTGCAGACCGCGGTGAATTTCGCCGCGGGCGTTGGACGGATGCGCCTGCGCTACTACATCCCGGCCACGATCGTCGGGTCGACAGCCTGGGCGCTTCTCTACGCCACAGTGGGCCTCGCCGTGATGGACCTCATCTTCGACCAGGCTGCCGCGTCGCCGTGGGCCTGTGCGGTCGCCGCAGCGGTGGGTGGCGCCGTCGTCGTCCGCCTCGCCGTCTCGCGCCGCCGGCGCAAGCGCACAGCGGAGGCTACTAGGGTTGATGCGTGACTGAGACGGAGCAGGAGAGCGAGCCCCTCGAGCTCGCCCACGGCGACTTCTACTACGAACATCTGGGCTATGACGAGGTTCGCGGGGTGGACCGCTTCCGCTCCACGATCCACGTGCAGGGCGCGTGGAACGCCCATGAGCAGCACATGGCGCCCGCGTCCGGGCTGCTCGCCCACGCGCTCGAGCGCCATGACCCGCGCGAGGGGATGCGCATCGCCCGCATCAGCTACGAGATCCTCGGGCTCATCCACGCGGGCGAGTGCGAGGTCTCGACGAGCACGATTCGGCCGGGACGCACGATCGAGCTCATCCAGGCGGAGCTCTCCGCGAAGGGACGCGTCGCGATCCGGGCGACGGCCTGGCGCCTGATTCAGAGCGACACCACCTCCGTCGCCGCGTACGAGGATCCGCGGATCCCGCCCCGCGAGGAGTGCGAGCGCTGGGACGGCAGCACCGAATGGCCTGGCGGCTACATCCGTTCCCTCGAGATGTACTCGGCGCCGCATCATCGCTCAGGCAACGGAACAGTGTGGATCCGTACCCCTTACGCGCTCATCGACTCGGTCGAAAGCCCCGACTGGGTCCGCCTCATGGGCCTCGTCGACACCGCGAACGGCATCGCGACCCGCGTCCCGCCCGGCCCCGGAAGCTGGGCCTTCCCGAACGTGGACCTGCAGATCCACCTGTACAGGCAGCCGTCCGGAGAGTGGCTCGGGATCGACAACGCGGTGACGTTCGGCGCGGACGGTATTGGCCTCACCTCGTCGGTCCTGCACGACGACGAGGGTCCCTTCGGCCGCGCCGAGCAGATTCTCACGATTCGGCGGACGTAATGGTCGAATTGAAGGCGATCTGGAACGAGGGGCTCGTGCCCCCTCTCACCGTCATCGAGGAGGGGCCATCCGGGGACCCTGCCGGGCAGTTGGCGCGCGCAGCGGAGCTGCTCGACGAGGTGAAGCGAGGCCTCCGCGGCCCGACTCTACGTCTCTATCGGCCCGGGCCGACCATGGCGTTCGGCCAGCGGGACACGCGACTCCCCGGGTTTGAGGCCGCGCGTGAGGCTTCCCTCGCCCTTGGCTTCGAACCCGTGGTGCGGAAAGCCGGGGGGCGCGCTGCGGCCTACCACGAAGGCACCCTGATCGTCGACCATATCGAGCCCGCCGCCGAGGCTATGGTGGGGCACCGTCACCGTTTCGAGGTCTTCGGCGAGCTCTACGCGGAGGTGCTCCGAGGCCTCGGGGTGGACGCACGGGTCGGCGAGATCCCCGGAGAGTACTGCCCGGGGGAGTACAGCGTGCACGGCGTTCCGCGGGATGCCCCTCCCGTCAAGCTCGTCGGCACGGCGCAGCGTGTGGTCGCGGGGGCATGGCTGTTCTCCTCGGTGATAGTCGTCAGCGACGCCGCTCCTGTGAGGAAGGTCCTCACCGAGGTGTATCGGGCGCTTGAGTTGCCTTTCGAGCCCTCGACCGCCGGGGCCGCAGACGATCTGGTTCCCGAGCTCACCGTCGCCAGCGTTGAGCGGGCGCTTCTTGCGATGTACCGGGAGCGAGGCGCTCTGGCTCCGGGCGCCTAGGCTCCCCACCGTCGAGGTCGGGGCGGGTGGTGCCGAGGTCGGGGCGGGTGGTGCCGAGGTCGGGCCGGGTGGTGCCGAGGTCGGGGCGGGTGGTGCCGAGGTCGGGCCCTGCGGGTTAAGCGCGACGACGGGTGGCGACTTTCGAGAAGCCGCCACCCGTCGTCGTGCTCATGAAGACCCGACTTCGGCGGTGGGGGACCCGATGTCGGCGGTGGGGGACCCGATCTCGGCGGCACACCACCCGACTTCGGCGGCACACCACCCGACTTCGGCGGTGGGGGACCCGACTTCGGCGGGGGGAAAGGCGGGGGTCAGTGGCCCCGGTCGATCCAGTCCTGAAGGTGCGGCGCCTCGGCCCCGATCGACGTCGAGTCGCCGTGACCCGTGTTCACCACCGTCTCTGCCGGAAGCGTGAGGAGACGCTCGCGGATCGACTCGATGATGGTCGGGAAGTCGCTGTATGAGCGACCCGTCGCCCCGGGACCGCCCTGGAACAGGGTGTCACCGGTGAAGACCGTCGCCAGCTCGGGGGCATGGAAGCTGACCGAGCCGGGGGAGTGGCCGGGCGTGTGCAGTGCCACGAGCTCGGTGCCCCCCACAGCGAACCGGTGGCCATCTGCGATCTCGGCATCAGGCCGAGTGCCCGGGTAGACGGCCTCCCACAGCATCTGGTCGGCGGGGTGCAGGTGCACGGGGGCACCGACCTTGTCGGCGAATTCGCGGGCGTGGCGGATGTGGTCGTCGTGCCCGTGCGTGAGCAGGACGGCGGTGACAGTCCGGCCGGCCACGGCGTCGGCGATCTGGACGGCGTCGTGCGCAGGGTCGATCACGACGACTTCAGAGTCGTCGCCCACGATCCAGACGTTGTTGTCGACGTCCCACGTGCCCCCATCGAGGGAAAACGTCCCCGAAGTGACGAGGTGATCGATGCGGGCCGCCATCAGAGCTCCACCACCGAGCGCAGAACCTCGCCGCGGTGCATCTTCTCGAACGCGGCCTCAACATCGCCGAGGCCGATCCGTTCGGTGACGAAAGCGTCGAGCGGGAGGCGGCCGAGCTTGTACTGGTCCACGAGCATGGGGAAGTCGCGGCTGGGCAGGCAGTCGCCGTACCACGAGGACTTGAGGGACCCGCCGCGACCAAAGACGTCGAGGAGCGGCAGTTCGAGCGTCATCTCGGGCGTCGGCACACCGACGAGGACCACGCGGCCGGCGAGGTCGCGCGCGTAGAACGCCTGCTTGTACGTCTCCGGGCGTCCGACGGCGTCGATCACCACGTCGGCGCCGAAGCCGTTCGTGAGGTCGCGGACCGCCTCGACCGGGTCCTGCTCGCGGGAGACGACGCCGTGAGTCGCCCCGAGGCTCTTCGCGAGTTCGACCTTGGCGGGGTCGAGGTCGACGGCGATGATCGTCGTCGCGCCCGCGAGCTTGGCGCCCGCAATGGCCGCGATCCCCACACCGCCGCAGCCGATGACGGCCACTGACTCGCCGCGCTGGACTGCACCGGTGTTGATGGCGGCGCCGATGCCGGCCATGATGCCGCAGCCGAGGAGGCCGACGGCGGCGGGGTCGACGTCGTCGTCGATCTTGGTGCACTGGCCTGCGGCAACGAGGGTCTTCTCAGCGAAGGAGCCAATGCCGAGGGCAGGCGAAAGGGGCGTGCCGTCCTGGAGCGTCATCTTCTGCGTCGCGTTGTGCGTGGCGAAGCAGTACTGCGGCTGCCCCTTCTTGCACGCGCGGCACTGGCCGCAGACGGCGCGCCAGTTGAGGATGACGCGGTCGCCCGGCTTGATGTCAGTGACGTCGGGGCCGACAGCGCTCACGACGGCGGTGGATTCGTGGCCCAGCAAGTACGGGTAGTCGTTGCCGATGCCGCCGAGCTTGTAGTGGAGATCCGTGTGGCAGACCCCGCAGGTGAGGACGTCGACGAGAGCCTCGCCGGGTCCGGGATCGGGAACAAGGATCGTCTCGATGGTCGCGGGTGCGCCCTTCTCTCGGACGACGACTGCCTTGACCTCGTGGACGGTCTGGGACATGAAAAACCTCCGGTGTCTCCCCGACGAATGACTGAGCCATGATGCCCATGCCATCCTAGGGGAGGGCCACCGGAGGTGACATAAATCACATTCGATGTGGATCTCGGGTCAGACCCCCAGCTTCTCCTGAACCTGAGCGGCGGATGGATTGGTCGCAGCGCTGCCGTCGGGGAAGATGACCGTCGGCACGGTGCGGTTGCCGCCATTGAGCTTCTCGACGAGCTCCGCCGTGCCTTCGACCTCTTCGATGTTGACCTCGGTGTAGCCGATGCCCTTCGCATCCAGCTGCTTCTTCAGCCGGTTGCAGTAGCCGCACCAGGTGGTCGAGAACATCGTGACGGTGCCGTCGGCAGGGGTGAAGTCGTCCATGGGTGTGCTCCTCGGTGTTGGGTGTTTCCTCGGGTCCAACGGGCCCCGACATCCAAGTATTCCTGAAGCGCGGCGTGCACATCACGCCGTTAGCCGCGGTCTCCAGGTTCGAAGCCGATGAGCCAGTGGAGTCCGAAGCGGTCAATGACCTGCCCGTCCGAAGCACCCCACGGCCGCTCCTGCAGCTCGTCGACAACACTGCCGCCTGCTGCGAGACGCTCGAACCACGTCCGGAGCGTAGCCTGGTCGGAGGCGCCCAGGAGCGAGAGCATGAGCCCCTTCGTGCGGACCCCGCTCGAGCCGTTGTCGGCGTCAGCGCCGAAGAGGTCGACGACCCCGGTCAGGATGCCGTGGGCGATCGCGTCGCCCGGTTCGTCAGCGCGTCCGAACTGAGCGCGCGTGTAGAGGGTGAGTTCCCCGCCGAACACGTCCCGATAGAAGGTCAGGGCTTCGCGGGCGTTCCCCTCGAACAGGAGATAGGGGGTGGGCGGGGTCGACATGCTGTTCACCCTACTGGAAGAGGCTCTCCCGCCCGTTGGGTTCTGCCGGCTCGATGAGCTCGGGCCCGTTGTTCTGCACGCTGTTCACGAGATTGCTCACCACCCGCGGCATCAGGTGAGGCTCGGGCATGCTGTCGATGAGGCTGCGGACGTCGTCTTCGGAGGTGATCTCCGGGTTGAGCCAGTTGGCCCACAGATCCTTCGGCACGATGACGGGAGTGCGGTCGTGGATGTACCCCAAAGTGTCCGATGCCGGGCCGGTGATGATCGTGCACGTCCTGAGCCAGCGATCGGGGTGCCCTTGGGGAAGCGTGGGATCAGGCCAGTTCTCGAACAGTGCCGCGAATGCCAGGACGTCGTCGCCGGGGGCGTGGAGATAAGTGGGGATCTTCGTGACTTTGCCGTCGACCTCTTCCTTCTGCCACTCGAAGTAGCCGTCCGCGGGAACGAGGGCGCGCCGCTGAGCTGCAGCCTTTCGGAAGGAGGGCTTCTCGGTCACCGTCTCGCGCCGGGCGTTGATGAGCCGGGCGGCACCTTTCGTATCCTTCGACCAGGCCGGGACGAGACCCCAGCGGGCAGTCACGAGCTTGCGGGAGAGCTCCTTGGTCTCCTTGTCCCGCCGGTCGAGGACGATCGGCACCGGATCGGTAGGGGCCACGTTGTAGGACGGTTCGATGGTTTCGACGAGGGATTCGTTGACGTCGAACTCGGCCACGAGGTCCCCGACCGCACGCGCCATGACATACCTGCCACACATGGAGCCCATTATTGCCTGCGGCCTCGCTACACTGAAGTTCGAAGATATATTCGATTCAGGAGCGTTTTCGAACGTGGCGGAAGCTTTTACCCACCTGCACGCCTCAAGCGCCTTCAGCGCTCACTATGGCGTCTCGTGGCCCGGGGATCTCGTCGACGCGGCGGCTGCCGACGGCGCCTCTGCCCTCGCGTGCACGGACCGCGACGGCCTGTACGGGAGCGTGAAGCACGTCGCGGCGTGCGAGCGCGCGGGGATCGATCCCATCGTGGGCGTCGACCTCGCGGTGCTTGCGGAACCTGATCATGAAGGCAGCGAGCACGACGGCGGCACTCGCCCGGGTGCGCGCCGGACTCGGCGCGGTGCGGCTGGCATTGGGGGACGCGTCGTCGTCCTCGCGCAGGGGCGCAACGGCGGGGCGGGCTGGAAGGCGCTGTGCCGACTCGTCTCGGACGCCCACGCCGCCACGACGGGAAAGGCGAACAGCCCCGTTCCGGTCGGCGTGCTCCGTTCCGAGCTCGCCGCCCGATGCCTGGATCCGGACACGGGGCGCCCCGTCCTGACGGTCCTGATCGGCCCCGATTCGGACGTGGGGCGGGCGATGTCAGGCCGACGGTTCCTGCGTCCGCGCACGCTCTTCCGCGAGTGGCTCGAGGCGATGCCGGCGGGCGTGCTCGCCGTCGAACTCGTGACGCATCTGAGCGCCCCGGGCGAGCCGCTCAGCACGAGTCACGCGGTGAGGATGCTGCGCCTCGCGAGCGAGCACGGCGTGCCGGTGGTCCTCACCAACGCCGTCCGGTACCTCGATGCCGACGGGGCCGCGACAGCGGATGTGCTGGACGCTGCGCGCACGCTCACCCCGCTGGATCGCCTGCACGACGGTGAGGGCGGCGCGCCGGGAGCCGACGGACTGCATCCGACGGGGCAGGCCTGGCTCAAGCCGTCCGCGCTCATGCACACGGTGGGACGGGAGATCATCAGGGCGGCGGGGCTGGGTGGGCAGGACCTTGCGAACCTGCTGGGCAATACCGAGCGGATTGCGGACCGCTGTCGGCTGGATCCGGCGGGCGACCTCGGCTGGAAGCAGCCCGTCGTCCCAGAGGCCGCGGTGATCGGCATCGCAGGGGAACCGCTCCAGGAGCTGTCAGAACGTGCACGCGCAGGGATCTCGCGGCGCTTCCCGAGCCTCAGCGGCAAGGAGGAGGAGCAAGTCCTTCGGCGTCTGTCCCATGAGCTGCAGATCATCGGCAATCTCGGTTTCGCCTCCTACTTCCTCACCGTGGCAGAGGTCGCGGACATGATCCGCGGCATGGGCGTCCGCTCGGCAGCACGCGGCTCAGGCGCCTCGAGTCTGGTCAACTACTCCCTCGGGATCAGCCACGTCGATCCCCTGCGCCATGACCTCGTGTTCGAGCGGTTCCTCTCGCGCGACCGCTCGACCCTGCCCGACATTGACCTCGACGTCGAGAGCGCCGAGCGGCACTCCGTGTACCGGAAGATCTTCGAGCGCTTCGGCGCGGAGCGGGTCACGCTCATGAGCATGCAGAACGGCTACCGGGCCCGCGGCGCCGTCCGGGACGCGGGCCTCGCGCTCGGGCTGGACGACGAAGAAGTCGGCGACATCGCCAAGCAGCTGTGGCGTTTCTCCGCGAGCCAGTTCCGCGAGGCGCTCGCCGAGAAGCCGGAACTGCGCGACGTGGCCGGGCACGTGGGGAGGGACCAGCAGCTTGAACTCCTGGTGGACCTGACGGAGAGGCTCGACCGGCTCCCGCGGCATATCTCGATGCACCCCTGCGGCGTGATCCTCGGGGACGCTCGCCTGCTCGACCGGACGCCTGTGCAGCCGAGCGGCATGGGCCTGCCCATGAGCCAGTTCGACAAGCACGACATGGATGCGATGGGCATGCTCAAGCTGGACGTGCTCGGCGTGCGGATGCAGAGTTCGATGGCGTTCGCGGTCCGGGAGATCGAGCGGATCGACGGGACGAGCGTGGACCTCGACGCGGTACCGCTTGACGACGAGCCGACCTTCGAGCTCATCCGCTCGACCCATACGCTGGGATGCTTCCAGATCGAGTCCCCGGGGCAGCGCGAGCTCGTGGGCAAGCTCGCCCCGCGCACCTTCAACGACCTCATCATCGACATCTCGCTCTTCCGGCCCGGTCCCATGAAGTCGGACATGGTTCGGCCGTTCCTTGAGTACCGGCACGGCTTCGCGCCGGAGCGCTACCCGCACCCGGACATGAAGCCGTTCCTCGCCGAGACCCATGGCGTCACCGTGTTCCACGAGCAGGTGCTCCGCACGTTCGACCTCTTCACGGGCTGTGGGCTCGCCAAGGCCGACGAGCTCCGGCGCCAGCTGGGCGATGCGGCCCACGAGCTGGACGTCGAGGCTTTCTTCAGGGCGGGGGCGAAGGCCAAGGGCTACACCCCGGACGTCGTGGACCCCGTGTGGGCAACGCTCAAGGCCTTTGGAAGCTTCGGCTTCTGCAAGGCCCACGGGGCCGCGTTCGCCGTTCCCACCTACCAGTCGGCATGGCTCAAGGCCCATCACCCCGAGGCCTTCCTCGCGGGAATCTTCGAACACGACCCCGGGATGTACC
This sequence comes from Sinomonas gamaensis, assembly GCF_005876955.1. GTDB lineage: Bacteria > Actinomycetota > Actinomycetes > Actinomycetales > Micrococcaceae > Sinomonas > Sinomonas gamaensis. Next base: position 535,223 of record NZ_SSCL01000001.1, read on the forward strand.
CCAAGCGGCTCCTCGTGGCCGAGGCGCGCCGTATGGGAATCCCGATCCTGCCCGTCGACATCAACGCGAGCCGTGACGAATACCGCGTCGAGCGTCTCAGGTCGGGGCCCGAAGCAGGCAAGCTTGGCATCCGGCTGACGCTGAAGGGGATCTACGGGCTGTCCGACGCCGAGCTTCGCAGGATCGTCGCGGGCCAGCCCTACGCTTCGATCGCCGAGGTTCGGGATCGGGCGCGCCTGTCGAGGTCGTCCCTCCGCCGCCTCGCGGAGCTGGGCGCTTTCGATTCGCTCCATCGCGCCGCCGCGAGTCGCGGGAGTCGGGCGGACCTCGTGGCACATCTGGCCCAGCTCGCGCCTCCGTCGGCGCGGCGCGACCGGCCGATCGACGGGCAGCTCGCCCTCGAGATCGGCGACGTGGAGCTGGCGAATCTCCCAGCCGACCGCCCCGAACCGGCCCTCGAGGAGAGGGTGCGCCGCGAGCTGGACCTCATGGCAGTCGACGCGAGCGCGCACCTGATGGACACTCATCGAGGCCTCCTCGAGCGGCTCGGTGTGACGACGGCGGACCGGCTGCTGGAGCTCCGCAACGGAACCCAGGTGCTCGTGGCGGGGGTGCGCGTCGCGACACAGACGCCGCCGATGCGAGGCGGGAAACGTGTGGTGTTCATCAGCGTCGACGACGGCACAGGCTGCGTGGACTCGGTGTTCTTCAGCGAGGCCCAGGAGAAGGCCGGTCCGCTGCTGTTCGGGACGAGGCTCCTGCTGATACGGGGCACCACGCGCAGGACGGGGCCGCGGGGGTTGAGCCTGAGCGCGGACATGGCGTGGGACCTCGCCGAACTCGAGCGGGTGCTGGACCCCGATCACCCAGTTCTCCCCGAGCCGGGACCGCGACCGGCCGCTTAGCCTGCGCCAGGTCGAATCCGGTTCCGATAGTCTTGACGATGGCTGGCTGTGGTCCCCGTATGCCACAAGCTACGAAGCCGAAGAGGAACAGGAGACACCCGTGTCAGATGCCCAGCAGATCACCATTGTCGTCGACGGCGAGGAGCGTACCGTCGCGGCGGGCACCACGGGAGCCGAGCTCTTCGACGGAAGGCGCGAGATCGTCGTCGTCCGCGTCGATGGCGTGCTGAAAGATCTCGACCAGCCCATCCCCGGCGCAGCTGTTGTGGAGGGCGTGGACATCTCGTCGGAGGACGGGCTCAACGTCCTGCGGCACTCGACCGCCCACGTCATGGCGCAGGCCGTCCAGCAGCTCCGCCCCGACGCGAAGCTCGGCATCGGTCCCTACATCAAGGACGGCTTCTACTTCGACTTCGATGTCGAGGAGCCGTTCACTCCCGAGGATCTCCGCACCCTCGAGAAGATGATGCTCAAGATCGTCAACCAGAACCAGCTGTTCCGCCGCCGGGTCGTCACAGAGGTCGAGGCGGGGGCGGCGATGGCCAACGAGCCGTACAAGCTCATCATCCTCGGCTCCAAGGACAACCAGTCGGAGGGCGCCGCCAAGGAAGGGGCGAACGTCGAGGTCGGCGTCGGCGAGATCACCATCTACGACAACATCGACCGCAAGACGGGCGACGTCGTGTGGTGCGATCTGTGCCGCGGACCCCACCTTCCGAACACGAAGCTCATCTCCAACGCGTTTGCCCTCACCCGCTCGGCGGCCGCCTACTGGCTCGGGAGCGAGAAGAACAAGCAGCTCCAGCGCATCTACGGCACCGCGTGGCCTACGAAGGAAGCGCTCAAGGAGTACCAGAACCGCATCGCCGAGGCCGAGCGGCGCGACCACCGCAAGCTCGGGGCCGAACTCGACCTGTTCTCGTTCCCGGATGAGCTTGGCTCCGGCCTGCCGGTCTTCCACCCCAAGGGCGGCATCATCAAGCGGGAGATGGAGGACTACGTCCGCCGCCGGCACATCGAGGAGGGCTTCCAGTACGTCGGGACGCCGCACATCTCGAAGGACGGGCTCTTCCATACGTCGGGCCACCTCCCGTACTACGCGGACACGATGTTCCCGCCGCTGCACGTCGACGAGGAGCGCGACGAGGACGGGAACATCACGAAGCCCGGGCAGGACTATCGCCTCAAGGCGATGAACTGCCCCATGCACAACCTCATCTACCGCTCGCGCGGCCGCTCGTATCGAGAGCTGCCCATGCGGCTGTTCGAGTTCGGGCACGTGTACCGCTACGAGAAGTCCGGCGTGGTCCACGGCCTCACCCGTGTCCGCGGCTTCGCCCAGGACGATTCGCACTCGTATGTGACGAAGGAGCAGGCCCCGGACGAGGTCAAGCACCTCCTGAACTTCATCCTCTCGCTCCTGCGGGACTTCGGGCTCAACGACTTCTACCTCGAGCTCTCCACGCGCGACCCCGAGTCGGACAAGTTCATCGGCACGGACGAGCAGTGGGAAGAGGCCACTGCTGTCCTCGAGCGGGTGGCCCGCGAGACCGGTTTGGAGCTCGTGCCGGATCCTGGCGGCGCGGCGTACTACGGACCCAAGATCTCGGTGCAGGCCCGCGACGCGATCGGGCGCACCTGGCAGATGTCCACGGTCCAGTACGACTTCAACCAGCCAGCCCGCTTCGGGCTCGAGTACCAGGCTGCCGACGGTACCCGGCAGGAGCCAGTCATGATCCACGCCGCCAAGTTCGGCTCGATCGAGCGCTTCCTGGGGGTGCTCACGGAGCACTACGCCGGGGCCTTCCCCGCATGGCTGGCTCCCGTTCAGGTGGTCGCGATTCCGGTCGCCGAGGCGTTCAACGACTACCTGTACGACGTCGTGGATCGCCTCAAGAAGGAGGGGATCCGTGCCGAGGTGGACGCCTCGAGCGACCGCTTCCCGAAGAAGATCCGCACGGCGAGCAAGGACAAGGTCCCCTTCGTGCTGATCGCAGGCGGGGAGGACGCCGAGGCCGGGGCCGTGTCCTTCCGATTCCGCGACGGGAGCCAGGACAACGGCGTGCCGGTCGACGAGGCCGTGAAGCGGATCGTCGAGGCCGTCCGGACGAGGGCGCTCTGACGTGGCGGACTCCACAGGCGCCGAGGGCGAGCGGGCGCAACCGGCCGCGGGCATCGAAGCATCCGACAATGTCGAAGCCTCGGACCATGACGTGACGGATTCGTTCGAGCTGCCCGGGACCCCTGACGCCTTCGGGCGCCTGTGGACTCCGCACCGCATGGCGTACATCAAGGGCGGTCAGGGCCAGTACACGGACGAGACCTGCCCGTTCTGCGCCGCCCCGAGCCGCAGCGACGAGGAGTCGCTCATCGTGCACCGGGGCAGGACGTGCTTTGCGATCCTCAACCTCTACCCCTACAACCCGGGGCACCTTCTCATCTGCCCGTACCGCCACGTCGCGGACTACACGGACATCTCTCCCGAGGAGACCACGGAGATGGCCACCATGACGCAGACCGCCATGAGGGTCATCCGGCAGGTGTCGCGTCCACAGGGATTCAATCTGGGGATCAATCAGGGCAATGCCGGCGGCGCCGGGATTGCCGCGCACCTGCACCAGCACATCGTGCCCCGCTGGGGAGGCGACGGGAACTTCCTGCCCATCATCGCCCAGACGAAGCAGATCACGCAGACCCTCGATGAGACCCGCGGCCTCCTCGCCGAGGCGTGGCCGGCCGACGGCGATCAAGAGAGCGACGGCGATCAAGGGCTCGTGCGCGACGGCGGGAAGGCCGCGCGTGCTGAATAGACACGCAAGGGAGCTGTTCACCCGGCTGTTCTCGCCCTTGGCCCGCGTGCTCCTTCGGCTTGGCGTGTCCCCAGACGCGGTGACGCTCCTCGGCACAGCCGGGGTCAGCGCCTCGGCGCTCATCCTGTTCCCTCTCGGCCAACTCTTCTGGGGCGTCGTGGCGATCACGCTCTTCGTCTTCTCGGACGTCATGGACGGCATCATGGCCCGTCTGACGGACCGCAAGGGGCGGTGGGGCGGCTTCTTGGATTCCACCCTTGACCGGGTCCAAGACGATGCGATCTTCCTCGGCCTCGCTCTCTGGTTCTACGGCGGCGGGCATGACGGAGCGATCGGTGCCCTCGCCGTCGTCTGCATCCTGCTCGGCAACCTGGTCTCGTATGCGCGTGCTAAGGCTGAATCCCTCGGCTACCACGCGAATATCGGCATCGCCGAACGTGCGGAGCGTCTGGTTTCCGTCCTTGTGGTCGCGGGCCTCTGCGGCCTCGGGCTGCCGACGCCCTTCCTGTTCTGGACGCTTGCGGTGCTCGCCGCGGCCAGCGTCGTGACGGTGGTGCAGCGCGTCCTGACGGTCCGCAACCAGGCCAGAGCCGAGACGGGGACCGTTTAACTCGCTGTGCACCTGCCCAGCGCGCGTGCGAGCAGTCTGTCGGGAGGTCCGTCACATTGAGCCCTCTCCGGCGATAGACTGGGCATCTCCCCAAGATTTTCAGCACTCTTTGAGTAGCCAAGAGAAAGACGAGCACGTGTCTACTGAAGCAAACTCCTCGGCTCCGACCACTGGCAGTGACCGCGTCAAGCGCGGGATGGCGGAGATGCTCAAGGGCGGCGTCATCATGGACGTCGTCAACGTCGAGCAGGCGAAGATCGCCGAGGACGCCGGCGCCGTGGCCGTGATGGCCCTCGAGCGCGTCCCCGCGGACATCCGCG
>NZ_SSCL01000010.1:0-3576 GCF_005876955.1 Sinomonas gamaensis
AACCTGGGCGAGGCGCTGCGCCGGATCAACGAGGGCGCGGCGATGATCCGCTCCAAGGGCGAGGCCGGCACCGGTGACGTCTCAAACGCCACCACGCACATGCGCAAGATCCGCGCCGAGATCCGCCGCCTGACCACGATGGCCGAGGACGAGCTCTACGTCGCGGCCAAGGAGCTCCAGGCCCCGTTCGCGCTCGTGAAGGAGATCGCCGAGACCGGCAAGCTCCCCGTGGTGCTGTTCACCGCCGGCGGCATCGCGACCCCGGCCGATGCGGCGATGATGATGCAGCTCGGCGCCGACGGCGTGTTCGTCGGGTCCGGGATCTTCAAGTCCGGCAACCCGGCCCAGCGCGCGGCCGCCGTCGTGAAGGCCACCACGTTCTTCGACGACCCGGACATGATCGCCAAGGTCTCCCGCGGCCTGGGCGAGGCCATGGTCGGCATCAACGTCGACGAGATCCCGGCGCCCCACCGCCTCGCCCAACGCGGCTGGTAATCCTGTGAGGGAGGAAACGAGGGACTACCGGGTGGGCGATCGAGTGCTGTTCGATGCGCCCGGCTTGAGGAAGGGCACCGGCACGATCGATGCGGCCATGGCCGACGGTTCGATCGTGTGGGTTTGGCCGGACGATGGGATGGGGCGGAAGATGCTGTGCCTTGCCGAGCCGGGGGTCACCGTCTTGGCAGCAAGAGAATCAGGATGGGACGCCCGGTGATGGATATTGGACCCAACGGCAGAGTCGCACTCATCACGGGAGGCAATCGGGGCATTGGGCTCGAGATTGCCCGCCAGCTCGGTCTCCGCGGGTACCACACCGTTCTGGCAGCGAGGAGCGAGGCCAAGGGCGAACGTTCAGCCCGCGACCTTCGGAAGCTTGGACACTCGAGTTCGGCAGTCGCACTTGACGTCGCAGACCACGCATCAATCGAACGGGCCGTATCCGACACGGTCGGAGCCTTCGGGCGAGTCGATGTGCTGATCAACAACGCCGGCATTGCCCTCGACGGCGGCGATCACCGTCCTTCGGATCCCGACTTCGACAGAATACTGACAACGCTCAACACCAACCTCCTAGGTGCCTGGGCCTGCGCCAGAAGCGTCCTGCCCCATATGCGAGCAGCGAAGTACGGTCGAATCGTCAATGTATCGAGCAACATGGCCTCATTGGCCTTGACGAGTGACGCGGAGTCTCCCGCGTATCGGATCTCAAAAGCGGCACTCAACATGCTCACCGTAGTCCTCGCCGCGGAGGTCCGCGAAGAAGGCATCCTGGTCAACGCGGCATCGCCCGGCTACACGCGCACAGACATGAGCCCGAAAGCGACAAGGCCCGTGGAGGCCGGCGCGGACACTCCCACCTGGCTCGCCACCCTGCCTCCGGACGGCCCCACGGGAGGCTTCTTCTACGAGCGGTCGCCCCTGCCGTGGTGACCGCGGTGCTGGCGTGATTCGGGTGAGCTGCGGCCAAGTCGGTGGCCTTGCGCGGCTCCTGAAGACAGGGGAAACAATGGCGTTCCGCCTCTATCTGATCTCGATGACGACCATCCTTGGCATAGGCATCGTCCTCGCCGTCGTCGCGCCCAGCCCGTCGACGTTCGCGATCGCACTGGCTTCTGTCTCCATCGGAGCTGGGGGAATTTCCTCCGGGATCGTCAGCAGACTCACCCGTTGATCTGCGTGAGCGCCAGCAGTCCAATTGGTCGGGGATCTAGTTGGTTCCTTGGGCGGCTCCTTGGGCCACTGACAGTCCGATGACCTGCGGCACGACCCTGATCGCCGGGACACTGGGCAGACTATGCGCCAGTCGGCTGCGAACTTCGGGGAGGACTTCTTCGGCGAGCGGGCTCAGGCGACCGACGAAGTACACGGACTCGGGGTCCAGGGTCACCGCGACGGCGCTGACGGCTGTGACGATTGCCGTCGCGAACGCCTGCACCACTTCCGGGCGCGAGGGTGCGTCCAGCGGCTCGGACCATAGGGCTTCGATGCGCTCGAGTTCCAGTCCTCTGGTCTGGGCGAACCGCAGCAGGCCCTTGCCGCTGAGCAGGCCGTCGAGGGTCTCGTTGCCGACGCCTGAAAAGAGGACACCAAGGTCGCCGAAGGCCAGCGTGCGCCCCTGAGTGATCTCATGATCGGTGCAGCTGGCGAAATTCAGCGCCGAACTGAGCACGAATAAGGCGGCGTTGCCGATGTGCGCGTCCTCCTTCAGGATGCCCCGCTGGGATGCGTTGGCATCGCTGTCCAGCAGCACGGGAGCCTCCACTCGAGCCTCAAGGGCATCTTGGAAAAGCGGTCCCAGGAACGTCTTCCCTGATTCTGGTGTCCCCTGCGCCGCAGAGCCGTTGGAAAGGCGCCCCGGCATCGCCGCCACGACCTGGCGTAGCGGCCCGCCTGCAGTCATGTCTGTCGTGCCCTTCGACGACGAGGCCGACGCCATCCGCATTGCCAACAACACCGAGTACGGGCTCTCCGGCTCGATCTGGACCTCGAACGTGGAGCGAGCCATCAGGCTCGCCCGCGGCGTCGACTCCGGCAATCTCTCGGTCACTCGCACTCGTCGGTGAGGTACTCCACCCCGTTCGGCGGCTTCAAGCAGTCCGGGCTCGGCCGTGAACTCGGGCCCGATGCGTTGGACGCCTTCACTGAGACGAAGAACGTTTTCTTCGCTGCCCCCGCACTCCCCTAGTCAGCTAGACAAACCGACCTAAAGGAATGAGAACAGCCATGCCCACCATTGTTTCCCATCGTCTCGAAGGCCGCAGCGCCGTCATCACCGGGGGCGCCAGCGGAATAGGCCTCGCCACTGCCAAGCGCCTCGCTGCTGAGGGCGCCCATGTAGTGATCGCCGATATTGATCCCGTATCCGGTCAGGAGGCGGCAGCAGAAGTCGAGGGACTGTTCGTCAAGGTCGACGTGACCAGCGAAGAGGAAGTCAAGAATGTCTACGCGGAGACCAAGAAGGCGTTCGGCAGGGTCGATATTGCCTTCAATAACGCTGGAATCTCCCCGGCTGACGACGATTCCATCCTCAAGACTGGCATCGACGCATGGCGAAAAGTGCAGGAGGTCAACCTCACCAGCGTCTACTACTGCTGCAAGGCCGTGCTGCCCTATATGCAGGAGCAGGGCAAGGGCTCCATTATCAACACCGCATCCTTCGTCGCCGTGATGGGTGCTGCCACATCTCAAATCTCCTACTCGGCTTCCAAAGGCGGGGTCCTGGCGATGAGCCGCGAGCTCGGGGTGGAATTCGCGCGTCAAGGGATCCGCGTCAACGCCCTCTGCCCGGGCCCCGTCAACACCCCCCTTCTCAAGGAGCTGTTCGCCAAGGATCCGGAGAAGGCGGCTCGCCGTCTGGTGCACGTTCCCCTTGGACGGTTCGCGGAGCCCGAGGAGCTAGCTGCCGCGGTCGCGTTCCTCGCGAGTGACGACTCGTCCTTCATCACCGCCTCGACCTTCTTGGTCGACGGCGGCATCTCCGGAGCGTACGTCACTCCCCTCTGAGCAGCACAGTGAGGGGTGGGGGGGGGCGGGGGGGGGGGCCCCCCCCCCCCGGGGAGAGAGGCCCGACCGGGC
>NZ_SSCL01000010.1:3586-149974 GCF_005876955.1 Sinomonas gamaensis
CCTCGGCCGCGCCCGACCCTCCCCTGTCCCCCCCCCGGTGGGGGGGGCCCCCGCCCCGGGGGGCCCACCCCTCAATGGTGCACTGAATCAGCTCCCTGCGGTCTTCAGGATGCTGTAGTCAACGGTGCTGTCGTACCGGTACGAGAGGTTCGCCAGATCCTTGCTGTATGCCTGGTTGGGCTGCTTGTAGAGGATCGGAAGCTGGCTCGCGTCCTGGTTGATGTAGTCGTTCACCTTCTGCCAGTACGGAGCCGCCTGCTCGCTCGTGCCGGGTCCGGCTGCGATGGCCGACGCCATGAGCGACTTCCACTGATCATTCGGGACGAACGCACCGCTGTTGCTCGGATCGCCCGGAAGGAAGAAGTTGTTCACGAACGAGGGCACCTGCACCTGCACACGGTTGGCCACCAGCAGCGACTGGAACGTCTGCTTGAGGCGACCGGTCGCGAAATCCGCGGGGTTGAGCTGCTGGACGGTGACGTTGAATCCTGCCGCCTTCGCGTAGGAACCGATCATGATGGCCGTGTCGACGATGTCGGGGACCGCGTTGGAAACCGAGAGCGTGACATCCACGTTGGTCTTCCCGGCCTTCGCGAGCAGGTCCTTGGCCTTGTTCACGTCATAGGTGTAGGCAGGCTGCGTCGAGAGGCCGGGAACGCCCATGGTGGGGGTGAACCAGCCGGGGCTGGTCACCGCAAAGCCTTCGTACACCTGGCTGATGATCTTGTCGTACGGGATCGCGTAGTTGAATGCCTGACGGACCAGCTTGTCGTCGAACGGCGCCTTGTTCTGGACGAGCGAGATGTCGTCGAACTCGATGGGGTGCTCGACCGAGGGCTCCTGGACCTTGGGTGAGTCCTTGATCGACTTCAGGTCGCTCGGCGTCAATGCTTCGGCGACGTCCACGTTCCCAGAGGAGACGAGCTGGGCGCGGGTCCCGGAGTCAGGAACCACCTTCATGGTGATGCTGGTGAACTGCGGCTTCCCGACGGGGTAGTTCGGGTTCGCCTTCAGGACAAGCTGCTGGCCCTGGGTGACTGAGTCGACCATGTACGGCCCGTAGCCCCACCCGGTGTTCTGCGTCGCCCACTTCACGGCCCAGGGATCGTCCTTCGTGGCGTGCTTGAGCAGCTCGGTCTTGTCGTAGATGCGCCCGGTCTGGCCCGTGAAGATGGGAAGGAAGACGTTGTCGTTCCCGGCATTGTGGAGATGGAACGCGATCGTGGAGTCGTCGATGACTTGGACCTGGTCCATGGAGTTGAAGTAATTCTTGATCTGGGTGAGCCCCACCCCATGGTCGCTGAGCTTGCGCTCCACCGACCAGCGGACGTCTTCGGCGGTGAAGGGATTGCCGGCCTGCGAGAGCACCCCCTTGCGAAGATGGAAGGTGTAAGTCTGACCGTTGTCGCTGACCGTGTAGGGGTTGTCCTTCTCGGCGAGCGCCCCCTCGAAATGAGTGAAGTCAGTGATGACAACGCCATTCTTGGTTGTCGTCTTGTAGTTCAGCAGACCGATCTGAGTCTGCGACCACATGGTGTAGTTCTCATTCGACGCGGCGAAGGATCCGTCCAAGTCATAGCTCGTCGGCGTTGCCGCCACGGCCACGGTGATCGAGTTCTTGGCGGGGGCATTGCCGCCGGCCGTGGAGCCGTGGCTATTGCAGGCGCTCAAGACGATGGCCGCCGCCGCTCCCACGGCAAGAATCCCCAGCTTTTTCTTGTGACGCGCCGCCTTATTGTCAGGCACCCATTTCTTATCAGGCACCATTTCTCTCCTATCAGGCACGACTATTCCTTTCCGTGCGGAACCGCTTCTTGACGTTGGCCGCCAAGTACGGCCAAACCTGTGGGATCGCCCGGGATGAATAGGCGATGGCGAGGACTGAAAGCGCCACGAAGATGGCGGGGAAGATGGCCGGCCACCAGCGCCCGAGCATGAGCGACGAGAGCGCCGACGAGATCATGTAGCCCCACTCGGGCGTCGGCGCCTTCACGCCGACGCCGATGAAGCCGAGGCTCGCGAGGATGATCACGCAGTTGCCGAAGACGAGGGGCATGTTGCGCATCGCCGGCCCAATGGAATTCGGCACCACGTGGACGAGCGCGGACCGCAGCGGGCTCTCGCCGGCGAGCTTCGCCGCCTCGAGATACGCCTCGCGACGCACTCGAAGCACCTCGGCGCGGGTGAGCTTGATCGTCGCCTGGATCAGGCAGAGCGTAATGGCCACGATGAGCGCGAAATCCGAAGATCCCATGATGCCGACGACGACGATGCCCAGGATGATCGACGGAATCGCGATGAGGTAATCGCTGATCTGGTTCAGCAGACGCCCGATCCACCCCACAACCCCGCGGCTGCTCTCCGAGAGGCCGATGAAGGTCCCGATCAGGATCCCGCCAATCGTGCTGCACAGCGCCACGATCACGCCGAACTGAACGGCGACCCGCGCACCGAAGATGGTGCGCGAGAACACATCCATCCCGACGGCATCCGTGCCGAAGAGATACGCGGCCGACGGCGGGAGCCGCGAGGCCGCGACGGTGGTCACGGGATCATACGGTGCGATGAGCGGCGCGAAGAGGGCGACGACGAGGATCGCCACGAGCGGGAGGAACGCGAGCGTCACGCGCAACCAGCCGAAACGCTTGCGCGCAGGGCGCCTGGGGGGCGCTTGGACGGTCTTGGCGATGAGAGTCTCCGCCATGATCAGCTAGCCTCACTTTCGATGCCCGGCCGACGGCGGGGGTCGAGCCACATGTTCACGAGGTCGACGACGAGCATCGCGATCAGGCAGACGGCGACGACGACGACGAGGAACCCCTGGAGCGCCGTGAAGTCCACGGATTGGACCGAGCGGACGCCGAGCGCGCCGATCCCGCCGAACCCGAAGAGGCTCTCGATCGTGACGGCGCCGCCGATGAGAGAGCCGAAGAACAGCCCGAACACCACTACGACGCTGGACAGCGAGCGCCGGAACACGCTGAAGAAGATCCATTTCCGAGGCACACCGGCCGCCACTTGGAATCGGGTGGTCGGCTGGACTAGCTCGCGGTCGAGCCCTCCGATGTACTGGGTGAGGAGGTTCGGGGTGTAGGTCAGCACCATCGCCGCAACGGGCATGATGTACTGCACGAGCGTCTCGCCGAACAAGTCGACATTCCCGGTCAGCAGCTCGTCGACGAGCGGGAAGCCCGTGATGACGGGCAGGGTCCCGGACGAGACCCTTCCCAACGGTGCCGGCAGCCAGTCGAGGATCACATAGAAGATCACGATGAGGAAGATGGCGACGACGAACACCGGCACCGTGGTGGCGAAGGACGAATAGACCCGGATACTGGCCCGCAGCGCCCGGTTCGCGAACCGAAGGTAGAGGAACCCGAGGACGAGGCAGAGGACGAACGCCCCGATCAGGCCCAGGACGATGAGCTCGATCGTGGAGGGAAGCCGGGAGAACACCTCGTCGATGACGGGGGCGCCGGTCACGAGCGAGTGGCCGAGATCGCCTTGGAAGAGCCCGCCCCAGAACCTCAGCAGCTGATCCCACACGGTTCCATCGAGGCCCATCTGGGTCCGCACTGCGGCGATCGCCTCGGGAGATACGGTCCCGGAGCGGGAGGAGATCGCCACGCTCACGGGGTCGCCCGGAAGCAGCCGGACGAGGAAGAACGCGATCGTGCCGAAGACGAAGATGTCGAGGGGAAGGCGTGCGAGCCGCAGCACCCACCACCTGTTCGCCCGATACCAGCTCATAGCGCGGCCTCCCGCTGTTCAGGACCCGACTCGGGGCTCGATTCAGGGCTTGACGAATCCGCGTACGCCTCGAGCAGCTCCCGCGTATAGGGGTGCTGCGGCTCGTTCACGACGCGGTCCACTGCTCCCCGCTCGACCACTTCGCCGTGCCGCATCACCAGGAGTTCCGAGCTGATGAATGTCACCGCGGGAAGCCCGTGGGCCACGAACATGAGGCCCATCCGATGCCGTGCCACGTGCCGCTTGATGAGGTTGAGGACCGCGCCCTGCACCGAGACGTCGAGCGCGGACACCACTTCGTCGCAGATCAGGAGGCGGGGCTCGACGACGAGCGAACGGGCGAGCGCGAAGCGTTGCCGCTGGCCGCCGGACACCTGATGCGGATACCGGGAGTAGAGCGCCGGGTCGAGCGAGAGGTCCTCGGCGATCGCCTCGAGACGGTCGCGGATCTCGCTGCGGCTCTGGACGCCCCGCAGGATCCGCAGCGGCACCAAAACCGATTCGAAGAACGTCTGGCGCGGGTCGAACGACGTGGTGTCCTGGGCGACGTATTGAACCTGCTGCCGGTAGGCGAGCCGGCTTGCGCGATTCGACAGCCAGTCCTCGACCGATCGGCCCTGATACGAGATCACCCCGCTTGTCGGGTGCTCGAGGCCCACGATCATGCGCGCAAGGGTCGACTTCCCCGAACCGGACTCCCCGATCACTCCAAGCTCGGAATGAGCGTCGAGCCTCAAGTCGACGGGCTGGACGGCGGTGACTTTCCGGTGGCCGCGCCCGAAGTCCTTCCGGACCGCGGAAAGCGTCAGCTCGAAGTCTGTCCCATCCGAGGACGTCATGACGCTGCCCTCTCGATGCTGCGGGCGAGAGTCGGCAGGAACTCCTTGTCGTAGTCCTGAAGGCGCGGAACGCAGTCGAGCAGAGCCCGTGTATAGGGCGAGCGCTCCGCGCTCGTCACGCTGTCGGTGCTGCACAGGTCCTGAACCTCGCCGTTGTAGAGCACGAGCATCCGATCCGTGTACTTGCGAGCCAGATCGATGTCGTGGGTGATGACGATGACGGCCGTTCCGAGCTCGACGGCCAGCGAGAGCACGAGGTCCATGATCCTTCGGCTGACGACGATGTCGAGCGCCGACGTGGGCTCGTCCGCGATGAGCACCGCCGGCTTGCTGCACATGGCGAGAGCGATCATGACGCGCTGCCGCATCCCGCCGGAGAGCTCGTACGGATGGAGCTTGAGGACGCGTTCTGGATTCGGAATGCCGACCTTCTCGATCCATTCGATCGACTCGGCCCGGATCTCCGACCTGCGAACGCCGCGCTTTCCCAGAACCGAGCGGAACTGGTGCGCGATGGTCGCGACGGGGTCGAGCGACGTCATCGCGTCCTGGAAGATCATCGAGACGCCCTCGTGCCGGACAGGAATGACACTCCTGCTCGCGCTCATGTCCACTGGCCGGCCTGCCACCCGGGCCACGCCGTAATCGACTTGGGCCGTTTCATGGGGAAGCAGGCCGGCGATGGCCATCGCCAGAGTTGTCTTGCCCGAACCCGATTCGCCGACGACGGCCAGACGCTCGGAACGCTTCAAGGCGAAGGAAACGTTGGAGACCGCGGGGACGAGCCCGAACTCGGTTCGGTAGGCGACCGCGAAGCGCTCAACCGCGATCGCCTCATCGGCGCGCTCCAGCGGTTTCGCAAGACGACTCACGGGACTGTCCTCTCTGACAGTGTGCGAAGAAACTCTGACTCAGGCAGCCGACTCACTCAGGCAGCGGCTCGAAGGCCGTCTCGCGGATCTTCAGCGCCGTGATGCACGCGACGGCGGAGGTGATGACGAGGTACGCGGCGGGAACCCAGATGCTTCCCGTGACTCCGATGAGGAACGAGATGAGCGCGGGGGCTGCACCGCCGAAGATTGCCGTGCCGATGTTGTAGCCGAAGCCGTACGCGGCGGTCCGGATGCGGGTCGGGAAGAGCTCGGTCATGGCGGTCTGAACGACGCCGAAGGTCCCCGAGAAGATCACGGACATGAGCACGACGCCCAGCAGCGCGAGCATCATCGAACCCTGAGTGAGCAGGTAGTAGCAGGGGAACCCGCCGATGACCATGAGCGCCGAGGAGCCTGCTAGGAGGGGCCTGCGGCCGAAGCGGTCCGAGAGGCGGCCGGCCATGAGCGAGGTGACCGAGCCGACGAGGAGCGCCACACCCGTCACCACGAGGCCTTGGACTGCCGAGAACTTGAGCTGCGACGTCATGAAGCTCGGCATGTAGATGAAGAGGATGAAGTAGCCGGAGCTGTTGAACAGCGGGAGCAGGATCGTCATGAGCATGCCGCGGCGGGCGCTCTTGCTGGCGAAAGCCTCGCGGAGCGGGTTCCGGACCACGAGGCCGTCAGACTCGACCTTCTCGAACTCGGGCGACTCGCCCGCGCTGAAGCGGACCCAGAGCGCCGCGAGGCCCATCGGGAAGGCGACGAGGAACGGGAGGCGCCAGCCCCAGTCGGCCATGGCGGCGTTGCCGAGGGCCGAGGTCAGGGCGGCTGCGAAGAGCGTGCCGAACATCATGGCAATGAACGTCGCGGCGTTCGCGTAGCTGACCACCTGGCCGCGCTTGTTCTGCGGAGCGTTCTCGGAGAGGTACGAGTTGCCGTTTCCGGTCTCCGCACCCATCGAGAAGCCCTGGACGAAGCGGAGGACCACCAGCAGGATGGGCGATGCCACGCCGATCGCGGCGGCGCTCGGGAGGACGCCGATGAGGCCGGTCGCGACGCTCATCGTCGTCACAAGGAAGATGAGGACGGCACGGCGGCCGATCTTGTCGCCCCAGTAGCCGCCCACAGCGGCGCCAAGCGGGCGGATGAAGAACGGGATGCCGAAGGCGACGAGCGCGAGCAGCATGGCGGTCGACGGGTCGCTGCTGGGGAAGAAGACGACGGCGAGCGTGCCCGCCAGAAAACCGTAGATGGCGTTGTCGTACAGCTCGACGAAAATCCCGGACAGGCCGGCGATCACCGATTTGGCGCTGATCGAGCGCGTTTCAATGCGCTCGGAAACCAGCGTTTCCCGTGTTTGGGACATGGAGCACTCCTCAGATGGGGATGGTGGGGCCGTCCGCCCGTTTTGATTCAGGGGGACAGAAATAAGTATTGTGAGGCACTTCACGCTGGATCAAGACCGGTTCGATAGATAGCCGTTTCACATGGGACCCAATGAAATCCTTATGTCGCTTCTCGTAGACTGGCCGATCCGCGTGATTTCTGGGCAGAAGCAGCGAGGGGCGACCCCGCGCAGGCATCGCGGCGTCGCCCCTCGGCGTTATTCGATTTTTATCTTCGAGCCGGAGGGCGGACTATTTCTCCGGGTCCTCAGAAATGTTGATCAGCACTTTCGACGAGCGTGATGAATCCGCTGCGCACGCAAATGCCTCCTTCGCCTCGTCGATCCCGAACACCTGGGTGATCACTGCCTCCGCGCGGGGGTCAGCGGCCAGCAGGGCCACCGCGGCGTCGAGCTCGACGTCGAAGCGCTGCGATCCGAAGAGGGTGACCTCCTTGGCGATGAGCCCCGCCATGGGAATGGGAAGGGGTCCCGCCGGGAGCATGCCGAGCTGGAGGACCGAACCTCCCGGTCGCACGGCGTCGAGGGCGGCCACGAGCGACGGCACCACTCCCGCGGCCTCGACAACAACGTCGAAACTGCCCGGCTCGAGCCGCTCCCCCGCACCCAAGCGGACAACGTCGTCGGCCCCCACCTCGCGCGCGACCTCGAGGGGAAGCCCCTGGAGGTCCGCGGCCACGACGCGACCCGCGCCGGCAGCCCGGAGTGCGATGATCGCGAGGCAGCCGATGGGCCCGGCACCGCTCACGAGGACGTTCGCGCCCCGGACCCGCTCACCGAGTCGGCCGATGCCGTGCAGGGCGACGGCGAGCGGCTCGGAGAGGGCGGCGCGCCGAAGGGGCAGGCTGTCCGGCAACTCGCGGAGCTGCTCAGGGGTGACCTCGAGGAACTCCACAAAGCCGCCCTGGGTGTGGGGATCGGTCGAGGCGCTGCCCAGGTAGCTGCCACCGGGAGTGAGGTTGAAGCCCGCCCCGTGCACGCCGCCCGGGAGAGGCGTGGGACGGGCGGGATGGATCGCCACCTTCGCTCCAACACCGAGGCTCGTTTCCGCCGCGGGGCCGATGTCGTGCACCACGCCAACCACTTCGTGCCCGAGGGTCAGCGGCGTCTTGATGACGTAGGCTCCGTTGCGCCCCTCCTTCGCATAGTGGAGGTCCGAGCCGCAGATCCCGCCGTAGACCACGCGCACGAGGACGCGGTCCGGCGAGACGACGACGGGTTCGACGGGCTCGACCCGAAGATCCCCTTCCCCGTGGGCGATAACAGCTTTCATGATTCAGCTTCTTTCTCTCGAGGCCAGATTCTCAGCGCGACAGGTAGCCGCCGTCGACGGGCAGCACCACACCATGGACGTAACGCGCGGCCCCCGAGGCGAGGAACAGCGCCGCCCCGGCGATGTCTTCGGGCCGCCCCCACCGACCGGCGGGGATGCGCTCACGGATCTGGCGCTCCCGCGTCTCGTTGGCGAGGAGGGCGACGTTCATTTCGGTGTCGATGAAACCCGGGGCAATCGCATTGACGTTGACGCCGCGGGGGGCCCATTCGTTCGCAATCGACTTGGTGAGCTGGCCCACCGCACCCTTGGATGCTGCGTAGGCCGAGGCCGTGAAGCCCCCGAAGAAGCACAGCATCGACGCCATGTTGATCACGGTTCCCTCGCCCCGATCGAGCATGGGCCGGCCGAAGATCTGGATGAGCTCCATGACGGTGCGGAGATTGATCTGCAGCACCTGATCCCAGTCATTTCCGGGGAATTCCTCGAACTTATGCCGGATATTGATTCCCGCATTGTTCACGAGGATATCCACCTGATCGCTTTCCAGAATTGCCTGCGCCGCGTCGGCCAATTCGCCGGGGTTGGCCAGATTTGCCGTGACGTCGCGATAGCGCTCGTGGGCGATGCCCGCCGGCCGCCGCTGGATGCCGATCACCTCAGCGCCGTTCTGCAGGTAGAGTTCGGCGATGGCGCGGCCGATCCCCGAGCTGGTTCCGGTGACGACGGCGGTCTGCCCCGTGAGATCTGCGTTGAAGTCAGGCAATGTGGGACCCTCCGTTGACGTCGTAGGTCACGCCGGTCAGATAGCCCGATTCCTCACGCAGGAGGAATTCGATGACGTTCGCGACGTCGTCGACCGTGCCGATCCTGCCCACCGGCAATTCCTGGAGCAGGAAGGCCTTGCGCTCGTCGCTCAGCCGACCCCCCATGATGTCCGTATCGATCGAACCCGGCGCCACCGAATTCGCCGTGATCCCGTATTGCCCGAGTTCGCGGGCGAGCGTGCGCGCCATTCCGAGCAGCGCGGCCTTCGACGACGAATAGGCCGCCCGCCCGTACACCCCGCCGCCTCGCTCGGCAGACGCGGAAGAGATATTCACGATGCGGCCGATCTTGTGCTCGGCCATGATCTTCACCGCCGCCTGGGTGATGTAGAACGTGCCATTGAGGTTCACATCGATCACGCGGCGCCATTCCTCGTCCGTCACTTCGAGGAAGGGGGTCGGCGAGCTGATCCCAGCGTTGTTGACGAGGCCCACGATCTGCGGAAGCGATTGCGCGATCTGCGCGACTGCGGCGTCGACCGAGGCCCGATCGCTGATGTCCGCGCCGACGCCAAGAGCCGCACCGCCGTGCTGCTCCTGGATCTCGAGGGCCACCTTCTCGCTCGCCTCGCGATCGAGGTCGACGACGGCGACAGCCCAGCCCTGCTGCGCGAGCCGGTGCGCCGTGGCCCGCCCGATGCCTCGGGGCGAAGCTGCGCCGGTGACAATGGCGGTGCGCTCCGTGGGGAACGGTGCGGCGGGGTATGCGGGCAGAACCATTTACTTCTCCGTTTCTGACGTTTCACGAGTTGTGCGTGCAGGCAGAATGCTGCGCAGGTAGTCGGCGTTCGAGGCCCCGACGCTCAGGCCGTCACCCCCATAGTGCTCCACGACAAATGCCCCGTTGAATCCCTGGGCAATCGCGGCCTGGGTCATCTCCCGGTAGTTGATGATGCCGAGCTCGAGCGACGTCGGGTGGGTGAGCACCAGGTCCCGCGAGGGATCCT
This sequence comes from Sinomonas gamaensis, assembly GCF_005876955.1. Lineage (GTDB taxonomy): Bacteria > Actinomycetota > Actinomycetes > Actinomycetales > Micrococcaceae > Sinomonas > Sinomonas gamaensis. Next base: position 13,503 of record NZ_SSCL01000010.1, read on the forward strand.
CGAGCCGCGCATAGTTCTTGATGTGCCAGTAGTTGGCATGCGGGAGCGTGAGCGCGAACGTCTCCTGCCAGCTCTCGATGGGCCGCTGCTGCCGGACAAGGTTGCCCACGTCCGGGTTGAGGCCGACGGCGGGGTGACCGATGTCCTCGAGAAACCTCACCCCGTCCTTCCCGCTACCGAGGTACGTATCCTCGTACAGCTCGAGGGAGAGCTCGATGCCCACTCCCGAGGCATGCTCGGCGAGCTCGCGATAGCGGCGCACGGCAAGCTCATACGTCTCCGGGTCGGTGGGGCGCTGTGCGCCGGGCACGGTCCAGAACCACGTCACCTGCTTCTGCGCATCGAGCAGCTCGTCGTGCAGGCCGACGCAGACGATCGGGACGCCCAAGGCCGCGGCGGCATCGACGGTCCGGTGCGCGAGGGCCAGATTGTCCTCGCCTCGCTCGGGGTGGATGACGCTGCGGCGTACGACCGAGATACCGGGAACCTCGAGCCCCGCATCCTCGAGGACCGCGCGCAGCTCGGCGACGCGCGGATCTGGGAGATCGCCGATGCTGATCCACGACGTCGGGATTTCGACGGCGGAGAAGCCCGCCTCGACGACGGGCTCGAGCTGCTGCCGCCAAACCGCGGAGGGCAATTCGGCGACGGGGACGCCGTCGTGCGTGCCCGGGAACTGGAGCATCGCAGCCGCGATGGACCAGTCGGCGCCGGGGAGCGTTCTAGCCAATGCGGAGGCCCCCGTTGATGTTGTAGGTCGCGCCGGTGATGTAGCCGGCCTCCTCGCCGATGAGGAATTCGATGAGCGCCGCGACTTCTCCCGGCGTGCCGATTCGGCCAACGGGGAGCTGGGCCAGGAACTTCGGCTTGCGGTCCTCAGTGATGGGTCCGCCCATGATGTCGGTGTCGATCGTGGCCGGCGCGATGACGTTGACCGTCACGCCCTGCGGGGCGATCTCGAGCGCGAGCGCGCGCGAGAAGGCTTCGATGGCGCCCTTCGAGGCCGCATAGGCCGACTTGCTGAACGTCCCTCCGCCGTTCTGCATGGCCGTCGATCCGAGGCTCACGACTCGGCCGTAGCCGCGCTCCATCATGTCGGGCACCACGCGCCGCGTGATGACGAACGTTCCCGTGGCGTTGATGCGCATGACCCGCTCCCAGGTGGCGAGGTCGAGGTCGAGGAACGCGACCGGCGAGCTCACGCCCGCACTGTTCACGAGGGCCTGGATCGGCGGGAGCTCCTGCTCGAACCGGCTGATCGCCTCATCGACTGCGGTCTCGTCCGAGATGTCAGCCCCTACACCGAGTGCGCGCACCCCGAAGGCCGCCTCGATCTCGCCCGCGAGGGCCTTGACCGCGCTCTCGTCGATGTCGAGGAGCCCGAGGTTCCACCCCGACTTCGCGAGCCGACGGGCGACTTCCGCCCCAATTCCGCGCGCCGAACCGGCGCCCGTGATCACTGCTGTGCCTGCCATGATTCTCCTTGCCGTTTGATAATCTATATAATTCTTGATCTTGGGAAGCCTTCGGACTGGGAAGGTCGGCTCAATCTGCCTGCGTCAGCGAAAGGCTGAGGACCCGTGAGAGGTGATCGCGCATAGCCCGTTCCGCGGCGTCCGGATCACCGGTGGCAATGGCTTCGGCGATCGCGGAATGTTCGGCCAGGACGTCCTCGGCGTCCGGGATGCCATTGAGGAATGACTGCCGCATGCGCTGGGCCTGGGCGTCCAGCGTGGCGGCCAGCCGGAACAGGAAGTGGTTTCCGCAGCCGTGCAGGATGCCGTCGTGGAACGAGTGGTCGAGCTTGAGGAATTCGCGGAGCGCGTCCTTCTGCTGCTCGCCATCCTTCCCCTCGAGCCGGGACGCCGCCTCGCGCTGGCCCTCAAGGACGTCGCGGAGGTGGCTCGGGACGGAGGGGTCGCCGAGTTCCGCGGCGCGCCGCACGGCAGCGACCTCGAGGACGAGCCGGGCGTCCATCATGGCCACCTTCTCGTCGGCGGAAAGGTGCGGCGCTGCCGTATAGCCCTTGTTCGCCACGTACTTCACGAGACCTGTGGACTCGAGCTGCACGAGCGCCTCGCGGACCGGAGTGGGCGAGACCTCCAGAAGCTGGGCGAGGGCCTCGACCCGAAGCGGAGCGCCCTCCTCGACCTGCCCCTCGACGAGCATCTCGAGGATCGACTCGTAGACGCTTTCGCGCAGTCCGGCTCTGCGGATGGCGCGCGCGCTGCTCTGGACGGTCCGTTGGTTCATGAGATCTATCATCCGACATGCGCCGTGCCGGCACCCTGTGGCTCTCGGTGCCCGGCCCAGGCTTCAGGGTTCACGGCGTTCCGCGGCACGACGCCCTGGCTTGCGTCGATGATCGACTCCATCACGCTGCCCGAAACGGCGTCCGTGAAGCTATCCGTCCAGCACAGCGAATGGGGCGCGAGGATCACGTTGTCCATGGCGACGAGCGGGCTCTTCACGTCAAGCGGCTCCCGCTCGAACACGTCGAGCCCAGCGCCGGCAAGGCGTCCGTCCGACAGGCGGCGAATGAGCGCCTCCTCGTCCACGACGCTGCCGCGGGCGAGGTTGATGAGTCGGGACGTGGGCTTCATGAGCGAGAGCTCGCGTTCGCCGATGAGGCGGCGGGTCCCGGCATTCGCCGCGACCGTGATGATGAGGTAATCGCTCTGCGCGAGGACGGAGTCGAGCGCCAGGACCTCGACGCCGAGGGCGTCGGCCTCGCGACGGCGGTCGGAGCGGTTGTAGGCGACGGTCCGGATCCCCAGCGCGCGGACGAGTCGAGCCGTTTCAAGGCCGATGCCGCCGAGTCCCACGATCCCGACGGTGGCGCCGTCGAGCCCCGACCCGCGCCAGGCGGCGCGTTCGTCCCATCGCCCCTCGCGGACCAGACGATCCTTGATGACGAGGTTGTGGGCGAGCGCGAACAGCAGCGCGATCGCGGAATCGGCGACCGGGCGACGGACCGCGTCGGGGCAATTGGTCAACAGGACGCCGCGCCGTGTGCACGCCTCGACGTCCACCGCGTCGAAGCCTGCTCCGAACCGAGCGATGTGCCGGAGCCGGCCGCCGGCGGGCAGCGATTCCTCGGTGACGCGTTCCGCGCCCAGGACGAGCGCGGCGTCGAAGCCCTCGAGCTGGTCGGCAGCGAGGTGGCCCATCTTCTGGGGCAGGACCTTCCATTCAAGTCCGGCCTGCGTCAGCCGAGAGAGGCCGATATCCCCGAAGATGGTGCTGCCGTCCTCCTCCGCGTAGCCCTTGGTGACTGCGACTCGATAGGTCATGGGGTCTCCGTCCTTCAGCTGCCCCTTCATCGGGGAAATCTATATTCTATAGAATTTGAGGGACCGAGGACTTGTCAACCCCCGGTCATTCGCCCTCGTCGGTCCCCGTCCAAGGCCCGTCTGGGCCCAGCAGCATCTCCCGCAGGGTCTGCACCACCGCATCGGCTGCCGCTGACATCGGCTCGTGATCCGGCGTCGCGAGGGCGAATCCTGCCGTGAGCTCGGGATCGGTGATCCTGCGCAGGCTGAACTCGTTGCCGTGGAACCGGGCCTCTGCCGCCGGCCGAGGGAGGACGGTCACGCCGAGCCCCAGCGCGACCGCGTCACGGAGAGGCCGACTGTGCTCCATCTCGATCAAGACCTTGAGCTCGAGACCCGCCCGGCTCAGCGTCTGCTCCATCAGGTTCCTCAGCGTATGGGTGCGCGTGGGAAGAATGAATTCGAAATCCGCGAGCGCGGAAATTGGGACTTCCTCCTCGCCCGCTCCCGGCACTTCGAGATCGGCCGGAGTGACAAGGACGAGGGGGTCAGTAGAAATGCGATCGAATTTCACGCCCCGAATCGGCCCGGGATCATACACGAGCGCAGCATCAATCTGCCCCATGCGAATCGCCTGGCTGTGAATCACCGTGAGCGTCTCGACGATTCGCAGGACGATGCGCGGATAACGCGAGCGGATGGTCTGGAGAATCGGGATCGTGAGCGACGAGGCCAGGCTGTAGGGCGCCAGGCCGATCGTGACCGTCCCCGAGGGGCTCGAGAGTTCGGAGTTGATCTCGTGGTGTGCCTCGGTCTCGAGCCGGAGAATGCTCTGGGCATAGCGATACAGGGAACGGCCTGCGGCAGTCGGAACAATTCCCCGCCGACTGCGCACGAGCAGCTGCTGCTTGAATTCCGATTCCAAAGCCGAGACATGCTGGCTCAGTGCAGGCTGGGCGAGATGCAGCAATTCAGCGGCCCTCGTTATCGTCCCGCTGTCGACGATGGTCACAAAGTACCGCAGACGCCGCGTTTCCATCAAGATCTCCGATGTTTCGGTCTGTGCCATAAGGCAGCCATATATGTCTATGCGAAACGCATATTAGCGCACGGCAACCGCCGCCCGTACGGTTTTTCCATCAGCACCCCCGCTACCAACCCACCAGGCACAGGAGGCTCGATGACGACCACAGTGGACCTGATCGCCGATCTCGGCGAGAGCTTCGGCGCCTACACGATGGGCGACGACGACGCCCTCCTCGACATTGTCAGCTCGGCGAACGTCGCGTGCGGCTTCCACGCCGGCGACCCCCGCGTCATGGACCGCACCGTGGCCGAATGCGTCCGGCGCGGAGTCAGCATCGGCGCGCACCCGAGCTTCCCCGACCTCGTGGGCTTCGGCCGCAGGGCGATGGATCTCACCGCGGACGAGGTGCGCACCGACGTGATGTACCAGCTCGGCGCCCTCTCGGCCTTCGCCGCCGCACACGGCACGTCCGTCACGCACCTCTGCCCCCACGGCAGGCTTGGAAATCTCGTGATCACCCGCGAGGACTACGCCGAGGCCATGGTCCAAGCCGTCGCCCTGGTGGACCCCTCGATCATCGTCCTCACCCAGGCGGGGGCCGTCGTCGACGCCGCCTCCCGCCGCAGCATCAGGATCGGGCTCGTCGGGGTGATCGACCGCAACTACGAGGACGACGGAACGCTCACCCCACGACGGGAGCCCAACGCCGTCATCCATGACACCGATGAGATCGCGGAGCGCACCGTCCGGATGGTCCGCGACGGGGTCGTCATCAGCCGCAACGGCAAGGAACTGGCCGTGACCACGGACTCCGTGCTGCTGCACGGAGACGGTCCGGACGCCGTCGCCGTCGCGCGCCGCGTCAAGCAGGCCCTGGTCGACGCCCGCGTCACCATCGCCCCCCTCGCCGGGGCGAACGCTCTCACAGCCCATTGATCACCGGCACTTGCCGCAACTTCTGCAAGAGACCAGCATGAGAACCCGATTAGCACCGTGCGGCGAGGCTGCCTTCCGCGTCCTCATCGAAGACGCCGGTCCGCAAGATCAGTGGGAGGCGGTGCATCGGATCGCGGAATGGATCGGCGCACGCCCGGTCCCCGGCGTCTATGGCGTGGTGCCGACGTACGACTCCCTCCTCGTGGAGTTCGATCCATCCCGCCAGACGTTCCAGATGCTCTCGGCCGTATTCGATGTCGTCCTCGACGACATCCTCCACGACGCCCTCAACCATCCGAACGCGCCGGAGCGCACAGCGCGTCGCTTCACGCTTCCCGTGGTCTACGGCGGCGAGCACGGGCCCGACCTCGGTTGGGTCGCCGACTACCTCGACATCACCGAGGCCGAGGTGATCGCCCTGCACACGGCCGAGGAATACGTAGTGCGCTGTCTCGGCGGCCCAGCCGCCTCCTGCATGATCGACGGCCCAGCCTTCCCGAAGCCGATCCCGAGGCTGCCCGATCCGCGCCTCCGGGTGCCGCCGAACGCGATCTCGGTGGCCGGATCCCAGGGCGTCGTCGGCCCCGTCGCGGCCCCGAGCGGCTGGCGCCTCATCGGCCTCTCCCCCGTGGACGTGATGGACCGCGAGAGCGCCACCCTCGTCCCGTACCGCCCCGGCGACACGATCCGCTTCAGGTCGATCGCGCCCGGCGAGTGGGACGGCCTCGTCGGGGTCAAGCTCAGTGAGCTGGTGGCATGATGCTGATCCTCACAGCGGGTCTGACCGTCGTCACCGACCTCGGCCGATTCCAGGGCCCGCCGCTCGGGTTCTCGGTGAACGGCGCGCTCGACCAGTACTCAGCCCGCGTGGCCAACATCCTCGTGGGCAATCACGACGGCGCCCCGCTCCTCGAGATCACCGCGAGCCGGTTCTCCTTCGCCGCCGAGAACGACCTGCTCATCGCGGTCACCGGCTCCGTCGGAACCATTCGGATCGACGGGTACACGGTCGCGGACCACGCGCCCGTCTCCGTCGAGACCGGGCAGATCGTCACGATCAGCCCCGGCGCCGTCGGGCTGAGGAGCTACCTCGCCGTCCACGGTTCCTTCACCGTCCCGATGCTGCTGGGCAGCTGCGCCCCGGACAGCATGATCGGCTTCGGCCTGCGCCTCGAGAAGGGCCAGCGCCTCGCGTGCAATCTCAGCCAGGCTCCGCTGCGGAACCCCTCGCTGGACCTCCCCCTCCTCCGGCTCGGGCCGATCGCCGCCCCGATCGAGGAGGAGCCGCACATCGAGGTGACCGACGGCCCCGACATCGCGGAGTTCGGCCAGACCGCGTCGCGGCTCTTCGAGAGCCCGTACCTTGTGAGCCCTCGCAGCAACCACGTGGGGCTTCGCCTCGCCGGGCACCTCCCCGAGCGCGTCTCGAAGGGCGAGGTCCTCTCGCGCGGCGTCCCCGTCGGCGCGATCGAGGTCCCCTCGACCCAGGAGCTGCTCGTCCTCCACCGGGGTCGCGGCGTCACCGCCGGCTACCCCGTGCTCGCGGTCCTCACCCTCCCCGCGTTGGACGCCATGGCCCAGGCACGGCCCGGTCAGCGCGTTCGCTTCCGCCCCACGACCCTCGAGCAGGCTTCGCTCCGTCAGCTCGACCAGCACCTGCATCTCACGCGGCTCCGCGAACGGTGCTGGGAGGCTCTCGCCGCGCACGGGGTGGGGGAATTCGACGTCGGACACCCCGTTCAACCGCCCCAAGAACCCGAGCTTCCCACTTCACAACCACAACCAGCAGAAAGCAGGCTCCCGTGATCCACGTCCGCACCCGCTTCGACCGTCCGTCGGCCGACGTCGTCGAACGCCTCGGCGCGTTCTCCTCCGCCACCATCCACGAGGCCCAGGGACGCAAGGGCGCACTGTCCCACCGCATCAAGCCTCTCCACCCCAGCATGTCCTTCTGCGGCCCCGCCTTCACCGTCAAGGCTCAGCCGGGCGACAACATCATGGTCCAGGTGGCCATCTCCTACGCGCAGCCAGGCGATGTGGTGATCGTCGAGGCCGGAGAGCTCGAGCAGTCCGGTTCGTTCGGCGAGGTCCTCGCCACCGCGTGCCAGTCGAAGGGCCTCGCCGCCTTCGTCACGGACTCCGGGGTCCGCGACAGCGCCGAGATCATCAAGCTCGGCTTCCCCGTCTTCTCGGGCTCGGTCTGCATTGAGGGCACGGTCAAGGAGACGCTCGGCCCGGTGAACTACCCGATCGCCGTCGGCGGCCAGACCGTGAACCCCGGTGACATCCTCAAGGGCGACGCCGACGGGATCGTCGTCGTGCGTCCCGAGGAAGCAGAGGACATCATCCGCATCTGCAAGGAGCGCGAGGACCACGAGGCCGAGATCATGGCCCAGCACCGCGCGGGGGGAAAGACCGTCATCGAACTCCACGGCCTGACCGAGAAGCTCAAGGCCAAGGGACTCCTGGTCGAGGCCTGATTCGAGCACTGGAAAAGGAAGAATTCCCGATGGCAACGACCATGACCCTCAACCCAGTCCAGCGTCGCGTCCAGCGCGTCGCCGAGCAGATGGACGCGGCCGGCGCCGACGTGCTCCTGGCCACGAGCCCGAGCGCCATCGCCTACCTCGCCGACCTCAACATCCGCTCGTTCACAGCCCCCGGAACGGTTCTCGTCCTCGGGCCGGGCGGGAACACTACGCTCCTCGCCTCCGAGGCCGACCAGCCCAAGATCGCGGCAAGCGGCTACCGGGGGCTCACCGATTTCTGGTCCCTCGGCCAGGACGCCGAGGAGCGCCGCGAATCGGTGCTCCGCATGCATCTCTCCGGCCTCCCCTCCTCGGCTCGTGTCGCCGCAGAACGCGGCGCGCTGCGGGAAGGCGCGATCGCTGCCGAGCCGATCCTTGACGCGGCCATGCGCATCAAGGACGACGACGAAATCCGTCGCCTCCGTGCCGCGGCCGACTTGGCCGACATCGGGTACACCGCGGTCGTCGACAGGATGACCCCCGAACTGCGGGTCTACGAGATCGTCCGCAACGTTGACCGTTCGCTCCGGCGGGCGGGCGGCGGCGAGTTCTGGTCCCCCCTCGAGGATGCTGCCGGAGTCACCCGGGCCGGCTATTACCCGGCGGGGAGCATCGCGACCCTCCTTGGGAGGCACGAGGAGACCGGCGTCCTGGATCCGAGCCAGCCGCTCCCGTTCGCGCTGTACCCGCTGAGCGAGAACTACACGGGCGCCGCCGGCACGACGATCGTCTTCGAGACGCCCGGCCCGCTCCTCCGGAGCCTCGCCGACGCCCTGTCCGATGCGACGGAGACCGCCCTCGCCGCAATCCGTCCGGGGATCCGCGCCGACGAGGTGTTCGCCATCCACCGGCAGGCCCTTCAGGGAACTGTCTCGCCGGACCGCCTCGATCCGATCATCGGCTACTCGCTGGGGACCGGCTTGGGCCGCCCGCTGCTCTCCGCGACCTCCGAAGAGGTCCTCGAACCGGGGATGGCCCTCTCGGTCCGCACCGCGATCACCCGCGAGCAGGGTCCGGGCATCGCGTTCCAGACGACCGTCCTCGTCACGGAGACAGGGAACGAGCGGCTGAACATCGTTCCGCTCCGCCTGATCGAACTGCACTAAATCGCGCTGCACGAAATGGCGCAGCACTAGTTAGGGAATGCACATGACTCCAGCACTTTCCACTGCGACCCCCACGGTCACCCTGACCGCAGGGGCGAAGATGCCCCTCATCGGTTTCGGGACCCACCCGCTCCGCGGGCAGGAGGCCACCGACGCAATCCTCCAGGCCCTCGACCTCGGCTACCGCAGCGTGGACACGGCCACCCGGTACCAGAACCAGGACGCCGTCGGCGCGGCCCTTCGCCAGACGAGCATCCCCCGCGAGGAACTGTTCATCACCACCAAGCTCCCGCCGGACGCCGTCGGCTTCGAGCGGAAGACCCTCGAGCAGAGCCTCGAAGCCCTCGGGACCGACTACGTGGACCTGTGGCTCATGCACTGGCCTCCGGGCGGCAGCCCGGGCGCAGGCTCCTGGAAGGAATTCATCCGTGCCCGCGAGGAAGGGCTCGTGCGCGCGATCGGCGTGAGCAACTACCAGCTCCGGCTCCTGGACGCCCTCAAGCGCGAGACCGGGGAGTACCCCGAGGTGGCGCAGCTCCAGTGGAGCCCCGTCTACTACAGCGAGCGCTACCTCACGGCGTGCCGCGAGCGCGGGATCGTGGTGGGCGCCCACAGCCCGCTGCGCAGCGCCCGGCTGGAGGATCCGGTGCTGACCGAGATCGCGCGGGCCCACGACGCGACGCCCACCCAGGTCATCATCCGGTGGGACGTGCAGCACGGCGTTGCGGTCGTCCCCAAGTCGGCGCACCGCGAGCGCATGCTGAGCAACCTCGACGTCATGCGGTTCACCCTCACCGAGGACGAGATGAAGGCCATCGATGGGCTCAGCGAACTCGAGTGACCCGGCCGGCGGACAGACCGTAGCCCTCATCGGCCTCGGCCCGATGGGCGCCCCGATCGCCCGGCACATCGCAGAGCACGGGTATGCACTCCAGGTGTGGAACAGGACCGCCGAGAAGGCCGAGGCCTTCCGAGGCCTCGCGAAAGTCGCGGCGAACCCCGCCGACCTCGCCGCCGCCGTCGTGATCTCAGCGCTCCCGGACGTGGACCAGCTCAGCGAGCTGACGCCGTCGTCCGTTCTCGAGCAGTGGGCCCGCAGCGGCACGCGCTACCTCCTCGTGCTGAGCACCACCTCGCCGGACAAGGTGCACTCGCTCGCGGCGCGCGCCCTGCGGCACGGCATCCGCGTAGTCGACGCTCCCATGAGCGGCGGCGACGCGGGGGCCCAGGCCGGCACGTTGAGCCTCATGGTCGGCGCCGAGCCAGAGGATTTCGCGGAACTCCGACCGCTCCTGGAGACCTTCGCGACGACAGTCCAGAACATGGGGACCACCGGCGCGGGCGCGGCGGCGAAGCTCTGCAACCAGATTGTCGTCGCGGGCACGCTCGTGGCGTTGGCCGAGTCACTCGACCTCGCCCGGCGGGCCGGCCTCTCGCAGGAGCAGCTCGTGGGCGTCCTCAAGGGAGGACTCGCCGCGAGCGCCGTCCTCGACCTCAAGGCCGAGAAGCTCCTGAACCGGGAGTACGGCCTCGGCGGAAGCGCGGTCAACCAGCTCAAGGACCTGCGGTACGCCGTCGGCCTGGGAAACCGGCTCGGAGCGGAGCTGCCGGTCACCCGCGAGACGACTTCGCTGTTCGAAACCGCCGTGCGCATGGGCCTCGGCGAGAAAGACCATTCCGTGGTGCAGGAACTTCTGCGTGCTGCGCCGCGGGCCTGACAGGAGACTCTGAATGACCACCGACCTCAACCTCGCCTTCCGCCCCTCCGAGCCGGTCCTGCGCATCGAGAGCACGTCAAGGCGGGTCCAGCAGCCGCAGTCGACGGCGGACCTCGTCTCACTCGCGATGGGCGAGCCGAATTTCGACACCCCAGCCCCGATCCGCGAGGCCGCCGAGCGCGCCATGGCCGAGGGGCGGACGCATTATTCGCCGCTCGTCGGCGAGCCCGCCCTCCGGGAGGCCCTCGCCGAGAAGCTCTCGGCGCAAGCAGGCGAGGAGCTGCTGGCCGCGGACGTCCTCGTCACGCAGGGCGGCACGGCCGGACTCGCGGCGGTGATCCTCGCCGTCGTCAATCCCGGCGACAGGGTAATCATCCCCGACCCCACCTACTCGCTGTATTCAGATCTCATCAGCATGGCCGGCGGCGAGTGCGTTCCGGTCCCGCTGCGCGAGGACCTCCACTGGGACCTCGCCACGCTCGAGGAGGCGCTCACGGGCGCGAAGCTGTTCGTGTTCTGCAACCCGTCGAACCCGACCGGCATCGTGCACACGCGCGCCGAATTGGAGGCCCTCGGCGAGATGCTCGCCGGAACCGACACGCTCGTGCTCTCCGACGAGGCGTACAGCGACCTCGTCTACACGCCCGAGCCGTTCACGTCGGCCCTTTCGGTCCCGACCCTTCGCGGTCGCACCGTCTACTGCCAGACATTCTCGAAGAGCTACGCGATGACGGGCTGGCGAGTGGGCTACGTGTGGGGCCCGCACGACGTGGTCGCCGCCGCGACTCGCCTCCATGCGACGTTCAACGGTTCGGTGAGCGGCGTCAACCAGTACGCTGCGCTGGCCGCGCTCAAGGAGGGCGACGCCGAGGTGCGGCGAATGCTCGAGGCGTACCGCCGTCGTCGTGCGCTCATGCGGGAGGGCCTCGCCTCCATTAGAGGCCTCACCGCAAGTTCGCCCGACGGCGCGTTCTACCTGTTCCCCCGCTACGACTTCGACATTGAGGCAGTCGAGCTCGTGGGCCGCCTGCGCGAGGGCGGGGTCGCCGTCCGGCCCGGCAGTGAGTTCGGCGCGCACGGCGAGCACCACCTGCGGCTCTCCTACGCCGCGAGCGAGCAGGAGATCGCCGAGGGCATCAAGCGCCTGGCCGCGGGTCTCGCGCATCTCTAGACCAGCGCCCCTCGGCCCCGCCCGCCGCCCCCTTCCGCGCAACCCAAGAACCTCAAGGAGAAGTCCATGCCCACAGCGCACGCCTACGCCCTGCCCTCCGCAGCCGGTCAGCTCGTTCCCACGACGATCCAACGTCGGGAACCCGGCCCACACGAGGTGTTCATCGCCATCAAGTTCGCCGGGATCTGCCATTCGGACATCCACATCGCCCGCGGCGAGTGGGGCAACAGCCCCGCGTACCCGATCGTCGTCGGCCACGAGATCGCGGGTGTCGTCGAGGCGGTGGGCTCGGAGGTGACGAAGCACGCCGTCGGCGACCGGGTCGGCGTCGGCTGCTTCGTCGATTCCTGCCGCGAGTGCGAGGCCTGCCGCGACGGCGAGGAGCAGTTCTGCAAGGGGAACATCCCCACCTACAACTCGACCGGCCGCGACGGGAAGCCCACAGCCGGCGGCTACAGCACCCACATCACGGTCGATGAGAACTACGTGGTGCGGATCCCCGGCGCGCTCGAGCTCGACGTCGCCGCGCCGCTCCTCTGCGCGGGCATCACGCTGTACTCGCCGCTCGCGATGTGGGGCGCCGGGCCGGGCAAGCAGGTGGCGATCATCGGCATGGGCGGCCTCGGGCACATGGGGGTCAAGATTGCCCACGCTCTCGGCGCCGAGGTCTCGGTGATCAGCCAGTCGCTCAAAAAGCAGGACGACGCGTTCCGACTCGGCGCGGACCACTATTACGCTAGCTCCGACGCCAGCGCCTTCGAGGACCTCAAGGGCCGCTTCGACCTCATCATCAACACAGTCTCCGCTGACCTGGATCTCGACGCCTATCTGGGGCTGCTCGCGCTCGACGGCACCTTCGTGATCGCCGGGCTGCCCGAGAAGCCGATGACGTTCCACCCGCTGTCCCTCCACAGGGTGCGACGGCGTCTCGTGGGGACGAAGAACGGCGGGATCCGGCAGACCCAAGAGATGCTCGACTTCTGCGCGGAGCACGGGCTCGGCGCAGAAGTCGAGGTCATCCCGGGGGAGAAGATCAACGAGGCGTGGGAGCGCGTCGTCGCGAGCGACGTGCGCTACCGGTTCGTGATCGACGCGTCCACTCTGTGACTAGCGCTGGCCACCGAAGCGCAGCAGCACCTTCCCCGACGTCGCCGAATCCTTGGCGATGCCGAACGCCTCGAGGGCCTGGTCCACGTCGAACACGTGGGTGACCACGGCGGACGGGTCGATCTCGCCCGCACTCAAAGCGGCGATGACGTCGTCGATCTCGCTGTTGAAGCGGAACGAGCCGACGAGTTCGAGCTCCCGCGCGATCGCCGTGGAGACCAGCACCGGCTGGTCTCCCGGCGGCAGGAGCCCGAGCATCACCACGCGGCCGCCGCGCGTCGCCGCCTTGATCGCCGTGCGCAGGCCGGGAACGCTCCCGGAGGATTCGATGACGACGTCGGCATCCAGGCTCTCGAGTTCGCTCGCCTCCGGGGCGAGCACCGTGCGCTTCGCCCCGAGCTCCTTGGCCCGCTCGAGCGGCGCGTCGAAGAGATCCGTCACGACGATCTCGCCCGCGCCGTGGTGGGCGAGGACGGCGACGACGAGCGCGCCGATCGGACCGGCGCCGACGACGAGGACGCGCTTTCCGGCCACGTCACCCGCCTGCTTGATCGCGTGCCACGCGACGCTCAGCGGCTCGATGAGCGCGGCGGCACGGGCATCCAGGCTGTCGGGGATGGGGCGCAGCATGCGCGAGGGAAGCGCCACGACGTCAGCGAAGGCTCCGTTGCGATGCGGATGGGTCGCCGCACTGCCGAGATAGGTTCCGCCGGGCGAGAGGTTGGGTCGGTCCTCGGGGAATCTCGGGCCGTTGCCCGGGCCCGGGGTGGCAGGATGAACCGCCACGCGCACCCCCTCTGCGGGCCCACTGCCGTCCCCGGCGGACTGGACGACCCTTCCGATGACCTCGTGGCCCAGCACGAGCGGGTCCTTGAGGATCGACTCCCCCGCCGCGCCGTGCAGCCAATAATGGAGATCCGAGCCGCAGATCCCTCCGAATTCGATCGCGACGAGGGCTTCGTCGCTTTCCGGGATGGGTTCCGCGAGGACGTCCACTCGGAGATCATCGCGTCCATGGGCGACGACGGCGCGAACGCCGGCTTCTGTCTGCATTCTCTTGTTTTCCTTTATCGAGTTCGTCTGGAGAAAAATTCTCAGGCAATTCGACGGGCGGGCGGGGCGATCTGCGCCGCGACCGTCTGAATGGCCTTGCCGTACCGCGCGAGGTCCTCGTCGCCGGCACGGGTGGCGATAAGGGAAACGCCCACCGCGAACCTGGGCGATCCACCCGCCTCGGGCACGGAGGCTGCGATCCCGGTGACCGCCGGATGCACGCCGCCGAAGTCGATGGCGTACCCGCGCTCGCGCACCGTGGCGAGCTGCTCGATGAGTTCCTCGACATTCCGCACGCTCCGAGGCGTCCGCGCCTCGAAGCCCGTGGTGCCGGAGAAACGCTGGCGGATTTCCCCTTCGCTCAATGGCGCCAGCAGGGCATTGCCGACGGCGGTGAGCGCCGCCGGGAACCGGTCGCCGATGCGCGCGGACAGCTGGAGCGGGGCCCGTCCTTCGTGGCGGGCCACATAGAGGACGTCCGCGCCGTCCAGAATGGCGACCTGCACCAATTCGCGAGCCAGGAGCGGGGACTCGGCGCAGGCTCGGTAGAACTCACGGATCTGGTCGAACGACGCTAGGTAGGCTCCTCCGAACTCAACGAGCCGCCGGCCCAGCTGATAGCCGCCGTCCCTTCGCTGGATCAGCCCGCCCGCCTCGAGCGCACCGCACACATTGCGTGTGGACGAGCGCGCGGCTCCGATGCCCTTCGCAAGATCCGTGAGGGACACGGGGCCAGCGGGATTCGCGGCGAGGAACTCGAGCAGTTCGATCGCACGGGTCACCGCCGGGGCAGGGCTGCGATCAATCAGGTCAGCGTGTTCCTGCATCTCCTCAACTCCTTTGTCGCAGAATGCAATTATCCGATGGACAATTCTGGGGTTGGCAACAATGATAAGCCTGAACTGCTGATTCACCGTCATAAGTGGTGCTTATCCGCCCACGCAATCTACGTCTTATCCAAATGCGCTTCGCCTATATAAGGTCGAAAGAAGTCCACGACTTCCCCGCAACTCACTTGGAGGAGACATGTCCGAGTATCAGCCGGCTTCGCGGGTCACCCGCATCCGGGAGTCCGCAAGCGTCCTCGCGGCGGCTCGGGTCCGCGAGCTCAAGGCAGAGGGACGGTCGATCATCGACCTCACGGTCGGCGAGCCGGACTTCGACACCCCAGACCACGTCAAGCGGGCCGCCATTGCCGCCATCGAGGCCAGCGAGACCAAGTACACCGCCGTGACGGGCACCCCTCAGCTTCGTGCGGCGATCCTCGGCCACGTCGAGCGCCGGACCGGGCTGACCTACTCCGCCTCCGAGATCACGATCGCCGGTGGCGCGAAGCAGGTCATCTTCACCGCCCTCATGGCCTCGCTCAACGAAGGCGACGAGGTCATCGTCCCGGCCCCGTATTGGGTCTCCTATCCGGACATGGTGCTGGCCAACGACGGCACGCCCGTGATCGTCCCCTGCGGTGACGAGGTGGGCTTCAAGCTCACGCCGGAGGCTCTGGCAGCCGCGATCACACCCGCCACGAAGTGGCTCATCCTCAACGCGCCCTCGAACCCGACCGGCGTCGTGTACTCGCGCGCCGAACTCGAGGCCCTCGCGGCGGTCCTCGAAGAGAATCCGCAGGTCCTCGTCCTGACCGACGAGATCTACGACGAGATCTACTTCGGTGAGGGACAGATTACGAGCCTCGTCGCCGCCGCGCCGCAGCTCCGCGACCGTATTCTCGTGGTCAACGGTGTCTCGAAGGCGTACGCGATGACCGGCTGGCGGCTGGGCTACGCCGTCGGGCCCGCCCCGCTCATCGCCTCGATCAACAAGCTCCAGTCGCAGATCTCCTCCTGCCCGTCCTCGATCAGCCAGGCCGC
This sequence comes from Sinomonas gamaensis, assembly GCF_005876955.1. Taxonomy (GTDB): domain Bacteria; phylum Actinomycetota; class Actinomycetes; order Actinomycetales; family Micrococcaceae; genus Sinomonas; species Sinomonas gamaensis. The sequence goes on from NZ_SSCL01000010.1 coordinate 29,289, forward strand.
TGCCGCTGCCGCCCTCACGGGGGACCAGTCCTTCGTTGCCGAATGCGTGGAGGCGTACCGCGAGCGGCGCGATGCCGCCGTCGTAGGCCTCAACGCCGTCGAAGGCCTCTCCTGCGAGACGCCGCAGGGCGCGTTCTACGCCTACGTGAAGTGCGAGGGCGCAATCGGGAAGACCACGCCGGCGGGCGCAAGGATCGAGAACGACCAGGATTTCGTTCTCTACCTCCTCGACGCCGCATCGGTCGCGGTGATTCCGGGCTCCGCCTACGGCCTCGGACCATATTTCCGCATTTCCTTCGCGACGTCCCTCGAAACCATCAAGGCCGGGGTGGAGGCCATCGACAAGGCCGTCCGCGCCCTGGGCTAATTCGATTCACAAAAGAGAGAACCATGGAACAGATGATTCACGTCAAGACCAAATTCGAGCGCCCGGACGCGGACGTCGTCAAGCGCCTCTCCGCGTTCTCGTCGGCGACGATCCACGAGGCTCAGGGCCGCAAGGGCGCCCTCAGCTCGCGCATCAAGCCGATTGACCGCTCGATGTCCTTCTGCGGCCCGGCCGTCACCGTCCGCTGCGCCCCGCGCGACAACCTCATGCTCCAGGTGGCCATCCACTACGCGCAGGAGGGCGACGTGGTCCTCGTGGGCGCCGGCGAATTCACCGAGGCCGGCACGTTCGGCGACGTCCTCGGCAACGCCATGAAGGCCAAGGGCATCGCTGCCATGGTCACCGACTCGGGCGTCCGCGACACAGCGGACCTCATCGAGCTCGGCCTCCCGGTCTTCTCCGGCAGCATCTCGATCAAGGGCACCGTCAAGGAGACCCTCGGGCCGATCAACCACCCGATCGTGATCGGCGACGAGGTCATCTACCCCGGTGACATCCTCAAGGGCGATGCCGACGGCGTCGTGGTGGTGCGGCGCGACGAGGCCGAGGAGGTCATCGCGCTCTCACAGGCGCGAGTCGACAAGGAGAACGAGCTCATCAAGCAGTACCACGCGGGTGGCACGACGATCGAGCTGTGCAACCTGACGGACGTGCTCAAGGCGAAGGGCCTCCTGGTCGAGGACTGAGCCCGCAGCTACGCTAAAGCGCCCCTGGTCTTCGGGCCGGGGGTGTTTTTGCGCGGTCGGGCCCATTCGCAGTCACCTTCTCGCGCAGAAGTCCCCGCAACGGTGACTTCTCTGCGAGAAGGGGACTTCTCCTCCGCGAGAACGTGACTTCTGCGCGAGAAGGGAACTTCGACTCCGGCACACGGGTGCATAACGCACAAATGAGGAGGGCCCCGATTCAGGGGCCCTCCTCATGGCTTCGGTGAAATTCTTACCAGATCGCGCCTTCTGCAACGCGGCGCTTGGCGTCGACGAGAAGCCATTCCGCAGTTCCACCGTCGTGGGTCGGCATGATGCTTCCCTCGAAGACGAAAAGTGGTTCCGCTGAAGAATCAACGGGCTGCCAGAGGCCATTGATGGGGCAGTGGGCGCCTGTCCGAACGATCATGCTATGGGACTTCCTCAGGTTCCAACTGGTGTGGCTGATCTTTTTCATTTCAGGGCTTCCTCGCGCTGCGTCAGCTGGCTTCCGCTGACTTAAGAATTGATCTGATAGATCAATGGTAGGCAGCACAATACGGCGCTGAATAAGATCAAAGTCGAGTGCCTAGATAAGGCTCCGCTATGGATAAGCTGCAGACGAGCAGCGGACCCTCAGGCCGCATCCGTCCCGTAGCGGGCCAGGAGCTGGTTCTTGATCATCTCGCGCAGCAGGATCAGCACGGCCGAGGCCGCCTCGGACATCGGCTCGTGGTCGGCGGTGCACAGCCCGAACTTCACGTGCAGATCTGGATCGACGAGGCGCCTCATCCGGAAATCGGCGTCCGGGAAGAGAGCATCTGCCGCAGACCTGGGGAGGACCGTCGCCCCGAGATTCGCGCGGAGGAGCCGGAACAGCGCCGGCACGGATTCCACTTCTCCGGCAACCCGGAGGGTCAGGCCCTGCTCGGCAAACGCCTTGTCGAGGAGCCGCCGGACCGTGTGGTTGTCCTCGGGCAGGAAGAGTGGGAGCTCAGAGGTTTCGCGAAGAGTGATCGGCTCGTCCTTGTCGAAGTCAGGACCCACCTCGGGACTCGCCACCACGTAGAGTTCGTCCAGGATCATGCTCGTGAACCGGAGACCCTTGGTTTCCCGCGGCTCGTAGATCAGGGCCATGTCCAGCCTGCCGTTCTTGATGGCGTCGCTGAGCACGCCGCCGAAGATCTCCGTCAGGTGCAGGGTGATGTCGGGATACCGGCGGCCCACTTCGCGGACAATGGCAGGAGCAAGACTCGAGGCCATGCAATACGGTGCCATCGCAATGGCCACCCGGCCGGAGGGCGCCGCTCCAGACCTCTCCACATCCAGCCTGGCCTGCTCCACCAAGCGAAGGATCGACTGCGCGTGCCGGTAGAGGGCATTGCCGGCAGCCGTCGGCTCGACGCCCTGCTTGCTCCGGATGAGAAGCCTCTGCTTGAGTTCCTTCTCGAGGGCGGACACCTGCTGGCTGAGCGCCGGCTGGGCTACATGCAGGGCCGCCGCAGCCTTCGTGATGCTGCCCGAGTCGACGATCCTCACGAAGTACTCGAGCTTCCGGGTGTCCACCGTTTCCTACCTTTCTCAGAGGCCGCTGTCATAGCGGATCCTTATGTCGGGACACAGAACCGGTCTGGCTTGAGGGCTGAGACCATTCCGAAATCCGATTGCCTCAGCAAGAGATTCAGGACCCTCCAGAAAAAACGCCCGAAAGAATTCAATGTGATCCATGAGAACCGTGCGTGCGATTTTACACGAAGCAGCCCGCGGCGGCCACGGCGCTCACGGGGGGGCGCCGCCGCCACCAAGCCGCCGACCGTCGTCGTCCTCTGCAGGCGCGGCGACAGGCTGCTGCTGGGCCGGGCGCCGCGGGCCGGCAGCCTGTGCCGCGGGTCATAACGGACCCCTATCCCGTGACATCCAATAGGTCTTTGTGCCCGCGGTTCCGGCGGTGAGACGATCCATGAGGAGCAAATGTCCGCCGCTGAGCACGAAAAGAGAAACACGTGAACCCGATGATCGATCTCGTGGCAGATCTCGGAGAAGGATTCGGCGCTTACCGGATGGGAAATGATCCGGAACTGCTCGAAATCGTCTCGAGCGCCAATATCGCATGTGGGTTCCACGCCGGTGACCCGGACATCATGAATTCCACGGTTGCCGAATGCGTGCGCCGCGGCGTGGGCATCGGAGCCCACCCGAGCTTCCCGGACCTCCGCGGATTCGGCCGCCGGGCGATGGACCTCAGCGAGGACGAGGTGCGCAACGACGTCGTCTACCAGCTCGGCGCGCTCTCGGGGTTTGCCGCCCTTCACGGGACCAAGGTCTCCCACATCGCGCCGCACGGCCGCCTCGGCAATCTGGTGGCCGTCCGCCCCGACTACGCCGCCGCCGTCGCCGATGCCGCCGCGGGCTTCGACAAGAACCTCATCGTGGTTGCCCAGGAGGGCGAACTCGCCACGGCCGCGCGGGAGCGCGGACTCCGCGTGGGGCTCGTGGGCATCGTGGACCGCGCCTATCAGGCCGACGGCACCCTCGTGCCGCGAGGCCTCCCGGGTGCCGTGCTCCATGACCCGAAGGAGATCGTCGAGCGAACGGTGCGTATGGTCGTGGAAGGCAAGATCGCCACGGTCGCCGGCACCGATCTCGACATCGCGGCAGACACGGTGCTTCTGCACGGGGACAACCCCGGCGCCGTCGATCTCGCGCGCCTCATCCGCAGCGAACTCACCGCCGCGGGAGTCCAGATCGCTCCCCTCGCCGACGTCATCGCCGCCAAGCACGCCGAACAGACCAAGTCTCCGGCGGCCTGAGATGTCCGTCTCCCCCTTCTCCCCTGCGCCGGTGCAGGTCTTCGAATCCGGCGATGCGGCCCTGCGCGTCGTCGCCACCTCCGGCGACGCCGAGCGGGACTGGTCAACCGTCCACCACCTCGCGGAGTGGCTCGAGGCCTGCGGTGCGGAAGGCCTGCATGGCGCGGTTCCCACCTATGATTCGGTCCTCGTGGAATTCGATGTCCTCGCTGTGTCCGCACAGCAGGTCCGTGCCTTCGTCGGCCTCGGCCTGCGGCAGCTGGCCCTGGCGGCCGACGACGGCGCCGCACCACGCGAGTTCGACGTCCCCGTGGTGTACGGGGGAGCGTATGGTCCCGACCTCGAGGCGGTCGCCCAGCATGAGGGGCTCTCGGTCGAGGACATCATCCGACTGCACTCGTCCAAGACCTACGTGGTCCGCTGCCTCGGCGCCCCGGCCGGCTCGCCCATGATGGACGGCCCCGCCTTCCCGCTGCCGGTCCCGCGGCTCAAGGATCCCCGCCTGAGCGTCCCCGCAGGTGCCGTCTCCGTGGCCGGCCGGCAGGCCGTCATCGCCCCCGCGGTTGCACCAGGCGGATGGCAGGTCATCGGCCAGACCCCGCTCACGCTCCTGGACATCCATCGCGATCCGCTCGTGCCCTACAAGCCCGGGGACATCCTCCGGTTCCGGCAGATTCCGGAGGGCGAGTTCGCCGACTTCGCGGGGCACCTGATGGAGGCGGGACGATGAGCGGCACGATCCTCATCCAGCAGGCCGGCAACTCGGTGGTCACCGACCTCGGGCGCTTCCGCGGCCCGCACTACGGCCTCCCCGTCAATGGCGCGCTGGACCAGTACTCCGCGAAGGCCGCGAACATCCTCGCAGGCAACCCCGAGAACGCGCCGCTGTTCGAGCTCACCGGGCTCGATTTCAGGATGACGACGACGGCGGACCTCCTGATCGCCGTGACCGGCGCCCCGCTGACCCTCACCGTTGGCGGCCGGGAATGCACGCAGTGGGAGCCGGTCTCGGTCCGCGCTGGCGAGACGGTCGCCGTCCGTGGCATCCACGGCGGCCTCCGGGCCTACGTGGCCGTGCACGGCTCGGTCGAGGTGCCGTTCCTGCTCGGCAGCTGCGCGCCGGACACGGTCGTCGGCTTCGGCCACAAGCTCCGGGACGGCGACTGCCTCGAGACCCTCCGCAGCGTCCCGCCGATCCGCCATCCGTACATGGACATGCCGCTCTTCCGCCTGGGCGTCGCGCGGCCGCGGACTGCGCACGACCACGTTGTGGAAGTGACCGACGGCCCGGACTACGACGAGTTCGGCGAGTCGGCGAACCTGCTCTTCAGCTCCGAATACACCGTGAGCCCGCGGAGCAATCACATTGGCCTGCGGCTGGGCGGCGACCTGCCGGAACGGACGACGACGGGCGAAGTCCTCTCCCGCGGGGTGCCCGTCGGCGCCGTCGAAGTCCCCTCGCGGGAGGAGCTTCTGGTGATTCACCGCGGCCGCGGGGTGACCGCCGGATATCCGGTGCTCGCCGTCGCCACGAGCCTCGGACTCGATGTTCTGGCCCAGGCCCGCCCGGGCGACAAGGTGCGGTTCAGGAGGACGACGGTAGCTGAGGCCACGGCCGCGTACCGGCGCTCGATGCAACAGCTCGAAACCCTCCGGGAGTCCGTCTCCTCCGTCTTCAACCTCTTGGGCATCGGAGGACCCGCCCACTGGCACGAAGTGCCGGCAGCCGCGTGCGGCTGACCTCATCCGACTGTTTTCAACGCTCTAACCCCTGGAGATTCACATGCCCTTCACTGATTACAAGACCGCCCTCGTCACCGGCGCCTCGACCGGCATGGGTGCAGCCATCGCCGAGCTGCTCACCAAGCGCGGCCTGACCGTCCACGCCGTCGCGCGCAACGAGGAGCGCCTCAAGGAGCTCGCGGACCGCACCGGAGCTGTGGCGCACGCCCTGGACCTCACGGACACCGCGGCTGTCGCCGCCGAGCTGGGCGGCCTCGAGATCGATGTCCTCATCAACTGCGCCGGGGTGTCCCGCCCGGGCAACATCCTGGACTCCTCGGAGGCGGACCTCGACGAGATCATCGACGTCAACCTCCGCGGGCTGCTTCAGTTGACCCGGATCCTGCTGCCGGGCATGGTCGAGCGGGACCTCGGCCACATTGTGAACATCAGCTCGATCGCCGGCGTGTACAACTTCTACGGCCACACGGCCTACCACGCCACGAAGGCGGCCGTGCACCAGATCTCGCGCCAGCTGCGCAATGACACGGTGGGCAAGCGCATCCGCGTGACCGAGGTCTGCCCGGGCCGCGTGGAGACTGAGATCTTCGGCCGCAACATGGGCGGTACCCCGGAGGCCATGGAAGAGGCCTGGAAGACGTTCTATGAGGGCTACGAGTCGCTGACGACCGCCGACATCGTCGACGCCATCGACTACGCGATCGAGACCCCGCGGCACGTCAACGTGGGCATGATCGAGATCATGCCGACCTTCCAGGTTCCGGGCGGCCTGACCTTCGACCGCCGCTGAGTTCTCGGCGGCAACACCATGCCAACGCTGCCGGCCACGGGACTCCGTGGCCGGCAGCACTTTCCTGCGAAGGAGTCAGACCCGTGCGCGAGACCCGCCGCTACCAGCACAGAGCCACTGAAGACCGCGCCGGTGGGGGCCACGCTTCGCGGGAGAAAGTCCTCCAGGCCCTCGCAGCCCACCGCCAGCTGCTGAGCCAACACCGCGCCCGCATCCGCACGCTCACCGCTTCACGCAACGAGCTGGTGGCGCGGGCCGTCGCCGACGGCGTCCGCATCTCGACCGTCGCCGCCGCTGTGGGTGAGACCGTGCCGAGGGTGCGCGGGATCGCGCTGGCATTCAGCGACCTGGCATTCAGCGACGCGGCGTCCGACGGCACGATGTTCGACGGCAGGGTGTTCGACGGCAGGGTGTTCGACGGCGCAGTGTTCGACGGCGGACCCCTCGCCGCATGCTCCCCGGACGAGCATCTGCGCGCCCTCCGGAAGACCGCCGTCGATCTCGAGTCCGCCGTCGCAAGCCGTGCCTCCCTCGAGAATCAGCTGGGCGCGCTCGTGACCGGCGCTTTCCGCCTGGGCTTCACCAACGAGACTCAGCTCGCCTCCCTCGCGGGAATCTCCCCTGAAAGTGTGCATGAGCACTTACGTGGCCTGCGCCGGGCGAAGTCAGGGGCCGTCAGGAGGTTGGACTAGGCCGCGGCAAGACGCGTTCGACGGGACACCACGGTCGCCACCACAAGAAGAACGAGCACGGCGGCGCCGAACAACGCCGCGGAGGCCCCGAGCGGCAGAACCTGGAGGACCAGGCCCAGGAGCATGACCGGCACGGACATCCCGAAGTAGCCGCCGAGGAAGAGTCCGGCAAGGGTCTCGCCCTTCGACTCCTCCGGCGCGATCCGCAGGACCGAACCGATGGCGAACTTGAACGTCACGCCGACCCCAGCTCCGGCTAGGATTCCCCCAGCCACGAGCATCGGTAGGACTGTCGCGACGATGGCGACGACGACAAGCACCAGACCCGCCCCCAGCAGGACCGTGCCGAGAACCTCCTGAACCTTGGCCGCGAGACGCGCAGAGAACATCTGGGCGACAGCGGAAGCCGCGAAAACGGCGAAGGCAAGCGCTCCCGAGACCACGAACGAGTGGATGCCCAGCTGGCCCGAGACGAACTGCGGCGCCAGCGACGTGAAGAAGCCGAACATCGCGAACCCCACGAATCCGAGCATCAGCGCGGCACCGAAGCGGCCTCGCTCGGACCTCGGGACAGCGATCCGCTGCGGCCTGTATGTCCATTCCCGGCTCAAAGGCCGCACCGTCTCGGGCACCCTCGCAAGCAGCAGCGTCCCGATGACCAGCACGATCGCGAACGCGGCATACGGCGTGAGGAGCGGCTGCGGCGCATACTCGGCGAGCAGGCCGCTCGCGAGAGGTCCAAGGCCCAGCCCGCCGATGTTCGCCGCCGTCGAGACGACCTCCGCACGCCGCTGCCCGGCCCCTGGCCGCGCGGCGCGGTGCAGCTCGGTGAGGTGCGCGGTCGCCGTCGCCGTCAGCATGCCGATGCCCAGCCCGCTCAGGAGGCGGCCCACCAGGAGGCCCGGCAGCGCGGGCCACACGATGAAGACCAGTGCTGAGAGCACATTGAGGACGACGGCGGCCGCCGCCATCCGCCGTCGTCCCACTCTGTCCGAAAGGTGCCCTGCGAGCAGCAGGCTCACCACAACGCCGAGCGCATAGGCCGCGAAGATCACGGTGATCATGAACGCGCTGAATCCCTGCTGCCGCTGATAGATGACGTAGAGCGGGGTGGGCACCGTCGCGTAGGCCATCGTGGCGGCGAAGACCGCGGTGACGATCCAGAACCCGCGGTGATGTGTGGCAGAAGGGGTTGGCAGGGGTCGTGGGCGGCTGACGCTCGAGGTGGTCATGGTGCCAGTTTCGATGGTGCCATCCCATCACGTCCAACAGTGTTTTTTGCTCGCATCCATCGCCATTCGCGATAGTTCTGCCACACTGAGTTCCGTGCAGCTGCATCAGCTCGAGTACTTTGTGGCGGTCGCGGACGCGCTGAGCTTCACCGCCGGCGCACGGAACCTCCACGTAGTGCAATCCGCCGTCTCTGCCGCCGTGCGACAGCTGGAGAAGGAACTCGGGGCCGAGCTCTTTGTGCGGTACGGCAGGCGGATCCGGCTCACGCCCGAGGGCGAGGCGCTCCTTCCGCACGCGCGCTCCATCCTGGCCCAGACGGAAGCTGCCCGGGACGCCGTCGATGCCGTTCACGACGTAGTGCGTGGGACTGTGGTCCTCGGAACACTCACGCACGTGGGTCCCATCGACACAGTGTCGGTGCTGAGTCGACTCAGCGAGCAGCACCCCGGCGTGGTCGTGAAACTGCGGCAGACCACAGCCGGCACCCGTTCAAGCCTCGAGAACGTCCGGTCGGGCGTCCTGGACCTGGCGATCGTCGCCTCGCCCGCCGAGAGCGTGCCCGGGATCGCGCTCACGCCCCTGCACACAGAACCGATCGTCTTCATCTGCCCCAAGGAGCATCGGCTCGCGGGCGCCACCCAGATCCGGCTCGAGGACCTCGCGGACGAGAGGTTCATCGACTTCCCCGAAGGCTGGGGAAACCGGATGGTGGTCGAGGCTGCCTTCGCGGCCGCGGGCGCGGAGCGGACGGTGCAGACCGAGGTCGTCGGCTTCGAAATGGCCGTCGAGCTCGTTAGCCGGGGCTTTGGCGTCGCGTTCGTGGCTGCGTCCGCACTCACGTCGGCCGATGACAGCGTATGGTCGATTCCCACGCGGCTCGAGTGGCGCATGCAGCTTGCCCGCTCGTCGGCGCGCCCACCCACTCAGGCGGAGTCCGTCGTCGTCCGCGCTTTCGAAGAAGCGGCATCACAGGGCGCAGGCGTAGGGTTGAAACGCCATGAAAAGCGCTGAACCCCCGTTTCGTCTCCGGTCCGTCGCCCTGCCCGTGTTCCTACCGGCGCTGCTGTTCTCGACCGGCGAGGGCGCGATTCTGCCCGTCATTCCGCTCGCCGCGCACAATCTGGGAGCGACGCTCGCCGTCGCGGGACTCGTCGCATCCATGGTCATGGTCGGAACACTCGTGGGCGACATCCCCAGCGGGGCGGTCGTCTCCCGCCTCGGCGAGCGCAGGTCGATGATCATCGCCGCGGCCGTCGCGCTCGTGGGGCTCGTGGTGTGCATGCTGGCCCCGAACCCGTGGGTGCTGCTCGTGGGCGTGCTGTTCATCGGCATCGCGACGGCCGTGTTCGGCCTCGCACGCCACGCCTTCATGACCACGCACGTTCCGCTGCGCTACCGGGCCCGCGCCCTCTCGAGCCTGGGCGGCGTGTTCCGCGGCGGGTGGTTCATCGGCCCGCTCATCGCGTCCGCCGTCATCAGCGCCACCGGGACGCCGCAGTCCGCGTTCTGGATCTTCGCCGCGGCCTGCGCCACCGCCATCGTGGCGCTGCTCCTCCTTCCCGATCCCGAGCGGATCGCGGAGTCCTCTGGCCCTGCCGGGTCATCCTCCCCTCGCCCCACAGCCCCGCATCACGGGCTCTTCAAGGCCATCTGGTCGCATCGATCCGTTCTGGTCCGCATGGGCACGGGAGCTGGGCTCGTCGGGGCGGCCCGCGCGGCGCGCACCACGCTGCTTCCCCTGTGGGCCCTCAGCATCGGGCTCGACGAGGCCTCGACGGCGCTCATCATCGGTGTTGCAGGTGGCGTCGAATTTGCCCTCTTCTACACGAGCGGTCACATTATGGACCGGTGGGGACGGCTGTGGAGCGTGCTGCCCTGCATGCTCGGGCTCGGGAGCGGCTTCCTCGCCCTCGCCTTTGTCCACGACGTCTCGGCCCGTGTCTCCTGGTTCGTGGGGATCGTGCTGGTGCTGTCCGTGGCGAACGGCCTCGGCAGCGGCATCGTCATGACGCTCGGCGCCGACCTCGCGCCGTCGCCTCACCCCGCGCCGTTCCTCAGCGCGTGGCGCTTCGCGAGCGACGGCGGACAGGCCTCCGCGCCGCTTCTCGTGTCCCTGCTGACCGCAGTCGCGTCGCTCCCCATCGCGAGCGCCGCCATCGGGGTCCTGGCGCTGTTCGGCGCCGGGCTTCTGGCGCGCTTCACGCCTCGGTACGTGCCGCACGCCGGGCGTAGTTCGCGGCGGTCTGAGCTTTCCGCGCAGTAGCTGGCGGCCCCGACGTCGGCGGCACAGGACCCGACCTCGGCGGCACAGGGCCCGACGTCGGCGGGGGGGTGCTCAGTCCGCCTCGAGCCCGTCGCGGGCCTCGGTGATGGCGCCGGTCAGCTTCGAGATCAGCTCGGTGACGAGGGCGAGCTGCTCGGGCGTGTAGTCGGCGAGGATGGGCAGCATGTGCTGGACCATGGGGTCGAACATCTCGCGCCCCGTGGCCCGGGCGCTCGGCGTCGACTTGAGCAGCACTTGGCGCCGGTCCTCCGAGCTGTGCTCACGTTCCAGATGGCCGGATGCCTCCAACCGGTCGAGCACCGCCGTCATCGCCGCGGAGCTGAGCACGAGCCGCTCGCGCAGCTCGCCGGGCGTGGTGGCGACTCCGGCGCGGTCGGCCTCGACCACAGCGTTGATGGCGTGGATGTCATTCCTTGCAAGCCCGTGCTTGCGCCGCACTGTCTCGGAGTACCTCTCGGCCTCAGTGGTGAACTTCTGGAGGAGGAAGAGGAGCGCGAACCCCGGGGAGGAGCGCAGCGCATCACGGCTTGCGTCGGCGTTCTGGGGCTCGTCTGGCACGCCGAACATTCTAGGACTGCTTCCGTGGCAGTGACCGATACCCCTCGAGCGCGGCCTGCCGCGTTTCCGCCAGGTCGACGCACGGAACGGGGTACTCCGCGGTGCCGAACTCCGGCACCCACCGCCGCACGTAGTCTTCGTCCGGGTCATGGGTCTTGGCCTGTGTGACAGGGTTGAAGATCCGGAAGAACGGCGACGCATCGGCGCCTGAGCCCGCAACCCATTGCCAGTTGAACGGGTTCGAGGCGGGATCTGCGTCCACGAGGGTGTCCCAGAACCACTGCTCGCCGATCCGCCAATCGACGCCCAGATTCTTCACGAGCAGGCTTGCGGAGACCATGCGCACTCGGTTGTGCATCCAGCCCGTTGCCCACAGCTCCCTCTGGCCCGCGTCCACGAGCGGAAATCCGGTCAGCCCCCTCTGCCACCGCTCGAGGAGCAACCCGCTGCTCAGGCGGGCATCTGCACTCTCGCCAGCCTCGCCGTCGTCATTCGCGCTGCCGTTCATCGCCGACGGCGACCACCAGGGGTAGGCGTCGAACTCGGGCCGCAGATTGACGGTGGCGAGGTCGGGGTGGTGGTACAGCTGATGCCACGCGAACTCCCGCCAGCCCAGCTCCGCGGCGAAGGAGGCACTGCCCCCTGGGGCTTCGCGCCGGCGTCGTCCGATGGCGTGCCACACCTCGAAGGGGCTGACGTGCCCCCAACGGAGGTACGGCGAGAGGCGGCTCGTCGCCGGAGCGGCGGGCCGATCCCGCTGGTCTGCGTAGTCGGCGAGTGCGTCGTGGGCGAAGGCGTCGAGCAGTTCGTGCCCGGCGGGTGCACCGGGCGTCCACGCCTCGGCAAGAGGCTTCGACCAGTCAGGTTCCCCGGGGAGAAGGGCCCACTGCTCGAGCCGATCACCCGGGGGGATCGTGGGAGGCGCCTGCGGCTGGGCGCCCGGAACCGGCAGCGGGTGCCGGAAGTCGTGGGAGCTGAGCTCCTTCCAGAACGGTGTGAAGACCTTGTACGCCCCGCCCTGCCGATTGGTGAGCTCCCACGGTTCGTGCAGGAGCGACCCCTGGAAGCTCTCCGCCTGCAGCCCAGAGGCGCGCAGGAGTGCCTTCACCGCGGTATCCGCGCGCCGTTCCCCGCCGCCGTATCGCCGGTTCCAGTACACAGACCCGGCCTCGGCTTCCTTGGCGACAGCAGGGACGACGGCGGCCGCGGCACCTCGGCGGAGCACGAGCGGGACGTTGAGGTGATCGAGTTCGTCCTGCAGCGCTTCGAGCGCGCGGTGCAGCCACCACCGGGCAGCACCGCCCAAGGCACGGATACCGGGGGATTCCTCGTCGAGGACGTAGAGGGCCACCACCGCCCCGCTGTCCATCGCCGCATGCAGCGCCGGATGGTCGGCGACCCGAAGGTCATCGCGGAACCAGACGATCGAAGTCCCGGTCATCCGGCCATCCCCTTCGAACGGAGCACGGGAGGAAGGAGCGCTGCGGCGAGAAGCGACACGGTGAGTATGAATCCCGTCAGGTAGTTGAGCCAGAGGAAGCGGCGCCACCCCACACGCGTCCGGGCGGAGTCCGCGTCCGTGATCCCCCCGAACGGCGCGGCGTTGAGCGCGTAGGGCAGGGCCAGGAGCCCAGCCCAGCGCGCGGGCCCGTCCGCACCCAGTATGAGCAGCGCGGCGGCAGCGATATAGCCGACGACGGCGATCAGCACCGTGCGTCTCGCGCCGAACAGCGTGGCGATCGAGGCGATGCCCGCCTCGCGGTCGGGCAGGATGTCCTGTACCGCGCCGAACGCGTGGCTCGCGGCCCCCCACACGAAGAACGCGCCGAGCGCCGCGAGCGCATGGGGCGCCCCCAACGCAGCGGGGCCACCCGCGAGCGCGAGCCCATACACCGCGGGCGAGACGAAGTGTGTGCTCGAGGTGAGCGAGTCGAGCACCGGCCGCTCCTTGAACCGCAGTATGGGAACGCTGTACGCGGCGACGGCGAACAGCGAGACGGCGAGGACGGCCCAGCTCGCGGGCGAGCCGCCGGCCACCAGGGGCACAGCGAACGGCACGCACGATCCCCAGACAAGCCACAGTACGGGCCGATGGCGGCTCGGCTCCAGCACCGCCCCCTCGACGCCGCCTTTGCGGGGATTGCGGAGGTCCGACTCGTAGTCGAAGACGTCGTTCGTGCCGTACATCGCCGCGTTGTAGGGGACGAGGAAGAAGAGGGTGCCCACGACGAGACGCCAGTCGACCTTGCCTCCCGCGAGCAGATAGGCCGCGGCGAACGGGTAGGCGGTGTTGACCCAGGAGAGGGGCCGCGAGGACATGAGGAGCACGGCGGGGAGGCTGCGGGCGGTGGGCACGGCGAGGCTCACTGCTTGGCCTCCTCAGGGGCAGCTTGCGACGACCCGCGCACTCCGCGCCAGAGCGCCGGGAGGAGGATGGCGGCCGCCAGCGGGTACGCGAAGTCCTCGAGCGGTGCGCGGCCCACCGAGAGTCCGGACACGGCGTCGGCCCGGTAGGTGAAGAGGCCGACGGCGATCATGACGTTGTCGAAGACGGCCGTCAGGACGACGAGGCCTCCGCCGGCGAGAGCAGCCGGCTGCCAGAACCCAGACGAGTGCCCGCGCAGCAGAACGGCCGCGGCTCCGACGCAGATCAGGAGGAAGACGGCATCGATAAGCAGGTAGGTCATCGCCGGGCCTCCATCCTCGCGCAGATCCTGGAAGCGATGAGTTCCGCCGCCGCGAACAGCAGCAGTGCGCTGTAGGAGAAGAAGGCCAGGAACACCGGCTCCTCGAGCGGCAGCTCCGGGGCCAGCAGCACTCCAGTCATGAGCGGTGAGGCCCCATGCAGGAAGACTCCCGCGGCTATCGCGACGGCGTCCCACGCGAGGAACAGCCCGACGCCCGCCACGACTACTGCCGAGGCGGGCCCGGGAGAGCGCCAGAAGCACAGCCGGAATTTCCAGTCGACGACGGCGAGGCACGCCTCCGCCGCGAACAGGAGGATCAGGTACGTCATACGGCCTCCACAGGTTCGGCGGACGCATCAGGGACCCAGACCGGGCCGGGACGACGGTCGCCGCGCACGAGCTTGAGCACGAGTTCGGCGCTGATGAGGCACATGGGCACCCCGATCCCGGGACGCACGGAGGCCCCCGCGTAGTAGAGGCCGGACACCCTCCTGCTCGTATTCCCCGGACGGAATACTGCGCTCTGGCCGAGGGTGTGGGCGAGTCCGAGGGCTCCGCCCCGCCAGGCGTTGAAGTCCGCCACGAAATCGGCCGGAGCGAAGGTACGGCGGACCGCTATGCGGCTGGGAAGGTCGGGGATCCGTGCCCAGGAGGCGATCTGTCGGATGGCCGCGTCGATCAGGGCCTCGACTGCGGGAGCTCCGGAACCGTCGATTCCGCCGCGGCCCCAGTCGGGCCGAGCCGGCGCAGGCACCAGCACGAACAGCGACTCGTCCCCCGCTGGTGCCACGCCCGGATCGGAGGCGCTGGCCCGCGACACATAGATCGACGTCGGGTCCGGGAGCCTTCGACCGCTGTGGATTCTGGCGAAGTTGTCCCGCCAGTCGCCCGCGAAGAACAGGTTGTGATGGAGCAATTCCGGCATCTGGCCCCGGACGCCGAGGCACGCGAGCACTGCGCCGGGGCCGGGGTCGCGTTGCGCCCACGCCGACTCCGGGTGGGTCCTCAGCGGCGGTGGAAGCAGTTCGGTCTCGAGATGGTGGAGATCAGCCGCACCGACGACGACGTCGGCACCCATTCGATGTTCTGTGCCCATTCGATGTTCTCTTCCCCCCTCCACCCACACCACGCCCTCGACCCGTGCCCCACCCGGAGCCTCGCCCGTCACAATCCCGGTGACGCGCGCCCCGAGCCGGACCTGCACCCCCGCGTCCCGCGCGAGCCGCACCATGGCATCCACGAGGGCCGCGAAGCCGCCCCGCGGATAGAGGACACCCTGTTCGAGGTCCAAGTGGCTCATGAGCTGGTAGAGCGAGGGGGCGCGGAAGGGCGACGTCCCGAGGAAGACCGCGGGGTAGCCGAGAAGCTGACGTTGACGGGGATCGCGGAAGCGGTTCGCCACGTGCCGGTCGAGGTTCTGGCTCAGCATCCTCGCCAGCCGCGGCGTGCGGCGCAGGACGTCGAAGCTCGCAAGTCCACGCAGGGAGGAGAAGTCGTCGTACAGGAAGCGGTCCAGCGCCATGCGGTACGCCTCTGACGCCTCGTCGAGGTAGCGCTCGAGGGCCGGGCCGGAACCCGGGTCGAGCGACTCGAACAGGGAAATGGCTCCGTCGCGGTCGGAGGGCACGTCCACCGGCGCGCCTGCGCCCTCGAAGAAGGTCCGGTATCCAGGGTCCAGGCAGACCAGGTCGAGTTCCGCAGCAGCACTGGTCCCCATGAGCCGGAACCAGTGGTCGATGACCTCGGGCATCAGATACCACGACGGCCCGGTGTCGAACTGGAAACCCTTAGACTCCCAGCGCCCGGCGCGGCCGCCCAGGGACTCCCCCTGCTCCAGGAGCTGGACGGCGTGCCCCTCCTTGGCGAGCAGCGCCGCCGTCGCGATTCCGGCGATTCCTCCCCCGATGACGACGACGCTCCTCGGCTTCCGCGCTCGCCCTCCGCGCGCCCCGGGTGCCACAGGCCTGCCCCTCATGCCGCCCTCCGAGGATGACCGAGCGGGCCGAGTCCGAGGACCACGGCAGCGGCGAGGCGAGCCTTCGTGGCCGTGGGCACGCTGATCCGCGTGGTGGACAGGACGTCCGCGGGGCACGCATTGATCCGATCGGTCAGCTCGGAGAAGATCGCATGCGCGAGCGCAACGGCCCGTCGCGAGGAATCCGGCAGGAGCCGGAGCCCCGGCACGGCCGCATCGAGGTCCGCGCGCAATTCCGCGACGAGGGCCGTCTTCTGCCGTTCGTGCAGATGGCGCGGATTGACGCCGGGGAAGTACTCGCGCCCGAGCTCGGCGGAATCCTGGCCGAGGTCGCGCAGGAAGTTCACCTTCTGGAACGCGGCACCCAGCCGACGCGCTGATTCCGCCATGACGGTCCGCTCGGCCGGAGACGGGTGGGCGTCCAAGAGGAACACCTTCAGGCACATGAGCCCGACGACTTCCGCCGAGCCATAGATGTACTCCCCGAGGGAGGCGCCCGAGTGAGCGCGAGGGTCGCAGTCGCGGCGCATCGAGCCGTAGAAGGGGGCGATCAGGTCTCTCCCTATGCCCGCCCTGCGGGCCGTCTGCGCGAAGGCATGCACCACCAGATTGGTGCTGTACCCGAGTTCGAGGGCCGCATACGTCTCGCCTTCGAGGATGTCGAGCTGGTTCACCACGGCGTTGACGGGCAGCCCCGCGCCGGAGGCAGCCCCGTCCACGACCTCGTCGGCGAGGCGGACCAGCGCATAGACGCTCTCGATCTCCGGTCGGATGCCGGGGCCGAGGAGGCGGCAGGCGAGCCCGAACGACGTCGAGTAACGACGGATGACGACGGCGGAGCTCGCCGCCGCGGCGGCCGTGTAGCGGGCCAGGGGGGACGTTGCCGCTAGACGGCCTGCTTGCGTGGAACCCGGATTGCCGCGGGCCTCGGCGGCATAGGACATCAGCTCTCCCGGTGGAGGACGTGGTTGCAGATGCGGGTGAGTTCCGAGCGGAGCGCGGGCGGAAGGTCGGCGCGCCGGGCTTCGTCGAGTGCCTCCGTGACGAGGGAGTGGGCGAGGGTGAGGGCGTACGAGTCGGCCCCGGCTTCGTGGAGCGCGTCACGTACCCGGTCCAGGTCTGGACCTCCGCTTCCCGAGCTCGCGCCGTCGGGATGGGCGAAGGCCGTGAGCACCGTGAGCTTGCCCTCCCGGAGGTCCGAGGTCACCGGCTTGCCCGTCTGCCGCTCGTCGCCGAACGTGCCGAGGACGTCGTCGATCACCTGATACGCCGTGCCCACCAGCGACCCCACACGGCCGACGGCCTCAATCGCCCCCGCCTCGGCCCCCGCCAGAACGGCGCCCGCCCGGAGTGGTGCTTCGAACGAGTAGGTGGCCGTCTTGAGGCGCTCCATGTCGAGGACGTCGTCGATGCGGCCATCGGGTTGGCCGGCAGAGGGGTCTCCCGCGCAGACGGGTCGTGCCAGAAGCACGTCGGCGAGTTCGCCCGCCGCCGCGTCGGCGACGGCGCCGTGGAGGATGTCAGTGAGCTGGGAGCGGATGGCGGGCTCCGCCGTCGTCCGCTCCACAATGCGCAAGGAGGCGGTGAGCAGGAGGTCGCCCGCAATGACCGCGATCGAGCTGCCGAGGTGATTCGCTTCCCCCACGGTGAGCCCCCAGGCAAGTCCCGCATCTCGATAGATGCCCGCGACATTGGGGCGGCCGCGGCGCACGAAGTCCCGGTCGATGACGTCATCGTGGACCACAAGAGCGCCGTGGAGCAGCTCGAACGATGCTCCGACCGCGGCACATTCCCTCGCGTCCTGTCCGCCGAAGGCGGCGTACGCCAGACAGACCAGCTGCGGACGCAGGCGTTTGCCGCCGTCGAGCCCGCGCCCGATGTGGTCCCACAGCTCGCGCGCCCACACCGACGCTGCGTTGGCCTGGGCTGATTCCACATAGTCGCGGAGCAGGAGCTCGACGGCGGGGCCCACCTCGTCCCAATCGAGCCGAGAGTCATCGGGGCCTCTGACGGCCCGGCGCGTGACTCCTGCTGTGGCCGTTGCGTTCATGTCGGCTCCTCAAAAACTCTCGATCAGTTGATCTCTCGATAGTCGAGAAATATGATGGTCGAGATTCTGCGCCCTGTCTAGTAGGGAGTTGTCGTGAACACTGAAAAGGCCAAGCCCATCCTCACCGCGCTCTCCGCAGCAGCGGCCCTCGTGCTCGCGGCTGTGGGGAGTGGCGCTTTCGGCGGGACACCGGTGGCCTCCGCCGCCGGCGGTTACCTTTCGAGCACGGGGACCCCCGTCGCGCCCGCGGTCCCCGCCTTTTCCATCTGGAGCGTGATCTACGCGGGCCTGTTGGCCTACGCCGTCTGGCAGCTCTTGCCCGCGAACAGGGTCAGCGAACGGCAGCGGGCGATCCGTCCGTGGGCCGCGGCGTCCATGCTGCTGAACGCGGGCTGGCTGTGGGCCGTCCAGCTCGGGTCCCTCCCGGCCAGCCTCGCGATCATGCTCGCGCTCCTCGTGGTGCTGTGCCGGCTCCTCATGCTCGCGCTTGCCACGCCGGCGCGGTCGCGGGTCGAGGCCATCCTGAGCGACGGGACATTCGGGCTGTACCTGGGGTGGATTTGTGTCGCAACCGTGGCCAACGTCGCCGCCGTCCTCGCCTGGGCGGGAGTTGCGCTCCCCGCCGAGCCCACGTCCGGCTTCGTCCTCGGACTCGCGGCCGCCGTCGGCCTCGCCCTCGCATCGCAACGTGCGTGGGTGCCGCTGCTCTCCATCGCGTGGGGGCTCGCGTGGATCGCTGTGGCGCGCTCCGTGGGGCCGCTCGTCCTCCCCGGCACGGCGCTGGCGGCGGCCATCTCCGTCGTGGTGGTCCTTGGCGGAATCCCGCTGTTCGCCTGGCGGGGTGCTCCCAACCGAAGGAGGCACGCGTGACCCGGCTTGTCGCAGTCACAGGGGCCACGGGCTACATCGGCGGGCGCCTGATTCCGCGTCTCCTCGCCTCCGGCCACCGGGTCCGGGTGCTCGCTCGCACTCCCGAGAAGCTGCGCGACGTCCCGTGGGGCCACGAGGTCGAAGTCGTCCGCGGGAGTCTCGAGGACCAGGCCGCCGTCGACGCGCTGTGCGCGGGGGCCGACGTCGTGTACTACCTCGTGCACTCCATGGGCTCTCGTTCCCAGGGCGATTTCGCTGGCAAGGAGCGGGAAGGGGCCAAGGCCCTCGCCCTCGCCGCCACCTCGGCAGGCGTGTCCCGGCTCGTGTACCTGAGCGGGCTCAACCCCGGCGGCCAGGGGCTGAGCCGGCATCTGGGCTCGCGGGCCGCCGTCGGCCGCATCCTCCTCGAGTCCGGGGTGCCGACGGCCGTGCTGCAGGCGGGGCTCGTGATCGGCTCGGGGTCGGCGAGCTTCGAGATGGTGCGGCACCTCACCGATGTGCTGCCCGTGATGCCCGCGCCGCGATGGGTACTCAACCGCGTCCAGCCGATCGCAGTCCGCGATGCCCTCTACTATCTCGAGGCGGCCGCGGACCTGCGCCTGGATGTGAACCGGACCTTCGACATCGGCGGTCCGGATGTGCTGAGCTACGCCGACATGATGCGCGGCTACGCGCGGGTTGCCGGCCTGCGGAAGCCCCTCATCCTCGCGCTGCCCGTGCTGACGCCGTGGCTCGCCGCGCAGTGGGTCAACCTGGTGACGCCCATTCCGAAGGCCCTGGCCGTCCCACTCGTGGAGTCTCTGCAGCACGATTGTGTTGTGCGAGATCACAGCATCGCGGAGTACATCGCGCCGCCTCCGGAGGGGCTCACCAGCTACGGACGCTCGGTCGAGCTTGCCCTGGCGAAGATCGGGCGCGGCGAGGTGGAGACCACCTGGGCGGGCTCTACCGCCATCGAGACCCCCTCCGATCCCCTGCCCAGCGACCCCGGCTGGGCCGGCACCACCGTGTACAAGGACACACGGACCCAGTACACGTCCGCTCCCCCGTCCCGGCTGTGGGAAGTCATCGAGGGCATCGGCGGCTCGAACGGTTGGTACTCGTTCCCGCTCGCGTGGGCCATTCGCGGGTGGATGGACAAGCTCGCTGGCGGTGTGGGGCTGCGACGGGGGCGCCGGGATCCGCAGCGCCTCCAGCTCGGAGAGGCGCTCGACTGGTGGCGGGTCGAAGCGCTCGACCGCGGGCACCTGCTCCGGCTGCGCGCGGAGATGCGCGTGCCCGGGAGGGCGTGGCTGGAAATGGCAGTCTCGCCGCGCGGCTCAGGGAGCCTCTACTTCCAGCGGGCAGTCTTCGTGCCGAAGGGCCTCGCCGGACGGCTCTATTGGGCCGCGATCGTCCCGTTCCACGACGTGATCTTCAAGGGCATGGCGCAGCGGATCACGGCCGCGGCTGAAGGAGGTGGCTGAGGTGCATTCGGCGTTGGACGAGACGCTCGTCCAACTGGTGGACGACGACGGCACTCCCCGTGGCACTGCTCCCAAGGCGAGCGTCCACGGCCCGGACACGCCGCTGCATCTCGCCTTCTCGTGTCACATCGAGGACCGCGACGGACGCCTGCTGGTCACACGGCGCGCCCTCACGAAGGCGACCTGGCCGGGCGTCTGGTCCAACTCGTTCTGTGGCCATCCGGCCCCCGGTGAGCCACTCGAGGACGCCGTCCGGCGCCGCGCGCGCCAGGAGCTCGGCCTCGAAGTCACGGAGGTTTCCCCCATCCTTCCGGGCTTCCGCTACCGGGCCACCGATGCGTCGGGTGTTGTCGAGAACGAGATCTGCCCCGTCTTCCGAGCGATCGCCGACCGTGATCCGCGCCCCTCGCCGGATGAGGTGGTCGAGTGGCAATGGACGACGGCGGACCGCCTCCGCAGCGCCGTCGTCGCCGCCCCCTATGCGTTCAGTCCCTGGCTGCGGCTGCAGCTCCAACAACTCGATCTGGGGGCCCTGTGAACGCGCTCGAGGGAGAGGGATCGGGCTGGAGGGAGCGGGCCGGCGTCAGTCGAGCGCCGTCGCCCGCCGCTTCGGGAAGCTGAACCGGTCAAGGTCCTGGGCCGCAATGACGACCGCGTCCCCCGCCGCCCGCTGCGCCTGCTGCCTCAGTGGCTCGACGTCCGTGTAGCGCGACGAGAAGTGCGTCAAAACGAGTGTGCTCGCGCCCCCGGCCGCGGCGATCGCGCCCGCCTGCCCTGCTGTGAGGTGACGGTACTGCTCAGCGAGGGCGGCGTCGTAGTCGTCGAACGTGCACTCGGTGACCAGCAGGTCGGCGCCCGCCGCAAGCTCCTCGGCGCCCGCGCAGGGGGCGGTGTCCATGATGAAGGCGAACCGCTGGCCCGGGCGAGGCACGCTCACGTCGTCGAGCCGGACGCCCCGGAGCTCGCCCTCGCGCTGCAGGCGCCCGACGTCCGGTCCCGCGATCCCGGCGTCGGCCAGGCGCTCGGGCACCAGCGACCTCCCATCCGGCTCCGCGAGCCGGTAGCCGTAGGCCTCGATGCGGTGGCTCAGGGCGCGGACCTCGAGGCCGGGCGCCACCGGACCATCGCTTCCGTGGGGAACGAGCCGGAGGTCGACGCCGGGGGAGGAAATCGCCACGAGGGCACGGACCATCGGTTCCCCGGATGCCGGGTAGTGCAGGTGCACTGGGTGGTCGACGCCGTCGAGCACCATGCGGGAAAGGACCCCGGGGAGCCCGTAGCAGTGGTCGCCGTGGACGTGCGTGAGGCAGATGCGGTGGATGGCCGGTGCCGCGACGCCCGCGTAGATCATCTGCCGCTGGGTGCCTTCGCCGGGGTCGAACAGGATGCCCTCGCCATCCCAGCGGAGGAAGTACCCGTTGTGGTTGCGCGTGCGGGTCGGGACTTGGGAGGCCGTGCCGAGGACCACAAGTTCGCGCATGCTGACCAGTATTGCCCGCCTAGACTTGCCACCGTGCGCTTGCTCCTGATCCGCCACGGCCAGACTCCCTCCAATGTGCGCGGTGCGCTCGACACCGGCTTCCCCGGCCCCGGCCTCACCCCGCTCGGGCACGCTCAGGCGGAGGCCGTCCCGACGGCGCTGGCTCACGAGTCGCCGGCCGCGATCTACGCTTCACCACTCGTCCGCACACAGCTCACGGCAACTCCCCTGGCCGAGGCGCTGGGACTCAGTCTTCGAGTTCAGCCGGGGCTCGAGGAGATCGCTGCCGGCGCGCTTGAGATGCGCAGCGATGATGATGCCGTCCAGGCCTACGGCCGGTGCCTCGAAGCCTGGATGCGCGGCGACTTGGACCAGACGATGCCCGAGGCACCCGACGGGCACGCGTTCGCCGAGCGCTTCGACGCCGCGCTCGGCGAGATCGCAGGTCGGCACGGTTCCGAGGACACCGTCGCCGTGTTCAGCCACGGCGCGGCCATCCGCGTCTACACCGCCCTGCGCTCCGACATCGACGCCGAGGCGGCCGTCGAACTGGCCCTCATGAACACCGGGATGTCGGTACTGAACGGCGACCCTCGCACCGGCTGGGCCCTCGAAGCCTGGCGCGCCGAGCCGCTCGGCGGCGTCGAACTCCTTGACCTCGCCGCCCACGACGTGACCGGCGAGAGCGCAGACGATGAGGCGCACGAGGGGGAGGGCTAGACCCTTTAGCCGCGGTTGGCTTCAGCGAGCACCTTCGCGGCGCGGACGACGGCGGCCGTCACCTCGTCGAGGCCCGGCGAGTCGAGCGTCCACACCTGCCAGTAGAGCCGGAGCGGCTCGTCCCAGTCGGGATCGAGCTCCACGAGCGTGCCCTCGGGGTCCTGCTGGTCCGGCACCATTCCCCATCCGAGACCGTCCCGGACTGCCTCGACGTACTGCACCGAGTCGGGGATGAAGTGCTGCGGGGGCGTCGCATCGGGAGCGACGCGGGCCAGCAGGGCGAGCTGGTGGCTGTCCTTGCGGTCGTACTGCATGACTGGGGCGACGGCGAGCGCAGCCGGGGTGGGCCCGGCGGGAAACCAACGCTTCACATAGTCTCTGGAGGCCTTCGCGCGATACACCATCGTGCCGAGCGGTCGGACGGTGCAGCCTTGGACGGGGCGCGGATCGGCGGTGACGGCCGCCACGGCATCTCCTGAACGGAGAAGGTCCGCGGTCGCGTGTTCGTCGTCGCGCAGGAGTTCGAGGGCGATCCGGCCGCCGAGGGCGATCTCGCGCAGCGCCGGCGGGAGCCAGGTTGCGATCGAGTCGGCGTTGGCGACAATCGGGACGCGCAGCCTTTCGGCACCCGCGCCGCGGCCGCCGTCGTCGTTCTTTTCGGCGGAACCCTCGCCAGAACTGCGCAGGGTGAGCACCGCCTCGTCGGCGAGGAGAAGCAATTGGCGAGCCGACCGCAGGAGCCGCTCCCCCGCTGGCGTGGGCCGCACGGGCTTGAGCCGACGCACCAGAACGCTGCCCACCGAGCGCTCGAGCGCCTTGATGCGCTGGCTCACGGCCGACGGCGTAAGCCGCAGTTCGCCCGCCGCCGCTTCGAAGGTCTCATGGTCGACGACGGCGGCCAGCGCCCGGAGTTGGTCCAGTTCCATAAAGATATTCTAATGGAGATGCAAAAATGTTAAATTGATCTTTATTGGAACCCGGCCTACCGTCGAAGGGTGACCCCCTTCCTGACCGGCTTCGGTGCAAGCCTCGGCCTCATCGTCGCCATCGGCGCTCAGAACGCGTTCGTCCTCCGACAGGGCATCAAGAGGGAATGGGTGCTGCCGGTCGTGCTGGTCTGCCTGACGAGCGACGCGGTGCTCATCTTTGCCGGCGTGGGAGGAATCGGGGCGCTGGTTCAGGAGGCGCCGGCGGCTGTCGCGGTGATCCGGTGGGTGGGCGCGGCGTTCCTCCTCGCCTACGCCCTGTTCGCGGCACGACGGGCGCTGCGGCCGGGCACGCTCGAAGCGGCCGGGACGCGGGGGAACGGGACGATGCTGTCCGTGCTCGTGACCGCCGTGGCGCTCACCTGGCTCAACCCACACGTCTATCTGGACACCCTCGTGCTGCTCGGCTCCCTCGCGAATGCGCAGGGGGAGTCAGGGCGCTGGTGGTTTGGCATCGGCGCGGCAGCAGCGAGCGCGCTCTGGTTTCCGGTCATCGGCTTCGGCGCGCGCGGCCTCAGCGGGTTCTTCGCCCGGCCGGCCTCGTGGCGGGTCCTCGATGGGTGCGTTGCGGCACTCATGCTGACGCTCGCCGTCGTCCTCGCGACGGGCAGCTGAGTGAAAAGGACTAGACCGCCGTCTCCAGCAGCGGCGCCATGAGCGGGCGCGTCGGAGTCCAGAAGCGACGGGCCGCGAAGTCCTCCACGAGCTCGGCGATGGAGGCGCTGAGGCTTCGCGCAGGATCGGGCGCGAACAGGAACGGTGTGATTCCGGCGTCGGCGAGGGCGTCCTCGGCGGCCTCGCGGTACGTCACCCCCAGGCGCGGGTCGAACGTCGGCAGCTCGCCGTCCAGCCACACGACCCGGTCCAGGCCGCGGCAGGCCATGAAGTCGAGCACCGCGTCGATCTTCCACCATCCGGTTTCAGCGGTGGTCGCGGGCAGGAACGAAGCCTGCGGCAGCAGCCCGATGACGCGCGCCTGCTCTCTGCTGCTGGGGCGCGCGAACAGGGCGCGGTCACTGGCGACGGCGCTCATGCGCCACAGCGCATTGGCCCCAGCTCCCCTGGACGCTCCCAGGCGACGCGCATCGACGACCAGCGCCAAACCACTCATGGTTCAGGGTCCTCTCCTTCCAGCACAGGACGGTCCGCGCAACCGCCCGTGCCGAGACCCGGCATGGCCTGTCCTTCGCGCGTGGCTTCTATCTTTAGACATGTCCATTTCGCCTGTAAAGAGCGAATATATGTGCGAAGGACTCGCAGCCCCCGCATCGAATCAGACTCTGCCGCACGGAAGCGGTGGGCCCGTAGGGTCTTAAGGCCCTACGTTCCCAGGGTTTCGTCAGCCTTCGGGCCGTGTGGGGGCTAGGGGCGCCAGCACTCCACTGCGACAGGACCCTGGCTCGTCTCGACCCGCGAGGTGGCCGTGAGCGATCCGTCATCCCCGATCCGATAGGCGGTCACGTGGCTGGACCCCTCGCCGCAGACCAGGAGGAACTGGCCGGACGGATCGATGACGCTCCCGCATGGCTGCGTCTCGGTGGGGGTCCAGCCGAGGAACTCGAGGCTGCCCTCGGGATCGAGGGCGAAGGCCGCGACAGTGCTCGTGGAGCGTTCCGTGGTGAAGAGGAAGCGCTCGTCGGGCGTGAGGCGAAGGTCCGCAGCCCAGACGACCTCGTTCCCGGGATCCGGTGTATCAGCGCCTCGAACCACTCCCGGTTTGAGGCCAAGGCCTTCGACGGCGGAGATCCGCTGCCGCAGCTCGAGTCCGCCCGTCTGGGCGTCCCGCGCGTAGACTGCCACCTCACCCGACAGCTCATGCACCACGTAGGCCTGGTCTCCCGTGGCGTTGAGCCGGAGGTAGCGCGGACCCGACCCCGACTCGGCGGCGACCTGGCCCGCGGGGGTGATGGCGCCGTCGTCCGACGCGTGCGAGCCGGCGAACGAATCAGCCGAGAACCAGCTCACACGGTCGTCGCCGAGTGACGTCGCGTAGAGGAACCGCCCGTCCGGGCTCAGGGCGGCGCAATGCGAGTTGCGGCCCGAGTCGAAGGTGAGGATCCGTTCGCCGTGGGGACCGCCGGGCACGGTCACGCGGTCCAGTCGATTGTCACCGTAGGAGGCACTGAAGACGTGGGGGTGGCCAGGCTCAAGGGAGAGGAAGCAGGTGGTGGCGGGCAAGTCTACGGACGTTCCCTGCGCAACGGCCCCATCGCGGCTGAGCGAAAGCTCCACGAGGCGGGGACCCTGGGGCGAGTTGCACCCGGCGTACGCGGTGCCGTGAGCGTCGATCGCGAGGGCCGAGACCCCTTCGAGTCCCTCGGTCCGCGAGGCGGGAGCCAGCTGGCCGGTTTCAGGATCGAGGACGACGACGTCAACGGCGCCAGCGCCGGGACAGGCCAGGACGACGAGGGTTGGCTCAGGGGTCACAAGTCCGCCTTCGGGTCGATGAGGTGTGCCACAGGGTCGATACCCCGGGCCGACTCGACCACACTCCCTGAATCATGCGTCCTCTGACAAGAGGGCTTCACGGGCGGACAAGTCGACGGCCTCCGCCCGCGCCCAGACTTGAGGCAACGCAACGCCAGACTCAGCGCGGAGGACTCATGGACACCACCCTGCAGCAGACAGATTCCCTGCTCAACGCAATCGCCCCGGCCCCCGGCGAGCCACGCCGCGAGATCCTGGACCCGGCCACGGGAGAGCTGGTCGGATTCGCCCCGGTGCATGGGCTCGCCGAGCTCGAGGCCGCGGTCGCCGCGGCGAAGGCCGCACAGCCCGCCTGGGCCGCTGCCGGGCACGAGGCCCGGTCGGCCGCCTTGAACGCCGCCGCCGAGGCGGTGGAGGCCAACGCCGAGGAGCTCGCCCGGATCCTCTCCCGCGAGCAGGGCAAGCCGCTCAACGGCCCGAACGCGCGCTTCGAGGTCGGAGCGTGCGCCGCGTGGCTGCGGGCGGCCGCCGCCACGCCCCTGGAGCCTGAGACGCTGGTCGACGACGGCCAGACCCGGGCGGTCCTGCACTACCGCCCCATCGGCCTCGTCGGGGCGATCGGCCCGTGGAACTGGCCCATGATGATCACCGTCTGGCAGATCGCCCCGGCCCTGCGCATGGGCAACGCCGTCGTGGTCAAGCCCAGCGAGTACACCCCGCTCTCGGTCCTGGCCCTGGTGCGGGTCATCAACGGTGCGCTGCCGGAGGGCTTGGTCTCCGTGGTCTCGGGCGATCGCGAGGTCGGCGCCGCGATCACCACCCACCCCGCGATCGGCAAGGTCATGTTCACCGGCTCCACAGCGACCGGCAAGGCCATCATCCGCTCCTCCGCCGACACGGTGAAGCGCCTGACCCTCGAGCTCGGCGGCAACGACGCCGGCATCGTCCTGCCCGACGCCGACCCGGCCGCGATCGCCGAGGGCCTGTTCTGGGGCGCCTTCATCAACACCGGCCAGACCTGCGCCGCCCTCAAGCGCCTCTACGTCCACGCCGACATCTACGAGGACGTCTGCCGGGCCCTGACTGACTACGCCGCCCAGGTGCCCATGGGAGTGGGCCTGGAGGAGCAGAACGTGCTCGGCCCGCTGCAGAACAAGGCGCAGTACGAGATCGTCGCCGGTTTGGTCGAGGCCGCCAAGGCCTCCGGCGCGCGCGTCCTCCTAGGCGGCAACCCCGACGAGACCCAGCCCGGGTTCTTCTACCCCACCACCCTCGTCGCCGACATCGACAACGAGAACCCCCTCGTCGCCCAGGAGCAGTTCGGCCCCGCCCTGCCGATCATCAAGTACTCCACGGTGGACGAGGCCGTTCAAATGGCCAACGCCCTCGAGGTCGGCCTCGGCGCCTCGGTATGGTCCGCCGATCCCGAGAAGGCCCGCGAAGTCGCCGCCCGCATCGAGGCCGGCACCGTGTGGATCAACGCCCACGGCGCCGTCGACCCCCGCATCCCCTTCGGCGGCGCCAAGCAGTCCGGCTACGGCCTCGAATTCGGCGCCGAAGGACTGAAACACCTCGGCCAACCCCAGATCATCAACGGCTGACCGCCCCGCTAGACCGCAATAACGGCCTTCCCGCTCACCTGACCGCTCGCGAGGTCTCGATCGCCTCGCCAGCGCGGGCGAGCGGGAAGGCCTTCGTCACGTGTGCACCGGCGGCCACGGCGAGCTGGACGGCGTAAGATCCGACGCCGCCGGAAGCCCGGACCACCAGCACACGGCTGGGCGCCGCACCAGAGGTAGCCGCGTCCATGCTCGAAGGCCAAACCGGCGCACCTAATCCGCACTCAAATGGCGCTTGCCTGCGCCCTCAGTGCCGGCAACGGAGCTAGGGTGGAGGAGGTAAAAAAGTCCGGGGCGGAAGGGCGAAGCGTGGCCGAGAGCGATACCGGGCTCACCGCCTCCCTCGTGGGCGGGCGCTATCGGCTGCTCGAGGTTGCGGGCCGCGGAGCGATGGCGACGGTCCACCGTGCGCGCGACGAGGTCCTCGGCCGGATCGTCGCCGTCAAGACGTTCCGCGAGCAGGCCCCCGATCCCCAGCATCAGCTCCGGCGCCATGGCGAGATGGAAGTCCTCGCGCACCTCAATCACCCGAGCCTGGTCCAGCTGTACGACGTCGGCACCGAAGCGAGCGCCGACGGGACCTCGTCCGTCACCTACCTCGTGATGGAATTCGTCGAGGGCATCGACCTGCGCCAGACGCTTCGCTCGGGACCCCTGGCGGACGAAGACGTCCGGCGCCTGGGCGCAGACCTCGCCGGCGCGCTGGCCTACATTCACTCCCTCGGCATCGTCCACCGTGACATCAAGCCGGCCAACGTGCTCGTCCCAGACCCCTCGCCGAGGACCGGGCGGCGCCTGCCAGTGAAGCTCACCGACTTCGGGATCGCCCGGTTCGTCGATGCCGCACGCCTCACCCAGACCAACACCACGATCGGCACCGCGAACTACCTGAGCCCTGAGCAGGCCCGCGGCGAGCCAGTTGGCGCGCCGTCGGACGTTTACTCGCTCGGGCTTGTGCTGCTGGAGTGCCTCACCGGCCGCATCGAGTTCCCGGGCCAGGCCGTTGCGGCCGCAGCTGCCCGCCTGTTCCGCGACCCCCGCGTCCCGCAGGAGCTCGGCGAGCCCTGGGTCTCCCTCATCCCCCGCATGACAGCCCTTAGCCCGGCGCAGCGCCCCACGGCGGCAGAGGTGGCCACGATCCTGACCGAGGCCGCGACCGAGGTCCTGACTCCTTCCGCGCAAGCGCCCACTATGTTGGCCCCTACCGTGCCAGACCCTGCGGACGACGGCAGCACTCGCCTCCTACCCGCTCCCCCGCCCCGGCCCCCCAAGGCTCCCCCACCGCGTCGCCGAAGTTTCGCGCCGAGGACGGTTGCCGCCGTCGTCGTTCTCGCCCTGATCGTGCTTGTCGTCGTGCTGCTCGCCGTCCTGCGCCCGTCCTCAGGCGGCTCCTCGCAGCAGCCCTCCCCGAGCATCCCCGCCTCGCCGTCCATCCCGGGGCCGCTCGGAACCCATATTGCCCAGCTCGAACGGAGTGTCAGACCGTGATCGTCCGCCGCCGCCTCGTCACCGCCCTCGCCTCGGTGTGCCTCTCCGCCGCCGCCCTCGCGGGGTGCGCCCAGCCGCCGTCGGACCTCGACTCGGAGGTGGCCTCCGCCCTCCAGACGGCCGCAGAGCAGGTGCGGGAGGACGCCGCGGCCGGACGCTACGCCGATGCCCTCGACAAGCTCGAGAAGATCGAGACCCAGGCGAACGAGGCCGCGGCCCAGGGGAAGCTCAGTGCATCCCGCAAGCAGGACGTGCTGACCGCCGTCGCCCTCGTGCGCACGGATCTGCAGACGCTCGCCGGCCCGCCGGCCACGCCCAGCGCGACCCCGAGTACCGCCTCGCCGACGCAATCCGCGACCCAGGTTCCCCAGCCCAAGAAGAAGGACCAGAAAGACGAGCCCGGCAAGGACGGCAAGAAGGACTAGCCTGATCAGCCCCGGCCGGGAATCGGTGCGCCGAACGGCAGGCCCTCCCGGATGTACCCGTCGTAGAGCGGCTGCCACGCGAGAGCCCCGGAGCTGTGTGGGCCGCCCGGCTCGCCCCCGCCGAGCTTCAGGGCGAGCTCGGCCAGGCACACGTGCCAGCCTGCCGCGTTGCGAGCCGCGGCGTTCACGTCGCCGAGCCAGTTGCGCAGCGTGAGCTCGGCGTCGGTCTCCGATCCCTCGACCCGGAATTCAAGCGTGTCCTGGCCCCAGTCGAAGGCCCAGTGGTTCGGCGGCTGCCACGCCGTGATCCGCTCGACCGACGGCGGCTGGTTGGGGTCGCCAGTGAGCGTGACAGTGCCCGCCGCATGATCAATGGCGACGGCGGAGGGGAACCAGCCGTCGAACCCTTCGGGCGTGCTCACGGCCTCCCACACCTCGGAAGCCGAGACCGGGTAGGAGCGGACGAACGTCACCGAGGCACGGCCCTCTTCCTCGCTGTACTGGCCGTCGAGCTCTTCCATGTCGTCCTCCTCGCGGTGCGCCGTCTTTCTCAGTGGCTGTACATCGTGCGGACGATCGCGTCGAAGGCGCGATCCGGCAGGAATTTCCGTGCCGTCAGGATGGGCCAGGCTCCGCCGCCGGCGGGATAGCGGGCCGCTGGATTCCTGGCCTGCACGGCCTTCAGGATGGTCCGGGCGACGACCTCCGGCGTCCCGGCCCTACCGGGTCGATCGAAGTTCGCCATCACTTTCGCGACCTTCCTGGCGTTGTCCTCGTACGCGGTGCCTCGAGAGTTCTCCAGGAGCGACTCCCGCGCAATCATGCTCCATTCGGAAAGGACCGGCCCGGGCTCAATCAGCACCACCCGCACACCGAAGGGCTTCAGCTCGATCCGCAGCGAGTCCGAGAGTCCCTCGACGGCGAACTTGGCAGCGTGGTACCAGGAGCCGAGCGGCTCGTAGAACTTGCCGCCGATCGAGGAGATGTTGACGATCGTGCCCGCGCGACGCTCCCGCATTCGGGGAAGCACGAGCTGGGTCAGACGCGCGAGGCCGAACACGTTGACTTCGAACTGGCGCCGCGCCTCGTCGAGCGGCACCGTCTCGAGCGCGCCATAGGAGCCGTAGCCCGCGTTGTTCACGAGGACGTCGATCTGGCCGGCGTCCGCAAGGATCCGGCGGATGCCATCCGTCATGGACTCATCAGACGTCACGTCCATGGTGACGACGCGCGCGCCCTCGTCCTTGAGGTCCTGCATCCTCTCGACACGTCGGGCGGCGGCATAGACCGTGAAGCCCGCGCCCAGGAGCGCCCGCACTGTGGCCGCGCCGATTCCGCTCGAAGCGCCCGTCACAAGCGCAACCTGCTGCATGCCCCTCACGCTACCCGACGCTCCCGATGCCCCGGCAAGGGCGTGTGACAAGCTGGAGCGCATGAGCTCGCTTCGCCAACTCGCTGCCTCCTCCCGCTCTCAGGTCCCGCCGTTCGCGGTCATGGACATCCTCGCCCGGGTGGACCAGCTGCGAGCTGAGGGCCGGGACGTGGTCTCGCTCTGTGCGGGGGAGCCATCGGGCGGGTCGCCCTCCGGTGTCTCGGCGGCAGCGGCGAGGATCCACGCGTCGGGGCGCGCGCTCACCTACACGCCGGCGCTCGGGACGGCCGAGCTGCGCGCGGCGATCGCCGAGCACTACGGCCGGTGGTACGGGCTCGACGTCGATCCCGCGCGCGTCGCCGTGACGACTGGCTCCTCGGGCGCCTTCGTCCTCGGCTTCCTCGCAGCCTTCGACGTGGGTGACCGCGTGGCACTGGCCCGTCCCGGCTACCCCGCGTACCGGAACATCCTCGCCGCGCTCGGCTGCGAGGTCGTCGAGGTGGACTGCGGGCCCGAGACCCGCTATCAGCCAACCCCCGAGCTGCTCGACGCTGCCGCCCGCGAGCACGGTCCGTTGGCGGGGCTCGTGCTGGCGTCCCCGGCGAACCCCACCGGCACCATGGTGAGCCGCATCGAGCTCCAGGCGATCGCCGAGTGGTGCCACGGCAACGGGGTGCGGCTCGTGAGCGACGAGATCTACCACGGCATCACCTACCCGGATGCGGTGCTGGACGAGCACAGCCCACGAGGCGTCTGCGCCTGGGAGCTCGGGGGCGAGGCGGCGAAGGAGGCCATCGTCATCTCGAGCTTCTCGAAGTACTGGGGCATGACCGGCTGGCGGCTCGGCTGGATGCTCCTCCCCGAGGAGCTCGTGAGCGCGGTCGACGCCCTCGCAGGGAATGTCGCACTGTGCCCGCCAGCGCCGTCGCAGCTCGCCGCGGTCGAGGCCTTCTCCCCGGCCTCGTATGCCGAAGCGGAGGCGTGGGTCGCGCAATATGCGGAGACGCGCCGGGCGCTGCTCGAGGGACTCGGTCCCCTCGGATGGGGTCCCGCTGCCCCGGCGGACGGGGCCTTCTACCTCTACGCCGAACTCGGTTCGCAGCTCGAGCGCTTCGGTGACTCCCGCGAGTATTGCCGGGCGCTGCTGGAGGCGGAGGGCGTCGCCTTGGTCCCGGGGACTGATTTCGACGCCAGGTCCGGGGGCCGCTCGGTGCGTCTCAGCTTCGCTGCGGGGTCGACTGCAGTGACGACAGCCGTCGAGCGCATCCTGCGGTTCCAGCGGGCTTAGCGGAGTCTGGCTCCCGGAGCCCGTGGCGTCCAAAATCGAAGCTACGAGCTCTCACCCGAGGAGGCGACCAACATGGCAGAAAAGGGATGGTCGGTGAACATCGCCATCGACGAGCACGAAGGCCGGACGCGGGCCAAGGCGCAGCTGTTCGCCGAAGGCCGTTCGGATCTGGTCGGCGTCGGTCTGGCGCGGCTCAAGCCGACCGACACGGATGTCCCTGTGATTGGCGACGAATTGGCCGTGGCCCGCGCACTCGCCGACCTGTCGCATCAGCTCATCGAGGCCACCGCGGCCGACATCGAGAACGTCACGAAAGTGCCGCCGCACCTGGAGGTCTAACGTCCCTGCGCTTCCGCCGCCTCCAGGGACGGGAACGCAGGGCCCTTCAGACCTCCCGGTGGCCGCGCAGCTTCTCCATCTCGCGCCGGTCTTTCTTGGTGGGACGCCCAGCCCCGCGGTCACGCTGGGGAAGTCCAAGGAACGGCGCGGGCGGGCGCTCAGGGGTGTGGTCGGTGTAGCACCGTGAGGCGGCCTCGGCCCCGACGCGCTTGACGATCAGCACATGCACCTCGAGGATCCGCTCGAACCCGGGCTGCCGAATGCGGATGGTGTCTCCCGGCACCACCGTCTGGGAGGCCTTCACCGGGTTCCCGTTGAGCCGCACGTGCCCGGCGCGGCACGCCGCGGTGGCCGCAGAGCGGGTCTTGTAGGCCCGGACAGCCCAGAGCCAGGAGTCGATCCGCACGGCCGAGGACGACGAAACGGGCGCGTGGGACGAAGCGGAAGAAGCCATGGTGCCCAGCAGTCTAGCGGCGTATCGTCAGGGCATGGGGGACGAACCTTGAGGAGCTGACATGCCGGACAAGCAGCCACACCAGAGCGAGCACAAGAAGCCGTCCAAGTCCATCAAGGAGCAGCGCGCAGCCAAGAAGGCCAAACGCGAGACCGCCATGGACGCGGATCCTGTATCTCACCTTCGCAAGCCACGGTCCACGCACTGATGTAGACCGCAACTCAAGCCCCCGCCCCCGTCTCGCCTCAGCCGACACGGGGGCGCGGTGTTGCTACCGGCGCAGCTGGAGCCCCGCGCGCGCCATCGCGTCCGCGTACGCCTTGCCCATCTCGATGAGCCACTCGGTCTGGCGCTCCTTCGACCCGGCGAACGCCCGGCCGTGCAGGGAGCGCGCCTTGTAGACCTTGAGCCCCCGACGCCAGATGAGCGGGTTGTCGGTCTTGAGCAGCATCTGCGCGAGGCGGTTCGCTTCCGGGCCATGGGCAACGATCGCCGACGCGCGGGGCAGCACCTTGAGCAGCGCGATCAGCGGCTTGAGGCCGGCCTGGACCTGCTCGGGCAGGAGCTTGCCGTTCGCCTCGCCGGGCGTGAACCACGGGTAGGTGTTCCAGGGCAGGATCCACTCGGGACGCAGACCGAGCTGGAACTGGAGGCCAAGAAGTCGCGTCGCCGCCGCATCGTCGCCGGCCCACACGAAGCCCTTGGGATTCGCCTCGCCCGTGTTGGAGAACAGGCTCACGATCCGGCATTCCTCGACCGAGTGCATCGGATCCACGTACGGCACCTCGAGCCCGGGGCGCAGCTTCCGGAGGAAGTTCACGTGCTCGTTCACCGGCGCGATGGCCGGCGCGAACAGGGGGTCCGTCACCATAGTGGGTTCAGGGACGACGACGGCGGCCGCGGGTTCGCTCTCGAGCGTCGCCTCTTCGTGGGGGGCCTCTGCGACAGAAGCCTCAGCGGGAACAGCCTTTTCCTCAGCCTCTCGCTGTGCTTCCGCCAGGCAATCCGCCGCGGCTCGCGCAGCTTCCTCCGCCTCTGTCGAGCGGGCGAGCGCTGCCTGCGCTGCCTCTTCGGCGGCAGATGCCTCGGCGGCTGCAGCCTTCGCGGCCGCTGCCTTCGCCACGGCATCAGCCACAGCGCGCTTCGCCGCATTCGCTGCCGCCTCGGCAGCAACTCGGGCCCGAGAAGCAGACTCGGCGAGGGCCGCAAGGGCGGGGTCGACCTGAGCCGCGGGCGCCGCCTCGGCGTGGACGGTCTGGGCGGGCACGGCCTTCCCGGGAGCCTCTGTGCGCTCATGGGCAACGGGGGCCATCTGGGCCGCGCGCAGTTCCTCGGGCTCCGCCTTCGTGACGATGAGCCTGGTCGGAGAAGCGAGCGTCATCTTGACGCCGGAAGCGGAGACCCTCGTGGTCACGACAGACGTCGCGGTTGGCTCCTTCTTCTTGCTGATCGCCGGCTTCGCGGAGGCAGGCTTGCGCCCGGCCGCCACGCTTTGCGGCGCCTTGCCCGCGGAGGGGGAGACGTCGTCGTCCTCTGCATCGGCGTCGACGTCGTCGAAAAGGCCGGCGAAGATGTCGTCGTCCTCGTCGTCGTAGCCGAGATCAGGGCCCTGGCCGAAGCCCTCTTCGTACTTGGCGTCGAGATCGGACCTGTAGTCCTCGTCGTAGTCGTCGTAGGCAGAGCGCGAGGCCATGACTGTCACTGCTGCAGATTCTCCTCGAGGTCGGCGCGGCCATCCGGCGGGCAGCCCACGGGGAGCCCGATTCGGACGGAAGTTGGGGGATGGACCGGCCGCTGGGGGCGACCGAGCCTTAAGAGCTTAGCAAGCCCGAGTTCCCGTTCGGTTCGCCCCGCATTCACGTCAGGTCCGAGAAAGGCAGAGAAACTGGCGTGGCGCTGGAATCGTGCGGCAGACTGAGATGTTGCACACGGTACCTGCTGAGACAGGTCCGACCTTCGCGCAAGCACCAGCACCATCACCTGCATAGAACTCCCATCAGGAGACCCCGTGACGCCCGCGTCCGAACACCCGATTTCCCGTGAGAACCGCCTTGTCATCACTGCGCTTGTGACGGCGACCTTCGTCGTGATCCTGAACGAGACGATCATGAACGTGGCCCTGCCCCGCCTCATGGCCGAGCTCCGAATCGACGCGTCGACGGTCCAGTGGCTCGCTACGGCGTTCATGCTGACCATGTCCGTGGTCATTCCGACCACCGGCTTCCTGCTCCAGCGGCTCACCCGCAAGACGGTCTACATCCTGGCCATGGGGCTCTTCAGCACCGGGACGCTTCTGGCAGCCCTCGCACCGGGCTTCGGGATTCTGCTTCTGGCCCGCGTCGTCCAGGCGTGCGGCACGGCGATCATGCTGCCGCTGCTCATGACGAGCGTGCTGACGCTCATCCCTGTCGCGCGGCGCGGTCAGGTCATGGGTGCTGTGAGCATCGTCATCTCCGTGGCACCGGCCATCGGGCCGACACTCTCGGGCCTCATCCTGCAGTTCCTCTCGTGGCGCTTCATGTTCCTCACGGTCCTGCCGATCGCTCTCGCGACCCTGTTCTTCGGTGCGCGCAAGCTTGGCGGTTCCGCCGAGGCGGAGCGTCCGAGTCTCGACCTGCTCTCGGTCATCCTCACCGTCCCCGCGTTCGGCGGACTCGTGTACGGCCTCAGCCAACTGGGCGGGGAAGGCAGCGGCGGGATCGGCCCGGTGGCCCCGCTCGCCGTCGGCCTCGCGTGCCTGGCCCTGTTCACGTGGCGGCAGCTCGCGCTCCAGCGCTCGGGCTCCCCGCTGCTCGACCTTCGGGCCTTCAAACACCCCATGTACACCATCGCGACCGCGCTGCTGGTGGTGGGCATGATCGCACTGTTCGGCGTGGTGATCCTCCTGCCGATCTACCTCCAGCAGGTCCGAGGGCTCGACACGCTGTCCACGGGTCTCCTGCTCCTGCCCGGTGGGCTCGTGATGGGGCTGCTGGCCCCGACGGTGGGCAAGTGGTTCGACCGCGTCGGCCCCGTGCCGCTCACGCTCACAGGAACCGCGCTCATGACAGCAGTCCTGTTCGTCCTTGCGTTCCTCACGGCAGAGACGCCGATCTGGCTCGTCCTGGCGCTCCATGTGGCGCTCTCGCTCGGCCTCGCGCTCCTGTTCACGCCGGCCTTCACGAGCGGCCTCAACCCCCTCCCGCCGCACCTGTACAGCCACGGCTCGGCAATCCTGAGCACGCTCCAGCAGGTCGCGGGCGCGGCGGGCACGGCCCTGCTCGTCGGCATCATGGCCGCGCAGGCGCACGCGGCTGCCGTCTCCGGTTCAGCAACCACAGCCGTAGACGCCCAGATGGCAGGCTTCCGCGCAGCGTTCCTCGTCGCGGCCTGCGTGGCGGTCGCCTCGATCGTGCTGGCCGGCTTCCTCAGGAACCGGCCGGCGCAGGTGTCCGAAGGAGCGGAGCCCGCCGCGGCGATGCACTGACCTCCCTGCCCCTCCCCCGTTGCGCCGTCACGTCCGCAGGGTGAAGGACGGCCGCTAGGCGGAGAAGCCGCCGTCGGCCTTGATCAGCTGCCCGTTGATCCAGCCACCCGGCGCACTCAGCAGGAAGGCAACCACCGCCGCGACGTCTTCCGGCGTCCCCAGTCGGCCGCCAGGCTGCCGAGCAGTGAGGGCCGCGCGCGTCGCGTCGTCCATCCACCCCGTGTCGATCGGCCCGGGATTGACGACGTTCGCCGAGATGCCGAGATGCCCGAGCTCGCGCGCGGCGGCGAGGACGATGCGGTCGAGCGCGCCCTTGCTCGCGCCGTACGGAAGGTTGTGCACGGTGTGGTCGCTCGTGAGGGCGACGATCCGCCCCAAGCCCTGAAGACTCGGCGGGAACTGCTCGGCGAAGGCCTTGACCAGGAGCCAGCTTGCCCTCGCATTGACCTGGACGTGCCGGTCGAAGGACTCGACGCCCGTGTCCAAGATCGACGAGTCGACGGATTCCGCGTGGCTGAGGACCAGCGCACGGACTGGCGCCCTCCCGCCCGCCTCGGCCAGGAGCCGCGCGGGTGCTTCGGGATCCTGCAGGTCAACCTCGATGATTCGCGCCTCGGCGCCGAGCTTCCGAAGCTCCTCCACAGGCGCTCCGGCTTCCTGAGCCTCGACGCCGTGCACCCGGACGTCGTAGGGCGTCCAGTGCGAAAGCGCGAGATCCCAACCCTGGCGGGCAAGTTCGCGCGCGATGCCCGCTCCGAGGCCTTCGCGGCGTCCCACCCCGGTAATGAGGGCAAGGGGGCGGTCAGCGGTCGACGGCGTCCCGCTCCTGACTGCTTCCACGCTGGCAGCGTAGCGACTCTCCACACCATGTGGACTCTTTGGGAGGAGTTATCCACACAATGTGGGGAAAGCGCGTGCAAATCCCCTCTCAGTCCCGCATGTAGTGGGCCAACC
This sequence comes from Sinomonas gamaensis, assembly GCF_005876955.1. Classification (GTDB taxonomy): domain Bacteria; phylum Actinomycetota; class Actinomycetes; order Actinomycetales; family Micrococcaceae; genus Sinomonas; species Sinomonas gamaensis. Next base: position 66,536 of record NZ_SSCL01000010.1, read on the forward strand.
CCGGAACCACAGCAGATCTTCCCGAATGACACCGCTGTAAGTTATCCACTCTGGGGACAAGGCTGTGGATAACGACGGCAGATGTCCACAGGAAATTCAGACCTGTGGAGCCACAAATCCTTCGGCAACGAGATCCTGATAATCCGGGTGGCGTCGGACGAACGCCCGGACGTAGGGGCAGTAGGGCCTGATCCTCAGGCCTTTGGCGCGCACATCGTCGAGCGCGAAGGTCACGAGACGGCCAGCCAGGCCAAGACCGGAATAGCCCTCGTCCACCTCGGTGTGGTCGAACGCGAACACATGACCGTCGTCCTGGACGCGATAGAGCGTCATCCCAATGCGCTTGTCACCGTCGCGCAGCTCGTAGCGGTGGCGTTCTGGCACGTGGACGATCTCGATCCGATCCGTCACTGCGGCTTCCTCTCTCGCGCTCCTCCGCGCGGCCGGAGTCGAACTTGGGGGAGCACGGGTGCGGGCAGGGGATGATCCCCGTCGGTGAGGTCGACGACCGGCCCGAAGCGGCCGCCGTCGTCCACGGCCCCAGCGTCGCGCACGGCCTCCATGCCGGTCTCGGCGCCGATCTGGCGCTGCCACGCCGCGCGGTACCCCACGATCTCCTCGTGACTCCGGCCCACAAAGTTCCACCACATGGTGATCTCCTCCTCGAACGGCGTCCCGCCGAGCAGAAGAATCCGCAGGGGATCGGGGGCGGGGTTCTCGAGGTGCAGCTCGTCTCGTCCCGTGCCGACGTACGCGAGCGTGCTGTGCGCGGCCTCGCGACCCTCCACGCGTGCAGGCCCGTTCTCGGCGAGGACGCCGTGCTCGAAGGCCGGATCGACGGCGAGCACGACGGCGGCGCCCGGCTTGAGCAGGAGCTCGGCACCGAGGAGGGGCGTGTGGGTGACGACGGGGGACTGACTGCCGGCAAGCTGGCCGAGGAATACACGGGCCTCGCCGACGGCGGCGCCGCCGTCGGTCGCCGTGAGCGTGACGGGTTCAGGGACGTAGCGCTCGAACCCCGGCTCCACGTGTCGGCTCGCATCGGGAAGTGCGGTCCACAGCTGCGCGCCGTGGAGGATCGTCGTGCGGGGAGTCGAGTACTCGGAATGGTTGATGCCGCGTCCCGCCGTCATGAGGTTGAGCTCGCCCGGGCGGACGAACGCGTGATGACCCGCGCTGTCCCGGTGCTCAACCTCGCCGGTGAAGAGCCAGCTCACGGTCTGCAGCCCAGTGTGCGGGTGCGGGGGCACCCGCATGCCTCCGGTCCGGGAGACGTCGTCGGGCCCGTAGTGGTCGAGGAAGCACCAGGCTCCGATCAGACTGCGCTCTTTGGAAGGCAGCGTGCGCCGGACGGGCATCGCCCGGGGTCCGCCCAGAGGGACATCGCGCGGCACGAGGAGCTCGACGTCGGCGGCGACATCGTCCAGCTCGGCTCCGCACAGGGTTTCCTGGGGCTCGAGTTCGAGATTGCTCATGACTGCCCTCCTCCGCCCGAGCCTAGCGGCTTCGCGTGAAAGTTGTGCACTTTCCAACAGGGACTATCCCCATAGTTATCCACATGTGTGGAGAAGGCGCTAGATACTCGCCTGCAGAGCCTGAACTACACATCTGTAAGTTACGCACACTGTGGAAAACCCCTGTGGATTACCCCTTGACGCTCTTGATCCTCGGGACCTAATCTTGATGTATTCAACCTCTAGGTTGATAAAGCGAGCAGTTGATCATCGTGCCCTTGATCAGGCCGATGAGGAGAAGAGGAACCGTGGACAAGGTGGAGCTCGCCGATCCCGCGATCAGCGAGGAGGACAGGCTCAACCGCGCTTTCGCAGCCCTCTCCGACCCGTTGCGGCGTCGCATCGTCGCCCGCCTCGCGCAAGGCGACGCTACGGTCAATGAACTCGCCGAACCCTTCTCCGTCACCTTGCAGGCAGTCTCAAAGCATCTCAAGGTGCTCGAAGACGCCGGCCTCATCACGCGGCGCCGCGAGGCGCAGCGCCGTCCCTGCCATCTCGATCCCGAGGCCTTGGGCCGCCTTACCGCGTGGATCGAGGGCTACCGCCAGACCGTCGAAGAGCGCTACGAGCGCCTCGACGCCCTACTCGCATCACAGGAGAATCAGCCATGACCGCCACCAAGACCACCGTCGTCTCCGCAGAACCCGGACTTCCCTTCGTGGACGTCACTCGGGAATTCGATGCTCCAGCTGAGCGCGTCTTCCGCGCCCACACAGATCCTGAGCTCGTCGCGCAGTGGATGGGGCCACGGAAGTACGTGACCCAGATCGACCACTTCGATGCCAGGACCGGCGGGGCCTACCGCTTCAGCCAGTCGGACGGCGAGGGCAACGTCTACGCCTTCCATGGCTCGTTCCACGAGCTCTCCGCGCCCAACCGGCTGGTGCAGACGTTCGAGTTCGAAGGCGCGCCGGGCCACGTGTCACTCGACGCAGCGCAGATCGAGGACCTGGAAGGCGGGCGCTGCCGGCTGACGGTGCATTCCACGTTCCAATCCGTCGAGGACAGGGACGCCATGCTCTCAGCGGGGATGACTGACGGCATGAACGAGGGGTATGAACGTCTCGATGAGGTTCTCGCCCAAGGCTAGCAGGGGCTTGAGTCGAGCTATCCACAGATAACCTGCGCTCTTGTCCACAGCTGGGGATGACGCTTCTGAATCTCCACTCTCGCTTTCGGCACCATCGCCGCAATCACGCGGGAGAAGGGCTTCTAACTACAGACCTGTAAGTTGTGCACACTGTGGAAAACGTCTGTGGACAACGGGCGGCTCAGATGCCGGGAAGGACCGCGCCCGGAGTTCCGATCGTGCCGAGCCGCACCACGGTCAGGATGACGAGCAGTGCCGTCACGAGAGCCATCCCGCCAATCTGGAGGAGAAGCTGGTAGCGACCCCTCGGGGCATAGGCGATGGCCGCCGTCGTCAGCCCTCCCGCTATCAGCCCGCCCAGATGCGCCTGCCATGCGATCCCTTGGACTACGAATCCCAGGGCGGCGTTGATGGCGATGAGGACGAGGAGCTGACGCACGTCGCCCCCGCGCTGGCGGAGGACCACGAAGAGTGCGCCGAAGAGCCCGAAGATCGCGCCAGACGCGCCGATCACGCCGTTCATCGAAACCGGCGTCAGGAGGAAGAAGCCGACCGAGCCGCCCAAGGCGGAGATGAGGTAGACGGCAAGGTAGCGAACCCGGCCAAGAACTGGCTCAAGAATCCTGCCGAAGATCCAGAGCGTGTACATGTTCAGGACGATATGGAGGACAAATCCCTCCGAATGCAGGAACGCGCTCGTGAGCATGCGCCACGGCTCGAGCCCAGTGAGCGCCGTCGCGTAGGCGAAGTCCTGATAGACCAGATCGTTCGGCAGCAGCCACTGCAGCGCGTAGACCACCGCGCACGCGGCGATGATCGTCCAGGTGACGATGGGCTGTCCGCTGCGCACTGCCGCGCCGTAACGGGTCCTTGCCGCGGGAGCTGACAGCTCCCGCACGCAGTCGATGCATTGAACGCCCACCGGGGCCGGCCGCTGACACTCCGGGCACGCAGGCCTGCCGCACCGCTGACACCTCACATAGGAGACGCGGTCCGGATGGCGTGGGCAGACGGGGGGAGCGGCCGGCTCTGCCGGGGGCATTCCATAACTCATGGGGAATACAAAGCGATTCCGCTAGAGGTATAAATCAGAGCTTCTCGATATCGATCGAGGTGATGACGACGTCCTCGACAGGACGGTCCTGCAAGCCCGTACGAACGCCCTCGATCTCGTCGACGACCTTCTTGGATGCCTCGTCGGCGACCTCCCCGAAGATCGTGTGCTTGCCGTAGAGCCAGCTCGTGTCGACTGTCGTGATGAAGAACTGCGAGCCGTTGGTGCCCTTGCCGCCCTGAATGCCGGCGTTGGCCATGGCGAGCTTGTACGGCTCCTTGAAGTTGAGCTCCGGGTGGATCTCGTCGTCGAAGCGGTAGCCCGGGCCGCCGATGCCCTTGCCGAGCGGGTCACCGCCCTGGATCATGAAGTCCTTGATGATGCGGTGGAAGATCGTGCCGTTGTAGAGGGGCGTCCCCGTCTTGTCCTCACCGGTCTCGGGATGCGTCCACGACTGCTCGCCCGTCGCGAGTCCCACGAAATTCTTCACGGTCTTCGGCGCGTGGTTGCCGAAGAGATTAACCACGATGTCCCCGTGGTTCGTGTGGATGGTGGCCTTGGCGGTTGCATTAGCACTCATGCGCTCATTCTTCCATGCAGCCCTTTGCGCCAGCGGAGCGAGGTTTGCTGTTCTGCGCTGGGTGAAATCGGGGAACTAGAGGGCACGGAATGCGATGCATGCATAGCCTACGGCCCCCGGCTCTCGTAGGCTGGCGATGGACCTAGCAGAATGTCTGGAGGTAGCCGTGAAGAAATCACTGGAGAAGACCGTCACGAGCAGCGTCGAGAGTGCGCGCGACTGGGCACAGCCGCGCGTAGACGCGGCCGTGGAATGGGCCGTCCCTAAGATCCAGCAGGGCCTGGATGCCGCCTCCCCGAAGGTCCAAGAGGGCCTCAAGACCGCGGCCCACAATCTCGCCGAGGGCGTCGCGACCGTGACCCCGAAGATCCAAGAGGGGCTTTCCCATCTGGCCCCGAGGATCACCGAGATCGTGGACACGACCGCCCCCCGCCTTCATGAGGCCGTGGACAAGGCGGCGCCGGTCATCAAGGACACCGCCGATCAGGTGCTCCCGCGGATCTCGGAGGGCATCGCTACGGCGGCGGAGACCGTGAACCGTGGATTGGCTGCGGCTCCGGGGCAGGTCGACGCCGTCGCCCAGCGCCTCGCCGAGTCGGGCATTGTCCGCCAGGCGGACGCCGCAGCGAGGGAGGCCGTCCACGCGGCGCAGCAAGCTGCCCGGCAGACGACGCAGGAACCGGTCAGGAGGAAGCGGCGCGGGCTGCTCGTGTTCGGGGTTGTGGCTGCGGCCGTCGCTGCCGGCGTTGCTGCTTGGAAGGCGGCCAAGCCGGTCGAGGATCCGTGGAAGACCCCGGCGCCCGTCAAGCCCGTGCCTGTGACCCCAGTTTCGTCCAACGGCTCGGGAGCCTCGGCTTCGAGTGCGGGCGGCGAGACCAAGGAGGAGTCGCCGGAGTCACAGGTGGGGGAGACGCCGTCGGCCTCGACACAGGCCGAGCCCGCCCCGGTGCCGGCAACTCACACATCGATGGGCCCCGAGTCTGCCGAGGCGGATGCGCCTGACGCCGACCAGGACGCCGCGGAGGCGAAGGGCGAGGCGAAGCACGTCGCGAGCGACGCAGCGGAGGCCATTCGCAACATCCACGAGGCAAGCCAGGACAACGGCAAGCCGTCGCAGGCCTGACGCCCGGCGTTTAGCGCTTCATCGAAGCGGGGAGGGGATCCGTGGAATACGGGTCCCCTCCCCGCTTTGCTACATTTGCGGATGATGGCCGCGGAATCAGCCCTCTCTCCCTACACGTCCGGTCGCCCGAGCGTGTCGATTGTCATCCCCGCCTACAACGAAGAAGGCGTGATCCGGCAGTGTGTCACGGCCGCGATCTACCAGTCGGTGCCTGCCCTCGAGATCATCGTCGTCGACAACCGCTCCCAAGACGGTACCGCTGGAATCGTCCGCCAAATGCAGGAGGAATACCCCGAAGCGGGCATCAGGCTCCTCTCGCAGGATGCGGAGCAGGGGCTCATCCCCACCCGCAATTTCGGGCTCGACTCCGCTCAGGGAGACCTCCTCGGCCGCATCGATGCCGATTCGCTCCTCGAGCCGGACTGGGTCGAGGAGGTCATCAAGGCTTTCGCCGACCCCTCCGTGCAGGCTGCCACCGGCCCGGTCGTCTATTACGACATGCCCATGCGCAGGTTCGGGCTCAAAGCGGACGACAAGGTCCGCCAGCTCATGCTCAAGCTGGCCCGGCAGCAGTACCACTTCCTGTTCGGCTCCAACATGGCGTTGCGGCGCAGCGCGTGGGAAGAGATCCGCGGGGAGGTCTGCCGCGACGAGAAGGATGAGATGCATGAGGACATCGATCTGTCCCTGCATCTCGCCGAGCATGGCCTTCGGGTGGAGTACTGGCCGAACATGGTGTCCGGAATGTCCGACCGCCGCCTCGAGGACTCGCCGCGCGACTACCGCTACTACGTGACGCGCTTCGACCGCACCTACAAGGCGCACAACGTCAAGAAGATCGCCCTCAAGGCGCCGATGGTCGTCTTCTTCTCGATCTACTTCCCCGCCAAGCTGCTCCGCGCGGTCCACGCGGCCAACTCGTCGTCCGCGCCCAAACGGGGCGGCATCCGAACCGAAGTCTGACCTCGGCGTACTAGTCCGCGCCGAGTTCGGGCAGGTTCCGCTCCCGCTTGAGTCGCCGCTGCCCGAGGACGACGACGGCGAGGCCGGCAAGGATGCCGACGAGCCCAGCGTAGGTCCCGGCTGGCAGGACCTCGTGGAGGAAAACCGCCGCGAGGATCGCCGCTCCGGGGATCTCGAGCAGGATGATCATGGACACCAGGAGCGGGCTCAGGGTTGCCACGAGGTGGTTGAACGACGTGTGCCCCACGAGCTGAGCCGCCACGGTGATGGCCACGATTCCCGCCCACCCGGACGGGGTGAATCCTGCCAGACGCTGGCCCGAGAGAAGCGCGAGCACAGCCACCACCAGGGCGCAGACGCCGTAGCAGACCGCCGTATACGTCCCCGTGCTCATGGTCTGCCGGGCCCGCCCGCCCGCCATCGTGTACAGGGCCGCGAGCACACCTCCGGCCAGGGCGAGGACATCGCCGAGGACCGCCTCGGGCGAGCCGCCCAGGTCCAGTCCTGTGATGGCCGCGACTCCGGCGAACGACAGGCCTAGCCCCACCAGGACGGCTGCTGGCAGACGACTCCCGCGGAGGAGGGCGAACACCGCGATCCAGCCCGATTGGAGGCACACGAGCGCGGTGGTGGCGGCGACAGAGGTGAGCGTGAGCGCGTACATGAAGGTCACGAAGTGGAAGGCGAGGGCGACGCCGGCCGAGATCGACCAGAGGTACTCCCGGCGTCCGAGGCGCTGGAACTGCGACGGCTCCCGGACGGCTACGGGAGCGGCCATGACCACGGCGGCCAGGGCATTGCGCCAGAAGGCGATCGCGAGGGCCGTGACCGAGCCTCCCGCGAGCGTTGCGGCGATGAGGGGCCCCGAGGCGGAGACGCCGAGGACGCCGAGCGTGGCGATGAGAGGGGTCACCGCTCCACTCTAGACGGGCGCGTCCGGCGCTCCTGTCCGCTTCTTCGAGCCCCTGCAGCCTGTCGTCACGCGACACGCCGGGCCAGAAGCGATTGGGGAGTATCAACCGGACAGGAGCCCGGGCGGAGGCAGAAAAAAGTCCCGGCACCGTACTGGTGCCGGGACTTTCCACCGGTGGAGGCAAGGGGACTCGAACCCCTAACCCCCTGCTTGCAAAGCAGGTGCGCTACCAATTGCGCCATGCCCCCGGATCGACCAGAAGGCGAAGCTACTCGACGTTGTCCGTCGTGGAGCTCCAGACCTTCTTCTGGGCTTCGGATTCCTGGACCTTCTTGACAACAAAAGCGCCCGCAAGAGCAGCGATCGCCACAGCAATCAGCTTCTTCACGGGCACCTCCGAGTCGGAAAGCAGGATCCGTGGGCGTACCAGGACTTGAACCTGGGACCTCTTCGTTATCAGCGAAGCGCTCTAACCGCCTGAGCTATACGCCCCCACAGCCTCACGAGCCCTATATTCCATAGTGCCCTTGGGCCGAGATAAGACTCTACAGCACCGGAGGCAACCCGGCCAAATCCGTCGGTCAGTCGTCGGTGAGCGTCACGCCGACGCCGCCGACGAGGGCCGACGCGATGTTGTAGAGCACCGCGGTGAGCATCGACAGGGCCGTCAGGAGCACGACGTTGACCACCGCGATGATCGTCGCGAACGACGCCACCTGGCCCAGCGAGGCGACCTTCTTGAGGTCGAATCCGCCGCTCTCGGAGCCGGCCACCTCACCAAGAAGGCCGTTGATCTTGTCGAAGATTCCGGTGACGTCGAGGACCATCCAGAGGACGATCGACGCGACGACGGTCACGATCCCGAGCGCGACCGAGAGCAGGAACGCCATCTTGAGCACGGACCACGGATCGACCTTGCTCACGAGGAGCCGGGCGCGCCGCTGCTTGGCCTTGGGCGCCGGACGCACGAGACCCTGAGTGGGCGCACCGCCGAGAGGAGGACGCTGGGCCGGTCGAGCACCCGCCGGGCGCTGGGCGCTGCCCGGAGCCGCCGTGGCGGGACGCGGGCCAGCGGTCGTGGGAGCCTGGGTGCCGCGCGGCTGATAGCCGCCAGCGGACGACGGCGACGCCGCCGGCCGCTGCGGGGGGCGGGCCGGTGGGGTCACCTGAGGGTAGCCGCCGGGACGGGCCTCGTTCTCGGGCGTGCTCACTCGTTACCTCCGGGGTTCTCGACAGAGTCTCCACTCAACGTTACGGCATCCTCTGCCTGCACGCCTTCGACAGCTGTCTCGGCGTCGTCCTCGGGAAGGATCTCGACGACCGCCTCTTCGGCTTCGTCGGCAAGGCCTCGCTCCGTGTTCTTCGCCACGGCGATGATCCGATCGCCGTCGTCCGGCCGCGCGAAGATGACGCCCATGGTGTCCCGTCCGGTAGCGGGAACGCCCGAGACGGCGGAGCGAACCACCTTGCCGCCTTCCATCACCACGAGAACCTCGTCCTCGTCCTGGACGATGAGCGCACCCATGAGGTGGCCGCGGCCCTCCTGGTACTTGCCCACCTTGATGCCGAGGCCGCCGCGACCCTGGCGCCGGTACTCCTCGACCGAGGTCTTCTTGGCGTAGCCGGCCTCGGTGACGATGAAGACGGAGGATCCCTCGCGCACCACATCCGCGGCGAGGAGCTCGTCGTCGTCCCGGAACTTCATGCCGGTGACGCCGCTCGTCGCGCGTCCCATGGGACGGAGCGCGTCGTCGTCGGCCGTGAAGCGCACGGACTGGCCGTGCCGGGAGACGAGCATGAGGTCGTCGGTCTCCGAGACCAGCTGCGCGGAGACGAGCTCGTCGCCGTCGCGGAGGTTGATGGCGATGACGCCGGCGGACCGGTTCGTGTCGTAGTCCTCGAGGCGGGTCTTCTTCACCAGACCGCCCTTCGTGGCGAGGACCAGGTAAGGAGCCTGCTGGTAGTCGCGCAGGTCGAGCACCTGGGCGATGCGCTCGTCCGGCTGGAACGCGAGCACGTTCGCCACGTGCTGGCCCTTCGCGTCGCGGCCGCCCTCGGCGAGCTCGTACGCCTTCGCCCGGTACACGCGCCCAAGGTTCGTGAAGAACAGCAGCCAGTGGTGCGTGGTCGTGACGAAGAAGTGCTCCACGACGTCGTCCCCGCGCAGCTGCGCACCGCGGACTCCCTTGCCGCCGCGGTTCTGCTGGCGGTACTGGTCGCTTCGGGTGCGCTTGACGTAGCCGCCACGGGTGATGGTGACGACCATCTCTTCCTCGGGGATGAGGTCCTCGACGCTCATCTCTCCGTCGAAGCCCGGAAGGATCCGCGTGCGGCGGTCGTCGCCGTACTTCTCGACGATCGTTGCGAGCTCTTCCGAGATGATCGCGCGCTGCCGGGCGGGATCGGCGAGGATCTCGCGGTACTCCGCGATCTGCGCCTCGAGCTCGTCATTGCGGTCCTGGATCTTCTGCCGCTCGAGGGCCGCGAGGCGGCGGAGCTGCATGTCGAGGATCGCGCGGGCCTGGAGCTCGTCGATCTCGAGCAGCGACATCAGCCCGTCACGAGCCTCTTCCACAGTGGGGGAGCGACGGATGAGGGCGATGACCTCGTCCAGCATGTCGAGCGCCTTGAGGAGGCCGCGGAGGATGTGGATCTCTTCCTCGGCCTTCCGCAGCCGGAACCGGGTGCGGCGCACGATGACATCGATCTGGTGGGTCACCCAGTGGCGCACGAAGGCGTCGAGCGAGAGCGTGCGGGGCACGCCGTCGACGATCGCGAGCATGTTCGCCGCGAAGTTGTCCTGCAGCTGCGTGTGCTTGTACAGGTTGTTCAGCACGACCTTGGCGACGGCATCGCGCTTGAGCACGATCACGAGGCGCTGGCCGGTGCGGCCCGAGGTCTCGTCGCGCAGGTCGGCGATGCCGTGCAGCTTCCCGTCCTTGACGAGCTCGGCGATCTTCATCGCGAGATTGTCCGGATTCGCCATGTACGGCAGCTCCGTGACCACGAGGCACGTGCGGCCCTGGATCTCCTCGACGTTGACCACCGCGCGCATGGTGATCGAGCCGCGGCCCGTGCGGTACGCGTCCTCGATGCCACGGTGCCCGAGGATCGTCGCACCGGTGGGGAAGTCCGGGCCCTTGATCCGGGCGAGGAGTGCGTCGAGGAGCTCTTCGCGGGTCGCCTCCGGATTCTGGAGGTACCACTGCACGCCGTCGGCCACTTCGCGGAGGTTGTGCGGTGGAATGTTGGTGGCCATGCCGACGGCGATGCCGGACGAGCCGTTGACCAGCAGGTTCGGGAACCGGGCCGGCAGGATCGTCGGCTCCTGGTTCTTGCCGTCGTAGTTGTCCTGGAAATCGACGGTCTCCTCGTCGATGTCCCGGACCATCTCCATGGCGAGCGGCGCCATCTTGGTCTCGGTGTAGCGCGGAGCCGCGGCGCCGTCGTTGCCGGGGGAGCCGAAGTTCCCCTGGCCGAGCGCGAGCGGATAGCGCATGACCCAGTCCTGGATGAGGCGCACGAGGGCGTCGTAGATCGCCATGTCGCCGTGGGGGTGGTACGTGCCCATGACGTCGCCGACCACGCGCGCGCACTTGTTGAAGCCGCGATCAGGGCGGTAGCCGCCGTCGAACATCGCATACAGGACGCGGCGGTGCACGGGCTTGAGGCCGTCGCGCACGTCGGGGAGCGCGCGGCCCACGATGACCGCCATCGCATAGTCGAGGTAGGAGCGCTGCATCTCCGTCTGCAGGTCCACCTGCTCGACGCGGTCGATGAGAGCGCCCTCGGCGAGGGGGCCGGTGGGCATGCCGTCGGGACCGACGCCAGGGGTCTCGGGCGTCTCGTCGCTCATGAAAGTCTCCTAAAGGGTTGCAGGGGAGCCAGGTCAGATGTCCAGGAAGCGGACATCCTTGGCGTTCTGCTGAATGAAGTGCCGGCGCGACTCCACGTCATCGCCCATGAGCACCGCGAACGTCTGGTCGGCTGCCGCGGCGTCCTCCATGGTCACCTGGAGCAGCGTGCGGTGATCCGGGTCCATCGTGGTGTCCCAGAGCTCGGTGTAGTCCATCTCGCCGAGGCCCTTGTACCGCTGGATCCCGTTCTCCTTCGGGAGCCGCTGCCCGTTGGCCAGCCCGAGCCGGATGGTCTCGTCCCGCTCGCGATCGCTGTACACGTAGTCGTGCGGATGGTTGGACCACTTGATCCGGTAGAGCGGCGGCTGCGCGAGGTACACGTACCCGTTCTCGATGAGCGGCCGCATGTAGCGGAACAGGAGCGTCATGAGCAGGGTCGTGATGTGCTGGCCGTCCACGTCTGCGTCGGCCATGAGCACGATCTTGTGGTACCGCAGCTTGGCAATGTCGAAGTCTTCGCCGATGCCCGTGCCGAAGGCCGTGATCATCGACTGGATCTCGGCGTTGCCGAGCGCCTTGTCGAGGCGCGCCCGCTCCACGTTCAGGATCTTGCCTCGGAGCGGGAGGATCGCCTGGGTCTTCGGATTGCGGCCGCGTTTTGCGGAACCGCCTGCCGAGTCGCCCTCCACGAGGTAGACCTCGCACTCCGACGGATCCTTCGACGAGCAGTCGGACAGCTTGCCGGGCATGCCGAACGACTCGAGCGGACTCTTCCGGCGCGCATTGTCGCGGGCCTTCCGTGCCGCCATGCGGGCCTGGGAGGCCTGGATCGCCTTCCGGATGATGTCGCGGGCGGGGCCAGGATTGCGCTCGAACCAATCGCCGAGCTGATCGGTCACCACGCGCTGGACGAAGCCCTTCGCCTCGGAGTTTCCGAGCTTCGTCTTCGTCTGGCCCTCGAACTGGGGCTCTGAGAGCTTGATGCTGATGACGGCGGTCAGGCCCTCGCGGACGTCGTCGCCCGTGAGGTTGTCCTCCTTCTCCTTGAGGATCCCCTTCTCGCGCGCGTAGCGGTTCACGAGGGACGTCATCGCGGCGCGGAAGCCCTCCTCGTGGGTGCCGCCCTCGTGGGTGTTGATGGTGTTCGCGTAGGTGTGCACCGACTCGGCGTAGGCCGTGGTCCACTGCATCGCGGCTTCCAGCGTCATGCCCCGCTCGCCGTCGGTGCTCTCGAACGCGATGACCTCTTCGTGGATGACCTCGATCTTCTTCGAGGAGTTGAGGTGCTTGACGTAGTCCAGCAGGCCGTCGTCGTACTTGTAGTCGACCGTGCGCGGCTCGGGGGCGTGCTCCGCCTCGTCCGCGAGCTCCTCCTCGTCCACCTGTGTGGCGCGCTCGTCCGTCAGGGTGATCCGCAGGCCCTTGTTGAGGAAGGCCATCTGCTGGAAGCGCGCGCGGAGCGTCTCGAAGTCGAAGACCACGCTCTCGAAGATCGAGGGGTCCGGATAGAACGTCTGGATCGTGCCAGTGGCCTCGGTCTCCTCGCCCTGCTCGAGGCTCCCGACCGGATGGCCGCCGTCGCGGAACGACATCCGCCAGACGTGGCCCTGCCTGCGGACCTCGGTGTCCACACGGATCGAGAGGGCGTTGACCACCGAGATGCCGACGCCGTGAAGACCGCCAGAGACGGTGTACCCGCCGCCGCCGAACTTGCCGCCGGCGTGCAGGATGGTCATGACTACCTCCACGGTGGGCTTGCCCTCCGTGGGGTGGATGTCCACGGGGATGCCGCGTCCGTTGTCCTCGACGCGCACTCCGCCGTCCTGCTGCAGGGTGACCTTGATGTGGTCGCAGTACCCGGCAAGGGCTTCGTCGACCGAGTTGTCCACCACCTCGTAGACGAGGTGGTGGAGGCCGCGGGGTCCGGTGGAACCGATGTACATGCCCGGGCGTTTGCGGACGGCTTCGAGGCCCTCGAGTACGGTGATGCTGCTCGCCCCGTATTCCCTCGGGGCCTGCGCTTCCGGTGTCTGTTCAGGCGTGGGTGCAGCTGCACCGTCCCCGTTCCAGTCGTTCGCTGCGCTCTCGTCAGCCACAGGCAGTCTCTACCCCTCTTCAATCGACAGGCTTATGACTCAATTCTACCGGTTCCCGCGCTCTGGCTTGGACACTCCGGGGCCGTGTGTGCCCATGGGAAGCCTGCAAGGGCGGTTATGGCGGCTCAAAAGGAGGCCGACCAAGGGGCAGTGTGGCTCCCGGCCCGTGAGCGGCGCAGACCGCGGATTCCCGGCTTGGACCTGACGGGGGCCTCTGGGGTCAGCCGTAGGTGTCCCGCGGCCCCCGGCCGCGGACGTGCCGCAGGCCCTTGCGCCAGCTCGGCGCGGTGGGACCGAGCACTTGGAGGGTGCGGACGACGTCGGGCCCCAGCTCGCGCGCGAAGCGGTCCAGGATCGCTGTGCTGAGCAATCGCAGCTGAGTGGCCCACGCCGTGGAATCGCACCTGACACGCAGGGTCGTGTCATCGAAGCTCTCCGGCGTGCAGTGGGCGGCCACCTCGGGACCCACGAGCTCCGGCCACCGAGCCATGACGGAGCCGACGGCCACGGGGGAGGACCATCCGCGGTCGGCCACCATCCGGCTCACGACATTCCCGAGTCCCAGGGGGTCACGGCCCGAATATCCGGGCTCCCGCCGGCGGCGCACCTTCCGCGGCTCGCTCGACGTTCCAGGCGGAGGGGTGACGAGCGAGCCCTTGGTCCGGGTTCGAATCTCGCCTCGAGCCTCCGCCGCCTGACGCACGCGGTTGAGCGCCGCCTGCGCGGCGTCGACCTCTTCGGGGTGATCCGCGGAGTCGGCCATCAGCCGGCCTCGGTCTTGGGCTCATGGTCGGGGGCCTCCGCCGCGATTCCCCCCGGGACCACCTGCACCCGGCGACCCGAGAGCTCTGCGGGGATATCGCCGTCGACCGCCGCGGTGACAATGACCTGCTCCGCCTTGGCGACGATCGACGCAAGTCTTGTGCGCCGGGCCGTGTCGAGTTCGGCGAACACGTCGTCGAGGATGAGGATCGGCTCGTCGCCCTCGACCGTTGAGTCGTCGAGCATCACGTAGTAGGACGCGAGGCGCAGGGCCAGCGCGAACGACCACGTCTCGCCATGGGAAGCGAATCCTTTCGCCGGGGCGGGACCCAGCAGCAGCTCCAGCTCGTCCCGGTGGGGACCCACGAGCGAGAGCCCGCGCTCGAGTTCGCGGGGCCTCGAGGCCGCCAGCGCGGCGAGGAAGCGCTCGGCGATCTCGCCGGCGGCGAGGGTTTCCAGACCGGCAGCGGACGACGGCGGCACGCTGGCTTCGGGGGTGGGCTCGCCGTCGTCGTCCGCTACCAAGCCCTCGATGCTTGCACGGTAGGCGAGCTGTGCCGCCTTCGAGCCGTCCGTGAGCTGCGCGTACGCCGTGGCGACGTGCGGCCGCAGCCGCTCGACGAGTTCGAGCCGGGCAGCGAGCAGTTCGGCTCCGATCCTGGCCAGCTGCTGGTCCCACACGTCGAGCGTCGATTCGACCGTGCCTCCGTGGGCATCGGGGATTCTGCTCCCGCGCGAGCGGGAGGTGCGGGCCGTCTTGAGGAGGGCGTTGCGCTGCTTGAGGACGCGCTCGTAGTCCGCGCGGGTGCCCGCGTGCCGGGGGATGAGCACCGTCAGGAGCTCGTCGAGGAAACGACGGCGGCCCGAGGGGTCCCCTTTGACAAGCGCGAGGTCTTCCGGTGCGAAGAGCACGGTCCGGGCGATCCCGAGCATTTCCCGGGCCCGCCGGGGCGCGCCGCGGTTGATCCGCCCGCGATTCGCCCGGCCGGGGTTGACTTCGAGCTCTAGCTGCGAGCGTTGGACACCGCGCACGAAGCCCGCCCGCACGATCGCCTGGTTCGCGCCGAACCTCACCAGCGGCGCGTCTGAGGACACGCGGTGCGAGGACAGCGTCGAGAGGAGCCCGATGGCTTCGACAACGTTCGTCTTGCCGACGCCGTTGGGGCCCACGAGCACCGTGGGACCCGGCTCGAGGCTGAGGTCGAGCTGGGCGTAGCTCCGGAAATCCGTGAGCGAGAGCCGTTCGACGTACACCTGGAGGAGGGTCCTTCGGCCCTTGGCTACTTCGCGGGGCGCGTGGCGTGGCCGCCGAACTGATGGCGCAGCGCCGAGACCATCTTCATGGCAGGGGAGCTGTCCTCGCGGGACTCGAAGCGGGCGAAGAGGGCGGCCGTGATGGCAGGCGCGGGGATGGCGTTGGCGATGGCCTCCTCGACGGTCCAACGGCCCTCGCCCGAGTCCTCGACGTAGTCGTCGATGTTCTCCAGGCCTGGATCCTCCTCGAGTGCCTTGACGAGGAGGTCGAGGAGCCAGGACCGGACGACCGTGCCCTTCTGCCAAGCGCGGAACGTGCCGGGCAGGTCGGTGATGATGTCCTTGGCGGCAAGCAGCTGGTAGCCCTCCGCGTACGACTGCATGAGGCCGTATTCGATGCCGTTGTGGACCATCTTGGCGTAGTGGCCCGCGCCGATTCCGCCCACATGGACGAAGCTGTCCGCACGGACGCCCTCGGGTCGGAGAGCGTCGAAGATCGGCATGGCGGTCTCGATGTCCTGCGCCTCGCCGCCGGCCATGAGGCCGTAGCCGTTCTGCAGGCCCCAGACACCGCCCGAGACACCGCAGTCCGCGAAGTGAATGCCCTTCTCGGCCAGCTCCGCCGCGTGCCGCTGATCCTCGGTGAAGCGCGAGTTGCCGCCATCGATCACGAGGTCGCCCGGCGAGAGCTTCTCGCAGAGCTCCTTGACCACGGCATCGGTGATCTCGCCGGCGGGAACCATGACCCAGACGACCCGCGGCGTGGGCAGCGCCGCGACGAGCTCTTCAATGGAGGCGACGTCGGCGACCTCCGGGTTGCGGTCATAGCCCGTCACCTCGAGGCCAGCGCGCCGGGCGCGCTCCCGCATGTTGAAGCCCATCTTGCCGAGGCCGATCAATCCGAAATGCATCATGTTCCTTTCGACGGCACAGCGCGGGCTCGCGTCCCCCGGGTGTGCAGGGTGCGGTGGACTCGATCAATTGGGGAGGCGCACGGGCATGACGAGGTAGCGGTAGTTGGCCTCGTCGTCGCCCTCGAGTTCCTTCTGTGCGGTGAGCATCGCCGGCTTGGGTGCGCTCGTGAACGAGAAGCGCACATAGGGTGCCTCGATGACGCTCAGGCCCTCGATCAGGTAGTGCGGGTTGAATGCCACGGTGATGTCTTCGCCCGTGAGCTGTGCCTCGAGCTCTTCCGAAGCCTGGGCGTCTTCGCCGGTTCCGGCGTCCAGGGCCACGAGGCCCTCGGAGAAGGCCAGCCGGACGGGCGTGTTCCGTTCAGCGACGAGCGACACGCGGCGAACGGCCTCGACGAGGTCCTGGGTGGAGACGATCGCGTGGATCGGGGTGCTTTCCGGGAACAGGGATCGGATCTTGGGGTAGTCGCCGTCGACCAGGAGGGACGTCGTGGTGCGGCCGGCGCTCTCGAAGCCGATGAGACGCGAGTCGTCTTCGGCCAGGGCGATGCTCAGTTCGCCGGATCCGCCGAGCGTCTTGGCGACCTCGTTGAGGGTCTTGGCCTTGACGAGGGCGCTCGTCGAGACCGACGGGGCGGCGGGCTTCCACGGGATCTCGCGGAGGGCCAGGCGGTACCGGTCGGTGGCGAGCAGTGTGATCAGGTCGTCTTCGAACTCCATCCGGACGCCGGTGAGGATGGGGAGGGTGTCGTCCTTGCTCGCGGCAATGATCACCTGGGCCACGCCCTTGGCGAACGCGTCCCCGGAGACGGCCCCAGTGATTGCCGGAAGCTCGGGGAGAGGCGGGTATTCACCTTCGGGCATGGTCGCCAGGTGGAATGAGCTTCGACGGCAGGTCAGGGTGACCTTCGAGCCATCCGTCTCCACGTCCACCGGTGCAGCGGGAAGGCTTCGGCAGATGTCTGCGAGGAGGCGCCCCGAAACAAGGATCGTGCCTTCGGCGCCGATTTCCGCGGGGATCTCGAGGCGGGCTGACGTCTCGTAGTCGAAGCTGCTGAGGCTGACCACGCCGTCGTGCGCCCTGAGCAGGAGACCGGAGAGGACGGGGACCGGAGGTCGGGGTGAAAGGGACCGTGCCGCCCAGCTCACTGCCTCTGTGAGGACATCCCGTTCGACTCGGAACTTCACGGAAGGATTCCCGCCTTTCAACGACTGGTGCGGCCCGGCGCGCACTGAGCACAGCTTAGTCGCATCTTCCGGGGCCAGTTCAACGCGGACCGGAGCCGAGGGGGGTCTGTTGGGGGCTCGGACGGGAGGGCCCGTGGGGTCGCAAGGTTCCTGTTGTCTGATGAATCTCTAAATCCTTGGGATTCGTGGTGTTAATAACTGTTGTGGAAACTGTGGAAAACGGCCCCCAGGCCTGTCCTGCCGCGGAAGTTGGCTGTTCACGGAGTGTTGACGCCGTGCGGATGAGCTCAGGGGCGCCTGTGGACTGCCAGATTCTTGTCATTAGTGCTCTCCACAGAGTCGGGGAGGGTTTTAAGCCCATCCACGGCGGATGTGCACTTAACCGCCCACAGGGTTTTCCACAGCACGCTGTTAATAAGGAATGACAAGAAAGCTCGCAGCCGAACTCACAGGCCTCGCTGGGCCTGCTTGATCTTGTTCGTGAGCTCGGTGACCTGGTTGAAGATCACGCGCCTCTCGGCCATGAGCTCGCGGATCTTCCGGTCGGCGTGGATGACCGTAGTGTGGTCGCGGCCGCCGAGGACCTGCCCGATCTTGGGGAGCGACATGTCCGTCAGTTCGCGGCACAGGTACATGGCGATCTGCCGAGCGGTCACGAGCGTCCGCGTCCGCGACTTGCTGTTCAGCTCCTCGACCGTGAGCTTGAAGTACCCGGCCGTCTCCTGGAGGATCTGGTCCGCGGTGATCTCGAGAGCCGAGTCGTCCGTGATGAGGTCCTTGAGCACCATCTCGGCGAGGGCGACGTCGACCGGCTGCTTGTTGAGGCTCGCGAACGCGGTCACGCGGATCAGGGCGCCCTCGAGCTCACGGATGTTGGTGGCAATGCGGGAGGCGATGTACTCGAGCACGTCGTCCGGCGCATAGAGGCCCTCGCTGTTGGCCTTCTTGCGGAGGATGGCGATTCGCGTCTCGAGGTCGGGCGGCTGGATGTCCGTGAGGAGGCCCCACTCGAAGCGGGACTTCATGCGGTCCTCGAAGCCGTGCAGTGCCTTCGGCGGCTGGTCCGAGGTGATGACGACCTGCTTGTTGCTGTTGTGCAGGGCGTTGAACGTGTGGAAGAACTCCTCCATCGTTCCCGTCCGGCCCGCCAGGAACTGGATGTCATCGATGAGCAGCAGGTCGACATTCCGGTAGGTCGCCTTGAAGCTCGTGCCCTCGTCGTCGCGGATCGAGTTGATGAAGTCGTTCGTGAACTCCTCCGAGTTCACGTACCGGACCCGGATGCCGTTGTAGAGCCGGCGTGCGTAGTGCCCGATCGCGTGCAGCAGGTGCGTCTTGCCGAGCCCCGAGTCGCCATAGATGAACAGCGGGTTGTAGGCCTTGGCCGGCGCCTCGGCGACTGCGACCGCAGCCGCGTGGGCGAAGCGGTTCGAGGCACCGATCACGAAGGTGTCGAACGTGTACTTGGGGTTGAGCCGCCCGAACTCCTGCGACGTGCTGGGCGGAGTCGGAGCGGGACGGAGATCGGGAACGATCTCTGGCCGCTTGACCGGTTCGAAGACTTCTTCTCGCACCGGCACCATCTCGGTGTCCACATCGATGGCGCACCGAACATCATCGGAGAAGACCTGACGGAGGGCCGTGTCAAGCGGCTCCTTCAGCTGGGACTGGAGAACCTCGCGCGTCAGCTCGTTCGGAACCGCAACGAGGAGGGTCGAGCCGATCAGCCCCTGGGCCTGAGCGAGCACGACGAACCCGCGCTGCCGGGGCGTAACCCGATCGTCCTCCTCCAGCAGGCGTACGACGCGCCGCCACGAGCTGCCAACAGTGTTGGCCTCGTTGGCTTCCTCAGTCCCCATATCCCCTTCTCGCCGTCTGTGCCAGTCAATGAGGCACCCACAGTTTGTCCACACGGCTGTCCACATGTGCGGCGGGGGTGCATTGAGCAAGCCTAGAGGACGGAGAAACCAGATGAGAACTGGGAACTGGGCGGGGATGAATTACACTGATGAAGTTCGCCTCGCCATCCGCGTCACCTCGCTGTCCACAGGTCTCACGTGGAGTTCACCACAGGTTGGGGATAGTGGAACCGGGAGTCGGCACGGCGTGAGCCGAATGGTCCTCGGCGCCTCCGCCCGTTGGCACCTCAGTTTGACTGGCGCCTCCCAACTGCCCTAACGTCGTTAAGTCCTTTGTGTCTGCCTACTGTCCTGTCGCATGCCCACGAACGCCGGATCAGCTTCCTGCTGGACCGCGGCGAACGGCATGAGGCGCGGCGGGGCGGCAGGCACCGCCTTTACAGCGTCCGCCAGAGCCACCAGCGCCCCCTGGGCAGACGCCCCGGAACCACTGGAGTGACAACCGTGAGCAAGCGGACTTTTCAGCCGAACAACCGCCGTCGTGCCAAGAAGCACGGCTTCCGTCTGCGCATGCGCACCCGTGCCGGCCGCGCCATCCTCGCCGCCCGCCGTTCCAAGGGCCGCGCAGAGCTCTCGGCCTGAGTTCGGGCCCAGCCCGGCCTCCTCAATGACGCAGCGATAAGGTCGCGGGATGCTTCCCGTCCGGAACCGGCTGCGCACGAGCGCCGATTTCTCGCACACCGTACGTTCCGGCGTCCGCCAAGGGCGCCGGAACGTCGTGCTGTATGCGGCCGTTTCGGACGAGGCCCAAGCATCCCGCTTCGGCTTCATCGTGTCCAAGGCGGTGGGGAACGCAGTGGTGCGCAACCTCGTTAAGAGGAGGCTGAGGGAAGCCGGAGCAGAGACCTTGCGGGACAGGCCAACGGGCCTCGACGTCGTCGTCCGCGCGCTGCCGCCCGCGGCCTCTGCGGACTGGGCTTCCCTTCGCGGCGACTACGCCTCCGCTCTTCGCGGGGCACTCCGCCGGCTTGTGCCGGCGGCGGAAGGCAGGCCTGTATCGGATGGCGGGCCTGGATCGGATAGCGGAACGGAGGTTGGCTGATGGCTGCGGTGAGCAACACCGCCGGCGGGCATGTTCCCGCGAACCCCGCGGCCGCCGTCGGACGTTTCGTCTGGGACATCCCCCGGAAGCTGCTGATCGCGCTTCTGACTGCATATCGCGCGGTCATCTCGCCCGCCTACGGCCAGGTCTGCCGGTTCTTTCCGTCCTGCTCTGCCTACGCGCTCGAAGCCGTCACAGTCCACGGGGCTGTGCGAGGATCATACTTGGCGGTTCGCCGGCTCGCGCGCTGCCACCCCTGGAATTCCGGAGGGCTTGATCCGGTGCCCGATGGGCATCGGCACTGGCCCGAAGGCCGCACGCCGCGGATCGTGGTGCTCAACCACCCGGACCGCTACTGGAGGGATGAGCCGGAACCCGGCGATCCCGCCAGAGACGACACGAGGAAATAGGGAAATTCATGGACCCGTTAAGCGCCGTACTGCTGCCATTCGAGTGGTTGGTGTCCGCCGTGATGGTGGCCTTCCACGAGGCGCTGTCGTTCTTGGGCCTCCCGCCCGGGAGCGGCTGGACGTGGACCTTCTCCATCATCGGCCTCGTCGTCGTGATCCGGGCCGCCCTCATCCCGGTCTTCGTGAAGCAGATCAAGGCTCAGCGAGGCATGCAGCTCCTCCAGCCGGACCTGCAGAAGCTTCAGGCCAAGTACAAGGGCAAGACCGACCAGCTCTCGCGCCAGGCCATGGCCCAGGAGCAGATGGCCCTGTACAAGAAGCACGGGACCAATCCGTTCTCGGCCTGCCTGCCGATGCTGATCCAGATGCCGTTCTTCTTCGGCCTCTTCCGGGTCCTCTCGGGCATCAGCGGCGCCGCCGCGAACAACTCGGGCATTGGCGCGATGACCACGGATCAGGTCAACCAGTTCCACAATTCGAGCATCATCAGCGCCCCGCTTTCGGCTTCGCTGCTCCACGGCGGTGGTGGAAACCCGGTCGTGGTTGCCATCCTGACGATCTTCATGATCGTCGCCATGACCGCTTCGCAGTTCATCACGCAGAAGCAGATCATGGCGAAGAACATGAGCGAGGCCGCGATGCAGAGCCCGTTCATGCGCCAGCAGAAGATCTTGCTCTACATCCTGCCGCTCGTGTTCGGCATCGGCGGCATCAACTTCCCCATCGGCGTCCTGATCTACTGGACAGTGAGCAACCTCTGGACGATGGGCCAGCAGTTCTACGTGATCCGCCGCATGCCTGCTCCCGGTTCGCCGGCCGCCAAGGCACTCAACGAGCGGCGGGCCGCGCGCGGCCTTGCCCCGATCGACGTGACCACGGGGAAGGCCATGAAGGCCGAGGACATCCCCGCACCCATTGAGCCCAAGGGCCAACGCCAGCAGCCGCAGCGCAAGAACCGGAGGAAGAAGTGACCCCTGCCGAGACCACTGCCGAGAGCGGAACCGAGGACATGGACATCGAATCCAACGATTCTGCCGTAGAGGAGACCGCGGGCGACGACGAACGCGAGACTCCTCTGAACAAGCTTGAGGAGGAGGGCGACGTCGCCGCCGATTACCTCGAGGAGCTTCTCGACATCGCTGATATCGACGGCGATATTGACATCGAGGTCCGAGGTGGCCGCACCTACCTTTCCGTGATCGGGGACGAGCAGGCCCAGGGCCTTGACGCGCTCGTCGGCGAGGGTGGAGAGGTGCTTGAGGCGCTTCAGGAGCTCACCCGGCTTGCGGTCCTGTCGCAGACCGGCACCCGCTCCCGTCTCGTGCTCGACGTGAACGGGTATCGCAAGGACCGCGCGAAGTACCTGCATTCGCTGGCCGAAGACGCCGTGGAGAAGGTCAAGTCCGGCGGTGCTCCGATCCATCTCGCCCCCATGAGCTCGTACGAGCGCAAGATCGTGCACGACGCGGTGGCTGATCTCGGCTTCGTGAGCGAGTCGGAGGGCGAGGGCGCCAAGCGCCATATCGTCGTCTCCACCGATTGAGATGACTCAGGATCAGGGAGCGCCTGGCGAGGCAGAGGACGACGGCGGCCTGCCGGAGTTGACGGGGGCGGAGCTCGCTGCAGCCGAAAAGCTCTTCGGCGATCAGCTGGAGCTGGCTCGGCGCTATGTCGACCATCTCGCGACGTCTGGCCTCGAACGGGGGCTGATCGGTCCGCGTGAGGTGCCGCGGCTTTGGAGCCGCCACGTGTTGAACTGCGCGGTCATCGAATCCGAATTCGCTCGCGAGGCGACGGTCGCAGACGTCGGAAGCGGTGCGGGACTGCCCGGGCTGTGTCTCGCCCTCGCCCGCCCGGACCTCACGCTTGTGCTCATTGAGCCTCTTGAGCGTCGCGTGATCTGGCTTGAGGAGGTCGTCGACGATCTGGGGCTCGACAACGTGCGAATCCTCCGCACACGGGCGGAGCAGGCGGTTGACCTGGTCAATGCAGACTATGTCACTGCTCGGGCGGTCTCGGCCTTGTCGAAGCTCGTGCCGATCACGCTGCCCCTGCTTGGGGGCGCGGGCACTCTGGTGGCGATCAAGGGACGGAGCGCCGCCGAGGAAGTGGAGAAGGCCGCGAAGGCCATCAAGAAGTACAAGGGCCACAGCGCGGAGGTACGCGTACTCGGGGAGGGCCTTCTGGAGGAGCCGACCACTGTCGTACGGATTGCGGTAGGACCCTAGGGCTTCCCGGGCCGGGAGGGCCCTACCCGCTAGGCTAGAGTGAGGAAATCGACGCGACCCGAGAGTGAGTGAACAGTGACCAGTGAAGAGTCATCGGCTCAGCGGATCCCGCCTTTCGTGTCGTTGGGGCCCGCACGCGCGACGACTGTCACAGCTGGTCCCGCTACTCAACCTCGGCCGGTTGTTCCTTCTGTTTCACGTGAAACATCGACTCGCGAATCTCCATCTCTTGAGATTGATGCTTCGAGTCCCATTGGAAGCCAGCTCGCCCACGAGACGAAGCGCAGGGAGCGATTGAGCGAGCGAAAGCTACGTAAGCCCGGGTCCACCCGCATCTTCACCGTGTCCAACCAGAAGGGCGGGGTAGGAAAAACGACGACGACGGTCAATATCGCGGCAGCCCTCGCCGCTTCCGGCCTAAACGTTCTCGTGATCGACATCGACCCGCAGGGGAACGCATCGACTGCGTTGGGGATCGAGCACCACGCCGACGTCGAGAGCATCTACGACGTGCTGATCAATGATGTCCCGTTGAAGGACGTGATCAAGCCGTGCCCAGACGTGGAGCGCCTCGAGTGTGCTCCTGCTACCATCCATCTCGCCGGTGCTGAGATCGAACTCGTCTCGCTCGTAGCCCGAGAGCAGCGGCTGCGTCGTGCGATCGAGCTGTACGCGAAGGAAAGAGCCGCTCAAGGGCTGGAGCGGCTGGACTACATCTTCATCGACTGCCCGCCGAGTTTGGGCCTGCTGACTGTCAACGCATTCTGCGCAGCGACCGAAGTGCTGATCCCGATCCAATGCGAGTACTACGCCCTTGAAGGACTGAGTCAGCTCCTGAACAACATCCAGATGATTCAGAAGCACTTGAACGCTGACCTTGAGGTATCGACAATCCTGCTGACGATGTACGACGGCCGGACCAACCTCGCCGCTCAAGTGGCTGCCGAGGTTCGAGAGCATTTCCCGAACCAGGTGCTCGAGGCGCTCGTTCCGCGGTCAGTGCGCATTTCGGAGGCACCGAGTTATCAGCAGACGGTGATGACGTACGACCCGTCGTCGACGGGCGCCCTGTCCTACATGGAGGCAGCGGCAGAGATCGCCGAGCGCTAATCGTGCCTAATGGTCACACCCTCGGCTGTGGGGGTTTGAAGGAGGAAGTTCGCGCATGAGCGAGAAGCGCAGGGGCTTGGGCCGTGGCCTTGGAGCCCTGATTCCTAGTTCGGGGACTGCCTCGGGGGGAGCGGGTGCATCGTCGCGGCCCGTGGACCTCTTCTTCCCTGACAATCGTCTCCCCGCCGAGCCAGCCCCGGCCGAGCAGGCAGCAGCGGAGGAAGAGTCCCCGGCGGAGGCCCCCACGCCTACTCCGGCGGGCGGTACCGAAGACCGTGTGTCGGCAACGGAGGAGATCCGCGAGTCCCAGGTCTCGTCCGCTGACGACCCTAGTGCTGCGGTAGAGGCCAAGCCGGCAACCCGCTCCGCTGGCGCTGAGCGCAAGGCAGGCGAACGGAAGGCAACGGCGCAGGGCTCCGATGACCTCGACCTCGTTGAGGTACCGGGTGCGCAGTTCGCAGAGCTCCGCGTCGAGGACATCCACCCGAACCGTAAGCAGCCTCGGACCGTCTTTGACGAGGACGAGATGGCCGAACTCGTTCACTCCGTGCGCGAAATCGGCGTCCTTCAGCCCATCGTTGTTCGGCGGTCAACCGAAAAAGGTAGCGAAAGCTATGAGCTCGTCATGGGCGAGCGTCGGTGGCGCGCTGTTCAGCAGGCGGGGCTCGAAACCATTCCGGCGATCATCCGTGACACCACGGACGATGATCTCCTTCGTGACGCGCTGCTCGAGAACCTCCATCGCAGCCAGCTGAATCCGCT
Source organism: Sinomonas gamaensis (assembly GCF_005876955.1). Taxonomy (GTDB): domain Bacteria; phylum Actinomycetota; class Actinomycetes; order Actinomycetales; family Micrococcaceae; genus Sinomonas; species Sinomonas gamaensis. The sequence goes on from NZ_SSCL01000010.1 coordinate 91,315, forward strand.
TGAAGAGGCGGCGGCGTACCAACAGCTTCTGGAAGACTTCGGGACAACGCACGAGCAACTGGCTGATCGCATTGGCCGCTCGCGGCCGCAGGTCTCGAATACGATCCGTCTCCTTCGACTTCCTCCGCTTGTCCAGCGTCGAGTTGCTGCCGGCGTTCTCTCTGCTGGCCATGCCCGCGCGTTGCTTTCGCTTCCAGATCCTGGCGCGATGGAGAGGGTCGCGCAGCGAATTGTTTCTGAGGGGTTGTCTGTTCGGGCAACGGAAGAGGCGGTGGCCCTTTACCAAGAGCCTTCGGATTCGCGTCGTTCGAACCTTCCCAAGCCCAATGCGCGCCACGAACGCCTCGATTTCCTCGCCTCCACGCTGGCGGATCGTCTCGACACAAACGTCAAGATCACGCTTGGTGCCCGTAAGGGGCGCGTGAGCATCGAATTTGCGAGCGTCGAGGACCTCAATCGCATTATGAGCGTCCTGAATCCGGGGGAGGAGTAGCCCTCTGGCCTCTCCTTCGCATCAGCAAGGGGCTTCCTCAATTTGAGGAAGCCCTTTTGCATGCTGCTCTGCGCCCGCGCCGCTCGTTCCCACGGTGTTTCACGTGAAACGGGAGTTGATCCTATGTAGTAGGGGAGGCGAGGTTGCGGGCTTTGGGCTGTAGCGGTTATGCCAATGTAGGTCGTGGATCATGTCTCTGGCCTCCCGGCAACCAGGTTGGATGCGCTTCCCAATCGTCAAAACCCGGCTCCAACACTTCACCACCAATGTCGGTGCCCTACCCTTCACACCAAAAGTGCCCTCGACTGTCCCTACGTTCCGCGATGAAAGCTGCGACCCTGAAACTTTGTGCCGAGGTTTTTGGCGTTCAAGCAATGCATCCGACAGTGGCGGCGCCCTTACTACTGGCTCAGGCCGCGAGCGAATGCAGATGAAAAGCTCGCGTCTCATTTTGTTCAGCGTCGTACCGTCGGCGGAGGTAGTCGTCTCTCTGCAGACATAGCCGCTTCCCAACCCCTCGTACTTCCTACATTCACGTTGGAGCGCCACAACTCTGACGACCGCCGATCCTACTTCGCCTCAAAGGGTGAATAGGACATGTCGTTGGCATCGCTCTGTTCGTCCTGACAGGTGAGCGGAGAAGGGTGAAAGGTGCGCTACAAGACGGTTTCTCGGGGCGTTGGTCCCTTCAGCTCGTTGGCGTGAGCCCGAGCTAGTACGTTTCACGTGAAACGGACGGCCCAAGCGCACATCGACAGGGCAATGCGGGATTTGTCCGCCTCTTCGAGGGCCCGTCTGCTCTGAAACTCGTCGGTTGTAGCGGAGAGGACCACAGGTGCTGGGGGATCCTTCCAGGTGTGCGTGTCTTCAGGGCGGAGTGGGCGACGTATCGGTCTGGGAAGTGCCCGGAAAAGCACCATCCGCTACACACGCGCATCCGTCCTGTGCAGGTAGGCCCGGCGCCACTCGAGCTAACGAAAAGCCCGCGTCGACAGAGAGCGGCGCGACCGCGCCAGGTGGCCGCAGCGAGCCGGGAAAGGGCCAACGTGAAAGTGGCTGGCCACCATAGGGAACTGTGTGGTGTGGCAGATGCTTTGACGAAGCCGAGCACTGCATCCTCTGTCGCGGTGGCCCGCCTTCTCTGAGGCGGTGGCAGCAACGCGATCAGGTCAAGCCGAAGACTGAGTGATCAGATATTCTCCTGGCTCGTGGGGGCACCGCCCCGTGGGGTACCGGACCGTAGGCCGCGGAGGGAAAGAATCAGGCCCGACTCCGTCCACCGTGCGCTCTTCGGGGGACGGTCATAGGTACCAGAAGGTGTTTGGCGGAAATCGCAGAGGGGGAACGCCGGCACCGCGGTGTTTCACGTGAAACACGCTTCCTCCGCGAGGTGGTCCCAGGCAAGCTCCTGCACTTGCTCCGGGATGGGGGCTGGGGAAATGTCTGTGGATAAGTCCCAGCCTAGATTGTGGAAACAGGTGTGGATAACTTGGGATCCATCTTCACAGGAGTACGGTCGGCTGTGGATAAAGGGGTGGACCGGGAGGAGTTCGAGCGAGCCGAATCCTCCGTGGTGAGTCAGCGTAATCGTTGGCAATCCACGACTTACGCTGGGCCGATATGGCCCTGGCGGCCTAGACGGGGATTCGCCACGTCATGGTAGCTATCAGCGTTGAAATTAGGCGGGATTTCGACCGATCCCGGGCTATTGCTGAGTTCCGGAAACCGGATGCTAGCGGTCTCGCGTTTCATGACGCAGAGCACTGGCCGCGGCAGACCGCTGGCGATGCTCAAGCTGTCGGCTCTGCAGACCCAATTTGTCCGCGAGAAGGTGACCTTTTCCACATCTCGTGCTCCCCGGTTGTGGATAACTGCTGTGGATCAAGCTGTGGATAACGTTTGGTCCCGCGGTGGAAAAGGACCAGGGTATCCCTGTTGTCGTTTGGCGCCGTGCCGACAAGTGGTGGTGCGGCGCGGGGTAGAACAGCAAGAGGAATACCAGATCAGGCGGTTCATAGAACTCAGGAAGGCCCCGCAAGAGCGCCGGCAATAGGACCACCGGCCTTCAGCGATGTGCCCAGAACAGGATGCTGTCAAAGCCACGTCGATGCTTGCGGCTTGGCACTTCGGGTGTTTCACGTGAAACAGGAAGTTAGGCGCTCAACGGTCCTGGACCGGGACCGAGAATGAAATTTCCTCGACTAACATTTTGACCGGGGGAATGGGCACTTACGCTAGGTCACTGCGGGCAGGGGCCCGAAGGGCAAAGTGGCTGGGATCGGTCGGGGATGGATCCCGCCTTGAAATGGCTCCTATTGCAGCTACGGGAAGCGGCCCTCGCATGATCCGATTTCCGTCGTCACCGGAGAGATCGCACTGTGGCGCCCTTGTGTCCACCAGGAAGCGCGAAGTCGCGGACAATGTCCGATGGAAGCTGATGACGATGTCGACTCCTTCTCGAAGCCGGAGCGGGGAGGCTTGTCCAGCTGCTGTGGCTGCGCCCAGCTGTTGTGCCTGGTGGCTATACGTGTGAGAGAGCCGGTTTTGGGTGAAACGCGGGAGCGAACACAGTGCGGTCCATTCTGTATCAGGAAGCCCGGTGCAACCGTGAGGACCGTTGGTGGCGGGCTCCTATTCGACCGCGATCGCAATTCGCTATGCACGGTGGAGTTACGTCCCCACCCAAGGTTCGTACTTCGCTTCCAAAGCAGCGGGAATCCCAGTGGCTAGGACATCGAACGTGCCGTTGGGATTCCGGCGCGTGCAGGAATTCCCCAGATTCACGGCAGCACGCGTTCCCAAGTGTTCGCGTGTTTTGGGCGCCCTTGCGGCGCGAAATCCATCTCTACGGCCGGTGTTCGGGCGAGACTCGGTGGCCTACAAGCTGTTCATGCTCTTACAGCTGGCCCGGCGGGTCATGTTTCACGTGAAACAGGACCGAGGAGCTCACTCCTGAGTCGAGCAGCGTTTCACGTGAAACTGGCGATGGCTTGAGGCGCAAAAAAGGGGGCGCAGCGTTCGCTGCGCCCCCTTTAGGGTTGCGAAAATAACGCTACTTGGCGAGAACCTCGGACCATTCCTTCTCAAAGTACTGCTTGGGACGAGCTCCGATGACGGTGCCCGTGACCTTGCCCTTCTCGAAGAGATATACCGCCGGAATCGAGGTGATGCCGTATTCCGCCGCAATGTTCGGGTTGTCATCGACGTTGACCTTCACGACGTCGACCTGGTCCGAGTACTCGACAGAGATGTCGTCGAGAATAGGTCCCAGCTTGCGACACGGGCCGCACCATTCGGCCCAGAAATCGACAATCACGGGCTTGTCGGAAAGGAGGACCTCATCGGTGAACTGGGAGTCGGTGACCTCTCTGGCGTTGCTCATATCTGCCTTCCGTTTGAGTGGGATTGATTAGGCTTGCTGTGCTGCGAGCGTGGGAGCTTCGAGATTCGCGAGGTAGTGCTCTACATCGAGCGCCGCAACGCAACCCGAACCAGCTGCAGTAATCGCCTGGCGGTAGGTTGGATCGACCACATCGCCAGCCGCGAAGACGCCGGGAACGTTGGTACGCGAGGAGCGACCCTCGACGGCGATCGTGCCGTCCGCGGTGAGCTCGAGGACGTCCTTCACGAGTTCGGTCCGCGGGTCGTTCCCGATGGCAACGAAGACGCCAGTAACGGACAATTCCGACTCGCTCCCGTCGACCGTGTTGCGGAGCTTGAGTCCCGTTACCTTGTCCTCTCCGAGAACGTCGGCCACTTCGCTGTTCCAGGCAAAGGAGATCTTGTCATGGGCGAGGGCGCGTTCAGCCATGATCTTCGAGGCGCGCAGAGAGTCACGACGATGAACTACCGTCACGGAACGTGCGAACTTCGTGAGGAAGAGCGCTTCCTCCATGGCGGAGTCGCCCCCGCCGATCACGGCGATGTCCTGCTCCTTGAAGAAGAAACCGTCACACGTGGCGCACCAGCTCACACCGTGGCCGGACAGTCGCTTCTCGTTGGGGAGACCGAGCTCGCGGTAAGCCGAGCCCGTTGACACGATCACGGTGCGGGCGAGGTGCTCTTCGCCGTTCGCAAGCACGATCCGCTTGACCTCGCCGTCGAGATCCACAGAGGCGACATCTTCGAATTCGATCTGCGCGCCGAACTTCGTTGCCTGCTGCTCGAGCTTGTCCATAAGGTCCGGGCCTTGGACACCCTCGGGGAAGCCGGGGAAGTTCTCAACCTCGGTCGTGTTCATCAGCTCGCCGCCTGCAGTCACCGAACCGGCGAAAATCAACGGCTTGAGGTTGGCTCGCGCTGTATAGATTGCTGCGGTGTATCCAGCGGGACCGGATCCTATGACGATGACGTCGCGGACCTCGGCGGCGTTGCTCTCGGCAGTGCTCACGGGCGAATAACCTCTTCTTCTGACGTGCTGGACTCCGTACGTCCACAGCTCACAACATGTCGACGGGCGCTGGTATTCCGGGCCCGGTCGTCCATCAAGCGTACCGAAGGCCGGTACGCGGCCGTGAACCAAGATGACGAAGGCCGCCAGGATGTGATCCTGGCGGCCTTCGAGGGAAAGCGGCGCGGGGGCGTCGTCGTCGTTCTATTGCGCCTTGATCTCGGCGAGCCGCAGGCCATACGGGTAGACCTTGAAGTTCGCGAGCTTCGGCAGGGCATTGATCTGGATGATCACGTACTGTGCCTTGACGGCGGTCGGGAGCTGGAAGACGAGTTGAGGGCCGTTGAACGAGCTCGTCCCAGCCAGCGTGGCACCGGCGAGATCAGGGGCCGCATTGGTGTAGACGCTCACGCTGCCCCCGGTCGCCCCGAGCTGGTCGAGCTCCACCTGCTTGATGTCGGACACGTCCTTGAGCTTCACTGACAGGGCAAGGCTCTTTGCGAAGCCGCCCCAGTCCTCGCGGGCGAATTCCATATCCGACCAGTAACTCGCCGGGTTGCCGTCATACGTGGCGGGCAGCTTCGCGTCGAACTGATTCGCGAAGGTCAGCTCGTTGGGGTTGAGTCGGGTGACCGACTCGATGACGGGGGCGACGGCCGGTGCCGGTGCCTGAGTCTGCCCGGGCGACGGCGATCCGGACGAGGTGGCGGTAGGACCATTGTTCGCTGATCTGGTCCCGCCCGCCTGGGGCTGGAAAACACTTCCGAGCGTCGTGAACGCGAAGATCAGAGCAGCGATGAGGACCACCGCGAGGATGCCCCCGACCAGCCACGGCACGGACTTGGGGCGCGTTGATTCGTCGTCCTCTTCGAGCTCGTCGTCGCGATCGAAGAAGCTGCCCGAGCCGCTTGACCACGACGAGTCGCGAGCCTGGGGCGGAAACGCGGTGCCGCCAGCAGGCGCTGACGGATTACGGGGAGCTGCAGCAGCGGGAGTTGTCCTCACGGTCTGCGTGGGCTCCGGTTCGGTGGCGCGAGGAGCGCGCTGCTCGGACCCGCCAGGCCAGGGTGTGACCTTGGGAGGAGTCGGGGCTGGCTGCTTGGACCCCGCAGCTGCAGCCGCCGCAGCAGCGGCCGCAGCGGCCGCAGCACCGGCGGCGCCGGCACCGGGCCCGCGCTGCGGGGTGTCTCGCCCCGGGGTCTCTCGCTGCGGGGCTTGGGGCTGACTGGCCTGTGGCTGGGTGGCGGCGGGCCCAGCGGCTGCGGACTGGGTCGAAGGCCGGGCGGGCTGAGGCCTGTCGGGCTCCGGCTGCGACGACCGCGGCGGTGCCGCTGGCGGCGGCGGAACTGGGCGCGCGGGAGCGGGGCGCTGCTCGACCGGAGGCTCCGGCCGAGACGGGGCCGCTGGCTCGGGCTCGGCGTCCGAATACTGGATGTAGTCGTGCTGGCCGTGGTCGTACAGTCCGTCGTACGTCTCGGGCTCCCGCGAGCGGGCCTGTCCGAAGATCTCGCTGCCGAGGCTCTCGGTGAAGAACGGCTCTACGTACGGCTCGTCCTGCGCCACGATGAGGTCGAGCAGGTCCGCGGCCTGAGCGTGATTCGTGATCAGGTACGTCGCCCCGTGGCTGGTTCCCAGGTCGAGCACCTGAATCCCCACATGACGCTCACCGGTCGCCACCTCACGCGCACTCTGGGCCAGCTGCTCGGCGTTGTGCGGGGCCGAAACAAGAATGCTCACGGGACGGTTGAGGATCTGATCGACCCCGTCGAGGACCAGATCTCCATCGTGCGACTCCACGATTGAGGACGTGACCTTGTACCGACCGCCGAGCACGCTGCCGACGTCGATGGACTGGGACACGGGTACCTCCTGCAAAGTCCGCCCCGGCCAGCCCGGACATGCCGGGCCCTTGCTATCAATCGATCCTAGCGGACGGTATCCCGACAGCTTGCGTCAGGCGACGGGCGGCAACCGGCGATCCTCGAATCAGGCGTCGGGGAAATGAGGGTTGCTCCCGGGAGGGCCTTGATAGGTGCGTCGCCCCGGGACCGGCTGGTTGGACTCGGATGCCGGCCGGGCGCGATACATGCTCGGATCGAATTGGCCGGAAATGCGGGGAATGATGCCTGTGTCATCAGACAGGGTCGGCGCGGTCTCCCGGAGCGCATACACGGGCTGACGCGGCTCGGCCGGTTCCTGGCCCGCTTCGGCGGGGACACCGCCGTCGTCCGCTGCTTGAGCAGGCGACGGCGCCGCCCCGCGCCCGCCGAGGCGGCCCACGATGGGCCGCAGGAGGTCTCGCAGCTCGGTGACGCCGAAGAGCCGCAGCAGGATCAGATAGACGATGAGCATGGCGACGCCGATGACGACGATCGAGGCGAGAGCGCTGTAGATCGAGCTCCAGATGAAGCCTTCGCGCGAGAGGCCGCCCAGGAGCCATACGGCGAGGGCCCCGACCACGGCCGCGCCCAGCGCTGCATACCCCATGCGGATGTACGACCTGGCGACCGTGCCGCCGTCGAGATGGCCGAGTCGCCGCCTGAGGTAGGCACCGCTCAGCACCACGGAAAGGATGTTGCCGACCGTATAGAGCAGTGCGATCGCGAAGATGATGTAGCGCGCGGGCAGGAACTGGATGAGGGTCGCCCCGACGACGTTGAGGACGCCGAGCCAGACCTGGATCTTGAACGGCGTCTTGGCGTCTTCATAGGAGTAGAAGACGCGGGACATCATGAAGTTCGCGCTCAGGAACGGGGTGCTGAGCGCGAGGATGCTCAGGGTCTGGGCGAGCATGACGCCGTCCGTTGCGTGGCCGCCCGAGAAGAACATGCCTAGGGGTGCCGCGAGGGCGAAGAGCGCCAGGGCGCTGAAGACGGTCGCGACGGCCATCGTCCGCAGACCTTGCGAGAGTGCGATGCGGACCCCGCGGCGATCACCTGCCTGCGAGGCTTGCGTCATGCGGTTGAAGAGGACCGTGGCGAGTGAGAGGGCAATGATCGAGTGCGGCAGGAGGTACAGCTGGCTCGCCATCTCAAGGACGGTGTTGCCGGGGATGAACTGCCAGGACGGGTCATCCGCCTCGCGCAGCCGCTCGCGGACCGCGCCGGGCTGGGACGCGATCTTCATGAGATAGAGGAACGTGAGCTGGCCGACGGCGGTGGTCGCGAGCGTCCATGCGCCGATACGGGCGGCTGCCCCCAGCCCGACACCGCGCCAGCCGAACTTGGGCCGCAGCCCCAGCCCGAGGCGCGCTACCGGGATGATCAGGATCGCTGTCTGGATGACGACGCCGATGGTCGAGGCGCCGGCGACAAGCAGGGTCTGCCCCGTCCCCCAGTTGTCGAGGGTATGCGGGTGCCCGGCATTGCTGCCGAAGATCCAGACGAACATGCCGAGGCCCGCGATGGCCACGACATTGTTGATGACCGGCGCCCACATGGCGGGCCCGAAGGCGCCGTTGGCGTTGAGGACTTGGGTGAGCAGGGCGTAGAGCCCGTAGAAGAAGATCTGCGGGAGGCACCAATAGGCGAAGACTGTGGCGAGCGCGAGCTGCTGGTCGCTGTAGTCGGAGGTGGTGAGCCGCATGACGAAAGGGGCGGCGATCGTCACGATGGCCGTGAGCGAGAACGTCACCAGGACGCCCAGCGTGAGGAGCCTGCTGATGTAGTCCGAGCCCCTGTCCGGGGCGCGGCTCGCCTTGATGATCTGCGGCACCAAGACCGTGTTGAACACGCCGCCCGCGACGAGCAGGAAGATCAGGTTCGGCAGGTTGTTCGCGTTGACGAAGGTGTCCGTCACGGTGGAGCCGAGGCCGAGGGCGATGACAAGGAGGAGGGACCTGACGAAGCCGAGCACGCGCGATAGGAGCGTGCCGACGGCCATGATCGCGCTGGACTTCGCCTCGGAAGCCGCGCCGTTCGATGCAGCCATCAATCCGTCACTTCAGCAGATGCTCCGGGAGGACTTCCCGGGCCAAATCAGCGATGCGCCGCTCGTTCGGGAACGACAGCCGGCGGGAAAGCTCGGAGATGGGGACCCACGCGACGTCGACCGCCTCCTGATCGGGATCATTCTCAATGGTCAGCTCGCCGCCGGTCGCTTGAAGCAGGTAATGATGGACGGTCTTGTGGACGCGGTGCCCCGTCACGGTGAACCAGTAGTCGATGCTTCCAAGGGGCGCAAGAATGCGTCCGTCGATGCCCGTTTCCTCGCTGATTTCGCGGACGGCCGCCGTCTCATTCGATTCCCTGCCCTCGGGATGGCCCTTCGGAAGGCACCACTCGAGGCGCCCGCCTCGATTCAGCCGCGCAATGATGGCGACGGGCAGGTTTGGGTCGCTGGTATCCACGATGACGCCGCCCGCAGAGATCTCCTCCACAGTCGGGAGCGAGTGCACGTACGTTTGGCCCGCCGGAGCGACGTGCGGTCCAATCGCGGACGGCAGCGGCGCACTCCTCCTCTTCTGAGGATCGCTCGGCAGCGGGATCACCATGCAGTCCACTCTAACCAGAAGCGTGTGGCAATGGTTCGAGCTGAGGGTGCGCCGTGCTGCGCACTGCCCACCACGATCGGCAGGTACTTGGTAGATCTGCCAAGCTTTAAGGACTATGGCACCAGAAGACACCCACCGGGGGCGCACTACCGAGCCCGAATCACCTTCCGTCGACTTTGCGGTTGAGCCCATGGCGCTCGAGCTCGGGCGGCGGTTCGTCGATGCCGGCTTCGAGCTCTCGCTCGTCGGCGGCCCTGTGAGGGATCTCTTCCTGGGCCGGACCTCGCCCGATCTGGATTTCACCACCAATGCGAGCCCCGATCAGACGCTGGGCGTCATCAAGGGTTGGGCGGACGCCTTCTGGGAGATCGGCAGGGACTTCGGCACCATTGGGCTTCGCAAGGACGGCTTCCAGATCGAGGTCACCACGTACCGGGCGGAGGCGTACGACGCCGAGTCGCGGAAGCCCGTCGTCGCATTCGGCACGTCTCTTGTCGATGACCTGAAGCGGCGCGACTTCAGCATCAACGCCATGGCGCTGCGCCTGCCGTCCCTCGAGCTGGTGGATCCCTTCGGCGGGGTCCGGGATCTGCACGCCGGGGTCCTGCGCACGCCGGGCACTCCCGAGGATTCGTTCTCGGACGATCCATTGCGGATGATGCGGGCGGCGCGCTTCGCCTCGCAGCTCAGGGTCGACGTGGCGCCCGAGGTCCGCGCGGCGATGACGGCGATGGCGTCGCGGCTCACGATCGTGTCCGCCGAGCGGATTCGGGACGAGCTGGTCAAGCTCATCAACGGTGCGTCGCCCCGCGCCGGAGTCGACCTTCTGGTCGAGACAGGGATCGCCGACGTGGTCCTTCCCGAGGTGAGCGCGCTCCGGCTCGAGGCAGACGAGCACCACCGGCACAAGGACGTGTACCAGCATTCGCTCACGGTGCTGGAGCAGGCTGCCGCGCTGGAGACCGGTCCCGACGGGCCCGTCCCCGGCCCGGACTTCGTGCTGCGGTTCGCGGCCCTCCTGCACGACGTCGGCAAGCCGGCTACGCGGCGCTTCGAACCAGGCGGCGCGGTGTCCTTCCGCCACCACGACGTGGTGGGCGCGAAGCTGGTGAAGAAGCGGATGCGTGAGCTGCGGTTCGACAACGAGACCATCAAGGACGTCGCACGCCTCGTCGAGCTGCACATGCGCTTCTACGGCTACGGCGACGCCGGGTGGACTGACTCTGCCGTGCGCCGCTATGTGACCGACGCCGGGCCCCTGCTGGAGCGGCTGCACCGGTTGACCCGTTCCGACGTCACCACCCGCAACCAGCGAAAGGCCGATCGCCTCTCCTTCGCCTATGACGACCTCGAACACCGGATCGCGGAGCTCGCCGAGCAGGAAGAGCTCGCGGCCATCCGACCCGATCTCGACGGGCAGCAGATCATGGCCATCCTCGGGATCAAGCCCGGCCCTGTCGTGGGCCGCGCGTACCGCTTCCTGCTCGACGAGCGGATGGAGAACGGGCCGTCATCCGAGGAGGAGGCCCGGGCCAAGCTGCTTGAATGGTGGGCGGCGCAACCAGAATCGTTGGGGACTGACAAGAAGGAGACCGAGTGAGCGTCGAGGATTTCGGGCTGCCGAGGCTGTGGCTGCTGCGGCACGGCGAGACCGAGTGGTCGCGGAGCGGGCAGTACACCGGCCTGACCGACCTCCCGCTCACCCCCGAGGGCGAAGATCAGGCCCTGGGTGCGAAGAGAACGCTCGACGGCGTGAACTTCGGTCTCGTGATGACCTCGCCGCTTCAGAGGGCGCGGCGGACGGCCGAGCTCGCCGGCTTTCCCGAGGCGGAGATCGAGCCGAACGCTGTGGAATGGAACTACGGCGACTATGAAGGCGTCCGGTCGGCCGATGTGCGGAAGGAGAATCCGGACTACCTCATTTGGAAGGACGGCGTACCCCACGGCGAGACGCTGGATGAGGTGGCGGCACGGGCGGACGTTATCGTCCAGCGGGTTCTTGCCTCCGGCGTCGAGAATGCGCTCCTCGTTGCCCACGGGCACTTCTGCCGAATCCTGACGGCCCGCTGGCTCGGGCTGCCGCCCTTCGAGGGCCGGCATTTCATTCTCGGCACCGCTAAAGTCTGCCGCCTCGGCTGGGACAAGAAGACCCCCGCCGTCGAGGCATGGGGGCTCTGACAAATAATCCAAGAATAAAACTCAGCCGGTGCTTGCAATTCGCTTGCAGCATCGGCTAGTTTTGTTTCTGTTCGTGTGAGGAATCGCAGCAGAGGGGGTCGAGACCATGATGGTGACCAAGGTGTTGTACCGTGGCCTGCTGCCGTTCTCGGGGACTGTGCGCGGCTGAGCCCGCTGCCCTGACGCACGCGGGCGTTCTGACGCCCTTTTCTCTTAATTCACGCCGACGCTTCGGCCTGCCGATTTCGGCTCCTCGATGACCCGCATTGAGCGCGCCTCTTTGGCCTGCGCAATGTGAGGTCTATTTCCTGCGCCCCCGTGTTCAGAGGCGCTATTCCCTTTCATTTGCGCGCCCTTTTTCAGGCCGCCGGCGCCCTCATTCTTTTCACTAAAGGAGGTGACCGTAGTGCTGCGAACGCTGCTGCATTTTCTGCTTGCCCGTCTCGATTCGGGGCGCATTGAAGCGCACCGCGAGGCTGTCCATCGCGCTGTCTCGCTCACGACTCCACAGCGGTAACGTCTGGTCACAGCCGCGACTATCGTGAAGAATCCTTGTGACAGCACAGATTGTGCATGCACAAGGAAGAGGGGACCATGCGCAGGAAAATTGTTGCTGCCCTGGCGGCCGTGACGGCAGCCTTCGGGCTGGCCTTCACCGCTGCGCCCGCCCAGGCGAGCACGGGCGGCACAGCGGATGGCGACACCCACGCGGGCGTCGCGATCATCGTCAATTACACGCCGGAGGGTCGGTTCCGCTGCTCCGCGGTGCTCATCTCTCCGACGGTCCTGCTGACGGCCGGACACTGCACTGCCGGAGTCGTCGGGCGGACGCTCGTCTCGTTCGATTCGTTCATCGCAGAGAAGAACCCGCCGTCGCCGTTCCCCTCCGCAGCTGATCCAAGCGTTGGCTACACGTCGGCTGATCTTGCCGGTCGGATCTCGGGGACCACGTTCACCGATCCCGACTTCGCGAATGCCCCCGCGAAGAACATTCCGAATGACGTCGGCGTGGTGGTCCTCGACCAGCCGGTGGATCAACCGACTTACCCGCTGGCCGCCCTCGGAACGCTCGACCTGGCCCCCGGCGACATTCCGAAGACCACGGTGACCGCCGTGGGCTACGGAGCCGAGCTCGCCAAGCCCGCCTCGGGGCCTCAGCGTCGGGTGCCAGTCTCGTACCCCCTGTTCCGCCGCTCGGTCGATCTGCGACTTCAGCAGGTGGAGTCGGACTACTTTGTGACCCACGCGAACGTGAACCCGGGCGCGGACACGGGAGGCGTCTGCAGCGGTGACTCGGGTGGACCGGTGTTCCTCAATGGCGCGATCGTCGGCCTGGTGAGCTTCGGCAAGCCGGACTGCCTCGCTCTCGACGGAATGCAGCGGGTGGACATCCCGTCCATTCAGAATTGGCTTTCGACTTTTCTGAACCCGACGCCGTAGCCGTACCTCTTGGCGAATCGCCGTCCTGGACTCGCGGTCCGGGGCGGCGATTCCCGTGAATGGCGCGAAAGGCGGCCGGTATGCTCGGAGCCATGGAACCAACTGGGTCGGATGCTCGGTCCCGAACGGTGATCTCGCCGAGCCGAAACGACCCTTTGGTCCATACTCTGTCCGAGGTTGTGGGCGGTCCGCTGGGAGATCACGCTGCGCCCGGGATTATGCGCTCGGGTTGGTGGACACCGGAACTCGTGCTCCTCATTCTGACGACGATCGCAGCGATCGGCGGCGTGCTCATCAAGGGCTATTGCCGGGTGAACGGCTGGACCACGCCCAGCCAGTTCTATGCAACGTGCTACTCGGACTTTCCGGCCCTTTTTGCCGAACGGGGTTTCGCCGACCACGTCCTGCCGCTCTTCTCGCAGGCGCAGCCGTTCGAATACCCGGTCATCACGTCGCTGATCGCAGGGATCAGCGCACTTCTCGTCCCGGGCTCAGGGGTGACGCCTGCAAGAGAGACGGCGTATTTCGACATCAACGCGATCGGGCTCGCGATCATGTGGATGATCGCGGTCATCGCTACGTCCCGCTCCAACGTCCGCCGGCCTTGGGATGGGATGCTGGTCGCGATCGCTCCGGGCATCATCCTGGCCGGGTTCATCAATTGGGACCTCTGGGCAGTCGCCCTTCTGTCTTTGGGGATCCTGGCCTTCGCGAGGAACCGGCCGGTCCTCGCGGGCATCGCGATCGGGCTGGGCACCGCAACCAAGCTGTATCCGGTGTTCTTCCTCGGCGTCCTCGTTGTTCTCGCTGTCCGCACGGGCCGGTGGCGACAGACCGGGTTGACGATCGGGGCCGCGATCGTCTCGTGGGCCGTGGTCAACCTCCCCGCCATTGTCACCAACGCCCACAACTGGGCGTACTTCTTCGACTTCTCGGCCAGTCGAGATCCCGGATTCTCGTCGGGATATTACATCTGGAACCTGCTGGCGGACCGCATGCATTGGACTCGTCTCGCGACGCCCTCGGTCAACCTGCTGTTCGCCGTCTCCTTCGCGGTGTGCTGCCTTCTCATCGCGTTTGTCGCCCTGCACGCGCCGCGGCGTCCGCGGGTCGCGCAGCTCGCGTTCCTTGTGGTCGCGGCATTCCTGCTCACCGGCAAGGTCTACTCGCCGCAGTATGTCGTATGGCTGATTCCGCTGTTCGCCCTCGCCCACCCGCGGTGGAGGGACTTCTTGGTCTGGATGGCCGCGGAGGCCCTCCATTGGGTCGCGATCTGGATGTACCTCGGCTGGACGACGAGCAACGGCCCCGTGCAGAACAACATCGATACTCCTTACTACGTGATCGCCGTCGTGATACATATGATCGCCGTCGTATATGTCTGCCGTCACGTGATCGGGGACATCTATGATCCATCGATCGATCCCGTGAGGCGCAGCCGGCAGGACGACCCGCAGGGCGGCGAGTTCGACGGCGCGCCCGATGCTTTCACCTTGGGAGCGCGCCCAGTCCAACCCGTCACCGCAAGTGAAGGAGCAGCGTGAGCAGCTGGCCAAGGAGAGCAGTTCATGCCGTGGGAGGAATGGATCGCGCGCTCATGAAAAGGGTCGCCGCGTTGCCAGCGGGCCCTTGGGACTCGGGCTTCGCTCTCCTGACGCAGGCCGCCAGCAAGTCCATGCTCTGGGGCGGGATCGCCGTCGGTCTCTCCTCGGTCAAGGGACCGCCGCGGCGCGCTGCCCTGCATGGCTTGGCGGCGGTCGCCGTCGCCTCCGCTGTGGTGAACATCGTCGGAAAGCAGCTGCTCCCGCGCGCCCGGCCGCAGCAGGCGAGCCTGCCGCTCTATCGCTTTCTCAACCCGCAGCCCACGAGCTCATCGCTCCCGAGCGGCCACTCGGCGTCGGCGGTTGCGTTCGCGACGGGAGTCGGTTTCGTGAGCCCGCGCCTGGGCGTCGCCCTCGCCCCCGTCGCGGCCGCGGTCGCCTATTCGCGGGTTCACACCGGCGCGCACTGGCCCAGCGACGTCGTACTGGGCTCGGCGCTGGGCGCTGGCGCCGCTCTCGTGACCCGCTCCTGGTGGCCGCGCCAGGAGGCTGCGCCTGAGCCCCACTGCGAGGCGGCTGAGGCTCCGGCGCTCGACGGCGGGCGCGGGCTGGCCGTCGTCGTCAATCCGCTGAGCGGGAGCGGTGGGACTGAGACCGACGAGTTGCGCGATCATCTCCCGAACGCGCTGTTCCATCTCCTCGGCAAGGATGACGACGTCGACGAGGTGTGCCGGAAGCTTGCGGGTCGCGAGGGGATTCGGGCATTGGCGGTGTGCGGGGGCGACGGGACCGTGGGCGCCGTGGCCGGCGTGTGCGCGGACCTCGGCCTTCCACTCGCCGTCCTTCCCGGAGGAACATTCAATCACTTCGCCCGCGACATCGGGGCGTCCGGCGTCGAGTCCGTCGCCGCGGCCGTCTCCTCAGGGCGGGCGCTGCGGTGTGACTTGGCGCGGGTGCGGGCGGAGCGGGGAGCCCGAGAGGCTCCCGAGGTGCGCGAGCTGGCCATGGTCAACACCGCGAGCATCGGGGTGTATCCGAATCTGGTGAGGCGACGAGACGCCTTGCAGCACCGCCTTCCCGGGTTGGGGAAACATCCGGCCGCCCTGCTTGCCGCGCTCGTGACCTTCGCCGTGAGCACGCCGACCCGGCTTCTGCTGGATGGCCGGTCCCGCGAGATCTGGACGCTCTTCATCGGACGGGGCCGTTATTGGCCACGAGATCTCGCCCCGCTCGAGCGCCCGATCCTGGACGACGGCGTCCTCGACCTGCGCGCGATTAGCGCCGATCCCCGGTTTGCCCGGCTCCGACTGCTTGCTGCGATTGTGACGGGCACCACCGAGCGGAGCCGGGACCTCGAGACCTGGGAGGCACGGCGGGTCGATGTCGAGGCGACCGATGGCGATCTGGTGCTCGCGGTCGACGGCGAAGTGCTCGCCGGCGTGCGTCGGGTCACCCTGACGGTCGATCCCGCGGCCCTTACGGTCTATTCGCCTCGGGTGGCGGAGGACAGCGGACGAGAATGAACGCGTGACTTCTTGCCCGTTCGACCTCGTCGCCATCAGCAAAGGTCTTGCCTTCGCGGGATCAAAGGGCGATCTTGAGCGAGCACTTGCTGGAGGCGCCGTCGTGGTTCAGGCACCTCCGGGCAGCGGGAAGACCACGCTTGTCCCACCGGTCGTCGCGAACCTCCTGAGGAGCAGAGCGGCCAACCCGCCACGCGTCGTGGTCACCCAGCCGCGTCGAGTCGCCGTTCGGGCTGCCGCGCGGCACCTCGCGTCGCTCGATGGCAGCCGGTTAGGCGATCGTGTGGGGTACACAGTGCGGGGCGAGCGTCACGTCGGCAACACGACTCTCGTCGAGTTCGTGACGCCCGGGATCCTCGTGCGGCGCCTCCTCGCCGACCCCTCGCTCGAGGGGACGGGGGCGGTGATCGTCGACGAGGTCCACGAGCGCGGGCTCGAGACGGACCTCGCGCTCGGGATGCTCGCTGAGGTGCGCCAGCTGCGCGACGACCTCATGCTCGTCGCGATGTCGGCGACGCTTGACGCTCAGCGCTTCGCCGCGCTGCTCACGGACGACGGCGGCGCCCCGGCTCCCGTCGTCGACTCGCCATCGGCGTTGCACCCACTCGAGGTGACGTGGGCGCCGTCGTCCGCGCCGAGGCTCGACGAGCGCGGGGTGAACCGCGCGTTTCTCGACCACATCGCGGCGACGGCCGCCTTCGAGCACGACTCCGCTCTCGCCCACGGCCTCGATGCGGATGCGCTCGTGTTCGTCCCGGGCGCGCGTGAGGTGCACGCGGTCGCGGAGCGGCTCAGATCCCGACTCGCGGGCACGGAGGTCCTCGAACTGCACGGCCGGGGGCGGGCGGCCGAACAGGATCGCGCCGTCGGCGGACGGGCTGTGGGAGAGCCGCCTCGAATCGTCGTCTCGACGGCGTTGGCCGAGTCCTCGTTGACGGTTCCCGGGGTGCGGCTCGTGATCGATTCCGGCCTCGCGAGGGAACCCCGGAGGGACGCGATGCGCGGGATGTCCGGCCTCGTGACCGTCTCATGCTCGCGGGCCTCGGCTGAGCAGCGCGCGGGCCGCGCCGCCCGACAGGGGCCGGGCCGCGTGGTGCGGTGCTACGACGAGCGCGCCTTCGCTGCCTTCCCCGCCCAGTCTGCGCCTGAGATTGCGACGGCGGACCTCACCGAGGCGGCGTTGGTTCTCGCCTGCTGGGGCGCACCGGGAGGGAGAGGTCTGGCGCTGCCGGATGCACCGCCGTCGGCCGCGCTCCAGGACGCACTGCGGACGCTCGACGGGATCGGGGCGATTGACGAGACCGGTCAGGCAACCGGCCTCGGTCGGACACTCGCACGAATCCCGGCGGACCCGCGTCTGGGACGCGCACTGCTCGATGGCGCGCCGGTGGCCGGCGTGCGGGAGGCCGCGGAGGCCGTCGCACTCGTCGCGCGAGATCTCCGAGCGCCGGGGGCAGACCTCGGGCGCCTCCTCTCGTCCCTTCGTTCCGGGCACGAGCCCAGCTCTCGCGCCTGGGCGAACGATGTCCGCCGCCTCGAGCGCATTGCGCGGGAGAACCCAGGGCCGGCCTCGGCTTCGGGGACTCCTGGGTTGGCGGCGGATGCCGAGAAGGTGGGTTTCGTCGTCGGCCTCGCGTTTCCGCGGTTCGTGGCGCGCCGGGTGCCCGGCGTGCAGGAGAGGTACCTGCTCGCGTCCGGCAGCCGCGCCGGGCTCCCGGTGGGCAGTCCGCTCGCGGGGCACGAATGGCTGGCGGTGGCCGACGTTTCCCGGGCGGCGGGCCGCGACGCGGCGGGCACCGGTGCCGTGATCCGTACGGCCGCGCCCCTGACGCAGGAAGCCGCCGAATTCGCGGCGAGCCATCTGCTTGCCGACGAGGTTCACGCGCAGTTCGTGGAGGGGCGGGTCGTCGCCCGGCGAGAACGTCGTCTGGGCGAGATCGTCCTGGCGTCGACGCCGGTGCGGCCCTCGCGCGAGGCGGGGCACGCCGCCGTCGCCCGCGCGCTGACTCAGGACGGGCTGGGTGTCATCGGCTGGTCTCCCGCCGCCGACGCGCTGCGCCGCCGCCTCGCGCTCGTGCAGCGCGAACTCGGCGACCCGTGGCCGGACGTTTCCGAGCCCGCGCTGCTCTCGCGGCTTGAGGACTGGCTCGCGCCCGAGCTCGACGCCTTGGCGGGCGGCGCTTCGGTACGCTCCGTGGATCTCGCCGAGCCGTTGCGCCGGCTTTTGCCGTGGCCCGAGGCTGTGCGCTTCGACGAGCTCGTGCCCGAGCGGCTCGAGGTGCCCAGCGGATCCCGCGTCCGGATCGAATACCCTCCACTAGACCATGGCGATGACGGAGCGGACGACGGCGTGCGACCGGTTGTCGCGGTCAAGCTCCAGGAGTGCTTCGGGTGGGCCGAGACGCCGCGGCTCGTGAACGGGCGGGTGCCGGTGGTCTTCCACCTGCTCTCCCCGGCGGGGCGGCCGCTCGCCGTCACCGGGGACCTCGCCTCGTTCTGGTCTGGGCCGTATGCCCAGGTGCGCGCGGAGATGCGTGGCCGGTACCCCAAGCATCCGTGGCCCGAGGACCCGTGGACGGCCGTCGCCACCGCGAAGACGAAGCGCCGGCTCGGGGGCTGATCTCTAGGCGGCGAGCGGGTGGCCGAGGGCGGTGACATACCGCCCGATCGCGTCCTCCGCCGTGGGCACGACCCCGAACACTTCTCGTTGCCGCCTCGTGTCGGCGACGTAGCGGCCAGTCTGGAACCAGTCGATCATCGAGGCCATGTCCTTGACCATCGGGTTCGGAATGAGGCGCCCCGCCGTGTCGATGACCCCCGTGGGGATGCTCCGCACCCGGATCCGCTTGCTGAGGAGGCGACCCGCGATCTCCGCGATGTCCTTCATGCTGACCGGGCGATCCCAGCCGATGTCGATCCGGTCGCCGGGGGTGACGTCGGCGTCGACTGCGGCGGCGAGGAAGGCCGCGAGGTCTGCGGTGAGGACGAAGGTCAGCGGGACGGTCGGCGAGCCGAACCAGCTCAGGCGGCCTTTCGCGAAGGGGTCCCCGCCGAAGCGTGCAACCTGATCGAGGAACGCGCCTGGCCTGAGCGCGACGAATGGCACACCCTGCTCCTCGAGCCGGTCCTCCATCTGCTTCTTGTGCCAGAAGTGGGGCACGTCCGGCGTCTGGTCGCAGGTGAGGATGCTCGTGAGGATGAACCTTCGGACGCTCGCCCGAGCCGCGGCGTCGGCCAAGTTGCGGTTGCCGACCACGTCGATCTCGTCGCTGTCGCCCTTGCTGTGGCGGGTGTAGCCGGCCGCCGTCGTGATGACGGCGTCGGCGCCATCCATCGCCTGGGTGAGCGACGGGGGGTCCATCATGTCGCCCCGGGCGATCTCAACGCCGTCGGCCTCGAGACGCGAGGCGTTCGAGGCAGGCCTGACGAGGGCGCGGACCTTCTTGCCTCGGGACCGGAGCGCGCCGACCACCTGGCCTCCTAGCCAGCCCGTGGCACCGACAACAAGAACTGGCGCATCGCTCATGACCCCTCCTTGGGCCCGCAGAACTCTCGCGGCTGGAACTCTACTCCTCATGACGCGCGGCTGGTACGGTCGCGCCATGCGCGTTGTGGTGAGCGAGTTCATGAGCCTTGACGGGGTCGTGCAGGCACCGGGCGGGCCGCAGGAGGACACGACGGGCGGCTTCCAGCGTGGCGGCTGGTCGTTGCCGTTCTTCGACCCCGAAGTCATGGGTCCCGTCATCGCCGAGATCGCGGAACGCAGTGAGGCGCTGCTGCAGGGTCGGCGGACGTATCAGATCTCCGCGGCGGCCTGGCCCAGCAGGGGCGGCGACCCCTTCGCCGATTGGATCAACGCGACCCAGAAGTACGTCGTGTCCGATTCCCTGTCCGAGCAGGAGCTGCCCTGGGGCCCTGCGGAGCTCATCCGGGGCGGCGCTCTCGTTGACGCGGTGTCCGAGCTGCGGAAGCGGCCCGGCGGCGACATCTACATCTACGGGAGTCTCTCGGTGGTGCGGACGCTGCTTGTGGCGAAGCTCGTGGACGAACTGATCCTCATGATCGAGCCGATCACTCTCGGAGGCGGCAAGACGCTCTTCCCCTCCGACGGAGAGGCGCGGCGGTTCGAGCTGCTGTCCGCGGTGACGGCCCGGACCGGGGTGCAGGTCTGCCGCTATCGGCCCGCATGACGGCATCGGCCCGCCTGACCGCATGGCGGGGATCAGCGCGCCATGGCTGGCTGGGTGGACCGGCTCTTCGCCACTGCCGCCCCGCGGAAGCCCCGGATGATCAGGTACAGGGCAAGGCTGACCTCCCAGGCGAAGATCGGGACGACGGCGAGGCTGAATGAGCTCGGGGCCTGGGGCGTGAGGGCGAACAGCTGCCAGACGTTCACGGCGAACACGAGTGGGGCGCCGACGAGTCCGAGGATCGGGATGATGCGCGGCACGAGGCCCGAGCGGAGCAGGACGGCCGCGAGGACCGCGGTGTTGGCCGGGCAGATGAGGCCCGGGCCCACGATGAACGTCCAGTTGTGGATAGCCGCGAGGGCCTGAATGAGTCCGGCGTTGCCGGTGGTCCCGGTTCCCTGGGCGAGGGCGACGGCGGCGACCAGCGGCGTGACGCCGACGGCGATCACTCCGGCCTCGAGCGTGCGGAGCGCCGCGTAACCGAGGGCCATGCCCTCGTTGATCCTGCGCACCACGGGGAAGAACGCGACCCCCGTCCCCACGATCGCCAGGGAGAGGACGACCTCGAGCAGGGCGCCGAAGAGCGCCTTGCCGCTCGCTCCGTCACCCGCCAGATAGCTGCCGTAGTCGGTGCTGCTGAGGACGGGCCCGTACAGCACCATGCTGGCGATCGACGTGATGTGCGTGAGGAGGAAGAACGCGCCGATGGCGATGGCCGTGCGCCGGGTGGAGCCCATGGTGATTCCGTTCCTTCATTCCGAGGTGTACGGCGTACACCTTCAATGGATCCAAGCTAGGTGTACGGTGTACGCTTGTCAATGGGCGTGAAGGAAGTGGGCTTGTGGCGGCATCGGGAGGCGCAGCGGCGTCGGGAGGCACGGCGCAGAGAGGGCAACTCAGCCGCGAGAAGGTGCTCCGCGCCGCCGTCGCCCTCGCCGATCATTCCGGGCTCGAGGCGATCAGCATGCGCAAGCTGGCCCAAGCGTTGGGCGTCGTGCCGATGGCCTTGTACAAGCATGTGGCGAACAAGGACGAGCTGCTCGCGGGCCTTGTTGACGCCGTGCTCGCCGAGATTGAGCCGGCTCAGGAGGGACCAGACTGGGTGGCGAATGTGCGACGGCGGATCCTCTCCGCGCGCGCGGTCATGCTGCGCCACCCATGGGCGCGACGCGTCATGGAAGCCCAAGCGGCGCCGACGCCCGTGGTGCTCGCCTACATGGATTCCACCATCGGGATGTTCCTGGCCGGGGGCCTGTCCGTGGACCTTGTGCACCACGTCATGCACGCGCTGGGAAGCAGGATTTTCGGCTTCACCCAGGAGCTGTACGAGACGGATCCTGCTTCCGCCTCTGAGCTCCCGCCCGAGGCGGCCGCCGCCATGGCCGCTGCCTTCCCCGGGATCGTCGCCGTGGCTTCGAGTCGCCCGCATGATCCCGACAGCGTCGTGGGGTCGGGGTGCGACGACCAGTTCGAGTTCGAATTCGGGATCGACCTGATGCTTGCCGGCGTGGAGCGCCTCCACCGCTCGGGGTGGCGGTCAGCGGACCATGACCGGGAGGCCGCTTCGGTGCTGTGAGGGGCTGTCGGATCTAAGGGGCAGTGTCCTGCGGTTCCTGATTCCGGGCTTCGTCCAGATACGAATAGGCGGTGACGCGGGAAATCCCGAGTCGGGCCGCGATGCTCTCGACACCCTTCCGCATCTGCAGCACTCCCTGCTGGTCGAGCCGGGTGAGAACGGCGATGCGGTCGTCACGGCTCATCTGCTCCACGGGCTTTCCGATCTCACGGATCGCTTCGGTCACCATCGCGTCCATCACCGAGACCAAGTCACGCCCGAAGAATTCGTTCGGCCGTTCAGCGGTTTCGGCGGACGTCTGACCCAGCAGTCCGTCGAGCAGGCCCTGAACCCGCTGAATGGTGCTGATGTCGAAGTTGATGCAGAGCGCCGCGATGATGCGCCCCGCGGAGTTGCGGAAGTACACGGACGAGCAGCGCAGCTGGCGCCCGTCGCTCGTCAGTCCCCGGTAGCCGAACGCATTGTGGTCAGCCCCCTGGTCGTGGAGCACGCTCGCGCCGAGACTGCTGGAGGGGCCCCCGACTTCGCGACCGGTGACATGCCCGTTCTCGATAGCCGCGATCGTGTGGCCGAGGTCTGGGTCTGGGGCCGAAAGGTCGTGCAGAACCACTTCGCATCCGGGACCGACCGCGGCCGCTACCGCGTGGATGACGGGGCGGAACACGGCGAGGATCTCGTCCACGGATTCATAGGTCCCCATGTGCGCCAGGCCGTCAATGGTCTGCTGGGCCGGACTAGCGGTCATGATGCTTCCTCGCTCATAGGACAGTGTTACCAGCCTCACCCTCGTAGACAAATCGTTAGACCCTATAGACAAATCGTAAGAGACGTAGACATACTGTTCAAGCGTCTTCTCCGGTCCGGCCATCTGCCGGGGCCGGGACCAAGAACACATCTGGACCTAGGGTAAGGAGGCTCTCATGGTACGGACGGAGCAGGAACAGCAAGCGTCGTGGAGAACGGCGATACCGCGGAAGCAGCGCCGTGCAGTCGCGGGCGGGTCAATCGGCACGCTCATGGAGTATTTCGACTACTACCTCTACGGCCTGGCGTCGGCGACCGTGTTTCCCACCGTGTTCTTCCCCAACAACGACCCCGTCGTGGGGACGCTCTCCTCGTTCGCCAGCTTTGCCTTTGGCTTTCTCCTTCGACCGATCGGCGGCCTGATCTTCGGTCACGTCGGAGACCGCATGGGCCGCAAGACGATGCTGATGATCACGGTCGTGGGCATGGGAATCTCGACGGCCGCGATCGGCCTGATTCCCCCTGCCGGCGCCATCGGGATCGCGGCCCCGATTCTCCTTCTGTTCTTCCGGATGCTGCAGGGCCTGTTCGTCGGCGGTGAGATGGGAGGCGCGGCCGCCCTCGTCGTCGAGCAGGCTCCTCCCGGCCGCCGCGGGCTGTTCGGGGCGCTGCTCATCAGCGGCGCTGGCATCGCCAACGTGGCCTCGGCCGGCCTGATGGCGGCGGTCGGGGCGGGTTCCAAGTCGTTCTTCATGGAATGGGGCTGGCGTATTCCGTTCGTCTTCGCCCTGGTTCTGGCGATCATCGCCATCGTGCTCCGTTCCAAGCTCGAGGAATCGGACGAGTTCAAGGATCTTGCCGCAGCCCGCGCGCTCACCCAGGAGAAGGCCAAGTCACCGCTCAGGGAGGTCTTCCGCCATCCCAAGAACGCGATTCTCGGCATCCTCATCGGCCTGCCGCAGAGCATCGCCGGCTACCTCGTGCTGACCTTCGGCCTCGCCTTCATGGTCTCCAAGGGCACCCAAGCGCAGGTCGGGTTCCTCGGCACGATGATCGTCGGCGTCCTGCAGGTCTTCGCGGCGCCACTGTGGGGAAGCCTGTCCGACAAGATTGGACGCCGCAAGACCTACATCGGCGCGTGCATTGCCTTCGCCCTGCTGCTGTACCCCGCCTTCGCGCTCTACGGCACTCAGGTGGCCGTGCTCATCTGGTTGGGCATGATCATCGGCTTCGTGATCCCGGGCGTCGCCATGCAGGGCACCCTTCAGACCATGCTCGTCGAGATGTTCGACGTCGAGGCACGCACCACGGGCGTCAACATCGGCTACCAGATCTCGAACACCATCGGAGGCGGCTTCGCCCCCCTCATCGCCACAGCTCTCTCGGCTGCCTTCGGCAGCGTCCTGCCCGTGATCATCTACGCCGCGGCCATCGCGCTCATCGGCGTCATCGCCACGGCCTACGCCTCGTTCCGACCCGACGTCGAGAACGCTGGCCGCCTGCACGAGATGCACTGACGGCCGACTTTCACACCACCCACCAACGAAAAGGGACCATCATGACCACCATGACCAAGACCGCATTCCGTACGACCAACGCCCCGCAGCCCGCCGGCCCCTACAGCCAGGGCATCGAGGCGAACGGCTTCTTCTACACGGCAGGCTTCGGGCCTCAGGATCCCGCCACCGGAGCGGTTGCCGACAACGTGGGCGAGCAGACCCGGCAGGTCCTGCGCAACGTGCAGGCGATCCTCGCCGAGCGCGGGCTCACCTTGGACGACTGCGTCAAGACCACGGTCCACCTGGCCGATCTGGCGGATTTCGGGGAGTTCAACGAAGCCTACAAGGAGTTCTTCACCGAGCCGTACCCCGTGCGCACCACCGTCGGGTCCCAGCTGGCGAACATCCTCGTCGAGATCGACGTGGTCGCAGCGCTCCCCGAGGGCAGCAGCAGGTGACGTCTGCCCTTCGTCTGGACGAGCTGGGGAGCGAGCGCCTGTGCGCCCGCGACAAGGGGCTCCCCGCTCGCGCAGCCGGCCTGACGGTGGCCGAGTTCCTCGCCACCGGCCCGCGGCTTTCTGAGTTCTGGACCCCGATCGTGGCGCTCGACAACGAGGCCATGGAGAACAACATCGCCGTCATGGCCGAGTGGACCGGGGCGCGCGGATTCAAACTGATGCCGCACGGCAAGACCACGATGGCCCCCGCGCTCTGGCAGAGGCAGCTCGAGGCAGGCTCCCTCGGCATCACTCTCGCCACCATGGGGCAGGTCCGCACGGCGCGCTCGTTCGGGCTGGGCTCGATCATGCTCGCCAACGCCGTCGTCGATGAGCGCTCCCTGCGTTACCTTGCCGCCGAACTCGCCGACCCCGAGTTCCGCTTCGTGGCCTGGGCCGATTCGGTCGCGACGATCGAGGCCATGGAGCGCTCCCTCCGGGAGGCTGGCACTCCTCGGCCCGTGGACATCTGCGTCGAGCTCGGGGCAGCCGGTGGCCGCACCGGCGCCCGGAGCGTTGAGGAGGCGGTGGAGGTTGCCAAGCGTGCGGCCGCGTCCGACGTCGTCCGCCTCGCCGGCGTCTCCGGGTACGAGGGTTCGCTCGCCCATGACCGGACGGAAGCATCCCTCGAGACGGTGCGCGCCTACCTCCGCGGGCAGGTGGAGCTGCACGAGGCTCTGGGCGGGCTCTATGACGACGACGGCGACATCTACGTCACTGCCGGCGGGAGCGCCTATTTCGACGTGGTCGCCGAGGTGTACGGGGACGCGATGAAGGCTGATTCCCGCACGCTGTGGACCCTCCGCAGCGGCGCCTACATCACCCATGACGACGGCTTCTACCGTCAGATCTCGCCCCTGGACGAAGGAGCGGGGACGACGGCGGGCTCCGCCGGCTCGGGCCGGATTGGTTCGGCGCGGCTCCATTCGGCGATCCGCGGGCTCGCCAGGGTGGTGTCGCACCCCGAGCGCGGGCTGGCCCTGCTCGACGGCGGAAAGAGAGACTTCCCCTTCGACGAGGGCCTGCCGATCCCGCGCCTCACGGCAGCCGATCTGGGCAGCGAATGGGACGTTCTCGAGGACGCCTCGATCCTCGCCATGAACGACCAGCACAGCTACCTCGGACTCGGGAAGCAGGATGTTGCGCTCGGGTCAGTTGTCTCCCTGGGGCTGTCCCACCCGTGCACCACCTTCGACAAGTGGCACTACCTCCCCGTCGTGGAATCGCAGTCCAGCGACCGGGTAGTCGAGCTCGTCCGCACCTTCTTCTAAGACGTTGGCCGGTTCTTCTAAGACGTTGGCCGGCACACGCGAAAGGGACCCAGAATGCGCCTCGTGATGCGCGGAGGAACGATCGTCGACGAGGAGGGCCTGCGTCCCGCAGACGTCGCGATCGAGGGCGAGACGATCACCGAGATCGGCGACGTGGCCCCGGCTGTGGACGACCGGGTCATCGATTGCCGCGGCCGGTATGTTCTGCCCGGATTCGTCGACACGCACTCCCACGCCGACGGCTTCGTCGAGGACGACTCGGTGCAGGAGTCACTTCTCAAGCAGGGCGTGACGACGGCGATCGCCGGACAGGACGGCGTCTCCTACGCACCCGGTGACGGGTCCTACGCAAGCGAGTACTTCGCGGCCATCAACGGCGCGCACCCGGGCTACTCCGGGGGCGGTGTGGCCGCCTATCTGGCCAGTGTTGATGGGCGGTCGCGTCTGAACTTCGCCTATCTGGTCCCCGCCGGGACCGTCCGCTGGGAGGTCTGCGGACGGTCCCGGACCCCGGCGGATCAGGCCCAGCAGGCCGCGATGGGCCGCCTCGTCGAGGAAGGCATGCGCGAAGGCGCCGTCGGACTGTCCACCGGTCTCGACTATGTACCCGGTCTCTTCGCCAGCACCGAAGAGATCGCCACGTTGTGTGAGCCCGTCGCGGCGGCCGGGGGCGTTTACGTTACGCATATGAGAGGCGGGTACGAAGCCAATTCGGCAGCTGGCGTCGAGGAGATCGTGCGGATTAGTGCCTTGTCCGGCGCACGGGTCCACATTTCGCATTTCCACGCCGAGGCGCACATTGTGCGCGAGCAGCTCGAGGCCCTCAGCCGCTCCGGCGTCGACGCGACCTTCGACGCGTACCCCTATACACGGGGCTGCACTCTCTTGGCCATGCCCCTGCTGCCGCCGGAGCTCTCCGCACTCCCGACTGACGCCGTCGTCGGCATCATCTCTGACTCAGCCGAACGCGCGCGCCTTCGCCGCGAATGGTTCCCCGCCGTCGAGCGCAACGCGAGCCTCGGGCCCGAATGGCCCTCGATGATCACCCTCGCGCACATCGCGGCGCCGGATTTCGCCTGGGCCCATGGACTGACTCTCGAATCCGCCGCGGTTCGGGCCGGCACCGACGCCATCGACCTCGCCCTGGACCTGCTCGCGGCCTCCCGGCTTCAGGTCAACGCCGTCATGGCTGTGCGTCATGAGCGGTCGGACGCCGAGTTGGGAAGGATCTTCTCGCATCCCGCTCACATGGGCGGCTCGGACGGCATCTTCATCGGCGCGCACCCGCATCCTCGGGCTCGGGGCACGTTCGCCCGCTACCTGCGGCAGTTCGTCCGGGAAACGCCCATCTGGTCCTGGCCGGAGGCGGTGCGCCATCTCTCCGCTGCACCCGCGGCCCGCTTCGGGCTGGGCCGACGCGGGCGGGTCGCCCCTGGTTGGGTCGCTGATCTCATCGTGGTCGACCCCGAAGTGGTAGCCGACACGGCCGCCTACGAGCGGCCGCTCGGCGATGCGGTGGGTATCGACGACGTTGTGGTCGCCGGAGAGCCAGTCCTCGCCGACGGGAAGCTCTTGGACAGCACGCCCGGCCGGGGTCTGCGGCGCGAGCCGGGGGGAGAGTAGGCAGTGGTTTCGCGCAACACCCTCCTCGCGTTCTTGGAAGCGAAGCTGGCGTACGAAATTGACGTCGTCGCCGCACACGGCGCCCAGGCCGAGGGCACCGCCGTCATCATCGACACCCGCAAGCAACACTCCTGGGATCACGGGCACATCGCCGGTGCCCTCCACCTGCCGACAACCGCTCTGGACGCCCCGCTCACTCTGCCCCGCGATCGAACCCTCATCGTCTACGGGTGGGGTCCCGGCTGCAACGGCGCAACCGCCACGGCCTACCGCCTGCTCTCCGAGGGGTATGACGTGCGCGAGCTGGTGGGCGGGTACGAATACTGGGTGAGGA
Source organism: Sinomonas gamaensis (assembly GCF_005876955.1). Classification (GTDB taxonomy): domain Bacteria; phylum Actinomycetota; class Actinomycetes; order Actinomycetales; family Micrococcaceae; genus Sinomonas; species Sinomonas gamaensis. The sequence continues at coordinate 119,106 of NZ_SSCL01000010.1, forward strand.
ACGGCTTCGCGGTGGAGCGCGCTGGGTCGGTTGGCCGGCGTAGCGCTGACCCGCTCGTCACTGCCGAACTGGATTAGGTTCGGGCTGCGTCTGGCGGCTGCGCTAGGCCTGTACCCTCGCGAGGAACTGGGGCGAAAGGCCTGAAGCGACGCTATTGCCCCGCGGTCCAGCGGGTGGTGGGGCGTTGGGCCGCACTCCAGTGCGAGAGGAACTGCACCGGGTACTGTTGAAGCGGACCTCTCCTTGACAGGATTCTGTGACCGATGCCATAGTTGCGGAATGAGCTTGTCCGACAGCCGTACAGCCCGACAGGCTGGTATAGCCGGAGATTCCCGACCTCTCGCCCGCCTCAGCGCGGGGGAGGCCGTCCTCGCGGAGCTCCGGTCGGAGATCGAGTCGGGCCGCGTTCCCGTCGGGTCCAAGCTGCCTGCCGAGGCCGCGCTTGCCGCGCGCTACGGCGTCAGCCGCTCGGTGGTCCGTGAGGCGCTGCGCTCGTGTGCCGCGCTGGGCCTCACTGAAACCCACACCGGCAAGGGAACGTTCGTCGTCTCCGGCAGCGTGTCGAGCGACCTCGTCCTCGGACGGTATTCGGCGCGGGATCTCACCGAGGCACGCCCCCACATCGAGGTCCCCGCGGCCGGTCTTGCGGCCGTCCGCCGCAGCGAGGAGGACCTTGCAACCCTCAAGGGAATCGTCGCGGACATGGCCCTCGAGGACGATCCTGCCTCCTGGGTTGCCCTCGACGCCACGTTCCACGGGCTGATTGCCCGCGCGAGCGGCAACAAGGTGTTCGAGAGCGTCGTCGCCGACCTCCGCGACGCGCTCGCAAATCAGTCTGAGACCCTCAACCTCGTCGCGGATCGCCAGCGCGCGTCCGACGTGGAGCACCGCAAGATCCTCACGGCGATCGAGGCCGGCTCGGCTGAGCTCGCTAGCGCAGCGATGGCCGAGCATCTTGCGGCCGTCACCGAAGCCGTCGAATCCCTCCGCAACCACTGATCCAGCCCCGTCCGTACGCCCTTTCATCGATCCTCAGAGAGCCATGTCTTCTGCCACCGCCCCATCCCTGATCGCCACCGCCCACGTTCCGCTCGCCGTGCAGATCCGCGGCGATCTCGTCGAGGGCGTCCACTACGGCAGTGTCGCGGCCACCGACTCTGACGGCGGGCTGCTCTGGGAAGTCGGGGACGCCTCCGCCCTGTTCTATCCGCGGTCGGCGCTCAAGCCGCTCCAGGCCGTCGCGCTCGTCCGCGCCGGGCTCGAGCTGCCGCAGGAGCTCCTGGCGCTGGCCGCCGCGAGCCACAGCGGTGCGCCGGTACACCGTGAGGGCACGCTCCGGATCCTGGCGCGCCACGGCCTCGACGTCTCCGCTCTGGAGAACACGCTCGATCTCCCGTACGGCGCTGCCGAGCGCGAGGCATGGCTCCGCTCGGGCGGCCACGCGGACCGCGTGTGCCAGAACTGCTCCGGAAAGCACGCCGCGATGGCCGCCGTGTGCACGCTGAACGGGTGGGAGGTGAGCGGGTACCTCGATCCGGGACATCCGCTCCAGCGGCTCGTCGCCGATGTCGTTGCCGAGCTCACGGGGGACGAGATCACCGAGTGGACCACGGACGGGTGCGGGACGCCCCTTCCAGCCGTGACGCTGGCGGGCATGGCCCGCGCCTACGGCCGCCTCGCGCGAGCAGGAGCCCACGACGGCGCATCAGGCGCCGAGGCTATCGTCGCCCGCGCGATGGCAGCGTATCCCGAGATGGTCGCCGGCGAGGGCCGCGACGTCACCCGCCTCATGCGGCTCCTGCCCGGCGCGGTCGCGAAGGACGGCTTCGAAGGCGTCCAGCTCGTCGGGCTGGCCGACGGCCGAGCGGTCGCCGTCAAGATCTCCGACGGCGGGGACCGCGCCCGCATGCCCGTCACCGTGCGCGCGCTCGCCGCGCTCGGCGTCCCGGAAGCGGGCACCGACGGCGCCCTCGCACCCCTCGCGGCCGCGCCCGTGCTCGGGGGCGGGCGTCCCGTGGGCGTCCTCACCGCGCTCGAGGACCCGTTCCCCGAGGCCTGAGCAGACTTTCCCATGCCGAACCGAACCTCCCAGAAAGGCCCTGCCATGACCCTTGCGCCCGAGACGCTCGACGGAGAGCAGCTCGACGGAGGCTACCGTGTGGACCACGACCTCCTCGGCGACCGCCGTGTCCCCGCGGACGCCTATTGGGGCGTGCACACGCTCCGCGCCGTGGAGAACTTCCCCATCACCGGCCAGCCGCTCTCGACCAACCCCCACCTCGTGCGGGGGCTCGCCGCGGTGAAGCTTGCCGCCGCCCGGGCCAATCAGGAGCTCGGGCTGCTGGACGCCGAACGCGGCGCCGCCATCGAGAAGGCCTGCCTCGAGATCCTCGACGGGCACTTCGCGGACCAGTTCGTGGTCGACGTGATCCAGGGCGGTGCGGGGACGTCGTCGAACATGAACGCCAACGAGGTTATTGCCAACCGTGCGCTCGAGCTGCTCGGCCATGCGAAGGGCTACTACGCCGCCCTGCACCCGAACGACCACGTCAATCTCAGCCAATCGACCAATGACGTCTACCCGACCGCGGTGCGCGTCGCCACCGTGTACGGCATCGAGGGCCTCCTGACTGCCCTCGCCACCCTCGAGGAGGCCTTCGCCGAGAAGGCCACGGAGTTCCGGACCGTCGTGAAGATGGGACGCACCCAGCTCCAAGACGCGGTGCCGATGACGCTCGGGCAGGAGTTCGGCACCTACGCCGTCACCATCGGCGAGGACCGGGAACGGCTGCGCGAGGCGTCGCGGCTCGTCCACGAGATCAACCTCGGGGCCACCGCGATCGGCACCGGCCTCAACGCGCCCGCCGGCTACGCCGAAGCCGCCTGCCGGCACCTCGGCGAGGCGACAGGCCTTCCACTCGTGACCGCCGTCGACCTCATCGAGGCGACCCAGGACATGGGCGCGTTCGTGCACCTCTCCGGCGTCCTCAAGCGCGTTGCGGTCAAGCTCTCCAAGATCTGCAACGACCTCCGGCTCCTCTCCTCCGGGCCCCGAGCCGGTCTCGGGGAGATCAACCTCCCTGCCGTCCAGTCGGGCTCGTCGATCATGCCCGGGAAGATCAACCCGGTCATCCCGGAGGTCGTCAGCCAGGTCGCCTACGAGGTCATCGGCAACGACGTGACCATCACGATGGCCGCCGAGGCCGGTCAGCTCCAGCTCAACGCGTTCGAGCCGGTCATCGTGCACAGCCTCCACAAGAGCATCAGCCATCTCGAGGCCGCGTGCCAGACGCTCACCGAGCGCTGCGTGCGCGGAATCACCGCCAATGCCGAGCGCCTGCGCGCCAGCGTGGAGCATTCGATCGGCCTCGTGACGGCGCTCAACCCCTACCTCGGTTACGCCGCCGCGACGTCGATCGCCCAAGAGGCCCTCACAACGGGGCGCGGTGTCGCCGAACTCGTGCTCGAGCGCGGCCTCCTCACGGCAGAACGGCTCGAGGAACTGCTCCGCCCCGAACGGCTCGCAAACCTTACAGCGTGAACGAGTCCCAGCCCCAACCATCCCCCTCCCACCCCGCCTCACACCTCCACAGAAAGGACACAGATGTCCTCGCCTGATTCCCGCCCGCAGGGCAACTCCACGATCCCGGACCACCTTGAGGACCACGGCCACGCCCACTCCACGGACCATGTGATCCACGCGGAGGATGCCGGCTACCACAAGGGCCTCAAGGCCCGGCAGATCCAGATGATCGCCATCGGCGGCGCGATCGGCACCGGCCTTTTCCTCGGCGCCGGTGGCCGCCTCGCCGCAGCCGGCCCATCGCTGGTGCTCTCGTACGCGATCTGCGGCGCATTCGTGTTCCTGATCCTGCGGGCGCTCGGCGAACTCGTGCTCCACCGTCCGTCGTCGGGCTCCTTCGTCTCCTACGCCCGCGAGTTCTTCGGCGAGAAGGCGGCGTTCGTCTCCGGCTGGTTCTACTGGATCAACTGGGCCATGACTACGATCGTCGACACGACGGCCGCAGCGCTCTACATGAACTTCTTCGGCAAGTACGTGCCCTGGATCGCGGCGGTGCCCCAGTGGGCGTGGGCGCTCATCGCCCTCGTGCTCGTGCTCTCGCTCAACCTCGTCTCGGTGAAGGTCTTCGGCGAGATGGAATTCTGGTTCGCCCTCATCAAGGTCGCGGCCCTCGTGACCTTCCTGGTCCTCGGCATCTACTTCGTCATCTTCGGCACCCCTACCGGCGGCCAGGTCGGCTTCAGCCTCATCTCCGACCACGGCGGCATCTTCCCGATGGGCATCATGCCCATGATCGTGCTCATGCAGGGCGTCGTCTTCGCCTACGCCTCGGTCGAGCTCGTCGGCACCGCCGCGGGCGAGACGCAGAACCCCGAGAAGATCATGCCCAAGGCCATCAACTCGGTCGTCGTGCGGATCGCGGTGTTCTACGTGGGCTCCGTGATCCTGCTCAGCCTCCTCCTGCCGTACACGGACTACCAGAAGGGCGTCAGCCCGTTCGTGACGTTCTTCGGCCACATCGGCGTGGGCGGCGTGGACGTGATCATGAACCTCGTGGTCCTCACCGCCTCCCTCTCCTCGCTCAACGCCGGCCTCTACTCGACCGGCCGCATCCTCCGGTCCATGGCAGCCGCTGGCTCCGCCCCCAAGTTCGCCCTCCGCATGAACAAGGCCGGCGTTCCTTACGGCGGCATCGCCATCACAGCCGCGGTCTCCCTCCTGGGCGTCCCGCTGAACTACCTCGTCCCCTCCGACGCCTTCGAGATCGTGCTCAACGTCGCCTCCGTCGGCATCATCAGCACCTGGGCCGCGATCATCCTGTGCCAGATCCAGCTCCAGCGGTGGGCCAAGAAGGGCTGGACCGAGCGGCCGAAGTTCCGCATGATCGGTGCCCCCTACACCGGCTACGCCACATTGGTATTCCTCGCGATCGTGCTCGCCATGATCCTGATCGACTCGCCCTGGACCCTCCTGGCAACCGCCGTGGCATGCGTGCTCATGGTCATCGGCTGGTACGCCTGCCGCGAGCGGATTCACGAGATCGCGGCGGCTCGGGAGGGCTACACCGGAGCCGCGCCCGTCGTCGCCAACAGGCCGGCGGCACGCCGCAAGTAAAGGATCGCCGGGTCACAGCGGACGACCCAACGACGACGGACGGCTCCCCGACTTCCACGCTCACACCACGTGTGGGCTTGGATCCGGGGAGCTGTCCGTCGTGCGTTAGTGAGCCAGTTCGTCCTGTCTGGGAGAGGCCGAAACCCATGAGCATGGCCATGGCCCGCGCCTTCCTGCTGGGTCTGGAGGACGCGCTGGCGGGCGATGCGGGCGCTGTCATGGCTGGCGGTGACGCAGACCGGGATCCTGTCGGCAGCGTGCTCCTGGGTGGACGGCTCGGAATCGTTGACCAGGACGCTGGCCCCCTCTGCCTTTCACTCGCTCTCAGATTGTTGCCGGGTGCCTGTTGCCACGATTTCGGTGATTACGTTATCGCCCAAGTCGACTTCTTCAGCAGCGCTTCCGACGCCGACGCCCTTGGGGTCGGTCCCTATCGCGTAGCCTCAACCTCCGTGGCAAGCAGCCCGTCGGCGATGATCCCGAGCATCGGCTTCACGGCGTCGGCGGGAAGCTCGCTGTTGTCGGCCACCGCAGCAACACCGCCCACGAGCCGCGAGAGCTGCATCGCCTCGACATCGGGACGCAGCGCAGCCCCGAGGGCCTCGACGATGCGCTGATTGGCGGCGAGATACGTCTGGCACTTCGTCGCGAAGGGAGAGTCTGGGTCGCCGAGCGCGGCAGTGATCCGCGCGGCCGCACCCTTGTGCTCGGTCAGCATCGCCGCGTAGTCAGTCAGCCAGCTGAGTAGCCGCTCCCGTGCGGACCCCTCCAGCGCGAGCGCCCTGTCGACGGCGGCATTGACCCTTTCCGCCCAGGCTTCGAGGACCGCGTCGTACAGCTCGTCCTTCGTCGCGAAATGGCGGTAGAGCGTCCCGGCACCGACTTCGGCGCCTTTCGCGACCTCGTCCATCGATACGGCGTCGAAGCCCTTGGCACGGAAGAGCGCCCGCGCAACCTCCACGATCCGATCGCGGTTGCGGCGAGCGTCAGCACGCACTGAAAACCACTTCCTCCCAAAAGGCCCTTGCAAAAGCGGAGACTGTCTCCGTATAGTCATAACCGGAGTATCTCTCCTCTTAGTGTACGTCAGCCTCCCTCCGGCTAGAACAGGACACCCACATGCCTTCCACCACCGCCACCCGCGAGTCGGCCGGGATCGCATCATCGAGCCGCCGCGCCACGAGCGCTGGCCTCTGGCTCGTCATGCTGGCCCAACTCATGCTCGTCCTCGACGCGACAGTCGTGAACGTCGCGCTTCCCCACATCGCAACCGATCTCAACTTCACCCGGGCCGAGCTCAGCTGGGTCCTCAACGGCTACGCCCTGGCCTTCGGCGGCCTCCTGCTGCTAGGAGGCCGAGTCGGCGATGTCCTCGGACGGCGCCGCACCTTCCTCGTGGGGATCGGAGCCTTCACACTGTTCTCGCTCCTCGGCGGCCTGGCCACCTCGCCCGGCCTGCTGGTCGGCGCCCGCGCCCTGCAGGGTCTCGGCGCAGCCTTCGCCGCACCGAGCGTGCTGGCCCTCATCACGACGACGGCGCAGGGCGAAGGCGCGCGGAATCGAGCGCTCGCGCTGTTCTCGGCTATCGCCTCGATGGGTGGTGCCCTCGGGCTCATCCTCGGGGGCGTGCTCACGGACACCGCCAACTGGCGGTGGACCCTGTTCATCAACGTGCCCATCGGCGTCGTCGTCCTGCTCGCAGTGCCCCGCCTCGTCGACGAGACCCCTCGCCGCCCCGGACGCTTCGATGTTCTCGGAGCATCCTCCGCTACAGGCGGCGCAGTGGCCATCGTCTGGGCGCTCATCCAGGCCCCTGACTATGGCTGGCTCAGCACCCGCACCGTCGGCGGCTTCGCAGTGGGCGTCGCACTCTTCGCCCTGCTTGCCGTCACCGAACGTCGAGTGGCGCACCCCCTGCTGAGCCCGCAGTTGCTCCGCAGCCCGAGCAGGGTAGGCGCGCTGGCCGCGATGGCTGCCACCTACGGCGGGATGCTCGCGATGTTCTTCCTCATGGTCCAGTACCTCGAGGATGACCTGCGCTTCTCGCCCTTGGTGACGGGGCTGGCCTTCCTGCCGATGCCCTTGAGCATCTTCGGGATGTCACGGATCATTCCCCGGCTCGTCGAGCGCGTCGGGGCGGTTCGCCTGGTCATCCTCGGCGCAGCCCTCCGAGTGGTCGCCTTCCTGCCGCTCACGCAGCTGAATTCAGGCACTCCCTTCGCCGTCGTGGCCCTCGCCCTCGTCTGCACCGGAATCTCCGCCGGCCTGACGTTCATGCCGCTCACGACGCTCGCGCTCCGCGACGTCGAACCCGAGCACGCGGGATCGGCCTCGGGGCTCTTCCAGACCATGCAGCAGCTAGGCGGGGCGGTCGGGCTGGCCATCGTCGCCTCGACGTACGCGGCGTTCGCCGTCCCGGGCGACTTCGTGATCGGGGGGCGAGCCGGGTTCTGGTCGGCGACGTTCCTCTCATTCCTCGCGCTTGCTGCCGTCGCCGCACTGGCCCTGAGGAACCGGAAATCTGCCTAGAAGGGACCCGCAAAAAGCGCAGCCGCTCCGATGAATGAGCTCATCGAGGCGGCTGCGCTATGCAAGCGCTCGGTCGTCGAGTCCGACTTGGTACCGGGAGTGGGGGGAGCCCTCGCCCGAGCCGGGCGAGACATGGTGTACGGTTGCTTGCTGCACAACAGCCGGCAGGAAGGAAGAAACACCGTGGCCGCCGACTATGACGACCTCCGCCCCGAGGTTAGGGAATCCCAGCAGGACTCGCTCGCGGCGGTCAAGTCAGCCAACGCTCCCGACCCCCGAAGCGTGGTGCGCGACCTCGACAGCGAGGAGTACCAGGAGGATGCCGAGATCCCGGGCGGCGAGTTCGTCGACGGGGAGCTCACTGTCCACCTCGTTCCCCAAGGCGAGGATGAATTCGTGTGCCAGTCCTGTTTCCTAGTCCGGCACCGCTCCCAGATCGCCCGAATGGACGCCACGGGCGTCTACTGCCGCGACTGCGAGGCCTGAACGCCGCCCGCCGAACCCGCGATTTCAGTCGAGGGACTGCTATTGGACGGTTGCTGTGGCCGTCATACGCAGCCCACCCGGTGCGCTCGAAGGAATTCGGGCCGACGCTGCTAGGCGAGGCGTGTGAGGAGGCCTGCGGCGAGGGCGGCTCGCTGGAGCATGCCGCTGATGCTGATCCATTCGTTTCTGGCGTGAGCTCCGGCTCCGACTGCTCCGAGGCCGTCGAGAACGGGCAGGCCGAGCGCGGCGGCGAAATTGCCGTCGCTGGCTCCTCCGACGGAGGCCTCTTTGAGGTCCAGGTCGAGGGCGGAGGCGACTTCGGCAGCCTGAGCAAACATCGCTGCCGTCTTCTCGGTGCGCTGCATGACGGGCCGGTTCCAGCCCCCGCTGACGGTGATGGATGCCAACGGGTTCTCTGCGCGCAGGGAGGCGAAGAGGCGGTCGACGCGTTGGGCCTCCGTCTCGGAGCTGACCCGCACGTCGATATGGGCTGTGGCATGCCCGGCCTTGACGTTGGTGCGGGTGCCGCCGTTGAGGACTCCGACGTTGATGCTGGTTCCGGCGGCGAGGTCGGAGGCAGCGTGCAGCTTCAGGACGACGCGGGAGATCTCGTCGATGGCGCTCGCTCCTGCTTGTGGGTCCAGGCCGGCGTGGACGGCTTCGCCGTGTGCCTCGACCCGGAAGATGCCCACGCCCTTGCGTGCGGTCTTGAGGGCGCCGTCGGCACTGGCTTCGAAGACGAGCACGGAGGTCCCGCGAACAGACTCTTCCTCGATGACTGGTCTGGAGGAGGGGCTGCCGAGCTCCTCGTCGCCGTTGAGCACGAGGCGCACGTGGGGGCGGGGCGCGTTCAGGGCATCGCAAGCCTTCAGGGCCCAGACCAGCTGGACGAGGCCTGCTTTCATGTCGAAGGCGCCGGGCCCGGTCAGGGCGTCGCCGTCGATGGAGACCGGCCACTCTGCGAGCGTCCCGGCCTGCCATACGGTGTCGTAGTGGCACAGTGCCGTGACCCAAGGTGCGGTGGGACGAGTGGGGGAGGGGTAGTCGAGGACGACGGTGTCGCCGTGCTCTCCGCCGTCGGCGAGCCTGCGGGCGGAGGGGGCGCCGAGCCTGAGGCCCAGCCATCGTTCGGCCCAGTCAAGCCCCTTGATCAGCAGGTTCTTATCATCTGACGGCGTTTCCTGGCCGATGTAGTCCGAGAGGTCCTGGACCATCTCGTCGCTGTGGCCGTTGATCCAGTCTTGGAGGGCGGCGGGGCTGGTGCCGTCCATCATGAGCGGACTCCTACGGTCGCGTCCAAGGCGTCAAGGTGCTGTTCGCCCATGTCGGTCTGCCCCGCCTCCAGTGCCTTGATCATGTCGACCATCTGCGTCAGGAGGGGCACGGGAATGCCGTGTTCCTGGGCCTTGGCGATGACGGGCTCGTAGTGGCAGGGGACTTCGGTGGCACGCTTGCGGACGGCGATGTCGCGCCAGATCCCGGAGCGGGTCTTCGACTGGGTGCCCAGCCATGCCACCAGCCTGTCGGTGGCGGCCTCCCGCGCGGCAGGGTCGGCTTCGCGTCGGTAGACGGCGGGTTCGAAGGCGTCGAATCCCTCCAAAGCGATTCCTTCGGCGTCTGCGACGTCGAAGACCTCTGCTGCCAGTCCTTCCATGGAGGGGCGGTGGCGATCGATCAGGTCGGCCATGTCCGCGTCGGCCAGGGCGGTCGCGGAGAGCATGGCCCCGAAGCCGAGCTTGGACCAGAGGAACCCGTCGACATTCGGGGTCACGACCGCGGACCCCCAGTGCTGCAGGTCCGCAGCGAGCTGGTGCACGCGGGCGCTGACACCGCCGGTGTATTCGCCCAGCGCCATGCCGCCGGCTCCGCCGTCCTTGACCAGGCCCGGTTCCATGACGTCTGCGAAGAGGTCCACGAAGGCGCTGATGGTGCGCTCGGCTCCCACATGGGCGGAGATGGCGGCCTCATTGAGCCCGTTCTGCATGGAGACGACGTACCCGTCGGGCGCGAGGCGGGGGGCGATCCAGGCCGCGGCCTTGTCCGTGGCCTGCGCCTTGACGGCGAGCAGGACGCGTCCGAGCTGGGCGGGGGCATCGTCGAGTCCGAAGACGGGCAGGTGAGCGGTGAGCGTTCCCTGCGGGGTCTGCAGGCGCAGCCCCTTGTTCCGGATGGCCTCCACATGGGCGGGGTCGGCGTCGACCAGCTGGACGGGGACGCCTTGGGCGTCGAGGTGGACGGCGAGGGTGCCGCCGATGGCGCCGGCGCCGACGACGGTGTAGGGGAGGTCAGTGGCGGTCATGCGTGTGCTTCCTTCTTGGTGACGGGGGCCCAGTGCAGGGGCAGGTTCATGGCTCCGGTCGAGGCTCCGCCGTCGACGCGGAGCACTTCGCCCGTGATCCATTCGGCGGCGTCGCTGCAGAGCCAGAGCACGGCGTTGGCGATATCGTCGGGGCGGCCGCGGCGTCCGAGGGGGTTGGCGGAGACGGCGGCGGCGTATTCCTCGGTGACGGGGTTTGCCTCGCTGTCGACGGTGACGAAGCCGGGGGCGACGGCGTTGACCCTGATGCCCAGAGGGCCGAGTTCGAGGGCCGAGGCGCGGGTGGCCATCTCAAGCGCGGCTTTGGAGGTAGCGTAGGGGGCGGCTCCCGGGCGGGCGCGCAGGGCCGCGCCCGACGAGATGTTCACCACGACCGGCCTGCGGCCTGCGGCCGACGCCAGCTGCGCTAGGGTGACGGTGCTGAGCAGGGGGGCGCGGACGTTCAGGTTCTGCACCGCGTCCCAGATCGAGGCGTCCAGGTCGAGGAACGGTGTCGCGGGGTACACCCCGGCGGCGTTGACGAGGACGTCGACCGGGGCAGTCGCCCAAGCCTGGCGCACCATGGCGGCCGGTGCGTCCGCGTCGCGGAGGTCCAGTCCGTGGACGTGGGCGGCGGCGGCTCCGAGGGCCTGGGCCTCGTGCGCCACCTTGGCCGTCGCGTCGGCCCTGAGGTCGATGAGGGAGAGAGCCGCGCCCTGTTGGGCAAAGGCGAGGGCTGTCTGGCGGCCGATGCCGCTGCCGGCGCCGGTGATCAGTACATGGCGGCTCAATCCAGTTCCTTTCCCTTGGTCTCGGGCATGGTCAGGTAGACGACGACGCCGATGGCCGCCGCGATGGCGCAGTAGAGCCAGACCCAGCCGCCCAGGCCGCTTGAGGTGAGCCAGGTGGTGATGTAGGGCGCGGTGCCGCCGAAGAGTGCCACCGCCAGGGCGTACGGCAGGCCGATGCCGGTGGCCCGGATCGCGGCCGGGAACTGCTCGGCCATGATGACCGCGCAGTTCGCGGAGTATCCCAGCAGGAAGATCATGCCGATGACCTGGATGACCAGCAGGGTCAGGAAGGACCCGTTGAGGAAGTGGAAGGCGGGCCAGGCGAAGACCAGGAAGCCGCCGGCGAAGGCTGTCATGGTGGCCTTGCGGCCGATCTTGTCCGAGAGCAGCCCTGCGAACGGCAGCAGGATCAGGAAGATGAGGACTCCGATGAAGTTCGCGGTGAGGGCCTGGCTGAGCGGGATGTGGGTGGAGACGGCGGCATAGGTGGGCATGTAGGAGGCCCACATGTAGTACAGGAGTGTGCCCGCGATGGTCACGCCGAAGACGCGCAGGGTGGCGCCGGGATGCTTGACGAACATCGTGAACACCGCCCCCCGAGGCCGCCGGGTGCTCTGGGCGGCCGTCTCCTGTGCGGCGGCCTTGGCTTTGGCGAAGGAGTCGGTCTCCTCGACCGAGGACCTGAGCCAGAGCCCGACCACGCCGAGCAGGGCGCAGATGATGAAGGCGGCGCGCCAGCCCCAGGCGTCGACGGCATCCTTGGGCAGGGTGGAGGTGATGAGGGCGCCGAGGCCGGAGGCAATGAGGATGCCAGCCCCGACCGAGACCTGCTGCCATGAGCCGGCGAACGCCCTGCGCCGCGGGGCGGCGGACTCGATGAGGAACGCCGAGGAGGAGCCGAACTCGCCGCCGGCGGAGAAGCCCTGGGCGAGCCGGGCCAGGAAAAGGACGGCAGGGGCGAGGACGCCGATGGTGCCGAAGTCGGGGATCAGGCCGATGACCAAGGACGCCCCGGCCATCATCCCGATGGTCAGCACCAGGCCCTTCTTGCGTCCGTGCTTGTCCGCGTAGGCGCCGAGCACTGCGGCCCCGACCGGGCGCATCACGAAGCCGACGGCGAAGATCGCCAGGGCGCCCAGCAGCGAGGCGATCTCGTTCCCTGCGGGGAAGAAGTGGTGCGCGAAGACGGAGGAGAAGGTGGTGTAGACGGACCAGTCGACCCATTCGACGGTGTTGCCGATGGAGCCGGCAATGATCGCCTTGCGGCCGCGGGCCGAGAGTTTCGTCTGGTGAACGACGGGCTCGTTCACGCTCAGTTCGCTCATGAGTGGGTGTCCCTTGGGGTGAGGTGGGCGGAGACGCGATCTGCCAGTTCTGCGTGGGTGGTGACCCACACGTCGTCGAACCCGCGGATGTAGGCCAGGAGCTCTTGGAGGACCACCAGGCGTGACCGGTGGCCGATGATGTGCGGGTGCATGGTCAGCTGGAAGACGCCTCCGGCGGCGTAGGCGGCGTCGAACTCGTCCTTCCAGATCTGCAGCAGCTGCCGCGGAGGCGTGTAGGGCCGCAGCGAGGCGAAGCGGTCCATCATCAGGTATGGCGCGTCATCGCGGATCCACTCGACAGGGATCTCCACGACGCCGGTCGGCTGGCCTTGTGCCAGCAGCTCGTAGGGTTCGTCGTCGGCCATCAGCGAGGAGTCGTACAGGAACCCGAGCTCCCGCACAACGTCCAGTGTCGAGTCGGAGAAGTCCCACGACGGCGTGCGGATGCCGACGGGGCGCACCCCGGACTGCTTGTGGAGCACCTCCAGCGAACGGCCGAGCAGGTCCAGCTCCTGCTCGTGGCTCAGCTGGGTGTTCCGCTCGTGGATCCAGCCGTGGACCGCGACCTCGTGGCCCGCCTCGGCGTAGCCCGGAACCTCGTGCGGGCGCAGCAGGGCGCACACAGCGGGAATGAAGAACGAGGCCTTCGCCTCGTACCGGTCCAGCAGCTCCAGGATTCTCGGCACGGCCACCCTGATGCCGTACTCGCCGGCCGCCATCTTCCCCGGACTGGTCTCCCCGTCCCGCAGGGACGGGGTCTCGTGGTCGGAGTCGAAGGAGAGCAGCACGGCCGCCTTCGCCCCGTCCCGCCACCTCCGGGCCGGATCCGCGTCCATCAGCGGCCGGCCGGCGCGCACGCGCTCCACGTGGCCGCGCCACGTCGTCTCGGGCCAGCTCCACGGGGGTTCGCTGCTCACGTTTCGCCTCTCTTTGAAGTAGTTAGGTCCGGGGCGGGATGTAACGGTCACCTCGGATGGGTGCGAAGGGGTGTGATCTCCCTCTCACGCCATACGGGAAGGATTCGGTCATTTTCAACCCCTTCTTTGGCAAATTCATTCTTGGGAACCACGCTCACTGGATTCATCGACCAGCGACATTGAGGGCGCTCCGGTGCTACTGTTCCCTCATGAGCGCTGACCCGACTCCCGCCCGCGAGGAAGCTTCGCCGGTGATCGACGACCCGGTCAGCTTGGACATCGTGGCCGCCCTGCAGATCGCGCCGCGGGTGCCAGCCGCAAAACTGGCCGAAATCCTCGAGCAGCCCACGACGACGGTGACGCGGAAGCTCAAGCGGCTGCAGCAGGAGCGCCTCGTCAAAGTGATCGGGCGGTTTGCATGGCCTCTCGTGACCTCAGGGAACCCCATCCAGATATGGATCTGCTGCCAGCCAGGACGCTCCTACGAGGTAGCCGAGAGCCTCAAGCAGTTCCCCGAGATCCAGTTCGTGATGGTTACCTCTGGCAGCGCTGACATCTATGCCGACCTCTACCCGCTGCTCGGTTCCGACGCGAACGACCTGCTCAGCCGTAGGATTCCCTCCATCCCGGGCATTGCCTCGGCGCGGAGCCAGCTGGTGCTCAAGAGCCCGCGAGTGGGCCAGTCCTGGCGCCTGAACCGCTTGAACGAGCAGCAGAGGCAGGAGCTGGAAAGCTGCCGAGACCAGGTGGTCCTCCCTGCCTTCTCACGGATAGAGGACCTGAGCGACATCGACTTCCGCACTCTGCAGGAGCTCGGCAACAACTCCCGCATCACGGCTGCCGACCTAGCCCGCAAGCTCTCCGTGAGCAGTTCTACCGCCTACCGCAGCATGCAGGTCGTTCTGGGCTCAGGCGCCATCTCACCCCGAGTCGAAGTCGAGCCCGCCGCCGTCGGTTTCCCGCTGAACGCGAACATCTCACTGCAGGTCGACCCCTCGGCCATCCCCGAGGTCTTGGCAGACCTTAGCCGGCACCCCTCCGCCCGGATGGTCTCCATGGTCGCCGGCAGCGCCTCGGTGACCCACAACGGGGCATTCACCGGGCCCGCGCAACTCGCCGACTTCATCACGGAAGACCTCGGCGCCCTCCGCGGAGTCCACTCCATGGACATCTGCATCGGCATGAACGTGCTGCGCCGCTACTGGATGGATCGCGATGGGTACCGCATCGGCGAGCAGGTCCCGGGCATCCTCCGGCGAAGGCCCAGGACATCCGAACCGGAGCGCGAGTACCAGTAGAGGCCCTCACCGCCGGTGATTGCCGCCGTCGTGCGTGCCCTAGTGGGGTGGCTGGAGCGCTGCGGCCTTGCGCTCCAGCAGGGTTTGCTCGCGCAGGTTGCGGCAGAGGCGGGCCGCAGTCTCGAATTCGGCCCTTGCCTCGACGGTGCGACCGAGGCGGGCGAGCAGTTCCCCGCGCACGCTGGGAAGCAGGTGGGAGTCGGACAGGCGCCCGTCGGCCGCGAGCGTTTCGACGATGGCGAGGGCGGCCTGCGGGCCCTCGGCCATGGCGACGGCGACGGCTCGGTTGAGCTCGACGACCGGGGAGGGAGCCACGCGGGCGAGCGCCTCATACAGGAGCACGATGCGCTCCCAGTCCGTCTGCGCCACTGAGGGTGCGCTGGCGTGGCAGGCCGCGATTGCCGCCTGGAGCCCGTAGGGTCCGAGACCGCGGGAGCCGGCGGCCGCCCGCTCAAGCGCGGCCAGGCCTCGTCGGATCGCGGATCTGTCCCAGAGGCGCCGGTCCTGGTCCTCGAGCAGCACTGCCTCGCCGTCGGGCCCGGTCCGGGCGGGGAAGCGGGCGGAGGTGAGCTCGAACAGCGCCAAGAGCCCGTGGACCTCGGGTTCGCTGGGGAGCACCGCTGCGAGCGTCCGGGCGAGGCGAATCGCCTCCTGGGCGAGGTCGACGCGCAGCAGGCTGGTCCCGGCGGTGGCGGAGGAGCCCTCGGTGAAGATCAGGTAGAGCACGCTGAGCACGCCGCCCAGCCGCTCGCGTCGGTCCTCGGGGGCAGGGACCTCGAACGGCACCTTGGCCGCGGCGATCGTCTTCTTGGCGCGGGTGATCCGAGCCTGGACGGTCGGCATGGGGACGAGGAAGGCGCGCGCGATCTCCTCGCTGGAGAGGCCCCCGACGACCCGTAGGGTGAGAGCCACCCTCGCCTCGGGAGAGAGGACCGGGTGGCAGGCGATGAAGATCAGGGACAGGACGTCGTCGTCGATGCGGTCGGGGTCCCACGGGGTGTCCGGGCTCTCGGGCGGTGAGATCGCACCGCTGCTGGACTGGCCCTCGCCGAGTTGCCCGCCCAGCTGCGCGTACCGCTCCTTCAGCGCCGTCCGGCGGCGGAACGCATCGATGGCGCGACGCCGGGCGGTCGCGAGCAGCCAGCCGACCGGGTTCGCGGGCTCGCCCTCCCTCGACCAGGCCACGATCGCCTCGGCGAGGGCCTCCTGTGCGACGTCCTCGGCGAGGTCGAAGCTGCCGGTGTAGCGGGTCAGGGCGCCCACGATCCGAGCGGACTCGATCCGCCAGACGGCCTCGACGGCCCGCCGCGCCCCGCTGGTGCTGGGCGGGCCGTTCGGGCTCGGGCGGCTCAGAGCTGGCCGGTCCGTTCGCGCCACGCCCGCTCCTTGATGATCCATTCGTTCTCCTGCGGGAATTCTTCGATACCCGGGACCCGGCGGATCTCGCATTTGCTCCCGGGGGTGGCCGGCATCCGCTTTGCCCACTCGACGGCCTCCTCCTTCGAGGCCACCTCGATCAGGTAGAAGCCGCCGAAGAGCTCCTTGGTCTCCCCATACGGTCCGTCGGTGACCACCGGCGTCTCGCCGCTGAAATCGACGACGACGCCCTGTCCCGGGTCGTCGAGGCCCTCGGCCGCGACGAGCACGCCCGCGCGGATGAGTTCCTCGTTGAAGCGCCCCACGGTCTCGAGCATCTCCTCGAACGGCGTCGCCATCATCGCCGCCATCGACTCGTCGGTGCCGCGCATGATCAGCATGTACTTCGCCATTGCTCCATCTCCTCTGTTCAGGGGGCCGTTTCCCGACCCTGCCATTCTGAGGTCGAATGGGCTGGCCCGAAATCGACACGCCACCACAGGTGAACGACGACGGCGCGTACCACAGCGCGAGAGCCGACGCCCCAGCGCGGTCCCCTTCCTCATTCTGAGGGCGGCGGAATCTCGCCGGACCCGCGCTCGATCAGGTCCGTCGGCACATCTATCACCTCCGGGGCGAGCTTGCCGGGCCGCTCGATGCGCGCGAACAGCCGGTCGGCGGCGAGGCGGCCGATCTGGCTCGGGCGCTGGGCGATGACTGTCACTCCGGGGTCGAGGAGGTCGGCGAACTCGAAATCGTCGAAGCCGACGAGGGCCACCTCGTGCTGCAGTCCGAGGCGCTGGAGCGCGCGCACCGCTCCGAAGGTGATCAGGTTCTTCCCACAGAAGAGGGCCGTGGGCGGACGCGCTGATTTCATCAGGCGGGCCACCGCCATGCTGGACGACTCGGCGTCCCGTAGCCCGGGGAGGATGGGGCAGTCGGCGCCGTCCGCGCCGAGCGCGCGGATGGCGTCGAGGAAGCCGAGGCGTCGCTGCTGGGCGGTCCAGAGGTCCTCCCGGTCGAGGAGGAGCGCGATCCGCCGGTGTCCTCGGCGGATCAGGTGCCGGACCGCCATCAAGGAAGCGGCGCGGCTGTCCGACCGAACGGCGTCGAGGGCGATCCCACTCGGCTCCCTGTCCACGCAGACTACGGCGAGCCCGCGGTCGAGTTCCGGGCGCAGGTAGGCCTGGCTCCGGGCGATCGGCATGAGTGCGATGCCGTCGACCCGGCGCCGGGCGAGCGCGGCGACGGCGGCGAGTTCCCGGTCCGGCTCCTCGTCCAGGCTCGTGGTGAACACTGCGGCACCGTGGAGCGCGGCAACGTCTTCGATGGCCCGGTTCACCTCGGCGGCGAACGGGTTGGTCACGGAACCGACCAGCAGGCCGACTGTGTGCGTCCGACCGTCGGCCCTACGAAGGTTTCTGGCCCGCATGTCGGGCTCCCAGCGCAGCTGCGCCATTGCCTCCCGTACGCGCTCGGCCGTCGCCTCGGCCACGTTGGGCTCGCCGTTGACCACACGCGATACGGTCTTGGTTCCCACCCCAGCCAGACGGGCGACATCGCGGATCGTCGCGCGCCGGGCCTCCGGTTCGACCGGCATGGACGATAACGATGTCATCTCAGCCCTTCCGACGGCAGATGTGATCTTGCCAACACTCGCAGAACAGTCTACAAATAACCGATGACATCGTTGTCATCGGTTTCGCCCCCTTCGAGAGGACACGCAATGACGCAACTTCCCGCCCCCCGGTCCCGCGCCCTCGCCGCCGCGGCCGTCGCCGTCGTCGCCGCTTTTGGCATGAGCGCCTGCGCTTCAGCGGCCGGAGCCGGCTCTGGCTCGACCGCCGCCGCGGACGAGACGGTCGGCGTCAGCCTGATCGTGAAGACCACCACGAACCCCTTCTTCGTCGCGATGGAGGATGCCGCCAAGGCTGACGCCCAGAAGGCGAACGTGAAGCTCACCCTCGCCGCCGGGAAGAAGGACGGTGATACCGACTCGCAGATCCAGGCGATCGAGAACGCGATCTCCCGCGGCGACAAGGGAATCCTGATCACCCCCAACGGCCCCTCGGTGAACAACGAGATCGCCAAGGCACGCAAGGCTGGCCTCTACGTGATCGCGCTGGACACGCCTCCCGACCCTGCCAACACCGTCGACATCACCTTCGCCACCGACAACTACGCCGCCGGGCAGTCGATCGGCAAATGGACCGCCGCCCAACTCGGAGGCAAGAAGGCCGTCATCGGCATGCTCGACCTGTTCAACGACCAGATCGTCTCGGTCGACGTGAACCGGGACCACGGCTTCCTCAATGGCATGGGCATCGACTTCGGCGACAAGTCCAAGAACGGCGGCGAGGCCTCGTCCGGCAAGTACACCGGCGGCCAGGGCGGGGACTACGAGATCGTCGGCCATCAGGCAACCCAGGGCGCGGAGGACGGCGGGCGCAGCGCGATGGAGACGCTGCTGTCGAAGAACCCGAATATCAACGTCGTCTACACGATCAACGAGCCCGCGGCCTACGGCGCCTACCAGGCGCTGAAGGCGGCCGGGAAGGACAAGGACGTCACCATCGTCAGCGTCGACGGCGGCTGCGCCGGCGTCGGGTACGTCAAGCAGGGGATCATCGGCGCGACCGCCCAGCAGTACCCGTCGAAGATGGCCGAGCTGGGCATGGAGGCCATTGCCAAGATCGCCCGCGGCGGCGCCAAGCCCGAAGTCAGCAGCGGCCTCGATTTCTACAACACCGGCTCGAAGCTGGTGACCGACAAGGCCGCCAGCGGAATTGACAGCATCACGACCGATTCCGCCACGAGCATGTGCTGGGGCACGAAGTAATCCGATCCGCTGCAGCCGGGGTGCTTTTCGCCGCGCCCCGGCCCTGCCCGATCGATGCGATCCCAAGGAGACATCATGGCAACCCGTGCCCCGGCACCGACACCCACTGAGCCCGCGCCCTCGGCGCACGATCCCGCCCACGCATTCATCGACCGGCGGAAGCCGATTGCACGGATCCGCGGGGTTCTCCACCGCTATCCCGCAATCAGCCCCGGCGTCGTGCTCGTGGTCGCGATCCTGGTCTTCGGCGCGCTGAACCCACACTTCCTCGCCCCCTCCAACCTTTCGCTGATCACCCAGCAGGTCGCGGTCATCGGAATCCTCGGCGTCGCCGAGACCCTCGTGATCCTCACCGCGGGGATCGACCTATCAGTCGGCGCCGCGATGGTGCTCAGCTCGGTCGTGGTGGGCAACGCTGTGGCCGGCCTCCATCTCCCCGCTCCCATCGCCCTGCTCGCCGGGCTGGCGACGGGCCTGCTCGCCGGCATCCTGAATGGCGTTCTGGTCACCCGGCTTGCACTGCCGCCGTTCATCGTCACCCTCGGAACGCTGAGCATCTTCACCGCACTGCTGCTGCTCGTCTCCAACGGTGCAACGGTGCAGGGAGCGTCCCTGCCCGACCTGATCACGTGGACCGGCGGTACCTTCAGGCTCGCTGGCGTCGACATCAGCTTCGGTGTCGTCCTCATGGCGCTGCTCTACCTCGGGGTCGCCTACGCGCTCGGACGCACCGCGTGGGGGCGCCACGTCTACGCCGTCGGAGATGACAAGGAAGCGGCGCGCCTGAGCGGGATCAGGGTCAGCCGGGTGCTGTTGAGCGTCTACGCGCTCGCAGGCGCCATCGTGGTGCTCGGCGCCTGGACCCAGATCGGCCGCGACTTCGGCTCCAGCCCCAACGCCGCCACGGACGCGAACCTCAACGCCATCACCGCCGTCGTCATCGGTGGAACCAGCCTGTTCGGCGGTCGCGGAACCATCTGGGGCACCCTCCTCGGCGCGCTCATCGTCGGCGTGTTCCGCAACGGGCTCGCGCTCGTCGGCCTCGACGTCCTCTATCAGACACTCGCCGTCGGCGTCCTCGTCATCGGGGCCGTCGCCATCGACCAGTGGATCAGGAAGGTCCGCAAATGAGCCACGCCCAGAACCTCTCCCAGATCAGCCTCCGCGACGGCGCCTCCAACGACGAGCGAGTGCCGGTCCTGTCCGCGCGCGGCCTCGTGAAAACCTTCGGCCACGTCGTGGGCCTCGACGGCGTCAGCCTGGACCTCTACCCGGGCGAGGTCCTCGCGATCATCGGCGACAACGGCGCAGGAAAGACGACCCTCATCAAGTGCCTCACCGGAGCAGAGGTCCCCGACGAGGGAGAACTCCGCCTCGACGGCCAGCCGGTCCACTTCCGCAGGCCTCAAGACGCCCGCGACGCCGGCATCGAGACGGTCTACCAGTCTCTCGCGGTGTCCCCCGCGCTCGACGTCGCAGCGAACATGTACCTCGGCCGCGAACTCCGCCGCCCAGGCCTCCTCGGCAGCCTCTTCCGTATGGTCGACACCAAGACCATGCGGGATCGCGCGAAGGCCGAGCTCCGGGAACTCGGGATCTCCACACTGCAGGACGTCACTGTGCCCATCGAAAACCTCTCGGGCGGGCAGCGTCAGGCGGTCGCCGTCGCGCGCGCGGCCGCATTCGGCTCGAAGGTCGTCGTCCTCGACGAGCCCACTGCCGCGCTCGGCGTGCGGGAATCCAACCAGGTGCTCGAGTTGATCCTGCGGCTGCGGGAGAGGGGCATCCCCGTGATCCTCGTCAGCCACAACATGCCCCACGTGTTCGACGTCGCGGACCGGATCCACGTCCAGCGCCTCGGCAGGCGCGCGGCCACCATCACTCCGCAGACCCATTCCATGACGGACGCGGTCGCCATCATGACCGGGGCGATGAAGGGCTGAGCAAGAGACGCGGGTCGGCCTGACGCAGCCAGGTCGGCCCTCGTCTCTCTTGCCGGCGGAGAGCGGCTACGGGAGAGCGGTAGGCTTCACTGTCTTGGGAGAGGGGAACAATTCATGAAACTCACCGTTAGCCTTCAGGTCACTCTGGACGGCGTCGCCCAGGCAAACGGGGGCAACAACGAGGAGATGGACCCGGGATTCACCCGCGGCGGCTGGGCGCTCCCGCTCAACGACGGCGAGGCCGTGCAGTACATTCTCCGTACCTGGCAGCGGCCGGACGCATTCCTGCTCGGTCGGAAGACGTACACCCTGTTCGAGAAATACTGGGGTTCCCGGAGCGACGACGGCGGCTTCGGTGAGGCGATCAGCTCGAAGCCGAAATACCTGGTCTCAACGACCGTCACCGATCCGGGCTGGGAGCAGACCACGGTCATCCCCGGGGAAGTCGCGGCTCGGGTGCGCGAGCTCAAGGCGCAGCCCGGCGGTGAGCTTCTGGTGGTGGGAAGCACAGCGCTCGCGCGGTGGCTGCTCGAGAACGAGCTAGTGGACGAGCTGAATCTGGTCCAGTTCCCAGTGATCGTCGGCGAAGGCGAACGCCTGTTCCCCGGGCAGGGCCTCGACTTCGCACTTGGCCTGATCGACTACCGCGTGTTCAGTACGGGCATCGTGGCCCTCACGTACCGCGTGGGCGGTCGCCCCGAGTACGCCTGAGGGGAGAGGAACCGCGGCAGAAGCGCCTACGCCGCCGTCTGGCGAAGGACAGGTCGGCCTTGGCGGTGGTCAGCGGTCCGTCGGCCGAGAGGGCACCGTCCGGGCTCTGGTGGGAGGGCTGAGCGCCAGCACTCGACTTGGTGGGGTCGACGGCCTGCGGCGGGGCTTCCGTCTCGGGCCCCGAGCAAGGCGGCGCCTGCTAGTCATCGACCATCAAGGCCTGCTCGCCGATGCGGCCCTCCATCATCAGTGGTGCAACGCAGCCGTCTTGGACAGGTCGAGTTTGACTCGGGGGATGAGTTCCGTCAGCAATTCCAGCAGGGCCGCGGTTGCGGATGTGGCGCGGCGGCGTGGAAGTGCCAGTTGCAGGGTGCTGGTCAGCTCGGAGACGGGTATGAATCGCACACCGGCGCCGGCTTGCGATTTGAAGCCGGCTGGCATCACCGACACGCCAAGGCCTGCTTCGATGAGGCGGAGCGTGGCCGAGGGACTTGCGATCTCGTCTAACTTCCTAGGCTGGAACCCCAGCAGATTCATCCATCGGCTGGTTGAGAGGAACACTTGATCGCTCAGCGCTTCAATCTGGTTTCGGTCTACTTCCTGCTCCCCTGCCAGAGGATGGCCCACGGGGACGACGAGACAAGATTGGTCTTGGCTGAGCCGCACGAGGTCCCACTCGTGGTCTGCTATCACGTCCCGGGCGAACACGAGGTCGTCTTCGCCTGAGAGCAGCCCGGACATCGGGTCCCGGAAGGGCCGCTCCGCGAGGACGAAGGCGACGTCCGGATGCTGGGTGCGCATGCCGGTTAACAGCTCGACGACGAGGTCCAGCGCCGAGCCGACGAAACCGATCGATACCTGACCCATGTCTCCGCGTCCGGCGCGACGGGCGCGCTCCACCACGCGGAGGCTTTGTTCCAGAAGCCGCTCGCCTTCGTCCCTGAGTTCCCTGCCGGCATCGGTTAGCGCCACGCCATGAGGGCCGCGGATGAGCAGGGGCACGCCGAGCTGGGACTCCAGTGCTTGGATCTGGCGGCTAAGGGTGGGCTGTGTCATATTCAGGCGTTCGGCCGCACGGCCGAAGTGCAACTCGGCGGCGACCACGACGAAGGACCGGAGGCGCCACATCTCCAATTCGGCCATACGCGGAGCGTATCGTATCCAGCAGATTTTGCATTGGAATGAGTTGCACCCCCGTTCCTATCCTGAAGGGACACGCCGGGACAAAATCACGATCGGCCCAGACCGTCGAAATGGATTGCCTCGGCAATCGGAAATGATGCCCCGAAGCAAGTCTGCTCCGGGGTCCCTCAATGAAGAGGTGAGGCGTATATGTCTACCGCCGCAGGAAGAACTCACTGGTGGATCGGGCTGGACCGCAGCCACTGGAAGGCAATGCTCGGCTCTTGGCTGGGTTGGGCCTTGGACGGCTTCGATTTCATCCTTATCACGTACGTACTGACAGACATCGCCAACACATTCCATGTGAGCCTTGCTGCCACCGGCACCCTGGTGCTTGCCGCCTTCGCCACTCGTTGGCTGGGGGGCGCTACCTTGGGCAGCATCGCCGACAGGCTGGGCCGGAAGAAGGCGATGATCATCGGCATCCTCACCTACTCGGTTGGCACTTTCCTTTGCGGCATCTCCTGGGACTACTGGTCGCTGATGGTATTCCGGCTGCTCGTCGGCTTCGGGATGGGTGGAGAATACAGCGCCGGAACCACGTTGCTGCTGGAGACCTGGCCGGTGAGGATGCGGAACAAGGCCAGTGGCTTCCTGGTCTCGGGATGGGCCATCGGCGGGCTTCTGGCCTCCGCCGTCTATGCGCCCATTGTCATGAGCTTCGGCTGGCGCGCATTGTTCTTCGTGGGGATCCTCCCGGCCTTCCTTGCGGTTTATGTCCGCCGCGCTATGTCCGAAACGCCCGAATTCACCCAAGCCCTTGAGAACGCTTCGGCAGACCTGCCGAAAGTCTCATTCTTCAAATTGTTCAGCCGCCGCTGGTTGCCGATGACCCTCATCATGTTCGTCATGATGTTCGCCAATTTCGGTATGAACTGGCCGGTGCTGTCGCTGCTGCCTACATACCTCAAGACCATCGGATACGCCCCGGCAGCAGTGGGGTCCCTGATGTTCATCGCCAGTTTCGGCGCCCTACTCGGCTACTGGTTCTCGGGGTTCCTAGCGGATTGGATCGGCATCCGCTGGGCCTTCACGGCCACATTGCTCGTATCCCTGGTTTTCATCGCCTTGACCTTCTCCACCGCGGGATTGGGCTCGGAGTTCGTCTTGGGAGTGCTGCTGTTCGCCCTGCAGTTCACCAATCTGGGAATCACTGGCCTTCTGCCCCAGTACATCACCGAGCACTTCGGGGTGGAGGTCCGTGCCGCGGGGCTGGGCGTGACATACAACCTGGGAGCGATCGCCGGTGGCCTCTCGCCCATCTGGGGCGCCCTCATCGGTGACGCGGTCGGCCTCGGTCCGGCCATTGCCATCCTGACCCTGTTCTGGACGCTCGTCGTGACCGTGATCATCGGATTCCGCATTCCAGCGGTCATTGCGCGCAGGACGGGCATCTCAAACTCCCTGCCTCCGACTCCGGAGGCCCTGGCAGGCAAGGACAGCGGGGGTTCATTGCCGGGCGGCTCGTTCGCCGCCAACAGCTAGCCGGAAGCGGCCACAGGAAGTGACGAGTCTTTCAGGACAACCTCAAGTAGAACTGACGGAGGACACGCAATGCGAGTACGCGAGAAATACGATGTGGTCGTTGTCGGCGGCGGGACGGCAGGTGCAATTGCCGCGATCGGCGCCGCCCGGACGGGCGCCAGAACACTGGTCGTCGAACGCTATGGGCACCTTGGGGGCGTCCTGTCCCTCGGGATGGCCCTTCTCGGTTCGCTCGACGGCGAGGGCTACTGGGCCCTCGGGGGAGTGGGACGCGAGTTGGTCGCCCGCCTCCAGACGATCGGCGGGGCCACTGAGGCCAGCATCGACCCGCAGTTCGGCTCCGTGCTAGGCCAGGACCCGGAGCTGCTCAAGCTCGTCCTGCTCGAGATGGCCCAAGAGGCCGGTGTCAGCATGCTCTTCCATTCCACGGTGGTAGATGCCATGACCGACGGGCGGCGGCTGACCGGGCTCCTCGTGGCGAACAAGCGAGGACTGGAAGTCATCCCCGCCACGGCAGTGGTGGACTGCTCGAGCGACGCCGACGTCGTCGCCCACGCTGGCGGGTCCTTCGCCTTCGGTCGGGACGGGGACCAGCTCACCCAGCCGGCCAGCCGCATCTTCCGAGTCGGAAGCGTGAATATGGATCGCGTCTGGGGCTACTTGGCTGAGCACCCGGAAGACTGCCAGGCGCCGGAAGGCTGGACGGGGCGCGACTACGACATCGACTATTTGCGCAGTACCCCCGGAGCAAGCCTCGAAGGCTTCGCCAGCCTCATTGACAAGGCCAAAGCTGCAGGAGACTTCCACGTCCCCCGCGCACGGCTCGGCATGAACACACTGCCCGGGCGCAGTGAAGTCACCATCAATATCACCCGGGTCCATGGGCTCAACGGCACGGACCCGGACGATGTCAGCGAAGGCGAAGTCGCTGCCCAGCTGCAGATGCTCGAAGTCGTTCGCTTCCTCCGCAAGTACGTCCCAGGCTTCGAAGACACGCATATCATTGCCGCTCCGTACCAGCTCGGCGTGCGCGAAAGCCGCCACATCCATGGCCGGTACCTGCTGACGAAAGAAGATGTCCTCGAAGGACGCGACTTCCCCGACCAGATCGGCAGAGGCTCCTACCCACTGGACATCCACGACGTCAAACCCGACGCCGAAGTCCTCGGATCCAAGGTCAAAGGAGGTGGCGTCACGCTCTGGCCGATCAAGAAATCCTTCGGCATCCCTGTCGGCTGCATCATTCCGCGCGACCTAGACAACGTCACGGTGGGAGGACGGTGCATCTCGGCCACCCATGAGGCCGCGGGGTCCATCAGAGGCCAGGCGGTCTGCATGGTCACCGGTCATGCGGCCGGAACCCTCGCGGCCCTCAGCGCGAAAGCAGGCACCTTCGCCAGGGACGTCCCGATCGCCCTGCTGCAGGAGACCCTCCGCGCCCAAGGCGCATTGCTTGAAAGGACAGCTCGAATCCCGTCGGCACCAGGCATAGCAGCAGACGTCGACGCCGGCCTCGAGCCAACGAGGCTGTAAGAAGAGGGCGCATCCCTTCGCCCAACGCCTTGCCGACGCCGAGGGCCTCTCGCCGGATGGGCTCAGGCGCGCTGAGGCTGGCGAGAGCTGCCGGCTCCCTCGAAGGGAGCCGGCAGCCTCCAGCCGCCGAATCCTAGTTCCAACTCCGAGGGCTAGAACCCGACGTTTTCGCGGCCCTTGAGCTGGAGCATCTGCCGCGCCTCATCGGGGGTGGCGATCTCGAAGTTGAGGGCCTCCAAAATGGTGCGCGCCCTGGCCACTTGCTCTGCATTGCTCTTGGCGAGCTCGCCCGGGCCGATCCATAGGGAATCCTCCAAGCCCACACGGACGTGCGAGCCCATGGCAGCCCCGATCGCGGCCAGCGGCATCTGGTTCCTGCCAGCGCCGAGCACGGACCACAGGTAGTCCTCGCCCAGCAGGCGATCGGCCGTGCGGCGCATGTGCATGAGGTCCTCGGGATGGGCTCCGATGCCCCCGAGCAGCCCGAATACCGACTGGACGAACAACGGCCCGCGCGCGAGTCCGCGGGAGCGGAAGTGTGCGAGGTTGTTCAGATGGGAGATGTCGTAGCACTCGAACTCGAAGCGGGTCCGATTGGCGTTTCCGATCCCGAGGATCGTCTCTATGTCGGCGAAAGTGTTCTTGAAGACCAGGTCGCGCGACTTTTCGAGCGACTCGCGTTCCCATTCGTGCTCGAATTCCTTGAACCGATCAAGCATGGGGTACAGGCCGAAGTTCATCGAGCCCATGTTGAGGCTGGCCAGCTCGGGTTTGAAAGCGATCACCGGCCGCATGCGCTCTTGCACCGTCATGTGCGGTGAGCCGCCGGTGGTGATGTTGATGATCGCGTCCGTGTTGGCTTTGAGCTTCTCCAGGATGGGCTCGAAGTGCTTCGGATCCTGGGATGGGCGCCCGTCCTTCGGGTCTCGGGCGTGCAGGTGCACGATGGCGGCACCTGCCTCGGCCGCCCCGAGTGCGGCCTCGGCGATCTCCTCCGCGCTGACCGGAAGGAAACGGGACATGGACGGGGTATGGATCGCCCCGGTGACGGCAGAGGTGATGATGACTTTGCGTTTTGTGGACACGGGAGGACCCTTCAGTAGAGCTCTTCGGCGTGGCCGCCGACGGCTATCGCGTGCCGTTGACCTTGGGGATTAGGGGACTGCCGGGGGGATACGGCCATGCTGGCAGTATCCCCCCACAAGGAAATCTTCCTTCGGCGGGCTCACGCCCAGCGGAGGATGAGGGGGTCCTTGCGCTTGGCGATCTCGATCAGCTGGGCTCGGGTGTCGGGATGGAGTTCACCGATGGGGGCGCGGGTCTTGTCGCTCCCGATGATGTTCCCCTCCTTCATGAGCACCTTGGTGGCCCGCAGGCCGCATTGACGGTTCTCGAAATGGATGAACGGCAGGAGGTCCTCCCATTCGCGCACCGCGCTGTCCCGTTCCCCGGCGTGGAAGTCGCGCACGATCTTCCCGAGCTGGTCAGGGACCATGCAGCTGCTCATGGTGCCCTGGGCGCCTGCTTCGAGGTCGGGAATCAGGGTGATCGCCTCCTCGCCGTCGAATATCCCGGGCAGATCGGCGCCGGCGGCTGAGGCGAGGGCGCGGAGCTTGTCGGCCGCCTGGGGCATCTCGATCTTGGCGTAGTTCACCTGGGGGATTTCCCTGGCAAGCCTGGCGAGCAGTCCGACAGAGAGGGGCGTGGGGCTCATCGGGGCGTCCTGGATCATGATGTCGATTTCCAGGCCGTCGGCAACTCGCTTGAAATACTCCACCACCCCGTCCTCGTCGACCCTCATGGTCGCCCCGAAGAACGGGGGCATGAGCATCACCATCTCCGCGCCGAGCTCCTGTGCGCGCACGCTGCGCTCGCGGGCGATGCGGGCGCTGAAATGGCTGGTGGTGACGCAGACGGGCATCCGACCCTGGACGTGCTCGAGGGTGGTGACGAGCACCTGCTCGCGTTCCTCGTCAGTGAGGGAGAACTGTTCGGAGTAGTTCGCCAGGATGCAGACGGCGTCTGCCTGGCCGTCGGCGAGGTAGTCGAGGACCCTGCGCTGGCCCGCGAGGTCGAGTTCCTCGTCGTCGGTAAAGATGGTGGGCGCTACGGGCATAACGCCCTTGATGGCACTCATGGTGTCGTCCTTGGTGGAGTGTGGTGTGAGGCGGCTCGAGCGAGCCTAGTCAGCGGGTCTGCGCGGCGGGCGCGTTTTCGGTCTCGTAGTCTTCGGCGTCGACATCGCGGCCGTGCGGGTCCCACTTGTTGATCAGGATCACCAGGATGGCGATGGCCGGGACGACGGCGAGGACGAGCAGGGCCTTCATGCCCAGGGCCGCGGTGGCCAGGGGCCAGAACACGAGGCCTGCGATGGCGCCGAGGCGGATGCCGATCTGGGTGAAGCCCGTGCCGGCCCCGCGCAGCGAGGTCGGGTAGGACATGGTGGCCATGGTCATTCCCTGGGCGCCGGGGCCGGCGGCGTGGCAGAAGATCAGCAGGCCGACGACGACGGATCCCAGGACGGACCAGGCGCCTTCGACGTTGCTGAGGCTGCCGGCGATGACCATGCAGGCGAAGGTGCCGCAGAAGCCGAGGAGCGCGAGCTTGCGCGGGCCGATGCGCCCGGAGAGCCTGGCTCCGATGAACCCGCCGGTGACCCCGAAGCACAGGTTCAGGATCAGGGAGGAGACGATGTTCGTCATGACGTTCTGGGTGTGCAGCATGGCGAGCACGATCTGGCCCACGAAGAAGCCGACGGCGTAGTACTCCATCGACTGGCCCATGTTGATCACCCCGGATAGCACCGTCCGGGCACGGTACTTCTTGCTGACCAGCTTGCCCCAGGCCTGGGCGATGGTCATCTGGAACTGCTTGCGCTCTTCGAGGGGGTTGACGGCGTCCGGGGCCACCTCGGCGTCGACGCCGTAGGTCTTCTTCAGGATCTTGGCAGCCTCGTCGAGGCCCAGGTTCTGGGCGGCCCATGAGGGGGATTCAGCCATGTACTTCTGCCGGACGAGCATGATGACCAGAGCGGGGACGGCGCCGAAGCCGACCACGATCCGCCACATCTGATTCTCGGGCCAGTGCATCGACTGGAAGAGGAAGTACACGGGCACGAGCAGCGCGAACGTCGAGGCGACGGCCACGTACCACATGGGCTGCCAGAGCGAGATGATCCCGCCCTTCTTGCGGTTGGACGCGTACTCGGCGAGGAAGCTGAAGGCGACGGGGAAGTCGACGCCGATGCCCACGCCCATGATGAAGCGGGCGATGACCAACGTCCAGGCGTCCGGTGCGAGCGCGCAGGCGATGGCGGCGACGACGAAGAACACCATGTCCGCCATGAAGACCTTGAAGCGTCCGAGCTTGTCGACGAAGTAGCCGCCGAAGACCGAGCCGACGAGGGCGCCGATCATGATGGACGCCGAGACCAGGGAGAGCATCCCCGGGTCGAGGGCGAAGTCCTTGGCGATATAGGGCAGGCCGAAGGCAACTGAGGTGAAGTCGTAGGCGTCCAGGAAGATGCCGCCCAGCGCGATGAGGGTGATCGCGAAGGCCTTCCCCTTGTGCAGGTGGGTGCTGTTGACGAACTCAGTGACATCCTGCGCCGAACGCAGCACCACCCGTGCGGGGGCCTGCGACGGGGGGACACTGGCTGCTGGCATTGGAGTTCCTTTCGCGGAAGCACCTCTGTGTGCATCCGATATTTCGAACATTGGTCGAAGTGACGGTGACAGTTGACCGAGAGTTATGGTGACTTGGAACACGGGGAGTCTATGGACAGACCACGGACAGGTCAAGCAGTAGCTCGAATCGGTGGAGCTGAAAAAGGCTGAAGCGAACGAACATCGGCAGAATCTCGTACTGCTGTTCGAGATATTGAACAGCCGCCGCTCAGCGGTAGCCGAGCTCAGAACTGAGGCTGGCGGCCCCCTCGGCTGCCAGCCCTGCCCACTCGGCGGGGGCGCGCTGGCTCCAGCGCATGTCGGGTACCGAGATGCTCAGCGCCGCGACGACCGTACCGGTGTGGTCTCGGACGGGGGCGGCGACGCACGTCACGTCCGGGTTGGACTCGCCGGACTCGAAGGCGATCCCGGAGGCTCGGATCTCGTCCAGCTGGTTGGCTAGCACGTGCGGCTCGCTGATGCTCCTGGGAGTGAGCTTGGCTAGGCCGCCGCGAAGGAGGCGCTTGCGCTCGGAATCAGGCAGGTGGGCGAGCAGTGCCTTGCCGACGGCGGTGCAGCTTGCGGGGACGTGGCCCCCCATCCGGGAGACCATCCGCACCGACTGCGTGCTGTCCACCTTGCAGACGTACGCCACGTCGGCACCGTCGAGGATGCCCACATGAACCGTCTCGTCGCACTTCGCCCCCACGGACTCGGCCACTCGGAGCCCCACCGCGCGCAGGTCCAGCCGCTCGGCGAAGGCATTCCCCAGCCGGAAGACGCTGAGGCCCAAGTGGTACGTGTTCGTGCGCTCGTCGCGCCGCAGATACCCGCGCTCCGTCAGTGTGACGAGTAGCTCGTGCACGGTGGTCCTGGGAAGCTCGGTCCTCTGGACCACCTCGGGGGCGGTGAGCCCGTGCCGGGCATCCATGAACAGCTCGAGCACGTCCAAGCCCCTCACCAGGGCAGGTGTCAGACGCGCCACAGCCACTCCTTTCGATCACCGACCCAACTGGTCTCTGACTGCAGATTACCCTCCTGTTCGAAATATCGCGCATTGTCCGAGAGGACGGGCACCTCACATATGTCCACGGAATCATGCCCGGGAACTGTTCCAAAGGCGGCGTTCGGTTCTCCTCCGCCTTCACCCTTCGTGAGGCCGCCGATGGGGCGGATAGCTTCTTTCGTGGCTCTCGGCATCGACGAGGGGCTGGATGACATCCCGGATTGGGTGGAGCTTCACCCGTCGGCCAGGAAGGTGCGCTCGTTGGCCAGGGAGAAGCGGTAGTCCGGCATCTGGCCCTCGCGGCGCCACTGGGGTTCCTTGAGCTTCACCGGCTGCTGGCTTCCGGGAGGGCGACGGTGCGGAAGCCGCA
>NZ_SSCL01000011.1 GCF_005876955.1 Sinomonas gamaensis
CGCGGATGTCCGCGGGGACGCGCTCGAGGGCCATCACGGCCACGGCGCCGGCGTCCTCGGCGATCTTCGCCTGCTCGACGTTGACGACGTCCATGATGACGCCGCCCTTGAGCATCTCCGCCATCCCACGCTTGACGCGGTCGCTGCCGGTGGTCGGGACGGAAGATTCACGATGTGTATCCATTGGAGTTCTTCTCAATAGGTGTTGGCGTCGATGACGAAGCGGTACCTCACGTCGCTGACGAGGACCCGTTCGTAGGCTTCGTTGATCCCCTCCGCCGCTATGATCTCAACTTCGGCGCCGATCCCGTGGGCAGCACAGAAGTCGAGCATTTCCTGGGTCTGCCGTATGCCGCCCATCTTGGACCCGGCGAGGCTCCGACGGAATCCGGCCAGCGAATAGGCGCGCTGGCTCAGCGGCTCGGTCGGCAATCCGACGAGGACCATGGTCCCGTCCAGGGCAAGGAGGGAAAGGTACTTGTCGAGGTCGATGGGGGCTGAGACGGTGTTGACGATCAGGTCGAAGCTTCCGGCGAGGATGTCGAAGGTGGCCGGATCGGAGGTCGCGTGATAGGAGTGGGCGCCGAGGCGACGTGCGTCCTCCTCCTTCTTCAGGCTTTGGCTCAGCACTGATACCTCTGCGCCCAAGGCTGCGGCGAATTTGACCCCCATGTGGCCGAGGCCGCCCATGCCGACGATGGCGACGCGCGTCCCCGGGCCCACGCCCCAGTTGCGGAGCGGGGAGTACATGGTGATCCCTGCGCAGAGGAGGGGTGCCGCGGCCTCGAGTGGTATCCCCTCGGGGATCCGCACCGCGTAATTCTCGTCGACGACAATGCTCGTGCTGTAGCCGCCCGCGGTCGGGACGCCGTCCCGCCCTATGGAGTTGTAGGTGCTGATGGCTCCCCTGAGGCAGTATTGCTCCTCGCCCGCCCTGCAGCTGGCGCACTCCCGGCAGGAATCGACGAAGCAGCCGACGCCAACGCAATCGCCCACCGCGAAGCGGGTGACCTTCGCCCCCACGGCTTCGACGATGCCGGCAATCTCGTGTCCGACGACCACGGGGTATCTGACGCTGGCCCAGTCTCCACGCGCCGTGTGGATATCGGAATGGCAGATGCCGGTGAATCGGATGCCGATGAGGACCTCGAAGTCGCCGGGGTCCCGGCGTTCGATCACTCCAGGCTGGAGAGGGGAGTCGGCAGAGGCGGCGATGTACGCCTTGGCGAGAGTGGGCATGGTTTGATCCTTGGTCAGGGCGAGGATGCGGCTTTGCGCTGGTTGGCCAGGCGGCCGGACAGGGCGAGTTCTCCGAGTTCTTCGGCGCCGGGCAGTCCGCGTTCGAGGACGGTGACGACGCCTATGCTCGCCTCGACCTGAGAGCGCAGATTGTCCCTGTTGGCGGTGATCCCGGAGATACAGTGCTCCGCGAGTGCGGTGCACTGTGCCGTGAGATCGCTGAGGCGGGCGAAGAGCGAGCGGGCGATGATGGGTTCGAAGGCGTTGAACTGCAAGTCCGCCTCCATCCGGCTCATGAAACCCTCGCCGTGCTTTCGGCCGAGGCGTCGATGGAAGACAGGACTGCGCTGGTGAATTGGGCGGTCGAGGAGGTCCCGCCCACGTCGCGGGTTCCGCCGCCGCTGCGCAGCACCGACTCGAACGCGGACTGCAGGTGGCGGGCTGCCTCCTTGTGGCCGAGGTGCTCGAGCATCATGGCCCCTGACCAGATCTGGCCCACGGGGTTGGCGATTCCCTTGCCGGCGATGTCGGGCGCGGAGCCGTGCACTGGCTCGAAGAGCGAGGGGTGTTTGCGCTCGGGGTTCAGGTTCGCGCTGGGGGCCAGGCCGATGGAGCCGGTCACCGCGCTGGCGAGGTCGGAGAGGATGTCGCCGAGCAGGTTCGAGGCCACGATCACGTCGTAGGACCAGGGCCGCAGGACGAGGTGCGCGGCGAGGGCGTCCACCAGCTCGCTCGTGAGCGCCACCTCGGGGTGGTCGCGCACGGTCTCCTCCACGACCTCGTCCCAGAAGGGCATGGTGTGGACGATGCCGTTGCTCTTGGTCGCCGAGGCGAGCCGGCCGCTGCGGGAGGAGGCCAGCGCCGCGGCGTAGCGGGCCGCGCGGGATACGCCCAGGCGGGTGAAGATGGTCTCCTGCACCGCGCTCTCCTGCGGCAGGCCGCGGTAGATCCGTCCGCCGACCTCGGAATACTCTCCCTCGTTGTTCTCGCGCACGATGAGCAGATCGATCGGATGCTTCGCGGCGAGGGGCGAGGCGACGCCGTCGAGCGTTTTGACCGGGCGGAGGTTGATGTACTGCTGGAACACGCGGCGGATGGGGATCAGAAGTCCCCACAGGGATTCGGCATCGGGCACCTGGGGGGAGCCGACGGCGCCCAGGAAGATTGCGTGGTGCTTGGCGAGCTGCTCGAGCCCGTCAGCCGGCATCATCCGCCCATGCCGGCCGAAGTAGTCCGAGCCCCACTCGAAGTAGGTGAATTCCAGGCTCAGCGAATGGACTTCGGCGACGCGCTGGAGGCAGGCGATGGCGGCCGGGACGACTTCCTGCCCGATGCCGTCCCCGGCGATGACCGCGATCCGGTCGGTGCTCACGAGGCCTCCCGGTCGGCGGCGGCCAGCTGCTCCTGCTCGGCTCCCCAGCTGGCGAGGTTGATGATCGTGCTCTTGGGCTCCGTCATCTCCAGGAGCGCATATTTGACTCCTTCGCGCCCCACTCCAGATT
The DNA here is from genome assembly GCF_005876955.1 of Sinomonas gamaensis. Classification (GTDB taxonomy): domain Bacteria; phylum Actinomycetota; class Actinomycetes; order Actinomycetales; family Micrococcaceae; genus Sinomonas; species Sinomonas gamaensis. Next base: position 2,742 of record NZ_SSCL01000011.1, read on the forward strand.
TCTTGAATCCCCCGAAGGGCATGGAGTCAATGCGCACGTCGCTGGTCTCATTGATGACCACGGCGCCTGTCTGAAGTTTCTCCGCGATGGCCAAGGCGTGATTGACGGACTGGGTGAAGATGCCCGCTTGGAGTCCGTATTCGGTGTTGTTGGCAAGGTCGATGGCCTCTGAGACGTCGACGAAGGGGATGAGGCTGACCACGGGACCGAAGACTTCCTCGCGGATCACACGACTCGTCGCCGGGGCACCGGTCAGAACAGTCGGTTCGTAGAAGGCATTGATACGCCTTCCTCCGGTGTGGACGGAGGCACCAGCAGTTTTGGCCTCTTCGACCCACTCCTCGACGCGCCGTGCCTCGGCTTCGGAAATGAGGGGCCCGACGTCCGTGGATGGGTCGAGCTTCGAGCCGACCTTGAGTGCCTTCGTGGCGATGACGACGTCCTCCAGGACCTGCTCGAACAGCGACGTGTGGACGTAGACGCGCTGAACTGAGAGGCAGTTCTGGCCAGCCACACCGAAAGCTCCCGCCACTATGGCCCGTGCTGCCCTAGGAGCATCTGCATCTGCGCAGACGATCGTTGGGTTGTTGCCGCCGAGTTCGGAGAGGATCTTCTTCGCACCCGCGGTGCGTGCAATGCGCTCGGCCGTCTTCGGCCCGCCCGTGAAGGAGATGAGGTCCACGCGGTCGTCGGAGACGAGCGCTTCGGAGACTCCCTGCCCGCTGACGATGGCCGCAAGGCGTCCGGACGGAACTCCGGCTTGGAGCAGGAGGTCGACTAAGGCCAGCGCAGTGAGCGGCGTGCGGGCGGAGGGTTTGAGGACGACGCCGTTGCCTCCAATGAGCGCCGGTCCCAGCTTGTGCGCGACGAGGTTGAGCGGATCGTTGAAGGGTGTGATCGCGGCGATGATCCCGACCGGCTTGCGGCTGTACCAGCCGATCATATTGCCGCCGGCCACGCTGTCCTCGAACCCCAGATTCTCCCCGGTGAGCTCGGTAGAGGCCGCGCCCGAGAGCCGGAGAGTCTCGGTGGCGCGCCGCACTTCGCGCTCGGCTTCCCGGATCGTCTTGCTGCTTTCGGCGGCGATGATGTGCGCGAAGCGCTCAGCCTGTCCTTGGAGCAGCCGCGCCGCCCTCTCGAAGGCCTCCCGACGCGCGCGCAGGGGCCAGTCGTGCGTCTGGACGTGATGGTGAAGATGAGCTATCGCACGGCGGACGTCTTCGGGCCTCGAAGTGCAGACTCTTCCGATCAGGAAAGCGTCCTCGGGATCCCTCACGTCCAACGTCATGTTGGCTTTCTGCCATTGGCCTTCCCAGAAGGCTCCTCCGGGGAGGACGGCGAATTCTGAGCGTTTGTCGGCGGTCTTTGGGCGCGCTTCAGCCGGGTTTGTGGTTGGAAGCATGGGATTCCCTGTTCTGGCTACTTGATCCGGTCGATGATCTTCGCGGCTGCTCCGATGAAGGGCAGGAACCACGGCGGGCCGAAGTGGCCTGGAACGGGCGGGTTCTTCAGGTCTTCCCAGACGTTCGCCGACTTGTCGCCGCCCATGTAGTGCGCCATCCGTTTGCCCATGTGGGCCGCCATCTGCACGCCGTGGCCGCTGTAGTTGAGGGAGTAGAAGAGCCCGTCATGGACGCCGGCGTGGACCATCTGGTCCATCGAGAGGTCTACGAGACCGCCCCAGGTGTAGTCCACCCGGACATTCCCGAGGTAGGGGAAGAGCTCGAGCATGGCCTTGCGGAGAATCTCGCCGCTCTTGACGTCCGAATCGGGGCTTGACAGCGCGAAGCGGGCTCGGCCGCCGAAGAGGAGTCGGTTGTCCGGGGTGATGCGGAAGTAGTACGTGAGCATCTTGCTGTCCGAGGCCATGCGCCGGTTGGGGAGGATCCGGTTCACCACGTCCTCGGGGAGCTGCTCGGTGACGATGATGAAGCTGCCCACAGGGATGACCCGGCGCTGCATCCAGGGGGTGATGCCGCCGGTGTAGCCGCTCGTGGCGACCAGGACCTGCTTGGCTCGGGTGGTCCCGCGGGCCGTGCGGACGTCGTGGGCCGTCCCCGAGACCCTCTTGAGCTCGGTCACGCCCGCGTTCTCGCAGATCTCAGTACCGGCAGCGACGGCAGCCCCGGCGAGGCCGTGGGCGAACTTGCCCACATGGAGCCCTGCACCCATGGGGTCCATCATGGCGCCCTTGTAGAAATCGGTGCCGATCTCGCTGTGAATCTCGGACTTCGGGATCACGTGGACGTGGTGGTCCACCAGCTTGGCGAGCAGCTCCTGGGACTTCCGGAAGCCGTCGTTGTGCGACTCGTGGAAGGCGAGCGAGAGCTTGCCGAAGCGGTTGAAGTCGCAGTCGATCGCGTGGTCGTGCACCAGCTTCTCGATGCTGTCGATGGCGTCGCTGTACTCGCGGAAGTACTGCACCGCGCGGGCTTCGCCGTAGCGCTTGACCGCTGTGCTGAAGCCGATGGCCAGCCCTGTCGTTGCCATCCCGCCGTTGCGGCCGGACGCCCCCCAGCCGACGGTGTGGCGTTCGAAGACGGCGACGTTCGCGCCCTGCTGGGCGAACTCGAGGGCGGCAGAAAGGCCGGTGAAGCCGGCTCCGATGATCGCGACGTCGACGTTCTCCGGCACCGGCGTCTGCCGGTAGTCACCGGAAGGCTCTGCAGTGTCCAGCCAGTAGGGGATGAGTTTCACGAAGATGCCTTTCGCCTCAGGAGATCGGCTGAGAGGCCGAGGTGCTTGTTGAGCTCGTCGAGGGACTTCATGGTGACGTAGTCGTAGCCCTCGGTAATGGGGTCATATCCCCGGTCCAGCAGCACAAGGTTCCTGAAGCCCATGTCGTGCATGGGCATCATGTCGTAGCGCGTGTGGGAGGAGACGTGCAGGAAGTCCCCGGGGGAGGCATTCAGCTTGTCGAGCATGTACTCGAAGGCCTGGTAGCGGGGCTTGTAGGCCCTGGCCTGCTCGGCCGTGTAGACGGCGTGGAAGTCAGCGCCGAGCTTGGGGACGCTGATGTCCAGGAAGCTGTCGTCGGCGTTGGACAGGATCACCAGCTGGTAGTTCTCGCCCATGGTCTTCAGCGGAGCTGGAACGTCCTCATGGGCAACCCAGCCCCGCACTGCCTCGGCAAACTCGGCCCCGGCGCCCGGCGTGGGGCTCAGGCCCCAGAACTTGCAGACGCGGTCGAAGGAATCCTGGAGGACCTGCTCGTAGGGCTTGTAGTCCCCGCACACCTCGTCGTACCGGTACCCGCGGAACACCTTCTTGAAGGCCGGCCACTGCTCCTCCGGCAGACGTCCATCCAGGAGCCGACGGGTGGTGGGGTCGATGTCGAAGTTGATCAGGGTGCCATAGCAGTCGAAGGAGATGTACTTGGGCCGAAAATTGGTCTCTGGCATGATCTGTCCGTTTCGTGAGGGGAGGGAGAGATGCCTGGGCGGCAAGGGGGCGCGAGCCCTGCAGAAGCAATAGTCCAGGAGCGCTCGGCGACTCTTGGTGGTTCGACTGTAGGTAGTCGAATCGTCGATTGTCAACAGTTTGAGCTGCTAAGTTGAGAACTATTCGCAGGTAATGACGCCGAAGGGCGCAAGCGAAAAATATCCTCGTAGACTGTCGACAATCTACCGAATGAGTGGTTCTATTGCTGTAGATCGAGGAAGCGATCCAGATCACAACTGAGCTCAAGCGCCGGGATCACCGCCGATCTCCGGGTAGTCCCGCGGCCCAGGCTTGCGGGGTCCACGTATGCGGTAGCGCCGCCTCCAATCGAGTCATCAGTCCCTGCCGAGGGCATCCGATCCGTCCCTATTGAGGGCATCCGAAGGGAACCACCATGAAGACCAGAAGCAAGGTCCACGCCGCTGCTGCGGCGCTGGGCGTCGTGCTGGCGCTGAGTGCCTGCGGCAATGCCGCGAGCAGCAGCGCCCCCGCGGCCGGCAGCTCGGCCTCCTCTGACACGGCCGACATCTCGGCGGGCGTCCAGCCCGACCCGAGCGCGGTGAAGCTGCTGCCGCAGTCGTACAAGGACAAGGGCGAGCTGAGCGTGGCGATGGACCTGCACTACCCGCCGACGACGTTCCTCGCCCCGGACAACACCACTGCGATCGGGCTGAACCCGGACATCGCCCGGCTGATCGCGGCGAAGCTGGGCCTGAAGCTGAAGTTCGAGAATGTCGTCTTCGACACGATCATCCCCGGCATCCAGGCCAACCGCTACGACTTCACCGTGACGACGATGTCCCCGACGGCGGAGCGGCTGAAGGTCCTGGACATGATCGACTACTTCAAGGCGGGGAATTCCGTGGCGGTGGCTGCGGGGAATCCGATGAAGCTGACCAATGAGAGCCTGTGCGGGAAGAATATCGCGGTCACCGCGGGCTCGACGGGCCAGCTCAAGCGCCTCCCGGCCCTCTCCGAGCAGACCTGCACCTCCAAGGGGCAGCCGGAGATCCATGCCGTGACGCTGCCGAACGTCCAGGAGGCCCTGACCCAGCTGGCCTCCAAGCGCGTGGACGGGATCCTCTACGACACGACCTCGCTGGCGTGGGCGGCGAAGCAGCAGCCCAACGCCTTCACGATCCTGACCCCCCAGATCAACGTCGGCTCCAGCGACGTGACCTCGATCGGGCTGAAGAAGGGCTCGCCGCTGACCCCGGCCCTGCAGGCCGCCGTCCAGTCGGTCCTGAACAGCCCGCAGTACAAGCAGTCCCTGGCGCACTGGGGCCTGGAGTCGGGCGCCATCACGGACGCCAAGCTCGACTAGGGAAGGGCTCCCATGCTGCAAACCACCGGTCACGGAAGTGAACGCAAGACGAGCGTGACGGACCCCGCGCTCAAGCCGCGCCTGCGGCGCCGGGGCGCCTTCGAATACCTCGCGTGGGCCCTGTGCGTCCTGCTGGGCGCGGGGGTCCTCTACTCGGTCTCGACCAACCCGAACTTCCAGTGGGGGGTGGTCGCGAAGTACTTCACCGAGCAGACCATCCTCAACGGCCTGATGCTCACGATCTTCCTCACCGTCGCCACCATGCTCCTGGGGACGCTGCTGGGGCTGGTGCTGGCGATCATGCGGTCCTCCAGGATCAAGCCCGTCGCGCTCACGGCCGGGGTGTACCTGACCCTGTTCCGGGGCACGCCTGTGCTGGTGCAGCTGATCTTCTGGTTCAACATCGCCGCCCTCTACCCGAACCTGACCCTCGGAATCCCGTTCACCGACATCGGCGTGCCGGTGGACATCAACACGCTCATGTCCCCGATCACGGCCGCCCTGGTGGGCCTGACCCTGAACGAGGCCGCCTACATGGCCGAGATCATCCGCGGAGGCTTCTCCGCCGTCGGCAAGGGCCAGATCGAGGCCGCGGACTCCCTCGGCATGGGCTCCTGGACCAAGCTGCGCAAGGTCATCATCCCCCAGGCCATGCCCTCGATCATCCCCGCGACCGGGAACCAGTTCATCGGCATGTTCAAGGAGACCTCCCTGGTGAGCGTGCTCGGGGTGGCCGAGCTGCTCCAGAGCGCCCAGCTGATCTACGCCCGCACCTACGAGACCATCCCGCTGCTGATCGTGGCCAGCCTCTGGTACCTGGTCATGACCCTCGTCCTGAGCTACCCGCAGTCCCTGCTGGAGAAGAGGTACTCCCGCTCCACCTCGCGCCTGCCCAGGAAGGCGAAGAAGGCCGTGCTGACAGAACCGGAAGGAATCGCCCGATGAGCGCCGACGGCACCATCCATGCCCGCGGGATCCGGAAGTCCTTCGGACCCAAGACCGTCCTGCACGAGGTCGACCTCGACGTCGCCTGCGGAGAGGTCTGCTGCATCATCGGCCCCAGCGGCTCCGGCAAGTCCACCCTCCTGCGCTGCCTCAACGGCCTCGAGGAGGTCGACGCCGGGGTGCTGAAGGTCAACGGCGAGGACTTCGGCTACTACGAGACGCCCACCGCCTACCACGCACTGGGCCGGAAGCGGCTCGCCCAGCAGCGCACCCGGATCGGGATGGTGTTCCAGCAGTTCAACCTCTTCCCCAACATGACCGCCCAGGAGAACATCATGGCCGGGCCCGTGCTGGTCAAGGGCGCCGAGAAGCGCCACGCCGCGGAGGAGGCCGAGCGCCTCCTGGCCAGCGTGGGGCTGAGGGGCTTCGGCCACTGCTACCCGGCCCAGCTCTCCGGCGGGCAGCAGCAGCGCGTGGCCATCGCGCGCTCCCTGGCCATGGACCCCCAGATCATGCTCTTCGACGAGCCCACCAGCGCCCTTGACCCGGAGAAGGTCGGCGAGGTCCTGGCCGTGATGAAGGACCTGGCCAAGAAGGGCATGACCATGGTCGTGGTCACCCACGAGATGGGCTTCGCCCGAGAGGTCTCCGACTCCCTGCTGTTCATGGACGAGGGAATCGTCGTCGAACGCGGGGACGCCAGGGAGATCCTCGCCAACCCCAAGGAAGCCCGCACCCAAGCCTTCCTGGAAAGGGTCCTCTGAAATGACCGACGGAAAACTCGCCGTCATCGGCCTGGGCAGCATCGGCAGCATGGCCCTGTGGCAGGCCTCCCGCCTCTCCGACTCGGTCGTCGGCTTCGAAGCGCACGCACCTGCCCACTCCCGCAGCGCGGTGGGCGGGGACACGCGCCTCTTCCGGATGCTCTACCGGGGCCTGCCGGATTACTACCCCATACTCGTCCGATCGAAGGATCTCTGGGGCGAGTTGGAGGCGGAGACTGGGCAGCACATTCTGACCCGGTGCGGGGGACTCTCGATCGGCACGGTCGACGGGCCTTATGTCCCGAAGGTACTCGAAACAGCACGCCTCACTGGAGCTGCTCACGAATTGCTGAGCCGGGAAGCCATGGCGGAACGGTATCCGCAGCACCGTCTCCGGCCCGATGACTGCGCAGTCTTCGATCCGCACGGCGGTGTGCTGCGCACGGATCAGGCTGTTACCGCAGCCGTTGCGGCGGCCCAGACGAACGGTGCCACGGTTCTTGCCGATACTCCGGTCGAGGAAATCCATGAAACTGCCGCCGGTGTTGTCGTCACCTCCGGCTACGACTCCTGGACGTTCGAGAATGTCATCGTGTCTTCGGGGGGCTGGTCCCGGCGGCTCATGCCTCATGTCCTGAGAGCGCAGACGCAGACGCGGCGGATTTTCCTGTCCTGGTTCGTCGCCAGGAATCCTCTCGAATTCTCCCCGGAGAGATTCCCCGTCTTCATTCGCATTTCAGGAGACCGTTCCATGTATGGCGCGCCCAGTGTGGACGGTGTCACCGTCAAGGCGACCTTGGACGGCCGAGGCGCCCCGGCCGGGGGACCCGACTCTGTGCTCCGTGAGCTCACGTCAGCAGAGCTCGAGGAGACCACGGAGACCGTCGCGGACTTCTTTCCCGGACTCTTCCCCACGGTAGTCCGCACCGATGCCTTTCCGGATCTCTACACCTCGGATGGGCATCCGCTCTTGGGCCGACTGGCGGAAGGGAGCAGGGTCTATTTCGCGACAGGGTTCTCTGGGACGGGCTTCAAGATGGCCTCCGGCTATGGCGAGATCGCCGCCCATGAGGCTCTGGGCAAGGAGCTGTTCGAGAACCTTGATTTCGTCCGCCCCTATCGCTTCTCCCCTGCGTAAGAACGGGCGCCACCAGACCCTCGCCAACTGTTGACAATCTGCATTCTGCGGTGGGACTATTGACCTCAGCTACAACTTTGACCAGGGGGCACCATGACGGCAGACGGCGTACTCGTCCTTGAGGGAAGGCCTACCGCGCAGCTCATTGCAGACCACCTGCGCGAGCAGATCGTCCAAGGAATCTTCCGTCCGGGGCAGCAGATCAACGAATCCATGCTGGCCGCCCAGCTGCGGACCTCGCGGGGACCCCTTCGTGAGGCCCTGCAGAGGCTCTGCCAGGAGGGTCTCCTGATCAGCTGGCGCAACCGCGGGGTCTTCGTCCGGGAGCTCTCGGCCGAGGACGTCAAGGAGGTCTACTTCGTGAGGGAGGCCATCGAGACGGCTGCGGCCAAGGCGCTCTTGGGCGCAGGGCAGGAGCGGATCGATAAGACCTGCCGCGTCCTCAAGGGAATCGTCAAAGACTTGGCGAAGCAGGTGGCAGCGTCAGACTGGCAGGCAATCGCCCGCGTCGACTTGGAATTCCACAGGGCCTTCGTCGCTGGCGCCGAAAACAACCGGCTGAATCGGATCTACGAGACGCTTGCGGCGGAATCGAGAATGTGCATCTTGAACCTCGAAGTCTCCTACCCTCGGGCGAATGTGCTGGTCCAGGAACATCAGAACATTCTGGATCTCCTGGAGGCGCGTGACCGAGAAGGACTCCTCGACGCCATTGCCGAGCATATGGAACGCCCTGACGGCCCCTATGCCTGAAGGTTTCCGTGATGGATCCGCTCGGGCCGTTGGGTGAAAGGTGACAGTCGTGGATGAGGGTCAGGCCTTCTGGGCTTGGCCCTCATCGCGTTGGAGGGCGCGCCGGCACCCAGGAGTTGAAGGCGGGGATGCAGGAGCTTTCCGTATGATTGTTGACAGCGCGTTGGCATCCACCTCAGGAAGAGCATGAAGAATCGCCGGGTGCTCGAGCCCATCATGCAGGAGTCCACACCCTCCCTTATCGCAGCTCAGCTCAGGAGGAATATAGCGGACGGCGCCTTGGCCCCCGGCACCCAGCTCGTCGAGGCGGACATCGCAGGGGAGCTCGGCGTGAGCCGCGGCCCCGTTCGCGAGGCCATCCAGCGGCTCACTCAAGAAGGCCTTCTGGTGAGCATTCGCAACAGGGGGGTCTTCGTCTCGGAGATCGACGAGAGCGATATCCGTGACATCTATGAGGCAAGGACAGCGGTCGAGAAGGCGGCGGGAGGAATCCTGGCCCAGCGGGATCATGCCCGTGCAGGGGCCGAGCTCCTGCGGTTCGTGGAGCGCATGGACAAGGCCAGCGCGGCCGGGGACGGGTCCGCGATCTCGGAAGCGGACATGGCGTTTCATCAAAAGCTGGTTGAGTTGGCGGCAAGCCCAAGGCTCTCGAGGATCCACGCCACCCTCCTGACTGAGACCCGCATGTGCCTCAACCGTCTGCAGGGGCGCTTCGAGGACGAGTCGGCCCGGGTGGCGGAGCACCGTGGCATTGCGGAGGCAATCCGCGACGGAGAGCGCGATCTGCTGATGGACCGGCTCGACGCGCACAAGGACGATGCTCTCGTCAGGCTGCTTTCAGCCCACGAGGGAAACAAGACAACAGCTTCGTAGCTGTACCCCGCCAAGCTCGCGCCCAACAATTCGTTGGATCCTATGATTGTTGACAATCAGAGGATCCGCGCCAACAATTGAGTGAGCGGCGTTGCAGCCTCCAGCAAACGGCTGGTGCACATCTCTCAGCCGCGGCCAGCACCTCCGACTCTTCGACCTCCCTGCGGGAGGAGTCCATGCCGCTGGCCTCACCCGTATGAGAAAGAGGCACACTGTGGCTTCGTTGAGCCCCCTCCTGAAGCAGGCGACCCCGGTAGTCGTCGACCACGCCTCCGGCAGCTGGATCTTCGGCACCGACGGCGAGCAGTATCTTGACTTCACCACCGGCATCGGCGTGACGAGCACCGGGCACTGTCACCCGAAGGTCGTCGCCGCCGCCCGCGAGCAGGTCGGCAAGATCATCCATGCCCAGTACACGACTGTCATGCACAAGCCCCTGCTCGAGCTCACCGAGAAGCTCGGCGAGGTCCTGCCAAATGGGCTCGACTCCGTCTTCTACGCCAATTCCGGCTCCGAGGCCGTGGAGGCCGCGATTCGCCTGGCCCGCATGGCAACCGGCCGGCCCAACATCGTCGTGTTCCAAGGCGGCTTCCACGGCCGCACCGTCGCCGCTGCCTCCCTCACCACCGCCGGGACCAAGTTCTCCGCCGGCTTCGCCCCGCTCATGGCCGGCGTGCACATGTCGGCCTTCCCGTACGCCTACCGCTACGGGATGGACGAGGCAAGTGCCGTCGCGTTCGCCCTCAAGGAGCTGGACTACCTCCTCAAGACCCGCACGGCCCCCAACGACACCGCGGCGTTCCTCATTGAGCCGGCTCTCGGCGACGGCGGCTACCTTCCCACACCGCCGGCGTTCATGGACGGCCTGCGCGAGCGTGCCGACCGGCATGGCATCAAGCTGATCTTCGACGAGGTCCAGGCCGGTGTCGGCCGCACGGGCAAGTTCTGGGGCCACCAGCACTCCAACGCGACCCCGGACATCCTCATCACCGCCAAGGGCATCGCCTCCGGCTTCCCCATCTCCGCCATCGCTGCTTCCGCCGAGACCATGTCGAAGGCCTGGCCGGGTTCACAGGGCGGCACCTACGGCGGCAACGCCGTAGCCGCGGCGGCCGGCGTCGCTACCCTCGAAGTGATCCAGGAGGAGGGGCTCGTCGAGAACGCGCGGGTGCGCGGGAACCAGCTCCTCGCCGGGCTCAACGAGATCCAGACGCGCTTCCCGGCGATCGGCAACGTCCGCGGCATCGGCCTCATGGCCGGCATCGAATTCACCGCACCCGACGGCACGGCGGATGCCGCCACGGCCGCAGCCGTGCAGCAGGCAACCGTCGACCAGCACCTCCTGACCCTCACGTGCGGCCCGGAGGGCAACGTCGTCCGGCTCATCCCAGCCCTCATTGTGACGGAGGCGGAGATCGCGGCAGGGCTTGACCGCTTCCAAGCGGCCGTGGAGGCAGTGGCCAGCGCCCCTGAAACCGTGGGCGTCGGCTCCTAGCCGCTTGCAGCACAGATAGACCCGCAACTCATCCACCCCCTGCGAAAAGCAACAAAGGAGACCCTCATGACCATTACGTCCCCGCTCCTCGAAGAGCTTCAAGTCGACCTGTTCATCGACGGCCAGTGGACGCCGTCGTCGTCCCAGAAGCGCTTCCATGTCGAGAACCCGGCAACATTCGAGACCATCGCGCATGTCGCGGACGGCACGGTGGAGGATGCCCAGCGCGCCATCGAAGCCGCCGGCCGCGCCCAGACCGCCTGGGGAAAGACCTCCCCGCGCTTCCGCGCCGACATCCTGCGGAAGGCGTACGAGATCATCCTGGCCCGCGCCGACGAGCTCGCCGCCATCATGACTGCCGAGATGGGCAAGCCCCTCACAGAGGCCAAGGGCGAAATTGCGTACGGAGCGGAGTTCTTCCGCTGGTTCTCAGAAGAAGCGGCGAGGATCGACGGCGACAGCACCACTTCCGTCGACGGCAGCAATCGCATCGTGGTCACCAAGGAGCCTGTCGGCCCGGCTGTGCTCGTGACGCCCTGGAACTTCCCCCTCGCCATGGGCACCCGCAAGATCGGCACCGCCATCGCGGCCGGCTGCACCATGGTCTTCAAGCCTGCCGAGCTCACCCCGCTGACCTCCCTCGCCCTCGCAGGGATCCTGCAGGAGGCGGGGCTCCCGGCGGGGGTCCTGAACGTGGTCACGACCTCGAGCGCCTCCTCGGTCGTCAGCGTCTGGATGAACAGCGGCATCGCCCGCAAGATCAGCTTCACCGGCTCCACCGAGGTGGGGAAGATCCTGCTCCGCCAGGCAGCCGAGAACGTCATGCGGTCCTCCATGGAGCTCGGCGGCAACGCCCCCTTCATCGTGCTCGCCGACGCCGACCTTGACCGCGCCGTCGAAGGGGCCATTGCCGCGAAGATGCGCAACATGGGAGAAGCCTGCACCGCCGCGAACCGCCTCTACGTCCACCGGGACATTGCCGAGGAGTTCAGCCGCCGCTTCGCCGAGCGCATGGAGGCCCTCCGCGTCGGGGACGGAGCACTCCCGGGGACGCAGGTGGGCCCTCTCATCGACCAGGATGGCCTTGACAAGGTCCAGCACCTCGTCGACGACGCCGTCGCCAAGGGGGCCAAGGTCCTCACAGGAGGCTTCCGGCCAGAGGGCCCCGGCTACTTCTACAAGCCGACGGTCCTTGTCGATGTCCCTGCCGAGGCTGAGATAAGCCGCACCGAGATCTTCGGCCCAGTCGCACCGATCAGCGTCTTCGACTCCGAGGACGAGGTCCTCCGCATGGCGAACGACACCGAATGGGGTTTGGTCGGGTATGTCTTCACTCAGGACCTCGACAAGGCCGCCAGATTCTCCGCCGAGCTCGAGGTCGGAATGGTCGGGGTGAACACCGGCATCGTCTCCAACCCTGCCGCGCCCTTCGGCGGCGTCAAGCAGTCCGGGCTCGGCCGCGAGGGCGGTCGTGTGGGAATCGACGAGTTTCTCGAGTACAAGTACGCGGCTATCCCTGTCCCGAAAGGGTGAAAGAGAACCGTCGTTTTTCTACAATCTACTGTTGACAATCTACCATGATGCGGATCACACTGGAGGAAAGGCAGTTTGGAAGCGAAGGCCGGGCGAGGACGATGAACACAGCGAGGCGGGGCGTGGACACCTCGGTTAGGCCAAGGGCCGACGCTCTGTGGCGACTGCCCTCGACCAGACTGCTCCGGCATCAGGATCGGGTCACCAGGACAGGGAGTCTTTGCCCGACCAGTGGGGCGTGGACCTGCGAGGCCTGGCCGTGCGCGGCGGTCGTCGTCCTGGAGGGCGAAGTCATGCCCGCTCTCGAGGGGGAGGCTGTGGAGTGGCACTACTCCATCACGCTGAACCCCATTCTGACTCTCGAGTTGGGGTAAGCCCACACTGTCCTATGCCTGCTCGTAGCAGGCACCAAGGACACCGAGGTCAGCTCTCCTCAAAGCATCACAGGCCTCTGGGGATTCAACGGGGCCATCCAAAGCACTTGGAAGGAAGAGGCGCCATGAAGGCGAGGTCACTTTTCGCTCATGGTCACAGGATCGATCAGTCCGCCAGAACCTCGGTCCCGGATCTCAAGATGCTCGAATGGGAAGCATTCCTTGAGGATGCGATCCCTGCATTCAACGCAGTCCTCGAAGAATCGTCCGTGTTCGAAAGGAACAGCGATTTTCAAGGACTGCCGTCGGCCCCGTAATGAGCATTATCAAAATCTGCAAGACGATTAGGAGAATCATATGCAGCCCTACGTGCACGTGCCTTCCGCAAAGATCCTCGGGGAGCTCGAGCCCAACGGCCACCGTCCCGGATATGACTCAGGCGACCCCGTAACGTCGATCTTGAGGTTCAATACAGGAATCAAGAGCGGAGTGTGGGAGTGCCAGCCCGGCGGCTGGGATGTGACACCTCGTGAGGACACCGAAGTGTGCTATATCGTCAGCGGCCGCGCAACGGTCACCGACGGGAGCGACGGTGCGCGCTACGAGATCGCGGGCGGTGACGTGATCGTGCAGCCCAAGGACTGGTCCGGTCGCTGGGAGGTTACCGAGACGATTCGCAAGGTCTACTGCCACGGCTTCGACTGAGCCGCCGTCTAGGGGGACGGCCTGGGAGTGGCCGCCGCATTCGCCAGCCGCGGCGTCGGCTACTCGCGCAAGGCCCCGATGTGCACGAGAAGCTCGCGCTCGGCAGCGTCGAGGTACCAGCGCAGTTCCTCGGCCGCCTCCTCACGGTGCCCGGCGCGGATCTGCTCCACAAGGGCTGCGTTGCGCTCGACGTAGTGGCTGTGGAAGTCCGGTGTGGTGGCCATGGCGTGGAAGACGAGACGCATCTCGGCGAGGACCTTGTCCATCAGCTCCTGCAGCGACGGGCTGCCGGACAGGGCGACGAGTGCCTTGTGCAGCTCCTGGTTCGCGTCTGCCATGCCCGGCACGGACTGTGCCTCCCGCGCTGCACGGGCCTTGGCGATGATCGGGTCGAAGATGTCCAGCGCCTCGGTCGGGAAGTTCCCCCAGAGCACTGCGGCGGGCTCGATCAGGCGCCGGACCCGGTAGATCTCCCGGATCTCTTCCTCGCCGGGCGCCGCGACGAAGACGCCGCGGTTCGGGATGCGCCGCACCACTGACTCTCCGGCGAGGACGGTAAACGCCTCCCGCAAGGTGTTGCGGGAGACGCCGAGCGCCTCGGACAGCTTCTGTTCCGAGAGCTTGGTCCCGGGCGGCAGCTGGCCGGCGGAGATGCGCGAGCGCAGGACTGCCGCCACCCACGCGCCGGTATGGGCGTGGGGTGCGTGGTCGCCCTCGGCGAGGCCGGCGAGTGCGGCATTTCTGGCCATGGCTCCAATGTATCCAATTGGCCGTACCAGTTGCCGCGCGGGACTTCCGGGGGGCTGGCTAGCCGATCCGGCCCAGCAGCTCCCCGCGGGCGACGGCGGCACCGGGCTCCTGCTTGCTGCGCTCGAGGGTTCCGCTCCGGTGCGCTTGGACCACCGTCTCCATCTTCATCGCCTCCAGCACCGCCACGGGCTGGCCTGCTTCGACGGTGTCACCAGACTCGGCCAGCCACTTCACCAGGGTGCCCGACATCGGCGCCGCGAGTTCGCCGTCGTCGGCCACCGCTACCGTGGGGTGGCCGGGGGAAGCGTTGCCGCCCCCGCCGTTCATGAGAGCCTCGAACAGGCGCGCGGGGACTCCGAGCTGAACGGCCTTGCCGTCCAGCTCCACGGTGAAGGTGGTGCGGGCGGCGTCGGGGGCCGTGCGGGCAAGCTCCGGCGAGGCTGCGAGTGTCTGGGCGAACTCGCTCTCGATCCACGTCGTGTGGACGCGGAAGGCGTCCTCGGCGGTGAAGTCTGGGTCGCGGACAACCGCGCGGTGGAACGGCAGGACGGTGGGCAGACCCTCGATGCGCATCTCCTCGAGCGCGGCGCGGGCGCGGCGCAGCGCCTGGGGCCGGTCCTCGCCGACGACGATGAGCTTGGCCAGCAGCGAGTCGTACTCCCCGGGCACCACGGAACCGGAGCGGACGCCCGTGTCCACGCGGATGCCGCGCCCGGTGGGAGCCTCGAAGGCCTCGACAGTGCCGGGGCCGGGGAGGAAGCCGCGGGCGGGGTCCTCGGCGTTGAGCCGGAACTCGAATGCATGGCCCCTGGGCTGGGGGTCTGCGGTGAGGGTGAGGGGCTTGCCGGCGGCAATGCGGAACTGCTCGCGAACCAGGTCCACGCCTGAGGTCTCCTCGGTGACCGGGTGCTCCACCTGGAGGCGGGTGTTCACTTCGAGGAAGGAGATCGTCCCGTCCTTGCCCACGAGGTACTCGACCGTCCCGGCACCGTGGTAATCCGCCTCACGGCAGATGGCCTTGGCGGACTCATGGATCAGCGCGCGCTGTTCCGGGGTGAGGAAGGGGGCAGGGGCCTCCTCCACGAGCTTCTGGTTGCGGCGCTGCAGGGAGCAGTCGCGGGTGCCGACGACGATGACGTTGCCGTGGATGTCTGCGAGGACCTGCGCCTCCACATGCCTGGGCTGATCCAGGAACCGCTCGACGAAGCACTCGCCACGGCCGAACGCCACCGTGGACTCGCGGACCGCGGAGTCGAAGGCGTCCTCCACGTCCTCCAGCCGGCGGGCGACCTTCAGGCCGCGGCCGCCGCCGCCGAAGGCCGCCTTGATCGCGATCGGCAGGCCATGCTGCTGCGCGAACGCCAGAGCCTCCTCCGCGTTCGCAACAGGGCCGTCGCTGCCGGGAACGAGCGGCGCGCCGGCGCGCACGGCAATATCGCGGGCAGTGACCTTGTTGCCGAGGGCACGGATAGACTCCGGGCTCGGTCCGATCCAGGTCAGCCCGGCCTCGATCACGGCCTGGGCGAATTCGGCGTTCTCGGAGAGGAAGCCGTAGCCAGGGTGGACGGCGTCGGCACCGGAGCGGCGGGCGACGTCGATGAGCTTGGCGATGTCCAGATAGGTCTCCGAGCTCGCCGACCCGGTCAGGGCAAAGGCCTCGTCGGCGATCCGGACATGGAGGGCGTCCGCGTCAGGGTCGGAGTAGACGGCGACGGACTGCAGTCCGGCGTCGGAGCAGGCGCGGGCAACCCGCACGGCGATCTCGCCGCGGTTGGCGATCAGGACCTTCTTCATGGCTGGATTCCTTGAAAAGCTGGTTCGGGGGCGAGGGGTTCGAGGGTGGCGGGGTCCACCGGAGTGAACTGCACCCGGTGGCCGGGCGGCAGCTGGGCCGCTGTGGGGAGGTCCTCGGGTACGACGACGGCGATCACCGGGTAGCCGCCGGTGACCGGGTGGTCGGCCAGGAATAGGACGGGGTGGCCGCTGGGCGGCACCTGCAGGGAACCGGCGACGGCTCCCTCGCTGGGCAGCTCGCCCTCGCGGCTGCGCTGCAGAGCGCGAGCGGGCGCTCCGTCGTCCGCCGCTGCGGCCGGAGGAGCGGGGGCGAGGCGGACGCCGATGCGGTTGGACTGCTCGGTGACCACCCAGTCCTGGCGCAACGCCTCGAGGGCATCCTCGCTGAACCAGTCCTCCCGGGGCCCGAGGACTACTCGCAGCTCCGTCACAGTCTGGCCCAGTCCGAGGGTCGACGCCTCGGAGAGACCCACAGGCCGGACGCCTTCGACTGCCCCCACGGGCAGCACCGTGCCCGGAGCGAGGGCGGCCGGGCCGATCCCGGACATGGAGTCCGTGGAGCGACTCCCCAGAACGGCGGGCACGTCCAGGCCGCCGCGGGCGGCGACGTAGCTGCGCAGGCCGAGGGCTGGGGCGCCGAGGCTGAGGGTCTCGCCGTCGAGCAGTGCGAAGGGGCCGCACATGGCCGGACGGTGGACGAGCTGCCCGGTCGGGCTGCGGATCTCGAGGGGAACGCTCGCCCCGGCCACCGCGAGCACCTGGTCGCCGCGGGCGCGGACGGTCAGCCCGCCGAGGAGATTCTCGACGACGGCCGCGCCCGGCTCATTGCCGACCAGTCGGTTGGCCTGCCGTGCGGACTGCTGGTCCGCGGCCCCTGCGGCGGAGACACCAAGGTCTCCGAGGCCGGGGCGGCCGAGGTCTTCCAGCAGGGACTGCAGGCCGGTGGACTCGACGAGCAGCGCGCTCTCGGGGGCCCGGACCTCATCGGGTGCGGGGGATGAATCGACCTCGTCGGCCGTGCTGCTCGCTGCCAGCCGGAGGGACTCGCGGACGGCGACGTAGCGGACGGTGTCGCCCGGGCGGACCAGCGCTGGGGATTCCCGTTCGAGGTCCCACATCACCGCGTCCGTGTGGCCGATCAGCTGCCATCCGCCGGGGGACTGGCGTGGGTAGACGGCGGAGAAGCCGCCGGCGAGGGCCACCGAGCCGGCGGGGACGGCGGTGCGGGGGGAGCTGCGGCGGGGGACGTCCACGCTGGAGTTCTCGCCGACGAGATACGTGAAGCCCGGGGCGAAGCCGCCGAAGGCGGCGGTCCAGAGCTGTCCGGTGTGGGCGGCCACGACGCCGTCGGCGCCCAAGCCGGTCAGCCGACCGACCTCGGCGAGGTCCTCGCCGTCGTACACCACTTCAATGGTGATTTCGCGCTCGATGGTGATTTCGCGCTCGATGGTGATCTCGCGACCAGCGGCGAGCTGCCCGGCGTCCAGCTCCAGCTCCAGCTGCGGAAGGGTCTGGCGGGCGGCCGCGGTGGTTGCGTGGGAAGAGAAGGTCACGAGGACTGTGGCGGCCGCGGCGACGGCTTCGAGCTGACCGGGGAGCGGCTTGGTCCTCAGGCGGGTGTGCAGCGCGAGCACGGACTCCAGATCGGACAGCTCGACGAGCAGGCCGCGTCGGCCCGCCCAACGGAGGCCGGTGACGCTCACACGAAGCTCCGGACCGTCACGCCGGCCGCTTCAAGGCCTTCTCGGACCGCGCCCGCCATTGCCACTGCGCCTGGGGTGTCCCCATGGACGCAGATGCTGTCCGCCTGCACGTCCAGTACCGACCCGTCGCGAGCCACAATCTTGCCCTCCGTGGCCAGACGGACCATGTTCTCCACGATCACGGCGTTGTCGTGGAGCACCGACCCGGGCTCGCGGCGGGACACGAGGGTCCCATCCGGGTTGTACGCGCGGTCGGCGAACGCCTCGCGGACGGTCCGCAGGCCACGCTCCTCGGCTTTTCGCAGCGCCACTGCACCGGGCAGCAGCAGGAGCGGGAGGTCCGGATTGTAGGAGTGCACCGCGTCGACCACGGCCTGGGCGTGGGCCTCGTGGTGGACGATCGTGTTGTACAGGGCTCCGTGGGGCTTCACGTACTTGATCTGCGAGCCGGCCACGCGGGCCAGGCCCTCCAAAGCGCCGAGCTGGTAGACGACGTCGTCCGCCAGTTCGGTGGGGGAGCAGTCCACGAAGCGGCGACCGAAGCCAGCGAGGTCGCGATAGCCTACGTGCGCCCCGATGGTCACGCCCGCGGCCACGGCGTCCCGGCAGGTGCGGGCGATGGTTGTCGGGTCGCCAGCGTGGAAGCCGCACGCGACATTGGCGCTCGATACGTGGTGGAAGACCGCGGCGTCGTCGCCCATGGTCCAGTTGCCGAACGACTCGCCGACGTCGCTGTTCAGATCGATGTAAGGCATTGTGATCCCCGTCTCAGGTTGGTTCTGCATCCATGATGCCCGAAGGAGGAGGATTGTTCAACAATTCGGCCTGAGTTTTAAAGGAGGAGTGTGATGCGCTTCATCCCACCCTGTGGGCTGGTCCACTCGGACCCCTAGACAGATTGTTGAACAAAGACCTAGCATGGAACCACGATTCGGGCGATGATGCTGCGGCGCCGCCCGTCTGCAAAATCCCCCCTCCGGGCCCCGGCCCCCGAACCGTAAGGCTGTCATGTCACGAATCGAGAACCAGACTGGCGAGGATACTGGGCGGTTCGCTTGGTATCGCACTCTTGGGGAGCGCGGCCGGAAGGCATGGATTGGGGCTTTCGGCGGCTACGCCCTCGATTCCTACGATTTCCAAGTCCTGCCGCTCTCGCTCGTAGCGATCGGCGCCTACTTCCATCTCTCGACCGGCCAGGCCGGGCTGCTGACCACGGTCACCCTCGTGGTGTCGGCGATCGGTGGGGCGCTGGCGGGAATCCTCGTGGACCGGATCGGCCGCACCAAGACTCTGATGATCACCGTGGCAGCCTTCGCACTCTTCACGGTCCTCTGCGGCTTCGCCGGCAGCTTCGAACAGCTGCTGGTCTTCCGAACGCTCCAGGGACTGGGGTTCGGAGGCGAATGGGCCACGGGCGCCATCCTCGTCGCCGAATACGCGAAGCCCGAGTACCGAGGCCGCGCGGTGGCCTTCATCCAGAGTTCCTGGGCTGTGGGTTGGGCGCTGTCAGTCCTCGTCTACACGCTGGTCTTCAGCTTCGCCCCCGCCGACATGGCCTGGCGAGTGCTGTTCTGGACGGGTGCCCTCCCCGCCGTGCTGCTCCTGTTCGTCCGCCGGAACGTCACGGACGCCGATTCGGCCACCGAGCGCCGGCTTTCCAGCGCCAAGCGCGGAGGATTCGGAGAGATCTTCAAAGGTCCCATGGGCCGCACCACGTTCTTCGCCTCGCTTCTTGCCACGGGCGTCCAGGGCGGCTATTACACGTTGGCCTCGTGGGTTCCGACCTACCTGAAGGTGGATCGCGGCCTGAGCGTTGTGGGAACTGGCGGCTACCTGACCTTCCTCATCTCGGGCGCCTTCATCGGATATGTATCCGGCGGCTACCTCACTGACCGCCTCGGGCGGAAGAAGACGTTCCTGCTGTTCTCCGTCCTCTCCACCCTCGTCATCTTCGCCTACGTCAACATCCCAGCTGGGGCCAACACCCTGGTCCTCATCCTCGGCTTCCCCCTGGGCTTCTTCACCTCAGCGATCTTCAGCGGCTTTGGATCGTTCCTCTCCGAGCTCTACCCGGCCCACCTCCGGGGGACCGGGCAGGGCTTCACCTACAACTTCGGGCGCGCTGTAGGCGCCTTCTTCCCAACTCTCGTGGGTTTCCTCGCCGCGACGCTTGGAGTCGGGGGCGCCATGATCTTCGGTGCCGCCGGATACGCCATCGCTGTGCTGGCGCTGCTCGGCCTGCCCGAGACCAAGAACCGCGAGCTCGCCTGAACCTGGCAGCTCTGTTCCCCGTCCCACCCCATCTCTGGAAGAGAGAACACCTGTGACATCCCAAAGCCTGATCCCCCAGTCCACGTCGCCCAGCGAGGCCCGTGCCGAGTTCCGCAGCGGCCTAGTGGTGCCTACATCGGGCTGGGCTGCAGGGTATACCCAGGTGAACATGATCTCGGTTCCTGCGGATTGGGCGTACGACGTGCTGCTCTTCTGCCAGCGGAACCCCAAGCCCTGCCCCGTCCTCGACGTCACAGATCCCGGTGCCACGGCGAGCGTGCTCGCCGAGGGAGCCGACCTGAGAACCGATATCCCGCGTTACCGCCTCTGGCGTGATGGCCAGCTGGAGGCGGAGCTCGACGACGTCGTGGACCATTGGCGCGATGACCTCGTGACCTTCCTGATCGGCTGCAGCTTCACGTTCGAGTCGCCGCTGGTCGAGGCCGGGGTGCCGCTCAGGCATGTCGAGCAGGGACGTAACGTCTCGATGTATCGGACTGACGTCGAATGCCGGCCGGCTGGCCGCATGCATGGGCCGATGGTCGTGTCCATGCGCTACATCCCAGAGAGCCTTGTCGAGACGGCCTTCCAAGTAAGCGCGCGCATGCCCGCCGTACACGGGGCTCCGGTCCACGTCGGAGATCCGCGAGCCCTGGGCATCGCTGATCTCGCCCAGCCTGACTATGGTGATTCCGTTGAACCGCAAGACGGCGATGTTCCGGTCTTCTGGGCGTGCGGGGTGACCCCTCAGGCGGCTCTGATCGCCTCTAAGCCGCCGCTCGCCATCACCCACGCCCCCGGGTACATGCTCATCACGGACGTCGCCGATTCCGACTACCGGATCCCGTAGCCAGCGCGGCAGCGCCCTCCGAAGGGACCATTTGGGAGCAGCATTGGTTCTGATCCGTGTCAGGATCAGGTATGCCACAGCGCCTGATGCTGCTCGACGCCCCGTCGCTGTACTTCCGCGCCTTCCACGGGGTCCCGGACACGATCCGCCGCAGCGACGGGACCCCGGTGAACGCCGTGCGCGGCCTGCTGGACATGATCGCCCGGCTGACCTCCGACTATCAGGCGACGCACCTCGTGGCCTGCATGGACGACGACTGGCGACCGAAGTGGCGGGTGGACCTGATCCCCGCGTACAAATCGCATCGCGTGGCGCAGGCTGTGGCGGACGCTCCTGATGTGGAGATCGTGCCGGAGGGGCTGACGGCGCAGCTTCCACTGATCCGCCACGTGCTCCGCCTCGCCGGCATCGCCGTCGTCGGCGCCCCGGAGCACGAGGCCGACGACGTGGTCGGCACGTACGCCAGCCGGGCGGAGCTGCCAGTGGACGTGGTCACGGGGGACCGTGACCTGTTCCAGCTGATCGACGACTCGCGCCAGGTACGCGTGATCTACACGGCGCGGGGCATGAGGAACCTGGAGCTCGTCACGGACCGGGTGGTCGTGGAGAAATACCGCGTGCTGCCCGAGCAGTACGCCGACTATGCGGTCCTCCGCGGTGACACCTCGGACGGCCTGCCCGGCGTGGCGGGGATCGGCGAGAAGAGCGCGGCGTCACTGCTCCTCCAGTACGGAACGCTCGACGGGCTGCTTGCCGCAGCCGCGGATGCCGCCAGCGGCCTCTCCGCCCCCATCCGGTCCAAGCTGGCCGCAGCTGCGGGCTATCTCGCGGTCGCGCCTGCCGTCGTGAAGGTGGTCCGCGACCTCGACCTGCCGACCCTTGAGGAGGCCGGAGCGGAGCTGCGCCCCATCGTCGGCGATGCGCGTGCCGAGCTGGAAGGCCTCGCCACGGAGTGGAACCTTGGCGGCTCGGTCAAGCGCCTCCTTCAGGCGTTCGACCAGCGCCGCTGAGGGGAAAGATCAGATCCATGCCCGGATGTTGCCGGCCGCGAGGCCCTCGCGGCCCGCAACTAGACCAGCTGTTCATCACGTCGGCCTGCGTCGGGCTGACGGAGCGGCAGCAGGCGAACGAGGTGCACGCGGGGGCGATCTTCGTCCTCGACCCCGGCGTGACGGGTCGTCCGCCTGCTTCCTTCAGAGACGACGCGAGCTCGGCGGCAGCAGTGGAGTAGTGGGACCGGGCCCCGGCTCAGGCCCTGCGGCGCTTTCGCAGGGTCCTGAACGCGACCGCGGCGAGGGCGCCCGCCGCCAGCGCCCACGGGCCGCCGACGATGATCGGGTCGATCCACTGGTGGTTGACGTCAGCGCGCTTTTGCCCGAACCGGGACCGGAGGCCGCCCCGTGAGAACTCGCTGAGCACCCCTGTCTCGGTGACGGGATTGTCTGGGCGGAGGGAAGCAAACGAGCGCAGGTGGTGTTCCCAGGCGTCTATCCTGTCTGCCGCGATGAGCAGCAGCCAGTGCGCGGCCCGGCCCTCGCTGTACTTGTAGGCGTGCTTCCGGACGGCGCCGGAGACGCCCGCGGGAGGCGTGGAGGTCCCGAAGACGGGGGGCAGGAAAGCGTGCTCGACCGACCGTTCCCGAGGCCATTTCTCGGGCTGGCGTTCGGGGAAGTCCCAGTGCGCGCCGGTCTCAATGCCAGGGTTCTCGCGGGGGTAGGAGGGCCGGTCGGCAGGGTCGAGGTCAGCGCCCCATCCGGGGATCTGTGACCGGAGGTCTTCGGCGGACCTCTTGAGGGTGGTTTTGCTGGCGATGTAAGGCGTGGCTATCTCAGACATTGTGCGCTTCCTTCAGGGCTGGCCTGCGACAACGAGCGGCTTGATGATGTTGTCCAGCTTGGCGGAGAAGATGTGGTAGCCCTCCGCGATGTGTTCCAGTGGAATACGGTGGGTGACGATGTCGCTGGGCTTCAGGTAGCCGTTGCGGATGTGCTCGAAGAGCCTGGGCCATTGGCGCTTTACCGGGCACTGGTTCATGCGCAGGGTCAGGCCCTTGTTCATGGCGTCGCCGAACTTCACGGCGCTGAACATCGGGCCGTAGGCGCCCACCACAGATACAGTGCCACCCTTGCGGACTGAATCAATAGCCCAGTTGAGAGCAATGGGCGAGCCGCCCTGCAGTTTGAGCTTGCTGCTGGTGACGTGCTGGAGGAAGTTGCCGTCCGCCTCAGCCCCCACGGCATCAATCACGACGTCGGCGCCCAGATAGTCGGTTTCCTTCTTCAGGTGCACCACGATGTCGTCGTACTCCGTGAAGTTGAACGTCTCGGCGTGCGCGAAGGACCTTGCCTTCTCCAGCCGGTACTCCAGATGGTCGATCACGATCACCCGTCCGGCGCCCATCAGCCATGCGGACTTGGCCGCGAACAAGCCCACCGGGCCAGCACCGAACACCACCACCGTGTCGCCTTCCACGATGTCCCCGAGCTGGGCGCCGAAGTAACCGGTGGGGAGGGCATCGGTGAGCAGCACGGCGTCCTCCTCGTCCATCCAGTCGGGGATCAATCCCGGCCCCACGTCAGCAAAGGGGACTCGCGCGAATTCGGCCTGACCGCCGTCGTAACCTCCGCAAGTGTGGGAGTAGCCGTAGATGCCGCCTACCGCCGTCGCATTCGGATTGACGTTGTGGCAGTTGGAGTACAGGCCGCGGGAGCAGAAATAGCAGGAGCCGCAGTACACGTTGAACGGCACCATGACCCGGTCTCCGGGTTTGAGCCGCTCAACCGACGGGCCGACCTGCTCCACCACGCCAACGAACTCGTGCCCGAACGTCATCCCCACCCGCGTGTCCGGCATCATGCCGTGATAGAGGTGGAGGTCGGATCCGCAAATGGCGCCCGTGGTGACCCGCACTATCGCGTCGTTCGGATGCTCGATCTTCGGAATGTCTTTCTCTTCGACCCGGACCTTGTACGGGCCGCGATAAACCATCGCGCGCATCAGGAGCCTTTCCTTTCCGGCTTCTCCCTCAGGCTCCCGCCGTCCTCGACACTTACGTCGTTCGGGCCGTTGCAAGTTATTGCCTTCACTCCTCCACTCCTTTTTCTTGATGCCATGTCAATTCTGGCCAAGCGGTTGCACCGTGCGGGTATCTTCCAGCGCCAGAAGGCGGGGAAATGGGATAACCAGGATTATGGCGAGTCGAGTTCCGCCGAGCGGGCATGAGGCCCTCTGGTTTCAAGCGGGCAGGCTGTCGTCTTGACACTTGCGCAGTCTTGGTGAACGACTCGCTGACGATCTCGATGTCCCAGGCCTCGCGGTCCTCCCCCCTTGGCTGGAGGTCGGTGATCCGGCGCGCGACGTCAGTCGGCGAGGCGGGATCGGCCAAGAGGCCGACGTGGACCGGGTTCATTCCCCCGCACTACCCGCACGTCCATAGCCGTAACCACCCTCCCTTTTCCTCGGCTCCACCACTGCAGGAGGCGCGAGATCATCACCCCCCGTATCCCAGCGACCGCGAGATCGACCGCGCGGCGGCCCGCACTACGGGCACCAGTCCGCGCATGCGCTGGGCTGGCATGAAAGGCTTCGTCGCGGACACGCTTACCGCGGCGACGATGACGCCACCGGCGTCCCGAATGGGAGCAGAAACGCACCGAATTCCCGGCTCGTTCTCCTCGAGGTCCATGGCGGCTCCATGCCGCCGATAGTCCTCCATCCGTCCGACGAATTCTTCTGCTCCGTCCGCACTGCCTCGGTGTTCGGCCTCGTAGAGTGCCCGCCATTCGTCGCCGCGGTCCAAGATGAGCGCCTTTCCGATTCCAGTCTTCGTCAAAGGCATGCGATGACCGATTCTCGACCTCATTTCGGCCCCCCGATTTCCGGGAATCTTGTCGAGATACAGCACCTCTCCCGCGTCGACAATGGCGAGGTGCACGGTGTCCTGGACCTTTTCGGCGAGTTCTTCGAGAATCGGCCGAGCCACAACCGGCAGTGGATTCTGATGCAGGGCGCGGAACCCGAATTCGATGAGCGTGGGCCCGAGCGAATAGTCGCGGCCCGCCGCCACCCGCAGATATCCATAGCGCTCGAGCAGTTGCACCAGGCGGTGGGCTGTGCTCCGTCCGAGGCCGGTCACCTCCGTCACGCTCCGCAGGTCCGTCGCTCCATGTGCGACGGCGCGGATCACCTCCAGCCCACGCGCGAGAGTCTGAGTCCCCGCAGGCAGGGAAATATCATTCAGCACCACCGCAGTATATCCCTATATTTGGGACGCTGTTCGACATTCCGGGACGCTCTCGAAAGACTCTCGCCATGACCGACCTCTCGCCCCGCCTCATCGGGCTGGATTGGGGCACCACCTCGTGCCGGGCCTACCTCTTAGGCGATGACGGCGCGGTCTTCGACCAGCGACCCGGCGGCCGCGGCGTCCTCGCACTCACCCAGTCGGGAAACCGGGAAGCGGCCTTCGAACGCGAACTCGCGGACCTCTGCGGGCCGTGGCTGGAACGCAACCCCAAGCTCCCGCTCGTGGCCTCCGGAATGGTCGGAAGCAATCAGGGCTGGGTCGAGGCTGGCTACCAGAACTTGCCCGTGGACCTCATGTCCCGACCCGACTACCTCACAGAAGTCGCGACTCCGTATGGTCCGCTCTACATCATCCCGGGCCTCTTCAAGGAGGGCAGCGGCCAGGACTTCCCCGATGTCATCCGCGGCGAGGAAACGCAGCTGCTCGGCGCACTTCCCGAGGCGCCCCACAGCGTGGGCGAGCCCGCGACGTCGGCCGAGCCCGCCGTCGTCGTCCTTCCGGGGACCCATACGAAGTGGGTCCGGCTCGAAGGCACTGTGGTGACGGACTTCGTGACGTCGATGACCGGCGAGCTGTTCGGTCTGGTCACGAAGCAGAGCATCATCGCAAGGCTCGCCGAAGACGCACAGGAACCTGACATCACGGCGTTCGAGCGCGGCCTTGACGTCGCATTCGGGCGGGAGGCTGACATCGCGTCAACACTCTTCTCCGCCAGAACCCTCGTGATGGCCGGCCAGCTCAAGCCCACGGCAGTCAAGGACTACGTCTCGGGCCTCATGATCGGCGCCGAGGTGGAGCGGTTCGCGCGGAGCTGGATGGGGGAACACCAAGAGGCGACCATCTGCGCCAACGCACAACTCGCCTGGCGCTATGCAAGGGCCCTCGAGCGCGCCGGCGTGAAATCGACGCTCGCCCCCGAGGACGCCGTCGCCACGGGTCTGTGGCGCACCGCGGTCGCCTTGGGAATTGTTGACCGCAGCGCAATCGTCGAGAAGGAGACTCCATGACCACCGGACTCGTCGCGATCCTCCGCGGCATCACGCCAGCGGAGGCGGAAGCCATCGGGAAGGCGCTCTACGAGACGGGCTTCCGCTCCATCGAAGTCCCGCTCAACTCGCCAGACCCGCTCGAATCGATCAGGCTCATCCGAGCCGCACTGCCCGAGGACTGCGCCGTGGGCGCGGGAACGGTCCTGACGACCGGGCAGGTGGAGCTGGTCAGGGAAGCGGGATCGGACATGGTCGTCTCGCCGAACATGAACACGGACGTCATCCGCGCGACCGTGGCCGCCGGCATGCGGAGCTACCCGGGTGTCGCGACGCCCACCGAGGCATTCGCAGCGATCGACGCCGGTGCTACCGCCCTCAAGCTGTTCCCCGCGGACTCCGTGGGCATCAGCGGAATGCAGGCCTGGCGGCCCGTGCTCCCGCCGGGTACCGAGCTGCTGCCGGTGGGCGGCATCGACGCCGAGAACCTGGGCGCGTGGGTCGCGGCGGGTGCCGCAGGTGCCGGCATCGGCTCAACCCTCTACAAGCCCGGCCGCAGCGCGGACGACGTGGCTACCCGTGCTGCCGAGCTCATGGCCGCGTGGCGCAGCGCGTCCAGCTAGACGAGAACAGGAGTCATCATGAAAGTCACGTCGCTCACCACGTACACCGTCCCCCCGCGCTGGCTGTTCCTCAAGATCGAGACCGACGAGGGCGTCACCGGCTGGGGCGAGCCCGTTGTCGAAGGCCGCGCGGCGACGGTTGCTGCAGCTGTGGAGGAGCTTTCCGACTACGTGGTCGGCCAGGATCCCCGCAATATCGAGGACCTCTGGACCGTCATGTACCGGGCTGGCTTCTACCGCGGCGGGCCCATCATGATGAGTGCGATCGCCGGCATCGACCAGGCGCTGTGGGACATCAAGGGCAAGGCCCTCGGCGTCCCCGTCCACGAACTCCTCGGCGGGAAGGTCCGCGAGAGCATCCGCACGTATTCGTGGATCGGCGGGGACCGCCCGGGTGAGACGGCCGCGGCGGCGCGAGCCGCCGTCGACCGCGGCTTCACCGCCGTGAAGATGAACGGCACCGAAGAGCTGCAGTACATCGACACGTGGGACAAGGTCGAACGCTGCCTCGAGAACGTTCAGGCGATCCGGGAAGCGGTGGGCCCCAACATCGGCATCGGCGTGGACTTCCACGGGCGGGTCCACAAGCCCATGGCCAAGGTGCTCATCAAGGAGCTCGAGCCGTTCAAGCTCATGTTCATTGAGGAGCCGGTGCTGTCCGAGCACGCGAACTCGCTGCTCGACGTCATGCGCAACACGCCGACGCCCATCGCGCTGGGGGAGCGGCTCTACTCGCGCTGGGACTTCAAGGAGATCCTCGCGACCGGCGCTGTGGACATCATCCAGCCCGACGCCTCGCACTGCGGCGGCATCACCGAGGCCCGCAAGATCGCCCACATGGCCGAGGCGTACGATGTCGCCCTCGCGCTGCACTGCCCGCTCGGCCCGATCGCCCTCGCGTCGTGCCTCCAGATCGACGCCGGCTGCTACAACGCGTTCATCCAGGAGCAGAGCCTGGGGATCCACTACAACACCTCGAATGACCTCCTCGACTACGTCACCGACCCCTCGGTCTTCGCCTACGAGGACGGGATGGTGAAGATCCCCGACGGCCCCGGCCTGGGTATCGATGTCAACGAGGAATACGTCGTGGAGCGTGCGGCGGAGGGGCACCGCTGGCGGAACCCGGTGTGGCGGCATCGGGACGGTTCCGTCGCCGAATGGTGAGCCGGGTTTCCGGCCGTCTGATCACGGGTAGCGGGCTGGCATGCTCGTTCCCCACGTCGCCGAGGGCATCCACCTCATCACGCACGCCTACGTCAACTGCTATGTGATCGAGGACGGCGGGGCCCTCACTCTGGTCGACGCCGGGCTTCCGAGCATGTGGCCCATACTGCAGACGCTCCTGAAGGACATCGGTCGGAAGCCGTCCGACGTCGAGGCGCTCGTGCTCACGCACGGCCACTTCGACCACGTCGGCTTCGCGCGGCGCCTTCAGGAGGAATGGTCGACGCCGGTCCTCGTCCATGCGGGCGACCGGCACCTCGCGGCGCACCCCTACCGCTACACGCCGCAGCGCAACCGCTTCCTCTACCCGTTCACCCACCCGCGCTCGCTTCCCAAGCTCGGGCGGATGGCGATTGCCGGCGCGCTCGCGGTGAAAGGAGTCGCCGACACGAAGCCGCTCACTGCGGGCGCCGAACTCCCGGTGCCGGGGTCGCCCGCCGTCGTGCATACGCCAGGCCACACGGATGGGCACTGCATCCTTCACCTGCCTCGGCGCGACACCGTGCTGAGCGGCGACGCGCTCGTGACGCTCGACCCCTACACAGGCAAGGTCGGCCCCCAGATCGTGGCGTCGGCGGCGACGAAGGACACCTCCCAAGCGCTCGCCTCCCTCGACGCGATCGCCGCCACAGGCGCGACGACGGTGCTTCCCGGACACGGCGACCCCTGGCAGCGCGGGGCGGAGACTGCTGCCCGCTATGCGAGGAATGCTGGGGCGCACTGAGGCTGCCGACAATAGCCAAAGAAAATGCCGCCGCACCGTTTGGTGCGGCGGCATTTCAGTAATTGAGCGAGTTCTACGCCATTTCCTCGCCAATACCGACAGTGAAGATGTTCGGCCCTGTGCGAATGACCTTCACGCGGTCTCGCGGGGCGTTGGCGGAGCGGGAAATGTGGGCTACGGCCGCTTCGAGTGTGTGGTGGGCGGTCTCGCGATCCCAGATTTTCACGGTGACGGAGTTCGATTCAAAGGTCATGCGCCATTGCCTTCTTTGATGTCGGACGGTGGGTTGCCTCGGCTTTGAGGCGACCAGCTTCCACTGTAACGAAGGGCCTCGCCCGGCCGCCGCACATTGTGACGGATCCCACCCTGCCCAATCCTTTCGCTTCCGCGCTCCGAATCCCCTAGGAAAGGCGAGTTCAAGGAGCGCGATGCGAAGACGTGAGACAGTTGTCTACATGCCGGATCGCGACGCCGGGAGTGTTTCCGCACCGGACATCGATGAGCTCATGAGCCGCGTGGCGCAGGGCGACCAAGGGGCCTTCGGGGCCCTCTACGATGCCCTCGCGCCGCTCGTGCATGGACTCGTCCTCCGCGTGGTGCGCGATGCTGCACAGAGCGAGGAGGTCACCCAAGAGGTGTTCCTCGAGGTGTGGCAGCAGGCCAAGCGCTTCGACGCCGACCGTGGTCGCGCCCGGGCGTGGATCACCGTGATGGCCCACCGCCGCGCGGTTGATCGTGTCCGCGCCGCCCAGGCCGCGACCGACCGCGATCTTCGGGAAGGCATCAAGGACTTCGAGGAGAGCTACGACGACGTCGAGCACCAGGTCGAAGTGGCGCTCGAGAGCGAGCGGGTCCGCAAAGCCCTCGAATCGCTCACCGACATCCAGCGGCAGGCCATCCGACTTGCCTACTACGGCGGCTACACGTACGGCGAAGTCGCCGACGCCCTGGGCCTGCCCCTGGGCACTGTGAAGACCAGAATCCGTGACGGGATGATCCGCCTGAGAGACGTGTTGGGAGTGAGCCATGGATGACCAGCTGCACCTGCTGACCGGCGCCTATGCCCTCAACGCGCTCGACGACGACGAACGGCGGCGCTTCGAGCGGGCCCTTCCCTTTGGGGATCCGACGGCGGAGGAGGCCCGCGAGCTGAGCGAGACTGCCGCGCTGCTCGCCGCCGGGACGACCCCGGTCCCCCCGCCCCCCGCGCTCAAGGAGCGCCTGATGGCACAGATCGCCGTGACGCCGCAGGTGGGCGCGACACCCCAACCGGTGACGCCTCCGACCAGCTCCCGTCCCGTGACGCCCGAGGCCGGCTCCGCCCCCGTTGCGCCGTCACCTCTACACGGTAAAGGTGACGGCGCAAGCAGGGGCGGGGGCCGTCGTCGTGCGCTCCCTCCGGTTGCGCGATGGCTCGCCGCGGCCGCAGCGGTCCTGCTGGTCGCCGGGGTCGGCACCGGCGTGTGGGGCCTTCAGGCCCAGCAGCAGCGCGATGCAGCGCTCCGCGAGCTCGCGGCGGCCCAGACGTCCCGCTCGGGCGTGATCGACAGGATCCTCTCGGAACCCGACGCCAAGGTCCAGGAGGTCCCGGCCCCGGGCGGGGCGACCATGCTCATCGCCCACTCGAAGGACGCTCAGTTGGCCGGAGTGGTGACCATCGGGATGGCCGCGCCGCCGGCGGGAAAGGCGTACGAGCTGTGGCTCATCGACGCGGGCGGGGCGGCAAAGCCCGCGGGGCTGGTCGCGGTCGCGGAGGGGAGCACGTGGAATGAGCTGCCAGGTGGCCTGGACGGTGCAGCGCTCCTCGGGGTGACGGTCGAGCCCGCCGCCGGGTCGCCGCAGCCCACCACTCAGCCGATCCTCCTCGCGCCGATCGCCTGATCCCACCAAGCCGAGGCCAATCCGGGACGCGGACTGCTCCGAAGTGTGCGTGCAGGCATTCGATCAGCAACGACAGGAGCAGTCATGTCAACGTCCGTCATCTCGCATCGCACTCCCGTACAACTCGCGGCCGCCGTGGTGGGCGCGGTCTTCCTCGTCGTCGGAATCCTGGGCTTCATCCCTGGGATCACCTCCGACGTCGGCAGCCTGGGCTTCGCGGGGCACGGATCCCACGCGATGCTCTTGGGGCTGTTCCAGGTCTCAGTGCTGCACAACATCGTGCACGTGCTGTTCGGCGTGGCCGGCCTCGCCCTTGCCCGGAGCATGGGGTCCGCGAAGGGCTACCTCGTGTGGGGCGGTGCGATCTATCTGGTGCTCTTCGTCTATGGCCTCATCTTCAACGGCGACATGGCAGGGAACTTCGTCCCGGTGAACGCCGCGGACAACGTTCTCCATCTGCTGCTCGGCATCGGCATGCTGGCCGTTGGCCTTGTGCTCGGAAGGCAAACCGTGTCGCGTACCCGCTGAACGTCTCAGCCGCCAGGAGCCGCGGTGTCCGGGCCAGTCCGGGTGCCGCGGCTTTTTCGGCGAATACCTCGGTTCCGGAGCGGATTTGCTGGGTATCGTTGGGGAATGGAAGAGCTCAGTGCCACTGGCTCGGAGGACCTGCTCGATCTGCTGCTCGAGAGCGACGATCTGGCCACTTTTCTCCAGAGGCTCTGTGAAGTTGCAGCCGGTGACCTGTCCGGGCCCGACGAAGTTCACTGCAGCGTCACCGTTGCGCGTGAACGCCGGAAGGACACGATCGCGAGCAGCGACGAAATGGCCGCGGCGATGGATGAGATCCAGTACTCCTCCGGCGAAGGGCCGTGCACCGACGCCGTGAGGACGGGTCATTCCGTCGACGTGCCGGACCTCCTCAAAGACGAACGCTATCCGCGGTACCGGCAGGCCATGGAAGGAAAAGGCATTCGCTCGATCTTTGCCACACCGATTCCCCTGCCATCCACGTCCAGAGCGTCCGCCGCCCTCAACTGCTATAGCTCTGACCCCGGCTTCGAAGGTCAGAGCCGAGCCGAAGATCTAGCTGCGCTCGCCGCAAAGTCCGTGCTCCTCGCCGTGCGGTTCGAGAACGAGTCGGACAAGTCCTCGGATCTCGCCGCCGCCCTCGAATCCCGCACCGCCATCGATCTCGCGGCCGGTGTCATCATGGCCCAGTCCGGTTGCTCGCAGGAGAAGGCCATCGACGTCCTCAAAACCGCGTCCATGAACAGGAACGTCAAGCTCCGCGACATCGCCACCTCGATTCTGGCGCGTTTCGATGACGCCGACCCCAAGACCTACTTCAGCTGATCCCCGAGGGGGGACCTGAAAGGGAAACCCTCGAAACCCCTGAAACCCCTGAAACCCCTCGAAACCCCCGGCTCGAACCGGGGGCTTCGGCGGTTTACGGGGGTTTCGGCGATAGGCACTCTTGTGAGCCGGCACCGTAAGTGCTAGCTTACTGTTCGTGGGAACTTACGAATGGCAGTCTGACGTCTGGGACGCGATGGGTGATCCCACCCGCCGCGCCATCATGGAGCGGCTCGCCGAGCATCCCAGTCCGGTAGGGGAACTCGCCGAGCAGCTGCCGGTCAGCCGTCCGGCTGTTTCCCAGCACCTGAAAGTGCTCAAGGAGACCGGTCTTGTCAGCGACGAGACGGTCGGCACCCGGCGCGTCTATCGCCTCAATCCCGTTGGCGTTCAGGCACTGCGCGACCAGCTCGACATGTTCTGGAATCGCGCACTCGCCAACTACGAATCGGTCGTTGAAGAAAAAGCTGAAGAAAAAGAGGAGAAATGACTTTGGCAGCAGATTCCGTGGTCCGGAAGGTGATCACGGTCGAGGCTCCCGTGGAACGGGCGTTCAAGGTCTTCACCGAGCGTTTCGACGAGATCAAGCCGCACGAGCACAACCTGCTCCCGGTGCCGATCGCCGAGACGGTCTTCGAGCCACGGGTCGGCGGGCACGTCTACGACCGTGGCGTGGATGGCAGCGAGTGCCGCTGGGCGCGCGTGCTTGCCTTCGAGCCGCCGCATCGCCTCGTGTTCAGCTGGGACATCGGCACCACCTGGCAGGTCGAGCCAGACCTCGCAAACGCGAGCGAAGTCGAGGTTCGCTTCGTGGCGGAGGGTCCGCATCGCACGCGGGTCGAGCTCGAGCATCGCCACCTTGACCGTCACGGCCCCGGCTGGGAGGACCTGTACGCGGGCGTCGACAACGACGGCGGATGGCCGCTCTACCTCGCGCGCTATGCCGCGCTTTTGGCTGGCTGAGCGAGAGGCAGCCAGGCACACGTCCTAGGCGTGCTCGGCCTCGTACCGGACCTTGATGGCGCCGCGCTTGATCTTCACGTCGAGGATCCGCACGTTCGTCAGGTCCGCCAGAGACCGCACGTGGGTCCCGCCGCAGGGCTCGGCATTGACGCCCTCGATGGTGACGGTCCGGTGGCCGGTTTCGTCCACGGCGGCAGTGACGGCACCTCGGCTGGCGAGGGCTTGGTCCATCCCCGTCTGCAGCTCGGCCCGCACGGCCTCGCGCAGTTCGGGGCTCGCGAGCTCGTCCTCGTGGCCCTCGGGGTCGAAGTCGAGCCGAGCCTGCCCCGGGAAGTGGCTGTGCCCCGAGTGCCGCCACCCGCGCGCCTCGCCAAGGGCACCGAGGATGTGGCCGGCCGTGTGGAGGGCAGCATGGAGACGACGCTTCTCGGCGTCCACAGAACAGCGGACGGCAGCACCTACCGCGAGCGGGGCCGCCGAGAGGGCGTCTCCGGTCAGGATCACGAGGCCATCGTCGCTGCGCTCCGGGGCGACGCGAACGCCGTCGACCGTTCCCTCGTCTGACGGCTGACCGCCGCCCTTGGGATGGAAGATGTTCGGTGAGACGGCGATCCAGGGTGAGGCGCCGCCGTCGTCCGCGGTCTCGCCGGACGCAACGACGTAGGCCTCAGTGTCGGTGAGGTACGTGTCGCCGTAGTAGGCCTGCTCCTGCGCGGGGCGCGCGGGGGAGGAAGGTGCGTCAGCCACGCCAGCGAAGCGTCATGAGGAAGCCTGCGATGGCTACGCCGAACCCCACGAGGATGTTCCAGTTGCCCAGCGCCGGCACGGGGTAGAGCCCCTGGGTCACGTAGAAGACGATGATCCACAGCAGGCCCACCACCATGAGCCCGAACATGAGGTACTTGTACCACTGGGGCGTGGGGCCCGCGGCCTTCTGGGGGCGCTGCTTCTTCTTGGCCTTGTTCCGCGCCCTGGCGGCCTTGTTCTTGGTGAGCGCCTTGTCTGCGCTCTTGGAAGCGCGCGCAGTGGTTTCGGGCTTGTCCGGGGAATCGGGCACTGGTCCTCCTCGGGGCCGGCTTCCGCTCTGCCGGGACCCGCTTGGTATCCTGCAAGCACCGCCGACGCGCCGGGGTGCCGCTGGGCTGGCTGATCACTGGTTCTGACAGCCAAGTCTAGCCGTCCCAGCCTGCCGGCCCACCCACTCCCACGATTGGCCGAACCGCAATGACCACCCGCATCCTCGTCATCGACAACTACGACTCGTTCGTCTACACCCTGGTGGGCTATCTCCAGCAGCTCGGCGCCGAGACCACCGTGGTGAGGAACGACGACGTCTCCCTCGCCGAGGCCATCGAGCTCGCCGAGGCACGCGACGGCGTCCTCATCTCTCCCGGACCCGGCAATCCGGGCGAGGCGGGCGTCTGCATCGAACTCATCAAGTGGTGCGGCGACGCCGGAAAGCCCATGCTCGGGGTATGCCTTGGCCATCAGGCCCTTGCCGAGGCCTACGGCGGCAAGGTCACGCATGCTCCCGAGCTCATGCACGGCAAGACCTCCCTCGTGGAGCACGAGGGCAAGGGCGTCTTCGCCGGACTCAAGTCGCCGTTCACCGCCACGCGCTACCACTCCCTCGCGGCTGTCGCGGACTCGATTCCGGAGGTCCTCGAGGTCACGGCGCATACGCACTCGGGCGTCATCATGGGGCTCCAGCACAAGAGCGCCCCGCTCAGCGGCGTGCAGTTCCACCCAGAGAGCGTGCTCACCGAGGGCGGCTACCAGATGCTCGGAAACTGGCTCGAGTCACTCGGCCTCGAGGGCGCAGCGGAGAAGGCCTCCACCTTGAGCCCGCTCATCCACGCCCAGTGAATTCACAGCTCCGCGGCGCACTCGGCGGACTTACACTGGGGGCCTTACGGCGTTAAGACAATGCGTCCGAGGAGGCCCCCCATGGTCGATATTCCAAGAATGATCGCTGCCCTGCAGCCCGCGGAACTAGAGACCTTGAGGTCCCGAGGGCGCGGGCAGATCCTCGATGCCGGGCTTGTCGCCGCGATCGACGCGGCTGCGGGCGGCCCCGGTGAGGGGCGCGGCTACTACGTGGTGAACGGCCCGTTGTGGCCCGTGGAGAACCGCGAGTACCACCTGAGGTCCGACGTGGCCGCGGCGATCTTCGATTCCCAGCGGCTCAGCTAGCCGCCGCCACCGTTGCCGTTCCCGCCCTTCTTGTCGGAAGGGCCTGGGTTGGGCGCCGAGGGGCTTGAGGAGGACGACGACGGTGCCGGCGCCGGCGGCGCGGGCGGAGCCACCGCCATCGTGAGGACGACGGTGCCGCCCTGATCGACGGTTCCGTCCGGGGGCACGCTCTGGTCCACGATGGTGCCCGGCGCGACGGCGCTCGTGGCGACCTGGTTGACCTGCACGCCCAGCTTGAGGTCGGCGAGGGCCGCCTTCGCCTCGTCCACGCTGCGCCCGCGGAGATCGGGAACCGCGACCTTGCCGGTGGAGACCGTCAGGACCACCTGAGAGCCGATCGCCACCGTCTGCCCCACGCCGGGGGACACGGTGATGACGTGGCCGAACGGGACGGTTGCGCTGTTGGCGGTCTTCGACTGGTCCGCGGGGACGAGGCCGAGTGAGCGGAGGAGGTCCCGAGCGCCCGCCTCGGTGTTGCCGATGAGGCTCTGGGGGATCACCGCGGAGGACGGGCCGCTCGAGATCTCGATGACGATCTTCGCGTTCTTCTCCAGCTGCGAACCCATCGACGGGATCGTGTCGATGGCATGGCCTTTGGCCACGTCCGCACTCGGCTTCTGAGCGAATTCGGGCTGGAGGCCCAGCTGGGTGAGCTTCGCGAACGCGTCGGTGTCCTTGAGGTTCGCGACGTTCGGGACGCTGACGTAGACGATCGCGGGCGGCTGCGTAAGGTAGCTGTAGAGCCAATAGCCGCCGCCGCCGAGGACCAGGAGCGCGATCACCAGGAAGATGGCGATGCCGCCCCGATGCCTCCGCCGGCGTTCCTCTGGCTCGTCGTCGTCGAATGCGAGGAAGTGGTCGGCATCCTGCGCCGGCACGAGTGGGATCTCGCCCGTGTCGCCCAGATGAGGCGACGGCGGCTGCGCGCTGTCCGCGGCCAGCCCGCCCCCGGCGGCGGCGAGGGCCAGTGCCTCGGTGTGCTCGGCGTCGTCCATAGCGGCGGTGGGAAGCGCTCGTCCCGCGCCGGCCGCGCGCAGCGCGCGGCGGAACGCGCCCGCGTCCTGGAAGCGGCGTGCGGGGTCCTTCTGGAGCGCCCTGTCGAGGACGCTCTGCACGGCATCCGTGACTGCGGGATTGAACTCCTGGGCCTTCGGGGCCTCGACCTGGACGTGCTGATACGCGACCGAGACCGGCGACTCGCCGACGAAAGGCGGCCGGCCGGTGAGGAGCTCGTAGAGGAGGCATCCCGTGGAGTACAGGTCGCTCCGCGCGTCAACCGTCTGCCCCTGTGCCTGCTCAGGGGAAAGGTATTGGGCGGTTCCGACCACGGCCTGCGTCTGGGTCATGGTCGCACCGGACTCCGCGACAGCACGCGCGATGCCGAAGTCCATGACCTTGACGCCGCTCGTCTCGTCGTCGCACACCATGACGTTTGCCGGCTTGATGTCCCGGTGGACGATCCCTGCGCGATGGCTGTACTCGAGCGCAGACAGAACGCCCTGGACGTATTCGAGGGCCTTGTCCTGCGGGATCGGGCCCTCGCGGACCAGCTCGCGCAGGGTCCGTCCGGTCACGAGCTCCATGACCATGAACGGCACTTCTACGGACGCCGGGTTGAGCGGGTCGGCCGACCGCTCGCCCGTGTCGTACACCGCCACGATGTTCGGGTGGTTGAGCGCCGCCACGGCCTGCGCCTCGC
Organism: Sinomonas gamaensis; assembly: GCF_005876955.1. Classification (GTDB taxonomy): domain Bacteria; phylum Actinomycetota; class Actinomycetes; order Actinomycetales; family Micrococcaceae; genus Sinomonas; species Sinomonas gamaensis. The sequence continues at coordinate 39,410 of NZ_SSCL01000011.1, forward strand.
GTTCGAAGCGCACCCGCAGCTGCCGGTCGCGACCCATGTCCGGGCGGAGCATCTTGACGGCCACGGTCCGGCCGAGCCGCGTGTCCTGCGCCTCGAAGACATCCGCCATGCCACCGCGCCCCAGAAGCCGTCCGAGCACATAACGGCCCGAGAGGACGACGGGCTGGGGCATCGGCTCGTCCTCTCGTTCCAGGGGCGTGTGGGTGGGCTGCGTCATGACCTCGTATTTCCCGGCTGAAGGGACTGTTAGTCCAGTGTGGCCCTACTTGGTGGCCGAAGGTGTGGAGGTCGGTCCTGTTGAGGGTGTCGCGGGCTGAGTGCGGGTTGGCGTGGGCGTGGGAGTGGGCTGCGGAACCACCGCGTAGGTGACGGTGATGGTCGTTCCGACGGGAACGCGGCCGGTCGGGCTCACGGTCAGGACGGCGCCCTGGAAACCCTGCGACTGCTGGACGGGGGCGAGCTGAACCTGAAGGCCCAGGGCCTCGAGCTGCTGCTGAACCAGTGCGTAGTTCTGCCCCACGTAGTCCCCGGCCACGACGTTGACCGTCCGGGTGGTGGGCGTGGGAGTGGGGGTGGGCGTCGGCGTCGCGCTCGACTGGGTCGCCGTGGGGCTGGGGGGCGCGGACGATGCCGTGGGCAGCGGAGCCGGCGAGAACAGGCCGGAGTTGCTCAGCCAGACTCCGAGGAGCACGAAGAGCAGGAGCAGCACGAGCGCCACGAGCGGCCACGTGAGCGCATTGCGCTTCTTGCGGTTGCGGGGCGGGACGGGGCTGACTTCGTCCTCTTCGTTGACTGGCGCGTACCATGGCGAGTCCCCGCCCGGGTGATCGCCTTCGACGGCGCTGACGTCGTCGTCGGCCGCGGACATCACGGGAAGCGCGGCGGTGGCCGGCGACGCAGCGTGCGCGGCCTGAGCGCCCGCTGCCGCGGCACCCAGCGCACCCCCGGCCGCAGCACCGCCGACGACGGCGGTCGGCGCCGTGTCCTGCCGTCTCACCGGCTGGGTGATCGCCTCGGTGGAGTCGTCGTGGAGGAGCATGGCAGGCACGGCCGCATGGGCTGCGCGGATGTCGCCGCGACGGATCGCCTCGGCCGCCTCGGCGAACTTGATGGCGTTCGCCGGACGATTGCGGGGGTCCTTCGAGAGCATCGACATGAGCAGGGCCCGCACGGGGGCGGGGATCTGCTCGGGAAGGGGCGGCGGGGCGTCGTTCACCTGGGCGAGCGCGATCGCGATCTGGCTCTCCCCCGAGAAGGGACGGTGCCCCGTGAGGCACTCGTAGCCGATCACGCCTAGCGAGTAGATGTCGCTCGAGCCCGTGGCCTGCTGGCCCGTGGCCTGCTCGGGCGCGAGGTATTGAGCCGTTCCCATGACCTGGCCCGTCTGGGTGAGCGGCACCTGGTCCGCGAGGCGCGCAATGCCGAAGTCGGTGACCTTGACGCGGTTGTCCGGCGTGATGAGCAGGTTGCCCGGCTTCACGTCGCGGTGGACGAGGCCCCGAGCGTGCGCGACGGCGAGGGCGCGCGCGGTCTGCGCCATGATGTTGAGCGTCCGGTCGGGGGAGAGGACCTTCTCCCGCTCGAGGATGGAGCTGAGCGGCTCGCCGGGGACGAGCTCCATGACGAGGTATGCCGACCCGCTGTCCTCGCCGTAGTCGAAGACGTTCGCGATGCCGTTGTGGTTGAGCAGGGCGGTGTGGCGTGCCTCGTTGCGGAAGCGTTCGAGGAAGCCGGGATCGCCCGCGTACTCCTCCTTGAGGATCTTGATGGCGACGTTCCGCCCCAGCACCTCATCGCGCGCGTTCCACACCTCGCCCATGCCGCCGATGGCGATACGGCTGTCCAGGTGGTACCTGCCGCCCAAGGTGATGCCCGACGTGGGTCTCACTTCTTCAACACCGCCTCAAAGATCTTGCTCGCGCTCGGACTGGTCAGTTTGGCGCCTGTCAGGACGTCGACGCCTTCCATCACCACGGTCACCTGCACCTGCGGGTTGTCCGCGGGTGCGAATCCGGTGAACCACGAATTGTTCAGGCCGCTCGTCCCGAGCTCGGCCGTTCCGGTCTTGCCGGCCACCTGCACGCCGGGAACGGCGGCGCCCTTCGCGATTCCATTCGAGACCACCTGCGTCATCCAGTCGGTGATCTGGCCGGCGATCGCCGGGGTGGTGGACGTGCGGAGCACCTCGGGCTTGGGCTCGTCGATGATCCGCAGATCCGGGGCCCGCACGGTCTTGATGAGCGAGGGCTTCATCTGCACGCCGCCGTTCGCGATCGCGTCCGTCATGAGCGCGATCTGCAGGGGCGAGGCCTTCGTGTTGAACTGCCCGATCGATGCCTGGGCGAGTTGCGCCTGGTCGAGGTTGGTGGGCCAGACGCCCGACTGGTAGTCGAGGTGCAGGAGGTTGCCCGCGTCCTGCCCGAAGCCGTACGCCGCGGCCTGCTTGCCGATGGCGTCCTGCCCGAGGTCAAGCGCGATCGACGCGAACGGCGTGTTGCAGGACTGCTCGAGCGCAAAGGCGAAGCTCGCCTCGTTCTGCGTGTAGCAGTTGCCTCCCGCGTAGTTCGGCAGCGTCGCGCTGCTGCCCGGAAGCGGCATCTGGGCGGGGTTGGGCAGGACGCTGTCCTTGTTGTACTTGCCGGAGGCGAGAGCGGCGGTCGTGTCCACGAGCTTGAACACGGAACCGGGAGCCAGGAGCGCGCCCGTTGGCCCGCTCACGCTCTGGTTCAGGTTGATGCCCGGCACGCCCTGGAGCTTGGTCATCGCAGCCTGGGCGGCAGCCTGATCGTGCGTGGCGATCTGGTTGGGGTCGTAGCTGGGCTTCGAGACCATCGCGATGATGGCCCCCGTCTTCGGGTTCGTGACCACGATCGAGCCGCGCATGCCGTCCGGGATGAGGCTGTAGGCGAGTTGCTGGATCGCCGGATCGATGGTGAGCTCCACCGAGGCGCCCTGCGGCTGCTGGCCGAGGAACAGCTGCTTGATCCGGTCGAGGAGGAGCTGATCCGAGGTTCCGGTCAGCGTTGCGTTCATGCTCTTCTCGAGCCCGGTTGAGCCGAAGATGTTGGAGTAGTAGCCCGTGAGCCCGGCGTAGAGGTCCGGCTTCAGGTACTGCCGCTGGTATTTGCAGCTCTCAGAGCCGCTCGCCACCGATTGGACGATCGGCTGGCCCGCCACCACGATCGTGCCGCGGTCCTGGCAGAAGGTCTGGAGGATCGCCCGGTTGTTCCACTGGTTGGACGCGAGCTCGTCGGCACCGATCACCTGGACGTAGCTGATCGAGCCCAAGATGAGGGCGAACATGGCGGCGATGGCCACCCACGCATGCCTGATGGCCTGGTTCACTGCTTCTTCACCGCCTGGGTCAGGGTCGTCTCCGCTGCCGTCTGCTTTCGCAGCGAGGACGTCGTTGCCGGGTTGGGGGCCTCCTCAGGCTGCAGGGGAGTGGTGTCGAGCGGGCGCCGCGCCGCGTTCGAGATCACGAGCATGAGCGCGATGATGATCCAGTTTGCGAGGAGCGATGAGCCGCCGGCCGCGAGGAACGGCGTCGTGAGGCCCGTCAGGGGGATGAGCCGGGTGACGCCGCCGATGACGACGAAGCACTGGAGGCCGATTCCCGCGGACAGGCCGCACGCAAGGAGCTTCCCGAAGGCGTCCCGGGCGCCGATCGCGGCACGCATGCCACGCGTCACGAGGAGCGCGTACAGCATGACGATGGCGAACAGCCCCACGAGGCCGAGTTCCTCGCCGAATGCAGCGATGATCATGTCCGAATGCGCGAACGGCACGAGGTCCGGGCGTCCCTGGCCCAGGCCGGTCCCAATGATCCCGCCGTTGGCCATCCCGAACAGGCCTTGGACGATCTGATAGCTGCCGCCGAACTGGCGGCCGAAGACATCTGGATCGAACGCGTTGAGCCAGCCATCGATGCGGAGGCGGATGTGCGGGAAGATGATGCTCGCGGCCATGGCCCCGCCGAACATGAGCAGGATGCCGAGGAGGGCCCAGCTCGCGCGGCTCGTGGCGACGTAGATCATCGAGATGAAGATCCCGAAGAAGAGGATCGACATGCCGAGGTCGTGCTGGAAGATCAGGATCCCGATGCTTGCGAGCCAGGCGATGATCATGGGGCCCAGATCCCGGAAGCGCGGCAGTTGCAGCTTCCCGATCCTGCGGCCGGCGAGCAGGATGAGGTCCCGGTTCGTCGAGAGGTAGCCCGCGAAGAAGATGCCGATCGTGATCTTGGCGACCTCGCCCGGCTGGAACGTGGCCGAGCCGAATTTGATCCAGACCTGCGCACCGTTGATGTCGCCCGCCGTGACTCCCGGGACGAGCGGGAGCACCAGAAGGACGGCGCTCAGAATGAGCGAGATGTAGGTGAACCGCCGGAGCGTCCTGTGGTCCTTGAGAACCCAGATGACGACGGCGGCAAGAGCCATCCCGATGACGGTCCAGCGAGCCTGGGCGTTCCCGTAGTCGGTGTCCGGTGTGTCCAGCCGGTGGATCATCGCGAGCCCGAGCCCATTGAGCGTCACGACGATCGGAAGGATGACCGGATCGGCATACTTCGCCCGGAAGCGCAAAGAGATATGCAGCGCGAGGGATGCTGCGGCCAGGATGCCCGACTCCATCCAGAAGTCGTTGCTGAGCGCGGCACCTTCGTTGATGGCCGTCATGGCGTTTGCCCCGCACCCGACCAGGAGAGCCAGGATCAGCAGGACGAGTTCGATGTTGCGCCGTGGGCGCACGGCCTCGACTGCGCTCACTGTTGTCCTCCCAGGCACGGATTGGTGGGCGATGGGCTTGCCGAGGGCCGCCCCGATGCGCTTGCCGATGCCGATGGCGGGGGAACGGCGCTCGGCGATGCAGAGCCTGAGGGCCTGGCCGAGGCAGAGGCGGACGACGACGGTGAGCTGAGGCAGCTTTCGGGGTTGCTTCGGATCGCAGCCACAATATCCTCTGCCTCCGACAGGCTGTTCGCCGCGATGCCGGCGCGCAGTCTCTGCTGCTGGAAGTCGGGCAGCGAGCTGAGGGTGATCTCCGTGGTGGCGTGCACCTTGGAGAGGGAAATCGGCCCGAGGGTCTGGGAAACGCCGTTGAAGATCGCGACTCGGTTCTCGAACGCGCCGACGTAGTAGCGCGTCTGGGTCCAGGCGTAGCCGAACCACAGCCCGAGGACAACCACGAGGGCAATGACGAGGGCGACCGCGATCTTGATCCAGCGGCGCAGTCGCTGACGGCCTGTGTCCTGCTCGACCTCTGCCTCCTCGACCTCGACTTCGTCCGAGGCGCGATGCGTCAGGAGTGCAGCGGCGCGGCGCGCGGCCGTTCGGCTCGCGACGGACGGCAGGGAACCGCTCTCGGCGGCGGCCGCGGCAGCGCCGACAAGCTCATGGGGCCGGCTGTCGAGCTCGCGGCGGAGCACCTCGGCGGAAAGATGGGCGCCGAGGTTCGGGTCGGTGGGAACTTCGCGGCGCCCCCCGGCCTCAGAGGCTTCGGGTCCGTCGTCGGCCCCAGCGGAAGGCGCGGGCTCCGCCTCGGCGGAGGCGCCGTCGTCGTTCGTCTCGTCCTCGGGCTCCGCCTTGGCGGTGGGCGACTCCGCACGGGCTGCCGACGTGACGGGAGTGCGCGCGGCGGCGGAAGCGGTGACAGTCGCAGCGGCCGCGGGAGCGGCGGGGGGCTCCTCGTCGACGGCGGCGTCAGCGGCGATCACGTCGGCCACGATGACGGTGACGTTGTCCGGTGCGCCAGCGGCAAGGGTGAGGCTGATGAGCCGGTCCGCGCACTCGCCCGGGTCTTCGACGTCCCGGACCGTCTGCTCGACAATAGCGTGGGGAACGTAGTTGAGGCCGTCCGAGCAGAGCAGCCACCGCTCGCCCTCTTCCACGTCGAAGGACGTCAGATCGAGTTCCGGGCTCGCGTCCACATCGCCGAGGACGCGCATGAGCACGTTCTTGTGCGGGTGGGTCTCCGCCTCCTCGGGGCGCAGGCGCCCCTCGTTGATGAGCCGCTGCACGAACGTGTGGTCCACGCTCATCTGCTCGAACCTGGTGCCTCGGAGGCGATAGGCGCGCGAATCTCCAATGTGCGCGAAGGCGAGCTTCGAGCCGTTGAGGAGGATCGCCGTGACGGTGGTGCCCATCCCCGCGAGCTTGGGATTCGTGGCCACGAGCTCCGAGAGCAGAGAGTTCGCGGTCTGGATCTCGTCGGCGAGCACCGTCCCTGCCTCGCCGGTGTCGCCATAGCCGCCATGGTCCAGATGCACGAGGTCCAGGACCGTCGACGCGCTGGCAACATCCCCGCCGGCGTGCCCGCCCATGCCGTCCGCCACGACGGCGAGATGACGGCCGGCGTAGGCCGAGTCGTCGTTCTTGGAGCGCAGTCGGCCCACATCGGACCGGGCTGCGTACCGGAGGATCAGCTGGGTGTCCGGCAAGATCAGGGCCTCAGCTCGATCACGGTCTTGCCGATCCGGATCGGCACGTTGAGCTCCACGGGCTGCGCGCGGGTGAGCTGGCGGTCAGCGAGGTAGGTGCCGTTGGTGGAGCCGAGGTCCTCGATGAACCAGCGGCTCCCCTGCGGGAAGAGGCGCGCGTGGCGGCCGGACGCGTAGTCGTCTTCGAGGACCAGCGTGGCCTCCTGCGCACGGCCCAGAAGCACGGGGCTCTCGCCGAGAGGCATGGTCGTTCCCGCAAGGGGACCCTCGACGACCACGAGCTGGTTCGCGTGCTGGCGCGGCGGCGGCTCGGCGAGGGCCGGGTTCTTGCGGACCTCGCGCGCCGAGGGTGCTCCGGTCTTGTTGCGGCGCCCCACGGCGAGGTCGCGGCGCATGGCGGCGACGATGCTGAAGACGAGCACCCACATGAGCACCAGGAAGCCCAGGCGGAGGACGGTGAGCGTCAGTTCGTTCACGCAGGTCCTCCCAGAGGTGCCGGCAGCATGCGGAACACAATACGGGTGCGTCCCATGGAGATCGTGGAGCCGTCGAGGAGTTCGGCGGAGCCGTTCACGCGTTCGCCGTTGACGTAGCTGCCATTGGTCGAGCCGAGGTCCACGGCGTACACGTGGCCCTGATTCCGCCGGATCTCCAGGTGCCGACGTGAAACGCCCGTGTCGTCCACCACGATGTCGGCCTCCGAGGACCGGCCGAGGACGATTGAGTCTGCGTTGATCGAGTACCGCTGGCCGTCGATCTCGAGGACCGGATGCGTGCGGACCGGCTGCTGAAGCTGTGCGCCGCCGGGGAACCGGTTCGGTGCGGAGGGCACGCGGGGCGGGGCCGGCGGCATGGGGCGGCGGGGGACGCTCGGCTGGGCAGGAGCCGGAGCCTGCGACTTCTCCGAGCGCGCGGTGACCTCGAAGACCCCGGCCTTGAGCCCGCCGTCGTGCTTGAAGGAAAAGCGGACTGGTCCCTGAAGCGTGTAGCCCTGGGAGCGGGCGTGCTTGACGGCGACGTCGCACAGCTCCTCCGCGAGGGCCTGACCCCACTGCTGGACGCGGGCGAAATCGTCATCGCCCAGGCGGGCCTCGAAAACGTTGGGCGCCAGAGTGCGGCCCTGCGAAATGGCAATGGCCTGATCGTCCATGACTCGGCGCAGGCGGCTGGCGATCTCGACGGGCTGAACCTGGGCATTGCCCCTCGAGAAGACGCCATGTACGGCCTTCTCGATACCGAGCTCGAGGCGGTCGAGCAGTCCCATGGCCGTCCTCCTCTCTCGGCTAGCCATCCGGCGGGGGTGCGCGGCACATTCGTGCGATGCTCCTTCCGATACTACTGGCCCGGTCTGGAAACTCCGCTTCGGAACTGATCCGGCGCTGCCGAGGGACCTCCGTGTCGATTTCGCATCCGACGGGCGCTCGGCTATGCTTGAGCTCGCTGCTTTCGCAGGATCGCGCCGTTCCGGCCCGTCCCGCGGAGGGTGAGCGCGAGTGGCGGAACGGCAGACGCGCTGGCTTCAGGTGCCAGTGTCCGAAAGGGCGTGCGGGTTCAAATCCCGCCTCGCGCACATCTTTTATCGACTGCTCCATAACTGTCGTTCTGAGGGTGCAGAACGACAGTTATGGAGCAGTCGTTGTTTCTAGGCCACGTCCCTCAGCTCGATGGGGCGGATGAGCATGCGAAGCGGCGTGATCATCCAGCGGTTGCCCGTCTCGCGGAACTGCTCCGCCGTGGAGAACTGGTACAGCGCGTTCCGGACCCGGATCCATCGAGGCGGTTCGCCGCCGAAGGGGTCGGCGCGCAGGAGCTTCAAAGTCGCCCGATCCGCCTCCAGCAGCTTGAACAGGAACGCGTAGAACCATTCCTCGTGCACCGTGCGCAGCGGGAGGAACCACATGAGCCAGTCGAGGCGCAGGTGGTACGGCGCCCACTGGCGAGGGATGCGCTCGGGCTCGCCGGGCTTGCCCTTGAAGCGGTACTCGCGCCAATCCGCCTCGTCGGAAGGAACGTCGTCGAGCGTGCCCTCCACCACGATCTCGACCCGCCGTTTGGTCACGCTGCCGAAGGCCCCATAGGTGTTGCCGAGCATCCAGCGGTTGAAGGCCGCATTCATGAGCTGGCGGCGTGAGAAGAGGTTCTTCGCCGGCCAATAGCCGAGTACCGCGAGGAACAGGGCCGCGGCGAGGGCGACGACGGCCCAGGCCCAGGAGCCCACGTCGCCGGGATAGCCAGTGGGCTCGCCCCAGCCGCCCCCGAAGAGGCCTCCTGACCACACGCCGTCGGGCTCGGCCCCCGCCTCCGCCCACGAAGCGGGGGAATAGCGCAGCGGCATGAACGGGAGCACGGCGTGAACCACCCTGTCGCTCACCCCGGAGAACGCGAGCACAATCGCGGACCAGTTGAGCCACGCGAAATTCCCGGACAGCACAAGCCAGAGCTGCGTCACGATCATGATCGCCGCGGCGGTCGTCGCGAGCGGCTGCGGGGCGAAGAGGAAGAACGGCACCACGAGCTGCGCGAAATGGTTGCCGACCACCTCTACGCGATGGAGCGGCTTCGGCAGAAGATGGAACCTTCGGCTGAGGGGGCCAGGCATCGGCTGCGTCTCGTGGTGGTAGTACAGCGCAGTGAGGTCTCGCCATTCACGGCCACCACGGATCTTGATCATCCCGGCGCCGAACTCGAGGCGGAACATGAGCCACGCGGTGACGATGAGCACCGCTGTCGGCGGCGGGCTCTGGTCGGAGCCGAGGAACGCGACCGTGAAGCCCGCCTCGAGCAGGAGCATCTCCCACCCGAAGCCGTAGAACGTCTGGCCTACATTCACGATCGACATGTACAGGGCCCACAGCACGAGGAACGCGATGAGCGGAATCCAGGGCGGCCCGAGCTGGGGGATTCCGAGGATCAGCAGCACGGAAACAGCGAGACCGACACCGCACACCCAGCGGAGCCGTCGGTCGGAATAGCCCCAGCGGAAGAGCGTGGGTCGGTTGAGCCGGTGGAACGCATTGAGGAAGTCGGGGACGGGGAGGAGCCCATGCTCGCCGAGGAGGGCTGGGAACTGGTTGAGGCTCGAGAGGAAGGCGACGAAGAACAGGGCGGCCACGCCCCGCTGCAGAACGATCCGTGCGAGCTCGTAGTCCGGTGCGCTGAACCAGAGCAGCCAGTCCATGGGTCAACGCTACGACGGCCCGCTAGCGTGGTGCCATGAATGAGCAGAGGCCTTTCCAGAACGTCACGTTCCCGTCCGGCGGCCGGGAGGCCCACGGCTACCTCGCGCTTCCGCCGTCCGGGTCGGGGCCAGGCGTGATCGTCATCCAGGAGTGGTGGGGGCTCGTGGACCACATCCGGGACGTCGCCGACCGACTTGCCGCCGAAGGCTTCGTGGCCCTCGCGCCGGACCTCTACGGCGGCCGCGTGGCTCACGACGGCGCCGAGGCCGCCCGCATCATGAAGACCCTTCCCGAGGAGGAGGCAGCCCGCCTGCTGGCCGGCGCCGTCGACTATCTCCTCTCCCTCCCTGAGGTCACGAGCTCGACCGTGGGCGCGATCGGCTTCTGCATGGGCGGCGGCTTCGTGCTGCAGCTTGCTGCCCAGCAGGGGGAGCGGATCAGCGCGGCCGTGCCGTTCTATGGCGTGGGCCAGGGCGTGCCGAACGACTTCTCCGGCGTCCGCGCCGCCGTCCAGGGCCATTACGGGGAGCATGACCGCGGGTACCCCGCCGCCGAGGCGCGGAAGCAGGAGGAACAGATCCGCCGGGAGTCCGGGGCCGAGGTCGAGTTCTTCTTCTACGACGCCGGGCACGCGTTCGCCAACGACTCCAATCCCCAGGGCAACTACCGCCCCCAGGCGGCCAAGCTCGCGTGGGAGCGGGCGGTGCGGTTCCTCAAGGAGAAGGTGCGCTGACAGGACCTCCCGGAATTGTCGGGTTTTCGCGGGTGAGCGGGCTCGGAACCCGCGAGAACCCGACAATTCACGTGCGGGCGGGCGTACGCAGCGCCCGACGGACGACGACGGCGGCCGTCACCATGAGTGCCGCGGCGATCGCGGCGGTGGCGCCGACACCCGAATCGAAGGCGTGGCGCGCCGAGGCGAGGAGGGCCGACGCGGCGGGCTCGGGCAGGAGCGGCGCGACGTCCATCGCGCCGCCGAGCGTTTCGTGGGCCTTCACCGCGGCGTCGGCCGGGAGCTCGGCCGGCACGGACACGTTGAGACGGTACGCGGCTCCGAGGACGCTGCCCAGGATGGCTGTGCCGAGGACCGCGCCGAGCTCGTACGCCGTCTCGGAGATCGCGGAGGCGGCGCCGGCCTTGGGGGCAGGCACACTGGCGAGGATGAGGTCGTTGGAGAGCGTTTCCGCGAGGCCTACTCCCGCGCCGACCACCGCGAAGCCTGCCAGCAGTGCAACCAGCGAGCCATCCCTGCCGAACGCGAGCACCAGGCCGTAGCCCACAGCGTTGAACAGCAGGCCCGTGACCATGACGGTCGGGGCCGAGAACCGTGCCGCGAGTTTGACCGCCGTGAGGCCTGTGACGATCGTGAGCGCGAGTCCCGGGAGCATGAACAGCCCGGCGGTCAGTGGGGATGCGCCCTCGACGAGCTGCAGGTGCTGCGACAGGAACAGCGTGAATCCCACGAGCGAGAAGATGCTCAGAAGGTTGGCGGCGAGGCCGGCGCTGAAGGCCGGGGCGCGGAATAGGCGGACATCGAGCATCGGCTGGGGCCGGCGCAGCTGCCGCCGCACGAAGGCCCACCCGGTGGCCAGCCCGGCGGCGAGAATGAGCATGGCGGGGGCTCCGCCGTCGTGCGCCAGCTCCTTGATCCCGTACACCACAGCGGTAGCCGCCGCGATGATCAGGAGGATGCTCGGGGCATCGATGGGCGACGGCGAGGGATCGCGCGATTCCGGCACGAGGAGCGGCGCGAGCACCAGGAGCGGTACGAGCACGGGCACGGCGAGCAGGAACACCGCGCCCCAGGCGAAGTGTTCGAGCAGCGCGCCGCCCACGAGGGGGCCGAGCGCGGCGCCGCCCGAGTAGGTCGCCGCCCAGATGGCGATCGCGAGGCGGCGCTCGGTGGCGTCCGCGAAGATGTTGCGGATGAGCGAGAGCGTGGCCGGCATGATCATCGAGCCGAAGACGCCGATCAGGGCCCGGGCCGCGATGAGCTGGCCCGCGGACGTCGCGAACGCCGCCGCGGCCGAGACGACCGCGAAGCCCGTCGCGCCGATGAGGAGGATCCGTCGGCGGCCGATGCGGTCGCCGATGCTGCCCATGGGCACGAGCAGTCCGGCCAGGACGAGGGCGTAGACGTCCACGATCCAGAGGATCTCGGTGCCGCTCGGCTGGAGGGCCAGAGAGATCGAGGGGACGGCGAACGCGAGGACGGTGTTGTCGACGGCGATGAGCAGCACCGGGAACATCAGCGCCGTGAGAGCGAGCCAGCGGCGGCCGGCCGAGGTGTCGGCGGGGGCAAGGTCCGGGATGCGAGCCTCGGCGGTGTGCTTGGTCTGGAACATCGGGACTCCTTGTCGTGACCCAATAACTATACCGTCTGGACGGTTTAGTTTCAACGCCACGTACAGTGTCCTTATGCCCAGACCGCCCAAGGCGCGCGACGCCATCCTCGCCGCCTACCGCGATCTCCTCGTGTCCGAGGGGGAGCGGGCAGCGACCATGGATGCTGTGGCGGCCCGGGCCGGGGTCTCCAAGGGCGGCCTCCTGTACCACTTCAAGAGCAAGGACGCCCTCGCCGAGGCCCTCTTGGCGGCGCTTCGGGATTGCGCGGCCGAGGACAGGGCGCGCATGGCCGAGGACCCCGAGGGGCCCGCACGGTACTTCGTGCGCACATCCCTCAACTCGGGTACAGATATGGACGCCTTCTTCATCGCCGCCGTCCGGCTCGCGCAGACCGGACATGCGGGTGCGCTCGCCGCCCTCGAGGAGATCGACGCCGCGTGGCTCGAGCTCATCCGGCAAGAGATCGCAGACCCAGCCGTCGCCACCGCCGTCATGCTCATGGGCGAGGGCCTGTACCACTACTCGTCGCTCGCCGGATCCTGGCCGGAGGAAGCCTTCCGCACGTCGATGGCGGAGCTGCTCGCCGTCGTCGACCGCTTGAGCGGGCGGAACCCGCAGTTCCCGACCCCTTGACCTTGACGCAGCGTCAACTTCTACCCTCGAAAGGGCAAGGAGGGAACGCATGGACTGGAGCATCCAGGAAGTCGCCAGACTGGCCGGCACAACGAGCCGAACCCTGCGCCATTACGGCAGCATCGGGCTGCTCGAACCGAGCCGTGTCGGCCACAACGGCTACCGCTACTACGACGAGGAGTCGCTCGTGCGGCTCCAGCGCATCCTCCTCCTCCGTGACCTCGGCCTGAGCCTGCCGGCCGTCGCAGAGGTCCTCGGGAACCACAGGGACCAGACCGAAGCGCTGCGCGCGCACCTCGCGTGGCTGCGGCAGGAACAGGACCGGCTTGCGCGCCAGGCGCGGGCCGTGGAATCCACGATTCAGCATTTGGAAGGAGATGGGCCGCTCATGGCCGAGGAGATGTTCGACGGATTCGACCACACCCAGTTCAAGGACGAGGTCGAGGCCCGATGGGGCGCGAAGGCGTATGCCGACAGCGATGCCTGGTGGCGCGGACTGGGCCCCCAGGGGCAGCGGGACTGGAAGGAGCGGCTGTCCCGGCTCATGGAGGATTGGCGGGCGGCCGCGGTCAGCGGGGCGTCGCCCGAGAGCGACACCGCCCAGACCCTCGCAGCCCGGCACGCCGACTGGCTGCGAAGCATCCCGGGAACTCCCGGGTACCCCGAAGGGCCGGCGAAGGAGTACGTGCTGGGCCTCGCTGACCTGTACGTGGACGACGAGCGCTTCGCGGCGAACTATGGCGGCACCGAGGGTGCGGCATTCGTGCGCGATGCACTGCGGGTGTACGCAGCGCGGGAGCTGTAGCGCGGGCCCACACGGTCCTAGGCTGGGCGGCATGCGAGTCAAGATGTGCAGCATCCATGTGACCGACCCCGCCGCGGCCCATCGCTTCTACACCGAGACCCTCGGCTTCGAGACCCTCATGGCCGTCCCTGAGGCGAATCTCTTCATCGTCTCCTCGGACGGCACTCCGGGCCTCGGGCTGCTGCTCGAACCGAGCGACAACCCGGTTGCCGAGGCGTACCGGACCGGTGTCTACGAGCAGGGCCTGCCCGCGATCGTGTTCGGGTCCCCTGACGTCCGCGGCGAGTACGAGCGGTTGACGACGGCGGGCGTCGCCTTCCGCGGGGAGCCCTCGGAGGGGCCGGCTGGCGTCACGGCGATCTTCGACGACACGTGCGGGAACCTGATCCAGCTCCACCAGGACTGAAGCGAGAGATGGCCGCGCGTCCCCCAACGCGCGGCCACCTCTCACCCAAATGCGTGCTCAGATCCTGGCGCGCCGGCGCTCTCGGACCTGCCACCAGCGGGGCGCGACTGCGACGAGCAGACCGACGATCGCCACCGCCGTGCTCAAGGCGAGGCCAGGGCGGAAGACGTCCAGCATCGCTGCCGCCGAGGCGGGCCCTCCGGAGCTGCCGTGGCCACCCGAGCCGACGAGCGCCGTCGTTACCGCGAGGACCAGGGCCGCGCCAACCTGCGTGCTGGTCTGGATGAGGCCGGCGGCGAGGCCCTGTTCATCGTTGTGGATGCCGGCGGTCGCCTGCACGTTGATGGACGGGAAGCCGAGCGCGAAGCCGACGCCAAGCAGCAGCACGGACGGGAGGATGTCCGCCGCATACACCGGTTGCGTGCCGATGCGGAGGAACAGCAGGTAGCCGACCGAGAGCGAGAGCAGGCCTGCGACGACCAGCCGCGTCGCGCCGAAGCGGTCGATGAGTCGGCTTGCGAACGGGGCGCTGCCCGCCACCATCAGGCCCGCGGGAAGCAGGGCGAGGGCCATCGAGAGCGGTGCCCAGCCGAGAACTGACTGCAGGTACAGCGTCACGATGAACTGGAAGCTCAGGTAGGAGCCGAAGAGGGCGACGGCGGAGAGGTTCGCCCGGGCGACCCACCCCTCACGCAGGATGCCGAAGCGGATGAGCGGGTGCCTGACGCGCGTCTCGATCCAGGCGAACGCGGCGAGGACGAGCGCAGACACCGCGAAGCCGCCGATCGTTCGCGCGGAACCCCAGCCGGCGTCGGGTGCCGAAACGAGCGTGAAGACGAGCCCAAGCATGCCGGCCGAAAGGGTGACGGCGCCCCAGACGTCGTGGCCGCCGTCGCCCGCCGGCTTGTCCCGGGGGATGAAGCGGAGGCCCAGAAGCACGGCGACCACGGCGATCGGCACGGAGAAGAGGAAGGTCCAGCGCCAGCTGAGGGCCGTCATGAGGCCGCCGACCACGAGTCCGAGCGAGAAGCCGCTCGCGCCGAACGTCGTATAGATCGAGATCGCGCGGTTGCGCTCGCGGCCTTCGGCGAAGTTCGTGGTGATGATCGAGAAGCCGGTGGGCGCGGTGAAGGCTGCTGCCAGGCCTTTGATGAAGCGTGTGGCAATGAGCAGGGATGGGTCGCTCACCAGGCCGCCCAAGAGCGAGGCGGCGGCGAATACGGTGAGGGCCGCGAGGAAGATCCGACGGCGCCCGAGGAGGTCGGCCATGCGCCCACCGAGCATCAGGAGGGACCCGTAGCCGAGCACGTACCCGGAGACAATCCACTGCAGGGCGCCCGTGTCGAGGCCGAGTTCGCGCCCGATGGAGGGGAGCGCGACGCCGACCATCGATACGTCGAGCCCGTCGAGCGCGAGCACGACGCACAGGGTCACGAGGAGGAGCCACTGGCCGCGGCTCCACGGCTTGGAGCTGGTTGCTGAAGGGGCGACCGGGATGGAGGAGGTCTTCGGGGCGGCCAAGTCGGTCAGAGAAGTCAGGTCTTGCGCCATGGACAAGGACAGTACATGACACATCATTGGATGACAAGGAAAAGAATGATGCGGAAATAGATTCCTTGTCGCGGTATACTCGTGGGCATGTCAACGGAGGCGGAGCCGCGGCTGGTCGAACAGTGGCGAGCGATCCAGAGTGCGTACCTGAAGACGTCGAACGCCTTGGACCGCGAGCTCTCGGCCCGGCACGGCATCGGACTGAACGAATTCGAAACCCTGGACCTGCTCGCGGAGCACACGAGCGAGAAGTGCCGCATGAAGGACCTCACGGCAGATTCGCCGATGACGCAGAGCGCCCTCTCGAAGATCGTCGACCGTCTCGAGAAGGGCGGCTACGTGCGCCGCGCGGCCTGCGCGGAGGACCGCCGTTCGCTGTTCGTCGAACTCACGGATGCCGGAGCGAAGCTCCACGAAGAGGCAGCCGTGACGCACCGCGAGCTTCTGGCGGCGAATCTCCAGAGCTAGCCGGACAAAGGCCCGCGGGCCCGCACGTCAGTGGAAGTGGCGGGACTGGCCCTTGGTCTTGGTCGCCTTCTCGGCGGCCGCGTCCCTGATGCGCTTCTGCTCGTCGCGGACGGCGGCCATGTTCGCCCTCTCGTCGACGAGCCACTGCGGACGATTCTGAAGCAGGTCGCTGATCTCCTGCGTCGTCAGCGCCTCGGTGACCCCAGCCCGCGCGAGCCCGCTGATCGTCACGTTGAGCTTCTGCGCGACGACCGGGCGCGGGTGCGGCCCGTTCCGGCGCAGCTCTGCGAGCCACTCCGGAGGATTCGACTGGAGCTCGTCCAGCTGCTCCCTCGACACTTCGCCCTCCTGGAACTCCGGCGGGGCGGCGGGCAGGTAGATGCCCAGCTTCTTCGCGGCAGTGGCCGGCTTCATGGACTGGGGCTTGCGGGAGGTCATGGATCTAGGGTACTGGGCTACGGTTGACGAATGGATTCCGAGCCCACACCCCCGGCCCTGCGGGTCGCGTTCGTCACCGGCGTCTCGCCGGGGAAGTGGTTCCACCGCTGGGAGGAACGGTTCCCTGAGGCGCCGCTCGCCTCGCAGATGGTCGACGACGGCGAACAGGTCGCCGTGCTCCGCGACGGCCGCGCGGACATCGCGTTCGTGCGCCTTCCCGTGGACCGCGACGGCCTTCACGTCATCCCGCTCTATGAGGAGCTGCCGGTGGTCGTGGCCCCGAAAGGCCACGAGATCCAGGCTTTCGACGAGGTGCCCCTCGCCGAGATCGAGGAGGAGCTCTTCGAGTACGACGGCGGCGCCTCCGAGCGCTTGGACCTCGTCGAAGGCGGGGCGGGCCTTGCAATCCTCCCCATGAGCGTGGTCCGCCACTTCAACCGCAAGGAGCTCCGCTACCGGCCGGTGACGGGGGTGCCTGAATATGGGGTCGGAGTCGCCTGGCTGCGCGAGAACGAGAGCGAGGCCATTCAGGAATTCATCGGCGTGGTGCGCGGACGTTCCGCGACGAGCTCCCGCCAGGCCTCGGTTCAGCGCGACCAGCGGGAGGCCGCGAAACAGCGGAGGTCCGAGCGGTCGGCGGCCCAGAAGGAGGCCGCCCGGAAAGAGGCCCCCAAGAAGGCCACCCCCAAGAAAGCCGCCCCGCGCCAGGCGGCCGCGAGCCCAGGGAAGGGCCGTCGCCCTGGTGCCGGGCGCCGTCGTCCTCGTTAGACGCCGCCCTCGTTCGCCTTAGCTGTCCTCGCTGGGTTTGCGGGTCAGGGTCCAGACGTTGGCTCCGTCGCGCCGCTCGCACGTGATCGTCGTCAGGAGCTGGCGGGCCAAGGCGAGTCCGCGGCCCGCCTCCGAGTCTGGATCCGGCATGCTGCCCGCGTTCTCGGGAAGGTTCACGGGCTGGGCGCCGAGCTCGAAGAGCCGCGCGAGGAGAAGGTCGCGACGCACCTCGAGCTCGAGATCCAGTTCGACGTGGTCGCCGGACGGCGACTTCGCGTGCTTCACCGCGTTCGTGACCACTTCGACGACGGCGAGCTCGAAGGGAAGCCGGTCGTCGGGGGAGATCACTTCGGCGGTCTGCCAGACCCGTCCGAGCTCGTCCTGGACGTCGTCGACGATCATGACCGTGGCGCGTCCTCGGACGTGCCCCTCTGCCAGCGGCTTAGGCATCCTTGTACGCATCCTCGACGTGGCGGTACGGGGTCAGGATCCGATCCATGCTCGTGAGCTTGAGGACCATCTCCACCTGTTCTCCGACGTTGGCGATCCGGAGGTCGCCACCCGCCTGGCGCGCGGCCTTGAGGCACCCCACGAGCGCGCCCAGTCCGGACGAGTCCATGAACTCCGTGTCGCCGAGGTTCAGCACGAGGAGCCGGTGACCGGACTCGATCGCATCGGCGACGGTGGCCTTGAGCAGGGGTGCACCCACCATATTGAGTCGGCCTTGGGCCGACACCTCCGTGTACCCGTCCCGCTCCTCGACGGCGAATCTCATTTCTTCTCCTTGGTCGTCTGGAAGGCCGATTCCCTCGCAGGATCGTAGCCGCGGTATTTGGCGGCACCGATCAAAACGCTCAGCAGCGCAAAGTCGAAAACTGTCCACGCAATATTGACGAGCGTGCCCAGACCCTGATTGAGGCCGAGCACCCAGCGGACAATACCCGCAACGCACGCAATCACCAGGAGCGCGGCGACTATCGCCTGTGGCCACAGCAGGCGCAGCGGACGCCCGCCCTCCTGCCGCGCCTTCGGGGTCACCGCGAAGCCGAGCGGCCGCCCGAACCAGACGTTGGCCGCCGCGGTGGTGCACGCCTTGATCCACGTGGGGAACAGCGCGAGGTTGTACTGCTGCCCACGCCACGTCTTCGCCCCCTGGGCCGCGACCCAGAACATGAGCTGGTTGACCACCATGAACGGGAAGAACCGGGCGAAGAAGTCCACGCTGATGGCGTTGACGGGAAGCACCCCAGCGAGGAGGTAGGCGAGTGGGCCGGCGAAGTACACGACCGCCGCGAAGCCCGAAAGATAGCTCCACATGGTGTTGAAGTACATGAGGCGCTGCCCCCATGAGAGGCCGCGCATCGTCAGCGGACTCTCCCGCAGCATGACCTGCACCGTGCCCTGAGCCCATCTGGTGCGCTGGGTCAGCATGGACGGAAGATCCTCGGGGGCGAGGCCCACCGCGAGGATCTCGTGGTGGTAGATGCTCCGCCAGCCCGAGGCGTGCAGCCTCATTGAGGTCGACATGTCCTCCGTGACGGAGATCGTGGAGAGGGGCATGATGGGCTGTGCCTCATGCAGGCGTTCGACGCTCAGCGCGTCCAGAACGGCCCGGACCGACTCAAGCGCGCCGAGCGGCGACAGATCGCGGGCCGCGAGGCGCTCCACCGCCTCGTCGAGCTCCTCTGTCGCCTCGTCGAACGGGCTGTCCATGCCGAGCTCTTCGCGGAGCGCGGCCACGTCGATGGACACTCCCGCGAGATCCTCGGCCACGAGCGTGCGGACTGCCGCGTCCACGTTCGCCTGCACGCGGTAGGTCGCATCGCCGATCGAATCCCCGGCGACGAGACGGCGCGAGCCCTCGCCGATGGCGGACTCGACGTGGCTGAGCAGCGAGGCGACCTTGGGATCGCGGGCCTCGGGTCGGCGTCGTGCCCGTCGCACCACCCGCTGGCCGACGGCGAGGGCGCGCCGCACCCGCGCCTCCGTGTCCGCCACATAGTTCGTCAGCCCGAGCTGCATCAGTGCCTCGCGCCGGAGGACGGCGTTCGAACCGCAGAAGAAGGCCGCATTCCAGCCATCCTTGCCCTGCTGGATCGGGCCGTAGAACAACGGGGCCTGACTCCCGAGGGGATCGTCGTCCGGGACGTTGCCGAAGTACTGGGGAGTCTGGACGAACGCGACCTTTCGGTCATTGAAGTAGCCGAGGGTGCGGTCGAGGATTTCGGGGTACGGCACCTGGTCGGCGTCGAGGATGAGGATGAACTCGCCCGTCGTCTCGTGCAGCGCGTTGTTGAGGTTGCCCGCCTTTGCGTGGCGCGGTTTGTCCACCCATTCAGCGCCTCGGGACAGGTAGCCTGCCCCCAGGCGCTCGACGGCCTCTCGCATCTCGGGGCGGGCGCCGTCGTCGAGCACCCAGGTGCGGTGGGGGTAGTGGATGGCGAGGGCCGCCCGTGCGGTGGCGAGGACGAGCTCCGGCTCCTCGTTGTAGGTGGTGATGAAGACATCGACGTTCAGCCCCGGCGGCGCCTGCGGCGGGTCCTCACGCTGCGACATCCGCCAAACCGTCAGGGAAAACAGCGTGACGTCGATGAATGAATAGGTCTCCGCGAGCACGAGCGGTATGGCAATCCACCAGGCGTCCCAATTGAGCGACGCCGTCCATCTCCAGACGACGTAATTCAATCCGGCGATGACCGAGAGGGCGGCGAGGATTCTGATGATCAGGCGGGTCACGGGGTACCGAATTCCCTCACGACTCAGCACGGCGGACGACGATTGCGGTCGTATCGTCCTGGCTCGTGGTGTCGAGGCCGATGATGGCACGGACCGCCGCGTCGGCGTCCGGCGCTTCGAGCACCGCAGCCGCTGCCGCGTTCAGGGCGGTGTCGACGCGCGGGAAGGCCTCGAGGAGGCCGTCGCTCAGGGCCACGAGTGCACCGCCGGGCTCGAGGCGGCTGTCGTGGGCCGTCCATTCCGCGCCCTGGAGAAGGCCGATCGGCGGCCCCGAGGTGGTGAGGCGCTCCCACATCCCGTCCGGGTGGATGAGCAGGCCGAGACCGTGTCCGGCGTCCACATACGTGAAGTCGCCGGTTGAGGCGTCGAGGCGCGTGTGCAGGAGCGTGACGAAGGATCCGAGCCGGAGGAGGTCCGGCTCGAGGGCACGCGCCGCCGTGCCCACGAGGGCGCCCGGGCCCTGCTCGAGGCGGCCCGGCCGGAGGACCGCCCGTGCTGTGGCGGCGACGAGGGCCGCGCCCATGCCCTTGCCCATGGCATCGGCGAGGGTGAAGGCCAGGGACGAACCGTCCGACTCCCAATCGAAGAAGTCACCGCCCACGCTGCGGGACGGGTGGCACGCGCCGGCGACGTCGTACCCGGGAACGTTGGGGGCATGCTCTGGGAGGAGGCCTTGCTGGACCCGCGCCGCGGTCTGCAGCTCGCTCTCCGGGAGCGAGGCAGCCCGCGGCCTCCGGAAGAGGGCCTCGACGCGCGCCTGGAGCTCGCGCGGGCTGAAGGGCTTCGCGAGAACGTCGTCGGCCCCGCGCTCAAGGGCTTCGAGGCGGTCCGCCTCGGCGGCGCGCGCCGTGACCACGAGGATATAGGCGTTGCTGAAGAGGCGGAGCGTGCGGCAGACCTCGAGGCCGTCGAGGTCGGGGAGGCCGAGGTCGAGGGTGATGAGGTCAGGCGTAATACGCCGTGCAGTTTCCAAAGCAGGATATCCTGCGCCTGCGCTCGTCGCCTCGAACCCTTGACGGGTGAGCGTTGCCTCGAGGAGACGTCGGATATCGGGATTGTCCTCGATGATGAGTGCGCGACCTGACATGGAACTCCCTTCTATGGCTAACTGAATCATTTCTGACCGGCGATGTCACAGACTTGTCTGTTGAATATCACGTAGGTGACGGGAGGCGACGTGGAGAAAGTCCTCGACGCAGTGCTCCATGCCCAGAATCGCTTCCACCGGCTGGACGCGCGGAGGAAGGTGCTGATCGGCCAGCTTCCGCTCAACGTGACTCTGCTGCTCGTCGCCGTCGTCGTCTTCTTCAGCGATCGCCCCGCCATGGAACGCCCGGGATTCGTCGCAGGGCAGGCTGCCGCGCTCGTCATCCTGGGCCTGTGCCTGCTGGTGCCGTGGAACCGCCTGCCGGGCTGGTCGATTCTCCTGGTCCCGTTGGTGGACTTCATCCCACTCGCCCTCCTTCGGTCGGGGATCGAGGGGGTGCTCTCGGGGCTCGGCCTGCTCGCCGTGTTCCCCGTGATGTGGCTTGCCGGCTCCGGGTACCGCCCGCGCCTGACCGTCGCCGTCAGCGCCCTCGGATCGCTTCTGATGGTGTGGACCCCGCTCCTCGCCGTTGGTTCCACGGCACCCCACAATCTGGTGGCCGAGATCGTGGTCCCGTTCATGCTCCTCGCCGTCGCCATCGCCATGTCGGTGCTCACGGTCAGCGGCATGGCCCAGCAGCGGAAGGTCGAGGAGCTGCTCGCACAGAGCAAGACCCGTGAACGCCTGCTCGACACGATCCTCGACACCGTCGACGTGGGAGTGCTGGTGGTGGACTCGGACGGCAAGGACGTGTTCATGAACGCGAAGCAGCGGCAGCTCTTCCTTGCCGGTCTCCCCGAGGAGGCATCGGGCGCCGACGATTCCGAGCTCCTCGTGTACCGCGACGGCAGCGACGAGCTCCTTCCCTTGGAGCAGCGGCCGGTGGCACGGGCCCTTGCAGGAGACCCCATCAGCCACGAGGTGTATCGGCTGGGCCGAGGGGCCGACGCGCGCATGGTCTCGGTGTCGGCGCGGGAGTTCCTGGATGCCGCTGGGGAGCGCGGAGGGATGGTCCTGGCGTGCTCAGACGTGACCGAGGTGATTGGGGCGGTCCGCGCGCGGGACAGCTTCCTCTCCGCGATGTCCCACGAGTTCCGGACCCCGCTCACGAGCCTCCTTGGCTATGCCGAACTCCTTCAGGACGATACGTCCCTCGGCCCGGCCGCCCGCGCTGACCTTCAGGTCATGAGCCGCAACGCGCGGCACCTGCGCAAGATGGTCGACGACATTCTCGCCGCCTCCGTCGAGGGGAGCTCCGTTGAAACCCAGCGCACCCGGCTCGACCTTGCACGCCTTCTGAGACAAGCTGCCGCCTCGGCTGTTCCGGAGGCCGAGGGCCGCGGCATCGAGCTGCGCGTCGTGGCCGACCGCGACCTCCCCGTTCTCGGCGACCGGACGGGTCTCGTGAGAATTCTCGACAACCTCGTCTCCAACGCGCTCAAGTATTCCGAGGCGGGCACCTCGGTGCTCATGACGGCGGAGCGCGAGGGGAGAACTGCGGTGTGCCGAATCGAGGACCAGGGGCTCGGCATCGCGCCGGAGGATCTGGGGCGGATCTTCAGCCGGTTCCAGCGCACGGACGCCGCGCGCCGCGCTGGCATTCCCGGGACCGGGCTCGGCCTGGCCCTCGCTCGGGAGGTGGCCGAACAGCACGGAGGGCGACTCGAGGTCGCTAGCGAGCTGGGTGTCGGGAGCGTCTTCACGCTGCGCATCCCGCTCGCCGAATAGAGTCGGGCCGGCTCAGCCCGCTCGCCGTATAGAGGGCCCGGTCGCCTCAGCCGTTCTGCCGACGACGGCGGTCCTCGATGAGGAGCGCGGCCATATGCCGGGCGCGCTCTGCCGCGCGGGGATCGCCCTCGGCTGCTGCGACGATCGAGCCTTTGAGGAGGATGTGGCAGGACCAGGCGAAGTCCTCCGGCTCGTTCAGCCCCGAGGCGCGCGCCAGGTCCGCGAGCTGGTCCCGCGTGCGCGCAAGGTAGTCGATGCTCGCCTTCCCCAGCGGATGGTCCGGACCCATCTCCATCATCACGTGGAGGAAGGAGCTGACCTCGGCCACGCCCTGCTGGAACCATTCGTCGAAGACGTCGAAGACCACCAGGAGAACCGGAATGTCACTCTCCCCGTGGCGCCGGACCGCCTCGTTGATCGCCGCGCTCCGCTCTTCGTACCAGCGCTGCAGGTAGGCGAGGGCCAGCTCGTCCTTCGTGTGGAAATGCTTGTAGAACGTGGCCTTCGCCACGCCTGAGCGGGTGATGAGCTCGTCCACCCCGACGTCCCGGATCCCACGCTGGGCGAAGAGCTCGAACGATGTGTCGAGGATGCGCTGACGTGCGCCGACGCGTTTTCGGGAGCCGATCGTCGCGTGGTCCATGCCGCCTCGTTACCCCGAAAACCGAGAGGGAAAATCCCGAAATGGACACGGTAGGGCTCTTTCATCAGAACGTGCTTCAGGCACGAGCGAGGGGCCCGGGCTGGCTTGACGCCAATCCCGGGCCCCTCTCAATGAACAGTCAAATCAGTGGTTGCCTCGACCGTGGCCGTTCGAACCGCTCTGGCCGTGTTGGACCGGATGCGGCGACGGGCGGAGCGACTCCGGCGCTGTCGAGTCGTCACGCCCCTCGTCCGAATGCCCGGCGGACTGGCCCGGAGTCACCGTTCCGCAGTAGGCCGGGATGTTGGCCGGGTTGCCCGCCGCTGCCGCAAGCGCCCGGTACGGCGCCGTCCACGTCGGGATGCCGCCGTGGGCGAAGGCGTTGCAGAGGCCGAAAGCCGCTGGGCCCGTGGCGTCCGGGCCCTCCGCCGTCTCCGAGGGTTCCGATGATTCGGTCGGAGTCGGCGACGCGGTCTCCGTGGGTTCCGTAGATTCCGTCGGTGACGCCGTGCTCGTCGGCTCAGAGGTCTCTGTCGGCTCAGAGGTCTGAGTTGGCGAGGACGTTTCGGTGGGCTCCGAAGTTTCAGTCGGAGACGCCGTCGCGGTGTCGGTGGGTGAAGCGGTGGGCGAGCCGGTCGCCGTAGGGTCGGCGGTGGGAACGGCGCCTTGCACGGCGAACGCCGCCGCCCCCGTTCCGCCCACGACGAGCGCGCCAGCCGCCAACGCTCCGATCGCGAGCTTGCTTGAGGCAGTGCGTGTGAGCCAGGACATGGTTGTAACCTCCGGGTGTCGGTTGTCCCCCTAGCTGATGTGAGATTGCCTCTCCATCGTGCATGACAAATCTTGTCACCGCTAGGTCACGAACCAAAAAAGTCCTGATCTCAGAGTGTCAGTCCCTCCATCACCGGATTCGGGTTCCCAAAGCGATGCGAAGTAAGCGACACCGCCTGCTCCCGCAGGAACGGCAGCAGCTCCACCCGCCCCGCGCCCACGACGGGGTGCCGATACACCGCGACGTCCGGCGTCCCACCCAGAGCCAAGGACAGCTGCGTGCTGGCCGGCGCGACCGGGCTGGAAATGAGCCGGATGCGCCCCGAACGGATCCGGCCGGCGCGGCCCAGCCAGCCGGCGTCGTCCTCCACCACCACGGTGGCGCCGTGCCTCTGCAGGACCGCACCAGCGTCGCCGGGAAGGGCGACGGCGGTGCTCACCAGAAGCTCGGAGCCCGCCAGCAGGCCCGCGGCGGCCACCCGGAGGAGCTCGGCGACGCCGTGCTCCGACGTCTGCCCCTCGAACCGGATGATGACCGGCACGGGCCGGTATCGGAACAGATTGCGCTCGCAGGCGAGTCCGCTCACGTCTTTCGCGACGCCGAACTCGTTGGCCCAGGCCTCCGCGTCCGAGCGGAGCGCGGCCTCGAGCCAGTCGGCGTCGTCTGTGTGGAGCCCGCCGCGCACCGCGGCGAGGAGCTCCGCCGGAGCCCCCTCGATGGGACGGCTGAGGGTCTGCTCCATGGGCCAGTCCGTCCACGAGCCGAGGCCCACGAGGTAGTTCGGTCCACCGGCCTTCGCGCCGGCGCCCACGGCGGACTTCTTCCAGCCCCCGAATGGCTGCCGGCGCACGATCGCCCCGGTGATGCCCCGGTTCACATACAGGTTCCCGGCTTCGACATGGTCGGCCCAGTATTCGATCTCGCCGCGGTCGAGCGAATGCAGCCCCGACGTGAGCCCGTAGTCGACCTCGTTCACGAGCGCCACGGCCTCCTCGAGGGTCGCGGCGGTCATGACGCCGAGGATCGGGCCGAAGTACTCCACTCGGTGGTATTCCGAGCCCGGCTGCACACCGGCCCGGATCCCCGGGCTCCACAGCTTGCCGGACTCGTCGAGCTGCCGCGGCTCGAGGACCCAGTGCTCGCCGTCGCCCAGCTGTGTCAGTCCTCGGCGGAGCTTGTCCCCCGGGGGTTCGATGACGGGTCCCATTTGGCTCCGCGGGTCCCATGGATACCCCACGTGCATCGACTGGACGGCATCCACGAGCTGGTTCCGGAACCGCTTCGAATGCGCAACCGAGCCGACGAGCACCACGAGCGACGCGGCCGAGCACTTCTGCCCCGCATGCCCGAACGCCGACTGCGCAACGTCCCGCGCGGCAAGGTCCAGGTCCGCGCTCGGCGTGACGATGATCGCGTTCTTGCCCGACGTCTCCGCGAGCAGCGGAAGGTCGCTCCGGAACGACCGGAACAGCTCCGCCGTCTCGTAGCCGCCCGTGAGGATCACGCGCTCGACGTCGGGGTGGGCCACCAGCTGCTTGCCAAGCGTGCGGTCTTCGAGCTGGACGTATTGCAGCAGATCGCGAGAGATGCCCGCGGCGTCGAGCGCCTCCCAGATCGCCTCGACCATGACCGCGCCCGAGCGCCGGGCCTGCTTGGCCGGCTTGATGATCACCGGCGAGCCCGCAGCGAGGGCCGCGAGCGTTGATCCGGCGGGGATGGCCACCGGGAAGTTCCAGGGAGGAGTCACGACCGTGAGCCGGCTCGGGATGAACCCAGCGCCGTCGATCGCGTCGAGCTCGCGGGCCAGGCTCCCGTAATAGTGCGCGAAGTCGATCGCTTCGGACACTTCCGGGTCGCCTTGATCTAGCGTCTTCCCGCATTCGCTCGCCATGACTTCGAGGAGGTTCGCCCGATGCCGTTCGAGCGAACGGCCCGCCTGATCGAGCACCTCCGCGCGCTCCGCCCCGGAGAGGCCCGCCCACGAACGACCGGCGACGACGGCGGCCTCGACGACGGCGTCGAGCTCACCGGGGCTTCCGATGGTGTTGCGCTGTACCGTGCCGTTCCCGAGTTGGGAGCGCTCGGCGCGGGCAAGGATCCCGCGGCCCCACTCGCGATTCCCGGGAAGGTCCGGGTCGGTGTCGGGCGTATTCGTGAAGGCGAGGGAGCCGCCTGAGGAGGCTGCGCCGTCGTACGCTGCCTCGCCCAGCCCGCGATGTTCGGCGCGCCGGTCCTGGCGCCGGTTCGGCTCAGGGATCTGGCCTCCGGCGAACGGCGGTCGGTCGAGCGCATCCACGGAGGCGAGGAAGCGCTTCTTCTCGCGCTCGAACAGCACGTCGTTCGCGCCGAGCTCGAAGACCGCGCTCATGAAGTTGTCCTGGCTCGCGCCCTCCTCGAGCCGGCGGATGAGGTAGGCGATGGCCACGTCGAACTCGTCGGGATGGACCACCGGCGTGTACAGCAGGAGGTGTTTCACGTCGGCCAGGACCGCTTGGGCCTGCGCCGAGGCCATGCCAAGGAGCATCTCGAACTCGACGAGCCGCGTACCGGCCACGTCGACCCCGCGGGCCTTGGCAAGGAGCCACGCGAGCGCGATGTCGAAGAGGTTGTGGCCCGCGACGCCAATCCGGACGTTGGCGAGCCGGTCCGGGTGGAGCGCGTAGTCGAGAACAGCGAGATACGAGGTATCGGACTCGCGCTTGGACCCCCACGTCGCCACGGGCCACCCATGGATCTCGGCGTCCACGTGCTCCATCGGGAGGTTCGCGCCCTTGACCACGCGGACCTTGACGGGCGCACCGCCGCCGGCCACCCGGTTCGCCGCCCACTCCTGAAGGTGCATCATCGCGCCGAGGCAGTCCGGGAGGTAGGCCTGGAGCACGATTCCCGCCTCGAGCTGGCGGAACTCCTCGCGCTCGAGCAGTCGAGTGAAGACCTCCATCGTGAGGCCGAGGTCCTTGTACTCCTCCATGTCGAGGTTGATGAACTTCCCCCGTTCGGCTGCGAGCCGGTACAGCGGTGTGAGCGACTCCACGATGTCCGCGACCGCCTCGTCGAAGGCCCAGTGGTTGTGCGGGGCAACGGTGGCGGAGACCTTGATCGACACGTAGTCCACGTCGTCGCGGGCCAGCAGGCGCTTGGTTCCCTCAAGCCGGCGCTCGGCCTCGTTCTTCCCGAGGATCGCCTCGCCGAGGAGGTTCATGTTGAGGCGGATGCCCGGCTTCCGGATCTTCGCGATCGCCGGTCCCAGCCGGGCATCCGACGCGTCGATGATGAGGTGGCTCACCATCTCCCGCAGGACGCGCCGCGCGAGAGGCACGACGACGCCCGGAGCCAACGGGGCAAGCGTCCCCCCGAGCTGGACCGCCTGCCGCAACGGCCAGGGGAGGAACGCTGGGGCCATGGGGGCGAGCTCGCGGAGCTTGCGTGCCGCGACGGCGTGGTCCTCAGGGCGCACGACTCCGTCCACGAAGCCCACTGTGAACTCGAGTCCGTGCGGGTCCTTGAGGACGGCCGCGAGCTGCGCGGCGGCCGGGTCCACTGGGATCTTCGCGGCGGCATCGAGCCAACGGCGTACCTGGTTGATGGCCTCGTCGGCGAGATCCTGGGGTCGAACGCTGCTGGCGGCCTCATCGGGGCTCGCGCTGGGGCTCGTCGTCGTCATTGTGCGGGGTCCTGTCCGGTCGGTGGTGCAGTCTTCTGCCAGTATGTGCCGAGGATTACAGAAGCAGAAGTGACGTTTTTCGACGCATAATCGTGGGAAAAGCCGAACGATGGGAGGCCGCGATGCTGGAGATCCGCAGGCTGAGGCTCCTTCGCGAGCTCAGCATCCGAGGCACGCTCGCGGAGGTGGCCGATGCCCTCGCCTACAGCCCCTCCTCGGTCTCGCAGCAACTCGCGCTGCTGGAGAAGGAAGTCGGCGCGGAGCTCCTCCGGAAATCCGGGCGGCGGGTGATCCTCACTCCGGAAGCCCTCGTGCTCGTGGAGCACACGAGCGAGCTCCTCGACGCCCTCGAGCGGACGGAATCCGCGCTCGCAGCCAGCCAGAGCGAGGTTCGGGGCACCGTCCGCCTCGCCGTCTTCCAGACCGCGGCCCTTGCCCTGATGCCCGTCGCGCTCCGCACCCTGCGCGAGCGGCATCCCCACCTCCGCGTTGAGATGGTCCAGCACGAGCCCGAGACCGCGCTCCACGAGACGTGGGCCCGCGACTTCGACGTGGTGGTCGCCGAGCAGTACCCGCATCACGCCGCGCCGCATTACGCGGGCCTCGACCGGGAGCCGCTCACGAGCGACGCCATCCGCCTGGCTGTTCCCCCGGAAGGGGCCGTCGAGGAGTTCGACGACGTGCGGCGGCTCGCGGACGCAGCGGCATTGCCCTGGGTCATGGAGCCGCATGGCGCTGCCTCGCGGCATTGGGCAGAGCAGGCGTGCCGTTCCGCCGGGTTCGAGCCCGACGTGCGGTATGAGACGGCGGACCTCCAGGCGCACGTGGCGCTCGTCGAGTCGGGCAACGCCGTCGCCCTCCTACCGGACCTCGTCTGGGTGGGGAGGACGGCTTCGGCCCGACTGGTGGACCTGCCCGGCGCCCCGCACCGCACGGTCTTCACCTCGATTCGTTCCTCCGGGGCCGCGCACCCCGTGATGCTCGCCGTCCGGGCGGTCCTCGAGGAAGCTGCCCGGTCCCTCTTGCCGTCGTAGCCGACCCACCGCTGCGCTCCTGTCCGGTTGAACATCGCCAATCGGTCTGAACCCCGGCGTGTTGCCTCGAGACACGGTCTTGGGCGCTCAGAACTGGGTTGGAGCGCAGCATGGGCTGACACTGGAGACAGCCAGAGAGGCAGGAGGTGCACGATGACGGCCAAAGCCGGCCCCGTGGACAGTGAATTTACCGCCGTGCTCCAGCTGAGCCCCAGCAAGGGCGGCTGGACATACGTGGTGTGGCCCGAATCTGTCGAGTTCTTCGGGACGAGAGGCCTGGTGAAGGTGCGCGGGACCATCGACGGCCACCCCTTCCAGAGTTCCTTCATGGCGCTGGGCGATGGGACCCATAAGCTCCCCGTCAAAGCCGAGCTCCGAGAGGTCCTCGGCAAGGAGGCCGGGGACTCGGTGACGGTCCGGCTGGAGGAACGGCTCGCATGAGAAGGGCCCCGGCGTGCCGGGGCCCTGGTACTAGGGAGTGCTCGTCTTCGCCTTCTCGGCAGAGACCATCCACGCGAGTTTCTCAAGCTGGAGAAGGATCTGATTGAGGATGTCCGTTGTGGCGGCATCGTCCTTTTCGACCGCTTCGTAGACGCCCCGCACGGTGGTGCAGGTGCCCTCGAGGGCGGCCACGATCCGATCGATTGCGTCGCTCGTGGTGATGAGGCCCTCGCCCGCCTCTTGGAGGCTTGTGGTCTTCGCGACCGTCGCTGAACGGCCGTCGGCGACGGTGTGCAGAGCGCGCAGGCGCTCAGCGACCTCGTCGGCGTGGAGTCGGGCTGCTGCCACCACTTCGTCCAGCTGGAGGTGAAGGTCGCGGAAGTTCGGTCCGACGATGTTCCAATGCGCCTGCTTGCCCTGCAGCGAGAGCTCGATGAGGTCCACGAGGATGGCCTGCAGTCCGTGGGCAAGCTCTTCGGATGCCTTCATGGGTGAGTCCCCTTTCGCTCGTTGTCTTCGGGTCGCTACCCGTCGGCGGGGGACGCAAACGGGTCCTCAGCGGCCCGGAACCTCCCGCAGCTTGGCCAGCTGGGCGCGAAGGTGCTCGTTCTCGGCCTCCAGCGCGAGCACGAGCCGGACGCCCTCGATGTTCAGGCCAGCCTCGACCAGTTCGCTGATGCGATGAAGGCGCTCCATGTCGTCCTCGCTGTAGCGCCGGGTGCCGCCCTCGGTGCGGGCTGGGTTGATGAGTCCCTTGCGCTCGTAGAGCCGAAGGCTGGACAGGCCGAGGCCGGAGAGTTCTGCCGCGACTGAGATGGCGTAGACGCCATCCGATGAATCCCTCGATCGGGCCACGCCCACTCCTCTCACTCTGATTCCCTCTTGCATTGATCTACCTGTGGTGATCTATTATATCTACGTCTCATCAGAGAGATTTGGTAGTCGATGAGACGCAAGTACTTCGTATTGAATCGAACCTTTTGGAGGTGGCAACGATGCTGATGCGAACCGATCCCTTCCGCGAACTTGACCGCCTGACCGAGCAGGTCTTCGGCAATACCCTGCGGCCCACCGCGATGCCCATGGAAGCGTGGCGCGCGGACGGCGAGTTCGTGGTCGAGTTCGATCTGCCGGGAGTCGATCCGGAGTCCATCGACGTCGACGTCGAACGCAACGTCCTCACGGTACGTGCTGAGAGGCAGTCGCACCGGCCGGACGGGGCTGAGGTTGTCGCTGCCGAGAGGGCGGCTGGCACGTTCGGCCGCGAGCTCATCTTGGGCGACTCGCTCGACACCCAGAATGTCAGTGCCAATTACGAGGATGGCGTCTTGGTCCTTCGCATCCCGATCGCCGAGCAGGCCAAGCCTCGCAAGATTGCCGTCTCGTCGAAGAAGGACAGCAAGGAGATCGCGGCCTGAGTCTCCAGTGTTCCGGCAGGGTCGCAGCTGGGCCCTGCCGGGACGCCGCCGACCGCGTGGAGGTGCAGTGCGATGCCTTCTGCGGACTTTTACGGAGTGCTTGGCGTCAGCCGGACAGCGAGCCAGGAGGACATCCGGCGGGCGTACCGCCGGCTGGTGCGGGAGCTTCATCCCGACTCCGCCGAGGGGGATCCGGCATCCGCCGACGCGGAGCAGGTGCGCGAGGTCATCGAGGCCTACTCGGTCCTCGGGCATCCGGGCCGACGTGCGGCCTATGACCGGGCGCTGCGGGAAGCGGAGGCAGTCCTTCCGCTCTGGTCCGAGCTTCCGTCCCCGCGCTGGCCGATCCTGGCCAGTCGCAGATCGTTCAACTCCGTCTTCGATACAGTCTTCGACCTCAACGACTCGGAGATCTTTCGGATCTTCTTTCGCTGGTTCCCCTGAAGGAGGATGAGCTGTGACCCCGCTGCGCAGCGGCTGGCGCCGGTATGACAACACCCTGTTCCCCATCTTCCACGAGAGATTCGAGGAGAGGTGGGGCGAGGGGACTGCGCCGTTCCTCGATCCGAGCGTGTACGAGGAGGAGCAGCCGCGCCCGAGGGCGCAGTGGATCAATGTGGACACGGGTGCCGCCGTCGCCGTCGTCCCTGTCTGGGAGGACGACCCGGCGGCGCGCTCGTTCGCCGTGTTCTACCTGCCGCCGCACGGGGGGATCTGGGTCCTTCGACCGCCTGGGCTCACGAGCTACATGGAGGCGGCGGCCAGTGGAGTCGAGGCGACCGAGCGCGCGGTCGCCCTCCGGAACGACTCCTTCAAGAAGGCGGTTGCCCACGCGGAGGAGTTCATCTACGGCTCGGACCGCGGCTAGCTTTCAGGAGGCCGAGCGCCGGGCGAGCCACGCGGCGACGACGGCCCCCGAAATGTTGTGCCAGACCGAGAAGACGGCCGAGGGCAGGGCTGCAAGCGGGCTGAAATGAGCTGCCGCGAGAGTCGCCGCGAGGCCCGAATTCTGCATGCCCACCTCGAACGCGAGCGCGCGGCGGGCCCGCCGGTCCAGGCGCCCGAGCTTCCCTGCCAGATATCCCAGCCCCAGCCCGAAACCGTTGTGGAGGACGACGGCCAGCAGCACAATGCCTCCAGCGGCGGCGAGCTTGGCGGCCGAGCCAGCGACCACGATCGCGACGATTGCTGCGATGACGACCGCCGAAATCCATGGGAGCGCCGGGAGCACCTTTGCGACCGCCTTGGCGAGGAACAGCCGAACCACGAGGCCCAGGATCACCGGGATGAGGACGGTCTTGACGATGTCCAGCACCATTCCGCTGGCATCCACGTTGAGGAACGAACCCGCGAGGAGCAGCGTGAGTGCGGGCGTCACGAGCGGGGCGACGAGCGTCGAGACAGTGGCAACGGCCACGGACAGGGCAACGTCCCCCTTCGCGAGGTAGGCCATGACGTTGGACGCCGTGCCCGAGGGTGCGCAGCCCACGAGAATGACGCCGACCGCGAGCTCGGGCGGGAGGTGCAAGGGCCATGGCGATCACCCAGCCTGCAGCGGGCATGATGACGTAGTGCGCCACGAGGCCCAGTGCCACCGCCCAGGGTCGCTTCGCGACTGAGGCGAAGTCGGGCGGAGTGAGCGTGAGGCCCATGCAGAACATGATGATGCCGAGGAGGTAAGGCACCGCGGGGGCCGCCGGCTTGACCCCATCAGGGGCAATGAAGCCGATGAGGCCCGCAACGATGACCAGCACCGGGAAGACCGTCACTGCGATCTTCGCGTCGCGGTCGGCGGCCGAGGCCGTCAGGGCGTGGCTGTTCTCAGAGGTTCTCGCAGGGTTCACCTGCCTATCGTTGCATTAGGCAACGAACGCCGGCCAATTCTCCTGCCGGATACCTCGGCCGACTTCCCCGCTTTTACCGCCGATCTCCCCAGCTTTGATCTTCAGTTCCCGCCGGCTGCCCCGGATTCTCGCGGCGGAGCTCGATCGGCCTCGCGAGGATCGGGGGAATGCTGGGGAACTCGGCAGTAATGCTGGGGAATTCAGCCAGCGCGCCCCCGCGGGGACACCTTCCATCAGGTCAGCCGGTACCGCTCGATCTGCTTCAGCCTGCGCTGGAGGCTGTCGCGTCGAGGGTGGACGGGGGCGTCGGCGGCTTCAGCCGTCAGTTCGATGTGCTCGCGGCCGTAGCGCCAGAGCAGGAGGTCGTCGAGCAGGCGGTCGGGCCCGGGGGAGTAGCGATGGTCGAGGGCCTTGCGGACCTCGGTGATCCGCTCGGCGTCGAGGATCTCCACGAGCTGCCACGTCTCGGTGAGGCCGTGCGCGGCGACGAGCTCGGCAGCCCAGCCCCAATCGTCGTCGACCTTCCGGTCCACGTGCGGGAGGAGGGTCTGCCAGATATCCCGAACGCGGTCCGGTGTGAGCGGCTTGGCCCCTTCGCCGTTCTCGTCCCAGAAGCTGCGCACCTTCTCGTAGCGCTCGTGGAGCTCGGCGAACTCCTTCTCCACGACCTCGAGCATCGCCGCAGTGGCCGTGAACTGCCGGTCGAACTGGGGGCTCCACGCGCGAGGGTCGCTGCTCTTGAAGCGGATGTCATGCTCGATCTCGCTCCAGGCGTGCGCGAAGATCGTGCGGATCTGGCACTCGAAGAAGTAGCTCCCGTTCGCGGGGAGCTCCGGGTTGAAGACACCTTGATACGCCTTCACCGCGTCGTTCTGCAGCGTCCTCAGAATGAGGTGCCGGCTCGAATAGCCGTAGGTGCCAGACTCGATCGAGCCGATGGCCTTCTCGCGGTCGCCGCGGCAGTCGAAGATGTCCCGTTGACGCTTGATGAGATTCGCCGCCATGGCGTTCTCGCGCGGCAGCCGCGTGATCACGCGGACGCCCACCATGTCATTGAGGATCCGGAACGGGTCGGGAAACTTGAGCGTGGGCTGGCCGCCGGGTTCGGCAGGCCGGTCCAGGCGCGAGATCTTCTCCTTGAACGATTCCACCGTCTTGGTGCGGCCGGTGATGAAGAGGGGATCGATCTCGCCGGCGTCCTTGAACATGCGGCGCAGGGTGTGCAGGACGTCATTCGTGACATCCTTGAGGGCCGGTCGGACGCGGGCATACGTCTCGACTGCGGAGTCGACGATCGCGCGCTGCCCGGCATCCAGCCGGTCGTAGTTGCTGGCCATGCCATCACGGTAGCAATCGCATCCGACATGGGAGGCGCCGCCGTAGGGTGGAGCGCGTGGTGACTCGAGAGCGCATCCCCTACGGACCCCATCGAGACCAGTGGGGCGAGCTGTTCCTCCCCGCCGGTGCGGGGCCTAGCGCACCGGCAAGAACCGTCGTCGTCATCCACGGCGGCTACTGGCGCGACAAGTGGACGGCGGAGCTCGGGCTGCCCGTCGCACTGGATCTCGCCGAGCGCGGTTACGCCGTGTGGAATTTGGAATACCGCAGGGCGGGCAGCACGGTTGGGTGGCGGGGACAGAGTGACAGATCGGCAGGCGGCTGGCCGGCAACCTTCCGGGACGTCGCGATGGGCGTCGACCACCTCGCGAACCTGGGCAGCAGGGGAGTGGACCGGGAGCGAGTCGCCGCGCTGGGGCACTCGGCCGGCGGTCACCTGGCAGTGTGGGCAGCAGGGCGCGCCGCCCAGGCGGCCCGCACCGGAGGCGAGAAGCCCGCGGTCCCACTCGTCGGCGTCGTCAGTCAGGCGGGGGTTCTCGATCTCTCCGCCGCCCACCGCCTCAAGCTGAGCGACGACGCTGCAGCGAACCTCATGGGCGGACCCGAGTCCGAGCTCGCGGAGGAATACGCGCTCGCCGACCCGATGCGCCGCCTCCCCACGGGCGTGCCGGTGCTGGCCGTGCACTCGCGAGACGACGAGGCCGTTCCCTTCGAGCTCTCAGAAGCCTATGTGTCCGCGGCTCAGGCGGCGGGCGATCCGGCTGAGCTCCACGAGACGTCCGGGGACCATTTCGCCCTCATCACGCCGGGCACCGAGGCGTACGAAACCTGCCGCGCCCTCCTCGGCAGACTGCTACCGTAGGCCCCATGCTGACTGTCATCGGCGAGGGCCTCATCGACGTCGTCCACAAGCCGACCGGCACGGATGCGCACCCGGGAGGCAGCCCGCTCAACGTCGCCATCGGGCTCGCCCGGCTCGACCACCCGGTGCAGTTCATCGGCCGCTACGGCGACGACCCCAACGGCCGCCTCCTGACCCAGCATCTCAAGTCAGCGGGCGTTCTCGTGCCCCTTCCACCGGATGGGACGCCGACGTCCGTCGCGGCCGCCGAGCTCGACCACAAGGGCGCGGCGAGCTACACATTCGACCTCGACTGGCACCTCCCCGACCTGCGTGACAGCCTCTCGACCCTCCTCGGGGCCACGACCCTCCTGCACACCGGCTCGATCGCCACGGTCCTCGAACCGGGCGCCGCCCAGGTGCTCTCGGCCGTCGAACGCGCGCGGCCGCGGGCGACCATCGGCTTCGACCCCAACTGCCGCCCCACCATCACCACGGACCGCGAGGCCGTGCGCCCGCTCGTCGAGCGCTTCGTGGCGCTTGCCGACGTGGTCAAGGCCTCGGACGAGGACCTCGCATGGCTCTACCCCGGCGTAGACCCGCTCGAGTCGGCGCGCCGCTGGAAGTCGCTCGGGGCGCCGGAGGAGCCCGCCATCGTGGTGGTAACGCGCGGCGCGGACGGCCCTTGGGGAATCTGCGCCGCGGGCGAGGTCGAAGTCCCCGCGGCGAAGGTCCGGGTCGCGGACACCGTGGGTGCGGGAGACTCCTTCATGGCGGCCCTGCTCAGCGGAGTCGTGGACCGCGAGCTCGACGGCGCGCAGCGGCGCGGAGAGCTCCGCCGCCTGGACCGCGACGAGCTCCGGCGGCTCCTGGACTTCGCCGCCCGTGCGGCCGCCGTCACGGTCTCCCGGCCGGGGGCCAACCCGCCGAGCCGCGCCGAACTGAGGGACAACCTTCCGCGGTAGCAGCGGATGCTCTGGGTAAGGAGAATTCATGGCGAAGCACAACCCGTACGACGACCTGCCGCAGGTCGAGTCGTTCACCCTCACCTCCGCGGACATCGAGGACGGCGGCACGCTCGCGGCCAACCAGGTGAGCGCCTATTTCCAAGTGCCCGGAGGCAAGGACCTCTCGCCCCAGCTGAGCTGGTCTGACGCCCCCGCGGGAACCAAGAGCTACTGCGTCACGATCCTGGACCCGGATGCCCCGACTGGCAGCGGCTTCTGGCACTGGGCGGTCGGCAACCTCCCCGCGACCGTCGACGAACTGCCCGAGGGCGCGGGCGGGAGCGTCGACGGCATGGGCCCGTCCGATTCCGACGCTAGCCTTCCGGAGGGCGCGGTCGAGCTGAGGAACGACGCCGGCTACACCGGTTTCGTGGGCGCCGCGCCACCGAAGGGCCACGGCCCGCACCGCTACATCGTCACGGTGCACGCGGTCGACGTGGAGCGCCTCGACATCGGCCCCGACACGCCGCCGGCCCTCATGGGCTTCCAGCTGTTCTTCCACACGCTCGGCCGGGCACAGCTGACCGGCTACTTCGAAGTCCAGTGAGGCTCGTCGCAAGCGACATCGACGGGACGATCCTGAACCGCGACGGGCGCATCTCCGAACGGACCATCCGTGCCCTGCAGGCGTGCGAGGCAGCTGGCATCGCCGTCGTCTTCGTCACGGGGCGGCCGGCGCGCTGGCTGACCCCGCTGAGCGAGCAGCTGCGGCACACCGGCACCGTCATCTGCTCCAACGGTGCGCTTGTCTACGATCTCGAGCGGATGGCCGTCGTGTCCTCGCAGGGCATTCCGCGCCGGGTCATGCTCGAGGTCCGCGACATCGTGCGGGGGCTGTTCCCGAAGACCGCCTTCGCCGCGGAGACCGCGGAGGAATTCGTCATGGAGACGCGCTTCGCAGAGCCGCGGCACCGCCATCTTCTGGGCGAGGTGCGGCACGGCGAGCTCGAGGACCTCGTGGTGGGCGACGAGGTGGTGAAGTTCATGGCCAAGATCGAGGGCATGACGGCGGAGGACTACTTCCGCGCCGTGGCGCCTCACGTGGGGCATTTGGTCTCGGTCACGCACTCGGCGATCGATCTCACGATGCTCGAGATGGGCCCGCTCGGCGTCAACAAGGCGGTGACGCTCGCCGAGTATGCCCACGCGCTCGGGGTGGCGCCGGAGGACGTCGTCGCCTTCGGGGACATGCCGAACGACGTCGAGATGCTCACCTGGGCGGGGGAGGGTTACGCGATGTCGTCCGGCCACCCTCGCGCCCTCGCCGCGACTGAGCTGCACGCGCCCGGCATCGAGGACGACGGCGTAGCACAGGTTCTCGAGCGCAAGCTCGCCGCGCTTCCGGCGGCGGGCTGAAAGGCTACCTGAGCTGGGGGCGCCGTTCCGCCTCCGCGACCGCTTCGTGTTCGGCGATGCGATGCTCCGCCTCGTCGATCCGAGTGATCTCCACGCGGTGCATGACCCACGCGATGAAGAAGCCGATCGCGAGGAGCAGCAGCATGTGGACCCCGTCGCCCACCTTGCCGATGAAGCCGAGAATCCAGAGGACAAAGAGGATGATCGCGGTCCAGAGCATCAGCATGACGAACCTCCAAGACTTCTTAGAAAGCCAACAAGTTTCCTTACGGGCAATTTGATGCCTGAAGGCGCGCGATCTTCAAGAGCCCGAACGCCAAGAGACCCCGGACAGCAACTCGCCGAGACGTCCCGCCCCTAGGGGGATGAAAGGGGCGGGATGCCTCGGCGAGAGCTTATTTCGCGGGGGCGTCAAGTGCTCCTGCTAGACGGCCCTCCGTCCGCGCACAAAATGAACGATCAGGGCGATAACCGCCAGCACGATCAGGATGTGCACGATTCCGCCCAAGCTGGGCAGGGCAATGAATCCC
Source organism: Sinomonas gamaensis (assembly GCF_005876955.1). Lineage (GTDB taxonomy): Bacteria > Actinomycetota > Actinomycetes > Actinomycetales > Micrococcaceae > Sinomonas > Sinomonas gamaensis. The sequence continues at coordinate 76,879 of NZ_SSCL01000011.1, forward strand.
AGCAGCCAGAGGACGAACAGAATAACAGCGATCCACAGCAGCACAACTGCCTCCTTACGTCAGTGGACTCGTGCTGGATCGGTACCCGCCGCTGACCGGCTCAAACGTTTCCGTTCGCCTGCCGCGATCATGGGAATCGGTGCAGCCTTCCTGCGCGTTGGCTTTTGCGTGAGCGAGCAGGAGCCACTGGACGCCTATTCACAGGTCGTCACTGACGTCGCGCGGCGGCTCACTCCGCGTGTCGCCTCGGTCCATACAGACCGAGGCGCGGGATCCGCCGTCGTCCTCAGCGCCGAAGGCCATCTGGTGACCAATGCCCACGTGGTGGGGCGAGTGGACCGGGGCCAGGTCGCCTTCGCGGACGGCACGAGCGGTCCCTTCGCGGTCATCGGCCGCGACCCCCTCTCGGATCTCGCGGTGCTGCGGACCCGGCTTGACCTTCCGGACCCGGCCGAGTTCGGGGACGCGGACCGGCTGCTCGTCGGCTCGCTCGTGGTCGCCGTCGGGAGCCCGCTCGGCCTCGAGGGCAGCGTGACGGCAGGCGTGGTCAGCGCCCTCGGCCGATCCATGCCCGCGCGCGGGCGCACGGCCTCGCGGCTCATCGAGGACGTCATCCAGACGGACGCGGCGCTCAACCCGGGAAACTCGGGCGGCGCGCTCGCAGACTCCCACGGGCGGGTCATCGGGATCAACACGGCGGTGGCGGGCATCGGACTGGGCCTCGCCGTGCCCATCAATGCCACCACGCGGCGGATCCTCCACTCCCTGCGGGAGGACGGCCGCGTGCGCCGCGCGTATCTGGGGCTCGTGACCGTCCCAACGCCGCTCGACGACCGCTGGACGGCCCGGACGGGGAAACGGCAGGCGCTGCGGGTCGCCGAGGTGGTGACGGGGAGCCCGGCGGGGGAAAGCGGGGTGCGCCCCGGCGACCTCCTCATCGCGATCAACGGCCACCCGCTTGCTGACGCCCAGTCGCTCCAGAAGCTCATGTTCGAGGACGCGATCGGCCGAAGGACCGAGCTCACGGTCCTCCGCGGCGAGGCGATGGTGGACGTCGTCACCTTGCCGACGGAGCTCGTCGACTAGGGGTTCCTCCTAGAGCGAGACCTCGCCGCGGATCCCGACCACCGTCTCGCCGCCGACCCAGATCTCGCCATCTCCGGCCTCGCCGTCGGCGCTGATGTGGACGAGGCCGCGTCGCCCAAGTGCCGTGCCCTGCTGGGCGACATACGACGACGGCGCTCGCCCGCTGCCGATGAGCCACTGGGCGAGGCCGGCGTTGAGGCTTCCCGTCACCGGGTCCTCGGGCACGGCGAGGTCCGGGCAGAACGCGCGGACCTCGAACGCCGGGCCCGCCACGGAGTCCTCCGCGTACGGGCCGACGACGCCGACCTGGTACCCGCCCATGGCAGCGAAGTCGGGCTTGAGTCGTAGGACCGTTTCGGCGTCCTGCAGCAGCAGTCCCACCCAACCCGGGCCGTTGTCCACCCACGCCGCGTCGACGACATCGTCCGTTCCCAGCCCCAGCGAGGCCGCGATCGCCGCGAGGTCGGCGGGATCCACGGCCCCGGACCGGCGAAGGGGCGGGGCCGCGAAGGCGAGGCGGCCGCCGTCGTCCTGGATCGTCACGAGGCCCACACCGCACTCCTGGACGATCCGCCTGCCGCCCGCAGCCGCCGGGACCCCGCCGGCCTCAAGCCAGGCGCGGGCCGAGCCGAGCGTCGGGTGTCCTGCGAACGGCAATTCTCCGCCTGGCGTGAAGATGCGGAGGCGGTAGTCGGCATTGGGCTGGGTCGGCGGATCGGGCTGCGTCGGCGGGAGGAGGAAGGTGGTCTCGGAGAGGTTCGTCCAGCGGGCGAAGGCGGCCATGTCCTCGTCGGAGATGCCGGACGCGTCGTGGACCACGGCCACGGGGTTCCCGCGCAGGAACTCCGAGGTGAAGACGTCGACCTGGGTGAAACGGCGGGTCACAGAAGCTCGATCCCGTCTTCGAGCTCAAGCGTCCGACCCTCCGTGAGGCCGGTCAATGCCGCCCCCACGTGCACCGCGCCATGCGACCCGAAGTAGTCCTCGAACTCCTCGGGCCTCACGAACTTCCATTCGATCAGCTCCTCCTCCTGGAGGGTGACCGAGGCGCCGTCGGGGAGGCTGCCGCCGTCGTACAGGAAGGAGAGCCCGTCGCCGATCGGGTCGGGGAACGCCGAATGGGCGATGAGGAGCAGCGCGCCCGGCTCGATGTCCAGACCGAGCTCCTCGCGCCCCTCGCGCCGGGCCGCTGTGCGTGGCGCTTCGCCCGGATCGACGGTCCCGCCGGGCAGGAGCCAGCCCTCCTTGTAGTTCGGCTTCACCGCCAGCACACACCCGTCGCTGTCACGGATCACGAGCCCCGCCGCGACCCGACGGCGCGGCAGCGTGCGGAAGTATTCGCGGCTCACGGGGCTGAGGGGCTCGACCGGTCGCGGACCATCTGTGGGGCGCAGGTTCTCCGTCGGGCGCACGTTTTCCATAGCTTCGAGCCTACTCGCGGTACCGTGGCCGCGTGAGCTACCTCCGACCAGCGCCGATGGCCTTCGCTCACCGCGGCTTCTCGCTCGCAGGGCTCGAGAATACGCTCACGGCGTTCCGCGCCGCGTGGGATCTGGGCTTCACGCATCTCGAGACGGACGTCCATGCGACGGCGGACGGCGTGCTGGTCGCCTTCCACGACGACACCCTCGATCGTGTGACAGACCGATCCGGTCCCATCGCCGCCCTTCCCTGGTCCGCTGTCGCGGAGGCGCGCGTCGGCGAGGGCGAGCGGGTGCTCCGCTTCGAGGAGCTCGCCGAGGAATTGCCTGAGGCCTGCTTCAACGTCGACGTCAAGACGGTCGAGGCGGTCGATCCGCTCGTCGCGGTGGTCGAACGGCTGCAGCTCCACGACCGGATCCTGGTCGCCTCATTCTCCGACGCCCGGCGCCGGGCCGTCCTCACGCGGCTTTCGCGCCGTGTCGCGTCCTCGGCGGGGATGCGGACGACGGCGCTGCTCGCCGTGGGTGCCCCCGCGTCCGCCGCGGTGCTGCGGCGCGCGCTGCATGACGTGGACTGCTTCCAAGTGCCCGAGCGTCGGGGCCGGGTTCGCGTGGTGACGCCGCGTTTCCTCGATCGGGCCCACGCCCTGGGCCGGCAGGTGCACGTGTGGACCGTCAACGAGCCGGCGGACATGCGCCGACTGCTCGATGTGGGAGTCGACGGGATCGTGAGCGACCGAGCCGATCTCCTGCGTGGCGTGCTCGAGGCCCGCGGGGAGTGGCCGCCGCGCTGACGTCCCTTCGCGTGCGCCGCGCTCGCCGTGCCTGCGCTCCTGTCCCATGGTGTTTTCCCAATTGGAACGCTCAGTCGTCCTCGCCAGAGTCCGCCACGGCCCGCTCAAGCCGCCGGTCTGGGATGATCCACATGGCGGCCACCGCAACATAGGCCGCGACGCTGATCCACACGGACACATACGCGCCGATGCAGCCGACCACATAGAGCGCCATGGACCACTTGCCCTTCGCGTCGTTGCGGATGGCTCTGCCGAGCCGGCTGTCCGCGCCCTGGATCCGGATCAGCCGGGTCTGGAGGATCGTGTAGGAGACGGCCGCGGCCAGCAGATTGATCCCGTAGACGAGCACGGGAAGCGGGCTCAGGCTGCTCTCGTCCATCCACCGGGTGGTGAAGGGAACCACCGAAAGCCAGAACAGCAGGTTGAGGTTGGCCCAAAGTGCCCCGCCCGTGACGCGATCGCTCAAGTGCATGAGGTGGTGGTGGTTGGTCCAGTAGATGCCGATGTACACGAAGCTCAGCAGGTACGTCAGCAGAGTCGGCGCGATCTCTGCTAGTCCATGAAGGTCGGCAGTGTCGGGTGTCTTGAGCTCGAGCACCATGATCGTGATGGCGATGGCCAGGACGCCGTCGCTGAAGGCCTCGACGCGGTTGGTCTCCACGCGCTAATTGAAACACTCAGCACGCATGGGTCGTGGCTGGCAGGATAGTGGAATGCGCATTCTGATCGCCCCCGACAAGTTCAAGGGCTCCCTCACCGCGGCCGAGGCAGCCGACGCGATCGCCGAAGGTGCCCTGAGCGTCTACCCGGACGCGCAGATCACGCGCGTGCCGATTGCCGACGGCGGGGAGGGCACTCTCGAAGCGGCCGTCGCTGCCGGGTTCGAGGAGCGGAACAACGCCGTCGTCGGTCCCATCCTCCGCCCGGTAGGCGCGTCGTGGGCCATCAAGGGGACGACAGCCGTCATCGAGACCGCGCAGGCTTCCGGCCTCGCCCTCCTCGACGGTGAGCCCACGCCTGAGCTGTCCGCCCGGGCGCATTCCTACGGCGCGGGCCAGCTCATCGCTGCCGCGCTCGATGCCGGAGCGACAGAGATCGTCCTCGGGCTCGGGGGCTCGGCGATGACCGACGGCGGTTCGGGAGCCCTCCGCGCCCTGGGCCTTTCGCCGCTCGACGCCGCCGGGAACGTCGTGCCCCTCGGGGGCGCCTCGCTCGGGGACATCGTCGCCGTCGACACCACAGCGCTCGACCCACGTCTGGCCCGCACGAGGTTCCGCATCGCCGTCGACGTCCGCAATCCGCTCTCAGGACCCGAGGGCGCCGCCCACGTCTTCGGGCCGCAGAAGGGAGCCGACGCCGAGACGGTCCAGGTGCTCGACGCCGGTCTCCGCACCTGGGCGCGGGTCCTCGCCGAGGCGACAGGGCGCGACGTCGACGTCCCCGGCTCCGGCGCGGCCGGCGGCTTCCCCGCGGCCTTCCTCGCCTTCACGGATGCTGAGCTCGAAAGCGGCTTCGACCTGGTGGCCGACCTCGTGGGCCTCGACGCCCAGCTCGACGGCGCAGATCTCGTCATCACCGGCGAAGGGTCCCTCGACGGGCAGTCGCTCACGGGGAAGGCGCCGATCGCGCTCGCGGACCGCGCGCGCGACCGTGGCATTCCCGTCGTCGCCGTCGCAGGCCGCATCCTCGCGACGCCGAACGAGCTCGCCGAGCACGGGATCGAGGTCGCGGGAGCGCTCGTGGACCTCGCGCCGAGCCCGGCCGAGGCCATCGCCGAGGGTGCCGCCTATGTCCGGCATGCGGTGGCGGAGCTCCTCGCGGGCGCCTGACCGGCGCGCGGCCACCTCTCACCCGGCGCGCTCGCCCGCCGTCGTGTGCCGCGGGCTGTCCGGGTTCAGCAGGGAATTCCGGCGGGAGTAGCCGAAGTAGATCGCAAGGCCCACCACGAGCCACACGGCGAACCGCAGCCAGGTCTCCCAGGGGAGGGAGATGATGAGCCACAGCGAGAACAGGACGCCGATCGCGGGGACCACTGGCATCCATGGGGTTCGGAATGACCGCGGGATCTCCGGGCTGCGGTAGCGGAGCACGATGACGGCGACGCACACCACCACGAACGCCGAGAGGATGCCGATGTTCGTGAGCTCGGCGACGGTAGTGATCGGCAGCACGCCAGCGAGGATCGCGGACCCTACGCCCACGATCCAGGTGACGCGCGTGGGCACATGGCGCTCGGGATGGGTCTTGGCGAACCACTTGGGCAGGAGCCCGTCGCGGCTCATGGAGAACCAGACGCGAGTGACGCCGAGCATGAACGTGAGCATGACGGTCAGGATCGAAATGATCGCGCCGACGGCAATCACGTTGGCGACCGCGGGCAGCCCGGCCGCGGCGAAGGCGCTCGAGAAGCCCGACTTCGGGTCGATCTCGGTGTACTTCTGCATCCCGGTGAGCACGAGGGTCGCGAGGACGTACAGCGCCATGGCAATGGCGAGCGAGTAGAGGATCGCCTTCGGCATGTGCTTTGTCGCGTCGCGCGACTCCTCGGCGGCGGTGCTCATCGCGTCGTAGCCGAACACGGCGAAGAACACGGTCGCTGCGCCGGTCATGACCCCGCCGAAGCCGAACGGGAAGTATGGCGTGTAGTTCGAGCTGTTGATGTGGAAGACGCCGAGCACCACGATGACGACGACGAGCAGCACCTTGAGCGCGACGATCACCAGCTCGAAGCGGCCCGTGCTCCGGATGCCCCGGGTGAGGATCCAGGCGGTGAGCAGACAGAGGATGATCGCGAAGACGTCCACGACGTGTCCCGGCCCTGTGCCCGGCGCGCCGAGCATCCAGGCGGGCAGGTCCACGCCGAGCTGGCTCACGAGGAAGCCGAAGTATCCCGAGATGCCGATGGCGACGACGGCGACGATCGCCGTGTACTCGAGGAGCAGGTCCCAGCCGATGAACCAGCCCACGATTTCGCCGAGGGAAGCGTAGCCGTAGGTGTACGCCGAGCCTGCTTTGGGGATCATCCCAGCGAATTCGGCGTACGAGAGTGCCGCCGCGGCGCTGGCGACCCCCGCCACGAGGAACGAGATGAGCACGGCCGGACCGGCCGTCTTGTTGGCCACTGCGCCGGCCAGCGAGAAGATTCCGGCCCCGATGATGCCGCCGACTCCGATGGCCGTCAGCTGCCAGAGGCCGAGCGATCTGGAGAGGTGGCCAACGCCCTGCTCCTCCTCGATGTCGCCGATGGGCTTCCGTCGGAGGATGGACTGGTTCGAACGCGTCATCGGGACCTCCTGCTTTGGTCGAAGCTCGGGTGGGCCAGTGGACGCGCGCCAGTCTACGCCTGGGCCAGCCCTACTCCACCCGCTCGGTCTCCGGCTCGCGGACGGTTCCCCGCCAGCGGGCGAGCGCTGTCATCCCGTGGTAGACGAGCAGCGCGGCAGCGGACCCGAGCGCGATGCCCGCGAAGCTCAGCTGCCCGACGTTCCATGTGTAGTCGGCGATGCCCACGATCAGGGCGACGGCCGCCGTCGTGATGTTGATCTGGTTCGAGAAGTTGACCCGCCCCTGGACCCAGATCTTGACGCCGAGCACGCCGATCATGCCGTACAGCATGGTTGCGGCACCCCCGAGCACGCCCGGGGGGACGGTGGCGACGAGCTCGCCGAACTTCGGGGAGAAGCTGAGCAGGAGCGCGCAGAGTCCGGCGACCCAATAGGCGGCGGTCGAATACACCTTTGTCGCGGCCATGACCCCGATGTTCTCGGCGTAGGTCGTGGTTCCGGATCCGCCTCCGAAGCCGGCGAGAACGGTCGCGGCGCCGTCGGCGATGAGCGCGCGGCCGGCGACGCCGTCGAGATTCTGCCCCGTCATGGCCGAGACGCTCTTCACGTGGCCCACGTTCTCGGCGACGAGCACGAGCACCACGGGGACGAACAGCCCCAGCACGCCCACATGGAACTGCGGCGTCTGGAACTGCGGGAGGCCGATCCACGCCGCGGAATCAACGTTGGAGAAGTTGACCTCTCCCCGGGCGACCGCCACGAGGTAGCCGACGACCACGCCCACCAGGATGCTGAGACGTCCGAGGATGCCGCGGAACAGCACGCTCACCAGGATGATGGCCAGCAGCGTCACAAATGCGGTGACCGGCGCGGCAATGAAGTTCTGCTTCGCGGCTGGTGCGAGATTGAGGCCGATCAGCGCAACGATCGTTCCCGTCACCACTGGCGGCATGACGATGTTGATCCAGTGTGCCCCGAACGCCTGGACGACCGCTCCCACCAGTGCGAGCACGATTCCCGCCACAACCACGCCGCCGAGGGCGCCTGCGACGCCGAACTGCTGCTGCGAGGCGAGGATCGGCGCGATGAACGCGAACGACGAGCCGAGGTAGCTCGGCACGCGGCCCTGCGTGACCACGAGGAAGAGGAGGGTTCCGATCCCCGAGAAGAACAGCGTGGTCGCCGGCGGCATGTGCGTGAGGATCGGAACCAGGAAGGTTGCACCGAACATGGCCACGACGTGCTGGAGGCCGATCCCGACGGTCAGCGGCCACACGAGCCGCTCCTGCGGTGCAACGACCTCGCCGGGGCGAACGGAACGGCCGTCACCGTGCAGTTTCCAGCGCGTTCCGAGCATGCTCATGGGGTCGCCTTCCGGGAGGGGGTGGATGCCAGAGAGAAATATTACTTGGGCGTACGACGACGGGCGGCAGGGGCTATGTGGCCAACGTCACCGCGGATTCTGGAAGGCCAGCGTACGGCCTGCGGTTAGCACGGGGGAGAGCGCGGCTCACCCGAGCCGCGGTTCCGAAACCCCGCAGAAGGAGATCAGCATGAGCATCGCCCATGAGGAAGCCGCGCTGGACGCCGCCGCCGTCGACGCCCTGTTCGTTGAAGCCCGCACCGCCAATTCGTTCACCGGCGAAGTGACCGACGAGCAGGCGCAGGCGATTTACGAGCTCACGAAGTTCGGCCCTACGGCCTTCAACAACCAGCCCCTTCGCATCACGTACGTGCGGTCTCCGGAAGCGCGCGAGCGTCTCGTGGCCCACATGATGCCGGGCAATCAGGAGAAGACGCGGAACGCCCCGCTCGTCGCCGTCCTCGCGTTCGACACCGAGTGGCACGAGAAGTGGGACGAGTTCCTTCCCGTCGCCCTGCGCGCCAAGGCCATGTTCGACAACGATGAGTCCCTCCGCTACGGCACCGGCCGTGACAACGCGCACCTCCAGGCGGGTTACTTCATCCTTGCGGTTCGTTCCCTCGGTTTTGCCGCTGGCCCGATGACCGGAGCCAACTTCGACGCCATCGACGCCGATTTCTTCCCCGAGGGCGGCCGCAAGAGCTTCCTCGTGGTGAACATCGGCCGTCCCGGTGTCGACGCCTTCGGGCCGGCCAAGACGAAGTTCGCGTACGAGGACGTCGTCGAGACCCTCTGACCCGATAGTCGGCTTACCCCGAAACGAAACGGCCCCCGCTGCCTGCCTGGCAGCGGGGGCCGTGCCGTTGATGGGTTCTTCGCTCAGCCCTCGCGAAGGGGTTCCGTGGGCCGTCGCGGCGCTACCCGGGGCAGGCTGCCGGTCGCGACGCGGCTGATGGACCCGGTCTTGGGCCGCGCGTCCGCACGGCTGCAGGCCTTCACCCGCACCCCTTCCGTCTCGGGTACGCCAACTGCCCCAGTCTCGGGTACGCCAACTGTCTCGGGTACGCCAACTGCCATTCCAGCGGTGAGGGCAGCCTGAGGCTCGGTCGAAGCAAGAGGCGCGGGGGCGCCGTCGCCCGTTCTGGCAGCCTCGAGGCGTCGGGCCGCCCAGACCGCACGCACCTGGTCGCGGAAGGACCCCTCGCCCCAGCGGGTGAGCGCGATGACGCCGAGCAGGCCAGCAGCCAGGGCCGCGAGCCCTCCGATGAGGATCGACCAGCGCGCTCCCGCAGTGTTCGCAACCCAGCCGATGAGGGGTGCGCCGATGGGCGTTCCGCCTTGGATCACCGCCATGTAGAGCGCGAGGACTCGGCCCCTGTACTGCGCGTCCGTCCCCAGCTGAACGATGGTGTTGCAGAGGTTGAGGAACGTGATCGACGAAAGCCCGACGAACATGAGCATGACAGCGAACCAGAAGTAACTGGGCATGGTTGCGGCGACGACGCTCGCGACACCGAGCAGGATGGCGGCCGCCACGAGAAGCGTCATACGCGGCTTCTTGCGACGGGCGGCCAGGAGCGCCCCGGCGAGCGTGCCCACGGCCATGACGGATCCCAGAAGGCCATAGGCGTCCGGTCCCGCATGGAAGACATCCGCGGCCATGAGCGCGTTCGTGACCTGGAAGTTGAGCGTGAACATCCCCACAAGGCCGGCCATCGCGAGGATCAGGACGATCCTCGGCTGGGTGCGGACGTACCGCATGCCTTCGATGATCTGGTGCTTGCCCCGCGGCACGCGCGGGCTTCGATGCAGGAGCTCGGTTCGCAGTTTTGCCAGGGACAGGAGAACGCCGGCAAAGGATGCCGCGTTCAGGAGGAACACCCATCCGGTTCCGATGACTCCGATGAGCAGGCCGGCCACGCCGGGGCCCGCGAGGCGCGCGAGGTTGAAGGACGCGCTGTTGAGGGCCACGGCGTTGGGGATGTCCTGACGCCCCACGAGCTCCGAGACGAAGGCTTGCCGCGGGGGAGCGTCGAACGCGCTCGCTACGCCGAGGCCGAGGGCGATCGCATAGATCTGCCACAGCTGGACGGTCCCCGTCAGGACGAGCACGCCCTGCAGGAGTGCCAGCAGCCCCATGGCGGACTGGGTCGCGATGAGCAGCTTGCGCTTGTCGAGCCGGTCCCCGAGAACCCCGGCATACGGGCCCAGAACGAGGATGGGAAGGAATTGGAGCCCCGTGGTGATGCCGACGGCGGCGCCGTCGTGCTGCGTCAACTGGGTCAGCACGAGCCAGTCCTGGGCGACGCGCTGCATCCAGGTGCCAACGTTGGAGACGAGGGCGCCGGCGGCCCACAGACGGTAGTTGGGATGGCGGAGGGCACTGAACATGGCACTCATCGGGCCGTCATCTCCAAGAGGATCTCGGAGGCGCGGTGCATGATGGCCCGATCTGCGTCGGAAAGGTCATGGAGCCGCTCGGCCAGCCAGGCCGACCGAAGTCGTCTGGACTCCTCGAGCACCTCGCGGCCTGCAGCCGTGAGTGCCACGACGACCTGGCGTCCATCGCTCGGGCTGTCCGTGCGTTCAACAAGGTTCTGGGCGGACAGCGCATTGACCGTCCGGGTCATGCTCGGGGCTTGGACCCGCTCGGCGTCGGCGAGCTGCCGCATCGTCTGGGGACCGTGCTTGGCCAGCAGGGCGAGCACCGTGGTCTGGCCGGGCGTGACGACGTCGCTTCCCGCCTGATTGCGGAGCACACGCGACGTTCGCATGATCGCGACGCGCAGCTCAACGGCGAGTTCGCCGAGGTCGGGTGCGGTGAGGTTGAGGTCGGGGGAAGTGTCAGCTGAAGGCATTGATACTTAGCATAGCTCATTACCCTTGCTAAGTAAATCTCGTTGCGCCGTCACGTCTGCTGGGTGTGGACCCGGCGGACGTGACGGCGCAACGGGAAGTCAGGAAATGACCGAGTCGACGAGGGCCTTCGCCTCGGACTGGACCTGCTTGAGGTGTTCCTCGCCCTTGAAGGACTCGGCGTAGATCTTGTAGACGTCCTCGGTGCCCGAGGGCCGCGCCGCAAACCAGGCATTCTCGGTGGTCACTTTGAGACCTCCGATCTTCGCGCCGTTGCCGGGAGCCTCCGTGAGCTTCGCCGTGATCGGCTCGCCGGCGAGTTCCGTGGCGGTCACGTCCGAGGCCGAGAGCTTGCCTAGCTTGGCCTTCTGCTCCCGGGTCGCCGCTGCATCGATGCGGGCGTACGACGGCGACCCGTACTTCGCGGCGAGGTCCGCGTAGCGCTGGGAGGGGCTTTGGCCGGTCACAGCCTGGATCTCGGACGCGAGGAGGCACAGCAGGATGCCGTCCTTATCGGTGGTCCAGACCCCGCCGTCCTGCTTGACGAAGCTCGCGCCCGCGCTCTCCTCGCCGCCGAACGCTCCCTCGCCGCTCAACAGGCCGGGGACGAACCACTTGAAGCCGACCGGAACTTCAACCAGCTTTCGGCCCAGCCCCTCAGCGACCCGGTCGATCATCGACGAGCTCACGAGCGTCTTGCCGACCACCGCGTCCTGACGCCATCCGGAACGATTGCGGTAGAGGTAGTCGATGGCCACCGAAAGGTAGTGGTTGGGGTTCATCAGTCCGGCATCCGGTGTGACGATGCCGTGCCGGTCCGCGTCCGCGTCGTTCCCCGTGGCGATGTCGAACTTCGTGTCGCCCGAGTTGACCTTCGTGATGAGGCCCGCCATGGCGAATGGCGAGGAGCAGTCCATGCGGATCTTCTCGTCCCAGTCGAGCGTCATGAAGGCCCACTGCGGGTCGACCGTCGGGTTCACCACGGTGAGGTTGAGGTGGTGGCGTTCGCCGATCTCGCCCCAGTAGTCCACAGATGCCCCGCCCATGGGGTCCGCCCCGATACGGACTCCCGCATCACGGATAGCAGCAATGTTCAGGACGAGCGGGAGGTCGTCGACGTAGTTCGAGAGGAAGTCGTACTGTCCCGTGGTGTCCGCGTTGAGGGTTTCCTGAAGCTGCACCCGCTTCACGCCGCTGAGGTTGGCCTCGAGGAGTTCGTTGGCGCGGTTCGCGATCCAGCTGGTCGCATCGGTGTCCGCCGGGCCGCCATGCGGCGGGTTGTACTTGAAGCCGCCGTCGGCGGGCGGATTGTGGCTGGGAGTGACGACGATGCCGTCCGCTCGTGCCGGGTCGTCCTCCGACCGGCCCGCGTTGTACTTGAGGATCGCGTGGCTGAGGGCGGGCGTGGGGGTGTAACCGTGGCGGGCGTCGATGAGGACGGTCACGCCGTTGGCTCCGAGGACCTCGAGCGCGGTGTTCGTGGCTGGCTCGCTGAGCCCGTGCGTGTCCTTCGCGAGGAACAGAGGCCCCCGGATTCCCTGCCCGGCCCGGTACTCGACGATCGCCTGGGTGATGGCGGCGATGTGCTTCTCGTTGAAGGAGCCCTTCAAGCTCGACCCCCGGTGGCCCGACGTGCCGAACGCAACGCGTTGACCCGGGTCGTTGAGGTCGGGCGAGACGTCGTAGTAGGCGTCCAGGAGGGCCGTGATGTCGACGAGGTCACTGGGAAGGGCTACGGTGCCCGCTCGGTTAGCCATGCCCATAGCTTGGCAGAGAAGAGGAACGCTGGGTGGCGCGGACATGAAGATTTCCCGTGGTGACGAGATTCAGGCGCCGTCAGAGAGCGGACGACGGCGTCACCCGCCTTCTGCGAGGACTCTCTCCGCCAGCTGGCGGAGGGGGCCCGTCAGCGTCGAATCCGGCACCTCGAGACGTTGGCGTCCGAGCTGAACGGTCCATTGGAAGGCGTCCCGCGCGAGCCCGTTTCCCGAATCCCGCTGGAGCTGGTCGGTCTGGCTGCGCGCCGCTCGGTAGAGGCCAGCCCATTCGTTGTCGGATGGCGATCGCTCGCCTCGCATCACGAATTCGACCGCGGCCCTCCGGGGAATCCCTGTGACGCCGCCGGAGCGCGAGACACTGACCCTCACGCCGATACCCCCTGCCTATTCCTGCCGCCTACTGGGCACCCACCCCCACAGTCCGCCAGGCAGTTCCGATGGCCGCCTCCTCATCGGAGTGCAAGCCGAACAGCCGCCTTGCCGTGACAACAGTCTCGCGGGCAAACCCCACGAAGTCGACGCGATCGTCCAGCTTCCCTCCGGCCACCGTCTCGAACCACACTCGGCCGACACGCTCCCACGCGTGGCCCCCCAACTCGGTGGCAGCGAGGTAGAAGGCATGATTGGGAATCCCGGAGTTCATGTGGACGCCCCCGTTGTCCTCACGGGTCCGCACAAACCCGTCCATGCGGCTCGGCTGCGGGTCCTTCCCGAGGATCGGGTCGTCGTAGGCGGTCCCGGGTGCAGCGAGCGACCGGATGCCCGCGCCCTGAATGCCGGGAGCGAAGATGCCCTCTCCGATGAGCCACGTGGCCTCGTGGACCGTCTGCCCGAGCGCGTGCTGCTCCACCATGACTCCCACCACGTCCGCGAAGCTCTCGTTGAGCGCGCCCGACTGGCCTTCGTAGGCAAGATTGGTGGTGTATTGGAGAAGGCCGTGGCCGAGCTCGTGCGCGATGACGCTGAGGGATGACGTGAAGGAATTGAACACCTTCCGGTCCCCGTCCCCGAAGACCATGCGGGAGCCGTCCCAGAAGGCGTTGTCGTACGCGGACCCGAAGTGGACCGTGCCCTCAAGCGCCAGACCGTCGCCGTCCAGGCTCGATCGCCCGAAGGCGTCGTCGAGGAAGCCATAGGTGGCCCCAAGCCCGTCGTAGGCACGGTTGACGTCGACGTCATCGACGGTGTCCTGGCCCTCTTTGCGCACGAGGCGCCCCGGCAGATCCTCGGAACCTCCCGCGTCGCTGATTTCGCGGTGAAGTCCTCCCCGCCCGCCTGGCCGAGCTCCGTCGTCGGCCTCCAAGGTCCTGGCGACGCGCAGCCGCTGGTCCGCCACCAGCGTCAGACGGGCTTCCCGTGAGGCCTCTCGCGGCGCAGCGCCAGCGATCCGCTCGAGAAGATAGGGCGGGATGACTCCTTGTCTCACCATGAACTCACGGTATTGACCCCCACCGACATTTCTTGGGGGCCTTGGCCGCGGGGCGCGAGTAGGCTGGAGGCGGCGCCGAGTGAGGCACCTGTTCGGAACAGATCGTTGGGGAGCGAGGGGACATGGCGGACGTGCACGACGATCGCGAGCAGGGCGTGCCGGAGTGGAACAAGCATCAGGGAGATCAGCCCACCGAGCCGATCCAGCCTGAGTCCCGGCACTCAACCCGCCCGATTCCTCCGGTTCCCCAGGCGCCGACCTCGCCTGGCGCCTCGGCCGCCCCGCCCACCGAGCCGATCCAGCCTGAGTCCCGGCACTCAACCCGCCCGATTCCTCCGGTTCCCCAGGCGCCGACCTCGCCTGGCGCCTCGGCCGCCCCGCCCACCGCAGCCGGCAACCCCTACGCCCAAGGCCCGTACGGCCAATCTGCCTATGGCCAATCTGCCTATGGCCAACCGGCCTACGGCCAAGCCCCGTACAGCCAGCCCGAATACTCCCAGCCCAGCTACCCGCAGCCCTCGTACGGGTACCCGCAGCCTTATTCCTACATCCAGCCCGAGCCCAAAGGCCTCAGCATCGCCTCGATGGTCTGCGGGATCGCGGCCCTCGTGGGCTTCGGCTTCTTCCTGCTGCCGCAGATTGCCGCGGTGGTGCTCGGCCATCTCGGCCTGGCCCGGGAACCGGCTGGCCGCGGGTTCGCCATCGCGGGGCTGGTCATGGGCTACGTCGGCCTGCTCATCACCGTGGTGGTGATCGCCTTCTTCGTGATCGCGATCGCGTCGGTCAGCCGATCTCCCTACGGGTACTAGCCGGCTCTTCGAGCAGCCGCGCGAGCTGGAGGAGCAGGGCCTCCGAGCCCATCGGCCCCACGAGCTGCACGCCCATGGGCACCCCGAGGCCGGTCCACAGAGTCGGAACCGACACAGCGGGAAGGCCGCAGACGTTCACCATCGACGACCACGGCGCGAACTCGCATTGCCGCGCGTAGTCGTGGTCCGCGGTCGCCTCCCACTCCTGTCCGGAAAACCAGCCGATGGGCCGGGGCGTCTGTGCAAGGGCGGGCATGAGCATGACGTCCCAAGGCCGATACTGGGCCACGGTGTCGCGTTCGAAGCGGCGCAGGAAGGCGAGTGCCTCGTCGAGCTTGGCTCGGCTCCGCTGCTGGGCCCGGCGCCGGAACGCGCGGGTGAGAGGCGTGAGAAGCGGCTCCCGCTCGGGCCTGATCCTCAGGCTTCCGACCCCGGCAGTCCACGCGGCCGTGAACGCATCCGGGTAGCGGTTGTCGTAGCGGATCTCGGCCTCGGCGACGAGGTGGCCCGCCGCAGCCAGACGTTCGGCGGCTGCGTCCAGCGCAGCGAGTGCTTCAGGTTCGGGTGCTACTCGATAGCGCTGTTCCCATGGGCTGGAGAGGGTGACGCCGATCCTGAGCCGGCGCGGCTCGCCCTGGAGGGCGTCGAGGTACGACGCCGAGTGGCGGCCGGAGTGCCCTGCCCGCCGATCGCTGCTCGCACTTCGCCCGAGGAGCGCGTCGAGCAGGAGCGCCGCATCCTCTGCCGACCGTGCAAGGGGGCCGGAGACGACGAGCCGTGCCGGATCCCCCGTGCTCTCACCGGCCGGGATCAGGCCGCGGCCCGGTTTCAGCCCGACGAGCCCGCACGCCGCAGCGGGAATCCTGATGGAGCCTCCGCCGTCGCTTCCGGGTGCAACCGGGATTAGTCCTGCCGCCACCGCCGCCGCCGAACCTCCCGAGGACCCGCCGGAGCTCAGTGCAAGTGCATGCGGATTCCTGGATGGCCCGGCAACCCGGTTCTCGGAGTAGGCCGTGAGTCCGAACTCGGGGACCTGGGTCTTCCCGAGGGAGATCATCCCGGCGGCTCGGAGCAGGGCCACGACCGGGCCGTCGCTCGAGGCGGGTGGATGGTCGATGGCCGCGCTGCCGTGCGTCGTGGGCACGCCGGCGATGTCGTGAAGGTCCTTGAAGGCGGTCGGGACGCCGTGCAAGGCGGGGAGCGTGTCGAGCGTGCCGTTCCGGCGGGCTGCGGCGTGCGTCTCGTCGGCGGCCGCTGCCGCTTCGAGCGCCGCTTCGGCGGTCACCGTCACGAACGCCCCGAGACGGCGATTCGAGGCTTCGATCGCCTCGAGGCAATGGCCGACGGCGTCGCGAGCCGAGAGTTCGCCGGTGCGCAGAGCATCGCGGAGCCCGCGCGCGGAAAGGCGGGCTACGCCGTCGTCCATCCGTCTCCTCCCGGCGCCCGTCGCGGACCTACTCACTATAGGCTTGAGGGGAAAATCCCCGATTGCTGTTGACGGAGGGCATCAAGATGGCCGAGTTCGAATCCGTGCGTGTCGACAAGCTGCCGCAGGGCACGCTGCTCGACGTCCGCGAGGACTACGAATGGGAGGCCGGCCACGCCGACGGCGCAGTGCACATTCCCATGGACCAGCTGCCGGCGCGGCTCGGGGAGCTCGACCCGGACGAGGACCTTCTGGTCGTGTGCCGCACGGGCGGCCGTTCGGCCAGGGTGACGAGCTGGCTCGTCGATCAGGGCTACTCGGCGTTCAACGTGGTGGGCGGCATGGACGCGTGGCTTGAGGCTGGGAGGCCCATCGTGTCCGAGAACGGCCAGCGCCCCACGGTCCTCTAGTGATCTACACCTTCCTGGGCCCCGAGGGGACGTTCACCGAAGCCGCCCTCTTCAAGGTGCCCGAGGCCCGCGAAGCCACGCGGATACCCTCGTCGAGCGTGAACGAGGCCTTGGAGCTTGTGCGCGCGGGGGGCGCGGATGCCGCGATGGTCCCGATCGAGAACTCGGTCGAGGGCGGCGTGACGGCCACGCTGGACGCGATCTCGACGGGGCCCGAGCTGCGGATCGTCCGTGAGGAACTGGTGCCGATCACGTTCGTCCTCGTGGCTCGCCCTGGAACGAAGCTCGCCGACGTGCGCCGGGTATTGACCCACGGGCATGCATGGGCGCAATGCAGAGGATGGGCTGCTGCTCATATTCCGTCGGCGGAATACGAACCCGCATCGTCAACGGCCGCCGGGGCGTTGGCACTGCTCGAGCCGACCGTGCGTCCCGGGGATGCCGCCATCTGCAGCCCGATCGTGGCGGAGGAGCATCCCGAACTCGATGTGCTCGCCGCCGATCTGGGCGACAACCCGGGCGCTGTCACGCGGTTCATCCTGGTCGCACAGCCCGGAACCCTTCCCGAGCCGACGGGGGCTGACAAGACCACCGTCGCGGTGCCGCTTCCTGAGGATCACCCCGGTGCGCTCATGGAGATCCTGTGGCAGTTCGCCTCGCGGGGCGTCAACCTCTCGCGCATCGAATCGCGGCCCACGGGCGAGTACCTCGGCCATTATTTCTTCAGCATCGACGCCGAAGGCCACGTCCGGGACGCCCGCGTCGCCGACGCCCTCGGAGGCCTGTACCGGCTGAGCCCCGAGACCCGATTCCTGGGCTCCTATCCCCGAGCCGACGGGGTTCGGCCGACCGTGCTCCCGCACAACGCCGACGAGGCGTTCGAGGCCAGCGAAGCCTGGGTGCGCTCGATCCTCGGGTGAGGCTTCAGTGCGCCACGCGCGCCAGCAGCGAGAGCGGATTGACCTCGACGCGGATATCTGTCGCGGGCCCCGTGGGATCGCCGTCCGCCTGCGTCTCGACTGGCTCCGCGCTCCTGATGCGAACGTTCTGCGCGCCGTAGAACGACATCGCCGGAACCGGCCGATTGTGCTGGAACGTCACCTTGAGGTACATCGCGATCCAGCCGATCAGGGTACGGGGGCTCATCACCACGATGTCCAGAACCCCGTCGTCCACATATGCCTCGGGGATGAAGTCGACGCCCCCGGGCAGCTTGCCGCAGTTCGCGAACAGGACGCTGCGCACGCGACGGGTCTGGAATTCGCCGTCGTTCAGTGAGATCTCCACGCGCTTCCGACGCCGTCCCGGCATGTGGCGGATCCCGGCCTCGGTGTAGGCGATCCAGCCCACCGCACGCTTCAGGTCCTCGTTCGTATCGCTCAGGATCTCGGCGTCCATGCCCATCCCCGCGATGACCAGGAACGTGTGCTCGGACGTCTCGCCCGTCACCCGGTTCCTGAGTTCCATCCTCGCCGTGTCGATGCGGCGCTGCCGGCCGAACAGCGCTGTGTGGACGCAGTGGGAGAGGTTGGTGACGTCGAGATCGAGGTTCCGAGCGAGCAGGTTGCCGGTCCCGAGGGGGACCAGCCCGAGCGCCACATCCGTCCCTGCGAGGGCTTCCGCCACCACGCGCACGGTGCCGTCGCCCCCGCAGGGGATCACGACGTCGGCCCCCGCCTCGAGCGCCTTGCGCGCCATCGAATGCCCCGGGTCGTCCACGAGCGTCTCGAAGACCATCGGCTTGGGCCAGCCGGCCCCACGGCACGCCGCTTCAATGAGCATCTCCGCTTCGGCGGCGCGGGCCTTGATGGGATTGAGGATGACGGCCACCTGCTGTGGACCCGGCGGAGGGGATTGCGCCGGCTCACCGACCGCGCTGCGGCTGTGCTGTTCCCTCAGCCTGCGCACGCCCCACCAGCTGGTCACCGCGAAGGCACCAGCCGCAGCGATGCTTCCACCGACGATCCAGTTGCGCATGGTGCCTTCACTCTATCCCGCCGACTTGTGCACCTGACGCCGCGGTGCGTACGCCCCGGCGGTTAGGCTAGGGGCGTGATCGACGTCAGAGAACTCAGCGAGAACCCCGAGAAGTTCCGGGCCAGCCAGCGCGCGCGGGGTGCCGACGAGTCCCTCGTGGACCGGCTCCTCGCTGCCGATTCCCGCCGCCGTGCTGCTCTCACCCAGTACGAGTCGCTGCGCGCCGAGCAGAACGCGTTCGGCAAGAAGGTCGCGGCCGCGAAGGGCGAGGAAAAGCAGGTGCTGCTAGCCGAGGTGAAGGATCTGGCCGCCAAGGTGAAGTCCGCCTCGAGCGAGGCCGACGAGGCTCAGGCCGAGCAGGACGAGCTGATGCGCATCTTCCCGAACCTCGTCATCGACGGGGTTCCGGCCGGCGGCGAGGACGACTACGTCGTCGTCAAGACGGTGGGGACGCCGCGCGACTTCGGTGCCGAGGGCTTCGAGCCGCGCGACCACCTCGAGATCGGCGAGCTCCTCGGCGCGATCGACATGGAGCGCGGCGCGAAGGTTTCCGGCGCACGGTTCTACTTCCTCAAGGGCGTTGGCGCGCGCCTCGAGCTCGCGCTCCTGCAGATGGCCCTCGACCAGGCCATCGCCGCCGGCTTCACCCCGATGATCACCCCCACGCTCGTCCGCCCCGAGACCATGCAGGGCACCGGGTTCGACGTGAAGCACGACGCAGAGATCTACCGCCTCGCCGAGGACGACCTGTACCTCGTCGGGACCTCGGAAGTCTCGCTCGCCGGGTACCACTCGGATGAGATCCTCGACCTCTCGAGGGGTCCGATCCGCTACGCCGGCTGGTCTTCGTGCTACCGCCGCGAGGCCGGGTCGCACGGCAAGGACACCAGGGGCATCATCCGCGTGCACCAGTTCAACAAGGTCGAGATGTTCTCCTACGTTCCGCTCGATCAGGCCGAGGCCGAACATGCCCGCCTGCTCGCGTGGGAGGAGGAGATGCTGGCGAAGGTCGAGCTCCCGTACCGCGTCATCGACACAGCGGCCGGAGACCTCGGCATGAGCGCGGCCCGGAAGTTCGACTGCGAGGCGTGGGTCCCCACACAGGGTCGTTACCGCGAGCTGACCTCCACGTCCAACTGCACGGGCTTCCAGGCGCGGCGGCTCAACATCCGCGAGCGGATGTTCGACAACGACGGCGCCCCGAAGGGCACGCGCAGTGCCGCCACGCTCAATGGCACGCTCGCCACGACGCGTTGGCTCGTGGCAATTCTCGAGCACCACCAGAACCCCGATGGCTCCGTGAACGTCCCGACAGCCCTTCGGCCTTACCTCGGCGGCCTGGAGGTCCTCCCGGTCCTCTGACCCTTGGGCGGATCTGAGACGCCTTGTGGCCGAGAAGACGACTTCAAGCGATCTTCTCGACCACAAGGCGTCTCGTTCGGGGACGCAGCCCCGCCTCGAGGAGCTTTGTGCGGAGTCGAATGGGCTGCTCGAGGTCAGCCCAGTCCCACCGGAGAACCTGATGCCCGAGGGCAAGAAGGCGGTTTTCGCGGCGCTTTTCCCGGCGAATGATCGTGCCCGGATCTTCGCCACCCGTTAGCTCGTTGCGGAAATACTTGCCCCATCCGTCGAATTCACCCACGGGCCGCCGCGCCATGTCCCAGAAGAAGTCAGTGCGGCCGATGAATCCCAAGGGATCGAAATGCTCCTTCTGCAGAAGCGGTTCGGGGAAGCCAAAGAGGTGCATGAGTGCTCGGCTCACGGATTCCCCGGGCGACTCCGCCCCGGGCCGGGCAAGCGCTGCAATCAGCTCAGCCCTTCTGCGCTGGCTTGCTGCCGTGAGCCGATCTATCGCCTTTCGGACCTCGGGACGCTCGAGCAGAGGAGTCGAAGGGGAACTGCGCAGGACCCCGTCGGCCACCGTGAGCGCCCTGGGAAACTTCCCCGACGCGAGGACCTCGATGAGAGCCTCGACGAGTGGGACGCTTCTGTATCCGCCGACCTCCTCGGCATCGAGATCACGGTGAAGATGACGTCTCACGGGTGGTGGCGGAAAACGGCGCGCACGGATGGCAGCGGGGGAGCCGCCGCGCACTTGGAAGGTTGGGGGCGCCACTCCGAGCCGACCATTGGAGGTGGCGACGACGTCGATGGCCGGCGGAGCTTTGACAGTGGGAATTCCCCGGACGAACAAGGCCGTCTCACTGCAGAAGACTGATTCCGGGTTGGCCTGCATGTAGGCCGAGAGCGCGATCTGAAATCTCTCGTCAGGACGAGCGCCAAGCCACAGGGAGGTCGGAAAGTAGAAGCCGCGCCGGAGGCGAATGAGCTCGCCTGCCGCGAATCCCGCGCGTGCGCCTCGACCGAGAACGCCCACATTCCGCTGAGACGTGTCGAGGAGGTGGCCGAGTAGCTGCATCCCGTCAGTCTCGCTCCCTCTGGCACACGTCTCGGCTCCACACCCTCGCTATGTGGACAACGCACGATTCATGTACCGTTCATGGTTCGTGTCCTTCTCGTAAGGAAGGCTGTCGGTGGGGAGTGGTTCACTAGATAGATGACAACAACGCTCAACGCTGGCATCGATGACCAGCTTTCATTTACCGGACGCAAGCTCGTGTGCCTCGACGTGGACGGAACCCTCGTCGACCATGACGGGCATATGAGCCCCGCCGTGCGCGAGGTGGGGCAGAGCCTCGTTGCTGCAGGGCACGAGATTGTCGTGGCCACAGGACGTTCCCTCGGCGCCACTCTTCCGATCGTCGAGCTCCTCGGGATCGAGCGAGGCTATGCGGTCTCCTCGAACGGCGGAGTGATCACGCGAATCGAGGCGGGCTCGAACGGCGGCTACACGGTGATCGACCGGCGGGTGTTCGATCCCGCGCCTGCTCTTCTGGCTCTCCGCCACCGCCTCCCGGGCGCCAAGTACGCGATCGAGGACCCGGAAGGCAACTTCTTCTCCACCGAACGGTTCCAGGACCCGAGCTTCGGGGTCGAGGCCAACGGCGTGGCGTTCGAGGAGCTCCTCGACATCCGCGCGGTGCGCCTGGTCGTCTTCTCCACGGACGCGACGGCCGAGGAGTTCGGCGAGGCCGTCGAGGCCATCGGGCTGCACGGGGTGACGTACTCGGTGGGCTGGACTCCGTGGCTCGATAT
The DNA here is from genome assembly GCF_005876955.1 of Sinomonas gamaensis. Classification (GTDB taxonomy): domain Bacteria; phylum Actinomycetota; class Actinomycetes; order Actinomycetales; family Micrococcaceae; genus Sinomonas; species Sinomonas gamaensis. Next base: position 98,668 of record NZ_SSCL01000011.1, read on the forward strand.
CGCGGCTCAGGGCGTGACGAAGGCGAGCGGCCTCGAAGTCGTCCGGTCGCTCACGGGCATTGACGTCGAGCAGACGGTCGCCGTCGGCGACGGCCGGAACGACATCGAGATGCTCCAGTGGGCTTGGCGGGGCGTCGCCATGGGCCAGGCCCCCGACGAGGTGAAGGCCGCCGCGGACGAGGTAACGGCGAGGGTCGAGGACGACGGCCTGGTCGCCGTCCTGCGCTCCCTGCTCTGAGGCAAGCGCGGGGTCAGCGCGCTTCGACCATGAGCCGGAGCAGATGGGCGGCAGCCGGACGGGCGTCGAACTCCTCGTTCCAATGGGCTCTGGCTATGGCCTTCGACACCGCCTGAGCCGTGATGCCCAAGGCCTCGGCGACTGCCTTCTGCTGGCCCCGCACACCAGGGGTCAGCAGCTCGAGAACTCGCCATTCCGCCGTCGTACGCCCCGCCACGGTGAGCGCGAGCAGACGGAGGACGGCGGCGGCCTCCGCGGCGAGCACGCGGTCCGGGCCGTCGACGGCGATGGCGGCCTCGTCCTTGATGTGCTGCGCGCGTTCGACGGCGCGACGCGAGTAGACGAGTCCCAGCCCCGTCACGTCCTGCATCTCACTGGGCAGCGGTTCGCCGAGCGGCCCGACGCCGATGCCGACGTTCCAGCGCACCCCGCCGCAGGCGTCGGATCGCATGGCGGCGAGTCCGACGTCGACAGCCTGCTCCGGCTTGGAGAACACGGCTTGGACTTCGTCCCCGACCGTGCGCGCGAAGGGGATCTCCGGCGTGGCGCGGTCGAGGGCGCGGAGGAGCTGCGGAACGCGGTCACCCGGTTCGCGGTCGCGCTGATTGATCGTGACCGTGTACATGGCCCGAGCCTAGCCGGGCAACCGCGTCTGAGCTGGGAAGACGTGGGGGCGCAACGCCTGTGTGCTAGTGCCCTTCGCCGAAGCGCTTGATCGACGCCTCGAGCTCCGCCTCGGCCGCGGCCCGGTCGGCCCAGCCCGCAGGCTTGACCCACTTGCCGGGCTCCAGGTCCTTGTAGCGCGTGAAGAAGTGCTCGATCTCCTTGACGAGCCACTCGTCGAGGTCTTCCTTCTCCTGGATGTGGTCGAAGCGCTTGTCGGCCGGAACGCAGACGAGCTTGGCGTCTCCGCCGGACTCGTCCTCCATGTTGAAGATCGCGATGGGGCGCGCCTCGAGGAGGATCCCGGGGAACAGGTCGACATCCGGGTAGAACACGAGTGCGTCGAGCGGATCGCCGTCTTCGCCGAGCGTGTTCTCGAAGTAGCCGTAGTGCGTCGGGTACTGCATCGAGGTGAAGAGGACGCGGTCCAGGCGGACGCGGCCGGTCTCGTGGTCCACTTCGTACTTGACGCGGGAGCCGCGCGGGATCTCGATGGTGACGTCGTGCTTCATGGTGCTCCTTGGCTGGCAGCGTTCAGGGCGGCCGCACTCTCAGTGTTCGCGCGGGCGGCGGGCCCGCTGGTCGGCGGCAACTAGTATTGAGGATATCCGCACTGGGGGCGCGCTCTCCCATCGCGCCCGCCGCCCGAACAGCCCGACCCCCAGGATGCGCCCGCATGAACTCCTCGCCCAGCCGCGCCCAGCGTGCTGTGACGTGGTCCCTTGTCGTGTTCCTCGCGCTCGTCTTCGCGGTGCTCGGCGGCGCGATGCTCGCGCCCGTGTTCCCTGCGCCCCTCCTGGCTCAGCCGACGCCGTCGGCGACGACTCCGGCATGGCTGCGGCCGCCGTCGTCGCCCGCGCCGCTCACGGGGGCGACGCCGCTGGGCGCGGCAGCCCCGCAGCCGCTGCCAGAGTCGCTCGCGAAGGAGCTTGACGCGCGGCTCGTTGCCGACGGCGGCAGCTTCACGGCCACGGTGCTCGACGGCGTTACGGGGCAGACGCTGTACAGCCGAGCAGGCGTGCAGCCGGTGGCGCCGGCGTCGAACCTCAAGCTGCTGACCGCCGCGTCGGTCCTCACGACGCTCGGCCCTGACGCCGTCCTTCACACGAAGGTGGTCCGCGGGAGCGCGCCGAACAGCGTGGTACTCGTCGGCGGCGGCGACGTCTTCCTCGGCGCGGGAGAATCCTCACCCGATGCGGTGCTGGGACGCGCTGGTCTCGCGACCCTCGCGCGTCAGGCAGCCGCAGCCCTCGGCCGGGCGAGCGGGCCGATCACCGTCCAGCTCGACGACTCGCTCTTCTCCGGGTCCGCGCTCAACCCGGCGTGGGCCACCGGGGACATCGCCGCGGGCGAGATCGCCCCGATTGCCCCCGTCGCGCTCAACATCGCGCGGACGCAGCCGGGTGATTCGAGCTCGCGTCCTTCCGACCCCGCGATGGCAGCCGCGACTGCCTTCCGTGACGCCTTCGCGGCCGCGCTGGGACCCGCGGCCTCGGTGTCGACGACGGTCGCCCGCGCCCCGGCGGGCGGCGGCCCCGAACTCGCGAGCGTTGCGTCCGCACCGATCGCCGATCAAGTCGCCTACACGCTCAGGGAATCCGACAACTACGCGGCGGAAACGCTCGCGCGTCTCGCGGCAGCAGCGGCGGGGAAGCCTGCAAGCATCGAGGGCGCACGGGCAGTGCTAGAGGAAACGGCCCAGAAGCTCTTCGGCACGACAGACGGGATCGAGCTCTCCGACGCGTCGGGGCTCGCCATCTCGGACCGGATTTCGACGGCGCAGCTCGCGGCGCTCGTACGGACGATGGCAACGGGCGAGGACGGCCGCCTGCGCCGCGCGCTCGACGGCTTCCCGATCGCCGGGCTCACGGGCACGCTCGCGTCGCGCTACGGGCCGACGTCCCCGGGCGCAGGCTTCGTCCGGGCCAAGACGGGGACACTCAACACCGTGACTGGCCTGACCGGCTACGTGGTCGACACCGATGGCCGCCTCCTCGTCTTCTCCTTTGTGGGAAACGGCCTCATCCCCGGCAGCAAGTCGAACGCGGCCGCCGTCGACGCCGCTGCCTCGGCGCTCGCCGCCTGCGGCTGCCGGTAGAGACTTCGCCCGGCCGCGTGTGATCTGATGGGGTCTATGGACGTCCACGAGTCGGCACCGCAGCTTGTCAACTGGGACCTCGCGGCTGCGACGGCAGCGCGTCTCGCGCCTCCAGGGCCGCAGCTTGAACCGTGGGAGGCCGCGGAGGCCGTCGCCAGCCTCCGGCGCCTCGCGGACGAGGCCGTCCCGCACGTCCACAGGATCACCGGCCTCGCCGCGGCCAAGGATCTGCGCGACTCGCAGGTGCTCATTGTCGACCGGGGTTCGTGGGCCAAGGCGAACACCCAGGGATTCGAGGTCATGCTCGGACCGGTCCTGACCCAGCTCATCGAGAAGCGGGCCAGCGAGATCACGCCCTCCGCCGCCCGCGTCGGAGGCGCGCTCACCGGCGCCCAGCTCGGGGCCGTCCTCGCCTTCCTCTCGAGCAAGGTCCTCGGCCAGTACGAGCCCTACGCGGCGCTTGCTTCCGACTCGACGATCCCCGAGGGCGGGCGGCTGCTGCTCGTCGCACCGAACATCGTGCAGATCGAGCGTGAGCTGAACGTCGAGCCCGATGATTTCCGGCTCTGGGTGTGCCTCCATGAGCAGACGCACCGGGTGCAGTTTGCTGCCGCGCCGTGGCTCCGGGCGCACATCCTCGAGCAGGTGAGCCAGCTGTCCGAGAGCCTCATCGGCAATATGGAATCGCTCATGGAGCGTGCCGCGGCGGCCGCGAAGTCCCTGCGGGAGCGCCCCTGGGTGAGCTCGGGCGAGCCGCTCCCGAGCCGGGGCGCGATCCTCGACCTGCTCCAGGACCCGGCCGAGAAGGCTGCCATCTCCCACCTCACGGCGATCATGAGCCTCCTCGAGGGCCACGCGACGGTCGTCATGGATGCGATCGACGCCGAGGTGGTCCCCACTGTGAAGACGATCCGCCAGCGCTACAACGCGCGGAACCAGAACAGGGGAGTGCTGGAGACGTTCATTCGCCGGCTCCTCGGCCTCGAGGCGAAGATGCGCCAGTACACGGACGGCGCGAAGTTCGTGAACGCGGTGGTCGAGCGCATTGGCATGGACGGGTTCAACCGCATCTGGGAGCGTCCCGAGAACCTTCCGACCGAGGAGGAGATCCACGCCCCCGAGGGCTGGGTCGCGAGGATGGGGTGAGTTCCCGGGACTTCGCCTCGCCGGCCCGCCGCCGGCTCCACCCTGCGGTAGGCCGTGCCCGCAACGCGGTCAAGGCCGCCCTTGCGGAGGCAGGCTGGCCCTCGCGCGTGCTCGTGGGATGCTCCGGCGGTCCCGATTCGCTCGCCCTCGCGGCCGCCGTCGCACACTTCGCGCGGCGCGGCTCGGTCGCGGGGCACCCGCTCGAGGCGGGCGCCGTCGTCGTCGACCACGGGCTTCAGGAAGGCTCGGGTGAGATTGCGAGGACGACGGCGGCCACACTGGCCGAGCTGGGCCTCTCGCCGGTGCGTGTGGTCGCCGTCGAGGTGCAGCAGGTGGGGGAGGGGCCGGAGGCCGCGGCGCGCAACGCCCGGCTCGCGGCGCTCGAGGCAGAGGCCCAGTCGTGGGGAGCCGGCGCCGTACTGCTCGGACACACCCTCGACGACCAGGCCGAGCAGGTGCTGCTCGGGCTCGCCCGCGGCTCGGGGACCCGGTCCCTGGGCGGGATGCGCTCGGTGCGCGGCCTGTACCTCCGGCCGTTCTTGGGCCTGCGGCGCGCGGAGACCGTCGACGTCTGCTTCGCCGAGGGCCTCGAGCCCTGGTTCGACCCGACCAACGAGGACCCCCGGTTCATGCGCTCGCGGGTGCGGGTCGGAGTCATGCCGTTCCTCGAATCCGAGCTCGGGCCCGGCGTCGCGGAGGGGCTGGCGCGGACCGCCGCGATCCTCGGCCAGGATGCCGACTATCTCGACGCCGAGGCCCTGCGGGTCTACGAGTCTCTCGCCGAGCGCCTCCCCGCCGAGGTCGGGCCTCCTGCCGCCCAGGTCGGGCCCACCATCCTCCTGCCCGGCGAGGAAGTCCGGGCCCTCCCGGGTGCGCTGCGCAGCCGCGTGCTGGCCCTCGCCGTCGTCGAACTCGGCGGGCAGCCCACCTTCGAGCGGCTGGCCGCCGTCGAACGCCTCCTCGAGCGCCGCGGATCCGCGGGCCCCATCGAAGTCCCGGGCCATGTGAGCGTGCGCCGGCAGCCCCGCCGGAAGGATGCGGTGCCGGGGGCGGAGTATGGGAAGCTAGTCTTTGTATCGCACCGCTGACGCTGTGCTGGCGCCTGAGCCCTTCTGGCACTGGCCCGGCGGCAGCTGAGACCGAGTTCCAGGAGCCCAGGTGGATTCTCACGACGTCCAGGCAGACCTCAAGCACGTCCTCTACGGCCGGGAGCAGATCCAGCAGCGAGTCGCCGAGCTCGCGGCGGAGATCGACCGGGACTACGAGGGCAGGGACCTGCTGATCGTCGGTGTTCTCAAGGGCGCGGTCATGGTCATGGCGGACCTCGCTCGCGCGCTGCACAGCCACGTGACGATGGACTGGATGGCCGTCTCGTCGTACGGCTCCGGAACCCAGTCCTCGGGAGTGGTGCGAATCCTGAAGGACCTCGACACCGATCTCATGGGCAAGCACGTGCTGATCGTCGAGGACATCATCGACTCCGGCCTGACCCTCTCCTGGCTCAAGACCAACCTCGAGTCCCGCGGCACCGCGTCGGTTGAGATCTGCACGGCCTTCCGGAAGCCGGAGGCGGCCAAGGTGAAGATCGACGTCAAGTACGTCGGCTTCGACATCCCCAATGAGTTCGTGGTGGGCTACGGCCTCGACTACGCGGAGAAGTACCGCAACCTCGACTTCGTCGGGACGCTCGCTCCGCACGTCTACGAATAACCCGATCTCTTTCGTTGAATCCGCCGCCGGAAGTTCGGGGGAACTTTTGCCCCCCACCGTGCGTGATGCTGTCCGAACGGTATAGCTTGTTGCGGTACTGCTCGAGAGCAGGGGACAGCAGGGGCGGGGGTCCTCTGCGGTGAATGGCGCCGCGGCACAACAGAAGGGACGGGGCTCGGCCCCGAGTTCATGAACGTCAAAAGCTTCGTCAAGGGTCCCGGGATCTGGATCCTCGTCGTGATCGCCCTCCTCCTCATCGCCTTCGGCACGCTGGCTCCTGGGGGGAGCGCCACGATCGACACACGCACCGGAATTGAGCTGCTCAAGGACGGCAAGGTCAACTCCGCGAAGATCTACAACGGCGAAGAGCGCGTGGATCTCACGCTCAAGGACGATTACGTCGACAACGGCCAGAACAAGGGCAAGAACGTCCAGTTCTATTACGTCGACCCCCGCGGCAACGAAGTCGTGCAGGCCGTCAACAACGCCAACCTCTCGGGCGGCTACAACGACGTCCCGACCGGCAACAACTGGTTCGGGTCGATCCTGTCGCTCATCATCCCGGTCCTCCTCCTCGGCGCCCTGTTCTGGTTCCTGCTCTCGCGCATGCAGGGCGGCGGCTCGCAGGTGATGAAGTTCGGCAAGTCCCGGGCGAAGATGATCACGAAGGACATGCCGCAGGTGACGTTTGCCGACGTGGCGGGAGCTGACGAGGCCGTCGAGGAGCTCCACGAGATCAAGGAGTTCCTCCAGGAGCCGGGCAAGTTCCAAGCCGTGGGCGCGAAGATCCCGAAGGGCGTGCTCCTCTACGGTCCTCCCGGAACCGGCAAGACCCTCCTCGCCCGAGCCGTTGCCGGCGAGGCCGGCGTCCCGTTCTTCTCGATCTCCGGCTCCGACTTCGTCGAGATGTTCGTCGGCGTCGGCGCCTCCCGCGTCCGTGACCTCTTCGAGCAGGCGAAGTCGAACGCGCCGTCGATCGTGTTCGTCGACGAGATCGACGCCGTCGGCCGCCATCGCGGTGCTGGCATCGGCGGCGGCAACGACGAGCGTGAGCAGACGTTGAACCAGCTCCTCGTGGAGATGGACGGCTTCGATCCGAAGACCAACGTCATCCTCATCGCCGCTACCAACCGGCCGGACGTCCTCGACCCCGCGCTGCTGCGCCCCGGTCGCTTCGACCGCCAGGTGCCTGTGGAGGCGCCCGACCTCGTGGGCCGTGAGCAGATCCTCGCGGTGCATGCGAAGGGCAAGCCCATGGCAGGGAACGTGGATCTCAAGGCCGTAGCCAAGAAGACCCCTGGCTACACGGGTGCCGATCTCGCGAACGTCCTGAACGAGGCCGCCCTCCTCACTGCGCGCTCCAACGCGCAGCTGATCGATGACCGTGCGCTCGACGAGGCCATTGACCGCGTCATGGCCGGACCGCAGAAGCGAAGCCGTGTGATGAAGGACCTTGAGCGCAAGATCACGGCGTACCACGAGGGTGGCCACGCTCTCGTGGCCGCAGCGCTCCGCAACTCTGCCCCGGTGACGAAGATCACGATCCTCCCTCGCGGCCGCGCCCTCGGCTACACCATGGTCGTGCCGGAGGACGACAAGTACTCGGTGACCCGCAACGAGCTCCTGGACCAGCTCGCCTACGCGATGGGCGGCCGCGTGGCCGAGGAGATCGTCTTCCACGATCCCTCGACCGGCGCGTCCAACGACATCGAGAAGGCCACGTCCACCGCGCGCAAGATGGTCACGCAGTTCGGCATGAGCGAGCGCGTGGGTGCCGTGAAGCTGGGCCAGGGCGGCGGCGAACCGTTCCTCGGCCGTGACGCGGCCCACGAGCGCAACTACTCCGATCAGGTCGCCTACGTGGTCGACGAGGAAGTGCGTCGCCTCATGGACCAGGCCCACGACGAGGCCTACGCGATCCTGACCGAGAACCGCGACATCCTCGACCGGCTCGCAGCCTCACTGCTCGAGCACGAGACCCTCAACCAGAGGGAGATCGCGGAGATCTTCGCGGATGTCCGCAAGCGCGACTTCCGTGAGGTGTGGCTGTCGAAGGAGAGCCGCCCGGTGCAGTACCTGCCGCCGGTCGAGACGGAGAACGAGCGCCGTCAGCGCGAAGAGCTCGAGGCGAAGGCGCGCCACGATCACGATGCGACGGATGCCGAACGCCAGGCGCAGGAGGAAGCGAACGACGCGCGGCGCAACCAGCCGCTCGACGCCCAGCACCCCCACGTCCACACGGGCGGCGAGCAGGAGTTCACCGGCAACGGCCAGCCTCCGCATGACGGTCATACGGGGACCCCGCGGCACGGGGCGTGAGAAGCCCCCGATAGGATCATGCCGTGACCCATATTGACGACGACGACGTTGCCGCCGCCGCCGACCTCGACCCGCGCATCGACTTGCCGAGGATCGAGGCTGCTGTCCGTGAGATTCTGCTCGCGGTCGGGGAGGACCCCGACCGCAGCGGGCTCCGGGACACTCCGAAGCGAGTGGCCAAGGCCTACGCCGAGACCTTCGCGGGCCTCCACCAGATCCCCGAAGACGTCCTCGGTGTCACGTTCGACCTCGACCACGAGGAGCTCGTGCTCGTCAAGGACATCCCGTTCTACTCGACCTGCGAGCACCATCTGGTCCCGTTCCACGGGGTGGCCCACGTGGGGTACATCCCGTCCCATGACGGCCGGGTGACGGGGCTCAGCAAGCTCGCGCGGCTCGTGGACATCTACGCCCGCCGCCCCCAGGTGCAGGAGCGGCTGACCACGGACGTCGCGGAAGCCCTCGTGAAGCACCTCAAGCCGCGCGGTGTGATCGTCGTGGTGGAGTGCGAGCACATGTGCATGTCCATGCGGGGGGTCCGGAAGCCGGGAGCGAAGACCGTCACGAGCGCCGTCCGCGGGCAGCTGCACGATCCGGCGACCCGCGCCGAAGCCATGAGCCTCATCCTCGGAAGGTAATAGACCATGGACACCCTCGCCGCAGCGCCCGGAACCGGGCCCAACACCACGCCCCTTCCCGTTCTCCGCAAGCCCCTCCCGAGGGCGACTTTCGAGTCCCTCCCGACGGACCGCGCCGTGGTCATGGGCATCCTCAACGTGACCCCGGACTCGTTCAGCGACGGGGGCCAGCACTCCTCGGTGGACGAGGCCATCGCCGCAGGCCTGCGCATGTTCTACGGCGGTGCGGACATCATCGACGTCGGCGGTGAATCGACCCGGCCCGGAGCCGACGAGGTCCCAGAGGACGAGGAACAGCGGAGGGTTCTTCCCGTGGTCGAGGCGCTGGCCAAGGCAGGTGCTCTCGTCTCGGTCGACACGCGGCGGGCCACCACGGCCGCCAAGGCGCTCGATGCCGGCGCGGTCATCATCAATGACGTCTCGGGCCTTGAGGCGAGCCAGGACATGATCGACCTCGTGGCCGATCGGGGCGCCTATTACGTGCTCATGCACAACCGTGGCAACTCCCGCGTCATGACGTCGCTCACCGACTACGCGGATGTCCTCGACGACGTGCTTGCCGAGACGGTGTCGGTCCGCGACCGGCTGCGGGCCGCTGGCGTCCACGACGAGAAGATCATCGTCGATCCGGGCCTCGGCTTCGCCAAGACTGGCGAGCAGAACTGGACGCTGATCAGGGGAATCGAGCGCTTCCTCGACCTCGGTCACAAAGTGCTCGTCGCGGCGTCCCGAAAGCGCTTCCTCGGCGAGCTCCTGACCACGGCGGGAAAGGCCGCGGAGCCCGAGCAGCGGGACGCGGCGACCGCCGCGATCACCGCAGTCGTCGCGTCGAGGGGTGCGTGGGGCGTGCGCGTGCACGACGTCGCCCCGAACCTCGACGCCGTCAAGGTCGCCGCTCGGGCGAGGGCCTGAGGCGGGGCGAGTGGGCACGAGAGCCGACCTCATCACGCTCCGGGGCGTCTCCGCCGTCGGGCATCACGGGGTGCTTGACTTCGAGCGCCGCGAGGGGCAGCCGTTTGTGGTCGACGCCGTGCTGGAGTGCGACTTCGCGGACGCCGCAAGCTCCGACGATCTCGTGAAGACCGCAAGCTACGCGGACATCGCCGAGCGGATCACGCAGATCGTCTCCGGGGAGCCGGTGAACCTCATCGAGACGCTCGCGGTCCGCATCGCCGAGATGATCCTGTCGGAGTTCGCGGCCATTGCTTCCGCCGAGGTGACCGTGCACAAGCCCAAGGCGCCCATCGCCGTGCCCTTCGACGATGTCGCCGTCACCGTCTTCCGAGGCCGGTGAGATGAGCGACGACCTGCCCGCCCAGCAGTCCGGGTACACGCGCGCCGTGCTTGCGCTCGGCAGCAACCTCGGGGAGCGTGCCGAGACGCTTGCCGAGGCCGTCTCCGATCTCGTCGATCGGCCCGAGGTCCGGCTCGTCGACGTCTCGCCCGTCATCCAGACGAAGGCCGTGGGCGGCCCAGAAGGCCAGCCGGACTTCCTGAACATGGTCATGATCGTCCAGACCAGTCTCGGGCCGTACGAGCTGCTCGCCCACTGCCAGGCTGTCGAGGCCAAGCACCTGCGCACCCGTGAGGTCCGCTGGGGTCCGCGCACTCTCGACGTCGACATCATCGTCTACGGCAACCTCGTCCAGGATGATCCGATCCTGACCCTCCCGCATCCGCGCGCCGCCGAACGCGCGTTCGTGCTCTTCCCGTGGCTCCTCATCGACCCGACGGCGGTCCTCGAAGGGCATCCGATCGTCGAGCTCCTCGAAGACTGCTCTGATTCCAGCGGCATCGAGGACTACGACATGCTGCTGGACGAGGGGCTTGCATGAAGCCACTCCGTCTCACCGTGCTCGCGCTCATCGGCGTGGTCCTCGGCCTCCTGGGCTTCGCCGCCACCGAGCTCTCCGACCGCGCCTCGGCGACCACGCCGGTCCTGCCCTACAGCGCGCTCGGAAGCATGGCGGTCATCGCCGTCTTCACACTCGCGCTCGGCATCCGCGTGCTGCGCTGGCGGAACGAGAAGAAGCGCAAGCGGATGATCGACCCCATCTTCGCGGCCCGCACGCTCGTCCTCGCCCACGCCTGCGCGTACGCGGGCGCCGTCCTCCTCGGCTGGCACGCCGGCGTCGTGGCGAACCAGATTCCGGTCTGGGCGGTTCGGGCCACGAGCCCTGTGGTGCTGCAGGCCGTGGCCATGATGGGAGGCGGCGTGGTCATGGTGGCGATCGGCCTCCTGGTCGAGCGTTTCTGCCGAGTCCCTCCCGAGGACACCGACGAGGCCGAGGGCGGAGGCTCAGGCCCCACACGCGCGGGTGACGCCGAGGGCGGGTTCGCGTGACCCGTCCCGGACGGCTTGGAGTCGGCATCATCGGTGCGGGCAAGGTGGGCGCGGTCCTCGGTGCGGCCTTGCGCGCTGCCGAACACGCCGTCGTCGGCGTCTCCGCGGTGTCGGAGGCGAGCCGGGAGCGCGCGGAGACCCTGCTTCCGGGGGTGCCGATCCTGGAGATTCCCGACGTCGTCGAGCGCGCAGAGCTCGTGCTCCTTGCGGTGCCGGATGACGCGCTCGGCCCGCTCGTGGAGGGCCTTGCGAAGCTCGGCGCATGGCAGCCGGGGCAGCTCGTGGCGCACACGTCCGGGCGCCACGGCGTGGGCGTCCTCGCCCCGGTGCGCGCGGCCGGGGCCATCCCGCTCGCGATCCATCCGGCCATGACGTTCACGGGGATGAGCCTCGATCTGGGGCGCATCCTTGACTGCCGCTTCGGGGTGACCGCCGACCCGGCGATGCTGCCGATCGCCCAGGCCCTCGTCGTCGAGATGGGGGCCGAGCCGGTGGTCATCGCCGAGGGGGACCGCGCCGCGTACCACGCAGCGCTCGCGCATGGATCGAATCACCTCGTCACGCTGGTGGCACAGGCGGCCGAGATCCTCGGCCGGATCGGCGTGGAGGAGCCCGACCACCTCCTCGGGCCGCTTCTCCGCGCCTCGCTCGACAACGCGCTCGCTGCCGGCGAGGCTGCGCTGACGGGCCCCGTCGCGCGAGGCGACGTGGGGACCGTGGCAGCCCATGCGGAGGCGCTGGCCGAGCTTGCGGACTCAGGGGCGGCCGACGGCGGAGCCTCCGACATCCTCGAGGCCTACCGCGCGATGGCCCTCGCCACGGCGCGCCGCGCGGAACGCCGCGGCCTGTATGGGCCCGCAACGCGGGAGCGGCTCGAGGAAGCCCTCGAGCCGGGCGAGAACGAGAACCCGAGGGAGGAACTCTAGATGCCCATCACGGTTGTTCACACGAAGGCCGACCTGAGGTCCGAGGTCGCGCGGCTCATCCGGGAGCATGCGGGTCGACGAGGATCCGCGCCGTCGCTCGGTCTCGTCCCCACGATGGGTGCCCTCCACAGCGGACATCGTCGCCTCGCCGAGGCGGCGGTTGCGGCGAACGACGTGGTGGTGGCCAGCATCTTCGTCAATCCTCTGCAGTTCGGCGACCCGAAAGACCTCGAGCGCTATCCGCGCACGCTCGAGGCCGACGCCGCGCTCCTTGAGTCTGTGGGGGTGGACCTGGCCTTCGCGCCGTCCGTGGAGGAGATGTACCCCGGCGGCGATCCGCTCGTCCGCGTGACTGCCGGCCCGCTCGCCGGCAAGTGGGAGGGTGCGTCGAGGCCGGGCCATTTCGACGGCGTCCTGACGGTCGTCTCCAAGCTGTTCCACCTCGCGATGCCGGGCCCGGCCGCGGGGCAGCCCACCGCGTTCCGTGCGTATTTCGGGCAGAAGGATGCCCAGCAGCTCGCGATCGTGCGCCGCATGGTCAAGGATCTCGACTTTCCCGTCGAGGTGGTCGGGGTGCCGATCGTCCGCGCCGAGGACGGCCTCGCGCTTTCCAGCCGCAACCAGTTCCTGAGCGCCGAGCAGCGCGAGGCGGCGCTCGTGCTTTCCCGGGCGTTGCGGCTCGTGGATGAGCGCGCCACGGCGCACGAACCGCTCGAGCCCGACGACGCCGTCGACCTCATCAAGTCCCAGCCCGGCGTCGAGCTCGACTATTTCGAGGTCGTCGACCCGGACACTCTCGAGCCGCTCGCGTTCAACTGCCGCGAGACCCCGTTCACGGGGGAGGCGCTCGCGATTGTCGCAGCACGTGTCGGCGACGTCCGGCTGATCGACAGCATGCCTCTCAAGGCCCGCTAACCCCCCACCGTTTCGGGTACGCCAACTTCCCTCCTGGACCGACTCGGGTGCAGATACTTCCGAGCCTCGCCGCGGGCAGGGTCAGTATCTGTACCTGAGACAGGGAGAGGGGCGACTTGGTGTACCCGAGACGGTGGGAGCGGGGCGAGGTCAGGAGGAGAAGAACTCCGCCAGCCGCTCGATGAGGGCGCGGGCGGGCCGTTCAGGAGCGTCGTGGGCGAGCTTCGGGAGGACGTCGAAATCGGAGGCTGGCAGCACGCCGTCGAGCTTTTGGGCCGCCTCGGCGAAGTACTCGGGGCTGGCCCCGCCCACGAGGAACAGCGTCTCGAGCGGCAGGGCATCGAACGGCGCGGCCTTGGAATCGGCGGCGAGGACCGCCCGGATCTCGCGGGGGCCCGTCGGCAGTAGCCGGGTGAGGACCTTGCCCGGCTGGGTCCGGCTGCCGATCCGGTTGAGCACGGTCAGGATGGGCAGCGGCAGCTTGGAAACCGGGCCGGCCGTCTGGAGGCCACGCAGCAGCACGGCGAGGGCCTTCTCCTCGTCCCCGTGAGCGAGCGCGGCTTCGTAGTCGTCGAGCCACCCCGCGCTGTAACTGCCGTTGAACGAGATGATGGGGTCGTAGACGGCGAGCTGGGCAATGTCGAGCGTGCGCCCGCCGTGCAGCGCGATGCACCCGCCGTAATTGTGGCCGAACACCGCCTGCGAGCCAGTGTGGGCGAGCACAGCGCCCAGATCCGAGATTTCGACGGCGAGCGAGTAGTCCTCGGGCTGGGCCGACGACGCCCCGCGGCCCCTGCGGTTGTAGAGGTGGACGGGGGCATGGAGGGATTCGGCGAGGCGCTGCGCGAAGTCGCGGTAGAGTTCGGCGGTCACCATCGAGCCGTGGACGACGACGACGCCGCCTTCGGTCTGCCCGTCGCCGGCGGCTGTGAACAGCTCGAGGACCGCGCCGTCAGGGGTCTGAACGGAAGAGCCGAGGATCTGGGTGGCTGCCATGGGCATGAGCCTAGCCCACAGGCCGCTGGCCTAGAATTGAATGCTGTGACTGCGCAGAACACCGCCCAAGGGGCAGAGCCGGCGACCAAGACCGGCATCGAGCCAGCCGACGCCAGCGAACAGATGCACGTGCGGATGGAGAAGCGCGGCAAGCTCCTCGCCCGCGGTGAGGAACCGTATCCGGTCAGGCTCGAGCGCAGTCATTCGCTCGCTGACATCCGCGCGAAGTACCCCGAGCTCGAGCCGGACACCGCCACGGGAGACGTGGTCGGCGTCGTCGGCCGCGTGGTGTTCGTGCGCAACACCGGCAAGCTCTGTTTCGCCACGCTCCAGGAAGGCGACGGGACGCGCCTCCAGGCCATGCTGAGCCTCGCGAATGTCGGCGAGGAGCGCCTCGGGGACTGGAAGTCTCTCGTCGACCTCGGCGACCACGTCTACATCCACGGCGAGGTCATCTCCTCCCGTCGAGGCGAGCTGTCCGTGATGGCCGACGACTGGAAGATGGCCTCGAAGGCGCTGCGGCCGCTCCCCACGCTGCACACGGAGCTGAGCGAGGAGACGCGCGTCCGCCAGCGCTACGTGGACCTCATGGTCCGCGACGAGGCACGCCAGATGGTGTACACGCGTGCCAAGATCACCAAGACCGTTCGCGACACTCTCGACTCCCACGGCTACGTGGAAGTCGAGACCCCGATGCTCAATTTGATCCACGGTGGTGCAGCCGCCCGCCCATTCGCGACGCATCTCAATGCTTTCGACCAGGACATGACTCTTCGAATCGCCACTGAGCTCTATCTCAAGCGGGCCGTTGTGGGCGGAATCGAGCGCGTCTATGAGATTGGGCGCGTGTTCCGTAACGAGGGCGTGGATTCAACGCACAGCCCAGAATTTACGACTCTTGAATGCTATGAAGCGTACGCAGATCAATTCGTGATGGCTGAGCGGATGAAGGAGATCATCCTCAACGTCGCAGATGTCATGGGCAAGCGTCAGATCGAGACTCCTGAAGGAACGATCGATCTTGACGGCGAATGGCGTTGGCTTGGCGTGTATCCCGGCCTCTCTGAGGCTGTTGGGGAAGAGATCACGCCTGATACTCCGCTTGAAAGGCTCCTCGAGATCGGGGACAAACGCGGCGTGAAGACAGACCCTTTGTGGACCACGGAAAAGGCGGTTGTGGAGCTGTTCGGCGATATCGTCGAACCGACTCTGCTGAATCCCACGTTCGTCTACGATTACCCGCCCTCGGCCCAGCCGCTCGCGCGCCCGCACCGCGACGATCCGCGGCTCATTGAGGCATGGGACCTGATTATCGGCGGAATGGAGCGCGGCACGGCGTTCTCCGAGCTCATCGACCCGGTGATCCAGCGCGAGCGGCTCACTGAGCAGTCGCGACTTGCCGCGGAAGGCGACGACGAGGCCATGCAGCTCGACGAAGACTTCCTGCGAGCCCTCGAATACGGGGCGCCGCCCATGGGCGGCATCGGGCTCGGGATCGACCGCCTGGTGATGCTGTTCACTCAGGCGGGCATTCGCGAGACCATCCTCTTCCCGCTCCTCAAGCCGGAGACCAACTGATATGGATTACGTAGCGGTCCTGCTGCCCCCGGTACTCGTCGGACTCATTTTCTGGTTCGCGATCCGGGCGATATTCAACGCGGACAAGTCAGAGCGTGAAGCGCTCGCCCAAGCCGAAAGGGATGCCCAAGCGGCGGACGAAGGGAAAAGTTCTCCCCCTGCCGCCTGATTCGTTTTGACGTGCTGGTGATGCCGAAGCATAATGGCAGTGCGATAAGGGCGCTCATTCCGTATATTTGCGCCGGCGGCACGCAGTGGCTTGAGAGACATACCGATCCCCAGCACGGACAGAGAAGAGAATCCCATGGCACAAAAAGTCAAGATCATCCTTGTTGACGACCTCGACGGCGGTTCCGCTGACGAGACCGTGCGCTTCGGGATCGATGGCGCGAGCTACGAGATTGACCTTTCGAACGCGAATGCTTCGAAGCTCCGTGAGTCCCTCAAGGATTATGTCTCTGCAGCCCGCAAGTCCTCCTCCCGCGGCGGCCAGCAGCAGCCTCGCGCCCGCGCAACGTCCGGTGGTTCTTCGCGGAATTCGGAATCCGCGAAGATCCGTCAGTGGGCCCGGGACAACGGCTACAGCGTGAACAGCCGCGGCCGGATCCAGGCCGAGATCCAGGAGGCCTACCGCAAGGCGAACGGCTGATCTCTCAGTTCACGAGATTCACGGGGACCCGGCGCGAACGGCGCCGGGTCCCCGTTCGTTAATCCAACGCACCGAATCCGACTCACCGCGACGGCATCCGACTCTCCTCGACGACGCGGTTCACCCCGTGGCGAACAGCCGTGTGCGGAGGGGCCCCGGCACGTAGCATCGAACTACTTGCCAGTGCTGTCTTCGGCAGCCCTGCACCCACCAGCAACACCGGGGAGTTCGAGCGATGTTCGAGAGATTCACAGACCGCGCCCGCCGCGTGGTCGTGCTGGCCCAAGAAGAGGCCCGCATGCTCAACCACAACTACATCGGCACCGAGCACATCCTCCTGGGTCTTATCCACGAGGGGGAGGGAGTGGCCGCCAAGGCCCTCGAATCCCTTGGTATCTCCTTGGACGGTGTGCGGGAGCAGGTGCAGGAGATTATCGGCCAGGGGCAGCAAGCTCCGTCCGGCCACATTCCCTTCACACCACGTGCCAAGAAGGTGCTCGAGCTGTCCCTGCGCGAAGCGCTCCAGCTCGGCCACAACTACATCGGCACCGAGCACATCCTCCTCGGCCTCATCCGCGAGGGCGAGGGCGTTGCCGCTCAGGTGCTCGTCAAGCTGGGCGCGGACCTCAACCGCGTGCGCCAGCAGGTCATCCAGCTGCTTTCCGGGTACCAGGGCAAGGAGACGGCGTCGGCGGGCACCGGTTCCGGCCAGCCCGAGGGCAGCCCGGCCGGTTCCGTGGTCCTCGACCAGTTCGGCCGCAACCTGACCCAGGCGGCGCGCGAGAACAAGCTCGATCCCGTGATCGGGCGCGAGCATGAGATGGAACGCGTCATGCAGGTCCTCTCGCGGCGCACCAAGAACAACCCCGTGCTCATCGGCGAGCCCGGCGTCGGCAAGACCGCCGTCGTCGAGGGTCTCGCGCAGGCGATCGTTCGCGGCGACGTCCCGGAGACCATCAAGGACAAGCAGCTCTACACGCTTGACCTCGGCTCCCTCGTGGCTGGCTCCCGCTACCGCGGCGACTTCGAAGAGCGCCTCAAGAAGGTCCTCAAGGAGATCCGCACGCGCGGCGACATCATCCTCTTCATCGACGAGATCCACACCCTCGTCGGTGCGGGTGCCGCCGAGGGCGCGATCGACGCGGCGAGCATCCTCAAGCCGATGCTGGCCCGCGGGGAGCTCCAGACGATCGGCGCCACGACGCTTGACGAGTACCGCAAGCACATCGAGAAGGATGCTGCGCTCGAGCGGCGCTTCCAGCCGATCCAGGTCGCCGAGCCGACCGTTGCGCTCACCATCGAGATCCTCAAGGGCCTCCGCGACCGCTACGAGGCCCACCACCGGGTGACGATCACGGACAGCGCTCTCGCGGCGGCAGCAAACCTGTCCGAGCGGTACATCAGCGACCGCTTCCTCCCGGACAAGGCGATCGACCTCATCGACGAGGCGGGCGCGCGCCTGCGCATCCGCCGGATGACGGCCCCGCCGGAGCTCAAGGCGCTCGACGAGCGCATCGCCGGGCTCAAGCTCGAAAAGGAGTCCGCGATTGACGCGCAGGACTTCGAGGGCGCCGCGGCGTTGCGCGACAAGGAGCAGAAGCTCATTGCCGAGCGCGCCGAGCGCGAGCGGGCCTGGAAGTCCGGCGATATGGACGGCGTGGCCGAGGTGGACGAGGAGCTCGTGGCCGAGGTGCTCGCGAACTCTACCGGCATCCCGGTGTTCAAGCTGACCGAGGAGGAGTCCTCGCGCCTGCTGCACATGGAGGAGGAGCTGCACAAGCGGGTCGTCGGCCAGGACGACGCGATCAAGGCGCTCTCCCGCTCCATCCGCCGCACCCGTGCGGGCCTGAAGGATCCGAAGCGTCCGGGTGGGTCGTTCATCTTCGCGGGCCCGACCGGCGTCGGCAAGACCGAGCTCGCCAAGGCCCTCGCCGAGTTCCTCTTCGGCGAAGAGGACGCGCTCATCACGCTGGACATGTCCGAGTTCTCCGAGAAGCACACGGTCTCGCGGCTGTTCGGTGCCCCTCCGGGCTACGTCGGCTACGAGGAGGGCGGCCAGCTCACCGAGAAGGTGCGCCGTCGGCCGTTCTCGGTGGTCCTGTTCGACGAGGTGGAGAAGGCCCACGCGGACCTCTTCAACTCGCTCCTGCAGATCCTGGAGGACGGGCGCCTCACGGACAGCCAGGGCCGGGTCGTGGACTTCAAGAACACGATCATCATCATGACGACCAATCTGGGGACGCGAGACATCTCCAAGGGCGTCATGACCGGCTTCCAGTCGGGCACGGACACCAAGACCACCTATGAGCGGATGAAGGCTCGCGTGACGGAGGAGCTCAAGCAGCACTTCCGCCCCGAGTTCCTCAACCGCGTCGATGACGTTGTGGTGTTCCCGCAGCTGACGCAGGAAGAGATCATCGAGATCGTCGACCTCATGATCGAGCGGCTCGAGAAGCGCCTCAAGGACAAGGACATGGGCATCGAGCTCACGCAGAAGGCGAAGATTCTCCTTGCCACGCGTGGCTACGATCCCGCGATGGGCGCGCGGCCGCTGCGTCGCGTGATCCAGAGCGAGATCGAGGACCAGCTGTCCGAGAAGATCCTCTTCGGGGACATTTCCGCGGGCGACATCGTCCTCGTCGATGTCGAGGGCGAGGGCGACCTCGCGAAGTTCACCTTCGCCGGCACCCCCCGTCCGCGCGTCCCCGAGGTCGTCTCGGCGGCCAAGGGTGGCGGCTCGAAAGAGCTCGGCGCCTGACACTTTCCCAAAGAGCACGACGGCGGTCCCTCACCTTCAGGGGTGAGGGGCCGCCGTCGTCTGTTTGGAGGAGGCTCTGCTGTTTGGAGGGTCCGCCGACGGGAAGGGGGACGTTATGACTGACCGGAATGCTGCAGACGAGACGGGTTCAAACGACGTCGAACGGGCCGAAGAACAGGGCGGCTATGGGAGCCCCACGCCGGAGGAGGAGATGGGTCCTCAGGCCGGACAGGAGGCCGGGGGCCGCGAAGGCGAGGGTGGATCGGCCGGAGATGAGGGCATCGACCCGACGGACAAGGACGGGATGGCGGGTGAACCCACCGACTAATAAATCTAAACGCTAGACAAACTCGGTTACTGAAGAGTACAGTCTTTCTCGGTCTCACCCTTTCTGATCCGAGAGAGACATCATGACCACTCAGCTCGAGTTCATCACCCTTGAGGACCTCGTCCGCGGCGAGGTGTACGACCCCGCGGATTCCGACTACGCAAAGGAGGCGGCGGCCTTCAACGTCGCCGTCCAGCACCGGCCTGACGCCGTCCTTGCCGCGCGGGATGCGGTTGACGTCGTCGCGGGCGTCCGCTGGGCTTCGCTCAATTCCGTGCCGCTCGCCGTTCAGGGGACCGGCCACGGCGCGGAAAGGGCTGTCGAAGGCGGCCTGCTGATCAGCACGAGGGCGCTGCGGAGCGTGGCGATCGACCCTGCCGCCCGGACTGCGACCGTGGGGGCGGGCGTGAAGTGGCGGCAGGTCATCGATGCGGCCGCGCCGTTCGGGCTCGCCCCGCTCAATGGCTCGTCGTCGGACGTCGGCGTCGTCGGCTACACCCTCGGCGGTGGGCTGCCGGTCCTGGGGCGCACGTTTGGCTTCGCCGCGGACAGCGTGGTGAGCTTCGACGTCGTCACGATGGATGGCGTCGCCCGCACCGTCAGCAGGACTCGGGAGCCAGAGCTCTTCAACCTCCTGTGCGGTGGGGGTCGCGGCCTCGCGATAGTCACTTCAGTGACGATGCGGCTGTACCGGGTGTCCGAAATCTACGGCGGCGTCCTGGTGTTCGACGGCGAACACGCGTCGGCCGTGCTCCGGGCGTTCGCTGCCTGGGCGCCGACGCTGCGGGACGCCTCCAACACGGCCTTCAAGTTCCTGCGCGCGCCTGATCTTCCGCAGGTCCCGCGTGAGCTTGCGGGGCGCCTCACGGTTCATGTGCACTTCGCCCACGTGGGCAAGGGCGGGCCAGGGGCACTTGCCCCCATGCGTCAATCGGCGCCCGTCCTGATCGACGGCGTCGGCGTGCTCCCGTACAGCGAGGTCGATCGGGTCTACAACGACCCTGTCGACCCGATGCCGTTCGCGTCCGGGGGAGTGGGCATCAAGGACTTGACGCCCGAAGCGATCGACGCCGCTCTCGCCCTCGCGGGCCCCGAGGCCGAGTGCCTGCTGCCCATGCTGGAGTTCCGCCTCCTCGGTGGCGCCCTGACGAGCGACGATGGGCGGGCGGCGTCCGCCCTTGGGCTCGGCTATGCGGCCCATGTGGTCGGCGTGATGGCTCCGCCCATCGCCCACCTTGTTCCCGCGGAGATCGAGCGGACGCTCGCTGCCCTCCGTGTCTTCGGCAACGGACACACGCCGCGCAACTTCCTCGGAGGTGCGCTCGACACCTCGTCGGCGTGGTCGGACCGGGTGAACGCAGCGCGCGCTGCGGCGAAGGACGCCTTGGACCCCGAGGGACTCCTGAGGGACTGACGAGGGACTGACTCCGCAAGGTCCCGCGACACCCACTGACCGCGTTCTACCCAAGTGCTGAACGCGGCAGGTAGGCTCCGCAGCGTGAAGAAGCTCATCAACGACCCGAGATCCGTGGTCGAGGAATCCGTCGAGGGCTTCGGGATGGCCCACGCGGACCTGGTCGAGGTTCATCTCGATCCGCTCTACGTGACGCGCAGGGGCGGCGCGGTCAGTGGGAAGGTCGGGCTCCTTTCGGGTGGCGGGAGCGGGCACGAGCCGCTGCACGCGGGCTTCGTGGGCCAGGGGATGCTGGATGCCGCGGTGCCAGGGGCTGTCTTCACCTCGCCCACGCCGGACCAGATCGTCCCGGCGACCCAGGCGGCGGACGGCGGGGCCGGCGTCGTCCACATCGTGAAGAACTACACGGGCGACGTGCTCAATTTCGAAACCGCCGCCGAGCTCTGCCAGGCGGAGGGCCTCGACGTGCGGAGCGTGCTCGTCAACGACGATGTGGCCGTCGAGGACTCGCTCTACACGGCGGGGCGCCGCGGTGTCGCGGGGACAGTCCTCGTCGAGAAGATCGCGGGCGCGGCGGCCGAGCGCGGAGCCTCCCTCGACGCGGTCGAGTCCGTGGCCCGCCGCGTGGCGCAGAACGTGCGCTCGATGGGGCTGGCCCTCACGCCGTCCACCGTTCCCCATGCCGGCAAGCCGAGCTTCGAACTCGGCGACGACGAGATCGAGATCGGCATCGGCATCCACGGCGAGCCGGGGCGCCGAAGGGTAGGGCTTGAGCCTGCGGACGCCCTCACCGACCACCTCCTCACGCCTGTCCTCGAGGACCTCGGGCTCGCCTCCGGGGAGAAGGCGCTCCTGCTCGTGAACGGAATGGGCGGGACGCCCATCTCGGAGCTCTACATCGTCTACCGGCGGGCTGCACAGCTGCTCGCCGAGCGCGGCATCACCCTGGAAAGGAGCCTTGTGGGCAACTACGTCACGTCCCTCGAGATGCAGGGGTGCTCCGTCACCGTCCTGCGCCTCGACGAGGAACTCACCGCCCTCTGGGACGCCCCAGTGCGGACGCCGGCTCTGAGATGGGGGCTGTGACATGACCGCCCTCGACGCTGCCTGGGCCGATCGCTGGCTCCGGGAGGCGGCCCGCGTTCTGGCCGAGCATCGCGACGAACTCATCGAACTCGATCGGGCCATCGGCGACGGCGACCACGGCGAGAACATGGACCGGGGTTTCCGGGCCGTCGTCGCGAAGCTCGATGAGAGCCCGAGCGAGTCTGTGGCCGCTGCGCTCAAGCTGGCCGCGACCACGCTCATGAGCAAGGTTGGGGGCGCGGCGGGCCCGCTGTACGGGACGGCCTTCCTGCGGGCCTCCATTGCGGCGGGGGACCGCACTGCGCTCGATGGATACGCCGTCGAGGCCGTTCTGGCCGCGGCCCGCGACGGCATCGTAGCGCGGGGGAAGGCCGAGCTGGGCGACAAGACGATGGTGGATGCGTGGTCGCCGGCCGTCGATGCGGCGGGGAGGGCTGCCGACGGCGAAGCCGCCCTCGAGGCCGCTGCGTCCGCTGCCGAGGAGGGCGCGCGGGCGACGAAACCCCTGGTCGCGCGGAAGGGGCGCGCGAGCTACCTCGGGGAGAGGAGCGCCGGCCACCTCGATCCTGGGGCCGTGTCGACGTCGTACATCCTCCGCGCCGCGGTCACCGCAGCGGTCAGCGAGATCCTCTCGGGCGAGGTCACATGAGCCCCGTCGGCCTGCTCATCGTCTCGCACAGCACCCGCCTCGCCGAGGGCGTCGTGGAACTCGCCGAGCAGATGGCTCGCTCCGTGCCGATCGTCGCCGCGGGCGGAATGGACGATGGCGGCCTGGGGACGAGCTTCGAGAAGGTGATGAAGGGCGTCGAGGCGGCGGATCAAGGCGAGGGGGTCGTGATTCTCGCAGACCTTGGGTCGGCCGTCATGACGGCAGAGTCCGTGCTCGAGTTCCTCGACGACGACCAGCGCTCCCGGGTTCGCGTCGCCGACGCCGCCCTCGTCGAAGGTTCCGTGGCCGCCGCCGTGGCCGCAGAGTCTGGCGCCGGGCTCGATGCGGTCGTGCGCGCCGCAGAAGAAGCCGTGCCGGGCGCTCCCGCGGAGGAGGGGCCGGAGGTGGGAGAGCCCACCGCCTCGGCAGTGCTCACGCTCACCAACCTCACGGGCCTGCACGCGCGGCCAGCCGCGGTCCTCGCGGGCCGCCTCTCCCAGTTCGATGCCCAGATCACGATCAACGGCGCCGACGCCCAGTCGGTCATGGCCCTCATGGCGCTCGGGGCGCGGAAGGGGTCGCAGGTCGTGGTGGAGGCGTCCGGCCCCGAGGCTGAGGCCGCCGTCGGGCTGGTGCGCGAGCTCGTGGAGCGCAACTTCGGCGAGCCAGAGTGACCACAAATCTGAAAGGACTGTTTCACCATGAGTGAACGCCTCTGTGCTCTGGGCCACAGAACGGGTTGAATCAGTGCCATGAGTGCCGACGTCCAGATCGACGAGCCGCAGACACAGTCCGGCCCCGAAGAAGCTCCCGAGACACCGTTCCATCACCTCGACCATTACGTGGCCATTCCGCGACTGAGCGGGCTCGTGCTGAGCCCCGATGGCTCCCGGCTCGTCACGACGGTCGCCACGCTGAATGGCAAGGGCACCGAGTACGGCTCGGCACTCTGGGAACTGGACCCCACCGGGGAGCGGGCCGCCCGCCGCATCACCCGCAGCGCGAAGGGTGAGGCCGGTGCAGCCTTCGCCGCGAACGGCGACCTCTTCTTCACCTCGGCCCGTCCCGACCCTGAGAAACCGGATGAGGAACCCGTCAACGCCCTCTGGCTCCTCCCGCGCGATGGCGGCGAGGCCCGTGTCGTCCTGAGCCGAGCCGGCGGAGTGGAGTCGGTACTCACGGCTCGGTCCGCGGATGCGACGTTCGTCCAGGCTTCAGTCCTGCCTGGCAGCAAGGATGAGGACGACGACGAAAAGCGCCGCAAGGCCCGCAAGGACAACAAGGTCTCAGCGGTGCTGCACTCGGCGTACCCGGTCCGCTTCTGGGACGCTGACTTGGGGCCGGACGAGCCGCGGCTGTTCGCCGTCGAACCCTCCCGCGAGGCTCCGGAACCGGGGAAGCCGTCCACCCTCGACGAGGGGCCTGCCCTCGAGCTTCGCAATCTCACGCCGGACGCCGGACCGCGCCTGCGGTTCGGGGACGCCCACGTGAGCCCGGACGGCCGCACCGTGTATGCCGGCTTCCTCAAGCCCCTCGCCAAGGCGGACCTGCGGGACGAGGTGGTTGCGGTCGATGTGGCCACCGGCGCGCGCAGAACTCTGCTCTCCGAGGACCGGAAGGACTTCTTCCCCGGCCCCGTGAGCCCGGATGGCCGCCTGCTCGCGGTCGTCGTCGAGCCCCACACGACCCCGACGCAGTCGTTCACGAGCGAGTTGCACCTGCTCGATCTCGAGTCGGGCGAGCTGCGTCGGCTCGCCGCCGATTGGGACCGGTTGGCCCACCCCGCCGCTTGGCTCCCCGACAGCTCGGCGCTCCTGGTCACTGCGGACGACGGCGGCCGCTCGCCCGTGTTCCGCATCGACGTCGCGAGCGGCGAGGTCACCCGGGTGACGCACGACGACGGCGCCTACACGGACGTCGTCGTCTCGCCTGACGGTGGCGCGGCCTACGCGCTCCGCAGCTCGTATCTCTTCCCGCCGGAGGCCGTGCGGATCGACCTCGAGTCGGGGGAGACCACCCGTCTGCTCAACCCGGCCGAGCGGCCGGAGATCCCAGGCCGGCTCGAGGAAGTCACGGCGACGGCCGAGGACGGCACTCCGCTCCGGGCGTGGCTCGCGCTGCCGCGCGAGTCGGCACCGTCCCAAGGGGAGGCATCGGCGCGCCGTCCGCTCCTCCTTTGGATCCACGGCGGGCCGATCGGCTCCTGGAACGCGTGGACGTGGCGCTGGAACCCTTGGCTCATGACCGCTCAGGGCTACGCGGTCCTGCTGCCCGACCCCGCTCTGTCCACCGGCTACGGCCAGGATTTCATCCAGCGGGGCTGGGGCCGATGGGGAGCCGAGCCGTTCACGGACCTCATGGCGCTCACGGACGCTGCCCTCGAACGGCCGGACCTCGACGCCGAGCGGACGGCAGCCATGGGCGGTTCCTTCGGCGGGTACATGGCGAACTGGGTGGCCGGCCACACGGACCGGTTCCGCGCCGTGGTGACCCACGCGAGCCTCTGGGCCCTCGAAGGCTTCGGCATGACTACGGACATGGCCCACTACTGGGCGAAGGAGATGGACGCGGCCATGGCGGACGCGAACTCCCCGCACCAGTCCGTGGGCGAGATCCGCACGCCCATGCTCGTGATCCACGGCGACAAGGATTACCGCGTTCCCATCGGCGAGGGACTCCGCCTGTGGTACGAGCTCCTGAGCGCCTCCCAGCTCGCCGCAGACGAGGAAGGCCGAACGCCGCACCGCTTCCTCTACTTCCCCGACGAGAACCATTGGATCCTGAAGCCACAGCACGCGAAGGTCTGGTACGGAGTGGTCAACGCGTTCCTCGCCGAGCATGTGCTGGGGGAGAAGCGGGAGCTGCCGGAGGAATTGGGGTTGTAGGAAGCCATGGACGTTCCGCGGCTCGCCACGCCGGGCGAGGCCATCGTCGTCGCCGAGCTGCTCGACGCCTTCAATCAGGAGTTCGCCACGCCCACGCCCGGGATCCGAGTTCTTGCCGAACGTCTTACGGCGCTTCTGGAGCGGGAGGACACTCTGGCGCTCCTCGTCGGGGAGCCGGCGGTCGGCGTCGCGCTCGTGACGCTCCGGCCCAACGTCTGGTACGAGGGCCCGGTAGCGCTCCTGGACGAGCTGTATGTTGTGCCGGGCAGCCGGGGCGAAGGCCTCGGTTCGCTCCTCCTCGAGGCGGTCGAAGACCACGTCGGCGAGCGGGGTGCGGAGCTCGTGGAGATCAACGTCGACGGCGAGGACGTCGATGCCCGGCGCTTCTACGAGCACCACGGCTACAGGAATCGAGATCCTGGGCAGCCAGAGCCGCAGCTCTATTACTCCCGGGAGCTGGGGCCTCAGCCGGGGCCGGACCGGCGAAGGCCTCAGCCCGGCACCTAGGATGGCTCCATGACTGCCGCGCAACCCGTCACCGAGTCCGCCGCCGCACAGGCTTTCCGGCTTCGACGCGCGCGGACCAGCGATGTGGCGGCGATCAGGCGTCTCGTTGCGCCCCTTGCCGAGCGCCGGATCCTCATTTCCAAGGAGTCGGTGGCCTATTACGAGGCGATTCAGGAGTTCCGCGTCGCCGAGACGCCCGAGGGCGAGCTCATCGGCTGCGGCGCCCTGCACGTGATGTGGGAAGACCTCGCCGAGGTGCGCACGCTCGCCGCCGCGGACGACTGGCGGGGGAGGGGCGTGGGGCATGCGCTGGTGGAGCAGCTGCTCCGGGACGCGGTCGACGTCGGCGTCCAGCGCGTCTTCTGTCTCACCTTCGAGGTTGGCTTCTTCGAGCGCCATGGGTTCGAGGTCATGGCTGACCAGTCGGCCGTCGACCCCGAGGTGTACTCGGAGCTCCTGCGGTCCTCCGATGAAGGCGTTGCCGAGTTCCTCGACTTGGCGCGCGTCAAGCCCAACACCCTGGGCAACACCCGCATGATCAAGTGGCTCGCTGGGCGGGCGAGGGAGTAGCGGTCCGCAGGCTGCCGACGTCGAACGTGACCTCGGCGATCAGCGTGCTGGGGCACTGGGGTCCCCACGGATGCTCGACCCTCGGGGTGAACCTCGCCTGCTGGGTTCCGATCGGCTCGCCTGAGGCATCGGTCCCGGTCAGCGTGAGGTCGATCGGGCTTTCGGTGAGGGACCGCATGAGGATGGACGCCCGCTTCCAGCCCGGGCCCGCCGAAGGCCCGGAATCGTCCATGACGTCCAGCTGGCCGCCGCTGCAGAGGCCGTCTTGGCAGGCCTGACCCGAGAGGGTGCCGGGCTTCAGGGTGGCCGCACGCTGCGGCGTGATGTGGATGGTGACCACGGGTGCCGCCGCGATCGCGGGGCAGGCGACGGGCCCGGGGACGCAGGCGGCGAGGGGCAGCGCGACCAGTGCAGCGGCCAGTGCGGCGAAGGGCGCCCGGAGGGCGTGGGGCCCGCTCATGACGAAAGGCTACGGCAGGACGAGTCCGCCGTCTCTTTCGGCCGCCAACCCGTCGGCGACGAGTCCGGCGATGCAGCGCTCGAGCCGTTCGGGATCGGGCCCGAGGGCATGAAGCCGCGTGAGCGCTGCGGCGATCGGACCCTCGCCCCCGGCCGCCGGGAGCGCCGGCGCGTCGAAGAGGGGGCGCGGCACGGGCCGCGAGGCTGCCCTGAGGACGGCCATGACCGCGCCCCGCACCTGCCGGTCCGAGCCGTGCCACGCCTGGCCCTTGGGGACATACGACGGCGGCGGCTCGCCCGCCGCTCGCCACGCGCAGTCACGCGCCACCGGGCACGCGGCACACTTCGGAGAGCGAGCCGTGCAGACGACCGCTCCCAGCTCCATGACCCCCGCGTTCCAGCGCACCGACGCGGAAAGGCGACCTGCGCCGTCGTCGTCCGGGAGCAGTTCCTCGGCGAGCCTGCGCTCGGCCGCTGTGAGCGCCGGCGAGGGGAGCGCCTCGCCACGTACGAGGCGCGCGTGCACGCGGCGGATGTTCGTGTCGACGACGGCGGCCCGGCGGCCGAACGCAAACGCGGCCACGGCGGCGGCCGTGTAGCCGCCAACGCCGGGAAGACTGAGGAGGCCGGCCTCGGTGTCCGGCAGAACGCCGCCGTGCTCGTGGGCGATGACTGTCGCGGCCGCATGGAGGCGCAGCGCACGCCGTGGATAGCCCAGACGGCCCCACGCCCGGACGGCCTCGCCTGCCGGCTCCGCCGCGAGATCAGCCGGCTGAGGCCAGCGCTCCATCCACTCGCGCCAGACGGGGAGGACCCGCACCACCGGAGTCTGCTGGAGCATCACCTCGCTGACGAGGATTCCCCAGGGGCTGCATTCAGGGTCGCGCCACGGGAGGTTGCGCGCCTCGTCGGCGAACCACTCCACGATGGTCGTGTGCAGCCCTTCGAGCACGGCAGGGCTGAGGGCTGGCTCGGCGACGGCGGTCAGGGCTCCTCCTTTGCGGGATCGCGTTTGCGGGATCGCGGCCCTTGCGTAATCAGGGCCATTCCACTGTAGCCGCGGCGGCGCGCCGACCCGGTCTTGGCGGCAAGGTTTCCTAGCCTTGAAGCATGCCGACGCCGCGACGACCCGTTCCACAGCGACAAAGCCAAGCCGTCTACCGGCGCCGTCGCCTCGTCGCCGCGGCCCTCCTTGTCCTGGTGCTCGGCGTCCTCGGGGTTGGCGGCTGGACCCTCGCGCGAGGGCTCGGGCACGCTTCGGCAACGCGCGCCGCCGTCGATCCGGGGCCGCTCGCGACCGTTGCACCCTCGCTGTCGGCTTCCCCCTCGGCTCCGGCGGCGACGCCGACGGCAGCTCAGACAACTGCCCCGGCCGCCGCTCCGACGGCGTCCCCGACCGTCTCCCCGACTCCGACGTGCGATCCCGCCAAGATCGCCGTGGCAGCGTCCACGGATAAGCAGGTCTATGCGCCGACGGAGAATCCCGTGCTGACCCTCAAGGTCACCAACCAGAACCCGATTCCGTGCCCCGTCAATGTGGGCACGAGCCAGATGGAGTATCTGATCGTCAGCGGCGCGGACCGGATCTACGACTCGAAGGACTGCCAGGACGGGGCCGAGGATCTCGTGAAGACCATCGCGCCTGGGGCCACCGAGACCGCGAACCTCCCATGGTCGCGTACCCGGTCGAC
Source organism: Sinomonas gamaensis (assembly GCF_005876955.1). Taxonomy (GTDB): domain Bacteria; phylum Actinomycetota; class Actinomycetes; order Actinomycetales; family Micrococcaceae; genus Sinomonas; species Sinomonas gamaensis. The sequence continues at coordinate 127,235 of NZ_SSCL01000011.1, forward strand.
GGAGGGCTGCAAGGCCATCACCGTCAAGCCGCTTCCCGGCACTTACGTGCTGACGGCGTCGCTCGGATCGCTCCAGAGCCCGAAGGCCGTGTTCACGCTCCAGTGACGCCCGCGGGCCTGCACAGCGAGGTCAGAGGAAGCGGTCCAGGAGGCTCGCCTCGGCCATGCGGCTGAGGCCCTCGCGCACCGTCCGGGCACGCTGCTCCCCGATGCCGTCGACCGTCATGAGGTCCTCGATCGTCGCGGCCATGAGGTTCTGGAGGCCTCCGAAGTGGTCCACGAGCCGCTCGGCCACTGCTCTGGGAACGGGCTTGAGGCCTGAGATGAGGCGGTAGCCGCGGGGTTCGACGACGGCGTCGAGCGTCGCTTCGCCCCCCGCGTAGCCGAGGATCGCGGCCACGCGGTTGAGGTCGATGAGGTCGGTGGCCGAAAGGTCTGCGAGGGCCTGGACTGCCGCTTCGATGGTCTCGGGCGTCGCGTCCTCGCCCGCGTAGTCGCGGATGACGACGTCGCTGCCTGGTCCGCGCCCCACGGTGAGTTCCTCGAGCTGGAGCGAGAGCAGGCGGCCGTCCTCTCCGAGTTCGAGCACGTACTGGCTGATCTCCTCCGAGATGCGGCGGACCATCTCCTGGCGCTGCAGGGTCTGCGCGACGTCCCGCACGGTGACCATGGCCTCGATCTCCAGGGCGGAGAGGGAGTTGGTCACCTGATCGAGCCGGGCCCGGTAGCGTTCGAGGGTGGCGAGCGCCTGATTCGCGCGGGCGAGCACCTTCTCCGAGCCTTCGAGGACGAACCTCAGTCCGCCCACGTACAGGGCGATGATCTGCATGGACTGGCTTACCGAGATGACGGGGAGGCTGGTCTGGATAGCGACACGTTCTGCGGTGCGGTGACGGGTCCCGGATTCGGAGGTGGGGATGGTCGAATCCGGCACCAGGTGCACGGCCGCCCGGATGATGGTCTTCGCCTCGCGGTCCATGACGATGGCACCGTCCATCTTCGCGAGCTCGCGCAGGCGAGTCGGAGAGAACTCGATGCCGATTTCGAAGCCGCCCGAGCAGAGGGACTCGACGGTGCGGTCGAAGCCGAGGACAATCAGAGCGCCGGTGCGGCCGCGGAGGATGCGTTCGAGCCCGTCACGGAGGCCGGTTCCCGGTGCAACCCGACCCAAGGTGTCGGCGAGCACTTCCTCGGGACTCCGAGCCATATGACGTTCCCTTTCGCGGCACAGCAAAGGCACCCACGTGGGCACTGAGTCCCATGGTATATGCGCGTGCGGACGCGTACGTGCCGGAAAATGGCAACGATTCGGCCTCAGGATGGCGTGATGAGGAGGCCGAGTGCCTCGGCCACGTGACCCACCTCACGAACGGAGAATCCGGGGGGAATCTCGCCCGGGCCATTGGGGCTTGCCGGGACCACGGCGTGGGTGAAGCCGAGCCGGTGGGCCTCCTGAATGCGGCGATTGATGCCCGGCACGGGGCGCACCTCGCCCGCGAGGCCGACCTCCCCGAACGCGATGAGCCGCTGCGGAAGTGCTTGTCGCGTCTTTGCCGAGGCAACGGCGAGGGCGACCGCGAGGTCGGTCGCGGGCTCGCTGAGCTTGACGCCGCCAACGGTGGCGACGTAGCTGTCGTCCTTGTGCAGGATGCAGCCCGCCCGTTGTTGGAGGACCGCGAGCAGCATGGCGACGCGGGACGAATCGAGCCCGCTCGTGGCCCGCCGAGGCTGTCCGTTTGCGCTCTCGGCAAGGAGCGACTGCACTTCCGCGAGCAGCGGCCTGCGGCCCTCGAGCGTCACGGTGATGCACGTTCCGGACACGGGCTCCTTCGTCCGCGAGACGAACAGCCCCGAAGGATCGGTGACGCTCGAGATCCCCTCTTCGCCCAAGTCGAAGCAGCCGACCTCGTCCGTGGGCCCGTAGCGGTTCTTCACAGCGCGGATCAGACGCAGCCGCGAGTGCCTTTCGCCCTCGAACTGGCAGACGACGTCCACGAGGTGCTCGAGCAGGCGCGGGCCCGCGATCGATCCGTCCTTCGTCACGTGGCCCACAAGGAGGGTGGTCATGTTCCGGCGCTTGGCCGCTGCGATGATCGACGCCGCGACCTCGCGGACCTGCGAGACGCCGCCTGCACTTCCCTCGACTTCCGCGCTCGAGAGGGTCTGGACGGAGTCGACGACGAGGAGGCGCGGCTCCAGCTTCTCGACCTGGCCGAGGGCCTGGGCGAGGTCCGTCTCCGCCGAGAGATACAGCCCGGGGGCGACGGCGTTGATCCGCTCGGCACGGAGCTTCACCTGGGCGGCGGACTCCTCGCCCGTCACGTAGAGGACCCCGCCGGGGGTGCTTCCCGTGGCGGCGACCTTGGCGGCAACGTCGAGCAGGAGCGTCGACTTGCCCACGCCGGGCTCCCCCGCAAGGAGGATGACCGCGCCCGGCACGAGCCCGCCGCCGAGCACTCGGTCGAGCTCGCTCACGCCAGTCGGCAGGAAGGCCGCCTCGGTCGCATCGACCTCCGCAATCTGGCGAGCCGGCTCGCGGACGCTCGTGGCCGCCGTCGTCCGCGCTACGGTGACGCCGGCCTCCTCGACGGTTCCCCACGACTGGCATTCGCCGCACCGGCCCACCCACTTCGCCGTGGTCCACCCGCATTCGGCACAGCGGTAGGCGGCGGCGCGGGAGGATCGGGCGGAAGTCTTCGAAGCCATGTGCCCAAGGCTAGCCGCGGCCTCCGACATTCTTGGGCGTCACAAGTCCGGCAGGCGTCACAGGTCCGGCAGGAGCGCTATCGCATCGTTGTGCTCGTAGCCGGTGGCCTCGAGGAGGTCCACCAGCATGGGGCGGATGAGGATCACCAGGGCCTCGCCCTCGAGCCGCTCGACATGGAGTTTGCGCGGGTGGGCGCGGGCGGCGATGTCCTCGAGCATGAGGCCTGCGGAGCGGAGGTTCGCGCGGCGTTCTGCGCGGTCCCATGTGGAAAGGCCTGCAGCCACGAGATCGAGCGCCTCCGCGGTGTCCTCGAGGAGGTCGGCGATGCCCTCCGACGCGGCGCTTGAGAGTGCGGCGTTGTTGATCGCGCTCGTGAGGCGTCTCGCGACGACGCGCCCGTTGCGCAGGGCGAGGTCGAGGTACTCGACGGCCTGCGCGAAGCTCTCGATTTCGCCCCGGTACCGCCGATACGCGGGGGCGAGCCGGGCGACCTCGCCAGAGGTCTTGAGCGTGCTGCGGATCGTGTCCACCAGCCCTTGGGAGCCGCGGCCGCGGACGAGCGCGTGCCATGCCCGAGTCGAGTCGCTGTCCTTGAGTGCCACGGAGCATTCACGCAGCATCTCGGAGAACGCACCGACGAGCTGCTGGAGGTCGTGCCGTGGCTGTACCCGCGGATCGCGGGGGACGAGCGCGGTGATGAGCAGCGAGACCAGACCGCCCACGATGGCATCCAGACTTCGCGTGAACGGGCCGCCGACTGGTGTGGGGAGCAGGACGACGAAGAGCGATTGGATGCCGAGCTGGGTAGCGAAGATCACCCCGCGGTCGAGGAAGCGGGCAAGCAGGAGCGAGACGATGAGCGCGAAGCCGGCCTGCCAGATCCCAGCCCCGGCGAAGGTCACCACCAGGTCGCCGAGGGCGATGCCCAGAGTGCAGCCGACCGATACCTCGAGAACCTTCCGCACCGTCAGATCGCGGCCGAAGCCGAGGGCGATGAGCGCCGAAGTCGCCGCGAAGATGGGTCCCACATGCCCGAGCAGGTACTGCGCGATCAGGTAGGCGAGCACGGCGCCGACGGTCATGAGGAGCGCCGGGAGGGCTGAGGCCCGAGTACGCGCCCAACCGGCCCTCGTCCGGTCACGGAGGACGTGTTCCACATGCTCGAGCCGCTGCATAGAGGCAGTCTAGGGAGGTCGGCAGCGCCCTTTACTCAGAGGGCCGTGTGATGTGCAAGACTCCCGCGCCGGTTGTCACCCCAACTCCGCCGCCCGTTCATCTTCCGTTAACCGACGGCGCGGAATCTCTTTACCTGAGGAACCTAGCTTCGAATCAGTACGACTCGTACGCACCCGTTCGGACGCGCCCTTCGCACGGCGCACCTGAAACCACCCTGGAAGGGGTCATTTCGTGAAGGCTATCCGTTTCGGCCGTCTTTCGGCCGTCGCCGTCGTTGCCGCAGGCGCGCTTGCCCTGTCGGCGTGCGGTTCCGACAATGCCACCGGCAGCAGCGCCAGCTCGACGCCGTCGGGCCCGAAGGTCACCGGGACTCTGACCGGCACGGGCTCGAGCGCACAGTCCGCCGCGGTCGACGCGTGGAAGCAGGGCTTCACCCAGGCGAACTCGGGCGTCACCGTCCAGTACTCGCCGGACGGCTCGGGCGCGGGCCGCAAGACGTTCATCTCGGGCGCGAGCCAGTTCGCCGGCTCCGACGCGGCGATGACGACCGATGAGCTCAACTCGGCGAAGGCCGTATGCGGCCCGGACGGCGCCCTCGACATCCCGGTGTACATCTCCCCGATCGCCGTGACCTTCAACCTGCCGGGCGTCACGTCCCTGAACCTCTCGGCCGACACGATCGCCAAGATCTTCCGCGGCCAGATCTCCAAGTGGAACGACCCGGCCATCGCCGCCGACAACTCGGGTGCCAACCTCCCGGATCTCAAGATCACGCCGGTGCACCGCTCCGACGACTCGGGCACCACCCAGAACTTCACCGAGTACCTTGCCAAGGCGGCCCCGTCGGTCTGGACCGACAAGTCGAGCCAGACCTGGCCGGCGTCGCTCCCCGGCGAGAACGCGAAGGGCACCTCCGGCGTCGTCAAGACCGTGACCGACACGCAGGGTGCGTTCGCCTACGCCGATGACTCGGCCGTGGGCGGCAGCCTCGGCAAGGCCAAGATCAAGGTCGGCAGCCAGTTCGTGGCCCTCTCCGCCGAGGGCGCCGCGAAGGCCGTCGAGATCTCGAAGCCGGCCGACGGCCGCGCCGCGAACGACCTCGCGCTGAACCTCGACCGGACCACGACCGACACGTCGGCCTACCCGATCGTCCTCGTCTCGTACCACGTCGTCTGCACGGCCTACAAGGATCAGGCCACCGCGGACCTCGTGAAGGCGTGGGAGAACTACGTCGTGTCCGACGCCGGCCAGAAGGCCGCCGCCTCCGCCGCGAAGAGCGCCCCGCTTTCCTCGGCCCTCGCCGCGAAGGCCAAGACCGCGATCGCTTCCATCAAGGTCAAGTCCTAGTCAAGAGGTCTCCAGCGCAAGCCCGCCCCGACCGCAACCGGCTGGGGCGGGCCTTGCGCTGGGTGCGAGAGGACGTGTCAAGATGACGAGAACCGCTGGCGAAATGACCCCTGCAACATCCAAGGGACCTGATGTGACCACGACCCAGACCAAGACCCCGGAGCAGGCCGAAGGGCCGCGCCCACTGTCTGCGCGTGAGGGCGCCGGGGGAGACAAGATCTTCTCGGGGGCTGCGCTCGCGGCAGGCGCCATCATCCTCGTGGTCCTCTTCGCCGTCGCGGTCTTCCTCATCGCGCAGGCCCTCCCCGCGCTCGTGGCGCCGCAGGATCAGATCGCTGGCGGGAAGGGCTTCTGGGCCTACATCCTGCCGCTCGTCATCGGAACGGTGATCGCGGCCGTCATCGCCCTGGTCATCGCTACCCCGATCTCCATCGGCGTGGCGCTCTTCATCTCGCACTACGCCCCCCGGGAGATTGCCCAGATCCTCGGCTACGTGATCGACCTGCTCGCGGCAATCCCCTCGGTCGTCTTCGGCGCGTGGGGCATCTCCTTCCTCGCCCCGGCGCTCGTTCCCGGCTACAACTGGCTTTCCTCGACCCTCGGCTGGATCCCGATCTTCGCGGGGCCGCCATCGGCGACCGGCAAGACGATCATGACGGCCTCCGTCGTGCTGGCCGTGATGATCATCCCGATCATCACGTCGATCTCCCGCGAGATCTTCCTCCAGACGCCCAAGCTCCACGAGGAGGCCGCCCTGGCCCTCGGTGCGACCCGGTGGGAGATGGTCAAGATGGCCGTGTTCCCGTTCGCCCGGCCCGGCGTGATCAGCGCCGTCATGCTCGGTCTCGGCCGCGCGCTCGGCGAGACGATGGCCGTGGCCCTGGTGCTCTCCTCGGGCCCGCTCCTCGCGAGCCTCATCAAGTCCGGCAACCAGACGATCGCGGCGGAGATCGCCCTCAACTTCCCCGAGGCGAGCGGCCTGAGCCTCAGCACGCTCATCGCCGCCGGCCTCGTCCTCTTCGTCATCACCCTCGTGGTCAACGTCGTCGCCCGCTGGGTCATCAGCCGCCACAAGGAATTCTCGGGAGCGAACTGACATGGCCTCCATCACGACCACTGCCCGCCGTTCTGCCCTGACCCGGAATCGCCTGCCCCGCTACGCGATCTGGGCCGCCGTCGTCGTGGGCCTCGTCCTCGGCGCCGCGCTCTCCACGCTCGTGGGATTCAACCCCTTCGGGTGGGGCGTCTTCGCCGCGATCGTGTTCACGGCCGTCTACGTCGCGTGGAGCGGCGTTGTCGAAGGCTCCCGCAAAGCGAAGGACAAGCTCGCCACGTGCCTCGTGGTCGGCGCCTTCCTCGTGGCCCTCCTGCCTCTCATCTCGGTCATCTGGACCGTGCTCGTCGAGGGCACCAAGGGCCTCGCGACGCCCGGCTTCCTCACCACCTCCATGAACGGCGTGAGCGGCATCCAGGACAACGAGTCCGCCAGCGACGGCACGAAGGTCCTCGGCGGCATCTACCACTCGCTCCTGGGTACCCTGCTCATCACTCTTTGGGCCACGATCATCTCGGTCCCGATCGGCCTGCTCACCTCGGTCTACCTCGTCGAGTACGGCAACGGGAACCGGCTCTCGCGGGGCATCACGTTCTTTGTGGACGTGATGACCGGCATCCCGTCGATCGTCGCCGGCCTCTTCGCCGCCGCCCTGTTCGCCACGATCTTCGGCCCGGGCACCAAGACCGGGTTCGTGGCCGCCGTCGCGCTCTCCGTGCTGATGATCCCGGTGGTGGTGCGCTCGAGCGAGGAGATGCTTCGGATCGTCCCGAATGAGCTCCGCGAGGCCTCGTACGCGCTGGGCGTGCGCAAGTGGCGCACCATCCTCAAGGTGGTGATTCCGACGGCGATCTCCGGCATCGCCTCGGGCGTCACCCTTGCGATTGCCCGAGTCATCGGCGAGACGGCACCGATCCTGGTCACGGCCGGTTTCGCGACGAAGATCAATACCAACGTCTTCGCGGACTGGATGTCGTCGCTGCCCACGTTCATCTACACGCAGATCCTCAACCCGACCTCGCCCTCGAATCCGGATCCGAGCCTTCAGCGTGCGTGGGGCGCCGCGCTGGTGCTCATCATCTGCGTCATGATCCTCAACCTCGTCGCACGCCTCGTGGCCCGGTTCTTCGCGCCGAAGACCGGACGCTGACCGAGCCCTGCGCCAGCGCATTCCAGACCGCACTGAATCGAAGGAAAGCATGTCCAAGCGAATCGACGTCAAGGACCTGAACGTCTACTACGGCAACTTCCTGGCCGTCGAGGGCGTCAACATCAACATCGCCGCCCGCTCCGTCACGGCCTTCATCGGCCCGTCGGGCTGCGGCAAGTCCACCTTCCTCCGCACCCTCAACCGGATGCACGAGGTGCTCCCCGGCGCGCGCGTCGAGGGCGAGGTGCTGCTCGACGGCGACGACCTCTACGGCTCGGGCGTCGACCCGGTGGCGGTGCGCACTCACGTGGGCATGGTCTTCCAGCGGCCCAACCCGTTCCCCACGATGTCCATCCGCGACAACGTGCTGGCCGGTGTCAAGCTCAACGGCAAGCGCATCTCGAAGAGCGACGCGGAAGGGCTAGTCGAGTCCTCGCTCCGCGGCGCCAACCTCTGGAACGAGGTCAAGGACCGGCTCGACAAGCCCGGTTCCGGGCTCTCCGGCGGTCAGCAGCAACGGCTCTGCATCGCGCGCGCCATCGCCGTGAAGCCGGACGTGATCCTCATGGACGAGCCGTGCTCGGCCCTCGACCCGATCTCGACCCTCGCGATCGAGGACCTCATCGAGGAGCTCAAGGCGAACTACACCGTCGTGATCGTGACCCACAACATGCAGCAGGCCGCCCGCGTCTCGGACAAGACCGCCTTCTTCAACATCGCGGGCACGGGCAAGCCGGGCAAGCTCATCGAGTACGCGGCCACCACGGAGATCTTCAACAACCCCAAGGTCAAGGCCACGGAGGATTACGTCTCCGGCCGCTTCGGGTGAGCTGCTAGGGAATCTCGTGCCGGGCTCGTGCCGGTGGCTCAGTACCGGGCGAGGGGGTCCAGCGCTAGGCCGAGGATGAGCCCGAGGAGGGCCGTGGCCAGAGGGGTGGCGACCCAGAACGCCACGAGCCGGGCCAGGAGGTTCCCCTTGACCGCCGCGAAGTCCTGGTTGCTTCCCGCGCCGAGGATGGAGGCGGTGACGGTGTGCGTCGTCGAGAGCGGCCAGTGCAGCCACAGCGCCCCGAAGAACAGCATGACCGTGGTGACGGCCTGCGAGACGAAGCCTCGCAGCGGATCGGTCCGCACGAGCCGGTGGCTGAGCGTGTAGGTGATCCGCCAGCCGCCGGCGAGCGTCCCCAATCCGAGAGCCGCCGCGGCGATCCCGACGATCCACGGGGGCACAGCCGACCAGTCGGCACCCGAACCGACGGTCGCGAGGACCAGGACGGCGATGATGCGCTGCCCATCCTGGAGGCCGTGGCCGAACGCGACGGCGGCCGTTCCCACGGACTGGGACGCGCGGAGCGCGGCGTGGGCCTCGCTCGGCTGGCGATACCGCGCAATCCAGGTCACGAGGCTCGTGAGGAAGAACGCCGCGCCGAAGGCGAGGAGCGGCGACAGGATGAGCGGAAGCCACACCTGCAGCCACAGCACGTCAGCGACCCCGGCCTGCGGGGCGTGCCCTGTGAGGAGCTCCGCGATGCTGCCCCCGGCGATTCCACCCACGAGCGCGTGCGTCGACGACGACGGATAGCCGCGCCACCACAGGTAGACGTTCCAGAGGCTCCCGGCCGCCACGCCGGCGAGGAGCAGGACAAGGCCGCGCCCGCCGTCGGGCGTCTTGAGCCAGCTGCCGCCGAAGTAGTTCAGGAGCCACGCGCTCGCGAGTGCGCCGATGACGTTGAAGAACGAGGCGAGCACGACGGCGATGCTCGGCGTGAGCGCGCGGGTCCGGACCGTGAGTCCCACGGCGTTCGAGGCGTCGCGGAAGCCGTTGAGGAAGCCGAAGACGGACGTCACGACAACGACCGCGACGCTGAGGGCAATCGTCACGGCACGGTTCCTTCGGCCACGTCAGGATTCCTTGACGATGATCCGGCCAACGTTCGTGGCGATGTCCCTGAAGGCCTGCGCGGCGCTCAGGAGAGCACGCGCCATTTCTGCGTTGCGGGCATAGTGGCCGATCGAGAGCTCGCGCATCGAGTCGGCGCTCCAGACCCGGTGGGTGTGATTGGCGCGCTTCGCGAGGCGGGTGGTCTCGATCCAGTAGTCCTCGAGGTCGTCGAGCCGGCCGAGGCTCCGCATCGCAGTGACGGTGAGCTCCGCCTGTCGGTTGACGATCTCGAGCTGGTCAGAAGCTTCCCGGGCGATCCGGTCGAGGCGGTTGAGCACCACAACCTCGCCCACGGCAACGAGCTGCTCCATGCCCATCACGAGTCCCTCGGAGAGATCGAGCAGGTCCTCGCGGGGAAGCGGGTTCACGAAGCTCGTGCGCAGCTGCGTCAGGAGTGCGCGTTGGAGCTCGGTCGTCTGGCGCTCGTGGTTCATGAGCTCGTCGAAGATCCGCTGGTGATCCTGCCGTCGGGCTCCGAACATCTCGGAGAGGACCTGCGCCGCCGAGACCGACTGCTGAGCCATCTTGGCGAGAAGCTCGAGTGCGGCGGTCTCCTGGGGGAAGAGGCGCAGCTTCATGGTTCTCCGGTTCGCGACGCTGAAGGGCAGATGGCGGGTCCGGCGGTGGCCGGCATGAGGCATGCTACGCGAGAAAAGTGAACTTGTGCGGCGCCCGTGATGCCGACCACTGAGGTGCCCCCGTGGCCCAACGCGGAGATTAGGGGTCGTCACCACGGAGGGCACCGTGGTGGGCCTCTTGCGCCTCCGGGAGGCGATTTCGCGTCATGATAGGGGCTCATACCGCTCAAATGAGCTGATAGAGCGGTATCAGGAAGGAAAAGCGGGGTCTCAATGGAGATGATCCGGCACGGAGGGTGGCGTCACCGTTTCCACGGAGACCGACGCGGTCCACCACTGAGACACGGGCCTGCCCTCGTACGCTCATCCCGAAGCTGTGTGCCGCGCTTTCTTCAAGGGAATGGAGTTTCGCCCTGAACGGAAGCGTGGCCGGCGTGGTTTCTTCCCTTCCCCAGTCTCGAGCGCGACGTCGCAGTGCGTCCTCCCCGACATCGTCATGACGGCCTCGACGGCTCGGCTGCCCGGAACCGCCTGGGGTCAGGCAATGAGAAAGGTCTGAAGAGGTTGTTTGATCATGTGGTCGACCGCGTCCTGCGGCACGTCGCGCAGGGCCGTGGTGTCCGGATCGTCGGTTCCCGGGGCAGCGGCAGAACGTCAGTCGTGAAGCAGCTCGTCGAGCATCTGGAGGAGCAGGGAACGAGGGTGTACAGCATCTTCGCGATTCCCTCGCTCGCGGCGGTGCCCTTCTCCGGGATCCTGTCGATGGGGCTCGACATCAGGACCCGCACGGTGGGGATCATGGGCATCTCGGACTTGCTCGCGGAGCAGCTCTCGCGCTCAGGCACGCGGCTCCTGGTTGTCGATGACATCGACAACCTCGATCGCGATTCCCTTGCCGTGATCGACGTGGTGCAGAAGCGCACCGAGGTCCCACTCATCGTCACCGCGAGCGACGTCCCGTTCGAGTCCAAGGCACCTGCAGTCGCGCTCGGCCGCTGGCCTGAGGTGACGGTGGCCATCCCCCCGCTCCGCTACGAGCAGGTCAACGCGCTGATTATGGAGAGGCTGGGCGCCCCGGCCGATGTGACGGTCTCCGCGCGGATCCTCGCCAAATCCGGGGGCAATCTGCGGCTTGCCGTGCGCATCATCGAGACGGCGAAGCTGAGCGAGCGTCTGGTCCTCCGGGAGGGCAGGTGGGCCCTGAGCGGGAACACCCTCATGAACGAGCATCTGCACGCGACCATCGAGGGCATGCTCCACGGCCTGGGCTCGGAGGAGTTCAAAGCCCTCGCCGTGCTCTCGCTCCACGGCCCCAGTCCGGTCGAGCGGCTCGTCGACACGATCGGAACCGACGTCCTCGACCGGCTCGAGCATCGCGGTCTCGTCTCCGCCGTGGCGGGCCCGGAGGGCGAGCTGCTCGCATCCGTCTTCCCGCCCGTCGTCGAGGACTACCTCACGGGGCACGTCCTCAAGTCCCGCAAGATCCTCCGCAGCGCCCTGAGCGAGAGCTTCATGTCGCCGTCGTACGAAGTCGTCGACGCGTCGGAGGCCGAGGATCCCGTCCGGGCCGCGCTCGGCGCCCTGCGCTCCGAGCTCGCGGGCAGCCATGCCGCCACCGTGCGGCACTTCCACAAGCGGCTCGAGTTCTTCGAGCGCGTCCATTACCGGGCGTGGGAGACCGACCCCAGCCTCTCCAACGCCGTCGCCTTCCTGCGGGTCTATTGGGGTGCGCCGATCGACGAGAACCGGGTCTGCGAGGTCTTCAGCGGGACGGACACCCGCCGCGGCGACCCAGGCGACCGCCTCTTCTTCACCATCACCAAGGCGATGTGGTTGACGAACGACGGCGATGCTGACGCCGCCTATGCGCTGCTCGAGGACTTCGCATCGAAGGAGCCGGCGTGGGAGGCCGAGGCCCGCGCGTTCGCCGTCCTCATCGAGTCGAACCTCAATGGGGTGCCCGCGGACGTTGACGAGTTCTTCGCCAAGCTGACGAGCCGTCAGCCTACGAGCGGCCTGAGCGCGATCGTGAAGGGCCTCATCGAGCTCTACAGGTTCAACCCGGACGCGGCGGTCGCCGCCGTGGACGCCGCCGCCGGCTTCGACACGCTCCCTCGTTTCGAGCCGTTCATCCGCGGGATGGCCCTCTTCGCCGCCGGGAAGTTCGACGAAGCGCTCGTCTATTCCCTCGAGCGTCGTCAGGTGGCCCTGCAGACAGTCGACCAGTTCAGCCTCGTCACCCAGAGCTACGTGGCCGCCCTCGCGTTGCTCTACCGCGGGCTGTTCGACGAAGCCGAGTACCTGATGGGGTGGGCGTTCGCCTTGGGCCGGCCCGGCTTCCTGCTCAGTTCGCTGTACAACGCGATGCTGCGTCTCTCCTCGCTCCGGGACGAGGAGGTGTCCTCGGCCCTCGGCGAGCAGGCCGGACCAGGCGCCCGCGACGTCGGCCCGCTGCCCGGCGTCGGCAAGGGGGTGTACGAGCTCGTCCTGCGCAAACCGCCGACGTCCGAGGCCTTCGACGTGCGCGCAAGCCGTCTCCTCGACGACCAGCTCGCCCATGGCTTCGTGTTCGAAGCCGTCTTCACCGGCGTGTTCGCGCTGTGCCTCCTGCCCGGACCACGCATGAGGGAACGCGTCGAGGCCCTCCTCCACGAGCGAGGCGTCGCCCAGCACGACCAACTGCTCGCCGTGGCCGGCGCCGCGCTCGAAGGCGATCTTCGTCTGGTGAGCCGGCTGCTCGAGGCGTACGTGCCGGACGGGGACGCCTACCAGATCGTGATGCTGCTCCACGGAGCCGCACGCCGGTTCCGCCTGGCCGAGGGTTCCTCGTCCCAAGCGACGGGTCTGGACCGCTTGGCCGAGAGGTTCGCGGCACGGTTCAAGACCGAGGGGCAGTTCATCGCGTTCGAGCCGGGTCTCCCCAACGCGATCCTCACCGACCGCGAACGCGAGATCGCCCTCCTCGCGGGCATCCAGACGAATCAGGAGATCGCCTCGCAGCTCGGTCTCAGTGTCCGCACCGTGGAGAGCCACATTTCCAATGCGCTACGGAAGACGAATGCGGTGACGAGGAAGGCCCTTTTCGAGCTGGTACGGAACTGGGTTCGCTAGCTTCCACGGAGATGAGTCCGGTTTGCCACCGAGTTTCTACTTGTTGACCACGGTGGCCCGGAATCCGCGGAATAGCCTGTATCCCGACGCATCCACTTGTGGTGTGGCTCCCCAGGGGGAGGGGTCGCCGAGGATGCGTCGGGAGGCGCGCCCGGGGTGCCATGTGGGGGGCATGGCACTTTGCACTCGCATCGTAGCCCGGGCGCGCTTCCGTCAGGCTATCCGACGTGCTGCGCAGCTACGCGGTGACCACTGAGGCTTTGAACTCCAGGGCAGAAGGCCCTTGGCAAGAATAGAGCGCCGAACCGGGAGCGCCTCTCGGCGGAAGGCCGCTCGAAGCGGCTAAAAGTTGGAGCCCGGGGCTACCGCGGTCCGACGCCACCCTCAGTCTTCTACGGGGTCCCGCGGTAGTCAACATTGACGTCCGCGGCCTCTGGCGCTAAGGGACAGCCCGCCGGATCAATCCAGCTGGCCGCGCCGCCACGCCTTCGCGGAGGCCTCGAGATCCTCGGCGGTCTTCACGAGCTGATTGGCATTGCGCGTGAGCTTCGTCGCGTGCTGGGCGTTCCCCCATTCCGCGCTGTCGGCCAGCTTGGCCTGCCCCAGCGCCACAACGCGGCAGAATGCGGCGGAGCGCTCCAGCGCAACGTCGAAGTCGCCGTCGAACGCCCCGGACAGGATGGCGTCGGCCATCGTGGTCAGCTCGTCCGCCCCTGGCGGCTCGGCGACGCCGGCGACGGCGTGGGAGACCTGCGCCGTGTCCTTCCCGGCCCTGAAGTAGACGGAGATCCGCTCCGGGTCGCTCCGGGTCGCGGCCCGGAGGGCATAGAGGCGCCAGAGCGCGCCGGGGAGCGATCGGGCAGGGCTCTCGGCCCACATCTCCGCGATGGCATCCAGGCCCTGCTCGTCCGCGAGGCGGACCAGGCGTCTCGTGATCTCGGGATCGTCGCTTTCCCGCCCGCGCCGGACGAGCGCCTGAGCCGCCAGATGGGCCGCCTCTGAGACCCGAGCGGGGTCCGCACCCCCGGCGAACGGCTCGAAATCGATGGGCGCGAACGGCTTCGGCTTATGCGGCCTGATCGGCCCAGAGCCAGATCCGGTACCTCCTGTTTGCTCGCTCATGCCAAGTACGGTACTCCTCTCGCGCCTGCGTTCCCACGGCGCTGCGCTAGAGTACTGAGTGACCGGCGCGCGCCGGCCGGGGCCTTTAGCTCAGTTGGTAGAGCAGCGGACTTTTAATCCGCGGGTCGTGGGTTCGAGACCCACAGGGCCCACCGAACGTCCGTATCTGTACCCGCTCCTGTGCCCGCTCCGCTCTGACGGCGGATTATCTGTACCCGAAACGGTGGGGCGTGAAGTCTCCGCCGACGGGGTAGAGCCACGTCATGAGGACCGCCTTGCTCGTGATCGACATGCAGAACGCCTTCTTCGAAGACGGCGCCCTGGACGCCCAGCGTGATCGGGTGGTGGGCGCCTGCAACGAGCTCATCGCGGAGGCGCGGAAGTCGGGCACGCATACCCTCATCGTGCGCACGGAACACGAGCGCGACCGGTCGACGTGGACCCTTTCCATGCTCGACGACGATCAGGGCTTCTCCTTCCACGGCACCGGGCAGGCGGAGCCGCTGCCGGAGCTGGACATCGCCGGCCTGCCGCACATGGTCAAGCGCCGCGACAGCGCGTTCTGGGGCACCGACCTCCTGCAGCGCCTGCGCACGTGGGACGTCGACACGATTCTTCTTGCGGGCGTCTCGATCCACCTGTGCCTCGCCCAGACTGCCTCGGACGCCTACGCGAACAACCTCCGCGTCGCCTTTGCAGGGGAGGCGATGGGTGCCGAGGCCCCGGACCGCGCCGACGCGATGCTCGACGTCCTGCTCAAGGAGTATCGGCAGAGCAAGCTCAGCCAGGACGATGCGCTCGCGCTGCTGCGCGGGTGAGGCCCCGCCGTCGTCCGTCAGGGAAGGCGAGCACACGATGCGGCGAGCTTGCCGCATTCCTCGTCGCTGAGCGCGGCGAGGCGATCATGGACGACGTCGGCGGTCACCCAGAGCTCGTCGGCCAGCTCTGCCGGGTGCTGGGTCCAGCGGTAGGCCTCGAGGAGATCCTCGAAGGGGATGAGACGGCGAGCAGTCTCCTCGCGCACGGCCCGCTCTGCCCGTGCGCCCACGCAGCTCGTGTGGCCGCGCTCGAGATGGACCAGCTCGTGGGTGAGCGCGCAGCGGCGTTCTGCCTGCTGGAGCCGTTTGTCGAGCCAGATCCGGCGACGGCCGTCGGTGCGCCCGAGAGCGCCGTCGGGCATGACGATGAAATGCAAGGTGACGTGGGCCAGTTCGCGCAGTGCCCCCCAAGGACTGAACACGGGATCAGGCTAGAGGGAGGGGCTGACATTCCTTGGCTGGCCGGGTTCCCTAGCCGGTCTGCGGACGCTCCTGGGGATCCTCGCCCCGGTCGTCCCATTCACGCTCGCGCTCGAGGTGCTCGTCAGGGCCTTGATAGGCGGCGAGGGCATGCCAGTCCTGGGGAAGTTCCTCGGCCTCCTGGCCCGCCTTCCGGGGACGAACACCCTCGACGGCCTGCCGGTTGAGATCGACGAGGGCCCGCAGCATCTCGATCGCGGCGCGCCGCGCTTTGGGGGGCAGATTGTCGACGCCGGGCGGCAGCTCGTCCGCGAACGGCGGCCCGGGCACGGGCTGGCCGGCGGCCTGGAAGGCCACGTCCTCGGTGACGCCGGCGAGCCACGCGATCGCCCGAATCGTGCTCGCCCGCGGACGGGACTTGTAGACGCCCTGACGGATGGCATTGATGGTGGTGACGGTGATCTTGTGGCCCTCGGCCTCGGCGATCTCAGCGAGGCGGAGGCCCGAAGCCTGTCGCTTCGCGGCTGCCGTCTCGATCAGATCGCGCAGGCTCAACGGCTCATTCACAGTCCTGGCTCTCTCCTCCAGCGCAGCTTGCAAGGTAGCGACACGCAACAACCTACATACCCATCCTGCCAGCGTTTAACAGGCAAATAGCACTTGTGGTGGCAACAAGTAGTTGCCTGTTAGCTTAAGTTAACTTGTAGCATAGAGCGTGGGATGGGGGGACCTGCGTGGAAGGACCCCGGCGAATGTCCGAGAGGAGACTTTCGTGAAGGTGAAGGACCCGGGGATGCTGCGGCGCTGGCGGCGGCAGGAGAACCTCTCTCAGGAGCAGCTCGGCTTCCTCGTGAAGCGCTCGCAGACCACCATCCACCTGCTCGAGACCGGACGGATGACCCGACTGAGCGAGGACCTCGCCCTCGCCCTGGCCATCCGCCTCAAACGCCCGTGGAACGAGCTCTTCGAACTCGAGGACGAGGAGAGGCTGGGCCGGCGCACTGCATCCGGCGCGCGGCACAGCCCTCCTCAGGAGCCTGGTTCTGTCAGCGCTCCAGACGGAAGCCAAGCTTGATGGTGACCTGCCAGTCCTCGATCGAGCCGTTCTCGACATGGCCGCGAATGGACTGGACTTCGAACCAATCGAGATTGCGGAGGGTCTGCGATGCCGTCTCGATGGCGTTCCGGACGGCCTGATCGACGCCGTCTGGCGACGTCCCGACGATCTCCGAAACGCTGTAGGTGTGCCCTGCCATGATTCCTCCTGACGGTCGGGGGCCACGAGGGCCCGACGGGTGGTGGCAGACTATCGCCGTGACTATCCCAAGGCCAGAGTTGGGACGCTCGCCGGCTGCCGATCCGCTTGTGGCGCGGCTGCGGGCGGCGGGGTGCGTGTTCGCCGAGGACGAGGCGCGGCTGCTGCGCGAGGCCGAGAGCACGGGGGGCGACCTCGAGTCCTTGGTGGCCAGGCGGGTGGCGGGGGAACCGCTCGAGCAGGTGGTTGGCTGGGCGGAGTTCTGCGGCCTGAAGATTTCCGTGGCGCCCCGCGTGTTCGTCCCACGACGGCGGAGCGAACTCATGGTACGGGAGGCAGTGCGGCTGCTTGCTGACGCCCCCGCCGCGTCGGTCGTCGTCGACCTCTGCTGCGGGAGCGGGGCCATCGGCGCGGCGATCACCCACGCCGTCCCTGGGGTCGAGTTGCATGCAGCGGATGTCGAGCCGGCCGCCGTCGAGGTCGCGGCACGGAACATCGAGCGGTTCCACGGCCAGGCCCACCTCGGTGATCTCTTCGCGGCGCTTCCGCCACGGCTGCGCGGCAGGGTGCGCGCCATGGCCGCCAATGCCCCCTACGTTCCGAGCGAGGAGATCGCCCTCATGCCGCTCGAAGCCCGCGTCCACGAGCCGCTCTCCGCGCTCGACGGTGGACGCGACGGCCTCGACATCCAGCGTCGGGTCGCAGCCGAGGCAGGAGAATGGCTCGCCCCCGGGGGATGGCTTCTCATCGAGACGAGCAAGCACCAGTCTCCATACACGGCCGCGCTGGTCTCCGCCGCCGGGCTGGACACTTATGTGCGCCGGGATGCGGAGATCGGGGGGACGGTCGTCGTCGGGCGTCGCACTGGCTAGTTGCGGCTCAGGACGAGGGCGGCGTTATGGCCGCCGAAGCCGAAGGAGTTGACGATCGCCGCGCGCGCGTCCACCTCACGCTTGACGTTCGCGACGACGTCGAGCTTGATCGCGGGATCGAGGCGCTCCACGTTGATGGTGGGCGGGACCACGCCCTCGCGGAGCGCCATGACCGAGGCGATCGCGCTGAGGGATCCCGACGCTCCGAGCAGGTGGCCGGTCATGGACTTCGACGACGTGACGGGGGCGTCGATTCCGGTCTCGGCGAGGGCTTCCGACTCGTTCAGGTCGCCGGTCGGCGTCGACGTCGCGTGCGCGTGGACGAAGTCGATGTCGCCCGGGGCGAAGTCCGCCGCCCGGAGCGCGAGGCTCATGGTCCGGGCCTGATTCGACGGGTCCGCGCCGACGATGTCGAAGGCGTCCGACGTGACCGCCGCGCCATCCAGGAAGGCCAAGATCTCGGCCCCGCGGGCGCGTGCATGCTCCTCGCGCTCGAGCACGAGCAGGGCAGCTCCCTCGCCGAGCACGAAGCCGTCGCGCTCAGCGTCAAAGGGGCGGGAGGCCGCCGTCGGATCCTCGTTGCGCTTGGAGAGCGCGCGAATCTGGCCGAATGCCGCAAGGGTCAGGCCGGTGATCGCCGCCTCGCTGCCCCCGGCCACCACCATGTCCGCACTCCCCGAGAGGATCATTTCGCGGCCCATCGCGATCGCCTCAGCCCCGGACGCGCACGCGCTCGTGGGGGTCCGCGCGCCGGCCTTGGCCCCGAGGTCGATCGAGAGCCAGGCGGCAGGGCCATTCCCCATGAGCATCGTGACCGTATGCGGCGAAACGCGGCGGTGCCCCGACCCCTTCAGGACGTGCTCCTGAGCAATCGTGGTGGTGATACCGCCGATCCCGGTTCCGACGACCACGCCGAGCCGATCGCGCTCGACCTCCGGGCTCCCCGCCATCGCCCAGGCTTCGCGGCCGGCCACAAGGCTGAACTGCTCACAGCGGTCCAGTCGCTTGACCTCGCGCACGGCGAGGGACTCGGCGAACGAGTCCGAGACGGTCCCGGCGATCTGGGTCGGCAGCTCCGAGGCCCAGTCAGCTTCGAGCACGGACACGCCGGACCGTCCCTCGCGGAGGGCTTCCCAGGTCGACGGTGCGTCGTTCCCGAGCGGGCTGACAGCCCCGAAGCCGGTGATAGCAATGCGGTCCATACCTCAAGTATTCCGGTCGGGGTACGTTTCCGGCGGTCATGGAGGGGTCAACGCGGGCCGATCGATTTTGGTGGAATCCTACAGAAGGAGGGCCCGTGAGTCCCTGCAGTTTCCAGCATCTTTGTGCCCCGTCCACAAATACGCAGATCCCTATGGGCTGCGCCTAAGCTGGGACGCATGACCACGGCGCTCATCACCGGCGCGAGCTCCGGCCTCGGCGCCGAGTTCGCACGCCAGCTCGCTGCCCAAGGCCACGCCCTCGTCCTCGTGGCGCGGGACCGCGCGCGGCTCGAAAAGCTCGCCGCCGAGCTGCGGTCGCGGACCGGAGTGGAGGTCGAGGTGCTGCCCGCGGACCTGACCGACGAAGCCCAGCTTGCCGCCGTCGTCGACCGCGTCGGCGACCCCGCGCGGCCGGTGGGCATTCTGGTCAACAATGCGGGGATCGGGCTGCTGCATGACTTCGACCGAACACCGCTCGAGGACGAGATCAAGCACGTCCGGCTGCACGTGGAAGCCCCGCTGAGCCTGTGCCACGCAGCTATCCGGGCCATGTCGGCGCGCAACGAAGGGCGCATCATCAATGTCGCCTCGGTCGCGGCCTTCGTGCCGCGCGGCTCCTATTCGGCGGCGAAGGCCTGGATGCTCGCTTTCAGCCGGTGGGCGAACCTGCACTACAAGCGGCGCGGGATCATCGTCACGGCCCTCTGCCCCGGCTTCGTGCACACCGAGTTCCACTCGCGCATGGGCATGACCACAAAGTTCATCCCGCCCTTCCTCTGGCTGCGGGCCGAGCGCGTGGTGCGGGAGGGGCTGGTAGACAATCTGCGCGGCAAGGGCGTGTCGATCCCCTCGCGCCGGTACAAGGCGGTCGTGCTCCTCAGCAGGGTGCTCCCCGGCCGGCTCCTGCAGGGGCCGCAGCGCAGGCCCAGGCGCTGAGGCTCCCAAGGCGCCCCCACTCGTTGCGCCGTCACGTTTACACGGTAAAGGGCGCAACGGGGTCAGCGCCCGGGCGGCAGCTCCATGATCCGGATCGGTGACCCCGACGTGAAGGCCGCGATGTCCTCGACGGCATCGCGGTAGAAGATCTCGTACTGCTCCTGCGTGACGTACCCGATATGCGGGGTGAGGATCGCGCGGGGTTCGCGTCGCAGCGGATGGGCAGCAGGGAGGGGCTCGACGTCGAACACGTCGAGCGCCGCGAGTCCAAGCCTCTCCTCGCGGAGCGCGTCGAGGAGCGCGGCCTCCTCCACGATGGGACCGCGCGACGTATTGACGAGGATCGCATCGCGCTTCATGAGCGCAAGCTCGTCCGCGCCCACAATCCCCCGTGAACGCTTCGAGAGCACCAGATGGATCGTGAGGATGTCCGCGGTCCCGAAGAGCTCCTCCTTCTCGACACGCCGCACCCCGACCTCCGCGGCGCGCTCATCAGTGAGGTTCTGGCTCCAGGCGACAACATCCATCCCGAACGCGAGCCCCACTTTCGCGACCCTGCTGCCGAGGTTGCCCAAGCCCAGGACGCTCAGGCGGCGCCCGTCGAGGCCGCGTCCGACCGTCGTCTGCCATCCTCCCGTGCGGATCGCGCCGAGCTCGACGTCGAGACGTCGGGTCGCGGCATGGATGAGCGCCCAAGTGTGCTCGGCGGCGGGGGCGGGCAGGTAGCCGGTCGAGCAGACCGTGATGCCGAGCGTGGCCGTCGCCTTGAGGTCGATGGAGGCGTTGCGCCGTCCTGTCGAGACGATGAGCTTGAGATTCGGGAGGCGCTCAAGGCGTTCCGCGGGGAGCGGGGTTCGCTCTCGCATCGCCACGACCACGTCGAAGTTCTCGAGGGCGGCCACGACGGCGTCGTCCTCATGGCCGAGGTGCTCCGAGAAGAAGGTGACCTCCGCGTCGAGGGAGTCCCAATCGGCAAGACGCGCGGCCACACTCTGGTAGTCATCGAGGACAGCGATTCTCATGGCCACAGCCTACGGCGGGGCTACGATCGGCGGGTGAGTCCGCGCCAACACCCCACACGTCCCCGGCTGACCGAGCTGCGCCTCGGGCGCCTCGACGCAGGCTATGCCGGCGACCTCGGGCCGGGCGAGCGGGCCGAGGGTCTCACGTTCGACGGGGTTGACCTCACCGATCGCGGCCTCGCCGGTGTCGCCTTTGTCGAATGTGCGCTCGACGGCGCCACGCTTGACGGCGCGGACCTCACCGGGGCGTCCTTCGTCGAAACGCGGATCGAACGGCTCGGAGCGCCCAGCCTTCGCGCTCCGCGCTCGCGGTTCCGGGACGTGGAGCTCGTTGCGTCGCGGATCGGCTCCGGCGAGCTCTACGACGGCACGTGGGACGGCGTGGTGGTGCGCGGCTGCAAGCTCGGATTCGTGAATCTCCGTGCCGCAGAGCTCACCGACGTGCTCTTCGCGGATTGCGTCATCGAGGAACTCGACCTCGGGAGGGCGAAGGCAACCCGAGTGGCGTTCGAAGGCTGCACCGTTGATGCCCTCGACGTGACGGCGGCCGAGCTCCGGCACGTGGACCTGCGCGGGGCCCGGTTGGGGCGGGTGGCCGGGATCGCGGGTCTGCGGGGAGCGGTCGTGAGCGGCTTCCAGGCCGCCGAGCTCGCCGAGGTCATGGCGGAGCATTTGGGGATCGCGGTCCGCGACTGAGCCCCCAGCACCGGTTGCGCCGTCACGTGCGCAGGGTGTGGACCCTGCGGAGGTGACGGCGCAACGGGGGGTTATTGGGCGTCGTGGTCGGTTTCGAGGACGGTGACGAGGTGGTCGAGGGCTTGGTCGGCGCCGGGGCCGTCGGCGCGGAGGATGACTTTCTGGCCGTATTCGGCGCCGAGTGACATGAGGGAGAGGATGCTGGAGGCGTCCATTGCCTCGTCTTCGGGTTCTCCTTCTTTGGCGATGGTGACTTCGATGCCGGTGTTGGCGGCGGCTTCGGCGAAGATCGCGGCGGGGCGGGCGTGGAGTCCGACGCGGGATCCGATGGTGGCGGTGCGTTCTGCCATGGGGTGGTGTCTCCTTCTTCTGCGGGTGGTCCGGGGTGGGTTCTCAGAGGCCGAGGTCGGCCAGGACGGGCAGGGCTGATCTGACGCTCTCGCGGGCGGCGTGGGCGGAGGGGGCGGCCAGGGCCTGGGCGGCGA
>NZ_SSCL01000012.1 GCF_005876955.1 Sinomonas gamaensis
CGCGCTGGAGGCCACCGCCAGGGCCCCGGCGGCGTCCAGGCCCTCCGCGGCGGGCAGGCTGATCGAGCCGTGCAGCGGGGAGCCCGGCCCCGCGTCCCCGAGCACGATCGAGGCCGCCCAGCCCCCCGGATCCGCCCCGTCGGGGTCGCCGGCGGCGGCGCCGGGGAAGCCGGGGTGCTCCTCCCAGCCCCCCACCTGCCCCTCCGGGAAGCCCGGGTGCTGCGCCCACCCCGGCGCACCCCAGTCCCCCTCGCCCGGCCCAGCGCCCATCCCCGGCCCCCCCCTTTTCCGGCTCTTCCTCCAACTGGGAACAGCCTACGAAGGGCCACCGACAGAACAAGGGCGGGCGCCGAAGAGCCGTGTCCGAGGTGAGCGCCAACCGCGCGTTCAGAACCCCAGCGCTGTGGCGACCCCGAGCATCCCAGCGTGGCCGAGGGCCCAAAGCGCGGTGCCGACTCCGACGAGGGCGTAGCAGCTCACAGGTACGAGCATGAGCCACTCTCGCCAGGAACCGGCGTCGCCGAGAACGGGAATTGCGACGCGGCCGCCGCGATGCCACACGTCCGCGAGAATGGGGACTTTCGAGAGCATCTTGGGCCGACGGAACGCGATGGGCCAGAGGAGGTTGCAGCCGCCCGTGGTGAGCATGTCCCCAGCGATGTGCACTGACGCCCCGAGGGCGACGGCGAGCGGGAACCAGTTCTGCTCGTGCGGGGCGGCGATCGCGATGAAGGCCGCGAGCGGAACGGAGACCACCCACGGGAGCTTCCGGACGCCGTCAGGAAAGATCCCGAGGACCTTCGCTGCAAAGCTCACGAGGAGCAGCGAGACAAGCCCTGCACCCGCGTAGATGGTGCCGAACCACGGGGTCTCAATAGTCCACAGCCCGGCAGCCCACGCCAAGGCAGTGAACAGGGCGATCCCGACGAGCGAGTGCGTCCCGTTGCGGTGCCCTCCCGAGGCTGCCCCGAGTATCTCGCAGAGGACGCGCGAGACCGGCGGCAGGGAATGGGCGATGGTGGCACTCGGGTGGTCGGCGTCCGGCAGCAGCGCGGCCCCGGCCGTGACGAGCGCGCCAGCGACGACCCCGAGAGGCGATGCGTGCAAGAGGGGCCAGCCGACCTCGAAACTCGCCGGTCCCAAGCCGAGCAATCCGGCAGTGACCGGCGAAGCGTCGATCTGAAGTTGCGTGGTCACGGCAACCCACGCGGCCGCCCCGCAGGCCGCGTGGTGAGGTCCCATCATGACGTGGAGTGTTCGGTGAAGGCGTCAGGCGAGGCAGTCGGCGCAGACGCCGGCTTCAACATCGGCGTCCCGCAGAAGGCGACCGCAGTCGCGGCAATCGGCGTGCAAGGCGAGGTCAGTGCAGTCCGCGCAGACGAACTCGTCGGATTCAGCGAGGCCGCGGCCGCAATCGGTGCAGGGCTCGTCGGTGGGGAGGTCCAGTTCTTCAACAGCAAGTGCGCTCATATTTCGAGGCTAGGAGCCACCTCCGACAAATTAAGGACGCCACCCCGGCGCGGCGGGAATCCGCGTAGGCTTACGTGGATGGCGCGCTACTTCGACGTTCACCCCGTGGATCCCCAGCCCCGCCTCATCGCCCAGATCGTTCGCATCCTTCAGGACGGCGGACTTATCGCCTACCCGACGGACTCCTGCTATGCGCTCGGAGCCCAGATGGGGAATCGCGATGCCCTCGACCGCATCCGCCAGATCCGACGACTGAATGACAAACACCATTTCACCCTCGTCTGCCGCGACTTCGCCCAGCTCGGACAGCTGGTGAACGTGGACAACGACGTCTTTCGCGCGATCAAGGGCGTGACCCCGGGCCCCTACACGTTCATCCTTCCGGCGACGCGTGAAGTGCCGCGCCGCATGCTCCATCCCAAGAAGAAGACTGTGGGCGTCCGGATCCCCGACAACAACGTGGTCCGCTCCCTCGTCGCGGAACTCGGGGAGCCGATCCTGTCCTCGACCCTGCTCCTGCCCGGCGACGAGGATCCGCTCATCGACGGCTGGGACATCAAGGAGCGCCTGGATCACGTGCTCGACGCCGTCGTCGACGCCGGGGACTGCGGCACTGAGCCGACCACCGTCGTCGACTTCTCGGACGGCTATGCCGAGGTCACCCGCCGCGGCGCGGGAGATCCCGGCCGCTTCGAATGACACTCACGCCAGCACTGCCCCGCCCGCCACGTCCAGCACTATGCCCGTAACCCAGCCCGCTTCGGGCGACGCGAGGAACGCGGCGGCCGCGGCAACATCCTGAGGCGTGCCGAGCCGCTGCAGAGGGTGGAACCGCGCCCAGGCGTCCAGTTGGTCCGCGGGGATCCGCTGCCGATTCCGCTCGGTCAGGATCGTCTCCGGGGCAATGCAGTTCGCGCGGACCCCAAAGGGACCGGCTTGTGCCGCGACGTCCTGGGTGAGCACAACGAGCGCCGCCTTGGCCGCGCCGTAGGCAATAGGCGCGCGGGCGTCGGGCTTGCGGCCTGCGGAGGACGCGATGGTGATGATCGAGCCCCGTCCGCGGCTCTTCATCCCGGGCAGGAAGCTCTTGAGGGTAAGGAACGTCGCAGTCAGATTGCCGTCGATCGTCGCGCGCCATCCTGCCTCTGGGATGTCTTCGAGCGGGGCAGGCGGAGTGAAGCTGCCACCGGCGTTGGCCACGAGGATGTCCACCGGTCCGAGCCCGTCCTCGACGCGGCCGCGGAGTGCCTCGATCTCGTCGAAGCGGGTGACGTCACCGGTCACGCCGAGCGCACTTCCGCCGTTGCCCCTGATCGCGGCAACGACGGAGTCGACCGCGGATTGATCCCTTCCATGGACGGCGACCGCCGCGCCGCGGTGGGCAAGTTCGACGGCGATGGCCTCGCCGATTCCGCGCGAGCTCCCCGTCACGAGGGCCACCTGTCCACGGAACGACTTCATGCTGGCGTCCATAGCACGAGCCTAGAATGGGATAGCGAGAGGAGACCCCCTGTGGCACGCTTCCGCTATCGCGAGCCGGCCAGCTCGAACGCCTTCCGCGCCAAGGTCGCGCACGCTCGCCATCCACGACGCGAGCGCCGGCCAGCACGCCGGGCGGGG
The DNA here is from genome assembly GCF_005876955.1 of Sinomonas gamaensis. Lineage (GTDB taxonomy): Bacteria > Actinomycetota > Actinomycetes > Actinomycetales > Micrococcaceae > Sinomonas > Sinomonas gamaensis. The sequence continues at coordinate 3,091 of NZ_SSCL01000012.1, forward strand.
CTCGGCGTCGTCACCCCGCAGACCACCGCCGCGTGGCGCGACCTCCTCGCCCCCGACGGAACCCCGGCCGCCCTCCCCTATCAGATCGAGTACGTCCGCGCAGCGGTCCAGCAGGAAACTGGGCTCAGGCCCAGCCTTCGCGGGCTGACCATCGGGCAGGCGCAGAGGATCCTCTCTGCCCTCAACGTCGATTCGCGTCCTCTCTGGCACAGCGGGCGCGACAGCTGGGCTATGAATGTGCTCGCGATCTGCGGCAAGTGGCTCGCGTTCACCATGCTCTTCATCGTGATACTGGGCCTTGGCCGCGCCGACGGCGTCCCGGTCGTGCTGTTGATCCTCGCGGGCTTCGGCTTCTCGGCGATGCGGCGGCAGCGCCGGCAGAGCTTCGAAGACCGCTATTACCGGGCGGTCCGGCCGCAGCCGACGAAGCACGACGACGGCGGCGATCCCAGGCGTTCCTCCCCGCCGGACGCTCCTCCCGCCCCAGGCAACCCGTACGACATCGACACGTACCTTCGTCGGCTCGACGACGAAGGCCGCTGATCTCACGCTCCCCGCCCCAAGGACAACTACGCCTTGACAGCTGGCATGGCAGTACTTGTATGGTACTGGCTGGAGAACCAACCACAGAAGGAACTGCCTCGTGAAGATCACCGACGCCCGCGTTGTCGTCTCCTCCCCCGGACGCAACTACGTCACCCTCGTCATCGAGACCGAGGACGGCATCACTGGCATCGGAGACGCGACCCTGAACGGCCGCGAACTCGCCGTCGCGTCTTACCTCCGCGACCACCTGTGCCCGCTCCTCATCGGACGGGACGCCCGGCGGATCGAGGACACATGGCAGTACTTCTACAAGGGGGCCTACTGGCGCCGCGGGCCGGTGACCATGACCGCTATCGCAGCGATCGACGTCGCCCTTTGGGACATCAAGGGCAAAGCCGCCGGCATGCCGGTCTACGAGCTGCTCGGCGGCGCTGCCCGCGAGGGCGTCATGGTGTACGGCCACGCGAGCGGTGCGACGCTCGAGGACCTCAGCGCCGACTTCCAGCACCACCTCGACCTCGGCTACAAGGCCATTCGTGCCCAGGCTGCCATCCCCGGAATCGAGAAGACCTACGGGATCGCGCCCGCCGACGGGAAGCTCTACGAGCCCGCGAGCGGCGCAGTCCCGCAGGAGGACACGTGGGAGACGACGGCGTACCTCGACTTCGCGCCCATCATGATGGCCCACGTCCGCAAGGAGTTCGGCTACAAGGTCCATGTGCTCCACGACGTGCACCACCGCCTCACCCCGATCGAGGCAGGCCGCCTCGGCGCCTCACTCGAGCCCTATCGCCCGTTCTGGATCGAGGACCCGACGCCAGCCGAGGACCAGGGCGCGTTCCGCTTGATCCGCCAGCACACGACGACGCCGATCGCCGTGGGCGAGGTCTTCAACTCGATCTGGGACTGCCAGCAGCTCATCACGGAGCGGCTCATCGACTATGTCCGTGCGTCCGTCTCCCACGCGGGCGGCATCACGCACCTGCGCCGGATCTTCTCGCTCGCCGAGCTGTACGGCGTGCGGTCCGGGTCGCACGGCGCCGGCGACCTCTCCCCCGTCTCGTTCGCGGCCGCGCTCCACGTGGACCTGAGCATCCCGAACTTCGGCATCCAGGAGTACATGGGCCACCGCGACCCGGCAAACGAGATCTTCACCACCTCCTACACGTTCCGGGACGGCTACATGCATCCGGGCTCGAAGCCCGGCCTAGGAGTCGAGTTCAACGAGGAGGCCGCCGCGCGCTTCCCGTTCGACCCCAAGTACCTCCCGGTCAACCGTCGCCTCGACGGCTCGATGCACGACTGGTGACTTCCGGAACGGCCCGAGAGGGGTCGCGCGCAGGCGACTGACGTGCTGGACTGGGGCGATGGCAACGCATCAGATCGGATACCTCATCGGAAGCCTCGCCTCCCACTCCATCAACCGAACCCTCACGAAAGCCCTCATCAAACTCGCGCCCGAGGAACTCGAGTTCACGGAGATCCCCATCGGCAATCTGCCGCTCTACAGCCCCGATTTCGACGCCGACTATCCCCCCGAGGGGCGCGCGTTCAAGGACGCGGTCGAGGCCTCGGACGGAATCCTCTTCATCTCCCCCGAGTACAACCGCTCCATCCCCGGTGCACTCAAGAACGCCATCGACTGGGGTTCGCGTCCCTGGGGCACGAATTCATTCGCCCGCAAGCCCACGGGAATCATCGGCGCCTCGCCCGGGAACATCGGGACGGCGGTCATGCAGTCCTCGATGCGGTCCGTCCTGAGCTTCCTCGACGCGCCCCAGCTCAACTCCCCCGAGGCCTACGTCAAGTTCGACCATGCGGTGTTCGGCGATGACGGGGCAGTCAACGACCCCCAGCTGGAGAAGTTCCTGCGCCATTTCATGGAGGAATATGCCGCGTTCGTGCAGCGGGTCCTGGCCGCCAATGCGCCGGGGCACATCGGCGACAGCGACCCGTACTCCCAAGGTGAGTAACCGCGTCTCTCGTGGGTAGACCTTGCCTATGACTTTCGAACCCCGCACCGCCATTGTCACTGGATCTGATTCCGGGATCGGCCAGGCCACGGCCGTCGCCCTCGCTGCTGCCGGCATGGACGTGGGCGTCACGTGGCACACCGACGAAGCCGGCGCGCAGGAAACCGCCGAGGAGATCCGCGGGCACGGCCGGAAGGCCTTCGTGGCTCAGCTCGACGTCTCCGATGCACCCGCCTGCGGGCAGGTGATCGACGACCTGGCGGAGCAGCTCGGTGGGCTCGACGTCTTCGTCAACAACGCCGGGACCGGCGCCAACGAGCCGTTCCTCGACATGGAGTACAACCGCTGGCGAGAGATTGTGGCGACGGACTTGGACGGCGCGTTCGTGTGCCTTCAGCGCGCCGCGCGTCACATGGTGCAGGCGGGCAGCGGAGGACGCCTCATCGCTGTCACGAGCGTCCACGAGCACCAGCCCCGCGTCGGCTCGTCCGCCTATGACGCCGCGAAGCACGGCCTAGGTGGCCTGATGAAGACGATCGCGCTCGAGCTGGGCCAGCACGGGATCACAGCCAACTCCGTGGCGCCCGGCGAGATCGCGACGCCTATGACCGGCCAGGAGGATCAAGACCCGCACGGCACGAAGAGGCCGGGAGTGCCGCTGGGCCGCCCGGGGGATGCGCGCGAGATCGCGGCCGTGATCGCGTTCCTGGCCTCGCCGGCGGCGAGCTACGTCACCGGCGCATCATGGGCTGTCGACGGCGGCATGCTCCAGATGGGGCCGCAGGGCGGCTCCCACATCACGAGCGATGACTGGCGGAAGGGGTGACGCGGAAGGGGTGATTCAGACGGCGACCGTCAGAAGCCGCGCGGAGCCGTCGGCCTCCCGCACCAGCCGGATCCGCTGCCGGCCGAGGTCGACCTCGCCGCTCCCGAGCAGGGCGGAGTAGCGGCTGAGCTTCTCCTCCAGCGAGAGGGCTTGGAGGTGGGCCCCTGCGTGCTCGAAGAACGCCTCCGCCATGACCAGCCCAGTGACCATGCGGTCGCCGAGCCCCGTGATGGCCTTGTTCACGCGCGTGAACAGGTCCGGGACGAAGAGCAGCACCAGGGCGAAGACGGCGGCCGCTACGAGGCTGATGCGGTTGGTGATGACGACGTAGGCGAGCACCAGGCCGACGACGACGACGATCGCCCGGCACGCCAGGTTGAGCGCCCGGGCGAGCGTGCGATGGGAATTCATCTTGGTGAGCAGGGCGTGGTCGGCGGCCATGGACAGCCGCTGGCCCGCCTCGAGGATGGTCTCCCGGATGAGGCGACTTCCGTCGGGGAGGAGTTCGCCCTTGATACCAAACAGATCGGATGCCATGAGGGTGTCCTCCCGCCGCGCGTGTAACAGATTGGACACGATTGTCCCACGGCGGGCCCCCTGCTGAGGAATTCCTCTCAAGGAATGGACGCAGCGACGGCTGGGAAACTAGCTCGCGGTCGCGGCGGCAGGCTGGAAGCCCGTCACCAGCTGGGTCACGCCGCGGTGCTTCCGGTGGTGCTCGATGAGCAGGCTCGCCATGAGCCGGGCCCGCTCGGCGGCGTGCTTGTCGCCCTCGGCATCGGCCACCATGGCGCCCTTGATGAGGATGTGGCTCGACCAGGCGAAGCCCTCGGGATCCTCCAGGCGGGCGGCCTTTGCGAGCGCCGCGAGCTGCTCGCGCGTCCGGGTGAGGTAGCCGATGCTTGCGCGCCCGAGGGGGTGCTCCGGGCCCATCTCGATCATGACATGCAGGAAGGCACTGGCCTCCGCCGCGCCCCGCTGGAACCAGTCGTCGAGCACGCCGAAGACGGCCAGAAGAGCTTCTTCCCCCTGGCCGACGCGTTCGGTCGCGGCCTCGATGGCGGCGCTGCGTTCGGTGAACCAGCGGTCGAGGTAGGCGAGGACGAGGTCGTCCTTGGAAGGGAAATGTCGATAGAACGTGGCCTTCGCCACGCCGCACCTCGTGATGATCTCATCGACACCGACGTCGCGTATGCCACGCCGGGCGAACAGGTCGAATGAGGTGTCAAGGATCCTCTCACGCGCTCCCGGACGGCCGCCGCTGGGGGTCGCGCGAGCTTCATCACGCTCGTCCATGCACGGCATCTTACCGCATGACTGGACAGACAGGTCTGTCTACGTGTAGAAATCCTGTCACGAGCTAGACAGACTGGTCTGTCTCGCCGGGCGAGCTGGAGGCCCGACCACACAGGACCGGCCTCGACCCCGCCGCCACGGAGGCGGATGGAGACGAGGCCACGACACCGGACCGAGGTTTCGAGCCGGAGGAGGAGGACCGCAGCTGTGACTGAACTCCTTGAGGAAGCAGGCAAGCTCGCCAGCGATCATCTGGGGGTTGCGGATGCCCTTGCACGGCGCTACCGCTACCCAGGACACGATCCCGAGGACCTGCGCCAGGTGGCGCGCCTGGCTCTCGTCGTGGCGGCACGCCGCTACCGCGAGGGCTTGGGACAGGGATTCGTCCCCTACGCTGTGCCGACGATCACGGGAAGCATCAAGCGCTACATCAGGGACCAGTCGTGGGTCGTGAGGCCCCCGCGCTCCCTGCAGGAGCTGCGGCTGGATGTCAACGCCGCCCGCCAGCGGCTGGTCCAGGAACTGGGACGGGAACCTTCCACCGCTGAGCTGAGCAGTGAACTGGGGGTGCCGGAGGAGAGCGTCGCGAAGGCGCGGGTGGCAGAGGCGGCGATGGTCGGCGTCGCCATCGAGCCCCTGGACACCTCCGGCGACACGCCTGCGGACCCTTCTCTGCGTGTCGTCGCCGAGGACGAGCCGGGATTCGAACGCGTGGAGCGCCAGCAGCTGCTCGCGTCAGCCATGAGCGGCCTGTCCGAAGAGGACCGCAGGCTCATCAAGATGAGGTTCGTGGACGAGATGAGCCAGAGCGAGATCGCGGAGGTGCTCGGCGTGAGCCAGATGCAGGTCTCCCGTCTGCTCAAGCGAGTCCTGGACCGAATGCGCCGGAAGATCGCAGCATGAGCCTTGCCCTCGCACCCCATCCGGAGGAGATGCGGCGCGCCCTCAGGGGCGACCGCAAGGTCATCGTCGACCAGTCCAATGCCGAACTGCACGCTTATCTGCTCGCAGCCGGAGCGCAGTCGGCGAGGGTCCTCTGGACGACAGCATCAGGACGTCGGCGGCAGAGGATCGTCGACCTCGATCAGATCCGCTTCCCCCGCCCAGATGCACCGTGGGAGGGGATCGAAATCTCGCCCGAGCGGCTCCCCTTCGCCTCACCCGCACGCCTCACCTGACACGCCTTCCCTGACCTGCCGTGCTTGAAGAGGGCCCGCTGGATCGGCCTTCAGTACGCGGAGCGATCCGCGGGCTTCTTCGGAATAGTTACGGCAGCCGCGAGGAACGCAGCATCTGGGCTTCGCCGGCCCGCTCGGGATGGAGCGGCACGGGGCTGAGGAGCACGGCTGGTCCGCGATGCAGGAAGCCGCTGCTCAGGGCACGGCAGCGGATGCCGCCTCGACCTCGCATCGCGGCGTGTGCGCCCGGAGCGAGCATCCGGTCCATCCAGGCGCACGGATGGGCCGGGCGGCCGCCGAACAGGCGCACGGTGGAGCCGCCGGCTTCGAGGGCGAACTCCTGCCCGAGGAGCGGAGCCAGCTGCGCCCCCCGCAGGGTCACGTTCCGCCGCGTCAGGAGCGGGTCAAAGGCGTCCGCGCCCAGCTCCCCCGCCACGGCCTCGAGGCCCTCGACGGCAAGGAGGGTGAGCGCTGCGTCCATGTGCGCGGCCTTGCCGAAGAAACGGTCGCCCACAATGCCCTTGCCGGCCACGACCTCGACCCGATCGGCGTCCGCTGTGGGCACCTCCGCGGCCCCGTCGCGTGCCCGGCCGAAGTAGGCGTGGGCGGGCGAGACCAGCAGGTGCAGGATCTCCACGTCGTAGTCGAAGGCAGCACTCATGAGTCGATCTTCCCCCTACCCTGAACGGATGGAGAAGCAATGACGGTCCTCAGCGCTGGCCTGCTCCTGTATCGGCGCAACGGTTCCGGCCCGCTCGACGTCTGGATCGCCCACATGGGCGGACCCTTCTGGGCCCGCAAGGACGTGCACGCGTGGTCGATCCCCAAGGGCGAATACACCGACGACGAAGACCCCTTGGCTGCCGCCAAGCGGGAGTTCACCGAAGAGATCGGCGCGCCCCCGCCTGCCGCGAAGTACGTGGGGCTGGGGATGTTCCGCCAGCCGTCCGGCAAGCGCCTCACCATCTACGCCGGCGAGTCGGACTTCGAGCCGGAAGGGATCTTCAGCAACACCTTCCCGCTCGAATGGCCCAAAGGGTCCGGCAGGATCCAGGAGTTCCCGGAGATCGACCGCGCGCAATGGTTCAGCGAGCCCGAGGCCCGGACCAAGCTCGTCGTCGGGCAACTTCCGATCCTCGACGCCCTGATCCGGCACCTCGGGTGATCCGGCGGCCTTACCGGCTGGAGCTGCTCGACGGCGTAGCCCCGGACGTCGACGAGCTGCTGGAGCTGGAGGACGTCGAGCTCGACGTCGCCGAACCCGTGGGTGACGAGGTCGACGTGCTGTTCGAGCCGGAGGTCGTGCTGGCCGACGAGCTTGATGACGCGCTGGAGGAGGTCTTCTCGAGCACCTTGTTCACGAGGTCCTCGAGCTCCTTCTGGTCGCTGTCCCCCAGGTTCCCGCCGCTCTTGGTCGCGACGACGAGGAGCCTGTCCTTGCCGCCCGAGACCTGCATCAGCATGTCGGAGCTGTTTCCTCCGCGCGTGCTCACGGTGCCGAACGTCTCGTCCGCCTTGGTCTTGGCCTGAAGCTGCTTGCTCGCGACGGTCACCTTCTGGCCGACAGCCTCCACCGTGAACGTGGAGCATTTGCTCATCTTGCTCTCGATGTCCTTGAGGATCTGCTCGGCGTCCGGGCCCTGCGATCCCGACTGCGCGGAAACCGTCCGCGGCTGCTGGCTGTCCGAGATCGCCACGGCCACCGAACCGTTCTCCACGCTGTTGACGAGTCCAGCCGTCGCAATCGACTTGCAGTCCGAGGGATCCACCGTCGCGGTGCTAAGCAGGAGCTTGCCCAGGTCCTTGCCCTGATTCACCTGATCCTGCGAGTACAGCTTGAGCTCATTGCCGTCCGAGTCCTTCAGGCCCGAGACGAGGGTTCGGAGCTCCGACTCGCTGTAGACGCGAGCGCTCGACGTGCTCGACGGCGTTCCCGTCGCCGAAGACGACGGCGCGGTCCCTCCCCCATTTGTGCATCCCACCAGAGCCAGAGCGGCCAGGCTCGTCAGTCCGAGTGCAGCAGTTCCCCGTTTGTGCATTGCTTCCTCCGATTTCGTGGGTCTCACGGCACCTCGTGGTTACCCCTGCGGTCTCGGATACGAACAATCTCGCGGCAGGACGGTGGGCACGCGTACACGACAGCGGCCACAGACAGCAGGAAGGTGCCCAGACACATGAGGAGGGGCCCGGTTTCCCGAGCCCCTCCTGCCCCATGAATCATCCACCCCTGGAAGGCGAAGCGACTGCGTCCGCCCCGAGCCTCGCGCCGCCGCCTCGTACTAAAGGGATACCCGCGGGCATCGGGACTAAACAACGCTTCTTTCGCGGATGATCAGAATCCGCTCACGCCGTTCGGCGTGCCGAGGCCCGTGGGACCGTCCCATCCGGCGCCCGCGGTGCACCAGCGGACGGTTGCGCACGTGCCGTTGGATCCCGAGGTCACGTCGAAGAAGGATCCCGCGTGGGCGTAGGGGATGGTGTTGGCGTACGTGCCCGTGGCCTTCGAGCCGGTGTTGCCCGAGAGGGCGTACACCGAGGCGATGATCGGAGCGGCCTCGCTGGTTCCGCCGAACTGGCCCCATCCGGAGGCCCCGCTCGAGCTGGGGTAGTAGACCGAGATCCCGCCGTTGCTCGGGTCCGAGGCGGCCGCGACATCGTTCATCGCGCGCTTCGAGCAGCCTGTGCTGTAGGTCGAGGCCGCGGCGAGTGCCGCGTTGTAGGAGGAGCATCCGGATCCCGTGCCGCTCCACGCAGTCTCAGACCAACCGCGCGCGTTGGTGGCCTTCACAAGCGAGGTTCCGCCGACTGCGGTGACGTAGTGGGAGGACGCGGGATAGGACGCTCCCTGATATCCGTTGTCGCCGGCGCTCGCTGTGACGGCGATGCCAGGCAGGTTGTAGTACTTCCCATAGGCCGAGTCGGAAGCGTCCGAACCGCCGTAGCTGTTGGAGATCGCGACGACCCCGGGGATCTTCGACGCCGTCTGCACAGCCGTGCCGAGGTCTGCGAAGGAGGACGAGTTCGCCTGCACCATCACGATCTTGCAGTCGGGGCATGCGGCGGAAACCGCGTCGACGTCAAGCGCCTGCTCCTGCGCCCAGCCCAGGTTGAACGCCGGGAGGGCCGTCCCGCCGGTCTGGTTGACGATCCGCAGGCAGCCGCTCGCGACTGTGCAGGCCGGCAGCCCGAACTGCGCGCGGTAGGTGGCGAGATCGCTGGCGAGGCCCGGATAGCCGTACGCGTCCACGATCGCCACAGTGCGGCCGCCCGAGGCGGTGCCCGTGAGCTTGTAGGCGTCACGGATCTGCGCCGGGGTGAGGCCCGACGACGGCGGTGCGCTCAGGCGCGGTGCCGCCTTCCCGTCGGGGCCGGCGGTCTGCCTGGCTGTGCACGACGCCTCTCCGGGAGCAGGATCGTTGCAGACCTTGACCGAATTCCCCTTGCCGTTGCCTTGGCCCGGGTCGGCCACGCCGGCTTGCGCGCCGGTCATGAGCGCCGCGACGAGCAGCAGGCCCGTTCCGGCGACGGACAGAAGCTTCCTGATGATGACTCCTCAGAGCGTTGATCGGAGGTGATGGGATTGCGCTGGCACATAACCAGGTTCACCATCGAGGCTACGGAGGAGTTCTGCCTCAGGGCGGCGAATTGGGGGGAAGCTCGGGAAAGCCTTGCAGGATTCTTCGACACAGAGGAAGCAGAGCATGACCATCACCCAGCCGCAGGAGCATCCCGTCTACCTCGAGCGGCCCCCGTCCTCCGACCTCCGCGACGCCCTTGAGGTGATCCTCGACAAGGGCATGGTGATCGACGGGTACGTCCGGGTCTCTCTTGTGGGCCTCGAGATCCTCACAGTCGATCTCCGGGCCGTCATCGCGAGCGTGGACACATACCTCAAGTTCGCGGAGGCCATGGAGCGCCATGCCCAGGCCTTGAAGGAGATCAGGGGCGAGAGCGAGGACTAGAGGCTGCCCTCCGCGAGGGCGGCCTTCCGCACGGCGAGAAGTCGCTCAGCCTCGCTCAGGGACCCGGCGAACAGCGCTAGCCGGCGTAGATCCGCGGCGTGTTCGTCGCCGTCGAGCATCCTCTCGAGGAGCCGCGCACGATCGCCGTCGAGCAGCGAGGCCCACTCGTCCACCCAGGGTTCCATCGCAGAATTGCGCTTCTCCTGGCGGAGGCGCGCCAGATTCCTCCGGGCGACGGCGATGACGCCGGTCCCGTCCCTCTCGAGCTTCTCGGCGACCGCGCGGTGGAGCTCCCAGGCGATCCGGTCCTCGGTGAACCTCAGCTCGGGACGCCGGCGGCGAGCACGTTCGATGGCCGCCTCGATTTCCGGAATCCCGCAGCGGAGATCGGCGGCGATGACACGCACCGGTCGTCCCCCTGCCCGGAGCCCGAAGACGGCCTCGTCGCCGCTCGCCGCCGCACCGCCGTCGTCGTTCTCGAGGATCGCCGAAGCCTCCTCGAGGAGCGACTCGATGAGTTCGCTGGACATGGAGCTCTCCTTGCTACCCACCCCTGCCGCGCTAGACCGCCGCGGCGTTGTCCTTCTCGTTCTCGACGTCCGCCTCGCCGCGGCCTGTCCAGGTCTTCACCACAGTCCACGCCACCGCTGTGACCGGCACTGCGAGGAGCGCTCCGATGATTCCCGCGAGCACGCTTCCCGCGGCGAGCGCCAGCAGGATCGCGAGCCCGTGGATGCTGAGGACCTTGCCCATGAGGAGCGGCTGCAGGAGGTGATGCTCGAGCTGGTTGGCGAGGAGGACGATGGCGAGCACGATCAGGGCCGTGACGGGCCCGTTCGAGATGAGCGCGATGCCGACGGCCAGGACGCCGGCGAGTGTGGCGCCGACGATGGGGATGAAGCCGCCGATGAACACGAACACTGCGAGCGGCAGTGCGAGCGGGACTTGCAGCACGAGGAGGCCGGCGCCCACGATCACCGCGTCGGCGAGCGCCACGAGCGCCGTCCCCCGCACGTAGCCGCCCAAGACGATGGCGCTGCGCTCGGCGGCGAGCCACGCCCGATCGCGGTACCGCGCGGGCATGAAGCCGATGAGGAAGCTCTTGATCTCGTGCCCGTCCTTCAGGAAGAAGAAGAGGATCACCACCATCAGCACGAAGGAGGCCACGATCTCCCCGATCGTGCGGGCTCCGGTGAGGGCTTCCGTCCCGAGGCTTCCATTCGAGAAGAACTGCTGCAGGGAATCGCGCGCCTGATTGATCTGGCTGTCGCTCACGGGAACGGGCCCGTTGGTCAGGAAGGCGTGGAGCTGCTCGAATCCAGCGGTGAAGCGGGCCGCGAGCTCGTGGGACTGCGCACGGATCAGGAACACGATGCCCGTCACGACGCCGCCGAAGACGACGAGGATCGCGATGAACGAGGCGAGGACTGCGAGCGCGCGCGGCCATCCGGCGTGGTCCAGCCGCCGCACGAGGGGTGCGATGGCCGAGGCGAGGATGACCGCGAGCGTCACGGGGATCACCACGAGCGGGACCCTCAGGAGAACCCAGATGACCGCCCAGACCAAGGCGCCCACCGCAAGGGCCTGGATCGAGCGGATGCCTGCCCGTCCGAGGGCATCGGTCCAGAGCTCCGTCAGGCGGGGCCGTGTGCTGGGTGTCTCAGGCATCAGGCCATCCTCCTGTCGTGGCGGCGGAGCGCCAGCCGGAGGCTCACGAGGCCGGCGACCGCCACGACGGCGAGCCCCGCGAAGTAGAAGATCGAAGACAGCGACGAGACCGCCGCGTCCGTCCCCGGCCGGAGGAAGCCGTAGTCGAGGGCCGGCACCGCGTTCCCGGTCACCACCACGGCGAGGAGCGCGGCGATGCCGCCCATGGAATCCCAGAGGCCATGGAGGGCCACTACCGCGAGGAAGGCGATGAGCACTCCGCCCGTGAACCGGTAGGCGGTGGCACGTCCCGTGGCCCCGAAGATGACCGCGCCGAGGATCGCCGTCCAGAGGACGTGGCAGACCGGCGTGAGGATGGATCGCATGGCCTCCGTCTGCAGCATCGACGCAAGATCGATCCCTCCCGAGGTCACGGCCGCGTTGAACGCGTACCCTGCAGACTCGAACGCGGCGAAGCCGGCGCCGATCGAGGCGCCGAGAAGCGCGCCCTGACGGGACGTCTTGGGCACGACGTTGCGTCCCACGATGAGAAGGACCACGGCCTTGACGGCCTCCTCGATGAGCCCCACCCGCAGGTAGATCCACGTGGTGGCGTGGAGGTCGGCCTCCAGGAGGGACGCGGCGAGGACCCCCACGATGCCGCCGGCGAAGAAGGCCACAATGACGTGGATCGGGGCCAGATTCCCCGTGATCCGCTCGACGGCGAAAAGGACCACGCTGAAGGGCACGAGGAAGCTCCCCAGCAGGATGAGCGTGGGGATCAGGTTCGCGTTGAGAGTCGAGACGGTGACGGCGATCGACGCGATCCACAGCGCGAAGCCGGCAAGGAGCGCCTTCCACCACCAGCCATGGCGGTGGGTTGGCGCCGCGGAATTGCGCGCATAGTAGTCGGCGGCCATGCGAGATCTCTACCCGGCGCGTAGGGGGCAAAACCGGTGCGGGGGTTCGCTGAGCGGGGAATGATGGGGCCATGAAAGCTGTCGAAGCCCTCAACGAGATCGCCTTCTGGCTCGAGCGAGAACTGGCGCCGAGTTTCAAGGTCAAGGCCTTCCGCAACGCGGCGGCGGTGATCGCCCAGATGACGGACGACGACGTCGCCGCCAGAGTGCGCGACGGCCGGCTCAAGCGCATGAAGGGCATCGGAAGCCGCACGTACGAGGTCATTCAGCAGGCTTCCGCGGGCGAGGTCCCGGAGTACCTGCAGAATCTGCGCGAGCGCGCCGAGCAGCCGTTGACGGAAGGCGAGGGGACGCTCCACTCGCTGCTGCGCGGAGACCTGCACAGCCACAGCGAGTGGTCCGACGGCGGGTCCCCCATCGAGGTCATGGTGCAGGCCGCGCGCCTGCTGGGGCGCGAGTACCTCGCGCTCACGGACCATTCGCCCAATCTCACCATTGCCAACGGGCTCAGCGAGGAGCGGCTCACCGAGCAGCTGACCGTCGTCGATCTGGTCAACGATGCGGGGAGCGGCGCGGAGCAGCAGGACGACGGATTCCGCCTCCTCGCGGGGATCGAGGTGGACATCCTGGAGGATGGCTCGCTCGACCAGACGCCGGAGATGCTCGATCGGCTCGATGTCGTGGTGGCGAGCGTCCATTCGAAGCTGCGCTCGGAGTCGGGGGTCATGACGCGACGGATGCTCGGAGCGATCGAGGATCCGCACACGGATGTGCTCGGCCACTGCACCGGGCGGCTCGTGACCGGTTCCCGCGGGACCCGCCCGGAGTCGGAGTTCGACGCCGGGCGGGTCTTCGCGGCCTGCGCCGCGAACGGCGTGGCGGTCGAGATCAACTCTCGCCCGGAACGGCAGGACCCGCCGGATGATCTCATCCAGCGGGCCCTCGACGCGGGGTGCCTCTTCAGTATCGACAGCGATGCGCACGCCCCCGGACAGCTCGACTTCCTGCACTACGGCGCGGCGAGGGCCGAGGCCAACGGCGTGCCGCCGGAGCGGATCGTGACGACGTGGCCGCTCGAGCGCCTGCTCGAGTGGACCGGCCGACGGCGGTAGCCGGGCGACGCCGGTCAGGAGATCGGGCTGCGCTCCTCGATGCCGCACCAGCCGGCGATGAAGAGGGCGATGCTCTTCGTGACGCGGCGGATGGATTCGACCGAGACGCGCTCGTCGAACCCGTGGATGGCCTCCGAGACGGGACCGTAGACGAGGGACGGGATCCCCGCGTACAGGGTGAACACCCGCCCGTCGAGGTAGCCCGGCGTGGTAAAGCTCCCAAGCGGGGCGCCGAACACGCGCTCATGGGTGGCCTCGAGGAGCGACTCCGCGTCGCTTCCGGGCTCGAGCACGTAGCCCTCGGCGAAGAAGCCGGTCCTCGTGGGCACGGCGTCAATCGGCGCATCGCCCGTGGCCAAGCCGGCAAGGCACTCCTGCAGCTCCGTCCAGGCCTCCTCGGCGGTCGTGCCGGGATAGATCGCGGCGCGCACGTCGAACTCGCACCACGCCGGGACGCTTGACGGCCAGTCGCCGCCCACGATCCCGCCGAAGTTGAAGTTGATCGGATGCTCGAGATCCTCGAAATAGCGGTGATTGAACCGCTCGAGGTTCCACTTCGCTTCGACCTCGCGCAGCGCGGCCATCGCAGTGTAGGCGGCATCGATGGCATTGAAGCCAGAGCCCATCACCCGCGGGTGCGTGGGGTTCCCGCTCACACGGACCTTGAACCACAGCACGCCGACGTTCGCACGGACGAGCATGTCTTCCTCGGGCTCCGGGATCACGACGGCGTCGGCGCGGTAGCCGCGGAGGAACGCCGCGAGTGAGCCATTGCCCGTGCATTCCTCCTCGACGACCGACTGGAAGTGGATGCGGCCGGTTGGCTCGAATCCGGCGGCCCGCACGGCGTCGAAGGCGAAGAGGTTCGCCGCCAGGCCCGCCTTCATGTCGCCGGCGCCGCGGCCGTACATCCAGCCGTCGATGATCGAGGCGTCCCACGGGGAACGGGACCACGCCTCCTCTGGTCCCTCGGGAACGACGTCGATGTGGCCGTTCAGGATCAGGGAGCGGCCTCGTTCGGCGCTCGGACGGTAGGTGCCGACCACGTTGGTGACGCCCTCGTAGGAAACCGTCACAGGGCCGAAGCCCTCGTGCGCCGCGAGCTCCTCGGGGTCGAGCTCCCAGCGGTCCAGCTCGAGGCCGCGCGCGGCCATGGCCTCGTGCATGAGGTCCTGAGCGATCCCCTCGCGGGTTCGGCGCGAGGGGTGCTTCACGAGCTCCTGGGTGAAGGCGAGCTGGGCGTCGAACGCGGCGTCGACCGCGTCCTCGATGCGGCGGGCCCGCTCGTCGGTGAGCGCACCGGGTGCGCCCATCATGCGTCAGCGACCAGGTTCTTGTCCTCGATCCGCAGGCGGCCGCCGAGGTAGCCGCCGACCGCGGTCAGCAGGGAGATGATCGCGAGGATGAGCGCCGCGCCCCAGGACTGGTTGCCGGACACGCCGAGCACCGCCGTCGCAATCATGGGCATGAAGCCGCTCGTGGCGCCCGCGATGTTGTAGCCGAGGGCCACGCCGGAGTAGCGGAGCTTGGGCGGGAAGAGCTCGGCGAGCAGGGAGCCGTTGACGGCGTAGGCGACCGCGATCAGGACGATGCCCAGGGTGATCGCGAGGGTGATGAGCACCGGGGACTTCGCGTCGATCATCGCGAAGATCGGGAACGAGAGGATGGCCGAGAGGATGCCGCCCCAGAGGGTCACCTTGCCGGAGCCGACCTTCTCGGCGAGGCGGCCCATGAAGATCGTGACGACGATCTGGGCGACGGCGGCGATCAGGGTCGCGTTGACCATGACGTTGCGGTCGACCTTGAGCGTGTTGGCGCCGTAGCTCACCGCGAACGTGGTGATCATGTAGAAGCCGCCGACGCCGAGCAGCGCTGCCAGCACGGCGACCACGAGGCGGCCGCCCGCGTGGCGGATGACGTCGAGGGCGGGGGCCTTCACCGTCTCCTCCTTGGCCATGAGGTCCTTGAAGATCGGCGATTCCTCGACCTTGAGGCGGATCCACAGGGCGATCACGAGCATCGGGAAGGCGAGCAGGAACGGGATGCGCCAGCCCCACGCGTCGAATGCGGCGGACGGGAACAGGAGCACGAGCGTGAACGCGCCGGAGGCCAGGAGGGTCGCGACCGGCGAGCCGATCTGGACCATCGCGGCGTAGCGGCCGCGCTTCTCGGCGGGGGCGTGCTCGATCGCCATGGTGACGGCGCCGCCCCACTCGCCGCCCACGGCGAGGCCCTGCACCAGACGCAGCACCGCGAGGAGGATCGGCGCGGCAAGGCCCACCGTGCCGAAGTCGGGGAGCACACCGATGAGGCCGGTGGCGACGGCGATCATGACGATCGTGACGAGGAGGGCAGGGCGGCGTCCGTACCGGTCGCCGATGTAGCCGAAGATGATGGCGCCGATCGGGCGTGCCGCGAAGCCCACGCCGAACGTCGCGAACGAGGCGAGCAGCGCCGCCGTCGGGTTGAGCTCCGTGAAGAAGAGCCGGTTGAAGACGAGAGCGGCGGCGGTACCGAAGAGGTAGTAGTCGTACCATTCGAGCGCCGTCCCGACGAAGGCGGCGCGGGCGATCTTGCCTGCGTCCTTGCCGGAGATGACCGGCGCGGCGCTCTGGGCGCCATGGAGTGACGTCACTTTGACGAGCCTTTCGAGCTGAGGGAAATCACGCAGAGCTGCGGGGTTGTTTCGAGCGTAGGTCAGTGCTATTTCCCTGAACAATGGCCATTTTCACCCAGTTCACTGGCCTAGGTTGTTCAAATCCACATTCAGGCGGACGGTTCGCTGTACCTGCTGAGAGCCACGAGGGCCCGCGCGGCCTGAGCTGGCACCGTGAGGTCGAGTCCGATGACGTCCTGCAGGCTTCGCAGCCGGTTCACCACGGTGTTCCGATGGCAGTAGAGCTCCTCGGACGTTTCCTTGATGGATCCCGTCCTCGCGTAGCTCCGCGCCACCTGCAGGAGGCGCTCGCGTTCGTGAGGCGTGCAGCGGTCGAGCGCCTCCGTGACCCGATCGGCGAAGCCCGGCAGTGCCGAGCTCAGGAGACCGTCGGCGATTCCCATCCAGGTCTCTTCAACGGTGGCCAGCAGTGATTCATTCCGCCGGTTCCTCGCGAGCACGAGGGCGGACGCCGCGGCCGCGGGAACGGCTGCCAGGCCTGGGACGTCGGAGACGTACCCGGCCGGGAAGCCCGGCCCTTCCCCCAGCCAGCTCCGGCCTTTCCGCTGGGGCCGGAAGACGTACAGGGCCTCCGCGTTCTCGTAGACGTAGACGCCGTCCGCCGCAGCGAACGCCCGCTGGGCCTGGGGCACGGCGTCGTCGATCACAGCGAGCACCTCGAAGGAGCCGGCGGGCTGGACCCCGAGCGTGGCCGCGATCTCGGAGACGTCCCCCTCGTCTCCAGGCTGCCCATGGAAGAGCCGGGTCAGGAGCCGCTGCCTGTAGAGCTGCTTGTCCCGGGCCAGCAGTGCCTCCTCCTCGGCGAAGGCCTGCTGGATGTTGCTGACGTAGCCCTCCACCATGTCCAGGACCCGGTCCATATTGGAGACGAGGATTCCGATTCCGTCGGGTCGGGCCACCCGTTCGAGGCCCTTCCAGAGGACCCTGAAATCGTTGCGGACTGCTTCAAGGAAGGCGTCCAGCGGCACGCCCTGACGCGCGCGCCGGACCGCAATGTCGCGTGGCAGGGCCCGGAGGTCGGGGGGCAGCTCGGCCCCGGCCATCTCGAAGATGAACATGTCCATGGTGTCCACGGCCGTGTCGTAGACGTCCTGCTCGGGCACGTGCGCGCCGCCGTACGAGATGGCGGAGAACCGCTGGAGGAAGTCGGCGACCAGGAGCTCCCGCTCCTGCCAGAGCCGTTCGACGATCTGCGCCCACTCCGGCTCCGCCGAGCGGGCCACCGTGAAGTTCCGTTGTGCCGCCACGCAGACAGTTTATGCAAATGCTCAAGCGGGTGGGCGAAATCGGCGTTCTTTGTCCATTGAACGAGTCATTGTCCCAGAGTTGAATGAGGTTTCATGCTCGTCGACCTCCTCCTCCGCAACGCCCGCGTCCTCACGCAGGACCCCTCGCATCCCGTGGCCGACAGCCTGCTCATCCACGACGGGAAGATCCTCGCCGTCGATCCGGAGCCCGAGCTCGGCGTCCTCGCAGCCCAGACGATCGACGCCAACGGGGCCATCGTCGTTCCCGGCTTCAACGACATCCACGCCCACAGCGTGTGGTTCGGCCTCGGCCTCATGGAGGCCAACCTTGGTTCGGTGGCGAGCCTCGAGGATGTCTACCGCATCATCGCGGAGGCCTCCGCCACGCTCGGCCCTGAGGAATGGGTCGTCGCCTCGGGCTTCAGTCCCCTCCTGCTCGGCGGCCAGCAGCCCGACCGCGACCGGCTCGACGAAGCGGCGGACGGCCGCCCAGTGTGGATCAAGCACTCCTCAGGGCACGCCTGCACGCTCAACGGAGCCGCCCTCGCCAAGGTGGCGCAGAACGCGGACCTCAGCACGCCGATCGACGGAGGGGTCGTCGTCATCGGACCGGACGGCCGGCCCACCGGCCTCCTCGAGGAAAACGCCATGCGGCTCGTCCAGGACCTCATGCTCCCGTACCCGCTCGAAACCATCGAACGCGCACTCGATCTCGCGACGACGCACTACCTGTCCGAGGGCATCACGAGCGTCACCGATGCGGGCATCGCCGGGGGCTGGATCGGCTATTCGCCGAGGGAATTTGGGGCGTACCAGAGCGCCCGGGACAAGGGGCTCCTCAGCGTGCGGATGCAGCCCATGATGGTGCTCGACGCGCTCCATCGTGTGCCCGGCCACGCCTCCGACCCGGAGTCGCGCGGGCTGGACGCAGGCATCCGCACCGGGCTCGGCGACGACTGGCTTCGCCTCGGATCGATGAAGGTCTTCAGCGACGGTTCCCTGCTCGGCAGCACCGCCTACGTGAGCGAAGAGTATGTGGGCTGCCCGCACAATCACGGCTATCTGCAGATGGATGCCGAGAAGCTCCGCTCGGCGGCGCTCGAGGCGTATCGCGCGGGGTGGGCGCTCGCCATCCACGCCATCGGCGACAGGGCTATCGACCACGCGATCGAGATCATCACCGAGGCACAGCAGGAATACGGCCCCAGCGCGCTGCCCAACCGGATCGAGCACGGCGGCGTGATCCGACCCGAGCAGCTGGACCGGATCGCCGCGAACGGCATCGTGCTGGTCCCCCAGCCGCACTTCATCACCGAGTTCGGAGACGGCATGGCCCGGCTCCTCGGACCCGAGCGCACCGCCCTTTCGTACCCCGCGAAGAGCCTCCTGACGCGCGGCGCGGTCCTGCCCGGAAGCTCGGACCGACCGGTGTCGAACGGCAGGCCTCTGGACGTCATGCAGTCCTTCGTGGAACGCCTGACTCCGTCCGGCCTCGTCTACGGCCCCGACGAACGCATCACCGCCGCCGAGGCCCTCGCGGCCTACACCACCGGCTCGGCCGAGGCAACGGGAGCCGCCCAGATCAAAGGCCGCCTCGCTCCCCGCTACCTCGCCGACCTCGTCTTCCTCGACCAGGACCCCACCGCCGTCGAGCCCTCCCGCATCGGGAAGACCAAGGTCCTCGCGACCATGGTCGGCGGGGAGGTGCGCTTCGGCGCCGAGAACTTCCCGGCCACTGGCATTGACACTGCAACTGCTACTGCAACTGCAACTGCAGCAGCTTCCGCGTTTACTGGAAAGGACCTGCCTTGAGCACCACCCACCCCGAGTTCCTCTCGGACTTCGCAGAGATGTCCGGCTTCGGAGCCACCCCCGGCGGCGGAGTGGACCGGCAGGCCGGCACGCCCGACGACCATGAGACTCGGCGCTGGTTCAGCGCCTGGCTCGCCCGTCACGGGTACACCGAGGCCGTCGACGAGGTCGGGAACCAGTTCGGCACGCTGGAACTTGTCCCCGGCGCCCCCTACGTCCTGGTCGGCTCCCATCTGGACTCCCAACCGCTGGCGGGCCGGTACGACGGCGCGTACGGCGTGCTCGCCGCAGCGCACGCCGGTGCGCGGGTCGCCGCCGAGGCGAAGGCGGGATCGCTCGAGCCGGTCTACAACCTCGCCGTCGTGAACTGGTTCAACGAGGAAGGCAGCCGCTTCACCCCGAGCATGATGGGCAGCAGCGTCTTCACGGGCAAGCTCGCGCTCGAGGACGCCCTGGCGATCACCGACCCGGCCGGCGTGAGCGTCAAGGAAGCGCTCGCCGTCGGCCATCTCACCGCGGACGGCGGCGCCCCCACGCTCGCCCAGATCGCCCGGTACGCCGAAATCCACATCGAGCAGGGCCGCAACCTCGAGGAGAGCGGCACACAGGTGGGCATCGTGGACCGTACGTGGGCGGCCAGCAAGTACCGCGTCAGCGTGGACGGCGCGCAGTCGCACACCGGCGCCACCCGCATGGAGGACCGCCGGGACGCGCTCCACGGCGCCGCGCTCGTCATCGCCGCCGCGCGCGACCTCACCGAAGAATTCGAGCCGGGGCTCCTCCACACCTCAGTCTCCGAGATGTACGTCTACCCGAATTCGCCCGTCACCATCGCCCGGCAAGTCGTCATGAACCTGGACCTGCGTTCCCCCGACGAGGAGGTCCTCGCACGCGCCATGGAGCTCATCGGGAAGTGGATCGGGGACGCGGAGGCACGGTCACGCACGGAGATCCGCCTCGAGCTCACACACCGCTGGGGTCTCGTGTCCTACCAGCCCGCGGGCGTCCAGCTGGGCATCGCGAGTGCCGAACGCCTCGGCTTCACCCACACGAACATCATGACCGTCGCCGGACACGACTCGACGAATCTCAAGGACGTCGTGCCGACCGTCATGCTGTTCGTGCCCAGCGTCGAGGGGATTTCGCACAACGAGGCGGAATTCACGCACGACGACGACGCCCTCCGCGGCGTCGAGCTTCTCACCGAGGTGACCCGCCGGCTCGTGCGGGGCGAACTCGCGGAGAAGTAAGGCCGGAGAAGTAGGGGTCGCGGAGCCCCAAAGTCGAGTACCGGCAAGTGTGGTGGCCGGGGGCGGCGGCATGGGAGCGTGCCTTCATGAGCTCACCCCACTATCAGCCGAGCCCCTGGCCTGATCCCCGCCAGTTCCCGCCGCCGTATCGGCCCCAGCGGACGGAACCCCTGGCGATCGCTGCGCTCGCGTGCTCGTTCTTCGTGAGCCTCCTCGGGGTCGTCTTCGGGCACATCGCGCTATCCCGAATCCGGCGCACGGGCGACGGCGGCCGCGGACTCGCGATCGGGGGCCTCGTGGTGGGCTACGCCTCCATGGGGATTGCCCTGGTGATGATCGTGGCTCTGGTCCTCTTCGGCGGGCTGACGGCGAAAGTGCAGGCCGGTCCCTTCCCTGCGTCCTCCCCGCTGCTGCAACTTCCGGACCGGGGCCCGAGCCCTGCGAACATGAACGCCAACGGGGGGGATCACGCTGGGGATCGGCGGCCAGGTGGCACCTGCCGCGGCGTCACACGTCGACGTCGGCACGCTCCCCTCGCCAGACCCGCTCGCCCCTGCCCAGCAGACCCCGCACCCGCCGGGAATCGGGCCGGCGGACAAGGGGCAGCCCGTCAAAATCGTTGTGTACATGGACTTCATGTGCCCGGCCTGCGCCGACTTCAATGCGTCCTATGGGCCCGTGCTCGACCGGCTGCGGAACGAGGGCAAGGTCACCGTGGAGTACCGGCCGGTGACGTTCCTCGACCGGCAGTCCACCAATCGGTTCTCGTCCCGGGCCGCAGACGCGGCGGCGTGTGTGGCCAACACCCACCCCGAGAATTACAGTGCGTTCCTCTACCAGCTGTACGCCCATCAGCCCCCGCAGGGCTCCGCCGGTCTCAGCGATCAGCAGCTGAAGTCCCTCGTGGCAGCTGCTGGCGGAGACGCCTCCGCGTGCATCGACAACGGCACCTACCTCGCCTGGGCCCGCTACACCAATCGACTGGCGATCGACAGCGGAATCAACGCCGTGCCGACGGCGTTCGTCGACGGGCGGCAGTGGGGCGGCGGCACCTCGACCGGAATGGACTTCATCCAGTTCGTTCAGGCGGACCTGACGTCCCGCGAGGGCACAGGAGCCTGATTCACTGCACGGGCTGGCGGAGCAGGGTCCGGAGCTTTTCCGGGGCGCTGCGCCTTGGGTCACCGAGATAGATCTCGTGGTGGCGCCCGCGAGGCTGGAGGCCTGCGGCGGTGATGGCGGCATGCAGCCGAACGATGCTGGGCCCTTCCTCCGAGTAAGGCCCCCAATGCATGAGCTGCGCGCAGCGGCCCTCCTCCCAGCGCTCGAACCGGAGGCGATCTAGGGCCGGAAGCTGCTTGGCCCGGGAATCCCTGATGGCCTGCTCGATGACGGCCGCATCGATGGGTTCTGGTTGCATGATCATGGCCTGCCACCGCCACGCGGCGCGGTCGGTCTCTGCCATGGTTGCCTCCCCGGCGGTCACCTTCGTCAGAAGATCGAACTGATCCGGCTGGTCCACCCACCACAGGGCCTCCAGCGGCATGACCTTGGTGCTCTCGCCCAGGGTCTTCTTGATCGCGAAATGCGCGGCGTAGCTGACGCTGTAGAGAGCCTGGATTGCTTCCGCAAAAGCAGGCCCTTCGGGATCGCCCTGCCCTTCCACGATCGCAAAGGAAAGCGGCGGGACGTCGATGAACTCGACTGCTCCCTTACGCGCCTTGTACAGAACGTCGAGGTTCTGAAGCGGTGTGGACATGGGTTGCTCCTTGGGGAGTGAGAAGTCCGAGCATCAGGAGAAGGAATCCGATTTCAGCCAGGCCCGCCAGGAAATAGACAAGCTGCAGGACGCTGAACGGAATGAAGACCATCTGGACGAAGATCCAGATCAGGATCGAATATCCGGCTGCCGCCGCCATCAACTGCCCCCAGCGGTGATTTCCGATCACCAGGACGACGGCGGCAACGTGAGTTCCGCCGACAATCACCGCGAGGAGGATCCCCGGCACGAGGAAGCTCGCGAAGGGGGAACCGGCAAGCATGCTGTTCGGGATCATCACCTCGGGCGGAAGTCCCAGGCGCTCCGGCCCCAGCCAGCTTCCGAGAGCCATGACGAGCCCGCCAAGGAACGACGTCAGCGCCACAAAGCCCGCCACAACGAGAAAAGCAATTCGGCTCATGTCTGCCTCCTGATGCTCTCCCACGGTCCCGCAATCGCCTCCCCTGCGGCAGTGCCAATGGTCCTGACGGACGGCGCGCAATGGACCTGTGCCCTAAGCCCCTAACGCGGTTCCGCGGCAAGGTTCACCCTCAGGTATCACCACCGATTGTGGATGCGGGACTGCCGCCCGCCTGATTGAGGTGAGAACGCGAGTAGCCATGGAGAGAATCAGCGCTGATGACCGCCTTATGCTCTGGCCTGATCAGCGATGGCCCCAAGACGTCGGCGCGCTAGGCGTGGTTGACGGCACCCCCTTCTTGGAAGTTGATGGGCGCTTCCGGCTCGATGCTGCCCGCGACGCTGTGGAACGACGCCTCCACCTCATGCCGCGGTTCCGACAAGTCCTCTACAAGCCGGGGAAGGGATTGGGCTGGCCGCTCTGGGTGGACGACCCCCACTTCGACCTCGCCCATCACGTGGACGTCGCGCAGGTCCCCGTTCCAGGTGACGAGGTCCAACTCCTTCAAACGGTCGAGCGCCTCAGGCGCCGGAGGCTGGACTTCGGACGCCCGCCATGGGAGATGTGGTTCCTGCCAGGCCTGTCTGGGAACCGCGTGGCGCTGTTCATTCGCCTGCACCACGTCATGTCCGACGGGATGGCAGGAGTGGCCGATCTCGCGGCATTCCTCGACGACAGTCCGGTCGCGGAAGCCGCTCCCCCGCCGCCGTGGGATCCGGCCCCGCCGCCGTCAGCCTGGGATCTCCTCGCCGACAACGCGGGCCGCCGCGCGGCCCGAGTCGCTCGGATGCTCTCGGCAGCCGCTGCCCCGGGCGACCTCATCCGTCGGATCCAGTCAGCGTGGCCGTCCCTCCGCGAGGTGATGGTGCAAGCTCCCGGGCCTCTGACGAGCCTCAACCGCCTGGTGGGTCCTGACCGTGTCTTCGGGCTGGTGCGCAGCGAGCTCGAGGCGGTCAAGCGCGTGGCGCGCTCCCACGGCGCCACCGTGAACGACGTCCTGCTCGATGTCACCGCGGCTGGGCTGAGGGGACTCCTCAGCAGCCGCGGGGAAGCCACGGAGAACCTGAGCCTGCCGGTCTACGTGCCCGTCTCGCTTCGACCCCTGGGTTTTCGTGGCGAGGGTGGAAACCTGATCAGCCAGATGGTGGTCCGCCTGCCGGTGGGATCGCGGGATCCTGGGGTGCGGCTTCGCCAGATCGCGGCCGAGACCGCGCGCCGGAAGATGCTGGCTCGCCCATCCCTCGGAACGACGTTCCGCAGCAGACTCGTCAGCGCTGTGCTGCTTCGACGGATCGCCCGCCAACGGGTCAATGTCGAGACCGCCGACCTCCCGGGGCCACAGGACACGCTGTATTTCGCCGGCGCCGAATTGCTGGAGATCTTCCCCTTGCTGAATCTCATCGGAAATGTCTCCCTCGGAGTGGGGGCAATCTCCTATGCAGGCCAATTCAATGCGATGGCTATCGCCGATGGCGGGGCTTATCCGGATCTGGACGAATTCACGAAGGCGGCCCAGACAGAGCTGAGGGCGTTGACTGAGACGGCAGTCGGGAGCCACTCATGACCGCCGAGATCGAGCTCAGGGAACCGCAGCTGGCAGAGATAACGGTTCGCGTGCTGGACCGCTGGCCTTCAGCGGGTATCGCCATCGCCGTCGTCCGGGCTACGGGCCTTGCCTGGTTCCACGGCCGCGGCCTCGCTGACACTGAGTGGCGTGTGCCCGTCACGGAGAACACTGTCTTCAGGATCGGTTCCGTCACCAAGACGTTCACCGCAGTCGCCATCATGCAACTGTGGGAGCAGGGGCTCGTCGACCTCGACGCGCCCGTCTCCCGCTATCTGCAGGCCTTCGAGCTCGTACCCACGAAACCGGGACTGGGCCCCGTGAGCCTTCGGCACCTGCTGACCCACACCGCCGGAATCGGCTACTGGCCGCGCCCGTCCGACCTCCTGCGGCCTCGCCTCGGCTCCGGGGTGGAGTCGGTGCGGCCCATCAGCTCCCTGGCCCAGCTGTACCACCGCGGCCTTCCCTACGAAGTCGAGCCCGGGACCAAATGGATGTACAGCAATCACGGCTTCGCGGTCTTGGGCCAAATCGTCGAGGACGTGAGCGGTGTGCCCTTCGATCGCTATCTGCGCAGCGAGGTTTTTGACCGGCTTGGCCTCGAGCACACGGATCTCGTTCCGTCCGACAGGGTGCGGCCCCAGCTCGCGACAGGGTACGTCCTGACGCGGCATGGGCTCGCAGCAGTCCCCCGTCACGGAGTGCCCACTCCGGGAGGAGGCGCTGTCTATTCGACCGCCCGGGACATGGCGCGCTACGCCTCCGCCCTTCTGGCGGGCGGCAGCAATGACGCCGGCGTGATCCTCAAGCCCGCAACGATCGAGACGATGTTCCACCCCCACTTCCAGGCCGACCCACGGGTGCCCGGAGTCGGCTTGGGGTTCGACCTCTCGGAGGAGGGCGGACGTCGCATGGTGGGCAAGGACGGCGTCGTCTCGGGGTTCCTGTCCTTCATGACCCTGGCTCCGGATCACGGGATCGGCGTGATCGTGCTGACCAACACCGGCGGACTCGACTCGCGCGGAGCGGCGGTGCCGCTCGGCGATGCGATCCTCCGGCATCTTCTGAGTCTCCCTCGCAGCGCGATCCCTGATGACCTCGCGCCTCACCCCGAAGTGTGGGCCGAGCTGTGCGGGTGGTACGGCCTCATGCCGGGCCCTATGACGAACGCCTTCATGAGGCTCGTCATGGGCGCAGGGGCCGAGATCAGGGTCCGCGGAGGGCACCTGCTGCTGCAGCCTCTGAGCCCGATCCCGGCGTTGCGCCGCGGGTTGCGGCTCTTCCCCGCCGACCCTGGCGATCCCTACGTCTTCCGTGTGGACATGGCCGGCGTCGGCAAACCGCCTATGCCGGTCGTCTTCGTCAAGTCGGCGGGGACCGTCGAGCGCCTCTGTTTCGGCGAGACCGTGTTCCGCAAGCGACTCACCAGAAAGGCACCCCGATGAAACGGATCTTCCTCATCTACGGCAGCACAGAGGGACAGACTGAGAAGATCGCCGAAGTGATCTCCGACGTTCTCCGCGAGCGCGGCCACGACGTCACCATGCTCGACGTCAAAGAGGCCGGTGACGGGATCCTTGAAGGCTACGACGGTGTCGTAGTCGGCGCGTCGATCCACGTCGGCAAACATGACCGCCACATCGTGGACTTCGTGCGGCGCCATCAGGATGCCCTCGCCCGAACCGCCTCCGCATTCTTCTCCGTCAGCCTGGCAGCCCACGGCGATCGCCCGGAGGCCGAGAGCTATATCGAGCAGTTCGAGCAGGAGACGGGGTGGATGCCCGCGAAGGTCGCCCTCTTCAGCGGGGCGCTCCTCTACACCCAGTACGGGTTCGTCAAGCGGCTGCTGATGAAGAAGATCGCGGGCGACAAGCCCGGAGAGCTGGGCACGGATACGTCCCGGGATTACGTGTACACGGAGTGGGACGGTGTGAGACGGTTCGCTGAAGACTTCGCGTCCCAGCTCGAGGAAAGTGCGGCCCCAGGGTGAGACTCCGGTCCCGGTGGCCGCGGAAGATCCCGCTGCGGGACGTGTCGCTGTACGTCGACGTCGTGGGCCACGGGCCGCCGGTCGTGCTCATGCATGGCGGCCCGAGCGCGGATCTGTGGACTATGGCCGCGTTCCGGCGGTGCGCCGATCAGTTCACCCTCGTGTTCTACGACCACCGTTGCAACGGCAGGTCCATGGGAGTTCCCGTCTCATCCATGACGTGGGAGAACCTCACCGCCGATGCCGAGGCGCTCCGCGAATTCCTCGGGTTCGAGACGTGGTCGGTGCTCGGGCACTCGTTCGGCGGCCACGTAGCCCTCGAGTACGCGCTCCGCTACCCCGAACGGGTGTCGCGCCTCGTGCTCCTGGACACGGGCGCGGACAGCCGGTGGTCGCGCGAGAACGCTCCGCGGATCCTGCAGCAGCGCGGCTACGACGAGGCGAGGGTAGAGCTTGTCCGCCGGTGGTTCCGGGGCGAATTCGCGCCACGGGAGTACCTCTCCACCTTCGTTCGGATCAGCGGAGCCTACATGTACGGCTCAGGGTGGCGCCCCATGCTGCGCGAACTCGCCGCCGGCGGATGGCGCACGCGGATGCGTCCCGAAGCGTTGATCTTCGCGGGCCGCCACCTCCTCCCGGGGTGGTCTGTCGTCGATCGGCTCGGTGCGATCACCGCACCCACGCTCGTGATGGCCGGGCGGGAGGACTTCCTGTTCCCGCCCGAGTGCCAGCAGGAGCTGGCAGGCGGGATTCCCGGGGCACGGCTGTCCATTGTCGATCGAGCAGGCCACAGCCCCCAGGACGAGCGGCCCGACGAAGTCCTGACCGCACTCCGCACCTTTCTGACAGGAACGGGTTCTCAGAACCGGCCGGGTTGAGGGCGGTGGTGGCTGGGGAGACAGTAACCGTGACCCAAGCAGACGAAGCCCACGCAGTCCTGACCATGCTCTGCCCGCTCGCCGATCCCGAGAACGGAACCCTGATGGGTTTCGACGGCCGCCTCTGGCCGACCGACGGTCCCACCGCGTTGACAGCTCTGGCCCTCCTGCCCCGGCCCACGCTCGACTTGCTGACCCGGCACTTCCCCGCGGCCACCCCGGCAGCCCGGCACCAGATCGCAGAAGCCGTAGGGATGCTCGCGAGCACCGTGGCGGACGGTTTCGCGCACCCCGAGATGGGTGAGGATCTGGCGAGTGCGCCGTTCGGCGCTGCCTGCCGGATCATGACGGCGAACGTGGGCAACGTTCTGGTCTTCAGCGAGATCCTCGACGGCGTCTGCGGGGACGCGGACGACGCGAGCCTGAGGGACGGCGTCCTGCCGGTGGCGCTGAAGGTCTTCGAAACCGGGGAGATTCCCCTCCCGCCGGAGGACGCGTCCGAGGACACGGAGGCCCTCGCCTTCGCGGCGCTCCCCCAGATCGACTACCTCCACGCAGACCCAGAGCTCCGCGAGCGCGCAGGGGCCTTCCTCATGGCATTTGTCCTGGCCCATCAGTGCAGGCTCCCGTACCGGGAGTGGGCCCGCATCGACGAACCGGCGGACTCGGTCTCGGCGTTCGCCCGGGCGCACCTCGATGAGCCGGCGCGGTGGGCCGCGGCTGTGCGCGAACACCGGTCGATGGACCCAGAGGTCCTGCGACCGGTGCTGGGAGATGGAGCCGCGCAGTAGGAGCGGGAATTGTGCTGAATCCCAATTCCCCCTGAGGAAAATGGGGCGTCACCCAAACCCCACTCGGAGGTGACACGCCTACCATGGTGCGTGCCGCCGGCAATGGCGCCGGCGGGTTGGCACTCTCGAACAAGGAACACGGTGGGATCAGTCAACGTCGACGACATCTTGGAAGACCTGCCCGCAGATCTGGGCACCCTCATCAGCCGCCCCCAGCCCACGGACGCACCCGTGGCGCACGCCCTCATCCTCGACTCCGAGGATTCCGACCGCGACGTCTCCGAGGCACTCGTCTGCCTCATGGGCGTCCGCGGGCGGGAAGCCCTGCCTATGGTGCGGCACCTTGCGGTAAGCCGGCCAGTCGCCGTCGCCCTCAAGGGGACGGCGGGCGAGGCCCAGGAGATCGAGGAGCTCCTGCGGGCGGCCGGCGTCGGCCTCCTCCTCATCGAACCGACGGCTGGCTGGGACACCGTGCTCTCGGTGGTGAACGGCCGGATCCAGAACACGGACTACCACAGTGATGTGCTTACCCTCATCGAAGAGGACCTGTTCGCGATAGCGCAGACCACGGCCCGCCTCACGTCGAGCCATGTGGTGATCGAAGATGCCGCCAACAAGGTCCTGGCCTACTCGACCGTCTCGAACGACATCGACGAGCTCCGCCGCGCCTCGATTCTCACGCGCCGCGGACCGCGCAAATACGAGGTGCTGCTCAAGGATCTGGGCGCCTACCGGGAGCTGCACGAGACCCGAGGCGTGGTGCGGGTCCCCGAGAGGCCGGAGGACGGGCTGAGGGAGCGCGCGGCCATCGCCATCTTCGCCGGCGAGCGCGTCCTCGGCTACATCTGGCTGCAGGAGACAGGTTCCGGCTTCGCGCCCAACGTCGACGACCTCCTCGTGGGAGCCGCCCGCCGAGCCTCGCATGAGCTCATCCGGCACCGCAACGAGCAGTCGGTGCACCTCCGGGAGGACCGGATCGCCCGGCTCCTCTCCCATCCGGACGAAGCGGCGGCGAGCGCACAGTTCGCGCGCATCGATCCGGAACGGCCGGCCTGCCTCCTCCTCGTGGGTCTGAGCCCGGAGGACGCGCGGACGGCGGACGCCGAGCTCAAGCGCGGCGAACTGGCCAACCTCGCAGCGATCCACGCGGCGGCCTTCAAGGCCTCCGCTGTCGTGGGGCAGCATGCCGGCGAGACAGCGATTGTGGTCCCGGAGCTGCGCTCGGGCGATGCCGCGTCGGGCCTGCGCATGCTTGCCGACGCCATCGTCAAGGACGCAAGGCGGCTCGGGGTGGGGGTCCATATCGCGATCGGGCAGGTTGCACCGAGCCTGTTCGCCCTGAGGTCGACGGCAGCCGAGGCCGCGGCCGTCCTCCGCTGCCTGCGCCGCGCTGGGCAGCTCGCAGTCGCGTCGCTCGACGATTTCGAGGCCGAGGTCCTGTTGGAGGAGGCCGCCCGGGCCTTCGAGTCCTCCTCGTTCCGGCACCGCGCCCTGTCCCGGCTGTGCCTCGAGGACGAGGAGCTCGCCCAGACCTTGGTGGACTACCTCGCCGCGGGCATGGACGTCACCGAATGCGGCCGCCGGATGGGCCTCCACAAGAACACCGTGTACTACCGGATCGCGAAGGCGAGCCGCCTCACCGACCTCGACTTCGGCTACCCCGCGCACGCCGCGATCGCGCTGCTCCACCTCGAGCTGTGGAAGGCGAAGCGGCTGACGACGGCGGGCGGTGCTGCGTGAGGGCGCTTCTCGACGAGCTCGTGACGGCGCATCGTCCTCCGTTCGGCATCGCTATCGCGAGTCTGGACGGAACGGTCGTCAGCGCCGGCGATGCGGAGACGCCGTTCCCCATCCAGAGCATCTCCAAGCTCTTCTCGCTCGCGCTCGCACTCGGCAACGACCCGGGGCAGGAGCTCTGGGAGCGCGTGCTGCGGGAACCCAGCGGGACGCGCTTCAACTCCCTCGTCCAGCTCGAGGCGGAGGCGGGCATCCCCCGAAACCCCTTCATCAACGCAGGAGCTCTCGTGGTGACGGACTTCCTCCACGAGCGCGTGGGCAACGCGAGCGAGGCGGTGCTCGGCTTCCTGCGCGCGCGCTCCGGGAGCGAGGCTGTGATGGTCGACGACGACGCTGCCGCTGCCGAGCTCTCGGCCAGCTCCCGGAACCGGGCGCTCGCGAACTTCCTCGCGGACTTCGGCAATCTCCGCAATCCCGTCGAGGCGGTGCTCGAGCACTACGTGCGGCACTGCTCCATCACCATGAGCTGCCGGGAGCTGGCCCGCGCCGGCCTCTTCCTTGCCGACGCCGGAGCCGACGTGCTTTCTGCCGCCGACGCCAAGCGGATCAACTCGATCATGCTCACGTGCGGCATGTACGACGCGGCGGGCGAGTTCGCCTACCGCGTCGGCCTGCCGGGCAAGAGCGGGGTGGGCGGAGGGATCCTCGCCATCGTCCCGGGCCGCTGCACCGTATGCGTCTGGAGCCCAGGACTCGACGCCAAGGGCAACTCGATTGCGGGCACCGCGGCCCTCGCGGACCTCACCGCCCGGACGGGGTGGTCCATCTTCTGACGGACCACCCGATTCCCCGCTACCAGCGCGGGTGGACCGCCTCGCGGAAGAACTCGTCGTAGATCCGACGCACGCCGTCGTCGAACTCGGAGCCCAATTTGCCGACGCCCTGCGCGGCCGCGGCGTTCGCCCTCGCCTGATCGGCGTTCCTGGCCCCGGGGATCACCGTGGTGACCCCAGACTGGGAGACGATCCAGGCCAAGGCCGCCTGCGCCGTCGTCAGCCCCTCCGGGACGAGTTTCTGGAACTCGGCGACCGCGTCGAGGCCCTTCTCGTAGTCCACCCCCGAGAAGGTCTCGCCGACGTCGAAGGCCGAGCCGTCGCGGTTGTAGTTCCGGTGGTCGTTCTCGGCGAACTGGGTGCTGCGGCTGAACTTTCCGCTCAGCAGCCCCGATGCGAGAGGGACCCGGACGATGATGCCCACGCCGGCCTCCTGCGCCGCCGGGAAGACCTCCTCGAGGGGCTTGAGCCGGAACGGGTTGAAGATGATCTGCACCGACGCGAGGTTGGGGCGCGCGATCGCTGTAAGGGCCTCCTCCGCGGTCTCTACGCTCACGCCGTAGTTGCGGATCGCGCCGTCCTCGACCAGCTGATCGAGGCCATCGAAGACCTCGTCAGTGGAATAGACCGGGGTGGGCGGGCAATGCAGCTGGACGAGATCGAGTGTGTCCTTGCCGAGGTTGCGGCGGGAGCGATCGGTCCATTCGCGGAAGTTGGCCAAGGTGTAGTTCTCGGGGACCTGGGGCAGGCGGCGGCCCATCTTGGTGGCAACCGTGATGCCAGCGTCCGGGTGGTCCGCGAGCCACTCGCCGATGATCTGCTCGCTGCGGCCATCCCCGTACACGTCCGCGGTGTCGAAGAAGGTGACCCCGGATTCTGCCGCGGCGTCGAGGACCTTCACGGCGTCCTCGCGCTCGACATCACCCCAGCCCGCTCCCAATTGCCACGTTCCGAGTCCGATCACGGACACTTTCCTGCCAGTACGTCCGAGCACACGCTGTTCCATGGTTTCCGACTATAGGCGCTGCGGGCGGCTCGGGGGCTAGAGGTCCTGCTGCCGGAAGAAGAGGGCCGCCGCCGCAACGAGCGCGGCAGCCAGGATCAATCCCGTGAGAACGGGCCAGAGGACGTCAGCCTCCTGACCGGCGGCCAGCGAGGCCGCCTGCGGGGTCAGCGCGGCGGGCGAGTATCTCCCGAGCGGCTTCCAGATGGCGGCCGCGCTGAGGATTGCGTAGGCCGCGATGCCGATGCCCGCCGCCCCCGCGGCGGAACGGAGGACCACGGAGAGCAGCGCCATGAGGGCCACGAAGAGCACACCGAACACGAGCCAGACCAGCGTGCCGGACCACAGCGGGCCGGCCGGGGCCCCGTCGAAGAAGACCGCGGTGACGCCCCACGTCACGAGCGTCCCCGCGAGGACGGCGGCCACGAGGAAGACGCCGTGCACGACCGCCTTCGCAACGACGAACGCCGTGCGCGAGAGCGGCTTCGTGAGGACGAGGGCGGCCGTCCCACTCCTGACCTCGCCCGAGACCAGGCCTCCGTAGCTGATGATCACCGTGACGAGCACAATCTGCGAGAGGTTCTTCATCCACTGCGCGTAGGCATCTGCGGAGGTAGGCGTTGGGAGGTTGAGGCCCGGAATCTGATCGCTGACCACCGCGCCGAGGATCTGCGGGGTATAGCGGGCCAGAATCGGGCCAGTCAGCGCGAAGAAGAGGACGATGCCTGGCAGCACCCAGATGCGCCAGGTCCTCACGATCTCCCGGACCTCCTTGAGGGCGAAGGCAGCGAACCCGTTCATTGCGCCTTCTCCCCCACCAGTTCCACGAAGACCTCCTCGAGGCCCATCTCCCCTGCCTCCAGGCGGGACAGGCCCAGATGGCGCGCAGCGACCAGCGCTGGGATCTGAAGCCTGGCCTCAGCCAAGTCGGTGATGGTCACTTCCAGCGTCCCGTTCGACCCGGACGCCACACGGGTGGCCCACGGCGCCGCCTCGAGATCGGCACGGAGCCCTTCCGCACCCCCGGTCACTTCGAGCACGACCTTCTGCTGCCCGTACCGCGAGCGCAGTTCGTCGATGGGCCCTTGGGCGACGATGTGCCCCGCGTTCAGGACCGCGACGGTGTCGCAGACCCGCTCGACGTCGCCGAGGATGTGGGTGGAGAAGAAGACGGTGGTGCGGCCGCGGAGCGAGGCGATCATGTCCAGGACGTCTTTCCGGCCCAACGGGTCCAACGCTCCGGTCGGTTCGTCGAGCAGCAGGAGCCGCGGGGCGTTGATGAGAGCCTGGGCCACGCCGAGACGCTGCTTCATCCCCCGTGAGTAGCCGCCGATCTGGGTTCGGACGCCTTCGAGGCCCGCCAACCCGAGCAGCAGACCGAGCCGCTTGTGCAGCTCCCCACCCTCAAGGCCGAACAAGCCGGCGGCAAACCGGAGGAATTCCTCCCCGGTCATCCAGTCGTAGAATCCAGGTACGTCCGGAAGGAACCCCATCTCCGTCCGCACGGAGTTTCCGACGGCGGCCACGTCTTGGCCGAGGATCCGAGCGGAACCGGAGGTTGGGCGGGCGAGGCCTGTCAGCAGGCGCAGCATGGTCGTTTTGCCAGCGCCGTTCGGACCGAGGAAGCCGAACACCGATCCTTCCTCCACCCGCAGGTCGACATCGTCCAAGGCACGTGTCCTGCCGTAGACCTTGCTCAGGCGGTAGGTTTCGATGGCCGCGCTCACGGCCCGCTTCCCTTCTCCGGCCGCCGGTACAGGGCGTCGGCCACGTCCCGAGGATTTACGGACGGCGCAGCGGCCGCTGCGTCATCTGCGGGCGGGCGACGGCGTCCGGCAGCGAAGTAGAGGATCGGGCCCAAGATGTTCAGCAAGATGATGACGGCGGCCCAGACAACCTTGTTGCCGAACGTCAGCTCGGCGATGGGTCTCCGGTAGAGGTCGACGAGAGCGACGACGACGAGAGTCACCTGGACGAGGGCCAGCAGGACAACCGCCGCGATGATCCAGACGGGAATGGTGGAAGGATCCACGCGCCCAGACTAGGCGTGGGCATTCTTACGGGACAGTGCCCTTGGTCCCGCTGGCTGGTGGCCTTCCGGTGGCCTCAGGGGGCGAGCCAGGCGAGGGCCGCCACGACGAGCGCGGCGGTGCCCGCTTCCAGCGTGGGTTCGAGGACCGGCGCGAAGCGCGGAGAGTGGTTCGCGGGGATGTCGGCACTCACGGTCCCGCGCTCCTCGGCCTGCCGGTAGGCATCGGGATCGGTGCCGCCGACTCCCCAGTAGGTATAGGGGACGCCGAACGCGTCGGGGATGGTGCTGAAGTCCTCGCTCGCCGTCTGCCTGCCGTAGTCCGTGACGAGGCCGCCGAAGTGCTCGTGGAAGGCCTCTGCGACCCGGGCGGTGGCTTCCTCGGAATTGTTGGTGAGCGGGTAGCTGTCGTAGACCTCGAAGTCGGGCTCCTTCGGCGAGCCGGAGGCGGCGCTCTCAGCTCGGGCGATGCGTTCGATCGCGGCGAGAATCTGTTCCCGGACAGAGCGGTCGTAGGTGCGGATGTTCAGCTCGAGCACCGCATGGTCGTCGATGATGTTGCTCTTCGCGCCGACCGCGATGCGGCCCACGGTCACTACCGCGAACTCCCCCGGCGGAACTTCGCGCGCCACAATCCCCTGAAGCCGCACGACGACCATTGACGCCAGGACGGCCGGATCAATCGAGAGATGGGGCATAGAGCCATGGCTCCCCCGCCCGTGCAGGGTGATGCGGATACTGTCGGCCATCGACAGGAAGGCGCCGGGGTGCGGGCTCAGCGTGCCCGCCGAGTGGGCGAGGACATGCTGGCCGAGCACGACGTCAGGCCGCGGGACGCGTGAGGTGAGGCCGTCGTCGACCATTCCCCTCGCCCCGTCGCCCATCTCCTCGGCGGGCTGGAAAAGTGCAACCAGAGTGCCCGCCCACGACTCCCGGGCTGCGGCCATGAGCCGCGCGGCGCCGAGGAGGCAGGAGACATGGACGTCGTGCCCACATCCGTGCATGATCGGCACCCCGCGCCCGCTGGCGTCGGTTCCCATGGCCGTGCTCGCGTAGTCCAGCCCCGTCGCCTCCGCGATCGGAAGGGCATCCATGTCCGCGCGCAGGAGCACGGTGGGCCCGTCACCGTTCTCGAGGACCCCCACCACGCCGGTGCCCCCAATGCCCTCATGCACGGCGAAACTGTGATTCCTGAGCTGCCCGGCCACGATTTTCGCCGTCCTGAACTCCTGATGGCTGAGCTCTGGGTGGGCGTGGAGGTCCTTGTACAGGGACTCCTGCCACTCCTGGATGGTGGACTGGGAAGAAAGGACGGCGTCTGCCGCGGATGTCATGGCTTCTCCTTTCGATGGCGATTCCAGCGGATTCCTGTCAAAGAGCCGAGCCTCCACTCGACGGGCTCCGGGAGCCTCCATCCCCGGCGGCGGGCGATCAGGCTGATCGCCGAAGCCGTGACGATCGAGAGGGCGAAACCCACATTCTGCTGCCCCCATCCGTACGCCACCACCATCTCGGCGCTGCCGATGAGCGCGCCGGTCGCGTAGAGGGTGTTGCCGCCGAAGATGACGGGCAGGCGACCGACGGCGATGTCCCTCACCATCCCGCCGCCGACTGCCGTCAGGAGCCCGAGCAGCATCGCCGGCAGCCAGTCCAAGCCGACGCCCAGCGCCTTGGCCGTGCCGGTCGCCGACCAACAGCCAAGGGCCAGCGAATCCGCGACCAGGAGCACGCGCGAGGCCCAGACGCCGTCCAGCCTGACCACGAACGCGACCGCGGCTCCCGCCACCGCGGTGATGAGGTACGCGGGATTCGTCAGGGCCACGGGGAAGCCGTGCTGGAGGAGCGTGTCCCGCATCATGCCGCCTCCGAGGGCGGACAGCACGGCAAGCACCAGGAAGCCGATCGGGTCCATGCGAAGCTGCCGCGCGACGGCGCCGCCAAGAATGGCATTGGCGAGCACGCCGATGAGGTCCACGACGTCGAAGACTGCACCCGCATCGAATCCCACAGCTCCACCCTGCACGAACACCTGGGCCAGAACCAGTTCCAGATCTGGCCAGCCTCACTGGCCAGCCTCAGACGTGCTGGGACCGATCGCCGGCTTCAAT
Source organism: Sinomonas gamaensis (assembly GCF_005876955.1). Classification (GTDB taxonomy): domain Bacteria; phylum Actinomycetota; class Actinomycetes; order Actinomycetales; family Micrococcaceae; genus Sinomonas; species Sinomonas gamaensis. Next base: position 38,650 of record NZ_SSCL01000012.1, read on the forward strand.
CCCTCGGAGCCGGTTCAGCGCATCGACGCGATTTGTGCAGCCTAGCTTGATGTACGCGTGTTCGAGGTGCTTGGCCACCGTGCGGGGACTGACTCCGAGGAGGTGCCCAACCGCGACGGCGGTGAGCCCATGCCCGATCAAGTGCAGGATTTCCCGCTCTCTGACCGTCAGGTCGAAGGAGTCAGAGGCATGCTGTGTCTCCACCTCTTCGGCCCGGGGGTAGGCCATATTGAGCCGGGGGTAGGCCATATTGAGGAGGCGCAGGACCGGCTGCACCAGCGCGGCGAGCCCGAGTTCGGCGTCCGAGAAGTCTTGGCCGTTCCTGACCAGTGCCCATGCGCTCAGGCCTGCGTCTCCGGGAACGTTCAGCCGGATCGAGAACTGGCGGTCGACTCCGGCCAGACGGAGGGCTTCGCGATAGACCGCCGTCTCCCGAAGGGCCCTGTCCGAGATGAGATCGCTCAACCGAAGAATGTCCCATTGTGCTTGTTCGTGGAACATGTATCCGCGAATGAGGGGATGCTCCTGATAGAACCTGAGGAACACTTCGCGGGAAACGCTCGGCACGTCCGGGTAATTCATCACTTCAACCTGGCCGGTCTGCGAATCGAACGACGCCCACCCCACACCGAGACCGGGGAAGAGCTTCGCGAGCATTTCGCTCGTGGCCTGCATGTACTCCTGCCTCGTCGGGAGGCCCATGAGCTGGGCGGCAAGGTTCTCGGCTGGCTCCATGGCGGGCCTCCGGACTCTCGGCTTGATCCGACGGCACGAGGGTAGGAACCGCGGGCCGTACGCACAAGTACGTATTGCTCAAAGGATCCTGTGAGCGCATACTCTTCGTGCCCGGAAGGTCCGCGAACTCCTGATACCGAGACAAAGCCTCCGATTTCTTTAGCCGCCAGAGTCGAACTGCTGATCCCCCTCTCTCGGCTCGGCATTCGCTCCAGAGCAAGACGTCCCGCCCTTGAAAACAGCGCTCGGACGTGTTCCATTCGTGTGTCTGGCCTCGAGGAGGCCCACAATGCGCCACAAGCCCTTTCTCAGCTGGTTCCTGTCCGTCATCACGTTCGCGGGCTTCGGGCTCGTCGCGGCTACCGCGACTCCTTCCGCCGCAGCAACGCTGACCCCGCCGGATATGCAGGTCCAAGTCCCCACCAACCTCATTTCGATCGGCACCGACCCGACCACGAATCACCCGATGCTAAGGTTCACCCACATCACGTGGGACGCCGGCGTCGGGCCATTCGAAATTGACCCGACCTACAATTCGGCAACCGGAACAGCCACGTTCGTCCAATCCATCTACAACAGCTCGGCCCCGGGCTCGTGGTCGCTCGACCACACCGTGCCCTTGGCCGCGATCGGCGTCTTCGACTCGCCCAACGACTACCAATTCCCCCTGACAAGATTCACCCTCAACACCATCAATGCGGATGGGTCCATCGGCACCGTCGTCGCGACGAGCCCCAAGACGGACTACTGCATCACGGCGGATGTCCAAGTGGGCGGAGTCCCGAATACCCCGACGTCGTCCTTCATCCCACAGTCGAACTGCACGGACCCGACGCGTCCTCTCGGCTGGTCCGTCGGGTGGGGCGACCAATATGACCAGACGGATTCTGGCCAGCCCATCGATATTTCGGGCGTCGCCAACGGAACCTATATTCTTCGCGGAATTGCCGACCCTCTGCATGTGCTCACCGAAAGTGACAACACCAACAATGTCACCGACACAGTGGTCACCATCAACGGCACCAGCGTGGCGGTCGGCAGCCAGACCCACCCAACCGTGGTGCCGCCGTCGGCCGCTCTCACCAGCCCCGCCCCGGGAGCCGCCGTCTCTGGAACGGTGACCCTCACCGCGAGCGCCTCAGCGGCCGCCCCCGCCACAGTTTCCTCCGTCCAATTCCTCCTCGACGGGGTAGCCCTGGGGAACCCCGTGACCACGGCGCCCTACAGCATGAACTGGACCGTGGGGACCACCAGCCCGGGCACCCATAACCTCAGCGCCCGCGTCACCGACAGCGCGGGCACCGTCAACACGGCCGCCGTCGTGCCGGTCAGCGTCGGCGCGGGCACCTCCCTTGCGCTGGACCGCTCGACCACCGCTCGCGGCAACGGCACCGTGAGTGCCACGGGAGTGACGACGGCGGCCCCCGGCGAGGTCCTCATCGCTGCGGTAGCGAGCGACGGCGCGAAGAAGGGCGGGCAGACGGTGACCGTCAGTGGCGCCGGCCTCACCTGGACCCGCGTCGGACGGGGCAACGCCCAGTTGGGTGACTCCGAGATCTGGACGGCCACCGCCCCGAACGTCCTCAGCGGAGCCACCGTGACCTCGACGCCGAGCCAGGCCCGGTATGACCAGCAGCTCGTGGTTGAGTCGTTCGTCAACTCGGGCGGGATCGGCGCATCGGGCGTGGCTGCGGGTGCCTCCGGGCCGCCAGCTGTGTCCTTCGCGGCGAAGGCCGCCGGCTCCCTGACCCTGGCGGTTGGCAACGATTGGGACTTTGCGAAGGCCCGCACGCTGGCCTCGGGGCAGCAGATGATCAGCCAGTGGCTGGATACCGGAAGCGGTGACACCCTGTGGGCGCAGGCCACAATCACCGCGACGACCGCCGCCGGGCAGTCGGTCTCGCTCGCGGACACCGCACCAACTACCGACAGGTGGAACATGGTGGGAGTCGAGGTTCTCCCCGGCTCCAGCACGGCACCGCCCCCGGATACCACTCCGCCGACCGCGCAGATCACGAACCCCACCGCCGGCCAGACAGTCTCCGGGAGCGTCCCCGTGGCCGCGACCGCGAGCGACAACGCGGCGGTGGCTTCCGTGCAGTTCTTCCTCGATAGCCAGCCACTCGGGAGCGCCGCGACCGCGAGCCCGTACGCGATCACGTGGGACACCACCAAGACGGCCAACGGCGCCCACACCCTGACCGCGACCGCCACCGACACGAGCGGCAACACCGGGACCTCGGCAGGCGTCGGCATCACGGTGCAGAACCCGCCGCCCGCCATGACGTGCTTCGTCCAACAGGCGCTGGTCGACGTCCGCGGATCCGGGACCGTTACGACGCCCACCTTCAGTACCGTCGCAGTCGGCGAAGTCTTGCTCGCGTTCGTCTCCCAGGACGGTCCGGCCAAGGCCAACTCCCAGACTGCCACCGTTTCGGGTGCGGGCCTCGCGTGGAAGCTCCTTGGCCGGTCCAATGGCCAGTACGGCGATGCCGAAGTGTGGACCGCGACGGCAGCCACGGTGCTAACGAATGTGACTGTCCAGTCTGCGCCGAGCTCTGGCGGGTACACGCAGGAACTCTCCGTGGTCGCCTATGAAGGCGCGAAGGGAGCCGGAGCAGTCACCTCAGGCGGCGCGGCCACTGGCGCGCCGAGCGTGAGCATCACGACGACGGCGGCCGCCTCCTTGGTCTTCGGCGTCGGGCACGACTGGGACAACGCCTTCGCCCGCACCTTGCCGACCGGCCTCGTCATCCTCGAGCAGTGGGTCGACACCACGCACGGTGACACCTCGTGGACGGAGTACACCAACCAGACCACGGGCGTCGCGGGGACGCAGGTCGCTGTCGGCGCCACCGCTCCGACGAGCGACAGGTGGGATATGGTCGCCGTCGAGCTCGTCGGCTCGGGAAGCTGAGCCCACAGCCCGCGTTCAACATAGTCACCTGCAACTGGTCAAGACCGGGAGTTCGGGGGAAGAGTAGCTGGGACAGATCATGAAGGGAGCATCATGAGCCAGCTACCTCAGCCCCCGACCTCGCCTCGGGAGCCCGACGGCACCGGCCAGCCTCGGCCGCAAGCCCAACCGATGCAGCAGCCTCAACCGCAACCCCAACCGATGCCGCCGGTAACGCGGGCTGGTGTCGTCTGGGCGACGGTGGTCGTCGCCCTGGTCGTCCTGATCCTGCTGATCGTGTTCTTCCTGCAGAATCAGGACACGGTCCGCGTGCAGTTCCTCGGCCTCGACGGCTTGGTTCCGCTGGGTCTCGCGCTGTTCATCGCCGCCGTCGCGGGCGGGGTGCTCGTCGCGGTGGCCGGCGCGGTGCGCATTCTCCAGTTGCGCATGGTGGCACGCCGAGCGCAGCGAACGCCCGGGCCGCAGCGACCCGGGCATTCAGGGAAAACTGGCTGAGCTACCGCTACTTGCCCGGAACCAGGCACCCGCCGTTGGAAATCGTTCCGTCGATCGCGCTGATCTGAGCCTGCACGCTCGCGAGCTGGGCCTGGAGGTCGGCCACAGCCGCCTTCTGGGCTTTGATGGCGTCGATCTTGTTGCCCTTCTGCGCCTGCAGAGCCAACAGCGTCTGCTGGGCGGCGCTGACCTGCTTGTCTAGGCTGACCGACTGCTGCTGAAGGGACGCAAGCTGCTGCTCGGTGTCCGAAACCTGCTGGTTGAGCCCGTCGAGCTTCGTCAGGAGCGGGGCGACCAGGTTCTCGAGGTTCAGGACGTTCTGCTCCGCCGTGGCGATCTGGGCGTTGAGGTCCTTGAGCCGCGCCACGAGGCCGTCGCTGACCGCGTTGAGCCCGTCCAGCTCGGCCTGCTTGGCCCCCACCGCGGCGCTCGTCTGGTCCACCGCGCTCTGGAGAGCCGGCAGCTGGTCCTGCAGCCCCTTGATCTCGGCCTGCTTGTCCGAAACCGCCTGCTGCGCCGCGGCCAGCACGTTCGTCGCGCTCGCGAGGTCCGCCTGACGCTGAGTCAGGACGTCCTGCTGCGCGCTCAGGTCAGCGAGCGCCTTGTCCCGGTCGGCTGTCAGGCTGGGCAGCTGAGCCTCGAGATCGGCGACGGTCTTGGCTTGGGCGTCCGCGGCGGCTTGCGCGGCATTCGCCGCGTCTTGAAGCGCGGGGAGCTGGCGCTGGAGCGTCGCGAGATCGACCTGCTTCGACGCGACGGCAGCGTTGGCGTTGTCGACGGCGGTCTGCAGGCTGGGCAGCTGGCCCTGAAGGGCCGCAAGCTCGGCCTGCTTGGCGGCGACCGCGTCATTCGCGCTCGCGAGCGAGGCCTGAAGGGGCGCCGCCTGCTGCTGGAGCGCGCTGCTGTTCTGCTGGGCAGTGAGCAGCTGCGCGTTGAGCGTGTTGACGTTGGCCTGCAGCGTGTTCAGATCGCCCTGCAGGGCCGCAATCTGCCCGTTCGTGGTGGTGATCTGCGTGTTCACCTGATCAAGCTTGGTCTGGTCGGCTGCGAGCTGAGCCTGGGCATCGCGCTTGGCCTGCGCGTTCGAGGTCGCCGGGTACTTGTCGATGATCGCCTGCTGGGCGGCGATGTCATTCTGCAGCTGGGTCTTCTGCTGCTGCAGGGACGCGAGGGTGTTCTGCGCGGCGGCGAGTTCCGCCTGCTTGGCGGTCACGGCCTGCTGCGCGGCCGCGAGCTGACCCTGGAGGGTCGCGACCGACGTCTGGGCGTCCGCGATGGCCTTCGCATTTGCGGCGACCGCGTCGGCCGCCTTCTGGGCGGCCGCCTGGAGCGCAGCCAGATCGCTCTGGGCCTGGGCGATCTGGGCCTTCTTGGCGGCGAGGGAGTCCGCGGCCTGCTGGGCCGTGGCCTGCAGAGCTGCGAGGTCCTTCTGCGCCTGGGCGATCTGGGCGTTCTTGGCGTCAACCGCCGCGGCAGCGTCAGAAGCGACCTGCTGCTTCGCTTGGAGGTCGGCCTTGGCATCACTCACCGCCTTGGTCTGCGCATCGAGGGCAGACTGCGCCGTCGTCGCCACCCCTTGGAGGCGGGTGAGCTCCGCCTGAGCTGCGTCGACTGCCTGCTGGGCGCTGGTCACATTGTCGGCCGCGGTTTTGGCGGCGGCCTGCAGCGCGGTGAGCTCCTGGTTCGCGGTGTCGATCTGGCCCTGCTTCGCTGCAAGGGCGTTCTGGGCGTCGTTGGCGGCCGCCTGAAGCGCGGCAAGTTCCGCGGTTGCCGTCTGAATGGCGGCGTTGTTGGCGTCAAGGGCTGCCTGAGCGGCGCTCGCCTGGTCTTTGAGGTCGGCGCTGGCGGCCTGCGCGGTGGCGAGCTGGCCCTGGAGCGCCGTGATCTGGGCGGTGAGGCTCGCCTGCTGAGACTGCAGCGTCTGGAGCGTAGAGGTCGCTGCGTCGATCTGCGCTTGAGTCTGGCCCTGCTGGGCGGTCAGGGAGTCGATCTGGTCCTGCGTGGACTTCAGCTGGCCCTCAAGGGCCGCGAGCTCATCATCGGCCTGCTGGATCGTCGCGTTCAGCCCGGCGATCTGCGCACTCAGTCCGTCTGCCTGGCTCTGGAGGTTGGCCTTCTGGGCATTCAGCACGGCGATCGCGTCGGCGTTGCGCTTCGTCGCGGCCTTGAGCAGGTTCTCCTGGATGGCGCCTCGATGGGCGAGCTGATTGACGACGCCGTTGCAGATCCCCTGGGTGCCTGCCGGCCCCGTGGCCTGGGCGGGGAGTCCGGCGGTGAGCAGGGCCCCTGTGATCCCTGGCACCAGGACGGCGGCAGCGAGCACGCGCCGGAGCCGAGTGGGTGGGGTCGGCAAGTTGTTCATGGTTCCTCCGAGTGGTGCGAAGGGGCACCCGCTCCGGCGCCTGCCAGCGGTTCTGCGGCAGACGGTCGGGGCACGGTGCACGATGCGGTCCCCTTCATCGTTTGCATCGCCCGAATCTGGACGCATAAAAGACGCTATGGGAGATGCGAGAGCCCCGCACCACTTGTTTGAGAAACCGTGTACTCGACTTTTCCGGCGTCCCGCCCAAGTAGTGACAAGCACTACTCAGGAACCGGAATTCTGCGCCCTTTCAGCCGGTGGGGTTGAGGTCGTAGATCATCTCGACCAAGGCGTCGTCGTGGGTGACGGCCTTCTTCAGAGCGAGCTGCAGCGGGCTCCCCGACCCGAATCGCCGGCCCTGTCCGATCATCGACGGCGCCACGACGATCCGCAATTCGTCAACCTCACCGAGATCAAGGAGCTCACGCACCAAGGTGAGACTGCCCCAGCACCCGATGTCGCCGTCGGACTCCGCCTTGATGCGCCGAATCGCCTCGCCCGTGTCGCCCGAGAAGACCTCGCAGTCGCCCAATTCCCCCCAAGGCGCCTCGGAATGGGAGTGGGAGAACACGTACCGCCGCAGCGAGTTGAGGGCGGGCGCCACCATCTCGCCCGCTGACGCCTCGGTTGGCCAGAACGAGCTGAACCCCTCATAGGTCCGGGCGCCCATGAGCATCCCGTCAAGGCCCTCGATGAGTTCGAGCTGGCTCCGCGCGAAGCCTTCGGCGGATCCGCCGATAAAGGGCTCCATGAAGGACGTTGTTCCCTCCGGGTCCGCAGCAAAGCCGTCCGCGCTGATCGTTTCCTGAACTATGAGCCGTCCCATGGACACCACGGTGGCACCGGAGCCGCGTGCCAAACAAGAGCTCAGGGGGTCTTGAGGGCCACGGGCCATCGCGCTAAATACATGGTGTCAGGTCCTTCGAGGAGAGGAGGAAGTCATGAACATGCGGCTGGCACACGGGCCCGTGCGGGGGCGCTCCTTCTTCCCCAGCGCCGCACCGGCCCACCATCACATTCGCTACGTGCCTCATCGCGTCTCGACGACCAGTCAGCGCGCACGGCAGAGGACAAGACAGGATCCCATCCGGATGGCCGTCGCAGCCTCCTGGGTAGCGGTTGCGCTGGTCATGGCGCTCATCGTGGCGGCCGCCATGATCTTGCCCAAGCCCGCGCCCGCAAGTTCGCCCGCGCTCCCGTGGCGTTCGACCACCGCAGGCCCCCTGCTGCCCTACGAGCGCCCCCTGGTCGCCGCCTCGGTCCCGCTTGCCGTGCCCCACCATCATCTCGGCCTCCGAGGCTAGCCCGATCGGCGCCGCGCCGGCAGTCGCCGTGGTCGAGGTTCCCGCGGCCGGTACAACCTCGCGGAGTGTGACTCGGCCCGGCCCCTCGCGGTCCGCAAGACCTGCGGTGACCTCGAGGAGCCGGCGCGGACGGCGTCGTCATCCCTTTGCGCCGTCACGTCCGCAGGGTTCTGACCCTGCGAACGTGACGGCGCAACGAGGGGAAGATGCTGCGCGTGGCCGCGGCTATGCCGAGGATGCTCCGCTGCCGCTTAGGACCACGGGCGCCACCGTCAGGCGCGGGCCCGCGTCCGCCGTTGCCCATCGTCCGCGTGTCCTCTGCCGATCGGGATGACCGGCGCGAGCCCTGAGATCCGCGGCGCATTCTGCCGAGGGGATCGGGCGACTGGAAGGGTCCTCACAACGCCGATTCTGTGCGCGGAAGGATGGGCCGCCATGCTTGGCTTCCTGGTGAGTTCAAGCAGCTCGGTCTGCACGACGACCCGGGTGATATTCGGAAGCCGGGGATTTTCCAGCTTCACCACGACTGCTGGCGGGACGAGATGCGGCAGCACGTGGACGATTTCGCCTTCGTCCCCCTCGCTGACCCGCACGTTTGCCAGGAACGGGTCTTTGATGTCGCGACGGAAACGCACCGCCTCCCCCACTCCGAAACCCGAATCCCCCGGGACGTATCCATCTGTCACGTCGAAACCTTCCCCCATAACGATTGAATTAAGTCCTCGGCGCTTATCGCCCTCGAGTAATTTATCCGGCGTCTTGAGACCGGAAGGTAGGCCTTTGGTCCCCTTCCGGCGTGACAGTTCTGGTCACGTGAGATCACTGCAAAAAGAAGGCTTTCCAAACACCGTCACGATACCGAGGCTTGACAGGCCATCTGGCGGGTAAGGGCCTACCAGCAAAAGGACCGTTCTGTCTCTATCGGGAGGATTGCCATGTCGACCGCAGACAACAATGAGGCTCCGAACCTCGACGATGTCATCACTCCGGAGGAAGACGCCCTCCCGCCCCGGGCCTACAAGGGCCACGCAGGCATGCCCGAAAGCCTGGACGACGACGCGTTGGAGGCTGCGACGGAGCAGGAGCGGGTGGCCGCCGGGCTCGCCGACTATGCGCCGAGTCAGGTCCCCCCGGCGACCGACCCGCTGCCCGAGGGCTCATCCGAGGCTGCGGACCTGGCACAGCGCGGCCTGACCGAGGAAGAGGAAGCCGACTGACCCGTGAGCGACGAGGACCGCCGTCGGGAACTCGGCAGCAACGACGGTCCGGTCGAGGAGGAGATCGAGGAGTCCTTCGACCGGATCGTCGCCGAAGGGGCGCAGCGTCTTCACCGACCTTGGCGGTCCGTTCTCATTACCGGCTTCTTCGGTGGTGTCGAAGTCGGGCTCGGGGTCATGGCGTATCTTGCTGTCGAGCATTCCACGGGAAACAAGCTGCTGGCAGGGCTCGCGTTCGGCATTGGCTTCATCGCGCTCCTGCTGGCCAAGAGCGAACTGTTCACCGAGGGCTTTCTGGTCCCTATTGCCGCCGTGGCGGCTCGCGAGGCCCGCCTAGGTCAGCTCGGCAGACTCTGGGCGGGAACGCTGGTGGCGAATCTCGTGGGCGGCTGGTGCTTCATGTGGCTGGTCCTGCACGCTTTTCCCGAGTGGGCTCCTACCGTCATCGAGTCCGCGCGGCATTTCACCGAGGCCCCGCCCAATCTCCAGTCCTTCTGCCTGGCCACGTTGGGTGGCAGCACCATTACCCTGATGACGCGAATGCAGCAGGGCACAGAATCGGTTCCGGCGAAAATCGCGGCTGCCGTTGCGGGGGGTTTCCTGCTCTCGGGCCTGCCCCTTTTCCACTCCATTCTTGATTCACTGCTGATCTTCGGGGCCCTCCACGCGGGCGCGCCCTTCGGGTACGGGCAGTGGCTGGGATGGTTCGCCTACACGGCCGTCTTCAACGTCCTCGGCGGCCTCCTCCTGGTGACCGCGCTCCGATTGCTGCGCAGCAAGGAATTGCTGAGAGAGCGGCGAGCCCACTCCTCCTGAACACTCTCCTCTGAACGGCTCAGGCCGTTCGGCGCGCCAGATATGCGAAGAAGTCCCTGAGCCCGTAGTCCCAAGGCGGGAGCTCCTCGCAGAGTGCCACGGTGTTGGCGAGCGTCCCGAGACGCGGGCTCGAGATCTCGACCTTGTCCCCCACCCGGTGGGTGAAACCCTTCCCGGATTCACCGCGATCCTGGACGGGTGCGAACAGCGTCCCGGTGAAGAGGGCGAAACCGTCAGGGTACTGGTGGTGCCTCCCCACGGTGGCGGCGATGAGCTCCTCGAACGGCCGGCTGATGTGTGCGAGGCTGTTGCGCCCCTCGAGCCTGAACCCGTCGTCGCCCTGCACGTCCAGCAGGATCTCCTCGTTGCGCAGCGAATCCAGCGTGAAGTCCCCGTCGAAGAGGCGGATGAACGGCCCCAGAGCGCTCGAGGCGTTGTTGTCCTTGGCCTTGCCGAGCAGGAGAGCGCTGCGCCCTTCGATGTCACGGAGGTTGACGTCGTTCCCGAGCGTCGCGCCCACCGGCCGACCGTCCGGCGTCACGAGCAGCACGAGCTCCGGCTCCGGATTGTTCCACTCGGAGGCCTCGAGCACCCCGATCCGTGCTCCGTACCCGACCGATGAGAGGACCGGCGCCTTCGTGAAGACCTCAGGGTCCTTCCCGATGCCCACCTCGAGATACTGAGACCACAGCCCCTCCTCCTGCAGGACCGTCTTGGCGCGTTCCGCCTCGACGCTGCCGGGACGCACGCCGTCGAGACTGCCGCCCAAAGCTGCACCAACACGCTCTCGGAGCTCGGCGGCGCGATGGGGATCGCCGCCTGCACGCTCCTCAATGACCCGCTCGATCATGCTCTCCACGAACGTCACGCCGCAGGCCTTGACCACCTGCAGGTCGATGGGCGCGAGGAAATGCGGTCGGCTGTGATCACCGGCTTCGGCGGCCTCGAGCAGGTCCGCCGTCGACCACCGCGGCTCGCCGGCCCGGCTGACGGCGGAACGTACGACGGCGGCAGGGTCGTCGCCGGCGAGAAGCCCGGCGACGGTGGGTGCCTCACTTTGGAGGTCGTAGACCTCGTCTCCGCGGACGGCGGCAACACGCGGCCCGCCCGCCGAGGGATCCCACACGCGAGCGACCAACACGGCCTTCTCGGCGTCCTCGGGCAGGACTCGCTTCAAGAGGTCGCTCACTAGGCTCCCTTTCGCTCAGGGCGCTTCCACACGCCGTCGACTCTTTGGGGCACGCCCCACGGATTGTCATCGCGCAACGGCTCCGGGAGCCGCGCCTCGGGCCAGCCCTGGTACGCGACAGGGCGGAGGAACCGGCGGATCGCGGCGGTCCCCACGGAGGTCGTGTTGCTCGACGTGGCAGGGTAAGGGCCGCCGTGGTGCTGCGCGTAGCTCACCGTCACTCCGGTGGGCCAACCGTTCCACAGGACTCGGCCGCTGCGCTCGGCGAGCTTCTCGCTGAGCTCCTCGGTCGATTCGTCGGCGGCGTCGCGGTCGGTGCCGTGAATCGCCGTCGTGAGCTGGCCCTCGAGGGTGTCCACGAGCCCGTGGAGCTCGGCGGCGTCGGCGTACCGGACGATGACGCTCGCCGGACCGAACATCTCCCGGCGCAGCAGCTCGGGGTCGGCGAGCGCATCGCGGGCCTCCGCCACGAGCACCGTGGGGTGCGGCGCCTCATCGAAGCTCCCAGGGACCAGCACGCGGACGCCCGGCTGGGACGAGACCTCGCCCACGGCCTCCGCGAACCCGTCATGCAGCCGCTCGGCCAGGAGCGGGTGGAGGGGAACGTCGCGCAGCGCGGTGACGAGGGGCTCTTCGAGCTCCGCGTCCTCTCCCGCCGGCACGAACAGCAGCCCGGGCTTCGTGCAGAACTGGCCCATGCCGAGCGTGAACGAGCCGGCATAGTCGGCGAGGATCTGCTCCCGGCGCTCGTCCCACGCTGCGGGCGTGACGACCACGGCGTTGATCCCGCCCAGCTCGCCGTAGAACGGAATGGGCTCGGGGCGCGCAGCGGCGACGTCCATGAGGGCTCGGCCGCCAGCCGTCGAGCCGGTGAAGCCGATGGCCTTGACGAGCGGGTGCTCGACCAGGGCCACCCCGGCTTCCCGACCCTCCACGAGCGCGAACAGCCCAGCGGGGGCGCCGGCCTTGTCGAGGCCACGGACGACCGCCTCGCCCGTCCGGGCGGCTAGCTCCCGGTGCGCTGTGTGGGCCTTGTGCACGACGGCGCAGCCCGCCGCGAGCGCCGAGGCCGTGTCCCCGCCGGCCACGCTGAAGGCGAAGGGGAAGTTGGACGCGCCGAAGACTCCCACGACGCCGAGCGGCACGTTCATCCGACGGATGTCCGGCCGCGGACCCATGCCCCACTCGGGGTCGGCGTGGTCGATGGTCGCGTCGAGGTGCTCCCCGGACCGGATCTCATCGGCGAAGAGTCGCAGCTGGAAGGTGGAGCGGCGGAGTTCCCCCGCGAGCCGCTGCTCGCCGAGGTGCGTCTCGCGGCGCGCGATCTCAATGAGCTCCGAAGCCTCGGCGTCGAGCTCGTCCGCGACGGACTCGAGCCAGGTGGCCCGGGTCTCGGGCGTCGCGCTCCTTGCCTTGAGGAATGCCGCGTGCGCAGCCTCGACCGCTGAGTTGAGTTCTGCCGTTGTCGTCATCGTGCGTCTCCCGCCAGAGTAGGAACGGAGACCGCGGCGCGGTCCCCCACTTCGAGCCAGCCCGCGCCGGACGGGAACTCCCATCGTTCGCGCGAGGCTGCGAGCATTTCGGCGCTGGTCCCCGGCAGCTGCGGCGCGAGGTAACGGCCGCGCTCAATCCGGACGGGCTCGGCGAAGTGCTCGTGGAGGTGGTCGACGTATTCGATCATGCGGCCCTCCTGGCTTCCCGAAACCGCCGCGAAGTCGAAGAACGAGAAGTGCTGGACGAGTTCGCACAGGCCCACGCCGCCCGCATGCGGGCAGACCGGGACGCCGAACTTGGCCGCGAGGAGGATGTTCGCGATGTTCTCGTTCACACCGGCCACGCGGGTCGAGTCGAGCTGGAGCACGTCGATCGCGCCTGCCTGGAGGAGCTGCTTGAAGACGATGCGGTTGGCTACGGCTTCTCCGGTGGCAACGCGCACGGGCCCGACTCCCTCACGGATCGCCGCGTGGCCGAGGATGTCGTCCGTGCTGGTTGGTTCCTCGATCCAGTAGGGCTCGAATTCGCGGAGCGCGTTGACCCATTCGATCGCCTCGGGCACGTCCCAGCGCTGGTTGGCATCGATGGCGATCGGCAACGAGCCGACGGCCTCGCGGGCGAGACGGAGGCGACGGCGGTCGTCGTCCAGGCTTCCGCCGACCTTGAGCTTGATCATCGAGAAACCATCGGCGACGGCCTCGCGGCTCAGGCGCACGAGCTTCTCGTCGCTGTAGCCGAGCCACCCGGGCGAGGTCGTGTACGCGGGGTAGCCGTCCCTCTGGAGCGAGGCGATCCGCTCGGCCTTGCCCTCCTGCCCGGCCCGCAGGATGTCGAGCGCCTGGGCGGGCGTGAGCGCGTCCGAGATGTGGGTGAAGTCGACGACGTCGACGATCTCCTCGGGGCTCAACTCGCTGAGGAGGAGCCAGAGCGGCTTGCCCTCGCGGCGGGCACGGAGGTCCCACAGGGCGCTGATGAGGGAGCCGCACGCCATGTGGCTCACGCCCTTCTCGGGGCCGAGCCAGCGAAGCTGGGAATCGTGGACGAGTCGACGCGATGCCTCGCCGAGATCGCTCACGAGCTCATTGGCGTCGCGGCCCACGAGCAGGCTCGCGTACGACTCGATCGCGCGGACCATGATCTCGTTGCCGCGGCCGCAGGTGAACACGAAGCCGTGGCCCTCTTCGCCTTCGTCCGTGCGGACGATGACGTAGGCGGCCGAGTAGTCCGGGTCCACGTTGACGGCGTCGGAGCCGTCGAGTTCGAGCGAGGTGGGGAAGCGGATGTCATGTGCCGTGACGGCGGAGATGCGGGACATGAGGCCTCTCAAGTTGGGACAAGAATCCTATAGGAATTGACAAAACCATATCGAGAACCAACGGGGTGGAGTCAAGTCGCCCTAGCGGGCAACGCGCATCCGGGGGCGACTCGACCGCTCAAGGGCGGCCAGGCCGCCGTCGTTCGTGTAGGCCCGCGCGAAGCGGTCGAAAGAGTTGAAGATATGCCGGCTCATTGCCGCCTCGGCGCCCGCCCCATCACACGCCCAGATGGCCGCCGCAATCTCCGCGTGCTCCTCTGCGGTGCGATCCCCGCCGATGTCGGCCGGATAGAGGCGGAAGGTGTGCAGGTGGCAGTGAGTCTGCTCGAAGGCGTGCCGGACCACCGGGTTTCCCGCAGCCTCGAGGATGAGCCCGTGGAACCTCGTGTCGTGGGCGACCAGGAGCTGCCTCAGGTCGCCGTCTGCACCCACGGACTCCTCGAGCGCGTCGAGCTCGGCCCTGAGGGCGCGCCCCGGATTGGCGAGACGGTCGACGGCGGCCGACCTCGCCGCCCACGGCTCCACCAGGAGGCGGAACTCGAAGAGCGCCCGCAGTTCTTCGAGGCCGAGCAGCGGGGTGGTGCTGTATCCGCGCCCAGGGCTGGAGACCACGAGGTTGTCGCCCTCAAGCCGCTGGAGCGCCTCGCGAACGGGCGTCTGGGAGATCTCGAGGCGCCGCGACACGGCGTCGATGGTGATTCGCTCGTCAGGCGCGAGTTCGCCCTCGAGGATCATGGCGCGGAGCACTGCGTAGGCCTCCGCCGCTGCCTTCCCGCGGGGAGACTCAGCGGCGGCAGGGGCCGCGGCAGCGGCGGGTCTAGCCGTCATTTAAATATGATCGCACGCTTTCCTATAGCTAAGGAGCGATGGTGGTGGCCACAGCGTCAGTACGGTTGGCAGTGTTGCCGTCGTTCGCCCGCACCGACATCGACACGAACTGGCTTCCAGCGGAGGCCAGCCCCTCGTAGTCACCGACGAAGAAGCCTTCGGCGTTCGGTGCAGTCAGCATGTCGAAGGGACCATAGAGGTGCGTCTCGTTGCCGAACGACGCTCCCCCTGCCGGGGCGGAAGTGAACCAGTAGTCAGTTGGCAGACTGGACGTATTCCCCGCAGCAAGGTTCCTGAAGTCGTAGTAGGTGACCCCGACCGTGCCCGCGGAGCTGACCCGCACGCTCGGCGTGAACGCGGGCTGGCCGGTCGGAGTGTTGACCCGGGCCGGAGCCGACCAGGTGGCACCGCCGTCGGACGACGTGGAGATCGCCACCTGGTCGTAGGCGAACCCAGTGAAACGGGCATCCTGCCAGACCACGTACAACTGTCCGGTCGCGGGGTCGATGGCCGGTTCGGGGATGTCGTCGCCAGTCCGGATGGTCGCTCCGGTGTTCGGGTCAGTCACACCAACGCTGTCAAGCTCCGCAATGATCTGGGGCGTGCTCCACGTGGCTCCCCCGTCCGCGGACTTCACGAAGGCGACGTTGAGTCCATGCAGCTGCCCGAGCCCATTCGGGCCGCTGCCGAGAATGAGATCGAAGAAGTCGTACAGGGTCCCCGTCCGCGGGTCCACGACGATCTGGTTGCCAATCGTCTGCTGCCGGTTCGCCGTCTGAACGATCGTCGTCGCGGCGCTCCACGTACGGCCCCCGTCAGTGGTCTTTGCGAACAGCGCCGGTCCGCTGAATGCCGCCGCATGCACGTCCGCTTGCGGGTTCCCATTGGGTGACACCAGCCGGTCCCACACCGCATAGGCGGTCCCGGCGATGACCGGATCGGCGGTCACCGACTCCTTGTCGTTGAAGAACTGCGAGCTGAGATCCTCCTTGAGCAGGCTGAGCCTCCCCCACGTCTTCCCGCCATCGGACGATGTCGCTGCCGCCACCGCGTTGTCCGGTCCAACTCCGTTGAACGAGATCGACACCGAGTACGCGGTGCCGTCAGGGCCGAAGGAGACCCACGGGTCGGAGGCGCGGTCGTAGTGTGAGAGCCCGCCGGGCGCGCACGCGCTGAACGGCTGTGTCGTCTCGTTCCACGTCTTGCCGCCGTTCGTCGAGTAGCCCGCGACAAGGCCGTGGGAGCCGCCGTCGGACCAGCGGTCCTGCTGCCACACGCCGACGATGTTCTTGGTGTTCGTGGGGTTCACGGCGACCCAAGGTTCCACCTCCGCGTTGACGTAGTTGACGGCACCGGGGGCGCTCCCGAGCGTGCACCCCGCGTAGGGACTGGGGCCGCTGGCGGTGACGGGCGGGGCGAACGTTCCGGCGGACGCTGCCCCGGCCAGGTTGAGCATCAGGGCCGCGGGCAACAGTGCCAGCAGCGCCATGCGGGGGGTGGCTTTCCGTTCCATCGGATTCTCCTGGGGGTGGAGGCTGAGGATTCTGGGTGGAAAAAAGATCCCGCCAAGAGGCATGCAGCACAAGGCCCGGCAGCGTCGAGTTCGTCGACCCCCAGACCCGGACAGGAGCAGGCGAGCTGTACGTTTCAAGTGCAACGGCTTGGGTAGGCACTTCACGATAGGACGACACGCACCGCGGACCCGAGATCACGGGAGGAATCGGCCATGGATCGAATCGAGATCGCCGGACGCAGCCTGACGAGGCGCGGGGTGCTCAGCTTGGGGCTTGGAACTCTTGGCGCGGGAGTGATGGCAGCCTGTTCGAATACGCCATCGCTGCCGCCGTCATCCGGCTCGGCGAGCGCTGGCGGCGCCTCGGGCTCGGTCATCGACCTGGCCGCCTACGACGCGGTCCTCGCCAAAGGGGCTGTGGCGGATGCGTCGCTCGTCGAGGCCAACTCGTGGGCCAAGGCCATCAAGGCACGCGGGGTCATCAACCGCGGCGGCACGGACACGTCCTCGCTGTTCTCATTGCGGGACCCTGCAACCGGAAAGGTCGCTGGCTTCGATGCCGGAATCTCCCAACTCCTCGCGAAGTACATTACGGGCCAGCCGAAGGAGAACCTCAGCCAGGTCACCGTGGATACGCGCGAGACGCTCCTCCAGAACCAGTCGGTGGACCTCATCATTGCCACCTACTCGATTACGCCTGCGCGACAGCAGAAAGTCGACTTCGCTGGCCCCTATTACGAGTCCAAATCGGCCATCCTCGTGAAATCGACCACGACCAACATCAATTCGGTCGATGACCTCGCAGGCAAGAACGTCGCTACTCAGGCGGCGAGCACCGGCGTCGCACTCCTGCAGAAATACGCGCCGAAGGCGAACGTCCAGACTTTCGACGACAACCCGAAATGCCTCGCAGCTGTCCAGCAGGGGCGCGTCGACGCCTACGTGATCGACCAGTCGATCCTGCTCTCGGACGTGGCCAAGAACAAGGACGTCAAACTCGTCGGCGACCCGTTCGGCAACTCGGATCCGTATGGGATCGGGCTTCACAAGGGAACGGACGCGCTCGCCTTCGTCAACACTTGGCTGAAGGCGATGGAGGCCGACGGGACTTGGGCCGCGCTCTGGAAAGCCACCGTCGGTCAGGTGGTCAAGTCCGAGCCTCCTACCCCACCGGCCATCGCTTCCTGATCCGGTCATGCAGGAGCTGTTCACCACCTATTTCGCCGAGCTGCTCGCCGGATTGTGGATGACCGCGAGGCTCACGGCGGTGAGCTTCTTGGGGTCGCTCGTGGTGGGGACGATCGCGGCAGCATTCCGGATCAGCCCGATCGTCCCGCTTCGGGCGGTCGGGAGGCTGTACGTCGAGCTGTTCGTCAACATTCCCCTCATCAGCCTCCTCGTCATCGTGACATTCGGGCTCCCTGACGTGGGGGTGACGTTCGATCTGTTCACGTGCGCGGCCGTGTCGATGGTGCTCTTGGGCGGCGCGTTCACCTGTGAGGCCATCCGCACGGGCGTGAATGCAGTCTCCGTGGGGCAGATCGAGGCGGCCCGCTCCATCGGCCTCGACTTCTTCGGCGTCCTGCGGCACGTCCTGTTTCCCCAGGCCTATCGGAGTGTCGTCCAACCGCTCGTCAATGTGTTCATCGGAATCCTGCTGAGCTCCTCCCTCGCCGGCGTCATCGGCGTGAAAGACCTCACCCTGCAGGTGTCCGAGATCAACAACCAAGCAGCCCTCGGCCTCACGGCCTACATGATCGCAGCCTTCGCCTACGTCATCATTTCGCTGCTCGCAGGCTGGGCCGGGGCGCGCCTCGAGAAGCGGTGGAGGGTTCAGCGGTGAGCACTCAGGAGCACATCTTCGACGCGGCAGGACCCCGCGCGCGACGCACGATCCGAATAGTGACGGTGTTGAGCGGGCTGGCAATTGCCGCCGTCGTCGTCCTGGTGATCCTGCGGTTCAGCGCCGCCGGGCAGCTTGCTGCCGACCGCTGGGCCGAGTTCACCCAGTGGCCCTACATCCAATTCCTCCTCGCCGGTCTCGGCAACACGGCAGTTGCGGCAGCGGTTGCGGCCCTCTTCGCAATCCCGACAGCGCTTCTCATGGCGCTGGCCCGCACGTCCCACCGGGCATGGCTCCGGCGCCCGGCAACCGCGTATATCGAGTTCTTCCGCTCAGTCCCGCTGCTGCTCGTCGTCTACATCTTTGTGAGCGGGCTGCCGACCTATGGGATCAACCCCGACATCTTCTGGAAACTCGTCATCCCCATCGCGCTCTGCAGTTCCGGCGTCATGGCGGAGATCTTCCGCGCCGGAATCCTCGCCCTCCCAGCGGGGCAAGTCGAAGCGGCCCTGAGCATCGGCCTGCTGCACTCCCAGGCCACGCGGTACGTCGTGCTGCCGCAGGCCGTTCGCATCGTTGTCCCATCGATGGTGGCCCAACTCGTGGTCCTGCTCAAGGACACGACCCTCGGCTACGCGGTCAGCTATCCGGAACTCATGAAGACGGCGAACAACCTCACCGCCTACACGAACCACCTCATCCAGACCTACCTCGTGATCGGGGTCGTCTACGTGGTGACCAACATCCTCATCTCGCATTTCGCGCGGTACCTCGAAGCACGGATTTCCGGTCGCACAGCTCGAACTGGCCGCGCAGAGGAACAGCGGGAGGCCATGCCCGCGGCGATCGGCTGACCTCTACGCGAGCTTGGCCCGGACGATCTCGCTCACCGCCTTCCCATCGAAGCGGCCCGCGACCTCGGCGGTGACCGGCTTCATCACCTGGCCCATCTGCCGCATGCTCAGCTCCAGGCCCGCCTCCTTGAGACCGGCGATCACGTTGTCGACGATCGCCTCGACCTCCTCTCGGGAGAGGGCCTTCGGCAGGTACGCCTCTATGACCATGGCCTCGGCGAGCTCGCGGTCGGCGCGGTCCTTCTCGCCGGCGTCAGCATAGATCGAGGCAGTTTCGCGGCGCTTGGCCGCCTCCTTCTGCAGCAGGGACGTCAGCTGGGCGTCGTCGAGGGTCACCGGAGTCTTGCCGGACTTCTCGCGCGTCTCGATCTCGCCGAGGACGCTCCTCACAGTCTGGAGCGACACGCGGTCGCCGTCCTTCATGTGCTTCACGACGTCCTGCTGCAGCTGTTCCTTGAGGGACATTTCGTTGCCTTCTTCCGTCTCAGCCGATTCGCCTGCGCGCGCATCAGGGTCGGGCCGTCTCCTCTTCGAGGACCTCGACGTCGCACCCGAAGAACATGATGTCGTTCCAATCGTCTGGCATCGGCTGCACGGGACGCACGCCCAGGATGCCGAGCCATTCGGGGAGCTGGCTGGGGTAGTCGAGACCGAAGACCGCTCCTTGTGCGTTCCTCCCGGAGAAGACTGCCGCCACCTCATCGTGCCGACAGATCACGCCCTTCCACCTGCGGCCATGCCGCCGATGCCTCAGTGAATGGACTTCCAGCCAGAGCCGCTGGTCCGGGCCCAGCTCCTTCGCGACTTTTTCGAGGCGGCCCCGCAGATTCTTGGCTTCGCGTTTGTCGATCATGTTCCCCCCAACGCCGTTCAGGTGTTGCCCCCAAAGCGACCCTGCCACACATCTGCGCGCCGCAGACCGAGGACTCGCCAGACACTGGCCCGCGGCTTGCCTCACGCGATGGGGGCGTGCTCCTCGCCTCTGCGGGCGTCAGTTTCACGGTCGACGGCGTCAGCTGGGAACGGGCGGTGGGTCGCCTTGGCCCAGGGGTAGTAGATGGCCGCGGTCACGGCGATGCCGACGATCCACGAGATGTCCATACCGCCGAGAAGCTTGGTGATCGGCCCCGTGTAGAGCGACTGCGAGAGGAACGGGATCTGCACGAGGATCCCAACTGCGTAGGAAGTGAGCGCCACCTTGTTCCACCGGCCGTACCGACCGTCCGGGTTGTAAAGGGCCGCGACGTCAATACGGTCGCGCGAGATCTTGTAGTAGTCGATCAAATTGATCACGGACCACGGCGTGAACACCATCAGCAGCAGCAGGATGAAGTTCTTGAAGAGGTTGAGGAAATCCGCGGACGCCGCAAG
This sequence comes from Sinomonas gamaensis, assembly GCF_005876955.1. Lineage (GTDB taxonomy): Bacteria > Actinomycetota > Actinomycetes > Actinomycetales > Micrococcaceae > Sinomonas > Sinomonas gamaensis. Next base: position 58,903 of record NZ_SSCL01000012.1, read on the forward strand.
CGCCACGACCACACTCACGGCGATGACGGCAAGGACCGCGAACACCCGGGCGGATGGCTTGACGCTCGAGCGCCGCGTGAACGCCGTCGAGATCGTCACCGAGCACATGAACGAGCCGTAGGCATTCAGGCAGTTCACCGTCAGCTTGCCGGTCACAATCATGACGTAGACCGCGAACGCGAGGAGACCACCGCCCGCGAGATTGCCCATGTACCCCACCTGGTTGGCGAGGAAGCTGCCGCCGAGCCCGGCGGAAGAGAGGCCCCCCGCGAGCGCGCCGATCGTCATGGCGCACTGGGCCCCGATCGTGGAGCCCGCGAACGTGCACCAGAAGGTGCGCCTCTCGCTGGTCTGCTGGGGAAGGTAGCGCGAGTAGTCGGCAACATACGGGCCGAAGGTGAGCTGCCATCCCGCGGCGACGGAGACGGCCACGAGGAACGTCGAGAGCTCGAACGGCTTGACGAAGACCGCGTGGGACACGTCGTAGCGGGTGAAGATGGAGACCGTCAGATAGGCGAAGCCCAGCAGTCCGAGCACGGTGGCCACACGGCCGAGGGCGTGGATGTACCGGTAGCCAAGGATGGCCAGCACCGCCGTGGCCGCGCCGAAGATCAGGATGCCGATGCTGCGGTTGTCCGTGCCGATGATGAGGTTGATGGCCTCGCCCGAGAGCACCGTGCCCGTCGCGGCGAAGCCCACGTACATGAGGATCACGAAGACGAGCGGGATCACGGCTCCGAGGACGCCGAACTGGGCGCGGCTCGAGATCATCTGTGGGAGGCCGAGCTTGGGCCCTTGGGCGGAGTGCAGCGCCATGACCGCGCCGCCGAGGAGATTCCCGACGAGCAGGCCGACGATGGCCCAGAATGCGTCGGCTCCGAAGACGACCGCGAGGGCTCCGTCCACGATGGCCGTGATCTGCGCGTTCGCGCCGAACCACAGCGTGAACTGATCCCGCGGCCGCCCGTGGCGTTCGCTGGCGGGAACTCTGTCGATGGATCGGATCTCGATGGCTGATGCCGCCATGCCGCTCTCCTATGAGTCGAAAGGTGTGGGTCCATTTCACGGCACCGCTCGCGGGTCTTGGTGGCATGGGACACATATGACATCCGGTATCCCAGACCGGGTTCTCGATGCTTCACCTGAGATTCACGGTGCCCTTCTCTGACCCGGCTCCGCCCAGGCTCGCACGGGCCCTCAACGCCGTCCTCAATCTCGACTTGGACGAGGAGGCCGTGCGCCTCATCCGCCGGGAGATCCAGGAAGGCCTGCGTTGACGCTGTTCCCCCTGAGTTCAGCGAACGATCACAGGCCCTTCACAGGAACGTAAGGCTCGGCCACGAGGCTTGCAGGGCCGGGATCCGGCCCTCGCGCAATTGCGTCCCTCAAGCCACCGGGGGGAGAGCCTCCCCGGACACACCATGGAAAACCTCGCCCGCACGCGCCCTCAAGGCGCTTTGGGCCGAGAAGAGGAGAACCGCAATGGCCAAACGGCCAAGAGTCAACCAAAGATTCCTCGACATCCAACAGGGTGCCGCATTCGGCCTGCGGCGGCTGTCCAAGTTCGCAGACGGGCGGAAGCCGCTCGCCATCGTCTCCGCGAGCTGCGCGCTTGCCATCGTCGGTGGCGGCATCGCCGCTGCGTCCACGATTGCCTTCGGTCAGCAGCAGGTCGGCAGCGAGGGCGAGAACGGGCTTCAGGTCTCGTCGAATCAGGTCATCAAGCCGATCGGCGACCGCCTGATGACCCCGTTCGGCAAGATCATGGGCTCGGCCGTCAGCCCCGATGGCCAATACCTCGTCGGGACCAGCACCGACCGCTCGGTCGACCTGCAGGTCTTCGACCTCAAGACCTACAAGCCGGTCGCGGCGGCGGGAACCATGGCGGCGACGTCGTTCTCCTCGGCTGCGAGCAGCGCCGGCTACGGGAACATGGCGTACCAGAAGGTCTCGGACGGTTCGGTCGGTCAAGAGGGCCCCGTCTTCTCCCCCGACGGCAAGTTCCTCTACGAGCCGGTGGCTACCGGGATCGTCCGCTACCCGTTCAATGCGGACGGATCCCTCGGTGCGGGCACGAAGATCAGCATTCCGACCGTCGGCGGCAAGCAGGCGCTGACCGCCGGCATGGCGTTCTCCCCCGATGGCTCGACGCTCTATGCCGCCGTCAACGGCCAGAACACCGTCGTGGCGATCGACCCCGCCGCGGGCACGGTCAAGCAGACGTTCACTACCGGCATCGCTCCCCGGCAGCTCAAGTTCGTCGGCACCAAGCTGTACGTCTCCAACGAGGGAGGCCGCCAGGCCGCCCCCGGTGAGACGACGATGGACTCCTACGGCACCCAGGTTCCGGCTGACGGCAATCTGGGCACCTCCACCACCGGCACCCTGAGTGTCATCGACACGGCCAACGCGTCGGCGCCCGTCTCGTCGATCGATGTCCAGCTTCACCCCACCGCGATGTACTCCGACGGCTCCACCCTGTACGTGGCCAACACCAACAGCGACACCGTCTCCGTCGTCGACACCGCAAGCAACAAGGTCCTGCAGACCATCGCGACGCAGCCGTGGGCTCCCTCGCAGGTAGGCTACGAGCCGACCGGCATCGCGATGCAGGGCGACCACCTGCTGGTCTCGCTCGGCCGCGCCAACGCGATCGCCGTCTACAAGGTCGACAAGCAGGATCCGAAGGACCCTGCCAGCTACATCGGCCTCCTGCCGACCGACTACTACCCCGGGAATGTCGCTGCGGTGAACGGCCAGATCGTGGTCACCAACATCCGCGGGATTGACGCGCGCGGCCCCGAGCTCAGCTTCGACAAGGGTCCCGGCACCACGGTCGCGACCGGCCACGGGACGCACTCGACGACGGCCTCGCTCACCAAGTTCACCCTGCCGAGCGACGACCAGATCCAGAAGGACACCGAGACGGTATTCGAGCAGAACGGCTGGGACGGCAGCTCCGTCAAGGAGGCGACGGCGGCCGAGGCCGCGAAGATCCCGGCAGTCGCCGTCCCGAAGCGGATCGGGGATCCCTCGACGATCAAGCACGTGTTCCTCCTCGTCAAGGAGAACCGGACGTACGATCAGGTCTACGGCGACATGAAGCAGGGCAACGGCGACGCCTCGCTCGCCCAGTTCGGCGCGAAGGTCACCCCGAACCAGCACGCGCTCGCCAGCCAGTTCGGCCTCTACGACAACACGTATGACATCGGCACGAACTCGGCCGAGGGCCACAACTGGATGATGCAGGGCGACGATCCGGCCTACACCGAGAAGAGCGCTGGCGAGTACACGCGCTCGTATGACACCGAGGACGACGTCCTTGGCCACCAGCGCTCCGGCTTCCTCTGGACCTCCGTCCAGGCTGCGGGCAAGACCGCCAGGAACTATGGCGAGTTCGACTCCGAAGAGGGCAAGCCGGCGGGCGCGACCTGGCAGAACTACTACTGCGCGGCCAAGAGCACCATGGCTGGCGGCGACCCGGCCCAGCTCTTCACCCCGGCGCTGCAGATGCACGCAGGCTCGTCCATCCCGTCGCTCAACGCGATCACGGACCCGAACGCCGCGCCGTTCGACACTGCGGTGCCGGACATCTACCGCTACGAGACGTGGAAGCAGGACTTCGAGAAGAACGGCCCGCAGAACTTCCAGATGATGTGGCTCTCCAGCGACCACACCGGCGGCACCGCTGATCCGGAGGCCCAGGTCGCGGACAACGACCTCGCCGTGGGCAAGATCGTCGAGGAGATCTCGCACTCGCCGTACTGGAAGGACTCGGCGATCTTCATCGCCGAGGATGACAGCCAGAACGGCGCGGACCACGTAGACGGCCATCGCGCCCCGATTCAGGTCATCAGCCCGTACGCGGCGCACGGCCAGACTGTCAGCACCTTCTACTCGCAGATCAGCATGGTCCGGACCATCGAACAGATCCTCGGCGCCCAGCCTCTGAACCAGAAGGTCGCCGCGGCAACCCCGATGTTCGACGCCTTCACCAACAAGGCCGACCTGACTCCGTTCAACGCAGTCCCGAACCAGGTGCCGCTTACTGAGGGCGTCAAGACTGCACCAGCATGCGGCAACGACACCCTCGGCCAGACCGGCGCCTCCGCTGCAGCGGTGAACGACTCCGCCGCCAAGGCCACTGCGGTCCCGGACTCGATGAAGGACACCGCCGCGGAGTGGGAGGACTGGTCCGAGGAGCAGCACCTGACCGGCAACGGCGCGAAGGAAGACTACGCGAACCCGCAGCTGTTCAACCGCTGGACCTGGTACCAGACGCACAACTGGGAGACCCCGTACCCGGGCGACGCCAAGATCTACGGCCCGGACGACGTCCCCGGCGTTCCCGCCGGCTCGACCAACCACGATGACTGATCGGCCCTGACTGAGCGAACGCAGGCTGAAGGCCACCTCCTCGGGGAGGTGGCCTTCACCTGCTCAAGGGCATCTCGCCCTCGCGATCCCGTTTGATTCCTTCGACGGTTACGCACGAGGGGCGCCCAGGCGTACTCTCCTGCCGTGAAGGGATCCATGTCTGTCGAGTCCGAGAGGAAGTTCGAGATCCCGGGAGACGCCCCCGCCCCTCCCGTCGAATCCCTCCCGGGCGTGCACGGAGCCGGTCCAGGCGCGGTGCATCGCCTCGAAGCCGTCTACTTCGACACAGCGCGGCTGTCCTTGGCCGCGCGGGGAATCACGCTTCGGCGGCGTACGGGCGGGAAGGATGCCGGGTGGCATCTGAAGCTCCCCTTAGGGCCAGACAAGAGGATCGAGGTCACCGAGCCGTTGGGGTCCGACGCCGAAAAGGTGCCAGCTCGGCTGCGGGAGATGGTCGCAGCACATGTGAGGAGTCGGTCCCTCGAGCCGGTGGCGAAGGTAGAGACCGTCCGCAGGAGCACGCCGCTAGTGGGCGAGGGAAATTCGGTGCTGGCCGAGTTCAGTGACGACCGGGTGGAGGCCTGGTCCCTGCTCAATGCCGGGGCACCCCTGCAGTGGCGCGAGCTGGAGATCGAGCTGGAGAACGGCCCGGTGAACCTGCTGGACGCCGCCGAGAGGCTCGTCGGTTCCCATGGAGGCCATCGGTCCGCCTATACCTCCAAGCTCGCCCGCGCACTGGGCGACTCCTACCCGCGGGCCAGAACTCCGTCGTCGCCACCCCGGCGCAAGGGCCCCGCTGCGGAAGTGCTGCTGGCCTACCTCCGCCGTCAGATCGAGGCGCTCCTGAGGCTGGACCCCCGCGTTCGCATGGGCGAGCCACGGGCCGTGCATCAGATGCGGATTGCAGCCCGCCGAATGCGATCCACTCTCGCCACGTTCCGGAAGTACACGGACCGGGACGCCGCAGACTACCTGCGCGAGGAGCTGAAGTGGGTGGCGCAGTCCATCGGCGAGGCCCGTGACCTGGAAGTCATGCGCGAGCGGCTGGAGCGCGCCGCGGCCGCCGAGCCGCCGGAGCTGCTCATGGGGCCGGTGGTCCAGCGCATCGACGAGGAGCTCGGCGCGCGCCATCACCGAGCCCACGCCTCGAGCTTGGAAGCGCTCGGGGGCGAGAGGTACTTTGCCCTCCTCGACGCGCTCGAGGCCTTCGTGGAGGACCCGCCGTTGACCGATGCGGGCCGACGCAGAGCTCGCAAGGCTGTGGCCCGCCGCGTGTCACACCTCGACCGCCTCCGCGAAGCGGTGGCCGCTGCCCAGGACGCTACCGGGACACCGGAATCGGACCCCGCCCTGCACGAGGCCCGCAAATGCGCCAAGCGGCTACGCTACGCGGCCGAGTCCGCCCGGCCAGTCCACGGCAAGCTGGCCAAGCGGCTCGCCAAGGACGTCAAGCGCATCCAGACCATCCTCGGGGACCATCAGGACAGCGTCGTGACCCGCTCGCTGCTGCGCGAACTCGGCACCTCGGCCTATCTGGAAGGCGCCAACGCCTTCAGCTTCGGGAGGCTGCACGCGAATGAACAGCAACGAGCCGCCGAGGCACGGGCCGAATTCTGGCGGTATTGGGAACACTTCAACCCAAAGCCCCTGCACTAGCGGAACCTTCATCGGGGTCCGTTTCCCTTCGCCTCGTCTTCATCTGCTATGTCTTGCGGGTGAGCCAGCAACGTGCAGAACCTCCCGTCGGCGGAACCCGGGCACTCCTCCAATCTCTTCTGCCTTCCCTCGTTCCGAGCGAGCGGCGGGTAGCCCAGCTTTGTGTCACCGACCCGGAAGAGGTCGCGCAGCTCTCGGTCACCGAACTCGCCCAGCGCACCGACACGTCTCCGGCCACAGTCGTGAGGGCGTGCAAGAGCCTCGGATTCGACGGGTTCCAGCATCTCCGGCAATTCCTGCTCCGAGACTTGGGCGCGGCAGCGTGGGGGACGGTCCACGCTCCGGAGGAGATCCCCGGTGCGGCAGGCTCGACAGAGCATCTGGTCAATGGGCTCTTCACTCGCGCAGCCAGCGAGATCCGAAGCGCTCTGGGCGCCCTGGACTATGAAGCGTTCGACGACGCTGCGGCTGCCATCCGCTCGTGCCGCCGCCTGCTTGTGGTGGGCAACGGCGCGTCCCTCCCGCCAGCCCAATCGATCGCCCTCCGATTCACCTCCACCGGGCGCATGTGCGAAGCCCCTGCGGACATCGTCTCGCAGCACGTCGCCGCGAAACTCCTGACCCCCGACGACGTGTGCCTTGCCGTCAGCGACAGCGGCATGAACACCTTCACGCTCCGCTCGGTCCGGCTCGCTTCCGAGCAGGGCGCGGTGGTCGTGGGCATCACGAGCTACGCGAAATCCGCCCTCGCCGAGCTCTCAACCCACGCCCTCGTGGCAGGTGCGGAATTCCATTCCTGGAATGACGAGACGGTCATCGGCAATATCGTTCAGATGCTGCTCCTGTCCGCGCTGCACTCGGCTGCGACCAGCGGTCTTCCCGAGGCGGAGGCCGCCAAGGCAGAAGTGCTCCGCGAAGTGCTCACGATGGTCGTCGAGGACGGGGACTCACCCGAATCCCACCAATAGTTCCTTGCGCCACCCCCGGCGGTTAGCGTGAGCGTCGCTCCCGGTTAACCGAGCGAGCCCACTCTCGAGGTAGAGATTTTCCTGACATCCAGAAGTTAGGAAACACAATTTCCTCGGAGGTGCCGATGGGCCGTCTCGTGCTCAGCCAGCTCTCGCGGTCGTTCAAGGACGTGACGGCCGTGGACAACATTTCCCTCGTCGTGGAAGACGGCGACTTCCTCGTCCTCCTGGGTCCGAGCGGCTGTGGGAAGACCACCCTCCTGCGCATGATCGCAGGGCTTCTCGAGCCCACCTCGGGCACCCTCGAACTCGATGGCCTGGACATCACGGATCTGCCGTCTCGGCACCGGGATCTGGCGATGGTGTTCCAGAGCTATGCCCTCTACCCGCACCTGAGCGTCGCGAAGAACCTCGCTTTCCCCCTCACCGTGCGGAGAACGAATCGGCACGACGTCTCCCGCCGGGTAGCCGAAGTGGCGGACATGGTGGACATCGCACACCTCCTCGAACGCAAGCCCAGGGAGCTCTCGGGCGGCCAGCGGCAGCGCGTCGCGGTCGCACGTGCCCTCGTGCGCGAGCCCAAGGCGTTCCTGATGGACGAGCCGCTCTCCAATCTCGATGCCAAGCTCCGCACCGCCACCCGCCAAGAGCTCGCAGCCCTCCACCGCCGGCTCGGGGCGACGTTCGTCTACGTCACGCACGATCAGGTCGAGGCGATGACCATGGCCACGAAGATCGCGCTCCTGAACGGCGGCCGCCTGGAGCAGGTTGGGACCCCGGATGAGCTCTACGACAGGCCAGCGTCCGTCTTCGCGGCCGGCTTCATGGGCTCGCCCGCGACCAACCTCCTCGACGCCCGGCTGTCCTCGTCGAACGGGGCCATCACCGTCATGGCCCCGGGCGTCGAGGCCGTGCTGTGGGAGGGAGAGACGCCCGAGCGGGAGATCGTGCTCGGCATCCGGCCCGAACACCTCAGTCTTCACGCGCCGGGTTCGGTGGCCGCTGCGCCCACGAGCGGGGCCGCGCTCCGCGGCGTCGTGGAACTGTGCGAGAACCTCGGCCGAGAGCAGCTCGTGCACTGTCGCGTCGGCGCCCACCGCATCGGTGTCACCTGTCCGCGCGAGCAGCGCTGGGAGGAAGGCGCCGTCGTCGTCCTCGGCGCCAGCACCGAACACCTCCACCTCTTCGACCGGGCAACCGGTCGACGGCTCGAATGGCGGGCCGAGCCACCGCTGACTCAACACGCGGCGCCGAACGAGCCAGCCCTCAGCGTCTGACCCCTCATCCCGTTCGTTCACCCAATCTCCCAGAAGGACGCATCATGTTAATTCATCGTGCCCTCGCGCTGACGGCGGCCGCTGCCGCCGCGGCGCTCACACTCTCCGCCTGCGGCGGCGCATCAACGGGTTCGGCGGCCTCCGCCGTCATCCCAGAGCTCGCCCCCGACCAGAAGGTGGACATTACCTTCGAGAGCTACAACCTCGCGCAGGCCGGCGTCTGGAGCGACACGATCAACGGGCTCGTCTCCGAGTTCGAGAAGGCTCACCCCAATATCACGGTGCACGCACAGCCCCCGCAGGGCGGCGGCGCCGTGGGCAGCAACACGATCAGCAGCGTGCAGACGCAGCTCCTCGCCGGCCACGCGCCCGACGTCGCCCAGCTGACATTCGACGGGCTCGACTTCGCGGCCACCCAGCTCGGTGCCCAGCCCATCAGCGACCTCGTGGGCAAGACGGCGATCGACGACGCTCTCGGCGGTGCGCACCCGTTCAACCCGAACGCCAAGCACCTCGCCGACTGGAACGGCAAGACGTACGGCATCCCCTATGTCTTCTCGACGCCCGTCCTCTTCTACAACGCGACGATGCTCGCCCAGGCCGGTGTACCCGCCGACGCTGACCTCTCGACGTGGGACAAGGTCGAGGCAGCCGCGAAAGCCGTCACAGCCAAGACCGGCAAGCCCTCGCTGGACATCTCATGCACGAGCATCGGCGGCAACTGGTGCATGCAGGGCCTCTTCAAGTCCGACGGCGCCCAGGTGCTCTCCGACGACCGCAAGACGATCGAGTTTGGCTCGGACGCCGCCGTCGACACTGTGACGAAGCTCAGCCAGCTCACGAAGGACGGCGTGCTGCGGAACGCCGACCCGAACGCCCAGTACGAGGGCCTCCCCAAGGGCGACACGGCCTTCATCCTGACGACCTCGGCGCTGCAGGGCTCGTTCATGCAGGCCGCCGCCAAGGGCGGTTGGCAGCTGAAGGCAGCCGCGATGCCGGCCTTCGGCAGCAAGCCGGCCGTTCCCACGAACTCCGGCTCGGCCCTGTTCGTCCTTTCCCAGGATCCCGCGAAACAGCGCGCGGGGTGGGAGCTGATCAAGTGGATGACCAGCGACCATGCCTACGAGCAGATTTCCACGAAGATCGGCTACCTGCCGCTCCGCACGAGCCTGACCCAGCCTGGCGGCTCGCTTTACGACTGGGCGCAGAAGAACCCCCTGATCGCCCCCAACCTCTCCCAGCTCGACCGCCTGCAGCCGTGGGTCTCGTATCCCGGCAACAGCTATGTGCAAGTCGATGACATCCTCGGCAAGGCCGTCGAAGCAGTCGTCTACTACGGCAAGGACCCCAAGGCCACAATGCAGGACGCCCAGAAGCGAGCTCAGGACCTCATCAAATGATCGCCAATCCTGCCCTTGAGATCGACGGCACGTACAACTTCCGCAGCACGGGCGGCTATGCAGCCGGCGAGCGCACGGTGCGGGAAGGCAAGCTTTTCAGATCGGACGCGCTCCACCGCCTGAGCGAGGCGGGTCGGAAGCGGCTGGAGTCCCTCGGCATCGCCACCGTCATCGACCTTCGCGACGAGACGGAGCTGACTTCCGCACCCAGCGCCGTCGGCGGTCTCCCCCTGCACATCTCCCACCACCCGATCTTCGAGTCCGTCCAGGTCCCTGGGCTGGCAGCGAGGACGACGCTCGCGGAGGTGTATCGGCTCATCATCGAACGTCACGCCGACCGACTCGCGCAGGCCGTGCGCCTCATCGCCGAATCAGGCGACGGCGGAGTGCTAGTCCACTGCACGGCCGGGAAGGACCGCACAGGCCTCGTCATCGCGACGGCGCTGCTCGCGGTGGGCGTGGACCGAGAGCAGGTCCTGGCCGACTACTCAGCGAGCGAGAGCAACCTCAGCGGGCCCTGGGCGGAAGCCATGCTCGCCGCCATCGAGCTCCACACCTCTGCCCCCTTGGACGAGGCGGTGCGGGAACTCGTCACGGCGAGCCCCGCCGTCGTGCTCGCGGAAGCCCTCGATCTCGTCGACACGCTCTTCGGGAGCCCGGCAGGCCTTCTCGCCGCCCACGGCTTCGACGATGCGGACCAAGCACGCCTCCGCGATGCCCTCACCCACTGACCGCAACCCATACAGAAGGAGAATCATGGCTACGCCCCAGCACCCTGCCCCTGAACATTTCATCCTCCACATCAGCGACACTCATTTCGTCGCGGACAACGAGCTGCTGCACGGCTCGGTGGACAGCGACGAAAACCTTCGCCAGCTGTTCAAGGACTTCGCGAAGGCGAAGGCCCGGCCTGAGGCGATCGTCTTCACCGGCGATCTCGCGGACACCGGGCGCGAAGACGCGTACACCCGTCTCCGGGACCTCGTCGAGCCCGCTGCCGCGGAGATCGGCGCCAAGGTCATCTGGGTCATGGGCAACCACGACACCCGCACACCGTTCCGCCGGATCCTCCTCGATTCCGAGGCGGGAGAGGAGTCGGTGGACATGGTCCACGACGTCAACGGCCTTCGAATCATCGCGCTCGACTCGACCGTGCCCGGCCTGCACTACGGCGAGATCGCCGACGAGCAGCTCGCGTGGCTCAAGGACGTCCTCGCGACGCCCGCCCCACACGGCACCCTCATCGCCCTCCACCACCCGCCGGTGCCCTCGACCCACGAGATGATCTCGATGTTCGAGCTCCGCGACCAAGCGCGCTTCGAGGAGGCCATTCGCGGCACCGACGTCCGCGGCATCCTAGCCGGCCATTTCCACTTCTCGACCTTCAGCCTGTTCGGGAATGTGCCCGTCTCGGTGGCCTCCGCGACTTGCTACACGCAGGACCTCAACGTCGAGCCCGGCTCGATGCGCGGCCAGAATGGCGCGCAGGCGTTCAACCTCGTGCACGTCTACGGCGACCGGGTGGTCAACACGATCGTGCCCATCGGCGAGTTCGCCACCGTCTACGAGGTCACCGCCGAGCAGATGAAGGCCTTCACGCAGCTCAGCCTCGAAGAGGCCACCGCCGAGATGTCGGCGTCTCACTAGGCTCCGAGGCAGGAATCACCATGTTCACCGAAGTCCAAGGGCCGACGACGACGGCAGCTGCTGCCGTCGTCGTCGGCCCGGCAGGGCCCCGCGCGCGCCGCCGTCCGCGCTCTGCCTGGCTGCCCTACCTCTATATCCTCCCCGCCGTCGCCCTCCTGCTCGTGTGGACCTATTGGCCCCTCGTCCAAACCGCCGGGCTCTCGTTGCAGGACTGGAACCTGATCCCCACGAAGCCCAAGACCTTCGTGGGCGTCGAGAAGTACCAGAAGGTGCTCAGCCTCCCCGAGCTCCATCAGGCGCTCGCCAACACGGTCGCGTACATCCTCGCGTTCCTCGGCATCTCGGTCGCGCTTCCGGTCCTGTTCGCACTGCTCTCGCGGAGGGTCCAGGGCCGAGCCCGCACGTTCTACCAAGCGCTCATCTTCGTGCCGTTCCTCGTCACGCCTGTGGCGACGAGCGCCGTGTGGCGCTGGCTCTTCGCGCCCGAGAGCGGCACCATCCCCGCGATCGCCACAACACTCGGAACGCCGATGGGAAACATCTTCCGTGATCCAGACAGCTCAATGCTGTCCATCGTCGTGATTGTCGGCTGGCAGATGCTGGGCTTCGGGGTCCTCGTGGTCTCCGCGGGCCTCGCGGGCATCAGCCCGGACTACTCTGCCGCCGCATCGATCGACGGCGCGAGCCAACGGCAGATCACGTGGCGCATCGTGCTCCCCCTGCTCTCGCCGTCGCTCGTGTTCCTCGCCCTCATGACGATCCTGCTCTCGGCCCAGTGGACCTACCCGATCATCGACCTCGTCACCCAGGGCGGCCCGGGCAACTCGTCGACGAACATCTACTACTTGCTGTACCAGTTCGGCTTCCGCAACTTCGACGCCGGCCTGTCCTCCGCCGCGGGAATGCTCTTCTTCGCCGGCTTCGGGATCGTGGCCGTCATCTTCGTCGAGCTGTCCGAGAAGCTCAGCTTCCACGACAACTGATCAGAAAGAGTCCCCGTGGCGTTCATCCTGACCTCCCCTCCCGCTCCAACCTCACCGCCCGCTGAACTCACAAGAGCAGCGGATGACGCCGTCACCTCCTCGCCGCGCCGGGCCGCGTCCCGTGCACGCAGCAGAGCCCTCGCGAGCCTCCCCGCGCACGTCCTCCTCGCGATCCTCGCGCTCGTGTCGGTCTACCCGATCTACTGGATGTTCGTCACGGCGTTCCGTCCCACCGCTGAAGCGCTCTCGACCAATCCTCTTCCCGGCCCGGTGAGCCTCGAGAACTTCCTCCAGGTGTGGCAGCAAATTCCGATCGGGAGCATGCTGGCCAGCACTTTAGGCATGGCCCTCGTCCTCGCCGGGGCGCAGCTCCTCGTGGCCGTCCTCGCCTCGTACGGCTTTGCCCGCTGGAGCTTCCGCGGCAAGAAGGCGCTGTATCTGCTGTTCGTGGGGTCTTGGCTCGTGCCGTTCCAGGTCACGATGATCCCGAACTACTTGCTGGTCTCCCAGCTCGGGCTGCTCAACACCGTGGCCGGCGTCGTACTCCCCCAGCTGTGCTCGGCGTTCGCGGTCATGATGCTTCGGCAGCACCTCGAGTCGTTCCCAAGGGAGCTGCTCGATGCGGCGCAGATGGACGGGCGCTCGTCCTGGTTGACGCTCTGGCAGGTGGTCGTGCCGAATCTCCGGCCCGCCCTCGCCGCGCTGGCAATCATGCTGTTCATCAGCGCCTGGAACGAATACCTGTGGCCATCACTCATCATGCAGAAATCCACAGCGCTCATCCAGGTCGGCATTCGGGCGTTCCTCGGCGCGGAAGGAAACAACTGGGGAGCGATCATGGCCGCGAGCTCCATCGCGTGCCTTCCGATCTTCCTCATCTACATCTTCCTGCAGCGCTACGTCGTGGACGCGTTCGTGCGCTCGGGGCTCAAGTAGCTGTCTCACCGCCCGGTCAGGGGCGGCGGGAGCCGCCCGAGTCAGTGCGGGTCGGCAGGACGAGGATTGCGTCGCCGACCGGCCGTTCCGCCGTCCCGGAGGGGGTGTTGACGACGGCGCCCTGCGCGACGGCGGTGGTGGAGCCGCCGCCGTCGAGGTTCATTGCCTGGACCATGCCCAGCGATTGGGCGACGTCGGCCTCCTCCTTCAGGCTCAGCCCGAGCGAGCTGGTAGAGCGGCCGTCTGCGGTGACGAGCAGCGTCCGGCCCTCAGCATCGGTGCCGGCGAACGTGCGCGGGTTGCGCTTGTGGACCCAGCCGTAGTAGAAGCTGTTGGCATCGTTCCGGTGGACCATGCCGTCCTGCCGGACAGTTACGTCCTCCTGCCCGTCCTTGACCAGCAGCGGGCCGCCGTTGACCACGCTCGTGTCCTTCGTCGTCATCAATGACTTGCCGTCTTCGCCCAGGACGTCGGCGCTGACCTTGAGCTTCTGCCCCACGTGGGCGAGGGCACGCAGCTGCTCGACCTCGCTTCCGGCGGCCTGAACGGTGTGCCCGCCTGTTGGGATTGTTGCTCCGCGAGACGCGGAGACTGAGGTAACTGTGTCGTGGGCGTCGAGCGTGACCTCAAGGCCAGTTCCCGCGGGTGATGTGGCCCCGAATTGGGGAGTGAAGGCCACGAGCTCATCGGCGTTGGTGCACGTGACGTCCTGTTGGGGCTGCTCGGTGGGCTGGTCGCCCTTCTCACCGCAATTGCGGATGAGCCCGGGGGCGCGGTTGAGGCCGGTCAGGGGCAGCGTGGCGCCGGCAGCATCGAGCGACCCCTTCCAGGTGAGTCGCTCAATGCTGGTCCTGTTGTTCGCGCCGTTGAGGATGAGTCCGGGCCGATTGCCGACTGGCTCTCGGAGCAGCTGGCCGTCGTAGACGCCGACCCCCGCGGGATCGCCGGGGGCTCCGGCGGCGGGATCGAAGACGAAGAATCCAGCGTTGGTGCCCGCGATCGCGTGCTGGGCCGCTGCGAGCTGACTGGTGGTCTCCGGCTTCTCAAGGTCGGGGCCAAAGGACGCTGCGAGCTCTCCGTGGTACTGCTTCGGGTCGATCGTGATGACGTCGAGGTTCCATGGGCCGCGTGTCTGAGAGCTGGTCCCGAGATCGCCGTCCCAGCCGCTGTAGACGACCGAAGAGGCGTAGCCGGCGGCTTTGATCTGATTCACGACGGCGGCGCCGTCCGCCTTCTGCGCGAACTCGCCTGCGCGCACGCGGTAGCCGAGCGGGCCGCCGGCGTCGGCCAACTGCGGGGAGACGACCTGCTCGACCCGGGCGACGACGCCAGCAGCCTGAAGCTTGGCGGCCACTGCTTGGGCGGTGGCCTGGTCGGAGAGGGCCGAGGCTGGCGCGTCGGGATCCGGGGAGGTGGAGGGGATGGCGACTTCTGCCGTCCAGAACAGCGAGCTGTCCGTTCCGCCGCGGTGGATGGCGGTGAGCGTGACCCCGGGGGCGAGCTCCTTCTGGGTGCGGGTCTCGGGCAGGTCCTGGGCGCCAAGGTTGAGGTGCGCTGCTTCGACGGGGGCACTCGTCTGAGCCGCTTGGGATGCGCTGGCGGGAGTCAGGAGGGCCGATGAGACGGTGAGCGCCGCGGTAGCAGCGAGGAGGCTTTTTCGGGTTCTGGTTGAACGCACTGTCCAAGGCTAGGTAGCCGGCGAGCCAGCATCCGACGAGTTCAGAACACGTTCCACCGGTCTTTGCCAACTGTTAAGTCCACATGGTGAATGTGTCCCGAGTGACTTCTCCCTGCAAGGCCCACAGCGCCGACCTACCTGCCCTCCTGCCCACGACGCGGCGGGGCTTCCTGACAGCCGCGCTCACCGGCGCGGCCCTGACCCTGACGCCGATGACCTTTGCGGCGGCCGACAGCGGCACCAGCACGAAGACCATCACCGGGCACCTTGACCCCGGCGCGGCCGACTTCGTCTACCTGCCCGTCGACGTCCCCGCCGGAGTCAACCGGATCAGCGTGTCCTACACGTACAGCAAGCCCTCGGTCCCCTCGGGCCTGCTGTCCAACGCCTGCGACATCGGGATGTTCGACGAGCGTGGCACCGATCTCCAGGGCAAGGGCTTCCGCGGCTGGTCGGGCGGCTTCCGCACCGAGTTCACGATCAGCGCCTCGGACGCCACCCCGGGCTACCTCCCGGGCCCGATCGGCAAGGGAACCTGGAACGTGATCCTGGGGCCATACCAGGTCTCCGAGCAGGGCATGGACTACACCGTGACGGTCACCCTTGAGCACGGGCCCGACGGCGCCCCTTACCGCCCGCAGTACCCTGCCCAGGCGGTTCCCGGCCGAGGCGCTGGCTGGTACCGCGGCGATGCCCACCTGCACACCGTCTACTCCGACGGCAAGCGCACGCCCGAGGAGGTCGCCGCTGGTGCCCGCGCGGCGCGCCTCGACTTCATGATCTCCACGGACCACAACACGCCCGCCTCCCATGGTGTGTGGGGGCCGCTAGCAGGGAACGACCTGCTCATCCTGACCGGCGAGGAAGTGACAACCCGCAACGGCCACTACCTCGCTCTCGGCCTCGAGCCGGGCGAGTGGATCGACTGGCGGTACCGCGCGCGGGACAAGGGCTTCGAGGACGCCGCCCAGCTCATCCACTCCAAGGGCGGCCTCGTGGTCCCCGCTCACCCGTACTGCCCGTATGTCGCGTGCCGCTGGAAGTTCGGGTACGGCGACGCCGACGCCGTCGAGGTCTGGACCGGGCCGTGGACGGTCGACGACGAATCGTCGGTCAACACTTGGGACTCGATGCTGGTCGAATCAGCCCGGACGAACGGGCGCTGGCTGCCGGCGATGGGGAACAGCGACGCCCACAGCGCCCCCCAGGTGATCGGCTGGCCACACAACGTCGTCAACGCCGCAGCGCTTTCCCACGACGCCGTGCTCGAGGGCATCCGCAGCGGCCGGTCGTGGATCGCGGAATCGGCCGACATCACCCTTGATTTCACAGTGAAGTCAGGCGGCAAGACCGCGGGGATCGGCGAGCGGCTCGACGTCGCCCACGACGCCCCGGTCACGGTGACGGCCGCCATCGGCGGGGTGCCCAACGGCGTCGTCCGTTTCATCACCGACGAGGGCCAGACGCAGCAGATCACCCTCCCCGCCTCGGGCCGAGGCACCAGCACCTGGCTCACCACGGCCCAGCTTGTGGCGTACATCCGCGTCGAAGTGCGGCACCCGAAGGGCGACGGCACCTCCGGCAGCGGCACCGAAATGGGGCCCAACCTGCCGCTCGGCCCCATGGCGGCCCTGACGAACCCGATCTTCCTCGGGTCCAAGTAGGCGCAGGGAGCCACAGAGAGGGACCCCGCCGGGAGTTTGAGCACTACCATGGGTGGATGGCTGGCAGCCGTAATCCACTCGACGACCTGCGGGGAACCATCGTCCATCTGGCCGATCAGCTCAAGCTGCCCGGTTCGGAGCGCGTGGACGAGCTGGTCAGCGATCTCATCGGTGCGAGGCCCGGGCCGGCCAGGCCGCTGTCCGAGGTGCAGGCCGAGCTCGATGCGCTGGTCGGGCTGGAGACGGTGAAGGAACAGGTTCGGGCCCTCGTCGCCTACCTTCAGGTCCAAGCCCGCCGGAAGGCGCACGGCCTGCCGGAGGTGGCCACATCACAGCATCTGGTGTTCCTGGGGAACCCGGGCACGGGAAAGACAACCGTGGCGCGGCTCCTGGCCGAGATGTACCGCGCGGTCGGCCTGCTGCAGAAAGGCCACCTGGTCGAGGTCGACCGCTCGGGTCTGGTGGGGCAGTACGTAGGGGCGACGGCCATCAAGACGGACCGGGTGATCCGACGTGCCCTGGACGGCGTCCTGTTCATCGACGAGGCCTACGCGCTGGCCCCGGAGGACGGCCGGATGGACTTCGGCCCCGAGGCGATCGAGGTCCTGCTCAAGCGCATGGAGGACCACCGTCACCGTCTGGTCGTGATCGTGGCCGGGTACCCGCGGCTGATGGAGGCCTTCTTGCTCTCGAACCCCGGACTGCGCTCCCGGTTCGCCCGCGAGATCACGTTCCCCGACTACTCGGTCGACGAACTCCAGACGATCTTCCACCGGATGCTCGCCCAGCACGAGTACACGCTGGAGCCCGGCGCGGACCAGATGCTCCGCAGCATCCTCACTGGGCTCCACGCGGGCGAGGACTCAGGCAACGCACGATTTGCCCGGACGCTGTTCGAGCAGGCACTCAACCGCCAGGCGCTGCGGCTGTCCCGCGATGACGAACAAAGTCTCGACGCGCTCGATCGTGAGGCCGTCATGACGCTCACCGCGGACGACATCGAGGAGGCCGCGCTGGCCTTGGGCGAGGAGCCGGAGCCGGAACCGACGCCGGAACCGGAGCAGTCACCCTGGTGGCGCCGCTGGCTGGTCTGACCGGAACTGCGGCCGCAGGCGTGCAGGGCTGGTCAGGTAGAGGCACTCACCCCTTGTAGCTGTCGGGGATCGAGGGCAGGCCGAGGGTCTGAACGGCTGCGGTCCAGTCCGTGGCGAGGGCCTTCTGAGCCGCCGCGAGCTGGACCTGGTGCTCGCGGATGGCCTGACAGACGTATTCCTCGACCCGGTCCTTCGAGTTGTGCACCACCGAGGACTCGGACCCCGTCCCAGGTAGGAAGGTGTTGGCCTCGGGCCAGAGGTTAGCGAGGTTGCTTGAGCCAGCGGCGCAGAGGGGCACCAAGTGGTCGAGTTCGTACCGGGACGACTGTGAGGCGGGGATGCCATAAGCGGCGAGGACTTTCTTCTTCGCTGCGTCTGTCATCGCCGCTGGCGGGCGCACCGAGGACGTATAGCCCCCGGAGCGGCCCAGTGTGGAGTCGATGTTCGACTGGGTGACCGTCGGGTCGATGGAGCCTGGGGTGCACGACGGGTCTGGAAGCTGGCCGCCGTTCGTTGCGGTGCCGTAGTGGCAGCTGTTCGGGGCGGGCATCGCGCCGTCCAGGCCCGCCTCGGTCCAGCCGTGGCCGTTCGCGATGACGAGAGCGGAAGTGCCTCGTGACCCCGGCTCGGATGGGATGGGCTTCGAGTGCTCGGAGGAGGCACTCTGGGCTGGGCCGGCAGTGGGAATCTGGGCGCACGCGGCAACAGGCAGGAGGGCGCCGGCGAGGGCGAGTGAGGCTAGGATTCGTCGGTGGTCCATGCCGGTCATGTGTACGGTTTCCTCCCCCGTGTTGATGTCCCCTGCGTTGGACCGCTTCCGGCCCTCTCCGCGGTCCACTCGCGGTGCAGGCTGCTGGTCCGTCGGTGGTCCACTTTAGACTGGTCTACCCGGACAGAGGCACGCGCGGACCCTTGGGATGCACACCGCGCACGGGAGGCGATAATCGACGGATGCCCTCCTACGCCCCGCTGACACCCGACGCGCTGGTGTCCATGGTTGCCGACCGCTGCCTCGCGCGCACAGGTCGGACCAGGGTCGCCATCGACGGCGCGGAAGCGGCCGCGCCAGCCGAGCTCGCAGGGAGAATCGCCGCGAAACTGCGTTCGACGGGCAGGCCAGCCGAGGTGGTGGAGCTGAAGGATTTCCTGCTGCCGGCCTCCCAACGGCTGGAGTTCGGCCGTGAGGACCCGAACAGCTACCGGGAACGCTGGTTCGACTTCGCCGCGCTGGCCCGCGAGGTGCTGGACCCGCTCGCCGCGCCGGGGGCGGCGCACTGGCTGCCGCGGCTGCGCGACCCTGAAACCGACCGCTCGGTTCGCGCCGAGCGCCAGCCGGCGCCCGGTGGCCTGGTCCTGCTGGTGGCGGGACCCATGCTGCTGGGCCGCTGGCTGGACTTTGACCTGTCTGTCGCTCTGCAGGTCGATGAGCGTGTGCTCCGCGAACGCACACCCGCGGAGCTCGCTTTCACCGTGGACGGCGTCCTCGAGCACCAGAGAGAAAACCGCGAGGAACCGGACATCCTGGTGCGGTATAACCACCCGGAACGGCCCGCCGTCGCGGTTGCCGTCTGATCACGCCATAGGGTCAGCGGAGGTCACGGCCCCGGAGTGGGACCACCGTGAGCGTCGTGGAGGGCATGGCGCTCGGCCTACCGGCCACCGCGGGGGAAGAACGGCCGCCTCTGGGATCGAGAAGTCCCAGAGCGCAACGACCGACCGATATGGGGTGCACGTCCGTCACCGCGCACGCTCCTCCCTCTTCGGCGTGGGAGTGCACCGGCTCGGAGGCCACGAGGGGCTCGTGTGTCCCGCTGCGCTCCGGTGAGCGCCTCGACGCCCGAGCTGACCGTGTCCTTCACCTTGTCCTTGACGCCCCTCAACGCATCGCCGACCGCGGCGAGGGTGGAATTCCTGCCCGTGGGCTTCGCCCTGTCCCTCCCCTTGGGGCCCCCGCCCTTCGCCTTGTCCTTGGCGCTCCTGCCCCTGGCCTTGTCCTTGGTGGGAGCGTTTCCCTCGGAGATGTCGTTGAGCTTCCCGACCAGCCCCTCTATCGAGTCGCCGACCTTGCCGAGGCCGCTGTTCACCAGCGATGACGCGTAGCTGCCAGCGGCATTCTTCAGCCCGCTCAGGTCGAGCTTTCCAGTCAGTGGAAGAGAGCTCCTCTTTTCGTCCATGACCGCCTCCTCGCGGCTTACTCTGACATGAGGATCTTGGTGAAGCGGCCCAACTTGTCACGGCGATTGTTCAAGAGGCCCTTGATTGATTCAACGATCGCACAGCCACGCCCCGCTGACTAGGAGACGGTTTGGGGAGGTCGATGGCTGCCCCCCTGACGCCCTGGATGTTCGCGAGGATCCAGATCGGGACCCTATTCGTCGAGCGTCAAGACACCAACGGGCAGCGCAACGCGGATCTGAAATGCGCTGTAGTCTTCCTCCTCGAAGTCGGCTTCCCCGGCTGACCCTCTGGCCCTGCAACGGCGCCGGCTCTAGTATCCGCTTCGTGGACTACATCCCGTCAGACCGGGTCTACATCGAGGACGACCTCGGCCTCGACGCCCCATGGCTCGCCGCCCGCCTCCACGACGACCCAGCCCTTCTGTCCCTCAGCGACAACGAGCTCACCGTTGTGGACGTCATCCCCTCCGATCGGCCCGAGGCGCTCACCGTGTTCCTCGTCGACGTCGCCTCCGGTATCCGGCATGTAGCCGAGGTGAAGCTCGGCGACGCCGACCTCCACCAAGTCGTGCGTGTCCTCGAGTTCTGGGCCGACCGCCAGGCCGACCACCCCGACGCCGAGCACCAACCATCCGTCGTCGCCGAGCACATCACTCCCGAGGTGGCACGCGCGGTGCTCATGGCCCAGGAAGTCGTCCCGGTCGGAGCCTACGAGCTGCACGCGCTCCACGTGGGGGAGGCCGTTGCCCTCCACACCGAGCCTGTGGAACCTCCAGCCACCGCGGACACCGACTCCGACGAAGAGCTCGCGGCCCTGCTGGCCGACACACTCGAACGCCTCGACCCCCGGGGTCCCGAACACCACACCGCCCTGCGGCAGCGGATGATCGACCGGCTCAAGCGCGAATCCCCCTGAACAGCCACGCCCCAATGTGACTGGAGGAGCCTCTTGGGGCGAACCGGTTCGTCAGGAAGGACGCCCCATGCTCCGCGCGCTCACGGGTCTCTCGGAAGATCCGATGGCGAACAGCTGCCCGTACGGCCCGCTCACTCGAAGGAGCTTCTCCGCCGGTCGTTCAGCCGGCTGCTCCATAGATCGGGCACGGCCACCTTGAAGCGCCGACCGGTGACAGTTCTCGGGGCGAGGCGCACATAATGGGATTTGCTCCCGGGTTCCCACGGCTCAAGCCCGAGGGTGTCAACGGCCGATCGCTCCCCCTGGCTCTCGATCAAAGCCGCGGTGCCCTTGACCACGACGCTCCAGGCTTCTTCGTCACGGTCGTCGTATCCATCGATCTCGATTGCTGCCTCGGCCCCTTCCATCAGTTCCAGGAGCTTGGTACCGGCACCGGTGCGGAAGGCGATGGTCCTACGCTCGACAATGAAGTTGATCGGGAAGATCTCGGGGTGCCCGTCAACGACGAGCGCCAGCCTGCCGGTGACCGTGTTGGCCAGCAGCCTCCAGCATTCATCCAAGGCAAGTTCCCCGGTCTGCGGCGTTGCGTCCATGAGAACAAATAGTAGGCAGCATGGGCACGCCGCGATACTGGCTGACCGGCTTCTCCTTCCGCCCGACGGTATGGGTCGCTGGGTCTGCGTCTGTCAGCGAGAGTCCCAAGGACAGGCGCCTCCCCTGGAATGGGGGCTGTGTTGTGAACGGCGGTGCGTCCGTCGGTCGGTCCCGCAGCCTGAGGCCCTTGCTCGGGGAGGAAGGTCGGGCGCACCTCGGCGCATGGGCGGGACCCGTTGCTGTAAGGGCCAAAGAGTGTTGGGCAGCCCAAGTACCTCCGCCAAGCGTCTCGCCCTCGGGTCGTCGCCAGTAGTGCCACAGGGCCCTGCAGTGGTGCTCGCAAGCTGAACCCGAGCTCACCGGTCGCGTCCCCTTCGGACTGACCGTCTGCCTTGACCTATCGAGGCCTGCGGCCCGAGAGTGTCCCATGTGAGGCGTGAGGCGGTCAAAGAGTACTTGGCCAGTGCCCTGTGGGCGATGCCAACCGCGGCCGTCCTCCTTGCGCTCATCGCGGGGGCGGTTCTGTCGGCGATCCTGATTGACCCGACATCGCCTCTTGCAGCCCTCCTGTTCCAGGGAACCTCCGACGACGCTCGGAATCTCCTCATCAGCATTGCAAGCACAATGGTCACAGTCATCGCCCTCGTGCTCGGGCTGACTGTTGTAGCCCTCCAGCTCGCGTCGACCCAGTTCAGCCCCCGGCTGCTGAGGAACTTCCTCCGCGACATTCCCAACCAGCTGACCCTGAGCGTCTTCGTCGCGACGTTCGCCTATAGCACGGCAGGGCTCTACACGGTGGGCATCGCGAGCGGCCAGCGCATCGAGAATTACCCGCGCCTTGCCGTCAGCGGTGCGCTGCTGCTCCTCTTCGCGAGCATGGTCATGCTCGTCTTCTTCGTGCACCATCTCACGCATTCGATCCAGATAGACCAGGTCATGAAGAGCGTGGAGAAGGCGACCCTGAAGGTGCTCGAGAGCTCCTTCGTCGAGGGCGATCCACACGTGCGCCTGCCAGAACCGCCGCGGGGAGCCACTGCCTTGCCCGCTGCGAGGTCGGGGTATGTCCAAGCCGTACACGTTGATGCGCTGGTCGGAGTGCTCGAGGAGCTGGGCCTGAACGCCCGGATCGTTCCGATGGTCGGCCGCCACGTCGTCGCCGGGGCACCCCTCGCGTGGGTGTGGGGCAGCAAGGACGACGGCGAACGTCCCCTCGCGCCGGAGGCCGTGGCTGAGCTGCGCCGTGTGCTCTTGCGGAGCGTGCGTGTCGGCTATGAACGCACTCTCGAGCAGGATGTCGCCTTCGGCATTCGGCAGCTCGCCGATATCGCGTCGAAGGCGCTTTCACCGGCCGTCAACGACCCCTACACCGCGAATCAGGCGGTGGACCACTTGGCCTCTATCCTTTCTGCCCTTGTAGTGCGCCAGCACGGGTCCCACGCGGTGAAGGACGCGCAGGGAAAGGTGCGGCTTCATGTGCCCGCGCGGGATTTCGACTACCTTATGGAGCTCGCTCTGGGGCAGGTGCGTCGCTATGGGGCGAGCGAACCACGTGTGGTCCGTGCCCTTCTCCGGGTGTGTCGCGATCTCGCCTGGTTCAGCGACGAGGTCCATCGCGCCGTCATCCGACGTTACGTAGAGACACTCCTCGACGACGTCCAGCGCGTGATTCCCCAGACAGCAGACCGCGAGCCTCTGCTCGAGGAGGGAGGCACCGTGCTGGCTGCCCTCGCTTGACTGCCCACAAGCAAGCCCCGGGTCAGAGGAATCATTGGGGTCGCGTGAATAGCTTCTCGGGATGGGTCGGTTCGTCAGGGTCGACCTGCACCAGCACCTCGTCGCCGGCGGCCAGGACGGTTGAAGGGTGCACTTGAATGGATCTGCCGTTGCGGAGGATGAAGCTGATCCAAATGTCGTCGCCGAGCCCGAGGTCACGTATCGCTCTCCCGTCGGCCTGCGCTCCTGAAGCGACCCGGTAGCGTTCTAGGCCCTGCGGAGGCTCCGTGAACCGCAGTCCCAAGCCCCATGGCGTGGGTTCGACTGTGTGCATCGGGATTCTGCAGCGGGCGGCCACCCAGGGGACAAGGCCCCCTTGGACCAGGACCGAGAAGGCCACGACGATGAAGATGACGTCGTAGATGCGCGTGGTCCCGGGCATGCCCGAGCTGAAGACGAAGGTCCCCAGGAGGATGGGCACGGCTCCCTTGAGCCCAGCCCACAGCACGAATGCTCGTTCCCCAGGCCTGAGCTTGACCGGTATCAGAGCAAGCCCAACGAGCACCGGGCGGATGACGAGGGTGAGGGCAATCGCCATCCCGAGTCCGATCAGCCACGCGTTGCGGTCGGGCAGCGTTCCCAAGTTGACGGTGAGCCCGAGGAGGACGAAGACCACGATCTCTGCGATGCTCGAGAGGGACGCGTGGAAGCGCCTGATGTCGCCCTTGTAGGGAGCCGCCTCGTCGCCGATCATGATCCCGGCGATGAAGACGGCGAGGAATCCCGAGCCGTGGGCGACCGTGGCGATGCCGTAGAGCGCGAGGGCCCCGGCCAAGGTGCGCAGGGCGTACAGTCCCTCGTTGGGCAACTGGACCCGGCGCATGAAGACCAGCAGCAGCCGGCCGCCGCTGATCCCGACGGCGCCGCCGACGGCCATCTGAAGGGCGAAGTTGGCGATCGCCCCGCCCACGTCGATTCCGCCGGCGCCGCTGGTGGCGGCCAGGATGCTGACCATGAGGGCAATGCCCACGGGGTCGTTGGCGCCTGACTCGCCTTCGAGGATGACTCCGGTGCGGCCCGTGACCTCACGACGGCCGAGCACCGAGAACACCACGGCCGGGTCGGTCGGCGACAGCGCAGTCCCGATCACCAGGGATGCGGACCAGTCGAGTCCGAACAGCCAGTGCGCGGCCGCAGCGAGCCCGCCCGCGGTCGCGAAGGTCCCCACGACCCCGATCCACACGATCGGGAAGGCCGAGGAGCGGAACCGCGCCCACCCGATGTGCATCCCCCCGTCGAAGAGCACCACCGCCAGGGCGACGGTCACCACCCGCTGGACCGCCGTAGTGGAAACCTGCCCGAGCGAGGGGAACACATACGAGGCCGCAGCGGCGCACACGAGGAAGAGCACCGGGGCGGGGATGAGCAGCCGCGCGCTGATGCGATTCGAAAGCACCGCGGCGAGGGCCGCGAGGGCCACCACCAGGATCACCAGCCCGAACGGGCCAACATCCTCCAATTCCGGGCCTCCTTCTCAGCGCCCCATGCTCGACCAGTGCGCAGGCGATTGCATGGAATCCGCTAACAGCCAACCGTACGCCGGGACCTTGCCGCCGTGCGCGACGCCGATCTCCCGCTGGTGCCGGAAGCTCTGTCTTCCGCTGGATGGAAGCCGGCTCTGGCGCCCGGGGCTGCCGCCCCGTTCCACTTGACCTGTGTCCTCCAAGCTGTCCCCCGCCGCCAACTGCCTCGGCCGCGACCTCGCCTCCCACGTCCCGTCCGAAGCCGAGGGCGTCCTGTCCCTCGGCGAGGAACTCGGAGGCGAGCTCGCGCGGATCTGGCCTCTGGCAGTCCGGCACCTGAGGGTCCGCAGCAACGATGCCCATACCCTGTACGCCGTGGCGATTGCCCGGTCACTGCTCGCTGCGCACCCTGAGGCGGATGCCAGCGTGGTGCTTCCCGCGATCATGCTGCATGACGTGGGATGGTCGGAAGTGCCTCCGGACGAAGTGCTCGAGGCGATAGCCCCCGGCGGAGGCCGCCCGGACCTCGTCCTCCTCCACGAGAAGGAAGGAGCCAGGCTGGCCTCGGGGATTCTGTCCGCGGCGGGCATCGGTGGAGAGCGCGCGGCGAGGATCCTGGAGATCATCGACGGCCACGACTCGAGGCACGAGGCGCTCTCGATCGAGGATGCGATCGTCAAGGACGCGGACAAGACGTGGCGCCTCACTCCCCACGGGCTCGACACGGTCATGGACTGGTTCGGCCTGGACCGCGCCGCCGCCCTGCGGCTGTGCAGCTCTCGCGTCCACGCGCACCTGTTCACCGACGCCGCCAAGGCCCTCGCCCGCGGGCTCGCAGCGATCGAGTCGGCGAACCTCTGGGACGAGCGCAGAGCACTAGAGTTGCCCTGACCGGGTCCGCATCGTGGCATGAGGAGGCAGTATGGCGGGCGGGAGCAGCGAGCCGGGCCGCAGCGTCGCCTCCAAGCTGCTCGCGCTCCTGTTCGCGTTCGAATCCGGCCGGCGGTCGATGAGCCTCACTGAGCTCGCCGAAGCCGCCCAATTGCCGCTGACCACCACGCACCGGCTCGTCGGCGAGCTCGTCGAGTCGGGGGCCCTCGCGCGCGATCCGCAGGGCCGCATCCAGCTCGGAATCCGACTCTGGGAGCTGGGGCAGAACGCCGGCCGGGCCCTGCGGGACACGGCCAGGCCCTACCTCCAGGATCTCTTCTCGCTCACCGGGGAGACCGCGCACCTCGCGATCCGCGAGGGCCACGAGGTCCTGTACATCGACCGCATCTACGGCACCAAGCGGGTGCCGCGCGCCTCCCGGGTAGGCGGCAGGCTGCCCATGCACGCCACCGCTGTGGGCAAGGTGATTCTCGCCTTCGAGGAGGACTGGGTCCGCGAGGCCTACTTCAACCGCCACCTAGAGCAGCCCACCGCGTACACCCATGTGAACGCGGCCCGGCTCGCCGAAGAGCTCGTTCAGATCCGGGAGCAGGGCTATGCGACGACGGCGGAGGAAGTGCGCCTTGGCTCGGCGTCGGTCGCCGTCCCTGTTTTCCACACGGGCCGGATCGGTGCAGGCCTGGGTCTCGTGGTGCTCTCCTCTCAAGCGGGCACGATGCTCCGCTATCTGCCCACCCTTCGCGGTATTTCGGCGCAGATCGAGCGGGCGACGGCGCACATCCCCTTGGAGACGCTGCGCGCCAATGCCGGGCTTGGCCGATAGCAATCCACTTCCACTGAGTGGAAGGAGGGACAGAGCTTCCGCGCGTGATTCCGGCCACACTGGAGCAGATGCACCGGCAGGACCACCGAGCCGCTGCCACAGGTCACGGAACCATAGGAGAACTGATGTCACTGTCGACTCAGGGAACGGGATGCCCCTTCGGCTTCGGAGCGGAATCGTCGATGGCCACGGGAACGGCTCCCGCTGACGTGTCTTCCCCAGACCGCGCCCACCACGGCTACGAGCCGTTCCAGATGAAGGACCCTTTCCCGGCTTACGCCCGCCTCCGGGCCGAGGAGCCGGTCATGTACGACGAGCGGATCGACTACTACGTTGTGACGCGCTACGACGACATCAAAGCCGTCTTCGAGGACTGGGAGACCTTCTCCTCCGAGAACGCCCAGGCGCCGGTCCGCAAGCGCGGTCCGCAAGCCACGCAGATCATGAACGAGGGCGGTTTCACCGCCTATTCGGGCCTCTCCGCCCGAATCCCCCCGGAGCACACGCGCATCCGCGGGATCGTCCAAAAGGCCTTCACGCCGCGGCGCTACAAGGCCCTCGAGCCCTTCATCCGCGCGAACGTCGCGCAGCGGCTCGACGCGATGCTCGCCCGGGACACAGGGCACGGGGAGATCGTCCGGGATCTCGCCTACGAGGTTCCTACCATCACGATCCTCACGCTCATCGGCGAAGACCTCGCCCGGATCGACGACTACAAGCGCTGGTCCGACTCGCGCGCCGCCATGACGTGGGGCGATCTGGGCGACGAGGAGCAGATCCCCCACGCCCATAACTTGGTCGATTACTGGCAGGCGTGCCTCGCCTTGGTCGAGAAGGCGCACCGGGAAGGCGGCGACAACCTCGTCGCTGATCTTGTGAAGGCCCAGCAGGATGGCGCCGAGATCTCCGACCACGAGATCGCCTCGGTGGCCTACAGCCTCCTGTTCGCGGGCCACGAGACCACGACGACACTGATCTCCAACGCGCTGCGCCTCCTGGCCGCAGACCCGGCAACCTGGGCCAAGCTCGTCGAGGACCCGAAGAGGATTCCCGGTGCGATCGACGAGGTGCTCCGCTACTCCGGCTCGATCGTGGCCTGGCGGCGCAAGGCCCTCAAGGACGCCGAGATCGGCGGCGTAAAGATCCCGGCAGGAGCAGGCATCCTGCTCGTCATGGGCTCCGCCAACCGTGACGAGAGCAAGTTCGAGGAGCCGGAGGTCTTCGACATCGCCCGCCCGAACGCCCGCGAGCACCTCTCGTTCGGCTTCGGAATCCACTACTGCCTCGGCAACATGCTCGCCAAGCTCCAGACGAAGATCGCCCTCGAGGAGGCCACGTCGAAGCTGCCCCACCTGAGGGTGGACGACCCCGAGAGCATCGAATTCCGAGAGAACCTCTCCTTCCGCGTCCCCATCGCGGTTCCCGTCAGCTGGACCGAGTGAGCGAAGAAACCGTGGAGACCAACACCATGCAGGACACGCAGTACATCCAGTTCTTCGACGGGGGCACCGAGCCCACACTCGCCGCCCTCGGCGGCAAGGGGGCCTCCCTCGTGACGATGACCGCCGCGGGCATGCCGGTCCCGCCCGGCTTCGTCATCACGACGGCGCAGTTCGACGTGTTCATGGCCGAATCCGGGATCACGGGCCGAGTCCACGCGCTCCTGGCCGGGCTCAACCCAGACGACGTCGCCGAGGTCGACGCAGTCTCCGCCGCGATCCGCGCCGACATCGAGTCGTGCCCGGTCCCGGCCGACGCGCGGGCCCAGACGCTGACCGCTTACGCGGCCCTCCAGTCCCGCTTCGACGAGCCGGTCCCGGTGGCCGTGCGCTCGAGCGCGACGGCGGAGGACCTCCCCGACGCCTCGTTCGCAGGCCAGCAGGACACATACCTGTGGCTCGAGGGCTTCGACGCCGTGGGCGAGCACATCCGCAAGTGCTGGGCCTCGCTCTACACCTCCCGCGCCATCACGTACCGCCTCAAGAACAACATCCCGGACGAGGGCCTCTCGATGGCCGTCGTGGTGCAGAAGATGGTCAACGCGAAGGCCTCGGGCGTCGCCATGACGCTCAACCCGGCCAACGGGGACCGCTCCAAGATCACGATCGACGCGAGCTACGGCGTGGGCGAGATGGTCGTCTCCGGCCAGGTCACCCCGGACAACATCGTCCTGGACAAGGTCACCTTGGCCCTGGTCGCGGAGCACCTCGGGGACAAGCAAGCCGAACTGGTCCCCGATCCTGCCACGCGCCGGCTCGTGGAGCGCGAGGTCGACGCCGATCGCCGCGCCCGCCGCTGCCTCACCGACGCGCAGCTCACCGCCGTCGCGATGCTCGCCAAGCGAGCCGAGAAGCACTACAAGTGCCCCCAGGACATCGAGTGGGCCCTCGACGCGGACCTGCCCGAGGACGAGAACCTCCTGCTCCTGCAGGCACGCCCAGAGACGGTCCACTCGGCCAAGCCCAAGGCGACACCTCAGCCAGCGGCGAGCACGCCGACGGCGGGCGGCGCCGCGACGCCTGGCTTCAGCTGGGGCTCCATCAAGCTCACTGCCTAGCCCACCACCCCTCAGAAGCACGAAGAGAAACACGAACAGAAAAAGGACACGCCAATGTCGATGAAGTCCTTCCCGAAGCCCTCGGAGCTCCCGGTCCCCGCCGGCGCAGAAGGCTGGGAGAAGCTCTACCCCTACTACCTCGTGTTCCAGGACAAGCTCAGGGAGCAGGAGGACGCCAAGTTCTGGTTCTGCGACAGCCAGCACTGGCCCACGGTGTTCAAGCCGTTCGAGACGATCGGCGGGGAGTTCGCCGTCAAGTGCCTGGGCCAGTACAACGCCCGCCACCTCATGATCCCCAACGCCAACGGGATCGAATTCCGCATCCACCTCGGCTACCTCTACATGAGCCCCATCCCCGTGGCCGAGGACCAGATCGCCGAGCGCGTGCCGCTGTTCGAGGAACGCGTGGGCTACTACTTCCAGAACTGGCCGCGGCTGCTCGAGGAATGGCACCGGAAGGTCCGCGGGACCATCGACGAGATGGAGAAGATCACCTTCGCCAAGCCGCCCGCCGTCGTCCCGATCGGGGACATCCACTCGGGCAAGGCCATGGACGGTTCCGAGGTGCTCCTCGACAATTACGACCGCCTGATCCAGCTCGCGTACCAGAACTGGCAGTACCACTTCGAGTTCCTCAACCTCGGCTACATCGCGTACCTGGACTTCTTCAACTTCTGCAAGGAGGTCTTCCCGAACATCCCCGACCAGTCGATTGCGACGATGGTCCAGGGCGTGGACATGGAGCTGTTCCGCCCGGACGACGAGCTCAAGGGCCTCGCGGCCCTCGCCGTCGAGCTCGGCCTCCAGCCCGCCTTCGCGGACACGGACGACGCTGAGGGCACCCTCGCGGCGATCCAAGCCTCCCCGGGCGGCGAGCACTGGCTGAAGCGCTGGGACGAGGCGCACGAGCCGTGGTTCAACTTCACCGTGGGCAACGGCTTCTACGGGCATGACAAGTACTGGAACGAGCACCCCGAGATCCCGCTGGGCTACATCAAGGACTACATCGCGCGGCTCGACGCGGGACAGCAGATCCTCCGTCCCGTCGAGGAGCTCGTCGCCGAGAAGGAGCGGATCGTCGAGGAGTACCGCGAGCTGCTCGACGGCGACATCTTGGCTCAGTTCGATGCCAAGCGCGCCCTCGCCGCTCAGTGCTACCCCTACGTGGAGAACCACAACTTCTACATCGAGCACTGGACCATGGGCGTGTTCTGGCGCAAGATCCGCGAACTCTCCCGGATCTTCCACGCCGAGGGCTTCTGGAACGAGCCGGACGATCTGCTCTACCTCGGCCGCAACGAGGTCCGCGACGCGCTCTTCGACCTCGTGACGTGGTGGGGCGTCGGTGCCGCACAGCCGATCGGCCCGAGCTATTGGCCTGAGGAGATCGAGCGGCGCCGCAAGATCGTCGACGCGCTCAAAACCGCCCGCCCGGCGCCCGCGCTCAACACCCCGCCCGCGTCGATCACCGAACCGTTCACCCGCATGCTCTGGGGCATCACCACAGAGCAGGTCCAGCAGTGGCTCGGCGAGGGCGAAGCGGTCGACGGCGGCGGCCTGCGCGGCATGGCGGCATCGCCCGGGGTCGTGGAGGGCCCGGCCCGTGTGGTCACCGACGCGGACCAGCTCTCCGAGGTCCAGCAGGGCGAGATCCTCGTCGCCCCCGTCACCGCGCCCTCGTGGGGCCCGATCTTCGGCAAGATCGCCGCGACCGTCACGGATATCGGCGGCATGATGAGCCACGCCGCGATCGTGTGCCGCGAGTACGGCCTCCCCGCCGTGACCGGCACCGGCTCGGCCTCCACGACCATCCGTACCGGCCAGCGGCTGCGGGTCGACGGGACGAAGGGCGTCGTGGAGATCCTCGACGCTCCCATTCTCGAAGGCCCGGGAGCCCACAGCCATGAGCATGGCGAGAACCTGCAGGAGCCCG
The DNA here is from genome assembly GCF_005876955.1 of Sinomonas gamaensis. GTDB lineage: Bacteria > Actinomycetota > Actinomycetes > Actinomycetales > Micrococcaceae > Sinomonas > Sinomonas gamaensis. Next base: position 89,710 of record NZ_SSCL01000012.1, read on the forward strand.
CGCATGCCTGAGCAGCGGACGGCAGTCATCACGGGCGCGGCCGGGGGGCTGGGCCGGGCCTTCGCCCTCGGCTTCGCCTCGCGCGGCTACCGGGTGGCAGCCGCCGACGTGAATGCAGCCGGGGCCGAGGAGACGGCACAGCTCGTCCGCGCGACAGGCGCCGGCAGGAACACAGCGATCGGCCTGAAGGTCGACGTCACCGATGTGGCGTCCACCGAGGCGATGGCCGCCGAAGCCGCCGAGTTCGGCAAGGGTCGGATCGACGTCGTCGTCAACAACGCCGCGATCTACGCGACCGTGACCCGCAGCCCGTTCGAGCAGATCGACCCCGCGGAGTGGGACCTCGTGATGGGCGTGAACCTGAAAGGCCCGTGGCTCGTGACCCGGGCAGCCAGCCCGTACCTGGGCGAGGGCGGGCGGGTCATCAACCTCTCCAGCGCGACGATCTACTCCGGGTCCGAACAGTGGGCCCACTACGTGGCCAGCAAGGGAGGGGTCGTCGCACTGACCCGGGTCCTGGCGAAGGAACTCGGCCGGCGCGGCATCACCGTCAATGCGATCGCCCCCGGGTTCACCCTCACCGAGGCCAGCTACGGGCTCATGGAGAACGCCGAGACGTATGGGGTGGACCGGGGCGCGATCAAGCGGGCCAGCCGGCCCGAGGACATCGTCGGCGCCGCGCTCTTCCTCGCCAGCCCCGACTCCGCCTACATGACCGGCCAGACCCTCGTGGTCGACGGCGGCCGGCAGTTCATCTGAGAAACCCCTCACCAGGAGCACACGAGCCATGACCACCACCGTCCACTACACCGACGCGGAGGGCACCGTCCGCGAGATCGAGGGACGCCCCGGCGACTCCGTGATGGAGACCGCCGTGCGCAACGGCGTCCCCGGAATCGTCGCCGAATGCGGCGGCTCGCTCTCCTGCGCCACCTGCCACGTCTTCGTCCGCGAGGACTGCCTCGACAAGCTCCCGCCGATGGAGCCCATGGAGGATGAGATGCTCTACGGCACCGCAGTGGATCGCGAGGAGAACTCCCGCCTCTCCTGCCAGCTCAAGCTCACCGACGGGATGGACCTGTACGTGACCACCCCCGAGACGCAGGTCTGAGATGGCTGCCTCGACCTCGCAGCCCACAGGGCTCCTCATCATCGGTGCGAGCCAGTCCGGCGTTCAGCTCGCCGTCTCCCTCCGTGCGCTCGGCTTCGAGGAGCCCATCACGCTCCTCGGCGAGGAGAACCACCGGCCGTATCAGCGCCCTGCGCTCTCGAAAGAGTGGCTCCAAGGCGAAGTCGGCAATGAGTCCCTCATCTTCCGCTCCAACGAGTACTGGGCCGAGCACCACGTCACCCTTGTCAAGGGCGAGCGCATCCTGCGGATCGCGAATAATCGTGACGGTTCCGGCGTCGCCGTCGCCGAGTCCGGCGCCGAGTTCCCGTTCAAGCGCCTCGCGCTCACCGTGGGAGCCCGCGCCCGGAAACTCGCGGTCGACGGCGCGGATCTCACCGGCGTCGTCTACCTCCGCAACGCCGACGACGCCCTGGCCCTCAAGGCCCTCGTCGGCGACGCGACCGACGTCGTCGTCATCGGCGGCGGGTTCATCGGCCTCGAGGCAGCGTCCAGCCTGAAGAAGATGGGCAAGAACGTCGTGGTGCTCGAGCACGGGCCTCGGCTCGTCGGCAGGGCCGTGGGCGAGGAGACCGCCGATTATTTCCTCGAGGCACACCGTGCCCGCGGACTCGACATCCGCCTCGACGCGCGCATCTCACGATTCATCCCGGAGTCGACGCCCGACGGCGGCAAGGCCGTTGCCGCCGTCGAACTCGCAGCCGGTGAGGTGCTTCCCGCGCAGATAGTGCTCGTGGGCATCGGCGTCATCCCGAACACGGAGCTTGCGGAGCAGATGGGCCTCGCGGTGGACAACGGGATCGTTGTGGACGCCCACGCCCTCGCCTCGGACGGCTCCACCGTGGCTGTGGGCGACTGCGCCAACATGCCCAACCCCGTGCCGGGCTCCCCTGCCGGCGAGCGCATCCGGCTCGAAAGCGTCAACAACGCCATCGAGCACGCCAAGGTCGCGGCGTACTCGCTCATGGGCCGGCGCGAGGAGTACGCCGGGATCCCCTGGTTCTGGTCCAATCAGGCCGATCTGAAGCTCCAGATCGCGGGCCTGTCGATGGGCTTCGACCAGACCGTCGTGCGGCGGGACGACGAGCGCGGGAAGTTCTCGGTCCTCTATTACCGCGGCGGAAGGATCATCGCCGCGGACTGCGTCAACGCGCCCCTGGACTTCATGGCCGTCAAGAACGCCCTCGCGAAGGGCCAGAACATCCCCGCCGACGCGGCGGGCGATCCCACCGTCCAGCTCAAGTCGCTCGCCGGCTGAGCCGCCTACCTCGCACCGGGAGGACGCATGACCGAGAACACCATCGCCGTCGACCATGCCAAGGCCGAGGCCTTCGAGGCGGCCTACCCCGCCCGGCCGATCCCCGCTGAGGGCCACGTGGACACGCGGCCCATCAGCGAGACGCCGAGTGCCGCCCGCTCCCTCGACCCGCTCTGGCGAGCCGTGGCCACCTACACCCGCGCCCGCGGGAACGACATCCACCTGCCCATCTCGGTTGCCTACGCCGAGCGGCTGTGCGCCGCCTACCCCGACGCCGATCGGGAGCTCGTGCTCGTCGCGACCCTCCTGCATGACACCGGCTGGGCCCGAGTCGACGAGTCCCGCATCCTTTCCGAGGGCTTCACCGGGGACTGGCGCAAGGCCCAGATCCGCTACGAACACGAGCACCAGGGCTGCCTCGTGGCACGCGAAGTGCTGCCGGGGCTGGGGTACTCGGAGGAGTTCGTCGAGCGGGTCGTCGCCATCATCGATGGCCACGACACCCGACACGTGGCCTACTCCCTCGAGGACGCCCTCGTCCGGGACGCCGACCGGCTCTGGAGATTCGACCATGCCGGGATCGCCCTCGCCTCCTCGTGGTTCGGAATGGACCCAGCCAGCTACACCGACAGGCTCGCCGCGGAGATCGTGCCAGAACTCATCACCGCCGCGGCCGTCGAGATGGCCACCGCCGACCTCGCCCGCTCCAACGCCCTGCTCAAGACAGGAGTGCTCCGATGACCACCACGCCCGTCCAGCGGACCGAGAGCGGCGCGCCGGCGCCGTCGTCCGCCGATGCGCGGGCGAGGCGCACCTCGCTCGACCTGCCCTACACACTGGTGGACGACATGTTCATCGACGGCGCCTACACCCCCGCCTCCGGCGCCGGCCGCAACCCCGTCACCGACCCGGCCACGGGCGAGGTCTGGGGCGGCGTGCCGGACGGCTCGGCGGAGGACCTCGACGCAGCAGTGGGCGCCGCACGCAGGGCGTTCGACGCCGGCCCCTGGCCCAGGTTCTCCCCCTCCCAGCGTGCGGCGTACCTGATGCGGATCGCGGACGAGATCGAGGCCCGCGCCGAGACCCTGGCCCTGACGAACACGCGTGAGAACGGGTCCCCGATCACCGAGACCCGAGGAGCCGCGGCGAACGCTGCAGGAATCTTCCGGTACTTCGCCACACTCGCCGAGTACCTCGAGAAAGACGATGTGCGTCCCTTCCCGTTCGCGCCGGGCCAGGAGTCCGTGGTGCGGCGCGACCCGGTGGGCGTGTGCGCGCTGATCGCGCCGTGGAACTTCCCGATCAACCTCGTGGTCATCAAGCTCGCCCCCGCGCTGCTGGCAGGGTGCACGGCGGTGATCAAGCCGGCCTCGCCCACGCCGCTCTCGATCCGGTTCATCATCGACGCCGTCGCCGCCGCAGGAGTGCCCGCCGGGGTCGTCAATCTCGTGACCGGATCGGGCCGCCTCGGCGACGCCCTCGTGAAGCACCCGGGCGTGGACAAGGTCGCCTTCACAGGCTCCACACCGGTGGGCCGGCGCATCGCCGCTGCCTGCGGTGAACTGCTGCGCCCGGTCACCCTCGAGCTCGGCGGGAAGTCCAGCGCCATCGTCCTCCCCGACGCCGACCTCGACTCCATGGCCAAGGTCCTCATCCGCTCCTCCATGCGCAACACCGGCCAGACCTGCTACATCTCCACCCGGATCCTCGCCCCAGCCTCACGGCACGATGAGGTGGTGGACATGGCGACCTCGGTGATCTCGGCGGCACCCCAGGGCGACCCGCTCGACCCCGCCACCGTGTTCGGGCCCAGCGCAACCAAAGCGCAGTACGAGACCGTCATGCACTACATAGAGTCGGGACTCGCCGAAGGCGCAAGGGCCACGACGGGCGGCCGGGCCGCGTCGCCGGCCGACGGGCTCGAAGGAGGCTACTTCATCGAACCGACCGTGTTCGCCGACGTCACACCGGCCATGCGCGTGGCCCGGGAGGAGATCTTCGGGCCAGTCCTGACGATCCTGAAGTACGACGACGGCGGACCGGGCGGCGGGCTCGACGAGGCGGTCGCGCTGGCCAACAACACCGAATTCGGGCTCGGCGGGCTCGTCTTCTCCTCCGACCCCGACGCCGCCTTGGCAGTGGCAGACCGGGTGGACACCGGCTCGATCGGCATTAACTTCTTCGCCTCGAACCACTCCGCCCCCTTCGGAGGACGGCACGATTCCGGGCTCGGAACCGAGTACGGCATCGAGGGCCTTGCTGCCTACCTGACCTACAAGTCGATCCACCGGAACGCACGGTAGGCCTGCACGCACGGGCGCCTCTGGGAGGCGCACCCCACCAGCCCAACTAGGATCTGCTTTCCCAGGGCTGAGCTATCGACTCCCGCAGCAGGCAGGAGGACGATTGAAGGGCAGTCACCACGAGGAGGCATGTGATGTGCTACGCGTCGAGCAACGACTTCGGGTGGGGTGCCAGGAAAGAAACCGGGCGCCGGCCTGAAGCGAAACCGGAAACCCCTGCGGAAACTCCGGCGAAGCGGGTCAAGGCACCGGACTTCACGTTCTTGGCGTTCCCCAGGTGGCGCAGGACGCCTGCGCCCCGCACCCCCTCCGCCGAAGGGACCAAGGAGAGGGTCTGATGTCCGGCCCACGGCCGGACAAGAGTCAGTGGTCAACGGAGGGGTCCTCGGTGAGGACCCCTCCGCCGCGTCGCTCCTCTGCAACCTCGATTTGAGAGAGTTGGCCGAACCGACGGCTATGCCGGGCCGGCGCCGGCCTCTTGTGACTGCCGCAGTCCGTCCAGGATCCGTTCGAACGCGCGGAGGCTGGCAAGTCCGAGCTCAGGGAATTCCGCGGCGCGGACCCCGACGACCCGCACGGCGCCGACCAGCAGCCGTGCCGTCTCCTCGATGTCAATCTCGGCGAGCTCGCCCTGATCCCGGCCAGTGGTGAGTTCCCTGACGAAGTCGTCGTAGGAGGCGCGGGAGCCTGCTCCGGTCGGAGTGCCGATACTGGCATAGCGGGCTGCGGAGATGTTGTAGAAGCGGCCCAGAGAGCGGTCTTCGGCAATGTCGACCATCGCGCGCGCGTGCGCTGCTATGCGCTCGCGCCACGATGTCGAGTCGGCCTGGATGGCTTGGACCCGCTGGATGAACTTCAGGCCCGCGAGCTCGTAGGCCTTCGTCGCCATTTCTTCCATTCCGCCGGGGAAGTGAGCGTACAGCGTGGCCCTGGAGACGCCTGCCTGAGCGGCGATCTGCTCGACGACGGGGCCGTCAGCGGAGTCGGCGGCGATCACGTCGATCACAGCCTCGAGGATCTCCGTCTGCGTCTGAACGCGCTGCCTGTCCCGCAGCGACTTGGGTTCCCTGGCCATCATCCCCCACCCTACGCGCTCTCAGGGCCGGCAGCAGACTGAAAGTGACAGTTCCGAAAAATCAGGACGACATCTAGACTTTCAGTTCAGAAGATGTACTCTGAGTAGACCTTAGCCTTCTGTGAGGAGAGTCACATGATGAGTGAGAAAGATCCGGGACCTTCCCGCTTGGCCGGGAACGCCCTCGGCGTCCCGGGCCTCGCCGCGGCTGGGGTGATCCGCAGGCGCAATCCCGCCGCCTACGCCGATGCAGCGGAGGTGGGCGCGTGATCACGCTCGAGACCGAGGACCTCCTGGCCCGCCAGGCGGCGACCGCGTTCGGCTGCGCCCCCGATGCGCTCATCGCCTTCGTGAAGCGCCGGGAGAACCACGTGTTCCGCGTCGCCGACGGTGGGAGCGAGTGGGCGCTCAAGCTGCACCGCCCCGGCTACCGCACCGACCGCGAAATCGAATCCGAAGCGCTCGTATGCGAGCTCATGGCCGCGGCGGGCGTGCGGGTCCCCTCCCCCATCCGGTCGCAGTCCGGCTCCCACATCGCCCATGTCTCCAGCGGGAGGGAGACCTATCAGGCGACCCTGCAGCAGTGGGTTCCCGATGCCCGCCCCATCGGCGACTCGGCCCAGGTGTATCTCGGAGGACGGGGACCCGACGGCAGCACCCTCCGCGAGCTAGGCCGGCTCATCGCGCTCATGCACCGCTGCGCGGAGCGCACCGGAACCCCGGAAGGCTACGAGCGGCCCGCGTGGGACGCCGAAGGACTCGTCGGCGACCGCCCTCTCTGGGGGCGCGCGAGCGAGCTGCCCTCGCTCGACGACGCCGCCCGGCAGCTCCTGCGCACCGCGGAGGAGCGGCTCGCCGAGGACCTCGCCGCGCTCGGGCGGTCATCGAAGGCGTTCGGCCCCATCCACGGCGACCTGACGATGGAGAACATCCTGCGGGACAAGGCCGGCCTGATCGTCATCGACTTCGACGACATGGGCGAGGGCTGGTACCTCTTCGATCTGGCAACGGCCTCCTTCTTCTTCACCAACCACCCCGAAGCCGAAGGGATGATCCGCCACGTGGTGGCCGGATACACCGCAGAGCGCCCGCTCGGGCCCGAGGACGCGCTGGCATGGCACCCGCTCCTGCTCGCCCGGGCGCTGACCTATCTGGGCTGGTCGGTCGAGCGGCCCGACGAGCAGGCCACGGCGTTCCACCTCGGAGAGCTCCTGCCGCGGGTCGCCGCGGCCGCCCGCAACTACCTCGCTACGGGGCGGACGGGATGGCCTGACCTGCCGCTGCGCCTATAGCAACCACGAGCACCATCCCCGGAACCGAGACCAGAAGAAGAGGAAGCATGGAAGACCTCCTGCACCGCCGATACCAGACTCTGGGCCCCTACAGCCCCCTGTTCTACTCCCAGCCGCTCGAATTCGTCAGGGCAGAACGCGTCTGGCTCACCGCCGCCGACGGCCAGCGCTACCTCGACGGCTACAACAACGTCCCCCACGTCGGCCACGCCCACCCCCGCGTCGTCGAAGCCATCGCCAGGCAGGCCGCGACGCTGAACATCCACACCCGCTACCTCAACGACCGGGTCGTGGACTACGCCGAGAACCTGCTCGCCACCCTCGATGAGCCCCTCGACCGGATCATCTTCACCAACAGCGGCTCCGAGTCCAACGACCTCGCGCTGCGCATCGCGAACCAGCACTCCGGAAGCCGGGGGCTCTTGATCTCCGACTTCAGCTACCACGGCCACACCCAGGCCCTGGCAGCAGCGACCACCGGCCTCACCGCCCACGAGGGCCTGGGCGCGCACGTGCGCCCCATCCGCATCCCGGACCTGGATGGCGCCGACGCCGCCCGTGAGGAAGGGGAGGTGCTCGCTGCGGGCCTGGCCGAAGTCGACCGGGCGATCGCCTCGCTGCAGGACGCCGGCCACGGCGTCGCCGCGGTCCTGTTCGACTCGCTCTTCTCCACCGAAGGGCTCAACAGGGTCCCGGACGGGTACGTCAGCGGGCTCGCCGAACGCGTCCGCAGGGCCGGTGGCCTGGTCATCGCCGACGAGGTCCAGTCCGGTTTCGGACGCACCGGCACCGCCTTCTGGGGGCACCAGAACCACGGCATCGTCCCCGACCTGGTGACCATGGGAAAGCCGATGGGCAACGGGCACCCGATCGGCGGCGTCGCACTCCCATCCGCTCTGCTGGACGAGTTCGGGCCCCGGAACATGTACTTCAACACCTTCGGAGGGAACCCCGTCTCCGCCGCCGCAGGCCAGGCCGTCCTGGACGTCCTGGCCGAGGAGGGCCTCATCGACCGGGCCCGCTCGATGGCAGGAACCATCCGCAGCGCGCTCACCGAACTGCGCCGCAGCCACCCCTGGATCGGCCCGGCCAAGGGCAAGGGGCTCTTCTTCGGGTTCGAGGTCATGGACAGGCCCGCGGACGAAGCCGACGCCCAGCCCGATCCTGGAAGGACCAGGGAGATCGTCGAGTCGGTGCGCGCCCGGAACGTCCTCATCAGCAGGATCGGCCGCAACGACAACGTCCTCAAGATGCGCCCGCCCATGGCGATAGAGCCCGGCGAGGCCGCGCTGCTGCTCGAGACACTCTCGGATGCCCTTGCCGCGGACGAGTCGCTCGCGACGAGCCGACGGGGCTGAGATGGCGGCATCAATGGACGGCCGGCGGGTGATAGTCACCGGAGGGGCCTCCGGCATCGGGCTCGCAGTCGCGGCGCAGTTCCTCGCCTCGGGCGCCCACGTCGGCATCGTGAGCAGGACCCAGCGAAGCATCGAGTCAGCCTTGGCCGGGCCCCTCCAGGCCGATTCGCAGCCTGTGCACGCCCGGGCCGCGGACGTCAGCGACGAAGAGGACCTCGCCTCGGCGATCTCGGGCCTCGCCTGTGCATTGGGCGGCCTGGACACGCTGGTGACCAGCGCCGGGATCGAGGGCGAGATGGGAGCCTCGCTCACCGATGTCACATCCGAAGGGTTCCGAGAGGTGCTCGACGTCAACGTCCTGGGCGTCTTCCATGCCGTCAAGTGCGCCGTGCCGCTGCTGGCCCAGTCCCCGAGCGCGTCCGTGACCATGGTCGGCTCGGACTCGGGGTTCGTCGCCGTGCCCGGGATGCTCGCCTACAACGCCTCCAAGGGCGCCCTCGTGCAGCTGACCCGAGCGCTCTCATACGAACTCTTCGACGAGCACTGCATCCGGGTCAACAGCGTCTGCCCGTCCATCGTCGACACCCCCATGGCCCGGCGCGGACTGGGAGTCGAGAGCTTCCAGGACGCCGCCTATCCGGTGAACTCCCCTGACGACGTGGCCCGGACCGTGCTCTTCCTCTCCGCCCCTGAGTCCAGGTCCCTCAACGGACTGAACCTGCTCATGGACTTCGGCTACACCGCCCGCTCATCGTTCCCGGCCTGACGTCGGTGCCGCTGCAGCCTTCGACTCCGGCTGCTGAGTGCAGGAAGGCCGCCGTGCTCGAACTCTGCGCTGAAGGACAACATTCCTTCGCCTCAGGTCAAGGCGTGGCGAGGGCGAACTTCTATCTTCGAAGAAAGGTGTGATCTGCCATGCTGCAGGAGGTAAAGATGCTCCGTTCCGAAGCCGGGCTGTTGCTGGTCAACGGCACCATCGAGACCCTCGACTACGGGATTCCCCGCACGGACGCGGTGGCCATCGTCGACGGGAGGGTCGCCGCCCTCGGCCAAGAGGCACTCCGACTCCGCGGCGCCGGCACCGAGGTCGTCGACCTCGAGGGCGCCTACGTCATGCCGGGCCTGTTCGATGTGCACAACCACTTCTTTCTGGCCGGGCACATGGACCTGTTCGAGCTCGACGCCCCGCCGACCCTCGACCTGACGGGCCTCCTCGAGACGATCGCCGACTACGCCGCCGGACTGCCCGCCGACGGCTGGGTCATCGGCGGCAGCTGGGGCTCGGGACTCCTGGGCGAGATCAACACGCCCGAGGCACTTTCCCGCCTCGACGCCGCCACCGGAGGGCGACCAGCCCTCCTGAAGGACGACTCCAAGCACAACCGCTGGGCGAACTCCCGGGCCCTCGAACTCGCCGGCATCCGCGCCGGCACGGTTGACCCGGACGGGGGCCAGATCCTGCGCGATGCCGCGGGCACACCCACCGGCGTCCTCATCGAAGCCGGCGGCGTCCTCATCGAGCGGACCCTGGCGGAACTCCGTCCCATGACCCCGGAAGCCCAGTCACGCGCCGCGGCCCGGGGCATCGAGATCCTCCACTCCTACGGCATCACCGGCTTCCAGGACGCCGCCGCCTCGCTCCAGACCATGCGCGCCCTGAAGGAACTCGACGACGACGGAAGACTGGACGCTTGGGTGGTCACCTCGATGCAGGCGAACGACTTCATCTTCGGCACCACCCCGCTCGGCGAGGGCATCATCGATCACCGTGAGGAGACCCGCTCCGAGCACCACCGGCCGGACTTCATCAAGATCTTCCTCGACGGGGTCCCGCCAGCCGGAACCGGCGCTTTCCTCGAGCCCTACCTTGAAAGCGCCGGATTCCCCAAGTGCCATTGCGGTTCGACCACCATGCGGCCGGATGAGCTGGAGGCCTGGCTCTTCAGCACCGCCAAGCGCGGCATCTCGGCCAAGATCCACTGCACTGGGGACGCCTCGGTCCGACTCGTGCTCGACACTGTGGCGAAGCTCCGGGCAGCTGGCTTCACCTCGCCCAGATACCACATCGCCCACGGCCAGTTCGTCCACGCCGACGACATCCCCCGCTTCGCCGAACTCGACGTCATTGCAGACATCTCCCCCTCTCTCTGGTTCCCTGGCGTCATCTCCGAGGCCATCGCCACCGTGCTCCCCGCAGAGCGTGCATCGAAGATGCAGCCCAACCGGGCGCTGCTCGACGCCGGTGCCCGGCTGGCAGGTGGATCCGACTGGCCCGTCAGCGTCTCGCCCAACGCATGGGAGGCCATCTACGGTCTCGTCACCCGCCAGGATCCGAGCGGGCAGTTCCCGGGCACCTTGTGGCCCGAGCAGGCCATCACGCTCCGAGAGGCCATCCGCGCCTACACCACCGACTCGGCCGAGGCCATGGGCCTTGCCAACGTCACCGGCTCCCTCACCCCCGGCAAATCCGCCGACTTCATCGTGCTCTCCGCCGACCCCTACGAGATCCCCATCGACGGCGTGCGCAGCCTCCGAGCCCGCCAGACCTGGTTCGCCGGGCGCAAGGTGTACGACGAGGCCCAGCTGTCCTCCGCCGTCGTCACCCACTAGAAGGACCCTCACCCCACTGTTCGAAAGGACCCCCATGTCCACTCGCTCTGCTTCCGTGCGCCCGAAAACGGGCTCGGACCGCGCGATCTACACTTTCATCGCTGTCTTCAGCGCCGTGCTCTACACGGTCCTGCTCATCGCCCCCGTGATCGGCGGCAAGCTCGTCCAGCAGTTCGGGCTCACCCCGACAGAGCTCGGCACCCTGTTCTCACTCGAGCTCGGCTCGTTCAGCCTCGCGACGGTACCCGCCTACCTCTGGCTCCGGCGCGTCAACCTCGTGAAAGCGACCTACGTCTTCACCGCAATCGTCATCGCCGGGAACCTCGTGTCCGGCTTCATGACCAGCTTCGCACTCCTCGTCGCCCTGCGGGTCGTGACCGCCCTCGCCGCAGGCTCGATCACCGTGATCCTCCTGACGCTCAGCGGAAAGACCTCGAACCCCAGCCGGGCATTCGGCATCTTCGTTGTCTTCCAGCTGATCATGGGCGCGATCATCCTCTCCGTCTTCCCCCTGCTCTTCGCCGAAGCGTCCGTGGGCGCCATCTACTGGACCCTCGCAGGCCTCGCGGTTTGCTGCCTCCCGTTCGTCCGTCTGATCGACGGGGAAGCGCTCCGCCGCAACGCCCCCGCCGCCACGGGCGGCGTTCCCGCACCGGCTGCCAGCATCCACCGCGGCAAGTTCGCCATCGGATTGGCCGCTGTGCTCCTGTTCTACATCGGCCTCAGCGGCGTCTGGTCCTTCATGGCACAGATCGCCGGCTCCGCCGGGATCGGGCTCTCAGCGGCCAGCATCGTCCTCGCACTCGCCACGATTCCGGGCATCATCTCCTCCCTTGTGGCCACGGTCCTCGGAGACACCCGCCACCGCACGATCTTCCTCCTCGGAGGCTACCTCGGCCTCGGCATCAGCGTTGCCCTCCTGTTCGGGGCGCCGGGACTCGTACAGTTCGCCATTGCAGCCATGGTCTTCAAGTTCGCCTGGACTTTCATCCTGCCGTACCTTCTCTCCTCGCTCTCCGGACTCGGCGGCGGAGGGCACGTGATGAACACGACCAACCTCATGATCGGCTCCGGGTTCGCGATCGGGCCCCTCCTCAGCGGCGTGCTCATCCAGTCCTCGGGCGGGTTTACCACGATGCTCGCCACCGCCATCGCCGCGGTCGTCCTCTCCCTCATCGGAGCCATGGCAATCCAGTCCAAGAACGCCAAAGCGTCCGCTCAGACGCCCTCGGATGAGCCTTCGAGCGCGGGCGTGGCGGGCGTCTAAGAAGGTGTCTGTCCACCCAGCCTGCCCATTCCTGGAGGCTGGAACATTCCGGGTGCGGCGCGGAGCATGAGTGCATGGCACGCGACCTGGACGTCCCGCCGCACTCGTACGGTCCGTTGATCGAGACGACTGCTCGAATCGTCACGTGGAACGTGTGGGGGCTGTACGGTCCGTGGCAGGAGCGTGAGCTGGCCATCTCCGCTACTTTGGCAAATGCCCGCCCTGACGTCATCGTCCTGACGGAATCCTGGGCTAGCGAAGCGGACAGCCAATGCGAGCGGCTGTCCGCGCCCCTCGATATGCCGTACCACGCCTTCAGCGGCATTCGGGCGGAGGAGGATGAGACCGCGCTCTCCGGGGTAGCCATCATGTCGCGGTGGCCTCTGAAGACGACATCCAGCCTTACCTTCGGGGCTCTTCGCGTTCTGTGCGCCGACGTCGAGGGCCCGCGCGGGCCGATTCAGGTCTACGGCGCGGTCATGGACGCGTGGTGGTTCGATGAGAGCGCGGCACGCCAGAACGCCGTACGCGCCTTGCTCACCCACCTCCGCGAGGTCCAGGACAGCCTGATCCCGCTTGTCGTGTGCGGGGACTTCAACGCCGACCCCGAGAGCGATGAGATCCGAATGATCACGGGCCGCACCACAGCTCCCGCTCCCGGACTCTCGTTCTACGATGCCTGGGACGTCGTCGGCTGCGGGCGCAGGGGCTGTACGTGGTCCAACGCGAACCCTTGGGCCACTCCATTGTTATGGCCGGATCGTCGGATCGACTACGTCTTCACGGCCGCTCCTCGGCGCGGCGGAGCCGGGCATCCCCGCAACGCGTCCCTCCTGGGGACCGCTCCGTTTCAGGGCGTTTACCCGTCGGACCATTACGCCGTGCAGGCTGACGTCCGCTACTGAAGGCGCGTGACGCAGCTCCCCGCCTCTCGGGTCCCTGGCGCCCCGTCAGAGACCGCGCCGCGAGGCCTCCCGGACGCTGCAGGAGAAGCTTTCTCTGCTTGCAGCTCCTTCGGGCGGGTAACCACCGGGTGGGGAGGGGGTTGGCGGAGGAGGCCATTGGTGGCGGAAGTAGCGGGCAGTAGCGGCAGCAGTCTGCAGCAGCAGCCAGTCAGCCAGGAGACTGTACGTAAGGGGCGGATCTGGCGTTACCTGAGGCTGCTCGGGCCTGGCCTCGTGACCGGAGCGGCCGACGACGACCCGTCCGGAGTGGCGACCTACGCCCAAGCTGGGGCGACCTTCGCCAACGGGATGCTCTGGACCGCACCGGTGACGCTGCCGATGATGGCCGGGGTCCAGGAAATCTGCGACAGGACCGCCCTGGCCACAGGCGAGAGCCTCGGGACCCTGATCCGACGGAAGTTCACCCGCAAGCCCCGGATCGTCATCGGCATCCTCGTTGTGGCGCTGCTGATCGCCAACACCCTCAACATCGCCGCAGACCTGATGGCCATCGGGCAGGGCATGGAGCTCCTCGGCGCCGGACCGGACCACCTCTGGGCCGCAGTCGCCGGAGTCGCCATCGCAGTGACGCTGATGACAGGGTCATTCGCCGTCATCGCGAAGGTCTTCAAATGGCTGTGCCTGGCACTGCTGGCCTACGTCGGAGTTCTCTTCGTCGCCAACGTCGATTGGGCCGACGTCCTGGCAGGGCTCTCGGGCATCCAATTCCGGTGGAGCTGGGAATACCTAGGCCTGCTCGTCGCGGTGCTGGGGACGACCATCTCCCCCTACCTGTTCTTCTGGCAGACCGCCCACCGCGTGGAGGAGATGCGCTCCGAGGACCTCGGCGGCCACAGGCCCGTCGCCCTGCCGGACCGGGACGACCGCTTGGCTCGACAGAAGCTTCACGGCGCGCGTGCTGATGTCTTCGCCGGGATGGGCTTCTCGGTCCTCGTCATGTTCGCGATCATGGCCGCCACCGCCGCGACCCTGGGGAAGAACGGGACCCAGATCGGCAGCGCCGCCGACGCGGCGCGAGCCCTCGAGCCCATCGCCGGGCCAGCCGCGAAGGCGCTCTTCTCCATTGGGTTCATCGGCACCGGCTTCCTCGCCGTCCCTGTCCTCGCCGGTTCCGCCTCGGTGGGGCTCGCAGGCCTGCTCGGCACCAGATGGGGCTTCGACCACAAACCCCGCAACGCCCGAGTCTTCTACAGCCTGCTCGGCGTCGGGATCATCGGCGGGATCGTCCTCGCCGTCACCCTGAGCGATCCGATCGGGCTGCTGGTCTTCGTCGCCGTCGTCAATGGCATCGCTGCGGCCCCATTCCTGATCGTCATCATGCTCGTCTCGGGAGACCGGAAGATCATGGGCAACTACGTCAACGGCGGGGTCGCCGCCAGCATCGGGTGGGCAACGGCTGCGATCATGGCCGTCGCGGGCGCGGTCGGCGTGTGGACCACGATTACAGGACAGGGATCCTGACCGGACGCACTCGGGCTTCAAGTCGGGAGCGATCGCCCTAGCCTGGCACGGCGTCGCGCCCGTAACCCATTCAGCTCCACCACCGCCAGTTTCGTTGGCGGACTGTGGAAGAGGTCGGCGAGCTCCTCGGTGGCCTCCACGACCGCGACGGTCAGGGCCGTCATGAGCGGGCCCGGTGTGCGCTTGCCTCGTTCGGCGCACCCTCCACCCTTGTGAGCCGGCTCCCATAGCCGGGTCGGTCCTCCCGCCAGCGCGCCGGTAAGCCCTTCCATTGACGTGATCCAGCACATAGTTTTAGACTTTATGAAGTGCTGAACAAAGGAAGCCAATGAACCGATCAGGTGGTGACGCCGACGTCACGAGAGCGGCGATGCTCGCCCATTTGGGAACGTCCGGCGGGGCCTCTCGGGCCGATCTGGCACGGGCCCTCGGCCTTTCCCCGGCGCTCGTGTCCCAGACGGTGAAGCAGCTCATGGCCGAGGGCCTGGTGCGTGAACTCGAAACCTCCACCTCCAGTGGCGGACGGCCTGGAAGGCTTCTGGGAGTTGCCTCGACCGCCCTGCGGAGCGTGGGCCTGAAGGTGTCCCACGACCATGTCGCCCTCGTCGAGACCGAACTCGACGGCTCTGTCGTTCGAGCGGTGACGCTCCGTTTCGACGCAGCCTCTGTCACCTTCCTCAGCGACCTCGTCGGTTTGGTCAGAGCTTTCATTGGAGACGGCCGAGACGAGCCGATCCTCGGGATTGGAGTAGGTGTTCCCGGCGCCGTGGACGCGACGGGAACTGGGGTGGTGGATTCGGGGATGCTTGGTTGGCGCCAAGCCCCGCTCGGTGCCCTGATGGCCCGTGAGCTCGACGTTCCGGTCCTTGTCGAGAACAACGTCAACGCACTTGCCGTGGCGGAGCGGCTCTACGGCGCCGGTCGCGAGCATGAGAACTTCCTGGTCATCACCATCGGGGAGGGCGTCGGCGCCGGTGTGGTAGTCGGCGGCGAAGTGGTTCGCGGAAGCCGTGGAGGCGCCGGCGAGATCGGGCACATCACTGCGTTGTCCGACGGCCCCCTGTGCACATGCGGCAAGCGTGGGTGCATCGAAGCACTGGCGGGAGAGAAGGCACTGCTCGGCAAGGCGCGCGGTGCGGGCGTGGTTCCCGCCGGTGGAGAGATGGCCCAGCTCCAGCGGGCTGCGGACTCTGGCAATCCGAACGCTCGCGCAATCTACGCCTTGGCCGCATCCAAGCTCGGCGAGGTTGTCGCCAGTCTCGTGCAGTTCATCGACCCGGAAGTCGTGATCATCAGCGGCGAAGGCACCAAGGCGTGGACCCACTGGAGCATTCCGTTCGAGCAAGCCCTGCGCGCGGGCATCACCGTCGACCGTCGCGCAATCCCAGTGATCGTCGAGGACTGGGAGGACGAAGCATGGGCACGGGGGGCAGCAGCTCTGGTCGCTTCAACCCCGTTCGATGTCGCAGGGACCTTCGGGGAGCAGGGACGGCGGGTCCGAGCCCGCCTCATGACTGGATCGTCAGCAACGGAGGCTGCATCATGACATCGATCCTGGCCCGGAAGGACCGTTCGGCTGAGCGCAAGGCGACCGAGGCTCTTCCCCGAAATCCCACCCGGCGAACTCGCCGGCTGCGATATGCGGCCACCGTCGCGCTGTTCCTCCTTCCCAGTGCGATTCCTCTGATGGCATTCACGGTCGGCCCAATGATCGCCGCCTTATGGATCAGCCTGACGCGCTGGAACCTGATCGGCTCGATGAAGTGGGTCGGTCTGGAGAACTACCAGCAGCTGCTGGCCGATCCGGCCACCAGGAACGCCTTCCTGCACACCCTCTACTACATCGTGGGGTACCTACCGCTCGCCTACGCGGCGGGCCTCGCTGCGGCGTTGGCTCTGAACACCAAGGTTCCAGGCCGGTCCCTGCTGCGCGGAATCTACTTCCTGCCTGTGGTCACGAGCTGGATCGTCGTCGCGCTGGTCTGGCGCTGGCTCCTGAACCCCGACACCGGGCTCATCAACTGGCTCCTGCACCTCATCGGGATCCAGGGCCCGGGATGGTGGACCGATCCCGTCTGGTCCTTGCCTTCAATCATCTTGGCTTCTGTGTGGAAGGACCTCGGATTCATCATGGTCATCCTCCTGGCTGGCCTCCAGGCCATCCCCGAGGAGCTGTACGAGGCCGCCCGGGTCGACGGCGCGGGCCCTTGGCGGCGGCTGTTCAGCATCACCTTGCCCATGCTGTCCCCCTCCAGCTTCTTCGTCCTCGTGCTTTCGCTGATCAACGGGTTCCAAGTCTTCGATCAGGTCTATGCGATGACCGGAGGAGGGCCGAACAACTCCTCCCAGGTGGTCGTCCAACAGATCTACGACCTGACGTTCAGGTTCGGCCAGGCTGGAATGGCGTCGGCTCTGTCATGGATGCTCTTCGCGGTCATCCTCGTCATCACGCTCATCCAGGTCCGGCTCCAGAAGCGGTGGGTGAATTATGCGTAAGCGGCTCGCTAACGCGGCGCTGTTGGCGGTCCTCGTCGCCGGCGCTGCAGCGATGGTCTTCCCGTTCGTGTGGGCGCTCGTAACCTCCATCAGTCCAGGTGCTGGGCTTTCGGCGACGCCTTCCCTTGTCCCAGAAAACCCCTCTGCATCCGCCTATCAGGCGCTCTTCGACCGCCTTCCCTTCGGGCGGGTCGTCCTCAACAGCCTGCTCTTGGCTCTCGCGACGGCGGCGGCACAGCTCGCGACCGCATCTTTGGCCGCCTACGTGTTCTCCAGGATGCCGTTCAAGGGCCGCGGTGTGATCTTCTCGGTCTACCTGGCCACCATGATGATCCCGATGCAGGTGCTGGTCGTCCCGCTATTCGTGGAGATGAAAAGCCTGGGGCTCATCGACACTTACCTCGGAGTCTTCCTCCCCGGTATCGCCAGCGCATTCGGCGTGTTCCTGCTCAGGCAGGCGATGAACTCGATCCCCTTCGACCTGGACCAGGCAGCAACGATCGATGGAGCCGGACATTTCCGGATCTTCGTCCAGATCATCCTGCCCCTGATTCGGCCGGCACTGGCGACCTTGGCCGTGTTCACATTCCTGAACAGCTGGAACAGCTTCCTCTGGCCGCTCATCATCCTGCGCACCCCAGCATTGAAGACCCTCCCAGTTGCCCTCGCCGCCCTTCAAGGCCAGTACACAACCCAATGGGACATCGTCATGGCGGGCTCCGTCGTGAGCATCCTCCCGATGCTCGCCCTCTACGTATTCGCACAGAAGTACATCGTCCAAGGCGTCGCCGGCACCGGATTCAAGTGACTTCCCGGCCGACAACACACCACTCCCCTCCCCCTCACAGATCAACGGAGACATCATCATGAAGAAACCACTGGCCGTGCTCTGCATAGCTGCCACCGCTGCGCTGGCTCTCGCCGGGTGCAATGCCGGTGGCCAAGGAACCGCTTCCGGGGACAAGGTCACGATCAAGTACACAAACTTCATCTCCAACGGTGGAAATGAGAAGAACCTCGACACGATCGTTCAGGCCTTCGAGAAGGAGAACCCGAACATCACTGTCCAAGTCACGACGCTCCCCTACAAGGAGTACGCGACCACCCTCCAGACAGACCTCGCGGCAGGAACCCAGGCCGACACATTCGACATCGAGTACGCGAACCTGAAGTCCTATGTCGCGAACGGGACCGTCGCGCCGCTCGACGGCGTGGATGCTTCCAAGTACCGGCCCTCGCTGCTTCAGTCCTACGAGTCAGACGGCAAACAGTACGCTCTGCCGACCTCGTTCTCCGATGTGGTCCTGTACTACAACAAGGCACTCTTCGACGCAGCCCACCTTCCCTACCCGAATTCGAGCTGGACGTGGGCAGATGAGGCCGCGGCCGCACAGAAGCTCGCCAACCCTGCCGGAGGGGTCTTCGGGGACTTCCAGAACATCACGTTCTACGAGTTCTACAAGGCCGTCGCACAGGCCGGTGGCAAGTTCCTGAACGACGACGGCAAGTCAGTCGCCTTCAACTCCCCGGAGGGGGTCAAGGCGGCTCAGTGGCTCGCCGAGAAGAGCGGGACCACTATGCCGACGCCTGCTCAAGGGGCGGGGACCCCGGACTTCGATACGAAGCTCTTCAAGGACGGCAAGCTCGCGATGCTGCACAGCGGCATCTGGGTTGCAAGCAGCTTCGCGGACGCCCCGAAGGACTGGGACATCGCGGTCGAGCCAGGCGACGCGAAGAAGGCCAGCGCGATGTTCTCCAACGCGGTCGCAGTGTCGGCCGCCTCGAAGAACAAGGAGGCGGCCCAGAAGTGGGCCGGATACCTCTCGAGCTCGCAGGTGATGGCCCAGACCCGCATCAGCGCAGGGTGGGAGCTTCCCCCGACATCGGACGAGTCGGCGCTCAAGCCGTACTTGAACCAGGGCAAGCCCGCGAACCGTCAGGCTGTCTTCGACGCCCTCAACAGCGTGGTCCTGCCACCGTCGATCGGCGAGAACCAGCAGAAGATGACCGACATCATCACCAATGCCCTCGGTGAAGTCGCCGCCAAGCGCTCCAGCGCGGCCGATGCCCTCAGGTCCGCGGCCGACCAGGTCAATGCGCTCCTGAAGCAGTAGCGAGCGCCGACAGAGTCCCCTGGCAGCTGGGCGGGTCGCCAGATCCTCCGGAGGCCCGCCCCACCAGACGAAAGAACCCCATGACGGCAGAACAGGCGCGACGCGCGGTTGAGTCCACCCCGGATTCCCTCATCCGGATCCAGGAGCTCGTCGATGCGAGCATCACGCTGATCCTCCAACAGCAGTCCAGCACGGGCGCCTACCCGGCATCGCCGGGCTTCTCGGCCTACGCAGGCTACTGCTGGTTCCGCGACGGGTCCTTCATCGCCGACGCCATGTCCGCGGTCGGCCATGCAGACTCGGCCGAGGCGTTCTTCGACTGGTGCGCCCGAGTGATAGAAGAGCGTGAGCAGCAGATCAGCGGCATCGTCGAACAGGCCAAGAACGGCACCCCGGCCCCTGACACCGCCATGCTCCCCACCCGGTACACGCTCACCGGAGAGGAAGGCAGCGACGACTGGTGGGACTTCCAGCTTGACGGCTATGGGACCTGGCTGTGGGCCCTTGCCCAGCATCATGGCCGCTTCGGAACCGACCTGAGCAGATGGGGAACAGCCGTCCGTCTCAGCGTGGAGTACCTGTGCAGTTCCTGGAGTCGGCCGTGCTTCGATTGGTGGGAGGAGCACGCCGAGCACGTCCACGTCTCGACCCTTGGCTGCATCGCCGCGGGCCTGCGCGCCATCGCGGCCACCGGCATACTCCCGGAGGGTCAGGCCCTGGCCGCCCGCACCACTGCCGAGGACATCACGAGCTTCATCCAATCCCAAGGGGTCAGGGCCGGACACCTGACCAAGTGGATCGGAACCGAGGAGGTCGACGCCAGCCTCCTCGCGCTCATCGCACCCTTGGCGGTCCTGAACGCGCGAGAAAGCATCGCCGCTCTGACCGTCGATGTCATCGAGGCCCGCATCACCGTCGGTGAGGGCGCCTACCGCTACGCGGGCGACACCTACTACGGCGGCGGGCAGTGGCCTCTCCTGAGCTGCTTCCTCGGCCTCGCCCATGCAGCTGCCGGTCACGGCGAGCGTGCCCGCCAGATCCTGGACTGGGTGGTGAGCACCGCCGGCGCGGACGGCAGCATCCCCGAACAGGTCGACTGGCAGCTCTTGGCCCCTGAGTACTACGCCCAATGGGTCGAAAGATGGGGCCGTCCTGCAGACCCGCTGCTATGGAGCCACGCGATGTTCCTCCGACTCGCAGCAGAACTCCGTCTCACACCTCAACCGAGCACTCCAAGACACCGAGAGGATGGCGCATGATCCGCCACCGGCCCTACGGTTCAGGGCATCCCTACACGGACGACACCGATCAACGCAGCCCCATCCGCCCGATCGCTGGGCAGCAGGTCCGCCTTGGGGTCCGGACGTCCCCCGACATCAC
This sequence comes from Sinomonas gamaensis, assembly GCF_005876955.1. Classification (GTDB taxonomy): domain Bacteria; phylum Actinomycetota; class Actinomycetes; order Actinomycetales; family Micrococcaceae; genus Sinomonas; species Sinomonas gamaensis. The sequence goes on from NZ_SSCL01000012.1 coordinate 110,418, forward strand.
GGAGGTCTCCTGCGAAGTCCAGGAGATCGGTCCTGACGGCCACGCGGCGGCCTCCGCCACTCCTGCGGAGAGGGTCGCCACCGCTTCTCGTGGGCAGATTATCGACGGCGGCCACCTCGCTTCCGCTCAGGCACGCCTGGCTCGTGCGAGCAGCGGATGGCAGACGACCATCTCAGGCCTCGACGGCGAGACCGAATACCGCTACAGATTCACAGGCCTCACAGAATCAGGCGAAACCCAGAGCACGCGCTGGTTCGCCTTTCGTCCGGCGACCTGGACGAAGTCGGCCACTGCCCTGCAGGTCGAGGGCCGTAGCCGCGTCCTGGGCGACAGCGTCGAGATTCTTCATTCTGGAGGCTCGCCGGTACGTGTGCGCTTCGCCCTCCCGCTGGCGGCAGCTGAGCGCGTCACTGGCTTCGGGGAGCGCTATGACGCACTGGATCACACCGGCAGGAAGCTCGACGCTGTTGTCTTCGAGCAGTACAAGAGCCAAGGACAGCACCGCCGCACCTACCTGCCCATGCCTTTCGCGCACGTGGTCGGAGGCGAGGGATGGGGATTCCATGTGGACACCAGCCGCCGCACATGGTTCGACATCGCCGCCAGCACCCCCGAGCGGCTCATCGTCGAAGCCGACCTCGACGAAACCGCCGATCCTGAAGCGGTGCTGCTGACCGTCAGGTTCTTCGACGGATCCCCGTCCGAGGTACTGACCCAGTTCCTCGACCGCGTCGGGCGCCCCAAAGAGCTTCCGGAGTGGGTGTTCAAGCTCTGGGCCAGCGGCAACGAATGGAACACGCAAGCAGAAGTCATGCGCCAGATGGACCTCCATCGGAGAACCGACATCCCGGTCGGCGTCGTCGTCATCGAAGCGTGGAGCGATGAGTCCACCTTCACCGCGTTCCGGGACGCCCAGTACAACCCGACGGAAGACGGCTCACCGCTCAGTCTCGCCGACTTCACCTTCCCAGCAGAGGGCGCATGGCCGGACCCCAAGGGGATGGTTGACGAGCTCCACGACCGTGATGTCCGAGTCGTGCTCTGGCAGATCCCTCTGCTGAAGATGCGCCCCCACCCCAAAGGGCAAGCCCGCTTCGACGCAGACGCGGCAGTGCGTGAGGGAAGGGTCATCCTCGAGCAGGCGCCCGATGGAACCCTGCGACCATACAGGAACCGCGGCTGGTGGTTCCCCCTCGCCCTCATGCCCGACCTCACGGATGCAGAGGCTGCACGATGGTGGACCGAGAAGCGGCGCTACCTCGTCGAAGAAGTCGGCATCGACGGCTTCAAGACAGACGGTGGTGAGCACGCTTGGGGCCGCGATCTGCAATATCTCAACGGCCGGAGAGGCGACGAGGCAAACAACCTCTTCCCTGTCGCATACGCCCGCGCTTACGGTGACCTGCTCGAATCGGCCGGCAAGGCGCCCGTGACGTTCAGCAGAGCCGGATTCACAGGGTCCCAGGCACACGGTGCCTTCTGGGCCGGAGACGAGAACTCGAGCTGGGACGCCTTCAGATGGTCCCTCTACGCCGGCCTCTCTGCTGGCTCGAGCGGGATCCTCTATTGGGGCTGGGACTTCGCAGGCTTCTCCGGGGAGATCCCGACCGCCGAACTCTACCTCCGATCTGCAGAAGCCGCGGCATTCGTGCCGATCATGCAGTACCACTCAGAGTTCAACCACCACCGCAAACCTTCGCATGACAGGACTCCTTGGAACATCCAGGAGCGAACCGGAGACGATCGTGTGATCCCGATCTTCCGCGAACTGACCCATCTGCGCGAACGGCTCATCCCCTATCTGGCGCACCAAGCGAGAGCCAGCATCGAACACGGAACGCCTCTGATGAAGCCGCTCTTCTTCGACCACCCCTCGGACCCAGGGGTGTGGGAACGTCCTCTCCAATGGATGCTCGGCGAAGACCTCCTGGTCTCACCCGTCACGGAAGAAGGGGCAACCCAATGGACGACCTACCTTCCGGAGGGCGAATGGGTGGACGTGTGGTCCGGCCAGCGCCACCAGGGAAAGCTGGAGGTCACGACCCAAGCGCCGCTTGGACGCGTCCCGGTGTTCTCAAGAGAGAGCGCTTGGCCTGAGATGAAGAAGATCTTCCGGGCCGAATGAGGGACGGCGTGCTCGGAGCGCATATCCGACGCCCCGAGCACGCCTCCCGCATTTCCGGGACGACCAGACGACCAGTCATCCCGTTGTTGTCCGTCCGCCTGCACCGACCCGGATGAGAGGACCATGGAGTACAGAAAGCTCGGGCGCTCAGGCCTGTACGTGAGCGAAATCGCGTACGGCAACTGGGTCACCCACGGCGAGCAGATCGACCAGGACATGGCCACGGCATGCGTCCGGACCGCCCTCGACCTCGGTGTCACCACATTCGACACCGCCGACACCTATGCCGGCACTCGCGCGGAGACCGCTCTTGGAACGGCGCTCAGCGGCGTCCGGCGCGAGGGCGTCGAGATTCTCACCAAGGTCTACTTCCCCACCGGCGAGGGAAAGAACGACCGGGGCCTCTCCCGTAAACACATGATGGAGTCCATCAACGGCTCGCTCCGCCGCCTCCGGACCGACTATGTCGATGTTTACCAAGCGCACCGCTACGACTACGAGACGCCCCTCGAAGAGACGATGCAGGCCTTCGCCGACATCGTCCACGCAGGCAAGGCCCACTACATCGGGGTGTCGGAGTGGAAGGCTGACGAGATCCGGCGCGGCGCAGCCCTCGCAAGAGGACTCGGAATCCAGCTCGTCTCAAACCAACCGCAGTACAACATGCTCTGGCGCGTCATCGAGCCGGAGATCATGCCGGTATGCGAAGAAGTCGGACTCGGCCAGATCGTCTGGTCCCCATTGGCGCAGGGGGTCCTGACCGGAAAATACCTTCGCAATTCGCGTGGACCGGCCTCATCCAGATTCGCCGCCGATGACGGCACCCTCAAGACCGACGAACCCTATATGCGCCCTGAAGTGCTCGACCGCGTGCAAGATCTGCGCCCTCTCGCGGACGCCGCGGGCATGTCGATGGCAGCATTTGCGATTGCCTGGGTGCTACGGAGACAGAGCGTCTCTGCCGCCATCGTTGGGGCGTCCAAGCCCGAACAGCTCAGGGACAGCCTCCAAGCGGCCGGCAAGAGACTCGACCCGGCCCTTGTCGAGCAAGTCGACGCCGTACTCGGGGACTGCGTGGAACGGAGCCCCGCCAAGGTCCTGTCTTTGCCGAAGCGGATCTGACACTGGCCAGAAATAGTGATCGGAAGCAAATTCCCAGTCGGGGCGAGAATCAAGCCTTTCACCATCGGGATCGGCATCGGCGGCACCGGAATCAAGGGCGGGATCGTCAACCCCGAGCACGGGTCCGTTGAACGCGGTCCCGGTCCCGGCAGCGTTGCAGCGCCTGAGTCGGACCCAAGCCGTTGCACCACACATGGCGCACAGGAACGAAGGGTTGACAGAAAAGCCTGTCTACCTAGAGTTTGAGAGCCATGGTCTCGGAAAAGCTCGCAACGGGGGCGGACTTCTTTCCCGCGTTACCGCTGCTGCGCCCTCTGGCGTTCGCACCGTCTCGCGGCGCCTCATCCGCCCAGCACGTCTTACCCACCACTCCCCGGCGGGCGGTCAGCACCGCACGTCGGCAGAGCCACGCATCTCTCCAAGAGGCTCGGTCCGGCGCCTGGGGTATCCAGCACCGAACGCAGTGATCTCGAAGCTCTGATTAACAGGTGGCGGGCTCGCCACTGGAGGTTGGGCCCCGCTACTGGCCCAATTGACGAGCCCGCACGGCATTCATAGTGCGCGTTCGCGCGGGTGGATGGCCACATTCACTTCCTCAAGTTCGCAGGGCAGGCTCTGGCATCGCTCGTTCTGCCCGTCACCCACCAACTCGGCCTTGCGGGGCCAGCATCCTTCGTGGACGACTCGGAATGAACGTACCGGTCCACGGCGCAAGCTCGTACCTGTAGCCGCATTCCCGTCCGGACCAGATTCCAGCTCGGCGCAGCCGGTCGCGAACTGCTCTTGGCGTGGCCTATCCCGCAGGGCCCCCTACCGAGCACTGTGTTCGAGGGCCGGGAGCACGGCAGGGACGACGGCCGGAACGGGCTTGCGGTCGAGCCGTTTCTGCAGGTGCGTTGCGAGCGCGGTGAGGCTTCCGCTCACAGCCAGGTACACGAGCGTGATGACGATGTACGTCGGGATCAGCTGGTTGAGGTACGCCGTGAGCAGCTGCGCGCGGTAGAGGAGGTCTGTGTACGCGACGATGTAGCCGAGGGTTGTGTCCTTCAGAAGGCTCACGAATTGCGTCAGGAGCGACGGCGAGACGTTCCGCGCGGCCTGAGGCAGGATGATGAAGCGCATGGCCTGCCCTCGGCTGAGGCCAAGGCTCAGGGCCGCCTCCAACTGACCGGAGGGAAGGTTCGTGATTCCGGCGCGGAGGATCTCGGCGAACACCGCGGATGTGGTGAATGTGAGGGGGATCGCCATCTTCCAGAGCGTCGGCGCGTTGATGCCGAGCTGGGGAAGGCCGAACAGCATGAGGTAGATCAGCAACAGAACCGGCACCGTCCGCGCGACTTCGACGTAGAGCGAGCTGATCCAGCGGATCGGCTTGGACCGGCTCATCCGTCCGAAAGCCAGGAACAGGCCGAGGATCCCTCCGAGCACGGCCACGACCGCAGCGGACTGAAGCGTGCCGAGCAGGCCAGCCCCGAGGTAGATCCAGACGGCTCCCGAAAGGAAAGGGGCCCATTTGGCCGGGTCCAGCTGGCCGTGGGCCGCGAACTGCGCCGTCCCGGCGATCACGAGCGCGCCGAGAGCCAGCATGCTGACGGCCGAACCGATCTGCATGTTCCGTCTGGTCTTCGGACCGGGCTCGTCGTAGATCCGGACGATGCTGTTGGCCGCGCGGGCGGTGTTCCTGGTCTTCATCGGACGATCGCCAGCTTCCGTTCGAGGCGGCCCGCGAGCAGGCCGATGATGAGGGCAATGCCCATATAGACGAGGCCTCCGGTCGTGTAGAACAGGACCGGCTGCGCGTAGACCAGATTGACCTTGTTCACGTGGGCCGTCAGCTCCACGACGCCCACAACGGCTGTGAGCGATGTGTTCAAGGCGAGCGCGATCATGATGTTGCCGAGCGGCTGCACCACGGCGCGGAAGGCCTGCGGGACGATCACGAGGCGGAGCGATTGGCTGAAGGTGAGTCCGAGCGCTCGCGCCGCCTCGATCTGTCCTTGGGGCACGGTGTTGACGCCGCTACGGAGGGCCTCCGCGACGTAGGCCGATTCGTACGTCGTCAGGACGATGATTGCGGTCGGCACGATCGGCAGGATGAATCCCGCCGCCGGGAGCGCGAACACCGCAAGGATCAACAGCGCCAGCAGAGGGACGTTGATGAAGAACTGCACGTAGACGAAGGCTGCTCCCCGCAGGATGCGCAGAGGACTGATCCGCGCCACGGCCACCAGGGCGCCCACAACAATCGATCCCACTCCTGCCGCAAGCAGCATGAGCAGCGTCATGCCGAGGCCGTCGGCCAAGGATCCGAAGTCTTCGAAGAATGCGTTCATCTGGTCACTCCGCTGGCGCTGTCGGCGTGTTCGGTCAGGATCCGGGGACGGACCCGATGGACGGCGGGGTGGGCATGGGCGTGTCTCCGACCGAGCCGAGGCTGTTCTTCCAGACTTGGCCCCACAGGCCCTGCTTCTCGATTGTGGTCAGCCAAGTGTTGACGAAGCTCTTGAACGCGGCGTCGCCGTGCTTCAGGCCGATTCCGTACGGCTCGGTCGTGAACGGCCCGCCAACGACCTTGATGTCCTTGTTCTTGGATGACTGGCTCGCGAGCAGGACGTAGTCCTGGACGTAGGCGTCGCCGCGGCCCTGCGTGAGTGCCTGGACACCCTCGGGCGTGGTCGCGAACGGCATGAGCTTGGCGCTCGGCTGCTTCTGGGGCACCTCGGAGACCGACGGCGTTCCGGTCTGGACGATGACGTTCTTGCCGGCCAAGTCGTCGATCCCCTTGATGGCCGTGTTGTCGGACTTGACCGCAACGGCGAGCCCCGACATGAAGTACGGACCAGCGAAGGCGATCTGCTCGGCGCGCTTTGTGGTAATGGTGTACGTCGAGAAGACCACGTCCACCGTGCCGTTCGACAGGAGTGCCTCTCGGCTCTCGGAGGCGGAAGGGACCCACTCGACGGTCGGTTTGCCGAGGATGTAGATCGCCAGGAGCTTCGCGAGGTCGGCATCGAAGCCGTTGACGTTCTGCGGGTTGGCGGGGTCCTGCTGCGACACGAGCGGGGCATCGAGCGCGGTCGCGACCACGAGCTTTCCCCGCTTCTTGATGGTGTCCATCGTCGAGCCGGAGACGATGAGGCTCGGATCAGCAACGGGTGCGCTCTTGAAGACCGCATCGTTCGCCGCGTTCGACGTCGACGAAGCACCGGGCAGGGCCACGGAGTCGGCCGAGCAGGCAGTCAGGGCGGCGGAGAGTCCGGTCACGACGGCAACGGCGAGAACCGACCGACGGGTGAGGGGGGTGGTGAACATGGTCACCTTTCGGGTTGGGCGGGAAGAGGATGTAAACAGGGGGATGAACGGCTAGTGCGTGAGGACCGACGCGAGGAAGGATCGCGCGCGGTCCGTCTGTGGGGCATCGAAGAAGGTCTCAGGCGCTCCCTCTTCGACGATCTGGCCGTGGTCCATGAAGACCACGCGGTCTGCGGCGCGGCGCGCGAAGCCCATCTCGTGGGTGACGACCACCATGGTCATCCCCTCGGCGGCGAGGCTGGTCATCACGCCGAGCACTTCATTGACCATTTCCGGGTCGAGCGCGGAAGTGGGCTCGTCGAAGAGCATGACCTTCGGGTGCATGGCTAGGGCACGGGCGATGGCCGCCCGCTGCTGCTGCCCGCCCGAGAGCTCGGCCGGACGGCTGTGCGCCTTGTTGGCGATGCCGACGCGCTCCAGGAGCTGCATGGCCTCCTCCTCGGCCTGCTTCCGCTCGATCCCGCGGACCTTCGTGGGCGCAAGCGTGAGGTTGTCGAGAATGGTCCGATGGGCGAACAGGTTGAAGGACTGGAAGACCATGCCGACGTCGGCACGGAGCTTCGCGAGCTCGTTCCCCTCCGCAGGCACTTCCTGGCCGTCGATGCGGATCTCTCCCGAGTGGATGGGCTCGAGGCGATTGATGGTCCGGCACAGCGTGGACTTCCCGGAGCCCGAGGGTCCGACGACCACGATGACTTCCCCCGGAAGCACCGTGAGGTTGATGTCGCGGAGTACGTGCAGCTCTCCGAAATGCTTGTTGACCGAGCGCAGCGAGACGCGAGGGATGGTCATGATGCCTCCTGGGAAGGGGATGCGGGCTCCTCCGGTTCCGGATGCGGAGTGCGCTCGAGGTAGGAACGGTCCTCCCAGAGCTTCATTCGGTCGATCCCCCTCTGGCCCGCAGCGCGAAGGACCGCTTCCACTAGCACTTCGACGAGGACCATGAGGGCTGCAAACGAATCGAATGGAATCCCGCCGACGGGGACCGCGAGCACCACGTCGGCCTTGTCGGCGATGGGTGAAAGCTCTTCGTCCGTGATCACCACGAGTGACGCGCCCTCGCGTTTGGCCAGGGCAGCGACCTGGGCGGCTTGGAGCTGGTAGCGCCGCAGGTCGAAGAGCACCACCACGGTATTCCGCCTTGCTCCGTAGAACTTGCCGACGTTGTAGCCCAAGGGGTCCGGGAGGAAGTCGACGTTGGGGATGATCTGGTCGAGCTGCCGCGCGAGGATCTCCGCCAGGAAGCGCGAGTAGTAGCCGCCCGAGATGAGGACGGCCTTGGGCTCGCTCGCGAGGAGCTGCGCGGCCCGCTCGATTTCAGAGCCCGACACGGTTGAACCGAGCCGGTCGATGAGGTCGCGACGTTCCGCGAGGGAACGGCCGACGTCGGTGCGCTCTTCGCGGGGCACCTCGCTTTCCGCGCGGTGCACCGGGGCCTTCAGATCGTGCATGATCTCGTCGCGGAGGTGCTTCTGGAAGTCCGCGTAGCTGCCGAGGCCAAGCCTGGCGACGAGACGGAGCACGGTCGGCGCACTGGTCCCGGCGGCCCTCGCGAGCTGCCCGGCGCTCCCGAGCCCGCTGCTCGGGTAGTCGGCGAGCAGGGCGCGCGCGACTTTCCGCTCGGAAGGAGACAGCTCCTCCATGCGGTCGAAGATCTCCTTCTTGATCCGGATCATGGTGGCCTCAGGTGAGCGTGACGATCGCGCCGTCGCGCTCGTACGCGGCGAACATCGAGGTTGAGTTGTGGGCTACGACGACGGCGCCGTCGGCACCGACGGCGATCACGCCGCCGTCGGCCGCGCGCGGGTCCAGCTCGTCGACGATGGTGCCGCGGACAGCCTCGGCCAGCGATGCGCCGCCGTATCGGAGGCGGGCGTATATCTCGTGTGAGATGACGCCTTCCATGAATGCCTCCCCGATGCCGGTGCAGGAGACGGCTACGATGCCGTCGCGGGCATAGTTGCCGGCCCCGATGATCGGGGTGTCGCCGATGCGGCCCTCGTGCTGGCCCACGATCCCGCCGGTCGAGGTCGCCGCGGCGAGGTGCCCGGCCGTGTCGCGCGCCACGGCGCCCACGGTTCCGTGGCAGGTCGGCTCGAGCCGCCCGGCGAGCACGGTTTCAAGTTGGCGCCGTCGCGCGTCTGTGACGAAGTATTCTGCGTCGACGACCTGAAGGCCCCACTCCGCGATGAGCTCGGGCGAGGGCGCCACGAGCAGGACGTGAGGGGTGTTCTCCATGACCTGTCGCGCCGCGAAGATGGGATTCTTGGCTCGGCGAACGGCGGCGACGGCGCCCGCCCTGCCGGTTCCGGACATGATCGACGCATCAAGCTCGGCCTCGCCCTGGGCATTCAGAGCGGCCCCGCGCCCGGCGTTGAACAGCGGCGAATCCTCGAGCTGCTCAACCGCCGCGCAGACGGCGTCCAACGCCGAGCCCTGCGCGTCGAGGACGGCGCGCCCCGCACGGTACGCGAGTTCGAGTCCCGCCGCATACTCCCTGTGCTCGTCAGGGGTGAGCTCGGCAGTGCGTCCGCCCGCTCCCCCGTGCAGAACAAGTGCTGTTCCGTTGGCAGAGGGAGTGATGTCGATGACATGCATGTGTTCATGGCCTCTCGCGTTGTGATGCGTCTCACGCTAGACGCAATCATTACGAGAAGCAAGGAACTTTCGACTTTTCGTAACGAATGCTTCGGCAGGAGGGGCGCGTCCCGCCCTTGCATGCAATCGGCCTCAGCATGGGGCGCGATTCATCTGGGGTCCATGTGCGGTTCACCAGGTCCGTCTAGCCTCTGAAGCTCATCGTGGCCAAACCCATCGGAAGGTCCAATTCCCCATGAGCGCAATCCGAGCTCGCACCCTCCTCGCCGCCGGCATCGCCATCCTGATCGCCGGCTCCGCAGGGACCGTAGTCGCAGCCCAGGCAGCTCCCCCAGCCCCTGCCGCCGACCACCACGAGGTCAGCACGACCCTCGCCGACGACTTCGGCGCCGTCGACCGCAACACCAACTGGCAGCTCACGAGCAAGCTCAAGCTGAACTACCCCACCTACCACACCGAGGGCCTCGCCTTCACCGCCGACCACATCTTCCTCTCGGCGGTGCAGATCATCGAGCCGACCCAGAAGTACCCGACGCCGCAGGGCGGCTACGACCGCACCCCAGGCAAGGGCATCGGGCACCTCTTCGTCATGGACAAGGCCGGGAACCTCCAGAAGGACATCACCCTCGGCGAGGGCGACATGTACCACCCCGGCGGGATCGACTTCGACGGCACCAACGTCTGGGTCCCCGTCGCCCAGTACCGGCCCAACAGCAGCGCCATCATCTACCGCGTCGACGCGAACACCCTCGACGTGAACAAGCAGTTCGAGGTCGCCGACCACTTCGGCGGCATCGTCATGGACAAGCAGACCGGCCACCTCGTCGGCAACACCTGGGGATCGCGCCGCTTCGCCGAATGGGACCTCCAGGGCAAGCAGCTGGCCAGCTGGGAGAACCCCAACTACTTCATCGACTACCAGGACTGCCAGTACGTGCCCAACTCCAAGATGCTCTGCGGCGGCGTCACCAACCTGCCCCAAACCCCGGCCGCCGGCGGCGCAAACAGCACCTACGAGCTTGGCGGAATGGCGATGATCGACCTCAACAGCCACGAGGTCACCCGCGACGTGCCCTTCCAGAAATGGTCCACCGCCGGGCACGTCGCCACCCGCAACCCCTTCAAGATGACAGCTGACGGCGACCACCTCACCCTGAAGGTCGCCCCCGACAACGGTGACGAGGGCAACGGCACCGAGATCCTCACCTACGAGGCCACGGTCGCGCTGCCGACGCACTGAGCGTGCCACCCGCGCCGGTCGAGAAGGAAGGTACTCTCGATCCTCTTTCTGGATGGGCGCATTCCGCCGGGCCGTAGTGCCCTAGCCCAAGCCGTTCTTGGGGATGACTCTGGAGGGGTTGAGGGGGCCAAACAAGACCAGTACTGCGAGGCCAGGCACAGCGCCGCGCAGCGGATCCGAGGAGTGAAAGATGTCCGAGATGCTCAACGAGCAGAAGATGCTCCGGCGCTTGGGGGCGGTGCTGGTGATACGCGGGATCCTCGCGGTGCTATTCGGGGTCCTGGTGATCGTCTGGCCAGCCGTGACGGTCCTGGCGATCGTGTTCCTCTTCGGCTTCTACGCCCTCGTGGATGGCGGGGCGAATCTCTACGACTACTTCTCCCACCGGCCCCGCCCCTCGGGGTGGACTCTGGCCGGGGGGATCGTCTCCGTCCTGGCCGGCATCGTCGCGTTCGCTTGGCCTGGGATCACGGCGCTGTGGCTTGCCCTCCTGATCGGTGCTTGGGCGTTCGTCCTGGGCGTCACGCAGATCGCCGTCTCCGTCCAGGCGAGGAAGGCGATCAGGTCCTGGTGGGCGTGGCTGGCAGCCGGCATCGCGCTGGCGCTCTTCGGCCTCTACGTCTTCTTCTTCCCGGGCGCAGGCATCCTCGGGCTGCTGGGGGTGGTCGCAGCGTTCTCCTTCGCGACCGGGATCCTGCTGCTCGCATCCGGCTTCCAGCTGCTGCGCGTTTCCGGCTGGGCCCAGGGCCGCAGGCCAGGGTCCGGGAGCGCCGCCTTCGGCGGCGGCGCCGGAGCCTGAGCCCAGCTCCCCCCGAGTTCACATCTCGGAGAGGGCTTCGGGCTCGGGGACTCGCCACGCCAGACCGGGCTCCGATGAGCTCCTTCGTTTCCCTATCCAGCTCTGGTCATGCCGAGCCAAGGTAGTTGGAGGATGCGTGGACAAGGACGCAGCACCGCTCCGCGTTCCGCCGTTTGAGGGTCAGCTCGCGGGTCGGATGGAGGCTGGGCCGATGTTCGTCCCGGTCTGGGCGCGAGCTTGGTTCGTGCGAGTGCCGGGCCGGGAGCTATTGCGGTGGACGCGCCGGCTCCCGGCGCATGCCAAGGCGGGCGGTGCCCCACGGTGATACTCCGGACCAAGTCCGACGCCAATGGGAGCGGAGCCCTCGCGCTGGCCCTCGCCCTCGTGGGCGGCGCGGCCGCGCGCGTAATCGGCCGCTTGCGGCGATGGGTGTCACCCGGCCACCCCGTTGCCCCGGCAGCCCATGGGGTGTTGATCGTGAACCCCCGCAGCGGCGACGGCAAGGCGGAGCGCGCCGGCCTGGTCCGGGAATGCCGGGCGCGCGGCATCGAGGCTCTCCTCCTAGAACCCGGACAGGACCTGACCAAGATGGCGGAGGCCGCAGTGGCAAGCGGCGCGGACGTGATCGGCATGGCCGGCGGGGACGGCTCACTCGGGCTGGTCGCCGATGTGGCCGCCCGGCACGGTCTGGCCATGGTCGTCGTGCCCGCCGGCACCCGAAACCACTTGGCCATGGACCTCGGCCTCGACCGCGGCGACGTGCTCGGGGCGCTGGATGCGTTCGGAGAGGCGGTGGAGCGGTCCATCGATCTGGGGGAGGTCAACGGGCGGGTGTTCGTGAACAACGTCTCGCTCGGGCTGTACGCGCAGATCATCCGCTCGCCCGAATACCGAACCGCCAAGGCCGACACCACTCTGAGCATGCTCCCTGGCCTGCTCGGGCCCGGGAGCCGGCCCTTCGACCTGCGATTCGCCGGGCCGGGGGGCGAGCTGCACAACGGCGCCCACGTCGTCCAGATCTCGAACAACCCCTACGGCCGCACCCCGGCCACGCTCATCAGGCGGCCGCGACTCGACGGCGGCCGCCTCGGGGTGATCGCCCTCAGGCTCCCTGAGGATCCGGCGGCAGCTCGGCGGCTGGTGATCGATGCGGCCGGGCACCCTGAGAGGATCCCCGGCTCCCTTGCCTGGGAGACGACGGTGTTCGAGGTGGATTCGGGTCGGCCGATCGAGGCGGGTATCGACGGCGAGGCGCTCGACCTGGCGGCCCCACTGCGGTTCGCCATCCGGCCGGGCGCGCTGCGGATTCGCCTTCCCGCGAGAGCGGTCCGGATCTCGCCGGTCGCCCGCGCGCTCCAGAACCTGCGGAACCTGCTGCGTAAGGGGCCCGGCCGCAGGAAGCTACCGTGGCCGTGCGTGGGGATCAGGGGTACGGAATCCGACAGGATCTTCGACGGATGAACCAGAAATCCTGCCCGGAGCCTTCTTCGAATGAGAGGTTTCAGGAGCCATTGCCCGGCAACGGCCGGCCGCTGGGAGACTGCGTGAAGAGCTCGGCGAGCACGAGCGCGGCTTGGGTCTCGGCCGAGCGTTCGGCCACGCCGTGGCCGAGGAGGCCCTGAATCCGCTCGAGCCGGTTGATGAGCGTGTTCCGATGCAGGAAGAGGCGTTCGGCTGCCGGGGCGATGCGCATCCGGGTGTCGAAGAATGTCCGGAGCGTGGCGCGCATGTCGGCCATTTCGGGGTTGTCACCACCGAGTTCGCGGAGTTCATGCTGCACGAACCAGCCCGCGCGTTCCTCGTCCTGGCTGAGGACGATGGCCAAAGCAGCGTCGCTGTAGGAAATCACCCCGTTACGACCCAGACAGGACGCCAGTCTCAGGGCGTCCGAAGCTTCCAGGAAGGTCCTCCTGAATCCCGCGGCTCCGGGGTGGGGTTCGCCGATGCCAACGAGCAGTGCGGCCCGCACGGTCAGGTCTTCCGCCCGCGGTGTCCGCGGCATGCGGTCGCTGGTCACCCAAAGGTGCACCGTCCCCGTGCTCGATTCGTAACGCACCGTTCGTTCGCTGCCCACCGTTCGGGCGAATGACTGCACTATTGCTTCAAGAGCCCGCCGGTCGGCCAGTGCGCCGGGAAGTGTTCCGATGGCACAGCCCACGTGCCAGCAGTTCAGGGGGACGCGCAATGATCGTGTCGCCGATTCGACATCAAGGGGCTCGGCCGCCATCAGCGATTCGATGGTGCTCCGGAAGCGGAATTGCTCGGCAAGATCGACCCGCCGCCGCTCTTCGACGATCGCATCCGTGGCTGCTCCGATCCACGCATCCATCGTTCCGGCCACCGATGTCGCCAGAGCCGGGACGACGCCGACTCCCTCCGGCCCCAGGCGAAGAGCGGCCCCGATCAAGAGCGAGAGCCACTCACGCTGCATCACCCGCAACGCCGTGGTGACGGTGGAGAAGGGGATGTCGCGCGCAACGATGTCCTCGGCCAGTTCACGATCGATCGCCTCCGCGGCGGCTGGCAGCCCGTCCCCACCGGCTAGCTGCAGCAGGGTCGAGGTGAGGGCGTGATGGGCGAACATCCGGATGAGCGGCCACGGAGCGAGCGCATCGTGAACCCGCAGCTGCAAGGCCGCGATCGACTGCTCCGCCGCCCCTGAGACCCACCGCACTGCCGCGTCTCCCAGAACGCGACGGAGGTGCTCGGCCTCCTCCGTCCCCCGCGAAGGAGCCAGGACGGGGCCGGCCTCCCAATCGAGAGCCAACAGGACCTTCTGCATCGAATCCGCAGTCGACACGGGGCCAGCGTAACCCTGCAGGGCAGAGTGCACACCGTCTCGACAAGGGTGGCCACAGAACGCACGATGACCGGCTCGCCGATCCACGAGAGCCTTGAGATGTCGCGGAAAATCCGCGCAGGACCGTAGAGAAAGTCAACGTGATCTGGAGGTCACACATGTCCGAACACAACGTCATCACCGTCTCGTTCGAAGACCGGAGCAACGCGTACCAGGCCCTTAGCGAACTCAAGGGCGCCGGGCTGGAAGGACGCGTGGAGGTCCTGGCAGCGAGCATCGTCACCCGCGACCGGCACGGCCGCCTCGACGTCCCCGAGGGAAGCGACATCGTCAGCGGTGCCGCAACGTGGGGAGGTGGCCTGATCGGGCTCATGATTGGCGTCATCGGCGGCCCCATCGGGATGCTGTTCGGCTGGACCGGTGGCCTGCTGGTCGGGGGCGCCTTCGACATCCGCCGTGAGGAGCGCTCCGAGAGCGTGCTCGGGGAAATCAGCCGTCACATTCCCGAGGACGGCACAGCCATGGTCGCCGAGGTCAACGAGTACGCCCTCGAGGTGGTCGACAAACTGATGACAGATCTGGGCGGATCAGTGTACCGGCGTCCCGCAGCGGAAGTGCGCGCGGAACTCGAAATGGCAGAGGACGCGTACCGCAAGGCGCAGAAGGAAGCCGACCGCGCCGCACGCGAACGCAGGAAGGCCGAGCGGCGCCAACGCGTCGAGGAGCGCTTGGCGGCCGTGAGGGAGAAGCTCGACATTCCCTGAGTCGCCAAGACGATCGGGACACCGCGCGTTCCGTCGCGCGGCGCCCCGATCCCCGCGACTTCCCCAACGGCGGTCGGTTCTCGAAACCACATCTGGAAAGGAACGGGAATCCATGGAGGCCGAAAAGATTGGCCAGCGCAAATCCGCGAACTCCCCATTCCCACTCACGAGCGCGAATTCCGGACCGGAGCGGATGACGCAACACGTCCGTGAGGCGCTGTATGCATCCATCACCGGAGTTGCCACCCTGATGGGAATGCTCCCCTCGCCCGGGGCATTCACCGGGCTAGCCGCCGCAAGCACTCTCCTGGGCACTATGGGAGGACTCTGCGCCGCAAGCCTCGTCGCCGACACCATCTCACACGCCAGCAGGCACGGAGGCGCGACGCAGCACAGCACCATGCGTCGCATCCTCCGGGCATCGATGCGCACGCTGGAGATCACACTCGCGCCCACCGTCCTTCTCTTGCTCAGCGACACCGGCATCTGGAACCTAAGGACCGCGCTCACTCTCGGGATCGCCGCTCTGACGATCACTCAGCTCGTGCTCGTTCTCTGGGGCCTACGCGGAAGCGCCACGACAAGGCGCCAGAAGGCGGGCTACCTCCTGCTGCAGTTGACCGCCATCGCCGGCGTCGTCGTGCTGAAAGTCATCGCCCATTAGCCCCCAGCACTCGACAGCAGGCATGAGCGCGGACCCCGAAAGGTAAACCCGCGGGAAGAGCCCGCACCACACCTCGGAGAAGAGCTATGACCAGTGCTACCAGCACCGCCACCGTGAGACATCCCGTCCACCACGCGCGCCCAAGCGTGCTTCTGAGGAGGGCCGACCTCGCTGCGCTGCACCCGACAGTGCTCGCCGAGGCACAGCACCGCGCTGCCAGCCTCCAGCTGCGCATAGCCGATGCCATAACCGCCTTCGCGGGCTCAATGGGGTTCGTGTATCTCCACATCGTGCTGTTCGCCGCATGGATGCTGTGGTTCGAGTCCCCACCCTGGCCGACCTTGACCCTCATGGTCTCCCTGGAGGCAATCTTCCTTTCGACATTCGTGATGATCGGACAGAACCGGCAGGCAGCCTTCCAGCAGGCCAAGGCCGACCATGACTATCAGGAACAGGAGACACTCCTCAAAGAGAACACCGAGCTCACCCGGCTGATCCACATCCTCTCGGAGGAAATCCACGCCCGCGTATTCGCGGAGGTGCAGGCAAATCAACCGCCCGCCAACGGAGAGACCACAGCTGATAACTAACAGCGCTATCATGCTCCCCCTCTTTGAGGGGTACCCGGGCTGCGTTGGTCATGAAACCCGTCTCCTGACCCGCGAAGCAGCTTATTCGGAGGGGCGAGGCCGCCTCGACGCTGGCGACCAGGCTGCCGCAACCGCCAGATCGATGGCGTACGAGCCTTCCGGCCCTTCCACGGCGCCCTGCCGCTCGAACTCCGTCAACGACGCGGCCTGGTCGGGGTCGACGAGGCTCAGCTGGGTGGAGGCCTCGTGCTCTTGCGCCTCTTGCGACAGCCGGACCGCCTGGACCTCTGCCAGCCGTTCGCCGTCGTCGCGGAATACCGTGCCGCGGGCGAACCGTCCTCCCTCCGGCTCGAGGATCAGATAGGCGGCATCGGGGTGCTCGGGGAGCAGCAGCCGGGCCAGCAGGGAAACCCTCGACTTCACGAGGGTCGCGGGCATCTGTTCGAGCGTCTGCTCAAAAAAGATCTCGAAGCTCTTGATCGTTTCCCTGAGCTGGTCGTCGTCGAGGCGTCCCGGCTTGACCTCCAGCTCCGGGAAGCCGTGCTCGCGGGTCCACACCCACTCGGTGCCTTCGATCCCTGCCCAGTCGTATGTGTTGGTGTTCTGCTGCTTGACGATCGGCCAGCCCAGCTCGTGGAGCAGCTTCTCGGCCCAGAAGCGGATGGCGTTCACCGTCGCCCACGGCAGGCTGTAGGCCCATTGGGGCGCATCCCCGCCTGTCTGGTACATGTAGCTGTTGGCGGCCTGGTAGATCTGCACGAGATGGCGTGGCTTCAGAGGACCCTCGAGGATTTCAGCCACCGGTTGGAACGTGTACTCCGGCCGCTCGGTCTCCTCGCCATAGTTCTCATCGACCACGGTGTAGTTGAGCTCGAAGAGTGCCGTCGCGACAGCCGAGGTCGGGGTCTCGTCGTCGAAGTCGAAGAAGCCGTCGTGCATCCTCCCGTTGCGGATCCGACGTGCCGCGGTGGCAAGAAGGTCGATCAGGTCAGTGCTCACAATCCATCTGCTCATGAAGTCCCCCTGTTCCCCACGAGCCGGCGCGGCTCGAATGGCGGCAGCCTATCCGCGTTGCGCCCCTGCAGCTAGATCACTCCCTACTGTCGAACAGGGCATCCACTCGGGCCGAGCGGATAGCAGCCCGTGCGACGAGCTCGTACTCCGTCTCCAGGAGTCCGGGCGGGAGGCGCGCCAGCCCCTTCCGCGAGGCAGACCGCAGCGACAGAGCCCGTTCACATGCCGGGGTTGATCCGGTCCCCGGTGAGATGGAAGCTGGGGGCGAAGCACAGGGTCGACCAGCAGGAGGAAAACGTGAGCGATGAGGTGCCCGAAGCCGACGGCCAGGAACAGCGCGCCCCCGTGTGGCCGGAGGGACAGGCCGACCATCCCGGCAGCCCCCCACTGGAGGCCCCGGACGCGGACTACCTCGAACAGCAGAGGGCCCTCCACGAGGGTGCCGGAGGTGTGGCGGGCGGTGGGGGCTTCGAAGCCGCCGAAGCCGATCTGCTCGAGCAGGGCGAGTCCCTACCAGGTGACGACGAGGACGAGTACCCTCCCGCCACCGGCGAGGCAGAGGAGATCTGACGGAGGTCGGCCGCCTTTGTGGCCCAGGCGCCGCCCCCACCGGACGCCGGCCGGGGCACGTCAGCTGCCCCTCCAGTCGTTCCCACCGATCGCCCCGGAAGGCGCCCAGGAACGGACTGGCCTTTACCGCTCCAGCAGAGTCCCGTTTACGGGATGGCGAGCTCCATGATCGGGGTGAAGAGCACGCCCTTCTCGGGCTTGCCGAGGTGGCCCCCGCCGAGCCCGAGCGTCACAGTACCAGGGGCGGGCCGGACGAAGGCCGTCGACCAGCTGCCGAAGCGCTCTCCCCCCGCCGCCACTCCCCTGCACCAGCCGCGCGAGGGACCCATCGCCGAGCTGCAGGGCGGGCCGGTCATGGACTGCCCGCTTCTGTAAGTCGACGAAGGCGATGTTGACCCGGACGAAGACGTTCCAGATCTCGTAGCTGGGCACGTAGCCGTGCACGATGAACCCCTCGGGGACAGCGGCCCGGACTCGTGCCGCTCGGGCAGGAGCACCTGCTCGAGCACGGCTCGGGCTGGTCTCGCCAATGCCAGCCGCCAAGGATCCCGTTCATAAAGCGCTGCCTGTCAGTCTTTGGCAGGCAGGGTCTCGAGGGAGGCGTACTTGGAGGCGCACTGGCTCGACCGGAGGCTCGCCCGTGATTCGCTCTCGGGTGCGCTGGGCGCCCTTGCGCCGGAGGCCGTGCCCGCTAATCCCGGGCTAGACCGTGTTGAACGAGTCGGTGGCCTCACCAAGCCGCTTGTTCATCTCGGCGGAGACGCCAGGGGGAGGAGAACCTTCCGGCTCCCCTCCCCGCGGCGTGTCGCCCTCGGTCAGAACTCCTCCTTCGTCCCGGCCCCGCCTTCACCTCCCACCACGGGAGATGGACTGTTCACGGGGCCGGGAGGGATGATCGTGTCTCCATCTTCGTTTTCACGGCGCGACTCCTTGAGCCCGCGTTTGAACGTTTCCCTGAGGTAGTAGGCGCAGGCCAGGCTGATCAAGGCTGTCAGCGCGATGTAGAGCGCAATAGGCACAGTGTTGTTGTATGTCGCAAACAGGTACGTGGCCAGCAGCGGCGCCGGACCGGAGGTAATGATTCCGGCGATCTGGTACGGCAGCGACGCGCCGGTGTACCGCACTCGGGTGCCGAACAGTTCGGCAAACCAGGTCGATTGCACGCCGTATACCGAAGCCTGGCTGACGGCGATGCCGATCACGTACATGAGGATGATCAGGAACTCATTGCGGGTATCGAGAAGGGGGAAAATGGCGAAGCCGTACACGGCGACGAACACTGCGCCGATCAGGTAGACGGCTCTGCGGCCGATGCGGTCGGAGAGCTTACCGAACAGCGGAAGGGTGACGAGCTCGACAGCAGAACCGATGATGATCGCGTTCAGGAGGAGGCTGCGTGGCAGTCCGAGCTGATTGGTCGCGTAGACCAAGGCGAAGACATTGATGATGTTGAACGTGATGTCCGTGGCGAAGCGCGTGCCGAGCGTCAGCACCAGGTCTTTGGGATGTCGTTTGAACAGCTCGATCAGCGGCGCCTTTACGACCTTCTTTCCCTGCTTGATCTCCTGGAAGACCGGGGATTCCTGGACGCGGAGCCTGATGAACATACCGACACCGACGAGCGCGGCGCTCACCAGGAACGGGATCCTCCAGCCCCAGGAGAGGAAACTGTCGTTCGGCAAGGCCGAGACGAGGGCGAAAACGGCGGTGGAGGCGAGAAGCCCGAGCGGGACTCCCAGCTGGGGGAAGGAGCCGTAGTAACCACGCTTCGCCCGTGGTGCTGATTCCACGACCATCACGACGGCGCCTCCCCATTCGCCGCCGACGCCGACGCCCTGGCAGAGGCGGAGAAGCACGATCAACACGGGCGCCCAGACGCCGATCAGGCTGTACGGGGGCATGACGCCGATGAGGAAGGTGGAGATGCCCATGATCATCAGGGTGGTAACAAGGGTTGTCTTGCGCCCGATCTTGTCCCCGAAATGCCCGAAGAAGACCGCTCCGAAAGGCCTGGCGACGTAACCGATGGCGAAGGTGGCGAAGGAGGCGAGGGTTCCGGTGATCGGGTCGAAGGAGGGAAAGAACAGGTGGGGAAATACAAGGGCAGCGGCTGTCGAGTACAGGAAGAAGTCGTACCATTCGATCGCGGTCCCGGTCACCGATGACACGAGGACGCGGGTCAGCATCGACCTGTCCATCATGGGTGCTGTTGAAGCGGACATTTTTTTCCTTGGATTGTCTGAGTCGTTGAGTGGGCCGATCTATGGCGCGCCCCGGCTGGCCCGCGCCGGCAAGTCTTTACCAGTGCAGTTCCATGGGGAAGCGGTCAAGGGTTTCGACCCCTGCCGGGGTCAGATGCACAATCCGCTCGGTCCGCAGACCCCCCACATTGGGGACGGTGATCGTGGCCTTGAGAGTGAACACCATGCCTTCCTTGAGGATTGTCCGGTTGGTAGGGCCGATCCACGGCGCCTCTTCTTCCGGGTCCATGCCGGTTCCGTGGCCTGTGCCGTGGCCACGTGCTTCGCTGGAGTAGCGCTGGTACCCCGATTCAACGAGAGCCTCTTGGATCACCGCATTGAGTTCGTTTGCCGCTATTCCGGGCCGCGCGAACGCCAGGCCGGCTTCGACCGCCTGGGCCGCGGCTCTGACGATCGCAACCTTGTCCTCTGTCACGTCGCCGTAGGTGAAGCCTCTTCCGCCGTCGGCGACGTACCCCCGGTACCGGGCGCCGATGTCCGTCATGACAAGGTCTCCGGGCCGCACCAGACGGTCGGTGGGACGGGCCAAGTTGTAGGCTGAGCGCGGTCCTGCCTGGACCATGGAGTCGAAAGCGGTCCTATCGGCGCCTCCGGCGAGCATCGCCCGGTCGGCCAGCAAGGCAAGCTCCCTCTCGGTGTGGGGTTCACCGTCCGCCAAGCTGTCCCGGATCGCCCCCATCGCCGCGTCCGTCAGACTGGCCGCTTTGCGCATGAGCCGGACTTCTGCTTCGCTCTTGATCGCTTTGATCTCCGCGAGAACAGACGTCGGTTGAAGGACCGCCTCATCCAGTCCGTCGCGGATCCTGCTCAGGACGCTCGCCGGGATGTAAGCCTCCCCGGCGAGCCCTACGGGGCCCATGCTGTGGCGTCGAGCGAAATCCCGCATTCCCGTCCCGAGCGCGCTCAAGCCTCGCACCTCGAACGCGGTGACACTCGCGGCGTAGGCCAAGCACTGATCCGAGACGAAGAGCACCGGTTCCCGGTCGACCGGGAGAAGCAGCACAGCATTCGCTACGTCTGAAACCCCGTCCAAGGGTCGGAAGTCGGTGAAGTAACTGATATTGGCCGACCTCCAGCAGTCGCCGAAGGCTACAAGGCCGGTGAGTCCCCGTTGCTCCACCGCCCGCCGAGTGGTTTCGATCCGCTGCAGGAACTCTTCGACACCGATGCCCTCATCGGTCGTGACTGGTGCGCTGATGTTCATGATGTGTCTCCTTCGACCAAGTACGCGGGCGTTCTGAATCGCCTACGTCGACGATAGGAGTGGCCAGACATTCCCGTCTAATGAAAAGATGGGCATCAGCTATAGCCATTGGTAATATCTTCACCAGATTGGAAGGTTCCCGTGCCGGTCTCCTGGGACTCGCGTGTCCTCACTCGGCTAAAGACCCAACAGCTGCTGCTTCTCGTTTACCTGTATGACCAACGGTCCGTGTTCGGAGCAGCCCGTGCCGCCTATGTCTCCCAGCCGGCGGCGACGAAGATGCTGCGGCAGGTCGAGGATTCTCTCGGTGTTCAGCTCTTCACCCGGCATGCCCGGGGGGTTGAGCCGACGCCGTACGGTGAAATCATGGCCCGCTATGCGCGAAACGCCCTCACGGAGCTTTCACACGCCTACGACCAGATCGAATCTTTCAAACACGGTCTAAGCGGCCACGTGGCTGTTGGAACGGTCGTAACCTCCGCCACCAGCCTTGTGCCGGCTGCGGTGGCTCTGCTCAAGGAACGCTCCCCGCGCGTCCTCGTGAGCATCCAACTCGGCTTCAGTGAAGCACTGATCCAGAGACTCCAAGAGGGGACACTAGACGTAGTCGTCGCGAGAGCGCACAACATCAGGGACCTCCCTGACCTCAACTTTGAGTCAGTAGGTGAGAGCCCGCACGCTATCCTCGCCCGCACAGGGCATCCGCTGGTGGACAAGCCCTCCCTGGGCTGGCGCGATCTGGAGGATCAGACGTGGGTGCTGCCGCCATCGGGAAACGTTCTGCGCGAGCACCTGGAGTTGTTCTTCGTCGAGCAAGGCCTCACTTTCCCGCCGTATGTCGTCGAGACCGACTCCCTGCAAGTCAGCGCCAGCTTGCTGCAGATGAGCAACATGCTCGCTGCCCTTCCCCGCGACGTCGTTCAGCCCTATTGCGCCTCCGGCGATCTCACCATCCTGCCGATCGACTTCAGCATTGCGCTCGGTGATGCCGGCATCATCACCCCGCGTAACCGGTCACTGTCCCCCAGCGCACAGGCGATGCTCGGAGCACTCAGGGACGCTCTGGCGATGGAGGAGGGGAAACTGCCGTGAATGGGCTACTCGTGTCGTTCAACAAGGGAGAAGGCCCGAACGACGACAACCCGTGATGACGGCCAAGTCACTGTAAATCAGCTCCCTTCTCGGGTTCTTTGGGCTCTCCATGCCCGGGGCGCTGGTCCGGACGGCGGGAATCAGCTCGCCGTCCGGAATGGACAGGGCAGTTCAAGCTCCCGGCGCCAACTGCTCCAGGATCGCGCCGCGCAGGATTGGCTCTGCTGGTTCGTCCGGGCCGTAGTACTGCCTCGTGATGGCGGGGTCACCGTGGCCAGCCAGCTCGGCGGCGGCGTCCAGGTCGACGGCGCGTGCGATCGCAGTGAGCGCCGTGGATCGCAGCTTGTGGGGCGTGAACCACTCGAGGTCGACGTCGAGGGCCGCTTGGTCGATTGCTGCCCTGAGGTGATTGCGGATCGTATTCGGGCGCACCCATGTCCCGTTTCGAGTGAGGAATACCGAGTCATTCGGATTCAGCGTTGGGGAAGATGCCATACGCCGCGAGAGAACGTCCATCAGGAATCGCGGAGCCTCGACGGTTCGTTCCTTCCCCTCCCCCGACTTGGTGAACGGCTGGTAGCCGAACCAGCCCGGAATCTTTGTGCCGTCCTTGAGGGTCCTCGCCCGTCTCTCGATGAGGGTTGCATGAATCCGGACTTGATTGGACTCCCAGTCCACGTCCTCGAATTTCAGGGCGAGAGCTTCCCCGATCCTTAACCCGAGGCCCAGTTGGCACTCGATGACGTCCGCCAGGTACTCGGACGGCGGACCGAACTTGGAGCTACCGAACTGCTGCTTGGCGCACCGCGAGGAGCTCGTCGGTTCGAAGTGATCTCGGCGTAGTCTTCTTCTTCCGGGGTGCCTTGCAGTCTCTGGCTACATTCTGGCGGACGAGGTCATTGGTCACGGCGCGCTGAAGCGCTTGGGACATGATGGTCAGCACGTGCTCGGCCTCGGTGTACCTCGTTCCGGCCGAGACCATTCGGTAGAGCTCGTCCTGAAGCCGCCCGGCCGTCGGCTTGTCGATCGACAGGTCGCCCAGAGCGGGAATGATCCCGACGGATGACCTCGCAGTAGTCGCTCTCGGTCTGTTCCAGGATCCCCTCGACGGCGTCGACTTCCTTAGGCGGCTTCTGCTCCCACCAGTCCCACACGACCTCTCCGACTGTCGGCGGCTTTTGTGGCTCGGGTTCCCCGAGCAGCTTGGCCAGCCGTACATCGAGCTCGGCGCGGGCTTCTCCCTTCGTCTTCCCGTAGGCCGACGTCTCCTTCCGACCCTCGGGCGTGCCGTAGTAGGCGCGGGCCCTGTAGCTTCCGTGAGAGTTTTTCTTCGGGTCGACCCTGATTTCGCCGACCTCGTCGGGTTGAAGCCGGGGGCGCGCCATCAGGCTGCCACGTTCGATTCACCAGGGCCCACTCCTTGAGCGCTGTCCACTCGCAGCGCACGCTCCCACATGGGACGCGCTGACAGACCGGACCCGGCCCAGGCAGGCGAGGTTGGCCAGCTTCTTTACCGAGAGCCCGAGGCATTCGGCCGCCTCCGCTCGGGTCAGGAGGACTTCGGGCAGGTCTTCACGTCGGATGCCGCCGACGTTCGCACTCTTCGTCATGAGGACCATGTGTGCGGAGAAGCCCCCGGCCTCTCCCCGCTGACGGCGCCTTCGCCTGCTGTCCACCGTTCAAAGTCAGGCCATAAATCAGGTGCCTGCGCCGCCGAGACATGAAAAACCCCTCTCGGATCTGCGTTTCCGCAGGTCAGAGACGGGTTGTGGAGCCCCCTGCCGGATTCGAACCGGCGACCCTCTGTTTACAAGACAGATGCTCTGGCCAACTGAGCTAAGGAGGCGTGTCGCCAGACGCTGCAGGCGCACCAGACAAGCGTAGCGCCTCCGACCCACGCCCCAGAAACCGAAGAAGCCAACAGCAACGCCAAGCGGCCCGGCCCCGCCAAGGGGACCGGGCCGCCGTCGTCCGTTGCTGCGCGGGAAGGCTACGCCTTCGCTCGCGCGTCGAGGTCCGCCTTCAGGAAGTCCTGGAAGGACTGCTTGGCGGAATCACCGATGCCCCACTGCTTGCCGTCGACGAACGCGGTCGGGGTGCCGGTTACACCGCTCGCAGCAGCGAGCGCGGTCGTGTATTTGACGAAGGGCCTATAGGTCTTGTCGTCCACGCATTTGGAGATGTCTGCCCCTCGTTTGGAGGCGATGTCCTTGAGCTGCTGGTCTGAGAGGCCGGCGGAACCCTCGGCGGGCTGCTGGGTGTAGAGGTCATTGAAGAAGTCGGCGTACTTGTCGGGGTAGGCGTTCGCGACGCACGCGGCCGCGGCGGCCGCCCGGGACGAGTAGTTGGTGGTCGAGCGCGAGTCGAGGAAGCCGATCGGCCTGTATTCGAGCGTGATCTTCCCATCGTTGCGCAGCTGGGTCAGGGTGTCCCCGTTGGTCTTCTCGAAGTCGCCGCAGACCGGGCAGATGAAGTCGACGTACACCACGACCTTCGCGGGCTGGCCCTTGGGCGCGGCCTCGACGCCCGGCGCGTTGGCGGCCTGGCTTGCCGTTGGTTGCGCCGTCGGGGTGGGCACGCTCGTCAGGTTGACGTTCGCGGCGGGCGCGGCGGTGACCGCCGTGCCCTTGCCCAATGTAATGCCGCCGTTGGCGTTCATGTTGGCGGGGCTGGGCCCGCTGTCGGCGATCGGCGCGTTCTGCCGCATGGTCGTCGTGATGACGAGCGCCACAATCGCGATCACGGCGACGAGCGCCACAACGACGCCCCAGCGGAGGAGGAGCTTGTTGCGCTTCTCCTTCTTCAGCTGCGCCTCTCGGATCTGGCGGGCCTTCTCGCGGGCTGCGGCGGTGCGCTCAGCCCTGGTGGGGCGTGGTTGGTTGGAGGGGCTCATCGTTCCTCGTGTCAGTTTCGCGGCGCGCGGGACTGCACGCCGATCGCGGAGACGGGGACAGTGTATGCCAGCAGGCTTCCACTCCCCCGTCAAAGGTCTCCATTTCGCGCAACGTCCGGGCGGCGGTGCAGGTTCCTTTACCCGCCTGTGACCGCTATCGCAAGGGCCGCGGGTAGGGTTGTGAGGAGATTCCAGCGAATGCGAGGTAGCGCGAGAGTGGCTCAGGACACTGAACGGACAGCACCAGACACAACGGCAAAAGAGGGCAGTGCGACGGGATCCTATGACTTCCTGGTGGTCGCCAACCGCCTCCCGGTCGACAGGGCCGGGGACGGCTCGGAGGACGGATGGAAGAGATCGCCCGGCGGCTTGGTGACGGCGCTCGCCCCGATCATGGAGAAGTCCGACGGCGCGTGGATCGGCTGGGTGGGCTCTCCCGACGAAGAGGTCGAGCCCTTTGAGCATGACGGCATGGCCCTCATCCCGGTGGCCCTCTCGGCCGGCGAAGTAGAGCTGTACTACGAGGGCTTCTCCAACTCGACCCTGTGGCCCCTTTACCACGACGTCATCGCTCCCCCGGAGTTCCACCGCACTTGGTGGGACGCGTACCGGCGGATCAACGAACGCTTCGCCCTCGCGGTGCTCGCCAGGGCGGCCGACAAGGCGACCGTGTGGGTGCAGGACTATCAGCTCCAGCTCGTCCCGGCGATCCTGCGCGCCAGGCGCCCGGACCTCCGGATCGGGTTCTTCAACCACATCCCGTTCCCGCCTCCGGAGATCTTCTCGCAGCTTCCGTGGCGCCGTCAGGTCCTGGAGGGCTTGCTGGGCGCGGATCTCGTGGGCTTCCAGCGCCCAAACGACGCGGTGAACTTCGGCCGGTGCGCCCGCCGCTACGGCGGCGCGGCCGGCAAGGGCACGCATCTGCTCGTGGGCAAGGGCGAGCGCTCGGTGCGAGCTGAGGCGTTCCCCATCTCGATCGACACGGACCGGATCTCCAATCTCGCCCAGCGCCCGGACATTCAAGAGCGGGCCCGGCAGATCCGCCACGACCTCGGCGACCCGAAGACGATCATGCTCGGCGTGGATCGCCTCGACTACACGAAGGGCATCCGCCACCGGCTCAAGGCCTTCGAAGAGCTCCTCGTGGACGAGCGCGTGAAGGTCGGCGAGGTCACGCTCGTCCAGGTAGCGAGCCCGAGCCGCGAGCGCGTCGAGCAGTACCGCCTGCTCCGGGAGGAAGTCGAGGGGACAGTGGGCCGCATCAACGGCGCGTTCGACACCCTCCAGCACACCGCGGTCCGCTATCTGCACCACAACTATCCGGTGGAAGAGATGGTGGCGCTCTACCTCGCCGCGGACGTCATGCTCGTCACGGCCCTCCGTGACGGCATGAATCTCGTGGCCAAGGAATACGTCGCGGCGCGCTGCGATGGGACGGGCGTCCTCGTCCTGAGCGAATTCGCAGGGGCGGCCGACCAGCTCAAGCAGGCCCTCCTCATCAATCCGCACGATATAGCGGGCCTCAAGGAGGCGATGGTAGCGGCCGCGAACATGCCCGCTGGCGCCGCAAGCCGCCGCATGAAGGCGATGCGCCGCCAGATCATCGTCCACAACGTCGAGGAATGGTCTGCCGCCTTCCTCAACCGGCTCGCAGAGGTGACCCATGGCTAAGAGCGGCATCCCCGAGAGTCTCCGCAGCGCGCTCGAGCGGCTCGCCGCCGTCGACCGCCTTCTGGTGGCGCTGGATTTCGACGGCGTCGTCTCCCCCATCGCCGAACGCGCCGAGCAGGCGCGACCGCTGCCCGAGACGGCGGCCGCCGTCGCCGAACTCGCGGGCCTCCCGCGGACTTGGACGGCTTTCGTCTCGGGACGTTCGCTGGAGAGCCTTGTCGAGGTGGCGTCGCCGGATCGCAGGACGCTCCTGATCGGCAGCCACGGCGCCGAGGTGAGGCTCGACGGCGAAGAGCGCCCCCTCGCGCTCGACCCCGACCAGCGCCGCGCGCTCGAGGCGCTTCACGCGACGTTCATGGAGGTTTCCTCGGAGGCCCCGGGAACCTGGGTCGAGGAGAAGCCCGCGGGCCGGGTTCTGCATACGCGCCAGGCCGATACCGAGGTGGGCGCGGCCGCCGTCGTCGCCGCTCGCGACAAGCTCGCGGCGCGCACCGATGTCTTCCTCAAGGACGGCAAGCAGGTCCTCGAGGGCTCGGTGGTGCACGCCACCAAGGGCGAGGGCCTCGCGTTCCTGCGGCAGGTCACCGAAGCCGACGCGATCCTCTTCGCGGGCGACGACGTCACCGACGAGGATGGCTTCCTCGCTTTGAAGAACGACGACGTCGGCATCAAAGTGGGCGACGGCGACACTGCTGCGGGTCACCGGGTGGGAGCCCCCGAGGACATCGCCGACTCGATGACGCTGCTCGCCCGCCTCCGCCGCGCGCATCTCACGTCAAAAATGTCCACGTAATTTATGCCACATTTTGGAACACCGTGTGACCTATGCCATACTTCTTGAGGTGAGCCGGCCCACACCGGTTCGGCTCCCACTGTGTCAGAATCGGCGGTGCCAGCTTGGGCAGCCGACAGCACGGCACACAACTGAACAACATGAACCATTCACTACGGATCGTCCGGCACGTACCTGCCGGTGAAGGGACACGATTACTGTGGCAACAGTGACGTTCGACAACGCTACGCGCCTGTACCCGGGCACCGACAAGCCCGCGGTGGACAAGCTCAACATCCAGATCGCGGACGGTGAGTTCCTCGTTCTGGTCGGCCCCTCCGGCTGTGGAAAGTCCACCTCCCTGCGCATGCTGGCCGGCTTGGAGGACGTCAACTCCGGCCGCATCCTCATCGGCGACCGCGACGTCACGGACGTCCCGCCGAAGGACCGCGACATCGCCATGGTCTTCCAGAACTACGCCCTGTACCCGCACATGACGGTTGCGGACAACATGGGCTTCGCCCTCAAGATCGCCGGCGTCTCCAAGGAGGAGCGGGCGCAGCGCGTTCGCGAGGCCGCCAAGCTGCTGGACCTCGAGCAGTACCTCGACCGCAAGCCGAAGGCCCTCTCCGGTGGTCAGCGTCAGCGCGTCGCGATGGGCCGCGCCATCGTCCGCAACCCGCAGGTCTTCCTCATGGACGAGCCGCTCTCGAACCTCGACGCCAAGCTCCGCGTCCAGACCCGCACGCAGATCGCGTCGCTGACCCGCCGCCTCGGCGTTACGACCGTCTACGTGACGCACGACCAGGTCGAGGCCATGACCATGGGTGACCGCGTCGCGGTCCTCAAGGACGGTCTCCTCCAGCAGGTCGACACCCCGCGCAACCTCTACGACAAGCCGCAGAACGTCTTCGTCGCCGGCTTCATCGGCTCGCCCGCCATGAACCTCCTTGAGCTTCCCGAGGTGGACAACGGCGTGCAGTTCGGTGGCACCGTCTACCCGGTGGCCCGCGACGTCCTCGCCGAGGCCTCTGGCAACACCGTGACGCTCGGTGTCCGTCCCGAGGACCTCGAGTCGGCCCCGCAGGGCGAGGGCCTCGCCGTTGAGGTTGACGTCGTCGAGGAGCTCGGTGCTGACGCCTACATCTACGGCCACACCAACCTGAACGGCCAGAGCCACGACATCGTGGCCCGCACCGATGGTCGCCGTCCTCCGATGAAGGGCGACACCGTCTGGGTCCGCCCGCAGCAGGGTCACGTGCACCTCTTCGACACGAAGTCCGGCGCGCGCCTCGGCTAATCTGATCGGGACACAAGGCTGTGCCCGCCGGAACTCCGGCGGGCACAGCCGTTTCTACGGGAATGAGCTTCGATGAACGGCGCCAAATGGCAGGACGAGCCGACCGACTACGAGATGCTGGGCAAGCTTCCCCGCAAAGAACCGCTTCCGGAGCCCCCACCGCAGAATGTCATGGGGTCGCTGAGCATCACGGCGGCGGCCGCTGACCCGGAGCTCTTGGACCTCCCCTGGCACATCGCACTTGAGCAGTGGCCGGAGGAGTACCTCGCTGCCCTCCCGCGCGGCATTTCGCGCCACATCGTGCGCTTCGCGAAGCTCGGCGGTTCGGTCATCGCCGTCAAGGAGACGGGCGAGCATATTGCCCGTCACGAGTACCACATGCTGCGCCGCCTCCAGCGGCTCGATGTCCCCTGCGTGGAGCCGGTTGCCGTCATCCGGGACCGGCAGACGCCGGACGGCAAGCCGCTCGACCCCGTCCTCGTGACGCGGCACCTCAAGTTCTCACTGCCGTACCGCGCCCTGTTCTCGCAGATGCTGCGCAAGGACACCCTCACGCGCCTCATCGACGCTCAGGCCCTCCTGCTCGTGCGCCTGCACCTCATCGGCTTCTACTGGGGCGACGTCTCGCTGTCCAACACGCTGTTCCGCCGTGACGCCGGCGCGTTCGCCGCCTACCTCGTCGATGCCGAGACCGGAGAGCTGTACCCGGACCTGTCCACGGGCCAGCGCGAGTATGACCTTGAGATCGCCCGCGTGAACATTGCCGGCGAACTTATGGACCTCCTCGACGGTGGGCTCATCGACGCCGAAGTGGACCCGGTGGCCACCAGTGAGCGCATCATGGACTCCTACCGGAACCTCTGGGCTGAGCTCACCGAGAAGGAATCCTTCGAACTCGGAGAGCGGTGGCGCGTGAGTGCCCGCATCCGGCGACTGAACGAGCTCGGGTTCGACGTCGAGGAATACGCGATCAAGACCACCCCCGACGGCTCAACCATCCAGCTCCAGCCCAAGGTGGTCGACGCCGGCCATCACCAGAGGCGTCTTCTCCGCCTTACGGGTTTGGATGCGCAGGAGAACCAGGCCCGGCGGCTGCTCAACGATATGGACTCGTTCCGGGCGGACAACTTCCCCGATCAGGACGAGGAGATCGCCGCCCACGCGTGGGTGAGCCAGGTCTTCGAACCGATCGTCCGCGCCATCCCGCGAGAACTGTCCGGAAAGCTCGAACCGGCCGAGGTGGTGCATCAAGTCCTCGAGCACCGGTGGTACATGTCGGAGAAGCTTGACCGTCACGTTCCGCTCGCCGAAACGCTGCAGTCGTACATCGACACCGTGCTGCGGCACCGGCGCGACGAAGCGGCGATCATGCTCAACCCGGACACCCAGACGCTCAAGCTCATCGAGGCTGACGCCGCACGCGAGGACGACGACTTCGACGACGAGCTCGCCAACGATGACGAAGCGGCCGACGATGACCAACTGGCGGGCCCCGAGGCTACCCCACGTGCTCGTTGAGCCACTCAACGAGCGGTCGGAGCTCGGTCCAGTGGGCCCGAATCCGATCCAGGGCCTCGGGCGTATCGAGCCATTCGGGCGCTCCTAGCACCTTGCCCGCCGTCAGCGACTTGTGTTTGAGGAGCTCAGCGCGGGGATGGTCCGCCTCGAACTCCCTGGGGACGCGCTGCGTCCGTTCGCCCTCGATCGAGTAGCCGGCGCCCCGTAGCGCCTCGACGATCCGCTCCAGTTCCTCCCCTGAGGCTGGGGCATCGATCGCCGACCGCAGACGAGCGGTCTTCGGAGGGGTTGCCATGTGGCATCCTCCGCCGACAGCGATCCCCGTCGCATCGAGGTGCAGGTAGTAGCCGGTCCCTTCCGACGTCGCGGCATATCCGCCTTGGGCCGTCTTGTAGGGCGACTTGTCTTTGCTGAAGCGGATGTCGCGGTTCGGCCGGAAGGCCTTCCCTTCACCGAATTCGCCCGAGAGCTCGTCGAGCAGAGCCAGCATCGGGCCGCGGATGGCGCGCTCGTAGACGTCCTTGTGGTCGAGCCACCACTCCCGCGTGTTGTTCTCCTCGAGTTCGGCGTAGAAGGCCAGGCTCTCAGAAGGAAATCCCTCGAATGCACTCATGCGAGCATCTTCGCCGTCTCCTCCCAAGTCAGGCAAGGGTCTCGACGGCGTCCGCCGACCCGCCGAAGAACGCCGCATACCGTCCCAAGATGATCGGCCATTCCGAGTACTTTTCGTACTGCGCCTGCCCTTCGCTGCCGCTTGCCCAGCCATTGTGAGTGAACGTCACGACGGTGGACTCCTCCCCCTCGGGCGCAAATTCCACCCGGACGCGGGTGGGCGTGTCTGCCCGCCATGCGAGCGTCCATGAGAATTCAATGAACGACGGCGCATCTTCCGCGACGACTTGTCCCCAGACTTGGATTTCCCCAGACTCTGATTCCTCGCCGATCACTCCGTCTTCGACGTAGACGTGGGTTCCGTCCCCGAAGCCGGTGTAGTTGGGGACGGGCCACCATAAGTGAATGTCGCCGACGAAGGCGCTATAAGCGCTCTTCTGCGGGGCAGGCACCCGCAGTCTGTATCGCCGAGACGGCGGCGGCTCAACGGCCTCCTGGGAAGCAGCCGGGCGGGAAGCGTGCGAGAACAGAGGATCCACGCCGGCGATCCTACTCCCCTCCCCTACCGTCTCGGGTACGCCAACTGACGCCCACATCGTTTCGGGTACGCCAACTCACGCCCGCCGGCGCGGTTTGGTTGGTGTGTTAAATGGGGGTGGGCCCCACTGCGTTGTGGGGCCCACCCGTGTGGTGTGTTCCGGCGGTGTCCTACTCTCCCACACCCTGGCGGGTGCAGTACCATCGGCGCTGTGGGGCTTAGCTTCCG
>NZ_SSCL01000013.1 GCF_005876955.1 Sinomonas gamaensis
CGACCACGGCGGGCAGGCCCAGGGCCCGGGCCAGGATCGCGGTGTGGGACTGCGGGCCGCCGCCGGAGGTGACCAGGGCCAGGACCCGGGCCGGGTCCAGGGTCGCGGTGTCGGCCGGGGCGAGGTCGTCCGCGGCGAGCACGAACGGGGTCGGGGAGGCCGGGATCCCCGGGGCGGGCAGCCCGCGCAGCTCGGCCACGATCCGGGACCGGACGTCTAGGACGTCGGCGGCCCGCTCGGCCATGTACCCGCCCAGGGACTTCAGCTTCTCCGCCACCGCGGCCCCGGACTCCCACACGGCCCGCTCCGCGGTCCGGGCCGGCCCGTGCGGGCCCGGGGAGAGCAGCTTCACCGCGCCCTTGACCAGCATCGGGTCCGCGGCCATCAGCGCGGTGGCCTCCAGCACGTTCCGGGCGTCCCCCGAGGCCGTCTCGGCCCGGGCCTTCAGCTCCGCCTGGACGGCCTTGGACGCGGCCCGGATCCGCTCGGCCTCCGACTCCGGGCCCACCCCCTCCGGGATCGCGACATTCGCGTGCGGCTCCCGCACCGGGGCCGGCATCTGCCGCACCGGCCCCACAACCCGCCCCGGAGTCACACCAACGCCGTGAAACTGCTGCATCTTCGACCTCGAACTTTCTCCGCTCGTCAGGCGGCGACAGGCTCAGCTTCGACGGCCTCCGGGGCCTTCCTGCCAACGTAGCGCTTGAGGCCGATGGTGGCCAGAGCGGTCACGACCACGCCGACGGCAATCGAGACGACCCACAGGAGGAAGTTGTCGATCGCGAAGAAGACGAAGATTCCGCCGTGCGGAGCCTTGGACGTGATGCCGAAGCCCATGGACAGCGCACCCGTGATCGCGCCGCCCAGCATCGAGGCGGGGATGACGCGGAACGGGTCCGCTGCGGCGAACGGGATGGCACCCTCGGAGATGAACGCTGCGCCCAGGAGCCAGGCGGCCTTGCCGTTCTCGTGCTCCGTTGCGTTGAAGTTGCGGTGGTCGAGGACGGTGGCGAGAGCCATGGCGAGCGGCGGAACCATGCCCGCGGCCATGACGGCGGCCATGATCTGCCAGGGCGCGTGGTTCGTGGCGGACGCGGCGCCGAGGCCGGCGACGGCGAACGAGTAGGCCACCTTGTTGACCGGGCCGCCGAGGTCGAAGCACATCATGAGGCCGAGGATGATGCCGAGGACGATCGCGGCAGCACCGGACATGCCGGACAGCCAGTCGTTGAGGGCCTTCGTGACGAAGGCGATCGGGCCGCCGAGGACCACGAACATGAGGCCCGACGAGATGATCGATGCCACCAGCGGGATGATCGCCACCGGCATGAGGCCACGGAGCCAGCGAGGAGCCGAGAGCGAGGCGAGCCAGTGCGCGGTGTAACCGGCCAAGAGGCCGCCGACGATGCCGCCGAGGAAGCCGGCGCCCATGAAGCCTGCTACCGCGCCGGCGGTGAAGCCGGGGGCGATGCCGGGGCGGTCAGCGAGGGCGTACCCGATGTAGCCGGCGAGGGCCGGGACCAGGAAGCCGATCGAGAGCGCGCCGATCTTGAACAGCACTGCGCCGAGATACGCGCCGAGCGGTCCCCAGGCCTGCGTCCCAAAGTCGGTCGGCAGGTTGAAGAGGTTGTTCTTGACCACGATCGTGTCGGCGTACTTCGTGATGTCGTACCCGCCGAGGAGGAAGCCGAGCGCGATCAGAAGGCCGCCCGCCGCGACGAACGGGATCATGTAGCTGACGCCGGTGAGCAGGGCGCGCTTCAGCTTGGCACCGGTGGACTCGCGGCCTTCAGGAGCGGCCGACGACGGACCACCCGCAGTGCCCGCGAGGCGCCGGCCGTTGGGGTCGGCTGCCGTGGCGAGGGCCTCCTCGATCATGACGCGGGGCTCGTCGATCGCGCGCTTGACCGGCGACTGAACGTACGGCTTGCCGGCGAAGCGCTGCTTGTCGCGCACGTCCACGTCAACGGCGAAGACCACTGCGTCCGCGGCGTCGATGATCGACTGGGCCAGCGGCGTCGCGCCCGCGGAGCCCTGCGTCTCCACCTGGACGTCGATGCCCTGCTCCTTGCCCGCGGCGACCAGCGAATCGGCGGCCATGTAGGTGTGGGCAATGCCGGTCGGGCAGGCCGTGACGGCGACGATCCGCCGAACCGTGGAGGTGGAGGTGGACGATGCGGTAGCGGCAGCGGCCGGAGCGGCTTGTGCTTCACCGCCCGTCAGGCCGAGCGCCTCATTCACGAGCCCGACGACCTCCTGGGAGGTTCGTGCCGCCCGCAGGGCTGCCGTGAAGTCCTTCTTGATGAGGCTCCGGGCGAGCTTCGCGAGGAGCTTGAGGTGCTCCTGGTCGGCCCCGGAAGGCGCTGCGATGAAGAAGACGATGTCTGCCGGGCCATCTTTGGCGCCGAAGTCGACCGGCTGCGAGAGTCGGGCCATCGCGAGGGACGGTACGGTCACGGCCTCGGAGCGGCAGTGGGGGATCGCGATCCCGCCGGGCACGCCCGTGGCCGTCTTCTGCTCGCGTGCATACGCGTCGGCGAAGAGGCCTTCGGCGCCTGTCGCGCGGCCTTCGGCGGCCACAGTCTCGGCGAGCTTCCGGATCACGTCGGCCGAAGCGTCGCCGAGGGCGACGTCCAGCAGGACCAGCTCCGGGCTGATGAGTTCGGTCATGGTCAGTCCTTCGTGAGAGCCGTGACGGTCACGGCAGAGGGGTGGGTCTGGTTGACAGCCGGGACGGTGGATCCCGGCAGGGAGGCGGCAGCCGCACCGTGGGCGACAGCCTGGCGGAGGCGGCCTTCGGCGTCCGCTCCGGAGATGTCGGCCAGGAGGTATCCGGCCAGGGAGGAGTCGCCGGCACCAACGGTGCTGACGGCCCGGATGGGGGCATGCGTGGCGAGCCACGCGCCGTCGGCCGTCACAAGGACGGCGCCTTTTGCGCCGAGGGTGGCGAGCACAGCGCCCACTCCGGCGTTCACGAGGGAGCGCGCGGCGGTAGCCGCCCGCTCCGGTGAGGCCTCGAGCTCCGCCGGGGTGCCGGCGTCGGGGAGGCCCACGAGTGCGGCGAGCTCGGC
Source organism: Sinomonas gamaensis (assembly GCF_005876955.1). Classification (GTDB taxonomy): domain Bacteria; phylum Actinomycetota; class Actinomycetes; order Actinomycetales; family Micrococcaceae; genus Sinomonas; species Sinomonas gamaensis. Next base: position 3,072 of record NZ_SSCL01000013.1, read on the forward strand.
GAGCTCGTCCGCGTTCGGCTTGAGGAGATCGGGCCGGCCGCCGAGCGACGCCTCAAGGGGCGCGCCGGAGGAGTCGACGGCGATCTTCGGGGCGTCGTCGCCGAACTCGGTGCGGAGCCGCTCGGCGACGAACGTGTAGAAGGAGGCGGGGACGCCTGGCGGGAGGGAGCCCGCGAGCACCACCCAGGAGGCCCCGCTCGACTGCTTCACCAAGAGCGTCAGCAGCTGCTCCTGCTGGTCCGCGGTGAGCTCGGGACCGGGTTCGTTGACCTTTGTGGTCACGCCGCCGGGCTCGGTCAGCGTGACGTTGGAGCGGAGCGTCTGGCCGATGGGGAGCGCCGCGAACGGGACGCCGCGCGCCTCGAGTCCCACGACCACGGGGTCGCCGGGATCGCCGGGGAGGACTGCGAGCGTGTCGAGGCCCGACGCGACGAGCGCGCGGGACACGTTGACACCCTTGCCGCCGGATTCCTGGTGCACTGCGACGGCGCGCTGCACCTCGCCCCGGAGGAGGGGCCCGCCGAGTTCGACCGTGCGGTCGAGGCTCGGGTTGGCCGTGAGGGTCACGATCATCGCTTGCCTGCTTTCACTACTTCGACTCCTGCCTTCTCGAGCGCCGCGGCCAGATCCGGCTCAGGGTCGGCGTTCGTGACGATCGCATCGATCTGATCCAGCCGAGCGAATTGGACGAGGGTTTCGACGCCCAGCTTGCTGGCGTCCGCGAGGACGACGACGCGCCTCGCCGAGCGCACGAACGCCGCCTTCACAGCGGCTTCCTCGCTGTCCGGGGTGCTCAGTCCGAAGGCGACGTGGACGCCGTTCGTGCCGACGAAGGCCAGGTCGGGGCGCAGGCGCTCGACCGCTTCGACCGTCTCCTGTCCCACCGCGGCGCGGGTGAGGCCGCGGATCCGGCCGCCGAGGAGGTGGACGGCGTGGCCAGGGACTCCCGCGAGCTTGTCCGCGAGGGGGAGGGCGTTGGTGATGACTACCTGCTCGTCGCTGGTGCGGCGGGCCGCCAGCTGGCCAAGGAGGACGTCGACGAGCGCCTCGGTCGAGCTGCCGGCATCGAGCAGGACGCTCCCGGGGCGGCTCGCAGCGATGAGGTCGGCGGCGGCTTCCGCGATCAGGCGCTTCTCAGGGAGGTGCTGGACGAGGCGCTCGGAGAGGGTGGTCTCGGTGGTGGAGACGTTGTCAGCGGGGACGGCACCCCCGTGGACTCGCCGGAGGATCCCGGCCTGCTCGAGGGTGGCGAGATCGCGACGCACGGTTTCGGTCGTGACGGCGAAGCGGTCCGCGAGTTCGGTGACGCTCACCCGGCCCGCCTCGGCAACCCGCGCCGCGACGAGCTTCTGCCGCTCCTCAGCGAACATCTGCATCGAACGTCCTTGTCCTCATGTGGCTTGCATCACAACAACTTTGGTTTGATTGACTCTATCTGCGTTTCTGTGGCTTTGTCAACGGTTCCCACATAAACAAAGATCGGCCTAGTCCCAACACAAAAATGGAGCCCGGCACAAAGCCGGGCTCCACGTTGGTTCTCTCGCTGGGGAGGTCACACCTCGGGGGACATCACGCTTCCTGGTCAGACATCGACGTCGTCGACACCCGCGCCGCGATGCCGCACCACAGTCCTGTGGCTCGACGCCATGATCAGGGACACAATGAGGCCCACTGCGCCAACCGCCATGAGGATGTAGCCGATCACGGTCTGGTTGACGTAGGGGATGACTCCTGGCTGCACGGCGAACGTCAGGATGGCGCCCAGAGCGATGAGAACGATCGATGAACCAATTCGCATGATTCACTCCTCTTCTTGTACGGGTGCGGACGTGCACTCGCTGCACCCTCGCTACTACCCAGTGAGGCTTCCCATAAACCCCAGTTAGACTCGGCGCCATGCCGAGACCGCTGGACGTGGTGTGGTCCGATCCCGAGAACGAGCGCCCCGGAAAGCCCCTGATCGTCCTCCTGCACGGCTACGGAAGCTCGCCTGAGCGCATCCTCGCGGCCGCCCGGGGCCTGCCGACCGAATTCACCCTCGCGGCTCCCCGCGGCCCGCTCGACGTGGGCGGCGACCACGGGTGGTTCCTCCTGGACTTCTTCCTCGCCTCCGACTTCGCCGAGGTCGTGGAGACGACGACGGCGGTCCAAGCCTGGGTCGACACCGTTCGGGCGAACCATCCGAGTGTCGCCCTCCTCGGCTTCTCCCAGGGCATGGCCCTCGCAAGCACCCTCGTCCGGCTCACGCCACACGCCTACGCCGCCGTCGTCGGCCTCTCGGGGTACGTGCTCGAGAACGAGCTGCTCGCCCTCACAGAGAATTTCCCCGAGCCGCCGGCGTTCTTCTGGGGGCGCGACGTCGAGGACCCGGTCATCAATGCCGACGCTGTGGCCTCGACATCCGTCTGGCTCGATGAGCACACGCGGCTGACGGCGAGGACCTACCCGGGCATGGGCCATCGAATCGGCAGCCGCGAGATCTCGGATGTCGCAGTGTTCCTCCGGCACTATCTGCGGGCACCGCGGGTCTAGGCTGGGGGGATGGCGAGGAAGAATCGTGCTCTCCGCATCGCCCAGGAATCTGCCCGTGGAGCAATGTTCGACCGCTCGGGACGCCCGCGCCCCGGCCTCCACCGTGCCCTCCTGCGCGCCGTCGACGTCCAGCGCCCGCTCGTCCTGGCAAACCTGCGCCGAATGCGCCGCCAGAATCCGGGCTTCAGCCCCGCGCAATTGAGCCGGCGGCTCGAGCGCGACTATCTGGCAGCGGTGGCCGGGGGAGGGGCAGCAGTGGGCGGGACAGCGGCGGTCCCCGGGGTGGGAACCGTCGCGTCCCTTGGCCTCTCCGCAGTCGCGACAGTGGGCTTCCTCGAGGCCACCGCGTTCTATGCGGCTTCGGTCGCCGAGCTCCACGGGATTCATCTCGAGGACCCGGAGCGGGCACGCACCACGGTCATGGCCATCATGCTCGGCGAGGAGGGAGCTGCTCTGCTCAGCAGCCTCACGGGCCACGCGCTCGGGCCCGGTGCTGGTCCCCAAGCGGCGTGGGGCGCCGCGATCAACCGCTCCGTCTCCGCTCCCGCCGTGCGGCTCATCCAGCGCCAGATCCAGGAGCGGTTCTTCAAGTGGGTCCTGCGCCGCCAAGCCGGTGCCATGCTCGGGCGGGCGCTCCCGTTCGGGGTCGGCGCAGTGGTGGGCGGTGCCGGGAATCTGGCCATGGGGCGCGCGGTCATCCGTGCCACCCGCACCGCCTTCGGCCCAGCGCCGGGCGCTTTCCTTGAGACGGTGCCCGGCGAAGTGGTCGCCGCGCCTTCTGTTGCAGGCCTCGCGGCGGAGTCGCCGCAGCAGGTTGTGGAACGCGAGATCGAGGAGCGTCGGGCTCGGCTGCACGGGAACGGCCGCTGACGCGTTCCTCACCTGGCCAGCCGCTCAGTTTCCTCGCGGGCTAGGCGTTACCCGCCGAAGATGGCGTGCGCGACGGCGTAGATGAGCAGACCCGCGAGGGCGCCGACAATCGTGCCGTTGAGCCGGATGTACTGCAGGTCGCGCCCCACCTGGAGCTCGATCTTCTGCGACGTCTCCTCGGCGTCCCAGCGGGCAATCGTGTCCTCGATGACCCCAGCGATGTCCGAGCGGTAGGTCGAGACGACGTAGCCGGCGGCGTCGCCGATCCAGGCATTGACCTTGTCGGCCAGCTCGTCCTCGGAAACCAGGCGGGTGCCGAAGTCGCGAACCGCGGTCGTGAAACGCCGGTACAGCTCGCTGTGGGGGTCGTTGACGGCGTCGAGGAGGGCGTGCTTGATGGTCGACCACGTGCGCTGCGCCAGGTCGCGCACCTCGGGATCGCCGAGGACCTGCGCCTTGATGTTCTCGGCGCGGGCGATCATCCCCGGATCGTGCTGGAGATCCTGCGCCAGGTCCTTGAGGTACTTGTCGATCGACTGCCGGACCTGGTGGTTCGGGTCGGACTGGACCGCCGCCACAAACTTGGACAGCTCGATGTAGACCTTGTCCCCCACGAGCTCGTTCGCGAAATGGGGAACCCACGATGGCGCGCGATCCGTGACCAGATGGGACACCGTCTGGTAGTTCCCGCTCACCCAATCCGCCGCGCGGTCCACGAGGAGGTCGACGAGCCGGTGGTGATGGCCGGCGTCGAACACGCGCTCGGCGAGGCGGCCGATCGGCGGGCCCCACGGCGGGGTGAGCAGATGCTTCCGCACGAGCCCCTCGATGACCGCTTGGACGTCGTCGTCATTGAGCACAGTGAACGCTCCGCGGACGACGGCGGCACCCTCCTTGGCGACCCGCTTGGCTCCCGCCGGGGTCGCCAGCCAGCCGCCCACCTTGCGCGCGATGTCCACCGAATCGAGCTTCGTGCGGACGACGTCCGCGGAGAGGAAATTGTCCTCCACAAAGCCGCTCAGCGCCGAGCCGATCTGGTCCTTCCGGCGAGGGATGATCGCGGTGTGGGGGATCTTGAGGCCCATCGGGTGGCGGAAGAGCGCGGTGACCGCGAACCAGTCGGCGAGGGCGCCCACCATGCCGCCCTCCGCCGCGGCGCGGACGTACTGGAGCCAGGGCACCTGGCCCTGAAACGCGAAGGCGACGGCGAAGACCACGGCCATCGCAACAAGCAGGCTCAGCGCGAGGGCCTTCATGCGGCGGAGCGCCGCGGCGCGTTCGGCGTCCGCGGGGCTGAGCTCGGGCTTCGGGCGTGCCGAGGCCCGGGTAGGGGTCTCCGATCCGGGATGGAGCGTCACCATACAGCAACCCTACCCGCGAGCGTCGGCGCCCAAGAGGTTCGATAGCGTAGAACCATGACTTCCGAGCGCCCTCTCGTGTACGCCCACCGTGGAGCAAGCGCCCAGTTCGCCGAACACACGCGCGCGGCCTACCTCCAAGCGCTCGCTGACGGCGCCGACGGGGTCGAGTGCGACGTCCACCTCACGCGCGACCAGCACATCGTGCTCCTCCACGACTCCAACCTCGATCGCACCTCAACCGGCACAGGTCCCGTGGGGGATCGCACCCTCGACGAGCTGCGAGAGCTGGACTTCTCGTCGTGGAAGGGCGCGCGCATCCCCGTCGAGTACGGGGCTGTGAGCGAGCAGCTGCTCACCCTTCCGGACCTCCTGGACCTCCTCGAGGCCGCGGACCGGGAGATCGGCCTCGCGATTGAGCTCAAGCATCCGAGCCCTTACCAGCTTCGGCTCGAAGACACCGTCCTCAAGCTCCTCGAGGCCCGCGGCTGGGAACCCGAGTCGTCCCGGCGCGGGAAAGTTCAGGTGAGCTTCATGAGCTTCGACTCGGACGCCGTCCGGTACCTCCTCGGCCACATGCCGCCTGAGCACGTCTGCATGCTCGTGGACGACGTCCAGGTGGAGGATGTTCGGACCGACCTGGCCCTGGGACGCCTGACCGGGGGCGCGGTCGCCAATGTGCTCAAGGCGGCACAGGCCGAGGCGGAGGAGATCCTCGACGGCGGACGCGCGGGCATCGCGGGCCCGGGCATCGGGTACGTGCGCAGCCACCCGAACCGCGTCCGCCAATGGCTCGCCGACGGCAGGCGTTTCCGCGTGTGGACGGTCGACGAGGCCGACGACGTTGAGCACTGCCTCGCCGTCGGGGTTCAGGAGATCACCACGAACCGCCCCGCCGACGTACTCAAGCAGGTGGGCGCGACCGTTGTCTGAGGTGTCCCTCCGCAGGTCGCCCGCGTTCCGGGTGGGTTTGTCCATTGCTGTCGCGACCGGACTCTACGGGGTCTCGTTCGGCGCGCTGGGCGTTGCGGCGGGCCTGAGCGTCCTGCAGACCATCGCATTGAGCCTGCTCATGTTCACCGGCGGGTCCCAGTTCGCGTTCATCGGCGTGATTGCCGGCGGGGGCTCCGGGGCTGCGGCAGCCGCGGCGGCAACGCTCCTGGGCGTCCGGAACGCTGTGTACGGGATGCAGCTCAACGCGCTCCTCGGGCCCCGGGGTTGGCGTCGCTTCGCTGCGGCCCAGATCACCATCGACGAGTCGACAGCAACCGCGTCCGGCCAGAGCGAACACCTCGAGCAGCGGCGCGGTTTCTGGACCGCGGGGCTCGGCGTCTTCGTGCTCTGGAACATCTTCACGGCCGTCGGCGCGCTCGCCGGGGACGCGTTGGGCGATCCCAAGCAGTGGGGGCTCGACGGCGCAGCCGTCGCCGCATTCTTGGGGCTCCTCTGGCCGCGCCTGAAGGGGCGTGAGCCAGCCGCGATCGCGGTGGTCTGCGCGTTGGCAACAGTCCTCGCGGTTCCCTTCCTCCCGCCGGGAGTGCCGATTCTCGTTGCGGCGGTAGTGGCGGCGGTCCTCGGCTGGGTCAGCCACGCTCGGTCGGCGTCCGGCAGGGCCATGGAGATGGAGGGCCTTGAGCCCGACCTTGACCCGTACAGGCATCGGGAGGAGGGACAGTGACGCTCTGGGTCTGGATCATCGGCGCGTCTGTCGCCGCCTACGCCGTGAAGCTCCTCGGCTACCTCGTGCCGCGCCGTTGGATGGACAACGAACGGATGACTCGGATCGCGGGCACCATGACGATCGGACTCCTCGCCTCCCTCACGGCCGTGAACGCCCTCGGGACCGGTCAGGCCCTCGCGATCGACGCCCGGCTCGGTTCCCTCGTGGCCTCGGCGGTGGCGCTCCTGCTGCGCGCGCCGTTCCTCGTCGTCGTGATCGTCGGGGCGGCTGTCGCAGCCGGCCTTCGGCTCCTCGGCTGGGGCTGACGCGGGTCGGCGCAGACGAAAGAAAGTCACCTTCTCGCAGGGAAGTCAGCCTCAAGATGACTTCCTCGCGAGAAGGTGACTTCCCTCGGCGGCTACTGCTGCGATTCGCCCGGCTTGGGCTGCTCAGGCTGGCCCTGGCCCGGTGCGTGGCCCGGTGCCTGCCCGTACCCGGGCTGCTGCCCGTAGGCAGGCGGTTCTCCGTAAGCGGGGGGCTGGTACGTGGGCTGCTGGCCGTACGGGCTCGGCTGCTGGCCGTACGGGCCCGGCTGGCCGTACTGCTGGGGCTGCGGATAGCCCGTTGAAGGGTAGCCCGCATTCTGCAGCCCCATGAGCGCTCCCTTGCCCAGGTAGGGGCTCTGGCCGTAGCCGAGGATGGACACGAAGACCACGGGCAGGAGGACGAGGCCAACGGTCCAGCCGGCATCCTTGCCGAACGACTTGGAGAGGTCGTTCATGACCAGGATCTGAAGGACCAGGAGGCCGATGCCGATGAGGAAACCAATGAACGGGATCCAGGACAGGAGCACTCCGCCGACGAAGAGCCAGATCCACCAGGATGGGCGGCCCACGATGTCGAGGAGCAGGTAGTAGTTGTAGAACGGGACGAAGGCAGCCCACTGCGGCTTGCCGGCCTTCCGGAAGACCCCCATGAACATGATGCCCGTCACCGCGATGGCAATGACGATCGAGATGATGGTGGCGACGAAGAGGAACCCGATAGCGGCCGCGCTCGATGCGCCGTCGTTGTAATAGGAACTCATGGTGCTCATGACGCTGACATTAGCGGGCGCACCGGACAATGACGACGAATTGAGATGAACAATCTCACCGCGTCGGATGAACCTGCAGGTCGGATGAAGCTACAGGGGAAGATCGACTTCCGGGATGGCCTCGAGCGGGGGCAGCGGGCGAGGTTCGCGCCGAGTGCGGATGGCGTCCTCGACGAGCGCCACGTAGCGCAGCCACGCCATGGAGCCCGGCGCCACGGTGTCGCCGACGCCGATCAGCATCGCGACGAGCCGCACCATGTCGAGGAGTCGCAGTTCCTCGCGCAGGGTCCCCTGCTCCTGGCCGCGGCTGAGCAGGACCCCGAGCGATTCGATGAGCTTGCTGGCGAGGCCCACGAGGAGCTGCCGGCGGCCGGCGACGGCGGAGAGCAGATGGTGCTCGTCATTCGCGACCTGCATGATGGCGCTCAGGACTTCGATGAGGCCCGCGGCCGCGTCCGGATTGTCCAGGGCGGACTCGGCGATGGGCTCGACCTTGACCTTGATCTGCCGCTCGATCGCGGCGAGTACGAGTTCTTCCTTGTCGGCGAAATTGCGGAAGAGCGTGGCGGGACCGACACCGGCGCGGTCTGCGACGAGCTTGAGCGAAACGTGCGGTCCGTCTTCGCGGAAGCACTCGAGGGCAGCGGTGATGATCTTCTCGATGTTCCGGGCCGCGTCCGCGCGCATGGGCTTCCGCCAAGCTCCTTCGTACTGCATACCTCCACCGTATCGACCGATACTTTCGCTGTCGTCTATGTGAAGCACGACTCTCAGGGAAAATTCACCTTTGGGCGGCAAGAAGACAAAAACCCGGACGACGGCGGTGGCAGACTGAGCGGATGATCGTCGCCTTCTCTGTGTCCCCCTCTGGCGAGAGGCCCGCTGAAGCCGGGAATCCGCCGTCATCCGCTGCCGCAGACTCCGTGCATGAGGCGGTCGCGGCCGCCGTGAAGATCGTGCGCGAGTCCGGGCTGCCCAACCGTACGAGCTCGATGTTCACGGAGATCGAGGGGGAGTGGGACGAGGTCATGGACGTCGTGAAGCGCGCGACGGACGCGGTGGGCCGGTACGGATCGCGCGTCTCCCTCGTGCTCAAGGCGGACATCCGGCCGGGCCACACGGGCGAGATCGAGGGGAAAGTCGAGCGGCTCGAGCGGGCTCTTGCCCAACATTCCGACTGACCGCCAGACTGGGCCGCATGGTCGAGCACGCACCCAAGCCGAGTTGGATCGACGTCGAGAAATGGCTTACCGAGACTGTGGTGAAGCCCGGGCCGGAGCATGAGCGCGCCCTGAGCACCGCCGTCGAGCGCGGCATGCCGCCCATCGAAGTGCAGCCCACGGCAGGGAAGCTGCTCCACCTGCTCGTGCGGATGAGCGGCGCCCGGCGGGTCCTCGAAATCGGGACCCTCGCCGGGTACAGCACCATCTGGATGGCCCAGGCGCTGCCCGAGGGCGGGCATCTGGACACGCTCGAGTACCTCCCGGAGCATGCTGAGATCGCCCGGGAGAACCTTGCCGCGGCGGGACTCGAGGAGCGCGTGACGGTCCACGTCGGGTCCGCGCTTGAGACGCTGCCCTCGCTCGAGGGGCCCTATGACTTTGTGTTCATCGACGCGGACAAGCAGAACGACAGCAACTACCTCCAATGGGCCGTGCGTCTGGGGCGCCCGGGGACGGCAATCGTCGTCGACAACGCGGTGTGGGAGGGCGCCCTCCTTGATCCTTCGATGGACGAGACGAACGCCCCGGGCATCATCGCGGCGCTCGAGCTGCTCGGCCGGCCGCCCTTCGACGCCACGGTCGTTCAGACCGTCGGAGGGAAGGGCTGGGACGGCTTCGCGCTTGCGCTGGTGAAATAGGTGCCGGCCGAATAGGCCGGCCAAATAGGAGGGGTCAGGCGATCAGAATTGATCCGGTGATTCGATCGAATCGCCCCAGATGATTTCCGGTGGGACGCTGGGGTCACCGCCTGCGGCACTGATGAATTCACGCATTGCGGGATCGCCGAAGAAACTCTGGAAGGCCTCGGCAGTCTCCCATTCATCGTTCACGATGACGAATCCGTCCCCGACGGCGAACCGGTGGTGGAGGGCGCCCTTCTCTTTGGCACGCTCGGCGATCTTGCGGTAGTCGTCTGCGCGTTCGCTGAGCGACTTCTTGAAGACTTCGGTGTCTCCGGTGAGCTTGACCGCGACGATGACCGACATGGCGATTGACCTCCTACTGCTGTGAGACCGCTGACCATGTTAGGAACCCCCCAAAGGGCCCGCAATAGCCCGCGTTGACTCACCGAGCGCTACCGATAGCGTGGTGCCCATGGACACGCGCGCGCCCCGGTTGGCTCCTGGCCTGTACCCGATCGACACGGGCACCGCCGAGCTCCAGCGCGACGGCGACGCCGCCGACGGCTGGCTCCTCAAGATCAACGGCGTGCAGAGCTCGCACATCGTCCTCAGCGATCCGCTCCGCCTCGACTTCGAATACATGCGCTGGATCATCGCGCTCGTCGAGGAGCGCTTCCCGCCCGAGACCACAGGGCGCCTGCGCGCGCTCCACCAGGGCGGAGGGGGGTGCTCGATGCCCCGGTACCTCGCGGCGCGCTACCCCGATGCGCGGCAGGTCGTCGTCGAGCTCGATGGCCAGCTCGCCGAATACGTCCGGGCCTGGTTCGACCTGCCCAAGGCCCCGCTCCTGCGGCTGCGGGTCGGTGAGGCGCGCGAGGTCACGGAGTCGCTGACGCCTGGCACGCGGGACCTCGTCATCCGCGACGTCTTCGCCGGGTCCCGCACCCCGCATCGGCTCACCACGGTCGAGTTCACGCACGCTTCGGCCGCGCTTTTGGACGGCAACGGCCTGTTCGTGGCCAACGTGGGCAGTGCGCCGGACCAGGTCACGGCGAAGGAGGAGGCTGCCTCGATCGCCGAGGTCTTCCCCTACGTCGCCGTCGTGGCCGACCCTGCGATGCTCAAGGGCCGGCGGTACGGGAACATCATCGTTGCAGGCAGCGACACTCCGCTCGACGCCTCGGCCGACCTGCGCCGTCGTCTGCTGGGCGGGGGAGTTCCCGCGCAATTCTGGGATGACGCGCAGGCGCGCGCATGGATCGGCAACAGCCGCTCACGTCACGATCCCGCCTGAATCCTCGCCCATGAGCTGGGGCCGCAGCTCGGCCACCTTCCGCCTGAGTGCCGTCGCGACGGCGGCCACGGCCGGCTGCCGCATCGAATCGGGCCGCAGCACCATCCAATACGGGAGCTGCTCACGGAAATAGTCGGGGAGGAGCCGGACGAGGTCGGCGTGGCGGTCGGCCATGAAGCACGGCAGGAAACCAATGCCCGCGCCCGCGCGCGTCGCCTCGACGTGCACGAACACATTCGTCGAGGTGAGGCCGTCCCGCATTTCGGGGGCGAGGCGGCGGGGCGCGTCGAGGTCGTCGACTTGGAGCATTGAGTCCACGAAATAGACGAGGCCATGGCGGGCCAATTCCTCAGGCGTCTCGGGCGCGCCGTGCCGTGCGAGGTAGTCCCGTGAGGCGTACATGCCGAGCGTGTAGTCGCCGAGCCGGACCGCCTCCGCCCGGTGCACCTGCGGCTCGCCCACCACGACCTCGATGTCCACCCCTGAGCGCTGCTGCATCGCGCGGCGCGTCACCGTGATGAGCTCGACGGCGAGCCCGGGGTGGTCTCGCCGGAGCACGGCGACCGCGGGCGAGGCGATGTACGCGCTGAAGCCGTCCGTCGCCGTCATCCGCACGACTCCGGTCACCGGATCGTCCGCGCCCGGGGCCAGACGGCCGACGGCGTCCGCCACCTGAGCGGCAACGCCCACCGCACGCTGGCCGAGCTGGGTGAGCTCCCACCCGCCCGCTGCTCGAGCGAGGACCCGGCCGCCGAGCGCCTTCTCGAGCGCGGCGATCTTGCGCGCGACGGTGGTGTGGTTGAGGCCCAAGGCCTCGGCCGCCGTCGTGAATTTGCCGCTCCGGGATACCTCGAGGAGCACGAGGAGCTGATCCGGCGAGGGGGACGTCGTCGTCATGCGCCCACCTTATCTGCGAATCTGCACAGCTACTCTGCGGTACTGGTCATTGAGGGAGCAAAAACGCGCAACCATACTTGCTTGGTCAGGTGGCCCGCGTCACAAGCGGGTCCAGTGCCGTGAGGCACGTGTCAGAGCAGACACCGGAGGGAATCCATGAGCTCACCGCAGCGCTCGGGCGGCAGCGCCGCAGACCGCTCGCTCCTCACGAAGATCGTGTCCGCCTCGATGGCCGGGACGGTCGTCGAGTGGTACGACTTCTTCCTGTACGCGACCGCGTCCACGATCGTCTTCAACAAGATCCTGCTGCCCAAGATGGGGAACGAGTATGACGCGATCATCGCCGCGTTCCTCACCTACGCCGTCGGCTTCATCGCACGGCCGCTCGGTGGCGTGATCTTCGGGCAGATCGGTGACCGGCTCGGCCGCAAGCAGACCCTCCAGATCACGATCATGCTGATCGGCATCGCGACCGTGCTCATGGGCTGCCTTCCGACATACCAGCAGATCGGCGTGTGGGCCCCCATCCTGCTCGTGGTCCTCCGCTTCATCCAGGGCCTCGCGCTCGGTGGCGAATGGGGAGGCGCGGTTCTCCTGGTCGCCGAGCATGCGCCGGACCAGGAGCGCGCGTTCTGGGCCTCGTGGCCGCAGGCCGCCGTCCCGGTCGGCAACGTCCTCGCGACTTTCGTGCTCTGGATCATGACGACAGTGCTCCCCGGCGACGGCTTCCTGACGTGGGGCTGGCGGGTGGCGTTCTGGCTCTCGGCTGTCGTGGTGCTCGTGGGGTACTACATCCGCACGAAGATCACGGACGCGCCCATCTTCCAGGCGGCGAAAGAGGAGCTGGACTCGGAGAAGGCCGCGGGCTACGGCGTCATCGAGGTGCTCAAGCGGTACCCGAAGGGCGTGCTCGTCGGTATGGGGCTGCGATTCGCGGAGAACATCTTCTACTACCTCCTGGTGACGTTCTCGATCGTCTACCTAGGCACCGGGCTCAAGATGAACACGGGGGATATCCTCGGCGTCATCGCAATAGCCCACCTGTGCCACTTCGCGGTGATTCCTCTGATCGGGCGACTCGCGGACCGCGTGGGCCGGAAGCCGGTCTATCTCGTGGGGACCATTCTGGGCGGGACGTGGGGCTTCTGGGCCTTCCCGGCGTTCGGCACGAAGAACACGTGGATCATCCTCTTGACGATCATCGTCGGCCTGGTTTTTCATGCCCTCATGTACTCCGGCCAGCCGGCGATCATGGCTGAGATGTTCCCGACCCGCATGCGCTACTCGGGCGTCTCTATCTCGTACCAGGTGACGTCGATCGTCGCGGGCTCGCTCGCGCCGGTCTTCGCGACGGAATGGCTCAAGGCGACCGGCTCCTGGTGGCCGACGGCGCTCTACCTCGCCATTGCCGGTGTGATCACCGCCGTCGCCGTCGTGGCGCTTCGCGAGACCCGCGGTGCCTCGCTCCGCGCCGTCGACGCCGCGGACGCCGCCCGCACGGGTGCTGCCACTCCCGAGGCGGGAGCGCGCGCATGAGTGGACTTTCGGGGCGCAAGGCGCTCATAACCGGCGGCGCCGCGGGCATCGGAGCCGCCGTGGCGAGGGGACTCGCGGAGCGGGGGGCCGCCGTCGTCATCGCGGATCTCGACGGCGACGCAGCGGCCAAGCTTGCCGGCGACCTCGGCGGGGAGGCTTGGCAGGTGGACCTTCTGGACACCGCTGCGCTCGAGGGCCTCAAGCTAGACTGCGACATCCTCGTCAACAATGCGGGCATCCAGAAGGTGGCGCCGATTCAGGAGTTCGATCCGGACGCCTTTCGCCGCATCCAGAAGCTCATGGTCGAGGCTCCGTTCCTGCTGATCCGGGCCGCGCTGCCGCACATGTATGAGCGCGGGTGGGGGCGCGTGATCAACCTCAGTTCGGTGCACGGCCTCCGGGCGTCGGCGTTCAAGAGCGCGTATGTGACGGCGAAGCACGCCCTGGAGGGCCTCTCGAAGGTCACAGCGCTTGAGGGTGCGGAGCACGGAGTGACGTCGAACTGCATCAATCCGGGGTACGTGCGGACGGCGCTCGTGGAGAAGCAGATCGCGGACCAAGCCGCGACCCACGGGATCTCCGAGGACCAAGTGCTCGCGGACGTCATGCTCGCCGAGATGGCGATCAAGCGGCTTGTTGAGCCGGCGGAGGTCGCCTCGCTTGCGTGCTGGCTAGCGTCCGACGACGCCGCCATGGTCACCGGGGCGAGCTACACGATGGACGGCGGCTGGTCTGCGCGGTGACCCCTCCCTCCCGTTGCGCCGTCACGTCCGCAGGGTCCGGGACATGACGGCGCACAAGAATTCGATGATGACGCTTCGACCCCAGTACTTCATTTCTCCCCCCAATGTTCGCTTTTTCTGCGTTCCTTTAACCTGCATAAAGCAAGGACCAGAGATGCGGAAATAAAAATGCCAGCTGCCCAGACGAAGCCAAATGCGGCAAGCGCGCAAAAGGCGACGACGAGAGGAAGTTCCCGGTTCTTCATTCCGAGCTCTTTCATCAGATTCGCTAACTTTGTGCCGTCACGCTACTACCTTCACCACTGAGATGTCATCGGTCATGAGCACTGAATTACCTGCTCCCACCACAAATTTTTTGGGCAATTCGAGCTGAAAATTCCCTCAATACGGAGAAGGGGCCCTGGCGATGAACGGGCACGAGTGAGAAGGCAACCGTAGGTGTTGGATGCAGAAGCGCCGTCAGCTCGCATGGTCGGGCCATGCGAGCTGACGGCGCAAAAGGAAAAGCGTAGCTTTCCCGCACTTCCGCGCCGGGTCCGGCGCGGAAGTGCGGCTAAGGGCGCCCGTAGCGGGGAAGGGCGCCGGATAGGCAGTTAGCTGCAGGTGATCGTCACGCCGCCCTGCTGGTGGACGCCGGGGCCGAGCTGCTGGCACTGCTGGGCAACGGCACCGATTCCCGCGATGATCGTGATCGTCACGATGAGCCCCACGACGACGCTGATGGCACCGAGCACAATCCCGACCACGGCGGGCGTGTTCTTCACGCCGGCCTTCTTGGACTGGACCTTCGCGACGATGCCGAGGATGAGGCCAATCAGGCCGAAGCCGACGAACGGCAGGATGACGGAGACGATTCCCAGGGTCTTGCCAGGAACTGCCCGCTGTGCTGGGTAGGCGGGTGGGGCGGTCGGAATGTTGGAAGCGTGCGACATGAGAGCCTCTCTGGAGCATCAAGGGGTGGAACGGCTGCCCACGGATGCAGGCAGAGTGGTGCTCTCAATTTGACATGTCCAACGCCAGAGCGACACGCGAGTGTGACGCCCCGCGATTTCAGCCCAGCTGCGCCTTCTGACGGCCGGATTCTGCCTCGGCAACCACAGGGATCGGCGCGGTTTCGTCGCGGAGGGCGGGCCGCCGTCGTCCGTCGCCACGGACCCAGAGCGCGTAGGCGGCGGCCAGCAGCCCCAGCCAGATGGCTCCCACCACGAGCGCAACCCGAGTCTCCTCGAACCAGCCGAGCACGCCGATGACGAGCGTCATGAAGGCAATCGCCGCGATCGATGCGGCGGGCCAGAGCGGCGACGGGAACTCGGACGGGGCCAGCGCGTACTTCCGGATCTCGCGCTTCATGGCCACGTGGCTTGCGAGGATCATGACCCATACCCAGACGGTCGCGAACGTGGCAATCGAGGCGATGACGAGGAACACATCCTCGGGAATCACCGCATTGAGCACCACGCCCACCAGCAGCACGCCCGTCATCACGACGACGGTCAGCCACGGCACCCCACGCTTCGACACCTTGCCGAACGACCGCGGCGCGTGCCCCTGCTGCGCGAGCCCGAAGAGGACCCGGCCGGCGCCGAAGATGTCGGAGTTGATCGCGGAGAGGGCTGCGGTGATGACCACGGCGTTGAGCACGTGCGCTGCGCCGGGCACCCCGAGCCCGTCGAAGATCTGGACAAACGGGCTGCCTTGAGTGCCAACCTCGTTCCACGGGAACAGGCTCATGAGCACGGTCAGGGTGAGCACGTAGAAGAGGAGGACGCGCACCGGCACGGTGTTGACGGCCTGGGGAATGGCGCGCTTGGGGTCGGCTGCCTCGCCGGCGGTCACGCCGATCGTCTCGACACCGCCGAACGCGAACACCACTACGGAGAATGCGGCGAGCATCCCGCCGAAGCCGTTCGGCATGAAGCCGCCGTGGTCCACGAGCTGCCCGAAGCTTGGCTGGTGGCCCCCGAGCTGGATGCCGAAGACGATGAGCGCTGCGCCGCCGAGGATCATCGCGCCGATCGCGAGGACCTTCACGAGCGAGAACCAGAACTCGAGCTCGCCGAAGACCCGGACGCTCAGGAGATTGATGCCGGTGAGGAAGAAGATGACGGCCAAGATCCAGATCCACCGCGGGGTCTCGGGGAACCAGAAGCCCATGTAGATGGAGAAGGCCGTGACGTCGGCGATGGCCACGATCGCCATTTCGAAGACGTAGGTCCAGCCGGTCACGAAGCCCGCGAGCGGGCCGAGGTAGCGCCCCGCGTACTGGCTGAACGAACCGGCGACGGGGTGGCGCACGGCCATCTCGCCGAGGGAGCGCATGACCATGAAGACGGCGGCGCCCGCGATCATGTAGGCGATGAGGACGGCGGGGCCAGCGGCTTGGATCGCTGAGGCCGAGCCGTAGAACAGCCCAGTCCCGATGGCCGAGCCCAAGGCCATGAACCGGATGTGGCGGACGTTGAGGCCGCGGCTGAGCGCGGCAGGTGAATGCTGCATGGGGGATTCCTCGCGTCGCTGGGAAGATCCCTTCCACTCTCCCGGGCCGGAAGGGCCTGTGAGTGGCATCACGAGCGCCCTGTGTCTGGCATCGCAGACTTGCGCCTGTCCGCAGGAGGTGCGCTCCGCCGTCGTCCGCCTGCACACTGGAGTTCGGTATTTCAGACAGTCTCCCTCCAAAGGTGCCCCGCATGTCCATCGAAGCCAGCCAGAAGTCCAAGGTCCCCGCCGCCGAGAGCACGCTGCGCATCCTGCGCCTGCTCGCGTCGCGTCGGGGGCCGCAGCCCGCCGCGAGCATCGCCTCGGCCCTCGGGCTGCCGCGGTCCACCGTCTACCACCTGCTCGCCGTCATGGAGGAGAACGGTTTCGTGATGCATCTCGCGGAGGAGCGGCGGTACGGGCTCGGGATCGGCGCGTTCGAGCTCTCGAGCGCCTACTCCCGCCAGGAGCCCCTCTCGCGGCTGGGCCGGCCCATGCTGGCCTCGCTCGTCGACACGCTCGGGGAGAGCGCCCACCTCGCGGTCCTGCACGGCCGCGATGTGCTGTACATCGTCGAGGAGCGGGCCAAGAACCGGCCCTCGCTCGTGACCGACGTCGGCGTCCGGCTTCCCAGCCATCTCACCGCGAGCGGGCGGGCCATCCTCGCGGCCCTGCCGAAGTCGCAGGTCCGCGCGCTGTACCCCAACGCTGCGGCGTTCAGCGAGCGGACCGAGGAGGGCGAGCACATCCGCAGCTACGCGGCGCTCCAGTCCGCGCTCGATCAGGTCCGCCAGCGCGGCTACGCGACGGAGGACGGCGAGGTGACCTCCGGGTTCGCCTCCGTCGCCGCTGCCGTCAAGGATCACGCGGGATGGCCGACGGCGGCCGTCGCCGTGACCTTCCTGGCTGAGAAGGTGCCGGGAGACGAGCGCGAGGAGCTCGCGCGGCAGGTTGCGCGGGTGGCAGCCGAGTTGTCCCACCGAATTTACGGTCGAGGCTGAGGCCGCTGGCTCCGGGGACACGTCTGTAATCCCGGACAGGACCCCTCGAAAGCCTCTGTTTCCGGGCCTCCCAGCGAGGTGTCATGGATGAAGACAATCCATCACCGACGCAGGAGTCACGATGACCACCAACAAGCCCCACAAGGCGGACTTCACCACCGGCGCCCGCCCGGTCCGCGCCCCTCGAGGCACCGAGCTCACCGCCAAGTCGTGGCAGACCGAGGCGCCGATGCGCATGCTCATGAACAACCTCGACCCCGAGGTGGCTGAGCGCCCCGACGAGCTCGTCGTCTACGGCGGCACGGGCCGCGCGGCCCGCTCGTGGAAGGCCTTCGACGCGATCATCGACACGCTCAAAGACATGGACGACGACGAGACCCTCCTTGTGCAGTCCGGCAAGCCTGTGGGCGTCTTCCGCACCAACAAGTGGGCGCCGCGTGTGCTGATCGCCAACTCGAACCTGGTGGGCGACTGGGCCAACTGGCCGGAGTTCCGCCGCCTTGAGGCCGAGGGCCTCACGATGTACGGCCAGATGACGGCCGGCTCGTGGATCTACATCGGCACCCAGGGCATTCTGCAGGGCACGTACGAGACGTTCGCCGCAGTGGCTCAGAAGCGGTTTGGGGGCTCCTTGAAGGGCACGCTCACCCTCACTGGCGGCTGCGGCGGCATGGGCGGCGCTCAGCCGCTGGCCGTCACGCTCAACGGGGGCGCGGTGCTGATCGTGGACGTCGACGAGACCCGCCTGCGCCGCCGGGCCGGCAAGCGCTACCTCGACGAGGTCGAGACGGATCTGGACATTGCTCTGGCGAAGGTCGTCGCCGCGAAGGCCGAGGGCCGGGCGCTGTCGGTCGGGTACGTGGGCAACGCCGCCGACGTGTTCCCGGAGATCCTGCGCCGTCACCGCGCCGGCGAGCTCACCGTCGACATTGTGACCGACCAGACCTCGGCCCATGACCCGCTGAGCTACCTCCCCAGCGAGTACACCGTGGAGCAGTGGCACCACGAGGCCGAGGCCGACCCGGAGGGCTTCACCAAGAAGGCCCAGAACGCGATGGCCCGCCACGTGCAGGCGATGGTCGAGTTCCAGGACGAGGGCGCCGAGGTCTTCGACTACGGCAACTCGATCCGCGACGAGGCCCGCAAGGGCGGCTACGAGCGCGCGTTCGAGTTCCCCGGCTTCGTCCCGGCCTACATCCGCCCGCTGTTCTGCGAGGGCCTCGGCCCGTTCCGCTGGGTCGCCCTCTCGGGCGATCCCGAGGACATCAAGGTCACCGATCAGGCCATCAAGGAGCTCTTCCCGGAGAACGAGCACCTGCACCGCTGGATCGACGCAGCCGAGGAGTTCGTCGAGTTCGAGGGCCTCCCCGCGCGGATCTGCTGGCTCGGCTACGGCGAGCGTCACAAGGCAGGCCTCCTGTTCAACCAGCTTGTCGCCGAGGGCAAGGTCAAGGCCCCAATTGTGATCGGCCGCGATCACCTCGACTCCGGCTCCGTCGCCTCCCCCTACCGCGAGACCGAGGCGATGAAGGACGGCTCCGATGCGATCGCCGACTGGCCCCTCCTGAACGCCCTGACCGCCGCTTCCTCCGGAGCCACGTGGGTCTCGATCCACCACGGCGGGGGCGTCGGCATCGGCCGCTCGATCCACGCTGGCCAGGTCTCCGTCGCCGACGGCTCCGAACTCGCGGCCGCGAAGCTCACCGCCCTGCTCACCAACGACCCCGGCATGGGAGTGATCCGCCACGTCGACGCGGGCTACGAGCGCGCCGTCGACGTCGCCGCCGAGCGCGGCGTCAAGATCCCCATGGCCGGACGCTGACAAAGGAACCTGACATGACCCTCACCGCATCCGAAACCGGCCTTCCCACCGAAGTGACCCTCGCCCCCGGAGGGCTGACGGCAGCCGATGTCGTCGCCGTCGCCCGCTACGACGCGAAGGTGGCCGTCGCGCCCGAGGCCCTCGAGGAGGTGGCGCGAGTCCGAGCCCATGTCGAGGAACTCGCCGCGAGCGAGACCCCTGCCTACGGCATCTCCACGGGCTTCGGCGCCCTCGCGAACCGCCACATTCCGCAGGAGCTGCGCACGCAGCTCCAGAAGTCACTCATCCGCAGCCACGCCGCGGGGATGGGACCGGCCGTGGAGCGCGAGGTGGTCCGCGCGCTCATGCTCCTGCGCGCCAAGACTTTGGCGTCGGGCCGCACGGGCGTTCGGCCTGTGGTCCTCGAGACGTTCGTCAAGCTCCTCAACGCTGGGATCACCCCGGTGATCCGCGAGTTCGGCTCGCTCGGCTGCTCGGGCGATCTCGCGCCGCTCAGCCACGTCGCCCTGGTGCTCATGGGCGAGGGCGAGGCGGTGGGCCCGGACGGCGAGGCGTTCGGCGGCCGCGGCCAGCGGACGACGGCGGAGCTCCTCGCCGAGCACGGCATCGAGCCGGTCACCTTGGCGGAGAAGGAGGGCCTCGCGCTGGTCAACGGCACGGAGGGCATGCTCGGCATGCTCCTCATGGCCCTCCACGACCTCGACGCCCTCGTCAAAACCGCCGACATCACGGCTGCGCTCTCCGTCGACGGGCTCATGGGCACGGACCAAGTGTTCCTGCCCGAGCTGCACGCGCCGCTTCGGCCGCACCCCGGGCAGGCGGCGTCGGCGGCGAACATCCTCGCCGTCCTGCGGGGATCCAAGATCGTCGAGTCCCACAAGACCGGGGATAACCGCGTTCAGGATGCCTACTCGCTCCGCTGCGCTCCGCAGGTGGCCGGCGCCGTCCGCGACACGATCGCGCATGCGCGCGCGGTCGCCGAGCGCGAGCTTGAGGCCGCGATCGACAACCCCGTGGTGCTGCCCGATGGGCGTGTGAGCTCGAACGGCAACTTCCACGGTGCCCCCGTCGCGTACGTGCTCGACTTCCTGGCGATTGCCGCCGCGGACCTCGCGTCGATGGCCGAGCGCCGCACGGACCGCATGCTCGACCCCGCCCGCTCGCACGGCCTTCCGGCGTTCCTCGCGGACGATCCCGGCGTGGACTCCGGTCTCATGATCGCGCAGTACACGCAGGCCGGCCTCGTCTCGGATCTCAAGCGTCTTGCCGTCCCTGCCTCCGTGGACTCGATCCCGAGCTCGGCCATGCAGGAGGACCACGTCTCGATGGGCTGGCACGCTGCCCGAAAGCTCCGCAAGGCAGTGGAGAACGTGCGCCGGGTGCTCGCCATCGAGCTCGTGACCGCGGCCCGCGCGATCGACCTCCGCACGGCCATGTCCGACGGCGCACTCACCCCGGGTCCCGGCGGTCAGGCCGCGCTGGAGGTGCTTCGGCGGACGGTGCCGGGGCCCGGCCTCGACCGCTTCATGTCCCCCGAGCTCGAGGAGGCCGACGCCCTCCTCGCGCGGGGCGAGGTGCTCGCGGCGGTGGATTCCGCCGTCGGGGGTCTGGTCTGACCACACCGCTGGAGGAGTGCACAACGGTTCCTGAGGATCGTCGTATGGGGTTACATGGCGACGCGCCTCAGGAACCGATAGAAACGATGTATCCGCAATGACGCGGGTCACAATGGGCACCAGAGACCGATACCGGAGGGGTTTAGGAACATGAAGGCACGCGAGGCAGTACTGACCAGGCGAGAGGCACATCAGGCGCCGCTCACCAACTGGGGCGAGCTTCGGGCCGATGAGCAGGTCGAGGTGGTCAAGCACGCACAGGTCGTGGCCGCGGGGCGGGTCGAGGAAGTCTCGCTGAGCGGAAATGTGCTCTGGCTGAGCGCGGAGGGCGCCGAGCCGCGCCGACTGTTCCTCAAGTCTGACGGCGTGCTCGTGCGCCGCGCCTGAGTTCCCTCGCTCGCAACGGGGAACGCTGCAAGCCGAGAGGGCCCGCACCGACGACGGTGCGGGCCCTCTTGGCTGTTCCCCAGTGGCTCGGCCTCGGGCTGCGCGTCGGCTAGCCGAGGATCGTGTCCACCAATCGCGCGGCCACGCGGGCGGTGCGGCTGTCGACGTCGTACGAGGGGTTGAGCTCGGCGAGGTCCGCGTGGACCAGCTTGCCGCTGGCCACCACACGACGCACGACGGCGACGATTAAGTCGAGCGGCACCCCGAGCCCGGCGGGGGCGGAGACCCCGGGGGCGACGGCGGCCGGCAGGACGTCGAGGTCGATGGTCAAGTAGACGGCGTCGAGGCCGGAGAGGAAGTCCTCGACGAATGATTCCG
Source organism: Sinomonas gamaensis (assembly GCF_005876955.1). Taxonomy (GTDB): domain Bacteria; phylum Actinomycetota; class Actinomycetes; order Actinomycetales; family Micrococcaceae; genus Sinomonas; species Sinomonas gamaensis. Next base: position 24,583 of record NZ_SSCL01000013.1, read on the forward strand.
CGGTTTCCCGTGTGGCGTACTCGTCGAGGAGATACCGCACGCCGAGCTCGTCCGCACGCCGGAACAGCGCGAGCGTGTTGTTCGGCCGCGAGATGCCGACGACGGCGTACTCGAGCGTGCGGCCTGCGGCCGCTTCCGCCCGGGCCATCTGGAGGAACGGTGTGCCGGAGCTCGCCCGATCTTCCGCGCGAAGGTCGAAGTGGGCGTCGAGGTTGAGCACGCCGACCCGGGCGCCCGCGACGCGTTCCGAGTCCACGACCCCGAGGTAGCTCGCGTACGCCGTCTCGTGCCCACCGCCGAGCGTGACTGTCAGGGCTCCGGCGTCGAGCATCGACGTGATCACCTCGCCGCAGCGCTCCTGTCCGCCCTCGAGGTCGCCCGGGGCACCCTCCTCGCCCAGCTTCACGGTGACGTCGCCGGCGTCGAACACGTCCCGGCCCAAGTGAAAGGCGAGCGGGCCGAGGGCGGCGCGGATCGCGTTCGGTGCGGCAGCGGCACCCACTCGGCCCTTGTTGCGGCGCACGCCCTCGTCGCTGGCGAAGCCGAGGAGCACGGCCGGCCTCCTGCCGCCTTGGGCTTCTGCGGCGGCAACGGCTTCAGTGAGGCCCTCGCGCGTGCAGGGCTGCACCGCTTGCCACCAGCGGCGGTGTTCGGGCGAATCGCCGTCGTGCCGTCCTGTCCAGGGCGCGGGGGAGACGTCGGGCGCAGGGAAGGTATCGCGCGCAGGGAAGACATCAGGCGCAGGGAAGACATCATCGGACAGGGCAGGAGAGGTGGCTTCGCTCATCCCACCAGCACAGCGCACATTGAAGGGGGCGCGCCAGAGTCTGGAGGGAGAGATGTCCGGGGGGCCGTACGGATGGCGCTTTTCGTATCTTTCTGCGAATTGAATCCATCGTCGTGGTAGTATAGGAACATATTTTCTATCTGATGTTGGGGGCATCGATGGCGGGGCTTGCGTTTTCGGAGGGGCCTGAGGGCTCAGGTGCCGTGCTGCTCGAGCCGGCCCCGGGGTCCCTGCTGGAGGGGGCGCTGTGGCACCCGGACCCGTCCACGCTGACCGGGTAGCAGGCCCGGCAGGTGCTGGCGGATGTGGTGGCGATGCGTTCGTTCCTGGCCGCGGTGGAAGCCCTCGCCGTCGAACGGGTGAGGCAGGCCTGCGAGGAAGAAGCCCGCAGGGTTGAAGACGGCCGCCGCGCGGCTTGTGCGGGACCCGAGCGTTTCAGCGGGGACATGGGCCGGGCGCTCGCCGTCTCCGAGGTCGCCGTCGCGGAGGGAATCGGCGAGTTCGCCGCGGCCAGGCTTCTGGCTGCGGCCGAGTCGCTGTGCGGGGTGCAGCTGGCGGTGCTGGACCGGCTCGAGGCCGGGATGCTCACCGAGGCGCACGCATGCGTGATCACCGACGAGACCGCGACTCTGCCCGAGGCCGCAGCGGGGGAGTTCGGCATCGAATGCCTGCGGCGGCTTGAGACGAGGACAGGTCGACGCCGGACCCCGGCAGAGTTCCGCAGGGCGGTGCGAGCGCTGCGGGAGCGACTGCACCCCGAGTCCATCCGTGCACGGCGCGTCAAGGCCGAGAAGGATAGGGGCGTGTGGGTGAAGCCCGAGCCGGACGGGATGTGCACGCTGACGGCCTTCCTTCCGGCGCAGGTCGGGCTCGCGGTGCACCCCCGGGTTGATGCCCTGGCCCGGGCTCGCCGGGATGCGGATCCCCAAGAGGCCAGGACTCTTCCGCAGCTGCGAGCCGACGCCCTCGCCGCGGCCGTGCTGGCCCAGGCCGAGGACGGGGACGTTCCGGTGCCGGCGGCCGAGATCGTGGTGCACATCCCCGTCGGGACGCTGCTGGGCGTCGGGGAGGAGCCGGGGGAGCTGGAGGGCTACGGGCCGATCGACGCCGCCACGGCCCGGGAGCTGGCGGTCGCGGCCCCGACGTGGCAGCGGCTGCTGGACTCGGCCGAGGGAGTGCCACTGTCCCTCGGCCGGGCAGCGTACCGGCCGCCGAAGGGGCTTCGTCGCTACATCGAGTACCGCGACGGGATGTGCCAGTTTCCCTCCTGCACCTGCCCAGGCAGGCGGGGCGAGACCGACCACGTCGTGGAGTGGCAGCACGGCGGGGCCACTGACGCGGCGAACCTTCAGATCCTGTGCCGCAAGCACCACGCGCTCAAGAGCCTGGGCCTCTGGCGGGCCGAGCGCCTCCAGCCCAACCCCGACGGCAGCGCCGGGGACCTCCACTGGACCTCGCCCCTGGGCGGGACCGCCCTCGCTGGCCCTGTCGACCGCGAACTCGGCCCACTCAGGGAGCCGCGCCCAACGCGGGACGACCCCGACCCACCTGCGGATCTGGGTGGATCGGGGGCTGAGGGACCAGGAGCACGCAGCGGTTGCCGCGCGTGAGCACGAGGAGGTCTTCGAGGCGCTCGAGGCCCACGACCCCGACCGCGTGCGGCGCGTCATGGGCCACCACATGGGGTCCGCGAGCGCGCGCCTCCTCTCCGAGTTCGATCAGGGCTCGTCAGAGCCAAGCCGAAAGAGGGCTCGCCGAGCTCTTGCGATCACGCGACCCCATACCTAGATTGTCTAGGCATGGGACGAAGTGCGGTGAACGGACAACTCGACCTCCTGCTCCTGGCCTCCCTCGGGGCGGGCGAGGCGCACGGCTACGCGCTCATCGCGCGTATCCACGAGCGCAGCGGCTCGCGCTAGGAGCTTCAGGAGGGGTCGGTCTACCCGGCGCTCCACAAGCTGGAGGCTTCCGGGAGCGTCGCGAGCCGGTGGGCGGACGACGACGGCGCACGCCGCCGCGTCTACTCCCTCACCGAGGCTGGTCAGGCCGAGCTCGCCCGCAAGGCGGAGGAATGGCAGGGCTTCGCGACGGCGGTGCGGGGCGTCCTCGGAGCGGCGTCATGATCCCGGACGGCCCCATTGAGGCCTATCTGGACGAACTGCTTGCGAGCGCAGGCGACGTCGAGCCGAGGGCCGTGCGCCGCCTGCTGGCCGAGACGGAGGCCCACCTCCGCGAATCGGCCGCCCGCCTCAGGGGTCAGGGCCTCGGCCCCGAGGACGCGGAGCGGGAGGCCGTGCATCGCTTCGGCCCGGTCGGCACCGTGACTGCTGCCCTTCGTCCGCCCCTGAGCGCCCTCGGAAGGATCCCGCTGCGCGCCTTCGTGCGTCCCGTCGTCGGCCTCGCGGCCATCGGGGCGCTGGCCGTCGGCCTCAGCGGGGTGGTGTCGGAGCTGTTCGGGCGCCTCTGGGGCGCGGGGTTCGTGTCAGGCGATCTTCCCGGCGTCGCCTATACGGCGGCGCGCTGCGCTGTGCTCCAGGCTCCGTACCCCGGACTCGACTGCTCCCAGGCCGCCGCCGAGCACCACTGGGGCGAGGTGGTCGAATACCGTGTCCTGGCCGGCGTCGTCGGCCTGCTGCTCCTGCTGGTGTGGCGGCTGCTGCCGCGCGAGGCGCCCCTGCCGGCCGGTCTGGTACCCGCACTCGCGGCCGCCGCATTCCTGCTCGGGGCGGCGGCCACGGGACTGCAGGCCGCGAACGCGGCTGTCCAAGGAGGGCAGGGGACGGGCGCCTGGCTGAGTGGCGCCGTCGTCGCCCTCCCGCTCGCGGTGGTGTTCGCCGTCGTCGCCCTCAGGGGCCTCACGGCCCACGGGCTCACACGCCCAGTGCCTGCTCGATCGGTCCGAGCGCGAAGAAGATGAGGAACGCAGCGGCGACCGCCCACATGAGCGGGTGGATCTCCCGCGCGCGACCCTGGAAAGTCCGCACGAGCACGTAGCTGATGAAGCCCGCGCCGAGGCCGTTCGCGATCGAGTACGTGAACGGCATCAGGGCGATCGTGAGGAACGCCGGGATGGAGATGCCCACGTCGGTCCAGTCGATCTTGGTGACCTGCTGGAACATGAGGAAGCCGACCACCACGAGGGCCGGTGCGACCGCCTCGAACGGGACGAGGTTGATGAGCGGCGTGAGGAACATCGCCAGCAGGAGCATGATGCCCGTGACCACCGACGCGAGCCCCGTGCGGGCGCCCTCGCCGATGCCCGCGCCGGACTCGACGAAGATCTGATTCGAGGAGATCGACGATCCGCCGCCTGCGATCGCGCCGAACGCGTCGACGAGGAGGACGCGGTCCACGTTCGGGATGTTGCCCTGGGGATCGATCGTTCCGGCCTCGCGGGCGAGGCCGACCATGGTGCCCATCGCGTCGAAGAAGATGCTGAGCAGGATCACGAACGCCATGAGGATCGCCGCGAGGGCGCCGAGATGTGCGAACGCGCCGATCGGGTTGGCCTGGCCGATGATGCTGAGGTCCACTGGACGCAGGTCTCCGAGGCCGGGCACCACGAGCGACCAGCCGCCGGGATTCGGCTTGCTGTCGGCTCCCACGCTGGGGCCGACGTGGAAGACCAGCTCGATGAGGTTCGCGAGGATGGTCGCGCCGATGATGCCGATGAGGATGGCGCCGCGGACGCGGCGGACCATGAGCGCGATGGTCAGGACGAGGCCCACCACGAACACGAGCGTCGGCCACCCGATGAGGCGCCCGTCGAAGCCGAGGCCCAGCGGCACGGTGGTGCCGGCGGCGTCCGGGATGCGGCGAACAAAGCCCGCATCGACAAGGCCGATGAGGGTGATGAAGACGCCGATGCCCACGACGATCGCCGTCTTCAAGCCCTCGGGGACGGCCTTGAACACCGCAGTCCGGAAGCCCGTCAGCACGAGCAGGAACATGACGATGCCGGCGATCATCACGAGCCCCATCATGTCCGGCCATGTGACGCCGGGGTGGGTCGCGACGGTCACCGCGACGAACGCGTTGACGCCGAGGCCGGTTGCGAGCGCGAAGGGGTGCTTGGCCCAGAGGCCCATGATGACCGTGAGAATGCCTGCCACCAGCGCTGTCGCCGCGGCGACCCGGGGGATGCCCAAGGTATTGCCTGCGGAATCCGCCCCCGAGAGGATGAGCGGGTTGAGGACCACGATGTAGCTCATGGCGAAGAACGTGGCGAGACCGCCGCGGATCTCGCGGGCTACGCTCGAGCCACGCTCGGTGATCTTGAAATAGCGGTCGACGGCGTTAGTCGACGTTGCTGTTTGTGTCGACACAGAGGTTCCCTTGGAAGTAGTTGAGGGTGTGGTGCCCATATTAGAGCGGGGGAAACGGACTCTCCCCCGGATAGCGGGTAAATGTGATCGAGTACTCTGAATTCTTCGTGAATACGTCAGGTCCCAGCAGTCCTGTCCCCACGCCCCCAGCCATGCAGAGCGCCGTCCCGGGCACCGTCGCCAGCGCGCCGCCGGCTCCCGCGGCTCCGGGCGAACCGTTCCCGTGGGCGTTCGTGGTGTTCGGCGTGCTGGGGATCGCGCTGCTCATCGCGTGGTTCCGCCTCAGCAGGCGCGAGGACTGAGCGCGCTTTCAGGCGGGCTGGTACGACGACGACACCGAGTCCGCGACAAGTCTCGCCACTGACTTCGCCTGCCAGAGGAGCTCCCTCGTCGACGGCGAGGACAGTTCCGCCACCCCGATGAGATAGAGGCCGATTCCGGCGAGCTCCTCCATGAGCTTTTCGCCGAGCGAGAACCCGAGGTCGGCGAGGAAGCGGCGGAGCTGATTGTGGGCGCACCGCGTGAGGACCACGGCGTCGGCGAAGATCACCCCGGCCTCGGTGCGAACCGCCCAGCGGAGGGGCGCCCCAGGTTTGAGCTGCTCGACGAGCGCCAGATGCTGGGCGCGGACCGTCGTGCGGACGTCGAGGGCTTGGCTTGCGACATGCGCCCTCAGATGCCGCATGACCTTCAGGTACTCGACGGACTCGTCGGACGAGAGGTCCGTGACCCGGAGCGTCGTCGTTGCGGTCGAGGGCGCCGCAGATTCGAGGCCGTCGACCGTCACTGTCGCCACCCCGTGGCGGCTGAGCTCTCCGGCTACCGCAAGCCCCGAGAGGCCTGTGCCGATGACGACGGCGCTCGTGGACTCTGAGGTGTTCGGCGGCAGCGTGGACACTTAGTCGGCTCTCCTCCGGTCGGCGGATCTTTGGGAACTGCTTGGGTCCTTCCTTCCCCCACGGCAGGCACCATCGGAACACTACCCGGATTCCCGACGCATCGGTAGGCCGTTGCCATCCGCCGTCGTGGGAGCTTGACCAAGCCAGTAAACCGACCACCATTGTCGGTAAGGGGGCCGGTTCGGCTCCCGCAGTCGAGGAGGATTGCGATGGCAGACCAGCGCGACAGCGAAACGGGCCACACCCTCGGGGGAGACGCCGAGCTGCCCACCGGGATCGTCGTCGGCGTGGACGGGTCGGAACACGGAAGGTGCGCCCTCATCTGGGCCGCACGGGAGGCGCAGCGCCGCCGTCGGCCACTCCACGTGGTCACGGCGTACAGCGTTCCCATCTTCGCCGCATCGGGGCTCGATGGCGGCTACTCCACCATTGACGACACCGTGATCCAGGAAGGGGCCGCGGCGGTCCTCAGGGAGGCCGTGGAATCGGTCGAGGGCTACGAGGACCTCGAACTGACCTCGTCCGTGGAGAGCGGCGACGCCGCCGGCGTGCTGCTGCAGTTCTCCGAGGCCGCCGAGCTGCTCGTCTTCGGCACGCGCGGCCGCGGCGGATTCGTCGGCCGCCTGCTGGGATCGGTGAGCAGCGCCCTGCCCGCGCACGCCAAGTGCCCCACCGTGACCGTGCCGCTGCGATTCGCCGAGCGCCTCGGCGAGCGGGTCGAACGTGAGCGGGCGCCCAAGGAGCCCGTCGTGGTGGAGCCGCTCGTCGCCGTCGGCGTCGACGGTTCTGAGCAGGCGCGTGTCGCGGTGCTGGTGGCCGCGGAGGAGGCCATGCTGCTCGGCGTGCCGCTCCGGGTGGTCTGCGCCGTGCCGCAGTTCAGCGGAAGCCTCGCGTGGGTCCCCGCACCGGTGGACCGCGAACAGCTGTTCCGCGACATCCAGGCGCAGCTCAAGGCGGGCACCGCGTGGCTCCAGAGCCACTTCCCTGATCTCGAGGTGCAGACGAGCCTCATCGACGGCGCCCCGGTGGACGTCCTGGTCGGCGTGAGCCGCACCGTGGACCTCCTGGTGCTCGGCACCCGCGGCCACGGCGGCTTCGCGGGGATGCTCCTAGGGTCGACGACGGACGGCGTCCTCCATCACACGAAGGGGCCCGTCATGGTCGTTCCCGACCACGAGGATCCGCGGCTGGCCGATCGGCCGGCGTTCGGCCCGATGCTCACCACCTAGGAATAGCGGGCGACGGTCGGCCAGACGTCCGACATCCACGCGAGCGGCGTCACGGTGATGCCGTCGCTCGGGTTGAGCGCGTTGACGATCTTCCCGCTGCCCAGATAGATGCCCACATGGTAGAAGTTCCCGGCGCTCCCGAACACGACGAGGTCGCCGGGGCGGGCTTGCGAGAGCGGGACGTGGACGGGCGCCGAGTTGTACTGGTCGGTCGCTGTCCTGGGGACCCAGATGCCCGCGGCGTTGAACGAGTACCAGACGAGCCCCGAGCAGTCGAAGCCGGTGGGCCCCGTGCCGCCCCAAAGGTAGTAGTTGGGCGGGCCGACCTTGGACATGGCCACGTTGATGGCTGCCTGGATCCCGGAACCCGTGGGCTGCGGGGCTGGTGCTGGAGCCGGGGCAGGCGCTGGTGGCGCGGGAGCCGGGGCTGGTGCTGGCGCGGGTGCCGGGGCTGGTGCTGGCGCCGGTGCTGGAGCAGGGGGTGGTGCCGGGGCGGGAGCCGGAGCTGGTGCCGGCGCAGCGGGCGGCTGGTCCGTCGTCGCCAGCGGGACCCCCGCACTGCCGCCGCCGGAAGCAGCGCCCTGGGCCGCCGTCGTCGTCCCTGAGGCGGACGCCGCTGTCTGGGAGCCTCCTGCAGGCGCGGCACCGGCCCGGGCGGCCTGCGCGTTCTGGGTCGAGGCCGCGTTCTGGGTGGAAGCCGCGAGCATCGCCGCGAACTGCTGCTGCTGGCGCTGCTGCTCGAGCCCGGCCACGCGCGCCTGCTCGAGTTCGACCGTGGTGTTGCGCAGGCTGGCGAGCTGGCCCACGAGAGTCGCACGCTGCGCCGTCGTCTGCGTGACCTCCTGGCGATAGGAGGCATTGGCGGCGTCGGCCGCGGCCTTGGCCTGCTCGGCGGCCCGTGCCGCCGCGTCGGCGGCGCGTGCTGCCTCATCGGCCTGCTCGTGGAGCTGCTTCGAGGCCTCCGCCGCCTGTTGGGCCGAACTGAACGCCTCGGCCCGGCGCGCGTTGATCGATTGGAGGGCGGCGGCACGGTCCAGGACGGCGCCAGCGTCGTCGGCGACGAAGGCCTGAACGCTCGGGTTCAGACCGCCGCTTCGATAGAGCTCCCCAGCGAGATTGCCGACCTGCTCACGGGCCGCGCGGTCCGCTGCAGCCGCAGCGTCGGCGGCCGCACGGGACTTCTCAGCCTCAGAGCGGCGGTTACCGAGAGTCACGAGGGCCATGCTGTACGCGTCGTTCGCGCGCATGGCGTCGACCGTGCTGCGCCCTAGAGCATCCTGAGCGCTCGAGATCAAGCCTTCAACTCGGGTGACCTCGGACGCTGTTGCGTCGGCGTTCGCCTTCGCGGCGTTGATTTCCTCAGGGGTGGGGATTCCAGAGTCGTCCGCTGTGGCGGGGGCCGCGGCCAAGCTGAGCACGAGCCCGGCTGCCGCGAACGCAGCTGCCCAACCCGTCGCGACCGACTTCACACGCTTCTCCATGCACACCTCGTAGCCTCAGCGTTTCCCCGCATGAGGCTACGGACCTAGCGTCACAATTGCAACACTAGTCACAGACGTACCTTAAACAACAGCAGTGTCATTAAGGGGGATCTTGGAAGGTATCGGCGTGTCTCACCGCCTCACTGCTAGCCCCAGCCGAGCTCGTGAAGTCTCTCGTCGCTGATCCCGAAATGGTGGGCGACCTCGTGGACCACAGTCACCAGGACCTCCTGCACCACCTCCTCCCGGCTCGAGCACATTTCGAGGATTGGCTCTCGGAAGATGGTGATCCGATCTGGGAGTGAACCGGCGTACCACTGATCCCGCTCAGTCAGGGGAATGCCCTCGTAGAGCCCGAGCAGCACGGTGCGGGGATCCTCGTGGGGGCCGGGGAGATGGCGGTCCTCGATGAAGACGACGACGTTGTCCATGTGGCGCGCCAGCCGGCGAGGGATCCGATCGAGCGCAGCGTCCACCGCTTCCTCGAACTCGTCCTCATTCATCCAGTCATGGGCCATGGCGCCACTGTAGCCACGCGATTTGTGGCCCGCCGCACGCACCCCGTATAGTTTTCTGCGTCGACTTCGACTGGGATGCTCCGCAAGGGGAGTCCCGTGAGGTTCTCAGGCCCCCATCGTCTAGCGGCCTAGGACACCGCCCTTTCACGGCGGCGGCACGGGTTCGAATCCCGTTGGGGGTACAGGATCTGGTTTTGGAGCACGACCTGCGGGTCTGCTAGGATTTAGATCTTGTGAGCGAGGGAAGCCTCGGACATTGCAAGGCCCTGTAGCGCAGTTGGTTAGCGCGCCGCCCTGTCACGGCGGAGGTCGCGGGTTCAAGTCCCGTCAGGGTCGCTTCGGCGACATGGCCCCGGTCAGGTTGCCAACGGTGATTGACTCACCGGGGCTCTGTAGCTCAGTTGGTAGAGCGTTCGACTGAAAATCGAAAGGTCACCGGATCGACGCCGGTCGGAGCCACATCGGAAATCCCGCACCACGAGGTGCGGGATTTCTTGTTTTCGCAGGTCAGGGGCCGGTTCTGCCCCGGCGTCGGGGGCCGAGGCTCCGGCACGGCTAGAAACCGATTGTCGGCGTGGCCCTCAACGCATTAGCTGTCCTATCTGCGATGACCTGCGCCTCGCTCCCGGAGTCAAGAATTGTGTTCCGAGCTGATTCGGAATCGATCATCACCGTCGTCACCGCGAGACGGTCCGCAGCCTCGGTCGTCAACAGGGCGTCCACTTGACCTGAGTAACAGGAGTCGTTCGACGTGGAGCGAACGTCCATCGCCACCACGTGGTTGTTGGAGACGAAGTTGCCGGTACCCTCGACCAGCCGGATGATGACCGGCGTGGCGCCCTGCGGCCGGATGCGTTGCGAGTCGATGATCTGGGAGAAGTGGTTGCCGACGACGGAGTTGTTGCTGCCGCTCATGCGGAGGAGGCCGTTGAGGTCGTCGAGTCCGTTGTCGACTCCGAAGAAGGGCGTCCAGGGCTCATGGTCGCGCAGGAAGTGGTTGGTGGCCACGAGGTTCTCGGAGCTGTTCGCTGCCAGGACCACCATCCCGGGGTAGAAGGAATGCAGGCGGTTATTGGTGACGCTCGAACGCGTGACGCCTTCGAGGCGGACGCTGCTCGCGCCGCGGGGGAAGACGTTGTTCGCGGTGATGAGGAGCCCGCCGTGGTTCTGGGCGTAGATCGAGTGGCCCTTGGGCCCTGCTCCGATGAGGTTGTCGGTGATCTTTGATGCCTGCCCCCACCCGCGCAGCTCGATGCAGCTTCCGCATTCGGCGATGAAGTTGTCGTGGATGGAGAGTGCGTCCGCGTTGTAGATGGTCAGGGCGTTCTCGAGGTAGACGAACCCCATGCCGGTGACGCGGAAGGAGTCGTTGGCGCTCGCGACATAGATGCCGGTCCTGCCGTTGACGTAGGTGTTCTCGGGGTGCATCCCCGTGCCGTCCGGGTCGAAGTGCAGGCCGTCGATGCAGAAGTTGGAGAACTCGACCGAGCTGATCCGGGGGCTCCCGCTCCGGTTGATGTAGAAGGCGGCTCGCTCGGATTCCTCTGCGTCTCCGTCGGGGGGAAGGTCGACGAGGATACGGCTGCCTCCGGGCCATAGCTCGTGCAGGTCGGGCCATTCGTCTTCTGGGACATTGAATCGGATGCTCGAGGACGTGAAACCGTGCCCCGAGCCTTCGATCCTGAGGAAGCTGACGTCGATGACCACCTGGGTGCGAAGGCGGTAGTCGCCGGGCGGGATGTAGATCACCGCGCCGGGCTTTCCGCCGTCGTCCGCGTCGGCGGCGGTCTGCCGGTCCTTGACGTCGGCGATGATGCTGTTGATCACCTCCCCGACGTCCTTGGCCGGGTTGCCGACGGGCCACGTCGTCACGTCGTAGTAGTTGCTGCTTGACATGGTTCTTCCCCTTGCAGTGTGACGGAGCTCAGCCGAGCGGATAGACCGTGCCATTGGCATCGCGGGACGCGAGCGTGGCGCAGCCCACCCGGGGTGCCGGGAAGGCGAGGGCGCCGAAGGAGCCAATGATTTCGACGATGGGACCGTCGACGACCACTCTCACCGGGTCGCTGCACGGAACGGACCACTGCCCGGCGTCGGAGGTCGCCGTGAGGCTGCCTCCCGCGGGCCCCTGGGTTCGCTCAAGCCGGAACACGTTCCGGATGCCCTCGTCGAGCGAGAGGCTGCCTCCATGCGACCACTCCACATCGAAGGCGGCGCCGACCGGCATTTCGCCCCCCTCGAGTGCCGCGAGCGGTCGGCCGAACCCCCGGCGTCCCTTCAGGCCCAGCGGGAGGCGGACCTCGAGGCGGTCTCCGACGAGCGCGAGCTCATGAGGCAGGCTGTGCGCGCCAGCCCAGCCCGCGTCCGCGTCGGAGACGTTGCGGAGCCAGTAGACGATCCCCGGATTGTCGGCTTTGTCGCGGTAGACCGACCCGGCGTAGTAGGAGGGGCCATAGGTGAGCCGGCGCCAGGGCGTCTCGGCGATGAAGCGTCCATCGACGATGTTCCCGAGGGCATAGGCCTCGTAGTGCGGGCGCACCGGCTCCCAGACGGAGACGAGGAGCGCCCACTTGTCCCCGACGCGAACGGCTTGGGGGCACTCCCAGACGGAGCCTGTCCAGACGCCGTCGGTCTCGCTCGTGTGGCGCGAGGCGAAGACGCCCTCGTAGCGCCAGGCGGCAAGGTCCTCCGAGGTCCAGGAGTAGGCGAGTGCGGTCCCGTCAGGGCGGCCGGAGCCGATGATCATGCGCCAGCAGGTCCCGTCGTGGAAGACCAGGGGGTCCCGAAACGCCACCGACTCCTCCCCTTCGGGCAGTTCGGCGACGACCGGGCCCTTGACCCAGTGCTCCCAGCTGACGCCACTGCCCGGAGCCGGACACGCGGTGCGGGCCCTGCCGATCTCGAAGGCGTCGTCGTCAACTGAGGTGTAGAACAGGGTGCCTGTCCCGCCCGGCCCCGTCGCGATGCTGCCGGACCAGCAGCCGCCGTCGCCCTCTCCCGGCTCGAGGGCAATCGGCCCGACTCGCCACGTCAGGAGGTCGTCGGAGGTGGCGTGCCCCCATCGGCATTGCGGGGCCCAATCGGCGGACCCGGGGATGTGCTGGTAGAAGAGGTGGTACTGGCCGCCGTGGAAGGTCAGCCCGAGAGGATCGTTGATCCATCCCGAGGGGGATGTGAAGTGGAAGGCCGGGCGCGAGAGCTTCTGTCCCGTCGCGTTGCTGGGGTCTGTGGTGACGGGACTTTCGTCGGTCGCGGAATGCTGTGGCATGAAGAGTCTCTCTGTGAATCGTTGTGTGTCGTCGGGCTTCTCAGGCCTGCCGGGGAGCGGCGACCGAGTCTCGGGGCACGAGCGGGCAGGGCAGCAGGACGGGCTCGAAGGGCCCCGCAGCGTGGTCGCTTCCCTCGGCGAGCATCTCGGCTGCGGTCTCGAGCGCCCAGGCACCCATCTCGTAGTGCGGCAGGGCGACCGTTGTCAGGGCGGGGAAGATGTTGGCCGCGATGATCTCCTGGTTGTCGAAACCGACGATGGAGATGTCTTGCGGGATCCGCAGCCCGAGTTCGCGGCAGGCGCGGTACGCGCCCATCGCCATGCGGTCGTTGTAGCAGAAGAGAGCCGTCGGGTGGGAGCGGGTCAAGATCTCCTTGGCGAGCTCGTAGCCTTCCGCGGTCTCCGATACCGTCTCGCCCACGAGGTTCTCGTCGTACGGAATGCGGTTTTCGGCGAGGACCTGCCGGTAGGCGGCCAGGCGCCCATGGGTGGCGGGGACGTCGTCGTTGTTGTTCAGGAAGGCGATCCGGCGGTGGCCGGCGTCGACAAGGTGCCGCACGGCGGCGACGCCGCCGCCGACCTCGTCGGGTACGACGGCGGGGAGCGCGCCCGCGGCGTCCGTGGCGTCGATGAGGACGGCGGGCACGGCGCCCAGGTTCGGGGGGAGGGTGATCCTGCGGTGGTACATGGTGGCGTACAGGATGGCATCGACCTGCCGGTCGAGGAGTGCCTGCACGTCCGCTTGGTGCGCTGTGACGCCGTCGCCCCTCTCGGTGCTGACGATGACCAAGGTGAGGCCGTGGGCGCGCGCGGCCTCCTGGGCTCCGAGGATGATCCTGCCCGCGTGGGGCGTGGTCGCGATCTCTTCGCTCAGGAGCCCGATCAGTCCCGATCGTCGGGTCCGCAGAGCCTGTGCGACCCGGTTTGGCCCGTAGCCCAGGGACTTCGCGGCCTCGCGGACGCGGTTCCTGGTCTCCTCGGCCACACGGGTGTGCGGCGTCTCGTTGAGCACATGCGAGACAGTCGTCACGGAGACGCCCGCAAGCTTGGCCACATCTCGGATGCCCGCGGTCTTCACACGGATCCCTTCCCCGGGTTCTCCATGGCGTGATTATTCCTTTCAACCGGCGCGGGGCGTCAGCCCTTGACCGCGCCGAGGGTGAGTCCGGCGACGATGCGCCGCTGGAGGAGGAGAGTCAGCAGGATCACCGGGACCGAATAGACGACCGCGAGTGCCGTCATCGAGCCCCAGTCCAATCCGAACTGGGTCTGGAAATTGGCGATCACCACGGGAGTCGTCTGCGCCCGCACCGCCGTCAGGAGCAGGGCGAAGAGGAACTCGTTCCACGAGGCCAGGAACGCGAAGATCGCGGTCACGGCGACACCCCCGGACGCCACCGGGATGACGACGCGCCAGAGCGCGCCGAGGCGGGAGCACCCGTCGATCTTTGCGGCCTCCTCGAGGTCTGACGGCACTGCCTCGAAGAAGCTGGACATCAGCCAAATCGAAAGCGGCAGCGAAATGGTCGTGTGGGCGATAGCGAGAGCGATCGAGGTATCGGACAGTCCCAGGTTCCGGAAGATGGAGAGCATCGGAACGCCGACCACGATCGGCGGGACCATACGGGTCACCAGGGCCGCGACGATGAAGAACCGGCCCGTCCGGGTCTTGTAGCGCACCACCGCATACGCAGCGGGCAGCCCCAGCGCGAGGGAGAACAGCGTGCTCAGTGAAGCCGTGACGACGCTGTTGACGAACGATGCCACGACGCCGCCCTTCGAGAGCGCGGCGACGTAGTTGGCCACGGTCCACTGGCTCGGGAGCACCTTCGGCGGAACCGCGATGGTCTCAAGCGGCGACTTGAACGACGTCAGCAGCATGTACAGGAAGGGGAAGCCGTACAGGAGCACGACCGCGGCGAGCAGGATCCAGAGGATCGTCTTCGAGCTGAGCTTGCGGACTTCGAGACCGTTCATGGCTTCTCCTCACTTCCAGGACGCCAGATCGAGAGGATCGCGACGAGCGCGACCGCCAGCATGACGACGAGGTATACCGTGCCCATCGCGCTTGCCAGGCCGGGGTCGCCGAAGCGGACCATGGTCCGGTAGATCAGGAGCGAGAGCGTCTCGGTGCTGGATTGGGGCCCGCCGTTGGTCTGGATGAGGATGACGTCGAAGGCCCGGGCGGCGTCGATCCCGCGCACGATGAGCGCGACGGCGATGACCGGGCGCAGGAGCGGCAGCAGGATCCGGAACAGGATCGTCGGGTATCGCGCACCGTCGATGCGGGCCGCCTCGATCACATCGCCTGGGATGTTCTGCAGGCCCGCGAACAGCACGAGCGTGATGAAGGAGGTGGTGAGCCAGATGTCCGGGATGGCAACCGAGAACAGGGCGATGTTCGGGTTGGACAGCCATTGGACGTCCGAGCTCGAGTGCATGATGCCGACTCTGGTCAGCAGTTCGTTGACGATGCCGAAATTGTCGATCAGCAGGAACCGCCACAGGAGGCCCGCCACGATCGGGGCGATCATGAGCGGGTAGAGGAACACCGTCCTGAAGACCCGGGACGCATTGCCCAGTGCCGAGAAGATGAGCGCCACGGCCAGGCCGAGGACGAACTCGAGCGTCACCACGATC
This sequence comes from Sinomonas gamaensis, assembly GCF_005876955.1. Classification (GTDB taxonomy): domain Bacteria; phylum Actinomycetota; class Actinomycetes; order Actinomycetales; family Micrococcaceae; genus Sinomonas; species Sinomonas gamaensis. The sequence continues at coordinate 39,730 of NZ_SSCL01000013.1, forward strand.
ACCGCGTACAGCAGCGTCCGCCACGACGCGTTGAGGAAGTCAGCGTCCTGGAAGAGCCGGACGTAGTTCCCGAAGCCGACGAACTCCCGCGAGCCCCCGGCGATTGGCGCGATCTTGTAGAATCCGTCGACGACGAACTGCACGAGCGGCCAGCCGATGAAGACGGTCAGGAATGCCCCGGCGGGCAGCATCAGCAGGGCCGCGAAGCGGCGGTCGGTCAGACGGACCCGTGTCTTTCTTGCCGGCGACCGCCGCGGGTGGCCGGTGAGGCCACCCGCGCGGTCCGCGACTACTTGACTAGCGATTGGACCTGCTCCTTCGCAGCGTTCAGCAGGGCCTGGTCATCGGCCCCTGGCTGGAGCGACTTCTGGATCATCGGCACTAGCACGGTGTCCACGATCTGCTGCCACTTCGGCGTTGCCGGACGTGGGATCGTGTTCGGGGCATTGAGCGTGTCGATCAGCGGCTTGTAGTTCTCATAGCCGGGCTGGTTCTCGTACTTCGAGAACGCCGACTTGCGGGCCACGAGGCCCAGGGAGGTCTGCGCCGCAAGCTCGTTGTGGTCGTAGGCGAACTTCACGAAGTCCGACGCGGCCTGCTGCTGCCCTCTGGCCTTGGGCACCGAGAGGTACCACGCGCCCGGGACACCGGCGACGCCGCCTGGGCCGGCGATCATCTCGGCGACTCCGACCTTGCCGTTGACCGCGGCGTCCTTGGGGATCGAGCGGTACTCGTGGCCCCAGAACAGCGACATTGCGGTCTTGCCTTGGTTGAAGAGGTTCTGGGCGGCAGCCCAGTCGACCTGAGCGGCACCCGGAGGGGCGTACTTGGCCAGGCTGTCGTCGAACTGGAGGGCCTTGAGGCTGTTCGCATCGCCAAGGGTGACCTTCGAGCCGTCGTTGCTCACGACCATCGGCTGCTCGCCCGTCTGCGACAGCATCGCGAGGTACTCGGTCTCTACGGCACCCTTCATGTCGGTGCCGTACATCCCGTCCTTGGTGAAGAACTGCGCCGCATCGAGGTACTGCTGCCACGTCGTCGGCGGCTTGAGGTCATAGCCGTACTTGGCCTTGAAGGCGGCCTGGTTGGCGGAGTCGTTGAAGAGGTCCTTGCGGTAGTAGAGGATCTCCGAGTTGGTCCACACCGGCATTCCGATGTACTTCCCGCCGACGTTCGCCTCCTTGACCAGCGACGGGAACAGGTCGTTCTTCACATCATCGGTGAAGAGGCTGTCCAGCGGCGCGACCCCGTCCTTGAAGGCGGACAGCCACACCGCGTCCAGCGCGGCGACGTCGAACGAGACGCTGCCGGAGGTGAACTCGCTGTTGAGCCTGTTGTACAGGCCGTCGTAGGGCAGCTCGACGAAGGAGACTTTCGTGCCCGTTTCCTTGGTGAACTCGTCTGCGATCGGCTGGAGCTCGGCGTGGCCGCCGGCCTCCACGAGGACCGTGATGGACTTCCCCGACGCCGACGACGTGCTGCCGCCGACGCCGCAGCCGCTCATCGCGATGGCGGCGGTCGTGGCGAGCGCTGCCGCCACGGCGAGTTTCTTGCGAAGCATCCTTACTCCGAATCTTCCTCTGCAGTGGGGGGTCACTGCTGTCTGTGCGAACTTCAGGGGGATCAGACGCTTTGAGAAAACGTATTGGCAAAACGTCTTGGCATGACGCTAGAGCTGCCGGAAGCGCACCGTCAAGTGCCAAAACCAGCCAAAATCTCCGCTCGCTCGGCCAAACTTTTTTGGCTTCCCGAGCCGTCTCGGGGGCGGTTGACGGCCCTCCTTCCCATCCCAAAAGTGACGCATGCCGCAGACAAATCGTTTTGGCATTTTGGCAGTCGAAAGGATGTCGTGCCATTTATGACCGCACCATCAGCGCCACGGGCTTGGGCCAGACGGGAAGTGCTGCAAGCGGCCGTGCTGTCCCTCGCTGCCGTTCCGCTCGCTGCGACGGCGACTGTGCCAGCGGCCGCGGGTGTTCCCGCCACCCCCGCGACGGAGCCGGCAGCTCTCGCTGCTGACTACCGCAGCATCATCGGCGTCCTCTGACCCATCGAGAGATAGGAACATCGACACAGTGACCACCGTCTACGACGTCACGACCTGGAGCGTCCCGGGAAACCCCTCCGCCTCTCCCTACAACGACATCGGCCTCGTGATCAACAGCATCATCGCCGACATCAAATCCCAGCAGACGAGCCAAGCGTCCAAGCCCGGCGGCGTCATCTACATCCCGCCGCGCGAGCAGATGGGTCCTGGTGCGCCGCCATCGCCCGGAGTGCGCCAGGGCTGTTGAGAGTAGGGTGACTTCGAAGGACACCGGCTTCAAAGTAGGCGGGCTACTACAATCGTCTGGGTGACGGACTCGGAGCGCTCTGACCCGACGCGTGAGAGTTCGGTGCTTCTGCGGGGTCTGGCGATTCTGGGGTGCTTCGACAGCCCCATGCCGGTTATTACGGCCGGGGCCATCGTCAAGCAGACGGGCCTTCCTCCGGCGACGGTGCACCGAATTCTGAGCATCCTCATCGAGGGAGGGGCGGTGGAAAGGGTGTCCCGGGGCTCGTACCGGTTGGGTTTGAAGATGTGGCGTCTTGGCTCGTCTGTTCCGCAGGCCCGGGTCCTCCGTGACGTTGCCCTGCCGTTCTTGGAGGATCTCTACGAGACTACTCACGAGGTTGTCCATCTGGCGGTGCGGGACGGTCTTGAAACCCTGTACATCGAGAAGATCTCGGGACGTGGCGCCGTCTCGGTCACGTCCCGCGTCGGTCGACGCCTTCCGCTTCATGCCACCGGTCCGGGAAAGGTCCTTCTGGCCTATGGGCCCCCGGAGGTCTTCGATCAGCTTGTGGCCCGGGGGCTACCCGCGCTCACTCCGCAGACGATCACGGACCCTGACGCGATTCGGCGTTCCATGGCGGAAATAAGGCGGTCCGGCTACGCGCTCTCGCGAGAAGAGTCATCGGCAGGGACCGCCTCGGTCGCCGCCCCGATCTTCGGCTCGCTGCGCGAGATCGTTGCCAGCGTCTCGGTGGTGGTTCCGGCGTCAACGTTCAATCCCCGGACGCTTGCGCCCGTCGTCAGGGCCGTGGCGCTGGGGATATCCCGCGGCATGGGAGCTCCGTCACGCTGAGGTGTCAGACCGAATGCGTGCCGCTGTCCTGGAGCAGCAGGCTCCAGGACAGCGGCGTGGCTGGTCCATATGAGTCGGCGAGCGTCCGGTGCCCCTTCCGACGAACGGGTCACGCTATGGCCGGCGGGCGTCGAGGCTGGGGCTGTCCGCGATGACTCTGGGGAGCAGGAGCATGAGGATCGTCCCGATCAGCAGGAATCCGGCGAGAACGAGGGTCGCGATCGCCGAGCTCCCGGTGGAATCGACCAGCCATCCGACTAGGAAGTTCGCCACGAAGCCTGCCAGATTCCCAAGGGAGTTGATGACCGCCAGGCCCACCGCGGCCGCTCCCGCGGAAAGGAAAGCCGTCGGGAGGCTCCAGAACAGGGGCAACGCGGTGAAGACACCAGCGGCAGCCAGCGCGAGTCCTAGCATCGTGAGGACTGTGTTGGCGGACCCCACGCTCACGATGACCAGGCCCGCACCTCCTAGACAGGCGGCGGCGCCGAGATGCAGCCGACGCTTTCCTGTCCTGTCCGAACTGCGAGCACCAAGGACCATCAAGACCAGGGCGGCAGCCCAGGGGATCGCACTCAGGAACCCGACCTGCAGGGGATCCGCAACTCCCGTGCTCTTGATCACCGCGGGCAGCCAGAACGCGATGCCGTAGGAACCCAGCACGAAGCAGAAGTAGACGGCGGAGAGCAGAAGGACTCGGCCGTCTTTGAAGCCGCTCCATGTGCTGTGGACGGACTTGTGCGACGCTTCTTTGTCGAGCTCTCTCTGGATACCGGACTTCTCTGCGTCGGTGAGCCATTGCGCAGTGGCCGGCCGGTCTGGCAGGAAGGCGAGAACGAGGAGGCCGACGAGGACTGCCGGTGCGCCTTCGATGAGGAAGAGCCACTGCCAGCCGCGCAGGCCGCCGATTCCTGTGAGCCCGTGGAGGATCCAGCCCGAGAGGGGTCCTCCGATGATGCCGGCGACTGGCGTTGCTGTGAAGAAGAAGGCGGTGGCCCGCGCCCGGCGGGGGCCGCTGTACCAGTAGGTCAGGTAGAGGATGACGCCGGGGAAGAAGCCTGCCTCGGCGGCGCCGAGCAGGAAGCGCATGAGGTAGAACTGCCATGGCTCGTGCACCACGAGCATCAGGGCCGAGATCGCGCCCCAGGAGATCATGATCCGGGCGATCCATGCACGGGCGCCGACCCGCTGGAGCAGGAGGTTGCTCGGGACCTCGAGGAGGAAGTACCCGATGAAGAAGATGCCAGCACCGAGACCGTATGCTGCAGCTGAGAAATGGAGGTCCTTGCCCATCTCGAGTTGTGCGAACCCGATGTTGACCCGGTCCAGGTAGTTGCAGATGTATGCCAGGAAGAGCAGCGGGATGAGGCGCAGGGTCACCTTGCGATAGGCACCGCTCATCGCAACACCGGGCGGAGACTGCCACGCCTTCGTGGCACGGTTCAGGCTTTCCATGACGGTTTCTCGCTCCTAGGTGTGAGTAGGGTGCTTGGCGCTGGTCGTTCCAGCCGTTGGTGAGGCTCTGGTTTCCGATGAGATGCTCGCCGAAGTTGGAGGGCCAGAGAGGAGGGCCTAACGTGCTTGAGCTCGATGTGGCCGCCACCGCGCAGGTCTACAGGGCGTCGGTCGACGACGCCGCAGGGACGTCGGCACGAAGGTTCCCGTGCCCTTTCCGAGGGGATTGGGCGGCCGTGACGTGGGTCAGTTTGCGGTTCTGATCCGCACCAGACGGCACAGGGTCTCGAGTACGGGCGTGGGGACGCCTGATTCCCTACCGGTTTCGACCACCGCCCCGCCGATGAAGTCGACCTCGGTGGGGCGCCCGGCCTCCAGGTCGGCCAGCATCGAGGTCTTGTGGGTGGCGTGGTTGGCGAATGCGTTCTCGATTGCTTCGCGGACCCGCTCGATTGAGAGGTCGATGCCTTCTGACGCCGCAACGCTGTGGGTCTCGGCCAGGACGGCCGAGATGAGGGCTCGCGCATCCGGGGACTTGGCCAGGTCGCCGATGACCTTCCCCGTCACGGCCGACAATGAGTTCAACGCTGCGTTGAAGGCGGCCTTCTCCCAGATGGGGATCCGGACATCGCTTTCGACTTTCGCGTTCAGTCCTGCCCTGTTGAACGCCTGGGCCACTTCGTCAGCGTGCCCTTGCGGGCCGAGCGAGCCGATGCGCACCGACCCGCGTTCACTGCTCTTGACACGGCCGACCGCTTCCAGGTCCGCCGGGAAGTCGGTCACCCCCGCCACCGTGTGTTCCGGTCCGAAGAACTCCATCAGGATCTTGGCGTGACCGAGGCCGTTTTGGAGAGTCAGTCCGACTGAACCGGGGCCCAGGAGGTGCTGCACGGATTCGACGGCCGAGCGGGTGTGGAATCCCTTCGTGAAGACCACGAACAGGTCAAAGGGACCGCGTTCGTCTTCGGCCCGTCGCGCCTTCACCGCGACATGTTCGGTGCCCTTCTCGGTCTCCAGGGAGATCCCGGAGGAGTTGAGGGCGTCGATCGTCCGCTGCTGGGTGTCGAACAGCGTCACGTCTTCCCCGGCCAGTTGGAGGCGTGCTCCGAAGAGCTGGCCCATGGCGCCGGCTCCCACGATTGCGGTCTTCACTGCATGATCTCTCTTTCTTCCTTGACCCACGCATTGCTGGGCTTTTCCGTGTTTCCGCGAACACCGCAAACCCCGCCGGATTCGCGCCGTTCTTGGCTGCGTGACCTTGGCTGGGAGACGGAAAAGCGGCGGGGACCGGACTCGGTGCACAGAGGGGTGGCACTCGTCGTCCTGCGCCAGGCGAGGTTGCTAGTGCGTGACCACTCTGGCGTCGATGAGGACGGGGCCTGTGGAGACGAGCGCCTTCTGGTATGCCTTCTCGAATTCCTCGCGGGTCGTGGTCCTCTCGGCGGTCACTCCGTAGCCTTCGGCGATGGCCACGAAGTCGATGCCGCCGAGCTTGAGGCCGGGCACGTCGGGGACGCCCATGCGCTGCGCGAATCCGGCAAGGGCGCCGTAGGCCTCGTTGTTGACGATGATGAAGACGGTCCTGGTGTTCCGCTGGGCGGCTGTGTAGAGGGCGGTGATGCCGTAGTTGGCCGAGCCGTCGCCCACGGTGGCCACGACGGTCTTGTCCGGGTCGCCGATCGACATGCCGACGGCGACCGGCAGGCCGAAACCGAGGCCGCCGGATGCCGGGAAGCTGTACATGCCGGGGCGTTCGATCGCGATGCGCTCGAGGTAGTCGAGGTCGAGCGTGGTGGTCTCGTTGACGTAGGCCACCGTGTCGTTGACGTTGGCGTTGAGCACTTCGAGGATCTCTGTGCCCGTCATGCCCTCGGAGGAGGTTCTGGCTGCCGGCAGCTTCCGGGAGCCGGCAGCACCCCGGCGGCGGCCACGGTCCCGCACGCCCTCGGCGAGGGCCTTGGCCGTGGAAGCGACGTCGGCGACGATGGAGCGTCCGAAGGGAGCGCGGGTGGCCTCGCGCGGGTCCTGGGTGACGTGGAGGACGGTGGTGCCCGGCGCGAGATAGTTGCTCGGCTCCCATCGGTGGTACCGGAACACGGCCGCGCCGAGCACGAGGACGACGTCGTAGCCGGCAAGGCGGTCCCGGACCGACTGGATTCCGGGCACCAGGACGCCCTCGAAGTTCGGGTGCGTGGTGGGGAAGGGGCCACGGGAGGGCGACGGGGCCACGAAGACCGAGGCGTCGGCCTTCTCCGCAAGGGAGACCACGGCGCCGAACACCTCGGGGTCCTGGATCGCGGCGGCGTCCACTTGAGGGCCCACCACGATGGCGAGCCTCTTCGCACTGTCGGCCGCGGAGACGAGCTCCGCCGACAGCTCAGCGGTAAGGGCCCCGGCAGTTGAGACCGAGCGCGCCATGAGGAGGGCGTCGTCCTCGAGCGCGGGCTGGGCCCAGTCGTCCAGGGGGACGGAGACGTAGACGGGGCCCTTCGGGTGGGTCGTGGTCTCGAAGAACGCCTGGGCGACGGTGCGGGGCACATCGGCGGCATCCAGTGGTTCGTGCGAGTACTTCACGAGCGGTGCGGGCAGGAGCGAGGCGTCGGTGCTGGCGAGCATGGTCTCCTGGCCCACGGTGCGGCGGACCTGCTGCCCGGCGAGGATCACCATGGGGATGTGCCCGTAGTGGGCGTTGGTGAGCGCGCCCATTGCGTTTCCGGACCCTGATGCCGCGTGGAGGTTCACGAGGGCGGGCTTTCCGGTGGCGCGGGCGTAGCCCTCGGCCATGCCGACGACGACCTGTTCGTGGAGGCCGAGGATGAAGTCGAAGTCTCCGTCGAGGCCGGCGAGGAAGGTCAGCTCGTTCGAGCCGGGGTTGCCGAAGATCGTGGTCAGCCCGTGCGCCCGGAAGACGTTCAGGGCTGCTTCAAGGACTGTGCTCTGGGTGGTTGCCACTTCTTATTTTCCTCGGAGGGTCTTGGTGTGGAACGTGTCTGTGTGGCGGGGAATGGGACCCGGCGTGCTCAGTGCCTGCCGGGTCCCATTCTCAGCGCGGCGGCGCCTGGCGGGTTGGCCGGGTTCAGAAGGGGACCGGGCCCATCGCGGTGCGCACCCCGACCCAGTGCAGGGTCGTGAAGTCCTCGATCGCCTGCTCGCCGTTGAAGCGGCCGATGCCGGAGTTCTTCTCGCCGCCGAACATGACGTTGGGTTCGTCGTTGACGGTCGAGTCGTTGACGTGGGTCATGCCGGCCTTGATGCCGCGGGCGAAGCGCACTCCGCGCTCGACGTCGCGGGTGAACACGGCGGAGGAGAGGCCGAACTCGGTGTCGTTGGCGATCCGCAGGGCATCGGCCTCGTCCAGGGCCTTGATGATGCCGATGGCGGGGCCGAAGATCTCGTTTCTGGCGATGTCCATGTCCTCGGTGACGTCGGCGAAGACGTGGGGGCCGATGAGGCGGCCGTCGAGCTGGCCGCCTACTACCTCACGGGCGCCCTGCTGCCGGGCCGAGTCGATGAGCCGTGTGACCGTCCGGACCTGGTCGTCGTTGACGAGCGGGCCGAGGAGGACAGCATCGTCCGTGGTGTCCCCGGCGACCAGTTGCTTGGCACGGGCGGCGAAGCGCTCCACGAAGTCGTCGTAGACGGCCGCGTCGACGATGATGCGGTTGGCCGCCATGCAGATCTGCCCCTGGTGGAGGAATTTCGCCATGAGGGCGCCGTTGACCGCTCCGTCGAGGTCCGCATCGTCCAGGACCACGAGCGGGGCGTTGCCCCCTAGCTCAAGGGCCACGTGCTTCATGTGCCCCTGGGCTGCAAGCGAGCCGACTCGCTGTCCGACCGGGGTGGAGCCGGTGAAGGAGATCATCGACGGGATGGGGTGCTGGACGAAGTGGTCGCCGATCTCGGAGCCAGCGCCCGCGACGACGGACAGCAGGCCTGCCGGGAGGCCGGCTTCCTCGAAGATCTCGGCCACGATCAGGCCGCCCGAGACCGGGGTGTCCGAGGCCGGCTTGAGGACCACTGCGTTGCCCAGCGCAAGGGCCGGGGACACGGAGCGGATGGAGAGGTGCAGGGGGAAGTTCCACGGGGAGATGACGCCGATCACGCCGCGGGCCTCGCGGTAGACCCGGTTCTCCTTGCCCGGGAAGGCGGAGGGGTGCAGGGTCCCGTGGGCGCGGTTCGGGAAGGTGGCCGACTCGCGGGTGATGCCGATCGCGGAGCTGACCTCGATGTTGGCCTTGAGCGCGGAAGATCCGGACTCGACCCGCAGCAGCGCGGTGATCTCCGCGCGACGGCGTTCGAGGATCTCGGCGGCCCTGCTGATGACGGCCGCGCGCTCGGCCGGCGGCGCTGCGGCCCATTCGCCCTGGGCCCGCGCTGCGGCATCGTAGGCCTCGTCGACGTCGGCGGCGGAGGCGCCCGGGAACGAGCGCAGCTCGGCACCGTTGACGGCGGAGGTAACGGTGATCTTGCGATCCGATGAGCCGTCGCGCCAAGTGCCGCCGAGGAAGGCCCCGGCCTTGAGCCCTTGGATCACGGAGCCAGCATCGCTGGAGACCTGGGTCGGTGTGGGAGTAGTCGTGGTTGCAGTCATGAGAGCCCCTCTGGGTTCGGTGGAGGATTGGAGTTCAGTTGTGGGTGATCGGTGAAGCGTGCGCCCCGGCCGTCTGCGACTCGGACGCACTGGGGCGCGGTTTGGGCACGGCCGCGATCGCGGCCACTCCGAGCAGGGCTGAAGCGGCGAAGACGTAGAAGCTCATCGGATAGGCGAGGTGCGCCACGACGAGCATGCCTGTGATCCATGGGCCCGCGATGGCACCGAGCCGGCCGAAGGCCGAGACGAAGCCCATTCCGGTGGCAACTGCCGTCCGCGGGTAGATGTAGCCGACGAAGCCGTAGACGAGGACCTGGGCGCAGAAGACGAAGATCCCGGTGACGAATATGAAGCCGTTGAGCACCAGCTGGTTGTCCATCTTGAGGCTCAGGACCATGAGCAGCACCGCTGCGGCCCCGAACCAGAACATCGTGGTGCCCTTGATCCCCCTCCGGTCCGCGACGCGCCCTCCGATCAGCATGCCGGCCACCGCTCCCACGTTCAGGACGAGGAGCAGGACGAGGGAATCGGACACGTTGTATCCCGCGCCGCGCATGAGCTGGGGCAGCCACGTGTTCAGGCCGTAGACGAGCAGCAGCCCCATGAAGGCGGCAATCCAGAGGCCGATCGTGATCCTCAGGTAAGGGGGCCGCAGGAGATCAGCTACGCGGACTGCGCTGCTTTCGCGCTTCACGACGGCGGCGGGAGCCGTCGCAGTCCTCGTCTCCGGGAGCTTGGCCCACATGACCAGTGCTGCCACCACCCCCAGCACGCCGCCGATATAGAACATCACGGGCCACTGCCTGCCAGCCAGGATTGCAACCAGGGACGCGAGGATCGCACCGACGTGGTAGCCCGTCATCGTGATGGTGCTCGAGTGCGCCCGGGCGTTGCCAGGGGCGGCTTCCTGCATCGCCGTCACAGCGACCGGCATACAGCCGCCCAGGCCGATGCCCGCCAAGAAGCGGAGGACCCCCATGATGGTGGTGTTCGGAGCCAGCGGGAACAGGATCGTGAACACGGAGAAGGCCAGAACGCAGGCGATCAAGGGGATGCGCCGACCGTAACGGTCAGAGATCGGGCCGATCAGCGCCGCGCCCACCCCGACGCCCACGGACGAAATAGTGGCGACGAACGTCGCACTAGCGGCGTCGATGCCTCCAAACTTCGTGTCCAGGAGCGTCGGGATGGCAGCGCCGAGCGCAACGAGGTCGTATCCCTCGAAAACAACAGTCAGCCAACACAGGCTGACGATCCAACGGCGATGTGGATCCATGGCATGAACTTCCTTGTCTACGCCAGCCGAAGCCGTCCTAGCGGGTGGGGTGCGGGACCGCCGATCCTCGAATTCGAGGTCCAGGGGCGACCCGCCTGACCGCAAGTAGACCCTTTCCATGATCCACGCCACAGGCCTTGTCTCACTCAGCGGAAAATGGTCTGCCTCCCTCGGCAGGAGGGAGAGGCATCAAGCCTCCCCGTGGCCGGGAGCGTGCATGACAGGACGAGACGGATGGCGCCCCAGTCAGCAGCCGCGGGTGGCAACTCCGCCGCCGAACGGCGGGGCCAGGCGGTGGTGGACTTGGACCTCGGGGCGGCCGCGTACCCGGTCCGTTCGTGGAGCCTGTGCCGCAGGGCCTGGGGCGGTTCTGACACCTGTCGGAACCGCCCGGGCGGAGGTGAATGGTCGCGCGGTACACCTGGGGGTCCCTTGCCAGAAGTGCGAGCCGGAATCCGTGCGCCTTCCGCCCGTCTTGCCCAGAGGGGCTGGAGGGGGACCTGTGGGCGATGTTGACGCGGGCTCGCATAGGCTTGAAGGGGACCGGGAGGGGAGAGGAATGTCGCCACGGGCGGAAAGCATCGCCATCAAGGGTGAACAGACGCGCAAGGCCGTGTTGGACACGGCGATACAGCTGTTCGGCGAGCATGGCTACGACGGCTGTTCCCTCAGCCAGATCGCGAAGCGATCAGGCGTTGTCCAGTCGGCCCTGCACTACCACTTCGGGACCAAGGACAGGCTGCTCGCGGAGGCACTCGAATCCCACTACCCGCGCTCGGCCACCCGGCCGGATCTCGAGGCAATCGAACGCGGTGAGACCACGTTCTCGGAGGAGATCGTCCGGGTGACGGCCAAGAACGCCGCAGATCCGCACCTGGTGAGGTTCTTCTCGGTCATGAGCGGGGAGTCCCTGACCGAGTCCCATCCCGCCGCTCGCTTCTTCCGTGAACGCTATGCCATCGTCACCACCGGTATGACCAATGCGATTGCCCGCTCGCAAGGTGTCACCGATCCGGAAGCGATCTCCCGGCTGGCCCTGCTCGTGCGCACCGTCTACGCGGGGATGGATGGGCTCCAGATGCAGTGGCTCCGGGACCCAGAGGTGGATCTAGTAGGAGGAGTGCGCCTCCTCGCCCGGATGGCAGAAGCGGAAATCCAGCGGATCGCTGGCTAGACGGGAGTAGCCGCCTCCGCAGGCGCTAGTCCATACCGTCAGCCCGCCTGCCTCATCGGACAAGGCGGGTTCGATGCCCGGACAGCCTCCCCGGGATCATTCTGGTTCCAAGGACTCCTTCGCGGGGCTCAGTCAAAAATCCCAAGATTGCGTGAGGCGTCTCACACGGGCTAACATACAGGTCGGTCGACCAGTATGTTCTGGAAGGCCTCGTCGTCGAAAGAACCCGAACACCCGAACACAAAGGAGTGTCATGTCTGAGGCAGCAACGGCGCCAGGCGCGGTCCGCATCGCCGAGACCGTCCCCGAACGGAATCTGAGAGTGACGGGCCAGCGCGTGGGCGCCTGGTTCGTCATCAAGTACATTGCGGCGCTGACCGGGCTCTGGGTCGCGCTCATCACCCCCGCCTCGGTGACACTCGCGCTCCGGGTCGGGCAGATCGACCCGACCGGCAAGGCAGCGTCCCTGGCCCTTGTCGCCAGCGTCGGGGCGGCGTGCGCCCTTTTCGCCAACCCCCTGTTCGGGGCACTGAGCGACAGGTCGACCTCGCGCTTCGGCCAGCGCAAGCCGTTCATCCTCGCTGGTTTCACCATCGGGGTTCTCGCCGTACTCGGCATAGGGCTCGCTCCCACCGTCGCCATGGTGGCCGCCGGTTGGGCCGTGGCCCAGATCGCCTTCAATGCCTCGGTCGCGGCGCTGATAGCGATCCTGCCCGAAAGGGTCCCGGAGGGGCTGCGGGGGCGGGTCTCGGGCTTCATGGGCATGACCGGCCAAGTCGGGGTTGTCGCGGGCACCTTCCTGATCCAGATCGTGGGAACGACCGGGGCAGCGATGTTCATCGTCCCCGCGGTCCTCGGCGGCGCCCTGCTGCTGCCCTTCGTGCTCACGCTCAGGGAGGCCCAACGTACGCGTGAGGAGGTCGGCCGAATCACTGCGGCGAGCCTGATTGGCTCCCTGTGGATCAACCCGTTCCGGCACCGCGACTTCGGATTCGCCTGGATCGGCCGCTTCCTCGTCTGGACGTCGCTGTATCTCCTGACTACCTACAAGACGTATTTCCTCATCGACCACCTTGGCTACACCACTGCCAGCGTGGCGCCCATCCTGACCCTTGCCATGTTCGTCCTGGCAGTCGGAGTCGCGGTCTCGAGCATCTCGGGCGGCTGGCTCTCCGACAGGCTGGGACGGCGCAAGGTCTTCGTCGTGCTGGCGTCGCTGCTGTTCGTCGCGGCCATGCTCGTGGTCGCGTTCTCCGCCACGGTCGAGGGATTCCTCATCGGCATTGCCCTGGCCGGCCTCGGCAACGGGCTCTACATGGGGGTGGACTACGCCCTGGTCGCACAGGTGCTTCCTGACAGCACCTCGGAGGCCGGCAAGGGAATGGGAGTCTTCAATCTCTCCTCCACCATTCCGCAGACCATTGCGCCAATGATCGCCCCGGCACTCCTGGCCATCGGCGCCACAGGAGCCGCCGCCAACTACACGAGCCTCTACCTCAGCGCCGCCGTCCTCGCAATGCTGGGAGCGCTGTTCGTCACGTTCATCCGCCGCGTGAGATAGCAGCCCCGGCCCCCACTCCACAGCCCACCGAAGGACAGACCCTTGAGCCCGAGCACGAACGACCGACTCCTCCTGACCACCGGGGCAGGGTATTGGACCACACACCCGATCCCGGAGGTCGGACTCCGCGGACTCCGCCTCGCAGACGGGCCCCACGGCCTCCGCGTCCAGGACGACGACGACCCCGACCACCTCGGCCTCGGACGGAGCGCTCCCGCGACGTGCTTCCCACCGGCGGTCGCCCTCGCATCGTCATGGGACCCGGAGCTCATCGCCGAAGTGGGCACCGCCCTGGGGGCCGAGGCCCGCGCAGCCGGAGTCGACGTCGTGCTCGGGCCGGGGATGAACATCAAGCGCAGCCCCCTGTGCGGCCGCAACTTCGAGTACTACTCAGAGGACCCGCTGCTCGCCGGCGCCCTCGCAGGGGCCGCCGTCGCCGGGATCCAGTCCCAAGGCGTCGCCGCCTGCATCAAGCACTTCGCCGCCAACAACCAGGAGACGGACAGGCAGCGCGTGAGCGTGGACGTCGACGAGCGGACCCTGCGCGAGATCTACCTGCGAGGCTTCCAGATAGCCATCCGGGACGCCAGCCCCTGGGCGATCATGACCTCCTACAACCGCATCAACGGAACCTACGCCTCCGAGAGCCGATGGCTCCTGACCGAGGTGCTCAGGGGCGAATGGGGCTTCGACGGCGTCGTCGTCTCGGACTGGGGAGCCGTCCACAACCCCGTCTCCTCGCTCGCAGCCGGCCTCGACCTCCGCATGCCCGGCCGCCCGGACGACCCCCGGCCGGCAGCGGCACTCGCCGCCGGTGAGCTCGACGAAACGGCACTGGCCCGCGCGGCCGAAGCCCTCGGGCGGCTCGCGGACCGGACCCGGCCCCGATCCGCCCCTCCCGTCATCGACTACGAGGAGCACTACAGCCTGGCCCGGCGGGCCGCCGGGGAGTCCGCCGTGCTTCTGGCAAACAATCGCCAGGCTCTTCCCCTGCACTTCGCCCAAGGGAGCAGCGTCGCCGTCGTCGGCGAGCTCGCACGCACCCCGAGGTTCCAAGGCGCCGGCAGCTCGCTCGTCAACTCGTACCGGTCGACCTCAATCCTCGAGGCCCTATCGCAGCGGGCCGCGTCGGCGGGAACGGACCTGCAGTTCGCTCCCGGCTACACCCTCGACGGCATGCCAAGCGGCCTCCTCCTCGAGGAAGCGGCCGAGCTCTCGCGCCAGGCCGACACTGTCCTTGTCGTGGCCGGACTTCCTCCCGCCGCCGAGGCAGAAGGCCGCGATCGGAGCGCCCTCTCGCTCCCAGATGACCAGATCGACCTGATCCGGGAGCTCTCGGCCAGCACCCGGGGGACGGTTGTCGTCGCCCTCGTCAACGGCTCAGCCATCACGACCAAGGAATGGCGGGAGAGTGCAGACGCCGTCGTGGAGTTCTGGCTCACCGGCGAGGCGCACGGCGACGCCGTCGCCGATGTCCTGCTCGGCGACGTGAACCCCTCCGGGAAGCTCGCCGAAACCATCCCGCTCCGGCTCGAAGACACCCCCGCCTACCTCAATTTCCCAGGGGAACACGGGCACGTACGGTACGGAGAAGGCGTCTATGTCGGCTACCGCTACTACGACGCACGCAAGCTCGAGGTCGAACACCCCTTCGGCCACGGCCTCTCCTACACTACGTTCGACTACTCCGACCCGACGATCTCGCTGAAGCCCCTCGAGGACCCCGTAGCCTTCACAGCCGAATTCACCCTCACGAACTCCGGCAAGCACCACGGAGCGGAAGTCGCCCAGCTGTACGTGGAAGACCACGGCAGCACCCTCGACCTCCCTCCGCAGGAGCTGCGGGGATGGCGCAAGATACGCCTTGCACCAGGGGAGTCCCGACGCGTCACCATCACAGTGAACCGGGAAGACCTGCAGCATTGGCACCCGTCCGCCAACGCCTGGATCCACGAAGGGGGGCGGGCCACGATCAGCATCGGCTCCTCCTCCCGAGACATCCGCCTCCAGACCGAGGCCGACATCCCGGGAATCATGGTGCGCCCCGAACTCACCCCCTTCTCCACCTTCGGCGAATGGCTCGAGGACCCAGCAGCCGGCGAGAGGATCCGCGCCCTGCTCTCCGAGCGAGGCGGCATGCGCGGCCGCGCGGGCGACCTCTACAACGACGAAGGCAGCCGCGCCAGCATCCTCAGCCTTCCCATGCTCGCCCTCGTCGAGTTCCCGGGAGTTCCGCTCAGCCAAGAAGACCTGAGCCTCGCGCACTAGGGCGATCGACGTGGGCATGATTCCCCATCAGTCTGACCGGGCGTGAGGTTGATGATGGGGCCGCATCGGTGGGACGAGATCGCCGCCTTCGTCCTTCTCGCCGTCGTGCCTGTGTTCTTCATCCTCGCCTTCGTCCTCGAGCGCTAGAACTCCGGAGAGGAGTTGAGTCCCACCCTGTCGAACCTGGTACTCAGGACGCAGCAGCCGTTCGCCTGCGCGACGAACGGCTGCTGCTGCCACTCACGTGAGTTCCTTGGCCCAAGCTTTACCGGGCATCGGAGGTCGGCAATCTAGTCAGCGCCGTTGGCACACCGAGTCCGAAGAGAGGCCGGTGCGCGTCATCTCATCCACGGCCCAGTCAAAGGTTCAATCTCGCCGATGCTGAGAATGCTTGAATCTTTTACTTTACGTAATGGAGATTACGTCAAGCCGCCCGCGAGTGGTGCGGCATCCGTCACCCAGAGTTGCCCCGCCTGGCCCGGCCGTATGTGCGACAGAGTGTGGCGCATCTGTGGGTGAGACACCGCCTACACCTAGGCCGCAACCGTGATGTCGCATCGGTTGCAGCCCTGCCGCCGATGAGGACCGTTGACAGCCGAGGCTTCTGCGAGGTCGCCGAGCGTGCACTTGGAGGAAGGCAGCAAGCGGCGCTTGGGTTCCATTCTTCCGCAGGTTTGCAATTTCGGACTTTATCCCGGTCTGCATGCTCATCGGCATCAGGGCACTCCCGCTGCGTCTTTCTCGCCGGATCGCGGTTCTTGCCGGATCGCGCCGGCTCTCCACTCTTGAGCGGAAGAGCGGTACGGTTGCGGCACAGCGGCGGAAGGACATCCCATGGCCCGCTTCCTCACCGAATACCACGACACGCCCTGCCAACCGACGAACACCGGGGTCCTTCAAGGCGCGCTTTGGCTACGGGCCGAGACGAGCCGGGGTCGATTGAGTGGCGGCTTCGGCCCACCTCTCCTCCTGGACGGCCGGCCCGCTGCGGCCGCTCGATATCGGCTGGCTCCTGTTCGTCGACGCGCGCTCGCTCGCCTACAGAGCAGCTTCCCCGGTGGCCCGCAGTCCATAGCTCCTGGCCATATGACGCAACTCACCGATTGGCTTGAGGTCTGAACGTGCCGCGCTACCTCATCACGTATCACGGGTTCCCCTATCCGGACATCGACACCGCTGCCGAGCAGCGGCGGGCCTTCCGCGCGTGGGCAGAGAAGTCGCTCGGGCGCGCGATGGTGGACTTCGGGTCGCCGCTCTACGATGCCGGGCAGATGTCTGCCACGGGTGCACCGGTCGAGCCGGTGGAGATCGACGGCTACACGATCGTCGAGGCGCGGTCCGTTTCGGAGGTCCGCGAACTCCTCGCCGGCCATCCGTTCCTCTCCCTCGGCGGCACGATCCAAATCAACGAGTGTCTGGACGTGTGAGTCACGCCCTGAGACGACCTCCACTAGGACTCGAGTGGTGCGGACCGAACCAGTGACCCGGCTGGAAGCCGGTTCCGTTGCTCCATGCCGAGTCCGATCTGGGGCATATTTGGGCCATTAAATCCGCGAGAATCGAAAGGTCGCCCGACCGCCGCCGGTGGGAGCCACACCTGGAAGGACCCCCCGCGGGAGCGGGGGTCCGCTCGGAAGGCGCGGCCACCTCGGTCCCAGACCCGCTCGGACGTATGCTCAGAGGCAGAGAAAATCCCTACGGGCGACCACAGGGAAACGTCCGGTCGCCTCCACCGCGGGAGGGGCGCATGATCGACGTGACGGTCGCCGTCGTCATCAGGCGGCCACGGGCCGAAGTCGCGGCCTATGCGGCCAACCCTGATACCGCCGCGGAGTGGTATCAGAACATCATCGCCGCCGAAAAACGGACCTCGGAGCCTCTCGCTCGGGGCAGCGAAGTCGACTTCACGGCCAGATTCATGGGACGCACCCTGAAATACACCTATCGCGTCGAGGACTTCGTCGCCGGGCAGCGGCTCGTCATGGCAACCGCTGAAGGACCCTTCCCCATGCGGACCACCTATGAGTGGAAGGACACCGGGGGCGGCACTCTCATGACGCTGCGGAACGAGGGCGGGCCAAAAGGCATCGGGGCGATCGCCAACCCGCTGATGGCTCTCATGGTCCGGGCCAGCACTGCCAAGGACCTCAGGCGGCTCAAGGCGATCCTCGAGGCGCAGCCCGCCTGACCGCGGGGCGGACCCTGGGGATTGATGTGGCCCCGGGTCTTAGGGTGCCGCCTCGTCGAGGGAGACCGTGCCACGCGAGCCGTCTACGGTCACAATCGTCCCGGTCCTGATCCTTTCGGTGGCCCCCGGGACGCCGACTGCTGCAGGGATCCCGTATTCGCGGGCGACGACGGCCCCGTGGGACATCGCCCCGCCCATCTCCATGACCAAACCGCCTGCCGTGAGGAAGAGGGGGGTCCATCCCGGATTCGTGGAGGGGGCCACGAGGATTTCCCCGGGCTCGAGGCGGGCGCCTTCGGGAGAGAGGATCACGCGCGCTCGGCCGGTGACCACACCGGGTGAGGCCGGTGTGCCCGTGAGGTCCCCGCCTGCACTGGCGCCGATCATCGCTTCGACGTCGGTTCCGTCGGAGAGCAGTACTCGCGGGATGTGCTTCCGCTTCCGTTCACGCGCGAAGACCGCGCGCCTCTCGGCTACGACGGCGCGCAGGTCCTGCCCCGCAAGGGCGCGCCTGGCCTCGGGGACCGTGAGGAAGTACACGTCGGAGGGGTCGTCGATCCGGTGGTCTTCTGCGAGCTGTGCCCCTACAGGCTTCAACAGTTCGCGAGCGGGGCTGGCAAGGAGCCGGATGAGATGGAACTTGGGTGCTTCTCTCATGCCGATGAGCAAGCGCACGCGCCGCAGCGCGAGGCGGAGGGCGGCCCGCCGCGCCCCGTGCACCCGGCCGAGCAGCTCCTCGACCATGGCATCTGCTTCCCGGGCGCCCTTGGCGAACTGAGCCTCGGGGTCGGGCAGCTCGTTGCCGAGGCGCACATAGTTGGCCAGTGCTCCCAGGAGGTGGGTCGGGTCCTCGGACCAGCGTGGCGTGCCGATGTCTATTTCACTGATGCAGCGGAAGCCATAGCGCGACAGGAAGTCGGCGAGCGCTGTCTGCAGCACAGGCGGAAGCGATCCGGCCCGGTAGTCCTGGGCGAGTTCGATGGGCGGGCGATCGATCAGCGCCGTCCTCGATGAAGGGTCGCGTCGTGCTGTGGCGCCGACCTGCCAGAGCGCCAAGTCCATCTCGGTCGTGGGATTCCGCGGCGCGCCGCGCGTCACGGTCCTGAGCTCGTCTGGGCTCGCACGCCCGCCCAGGAGCCGGCCGGCAAGTCCCAGCGAGAGCATCGCCGGGGCGAGCGTGCCGACGAATCGTGGGAACATGCGGGGCGGCGCTTCGACCACCAGCCGTTCCACGGCATCAAGATGAGCGCTCGCATCCCCATCGGTAGGCATCAGGGGGCGCGCGATGGCATCGAGTTCGCGGGAGAGCCGCCTCGGTGCTCGGCCCGGGACAAGGAGGGTGCGGAGGGCCCGGGGCGGTACTCCCAGACGCAGCAGAGGCTCGGCGATTCGCCGCAGGGAGGAAGCCTTCGAGCGGCTCCGAGGACTGAATCGCGGATCGTTGGCGAGGACGGCGAGCAGGGCCGAACTCCGCGATTCGGCGACGCCGGCCACGAGGCGGAGCAATCGGTGTCCGATCGGATCCCGCAGCGGACCCGTGACGTCGACGTGGAGGCGCATCGCGGCTTCGACCACCATCGACGGGCCAGCCGCCACATCCCGCGGCGCGATGGCCCCGCGCGACCGTCCGCCAAGCGCGCCCGACATGCCAGAGCCCAGGAGGCGGAAGAACTGCATCCCCATGGGCGTGATCGGCTCGAAGTACCCCTGGACCACATTCGCGGAGAGATAGACGCGCAGATCGCGCGCGGGGTCGGGCGCCCCGGCGGGCAGCGGGTACAGCGTGGTGATATTCCTCGACTGCACGAGCCAAGGCCGGCGCTCGGCATCGAGTGCGAACTCGATGTCCTGCGGGGCACCGAACAGCCCCTCGACGCGGTCGCCGACGGCGGCAAGCTCCGCGAGTTCGTGCCCGCCGAGGACGGGGACGCTGCCGGAGATCCGACTGCGGACGACTGAGCCCTTCGCAGTGTCGACGGCGTAGTGGTCCGGGGTGACCTCCCCCGACACCAGGGCCTCGGCAAGGCCGGGAACCGCATCGACCGCGGCCCGCCGCCGTGTTCCGGTGAGGGGATCAGCGGTGAACAGCACGCCGGCGGCGGTCGCGTCCACCATCTTCTGGACGACGACCGCCAGGGCGACGCCCCGTGCATCGATCGCGTTCGCACGCCGGTAAGCGACCGCCCGGTCCGTCCAGAGGGAGGCCCAGCATCGGCGCGTGGCGTCGAGAAGCGCGTCGTCGCCGACGATTCCAAGATACGTATCGTGCTGCCCGGCAAAGCTCGCCTCTGGCAGATCCTCCGCCGTGGCCGACGAGCGGACAGCGACGGGCACCGATCCCAGCGCGTGGTAGGCCTCGAGCAGTCCCTCGGCAACGATCGGAGGAACGGCAACCGCGCGGAGCCTCTCAGCGGCACCTTGCGGATCATTGGGGTCCGCGTAGGCCTGAGCGGCGGCAATCCTGTAGGCCGCGGTCGTGAGCACAAAGCCGTCCGGCACCGGAAACCCACCGCGGACGAGTTCGCCGAGATTCGCTCCCTTTCCTCCCGCCAAGGCCACATCTCCGGACGAGAGGTCCCGCAGGCCAACTACGAGGGGGCCAGAATCGCTCTCCATGCCCTCAGCGTCCCACCTGCGATTCCGCGCCGGAAGGATCGGCACCATTGGAGGGTGACCGCTCCCATCGCATAGCCTCGATTCCATGGGCGAAGCACCGCGGACCTGGAAGGGCATGATCGAGTGGAATCAGTCCCTGCTGCTGCGGAAGACGGGCCATGACATCCACTGGTGGGCTGACCGCGCCCGACAGCAGGGCTTCAGGGACAATGCCGCGCTCGGCGCATGGCTCCGGGACGAACAGGGCGTCACCGGCTACGCCCAGTACGCCGTCTCGTGGGAAGTGTTCGGCTATCCCGAGTTCATGCTCAGGGACGCAGACGAGCTCCTCGAGGGCCAGTACGCTGACCGAGATCACCTCAGGCCCCTCGCCGAGGCGATCCTCGCCTGGGCTGAGACGGCCGACGGCGTCGCGATCCAGCTGCGGAAAGGGTACGTCTCGCTTCTCTCGCCCAGGCGGAAGTTCGCCCAGGTCACAGCGGCAACCAAGTCCGCCGTCGACATCACCTTCCGCTGGCAAGGGCCCACACCCGAACGGCTCGAGCCCATCCGCGTGCGCGCCGACGACCCGTTCGCATGGCGGGTCCGGCTGCGGTCCTCAGAGGACGTCGACGACGAGCTGTTCACGCTCCTCAGCGCCGCCCTCAAGCAGAACAGCTGACAGGCCCGCCCGCATCCCTGACAATGAAAGGAGGCAGGCCACCTGCACCGAGCGCATTTTGCCAGCGCATAGGGAAGGGCACGGGTGAATCAGAGCCAGATCGTCAGGCGCCCAGGTGCTTGGGGACCGATCGTGATGTCGCTGACGGTCCTGGTGATGATTGTTGCCACTCTGACCGGCACGGGTGTTTCGCGTCAGTCGGATGAAGGCGCAGCAGCGCACATCTTCCAGATCTGGCTCGTCGTGGAGGTCGTGTTGATCGCAGCTTTCGCGGTCCGGTGGGTGCCCCGGAGACCAAGAGAAGGGCTGATTGTCCTGATTGTCCAAATCGCTTGCGCACTGGCGGCATGCGCACCGGTTTGGTATTTCAGGCTGTGACTTGGAGGGGCATCCGTCGCCGGTCCACCGACTTCACCTGTTAGGGCGGATGCTGATGATCGTCTTTCCCTTGCGGCGGACGGTGGGGTTCAGGGCGGAGACCGCCTGGTCGAGGGGCGCGATGCTGTCGATGTTCGTCCGCAGTCGGCCGTCGCGGACCCGCTGCACGATCTCGACCAGCTCGGCGCGATCAGTTTCGACAACGAAGTCGACCGCCAGGCCGTCGGCCGGGCGGGCCTCGACCGGCCCGACGATGGACACCAGCGTTCCCCCGGGGTTGATCAGGGCCGCGGATCGCTTCTGGATGTCGCCTCCGATGACATCGAAGACCAGGTCGACGCCGCCGAGAGCGTCGAGCGCATCGTTCTCGAGGTCGAGGAACTCGTGCGCTCCGAAGTCGAGCGCCTTCTCACGGTCGGCCGCACGGCCTGTGCCGATGACATAGGCACCCGCCTCACGGGCGAGCTGTGTCACCATCGTCCCGACCGCCCCGGCCGCGCCGTGGGCAAGGACTGTCTGGCCGGCCTGCAGGCGGCCGTGCTGGAACAGGCCCTGCCATGCGGTCAGGCCTGATATGGGCAGGGATGCGGCTACCGTGAAGTCCACGTCGCCTGGCAGCGGGGCGAGGTTGCGTGCTTCGATGGCCACATACTCGGCGAGGGTTCCGTCGCGATGCCAGTCCGCGAGGCCGAAGACGCGCTGCCCGACGGACAGCCCGGTCGTGCCGTAGCCGAGGGCGCTGACCACTCCGGCCACCTCATGTCCGGGGATTGACGGCGTCTTGTCGTGGCCGGCGCGGTCCGTCCAGGTGGACGGCCAGTCCATCTCGGTCGGGACGAACCCCGAGGCATGGACTTGGACGATCACGTCATTGATGGCCGCCGTCGGCTCGGGGCGATCGGCCAGTGTCATCCCGGCGAGTCCTGCAGTCTTGTCTGTTGCCACGATGGCTTTCATTGTTTTCTCCTCTTTCGGTATCTCTGGGTGGAAAGTTGAAGCGAATATGCCGGGTTATCCGGGATGAGCGTCAGCGCACTGACATTCATTGGCGGGGGCTCTCTGCTGCGACGCGCTGGTCGTTAATCGCTGGTGTGCGGGGATTGTGCGCGGAGAGGGCCGTGAACAGCGCGGCGAGGAGCGCGAGGCCCCCGTATCCGAGTGCGAGCTGCGGCAGCGAGAAGGCTCCGGAGAGCTGAGCCGAGATGAGGCTGGGGGCGGTCGCCCCGCTGTAGGAGATGAGGTAGACCACGGCGAGGATCGGTGCCCGGTCGGCCGAGGTTCCGCCGTGCAGGAGGGCCCCGGTGGCGGCGCTGATAGCGATGCCCTGGCCAGCCCCGGCGAGGACGGTTGCCGCGATGAACAGCGGCAGTGCCCCTGTGGCGATCGCGGTGATGAGGCCGATCCACCCCACCAGGAATCCGGCCATGCCGATCCGCTGAGCTCCAGCCTCTGTGAACCGGCCGCCGATGGGAGCCCCCAAGGCGCTCGAGCCCATGTACGCGGCGAACACCAGGCCGAGCACGAGCGGGCTGCTGGTTCGGAGCTGGTCTTGGACCAGTGCGGGCACAAAGGCCTGATAGAAGGCTCCAGTTGCCCAGGTAGCGAGGAAGACCGCGGCCGCAACGGGGAGCAGATGCCTGACTCCGACCGGCAGGCGGACGCTGGGCCGCAGTGACCCCCAACCGCCCCGTGTCCGGGTCACGGTTTCGGGGCTGACAGCGATCATCAGCGCTGCGAGCAGGAGGAAGCCGATGTCGACGAGGTACACGAGGCCGCGCGGCCAGGGTCCGAGCTGGACCAGGGCACCGGATACTACGGCGCCCACGGCCAGCCCGAGCATGACCGTCTGGCTGGAGGCCACGGAGGCCAGCCAGGCCGGCTTCGCCGGGGCCGCGTCGACGATGTAGGAGGTAAGGCTGCTGCTGGCCAGCCCCGCACCGAGCCCCATCAGCAGCCGACCGGCGATCAGGATGCCGATGTGGTGCACGTTCAACAGCGTCAGGGTTCCCGCAACCAGGAGGGCGAGGCTGGCGATGGAAACCGGTCGCCTGCCTGCATAGTTGGACAGCCAGCCCATGACCAACAATGTCCCGAGGGTCCCGACCGAGTAGGCGACCACCGTCAGGGAGATGTCGGCGCTGTTGAACCCGTCCTGAGCCCTATAGATGTTGAACAGCGGAATCGTCGATCCCACCGTGGCGAATGACGCCAGCAAAGCGACCACCGCCGAGGCGAAGGCCGTCCATAGCGATTCGCCCCGGCCAATCCGTGCTTTCCCTGGTCCTAGCTCGACAGGCACGTTCGGTCTTGGCACAGCAGACACCTCCTAGGGGCCGGGAATGAGCGGCGGTCTGTAAACCGTGATCGCGACCCATGGATCCGATTTTTTGGGCTTGCCAGCCCAGTTCCTCCATTAAGCGCCTTAAGAGTGGGCTGTCAAGCCCACTCTTGCCTTACACTAGGAAGCATGAAAGCCAGTGCAGGGGTCCGGGAGCCGCGGAAGCTCACCGACAAGGGGCAGGCGACGCGTGAGCGGATCCTTGAGCACGCTGCCGAGCTCATCTACACCAAGGGTGTTCATGCGACGAACAACGAGCAGCTCCGACGGGCCGCCGGCGTCAGCGGGTCCCAGCTCAACCACTACTTCCCGACCAAGGAGAGCCTCGTCCTAGCGGTCATCGAATGGCGTGCGGAACGGGTTCTCTCGTTCCATCGCAGCGAGCGGTTCGCCAGCTTCGACAGCCTGGACGCGTTGCGGGACTGGGCAGACTTCTATGTCGGCTTCGAGCGCGCGCATCAGGAAGGCTGCACCCTCGGGTCCCTCGCGAGCGAGATCATCAAGACCGACCTCGACGTCCACGATGAGCTCGCAAAGGCGTTCGAGCAGTGGGGGGACATCTTCCGCGACGGTCTCCAGCGCATGCAGAAACTCGGCCGCATCAGCGCCGACGCCGATCCCGTGCGCCTGGCCAACCTGCTGCTTTCGGCGTTCCAGGGCGGCATGCTCCTCTCCCAGGTCCAGCGGAACACGACCCCGCTCAGAGACGCCCTGCAGGCCGCCATCGACTACGTCCAGACCTTCGAGACCTCTCTCGACTCCGCCTCACCCCGGGTTCAGTAGCCGCCGAGCCCGGTCGGCGGGCTGTTCAGCGATCATCGCTTCTGTCTCAGAGCAGGGTCATCGGATCCACGGGTGTCCCGTTGAGCCACGTCTCGAAGTGCGCATGGCACCCCGTGGAGTTGCCCGTGCTGCCCGAGTAGGCGATGAGCTGTCCTTGGGTCACGCTCTGCCCCGGAGACACGACCACGTTCGAGTTGTGGTAGTACACGGTGGTCAGCGCATTCCCCTGGACGACTCCGTGGGAGATCTGGACAGTCCAGCCGCCACCGCCCGTGGTCCAGCCGCCGACCGTGACGGTCCCGGCCGCCGCCGCGTACACGGGGGTCCCGCACGGGGCCCCGAAGTCGATCCCTGTGTGCATGTAGCCGCCGGTGCCGAAGAAGTCGATGGTTCCGGGCGGCGTCGCCCGCCATCCGAAGCCCGAGGTGATCGGGATGTCGTAGGCGAATGGGTGGCGGAGGCCGAATGCGGACGGCGAGCCGAGATCGGTGGACTGGCGGCGGGCCGCCTGCTCAGCGAGCCATTGCTCGCGGAGGCGACGGTCACGATCCGCGATCTGCGAGGCCACGCCGTCCTGCTCCGACTTGACGTTCGCGATCTGCTTCTGGATCGCCGGCCGCTGAGCCTCGAGGTCCTGATTGAGACGGTCTGCGTCCGCGACGAGATTGTCGATGGCGGCCTTCTTGGCCGCGGCGTCATCGCGAGCCGCCTGTTCGCGCGCGAGCGCTGCGTCCGCCTGGGCTTTGAGATCGCGGATCTGCTCCTCGACGGCCTCGAGTCTGGCCTCCAGATTGACGTTGGCCGCGCTCTGCTGGTTGAGGCTCGCGAGCTCCGCGTTCTGCGTTCGGATCGCCTGATCGGCGAGGTCGACGCCGCCCGTGAGGCTTCCGCTGCCCGAGTTGCCGAAGAGGAGACTCAGATCCGAGGGCACCCCACCCGACTTGTAGGCCTGCGTCGCGATCTGTCCGATGAGCTTCTTGGTGTCGTCGGCCTTGCCACGCTCTTCGTTGAGCTGCTGGGTGATTTTGGCCTTGTCCTGCTGGGCCGCGTCAACACGGACGGCGAGGGCTTCCGCCTCTTTGGTGGCGGCGGCTGCACGGCCTTGGGCCTCGAGCAGCGCCTGCTGCGCCCCGGGCAACTGCGCACGGTAGTTGGCGAGGTCCGACGCTGCCTGCGCGATGCGCCCGTCAAGGAATTCGAGCGAGGACTGGACCTGCTGGGCCTGGTGGTCCAGGTTCGCCTTCTGGTTGTCGAGGTCATCCGCGCGGGCTGGTCCGGTCGCAGCAGCAGTCAGGGCCAACGCCATGGCCGCAGCCGCGGCTGCGACCCGCAGCCTGGCCGCGGCCATTGGGCGGCCGATCGCCGCGCGGTTCCTTTCCATGTATTCACTCTCAGAGCCCGCCGTACTCGTTTACCACACTTGCAAGTACTCGATTCTGCGGGGCCCATTCAGCCGAGGCTCAGGACCGTCCAGGAAACAGGCGGAAGCGTGACAGTGACTGAACTGTCCCTGACCATTGCCGTCTTGTTGGGGGATAGCCCCACCCTCTCGGGATTGTCGAGGGTGTTTCGCGCGGAGGGGTCGGGATCCGAGAGCGTTTGGGCGTCCAGCAGGATGGTTCCATCGAACCCGGTCAGGTCGACCGTCATCGCAACTTCCGCGTCCTGGGATCTGTTGACAAGGAAGACGGCGCTGGTCGCGGTCGAGCTGTCGTGTGTTGCGACCGCGTCCACGAGCGGGACGCTTCCGTACAGCTCCGTGTCGTAGTACGGCGACTGCAGCTTCGTGGCGAGCACCTCTCCGGCGGCCAGCTGTGAGGTCAGGGCGAAGGGAAAGAACGTCGTCTGGCGCCACGCCGGGCCCCCAGGTTCCGTCATGATCGGCGCGATCACATTGACGAGTTGTGCCAACGAGGCGGAGGTGACGCGGTCCGCGTGCTTGAGGAGTGAGATGAGGAGATTCCCGACGACGACGGCGTCCGCCACGGAGTAGGAGTCCTCCAGCAGGCGCGGGGCGACCGGCCAGTTGTCGATGCCTGCGATCTTTTCTTCATTCTGGAAGCGGTCGAGGTACCAGACATTCCACTCGTCGAACGAAATACTGATGGTCTTGTCGGAGCGCTTCGCGGCCTTCACGTGGTCCGCCGTCGCAATGACGGATTCGATGAACCTGTCCATATCCACCGCGGATGCCAAGAACGAGCCCAAGTCGCCGTTCTTCTCCTGGTAATAGGCGTGGCACGAAATGTAGTCGACGTCGTCGTACGTGTGGCTGAGCACTTCTCGTTCCCAGTCCCCGAAGGTGGGCATATGCGCGCTCGACGAACCGCAGACGACGAGTTCCACCGACGGATCGAGCTGCCGCATGGCCTTGGCGGTCTGGGACGCGATCTTCCCGTAGTCGGTCGCCGACCGGTGCCCGAGCTGCCACGGCCCGTCCATTTCGTTGCCCAAGCACCACATTGAGATGCCAAAGGGCTCGGCGCGCCCGTTGAACGCGCGCCGCTCGGAAAGCGCGGTGCCCGAGCGGACATTGGCGTATTCCAGGAGGTCCAGGGCTTCGAGGACGCCTCGCGTTCCGAGGTTCACCGCGAGCATGAGCTCGCTGCCGACCTTCTCGAGCCATGCGGCGAATTCATGCAATCCGACTTCGTTCGTCTCGGTCGAGTGCCACGCCAAGTCCAGCCTCCGAGGACGTTCATCGCGCGGCCCTACGCTGTCTTCCCAGCGGAAGCCGGAGACAAAATTGCCGCCGGGATAGCGGACCGTGGAGACTCCGAGTTCGGTGACGAGTTCGATGACGTCCCGGCGGAAGCCGTCGTCGTCCGCGCTCGGGTGGCCCGGTTCGTAGATGCCGTCGTAGACGCATCGCCCGAGATGTTCCACGAACGAGCCGAACAGGCGCCGGTTGACGGGGCCGACCACGAAATGCGGGCTGACGGTGAGACGTGCTGTGATCATGGTCCTCACCGCTATTTCATGGTCGAGACGAGCGTGGCCTGGAGGGTGGTGAGCGCCTCCTTCGGGGTCGCCTTGAGCGAGAGCAGACTCTGCGCGAAGGTCGTCATTGCCGGCGTGCTGTCCACCGCCGAGATGTTGGCGAAGAGGGCGCTTCCGCCCGGCGCGGCCCACGTCTTGCAGATCGGCTGCCATACGTTGACCATCTTGACTGCATTGGGATCCGACATGAATTCCGGGGTCGAGGCGATTGATTTGAGAACGGGAAGGCCCGGGCCAGTTTTCTTGGTCCACAGCACACTCATGTTCTTGTAGTAATACGTCAGGAATTCCTCGGAGCCGCGCTGGCTGGGGGTGTTTGTGTACATCATGATGTTGTTCGGGAAGTACAGCGCGCCTTTGGTGCCCTTGGCGCTGACGAGCGGATCGCCGACCATCATGTCGTTGGCCACGGTTCCTCCCAGTTGCTGCGCGAGGCCAGGACTTTCGAAGCCCATGGCGAACCTGTCGCTCTTCCACTGGGATTGGGCGTTGGTCGTCGAGTAGCCGATACTCCCTGGATCCATGTACCCCTTGCGGACCATCTCCACGATGTAATCGAGGGCCTGGATATTCTCCGGCGTCACGCAATTCGGCTTCTGATTTTCGTCGAACAGGCCGCCGCCGTTGTTGATCATCAGGCCGACGATCACTTGGAATCCATTGCTCTGGGCACCAGCGGCAATACCGAATCCGAACATGCCGGCCTTCTTGAGGGCCTCGCACACGTCAAGGTGCGACTGCCAGTCCGTCGGCGGCTGCACCCCGGCCTTCTCAAGCAGCGACTTCCGGTACCACAGCGCCCGCATGTCGAGGTTGTAGGGCACCGCCACGTGGCCTTGGGGGGTCTTCATGGTGTCGATCAGACCGGGGAGGAAGTCGTCGTAGAGGCCGGACGACTTCCAGGATTCGAGCAGGTTGTCCGCCATCGCGATCTGGTTCTGTCCCGCGAACTCGAAAGCTTGGGTCCCACTGCCGCTGCTGACGGCCGGTCCGGTCTTCGAGGCGACGGCCGACGCGAAGGTGCTGGTGAAGTTGGCCCACTGGACGGACTGATACGAGGCGGCCGGCAAACCCTGCGCTGGCGCGTACTTGAGCGTGATGTCCTTGTCGAGCTGGGTGAACTCGGTATTTCCCCATGGCATGTTCCAGAACTTGATCGTTCCAGAGGATCCTCCCGACGCCCCTCCGCTCGACCCGCACGCCGTCAGGGCAGCGAGGGCAGCAAGTCCCCCCGCCCCGGCGAGAAGTCCTCTTCGCGAAATCATTGCGGTGTGATCGACGGGGGTCATCGTTCCTCCATTCCCGGCGCGGCCGGAGATCGTCGTTGAGCAGATGGAGCTGGTTGGCGGGTAGGTAGCCCAGTAGATATTTGCGCAAATCCTTCGTCCCCAACCACTGGACTTGCCGATCTTCGCAAGCCAGTAACGAAGTCTGCAAGCCATTCGAGGCAACGAAAAATTTCGCAATCAGAAATAGCGCTATGCTCGCTTCATGCCGACTTCCGAGCATCAGCGCCATAAGCAGCCGACCCTCTCGGACGTGGCCGCTCTCGCCGGCACCAGCGTGCCCACGGTCTCGAAGGTGCTCAGGGGCGGGACGGATGTCTCGCCTTCCACCCGAGAACGGGTCATGACCGCGGTGCGCGAGGTCGGCTACGCCAAGGCCGCTTCTCGCCCGCGCTCGAAGTTGCCCGTCTCCTCCGACGCGCCGGCCCTCATTCACCTGGTGGTGAACCACGTCGACGGAAGCTGGGCGAACCGTGTGCTGGTGGGGGTCGAGCAGGCCGCGACGGCGGCCAACGTCGACGTCGTCATCACCATCGCCCGGGACGATGGAGAGTGGGTGTCGCGCCTGCTCCGCCGCCCTTCGCATGGAGCGATCGTGGTTCTCGTCGATCCCACCAGCGTGCAGCTTGCGGTGCTCTCGGCCGCCCGGATCCCCATTGTGCTCGTCACCCCGATGAGCCGGCCGGCCGCGGCCGTCCCCAGTGTCGGAGTGACCAATTGGGACGGTGGTCGGTCTGCGGCCGAGCACCTGCTTGCTCTCGGCCATCGCCGCTTCGGCGTCGTCGGCGGCGGGCGCGATCACCTCTACAGCACCGCACGTATCGACGGGTTCCGCTCCGCGCTGCGCGACGCCGGAGTGGAGGACTGCGAGGTCGCCTACGGGGACTGGAGCCGGGAGCGGGCGGCGCAGGAGACGGCGGTCATGTTGGCTGCCGGAACGCGCCCCACGGCGGTCTTCGCCTGCTCCGATGTCATGGCCCTCGGCGTGCTCGATGCCGCCGCCGAAGCCGGCCTCGGGATTCCAACCGACCTGAGCGTCGTAGGCTTCGACGACGTGCCGGAAGCGGAGTGGGCGAGCCCTCCCTTGACGACGGTGCACCAGCCCATCGCCGAAATGGGAGCTGAGGCGGTCGGCCTGCTGTTCCGGTCCCGCGCGTGGCAGGGGCGGCCGGAATTGGGCTCGACGCCCCCTCGCGTCGACTTGTCGACCAGCATCGTGATTCGGCGCTCCACCGCCGCCGCCCCTGCCTGATGGCAGCAAAGCACCGGGTGCCGAGGATGGGGAACGCTTTTGTCCTCGGCACTGTCGTCCCCGCGTACTAGGGTGGGATCGAGTCCACTGTTCTGCCACGAGCGAGGGAGCCGAATGGAGCAGCATCCCGAGGTGCAGCCCGGTCCGCCCGCGTACGCAGTCGACGTGCCCGAGGCCACTGGACGCACCGTCATCAACGAGCAGGCGGTCGCGAAGGTCGCCGCGGCGGCGGCCCGCGCGGTGCCGGGAGTGCATTCGCTTGGCAGCGGGCCGTCGCGTGCGCTCGGCGCCATCCGGGATGCGGTCGGTGCAGACCACGTGAGCGGAGTGCGGGCCGAGGCCGGAACGAGTCAAGCCGCCGTGGATGTGACGCTCGTGGCGAGGTACGGGGTCCCCCTGCAGAAACTCGCCGACGACGTCCGCGCCGCCGTCTACCGCGCCGTCGAGCAGCTCACCGGGCTCGCGGTCATCGAAGTCAATGTCGAGATCGCGGACGTCTTCATCGGAGAATCCAAGCCTTCCGCCTCCCCCCAGTCGGCCGGACCGGCCGGAATCGAGGTGCTGTGAATCTGACAGTGGTGGGTATCGCGATCGGTGCCTTCGTGGCCTATATGTCCTTCCAGTTCGGCGCATGGGGCTTCATCGGTTCCCTCGTCTTCATGGCCGTCGGCGCGATCTTGGGCCGCGTCGTCGAGGGCAAAGTCGACCTCCGCCGCGTCTGGGACGCGCTGAACGGAAGGCGCTCGTCCTCGTGAGCACCCTCGCCGGGCACAACCGGGTGAGCACCCAGGCGCTCACGAGCCTCGCGCAGGCGGCCACGGCCGAGCAATTCGGTGTGCGTCCCGCCGACGTCCGCGCCTCCTGGGCGGACGACGCCGGCCTCCTCGCCCTGCGCGTCGTCTCGCCCATCGCCGTGCCGGAGTTGGACTCCGTGGCGGGGCCCGAGGACGTCGCCGCCGCGGGCGGCAGCGTGTGGGAGCGGGCGACGGCGGCCAAGGGCGCCATCCTGCGGCGCGTGTCCGGGCTGAGCGGCGCCCAGCTGAGCCGCGTCGACATCCGCGTCGCCGGGGTGCGGCCGACGACGAGCGGGAGGGCCCGCGTCCTATGAGCGTCGAGGCGCCCGACACCACTGAACCTGCCCGATCTCGTGAACCGTCCCATGGCTTGGATTCGGCAGTGCGCCGGGAGACGACTTCCGGCCGCGCCCTCGCCTCGGTCGTCGTCGCCCTCCTCGTGATGCTGCTGTGCGTCTACGCCCTGCTCGAGTCAACCCTCCAAGCCATCGGCCAGCCCGCGTGGATCATCGATCCTGAGTCCGCGGCGCGCTTCGTCGCGGGACTGCCTGGCGGGATCAACGCGGCGATTCTCGCCTTGCTGGGCATCGTCGTCGCGATTGCGGGCCTCATCTTCGTCGTCCTCGCCCTGCGGCCGGGCCGCGCGGGGCGACGATTCCTGCCCAGCCGCCGGATCGCCGTCGTCCTCGACGACGAAGTGCTCGCCTCGGCTCTCGCGCGGCGCGCTCGGGCCGCGGCCACGGTGCGGCCCGAGCAGGTGACGGTGGTGCTCTCGCGGCGTGAGGCGATCGTGAACGTGCGCCCCACCTCCGGGATCCCGGTCCGGGCGGAGGACGTTCTCGCTGCGGTCGAGGACGAGTTGCGCCGCCTGCGGCCTCAGCCGTATCCACTCCTGCGGGTCAGGGTGGCGGGAACGGGGGTGATCGGGGCGTGAATGGGACGCCGCGTGCCCTCAACCGAATCCTGATCTTCGTCTTCGGGATCCTCCTGCTGGCCGTGGGGGTGCTCCTGCTGCTGCTTGCTGCGGTGCCTGCCGTCGGGGCGTGGTGGGCCTCCTGGGCGCCGGCGGCTTCCCTGCGCGCTGGGGACCTGTTCGCCACGACGGTGTTCCCGGGGACGCGCGTGAGCTGGCTCTGGGCTCTTGCGATGGCGCTGCTCGTGGTGATCATCCTGTGCATGGTCTGGTGGATGGCGCATCAGGGCACGGGCCGTCAGGACCTCGTGGCGTGGTCGAGCCCGACGGCGGAGCGCGGCTCCCCGGACGAGGCGCCCGGGCGGGTGGCCATTGCGGCTTCCGCCGTGGACCAGGCGATTCGCGGAGCTTTGATGCCCCGGAAGGACCTCGTGGGCTCGTCTGTGGCCGCGGTGGAGTTCGAGGGGAAGATCGCGCTCAGGGTGCGGGTCGTGGCCCGTCAGGGTGCGGATCCCCGCGCGATTGCCGACGACGTCGAGCACCTCATCGGGGCGATGGACTTGGTCTTCGGTCATTCCTGCCCAGTGCTCCTGCACGTCGCCTCGGGCACGCGTTCCCGGTTCAGCCGGGCCGAACGCGTCCGCTGATCTCAGCTGTAGTCCCTACCTCCCGTGCGCCTTTCGGGACAAATGTGTAAGCGCTTGATCACGGAATGGAAACGTCCTGCGTAAGCGCTTGCACACAGCTCTTGCACAGCCTAGGGTGAACTGCGTCACAACCCCGGGGGCGGTGTAGAGCTGCCCCACAGACAAGGGAGTCGAGCATGAGAAATACGTTCTCCAAGTACGCGGCGCCGTTAGCCACGGCGAGCGTGCTGGCCCTGGCGCTCTCTGCCTGCGGAGGCGGCAGCAGTTCAGGTGGCGGAGGCGGCGGCGACGCCGGATCGCAGAACTTGGATGGCCGTGGCCCGATCACCTACGTCCAAGGCAAGGACAACTCGAACGTCGTCCGCCCGCTGGTCGACAAGTGGAACGCGGCCCACCCGAACGAGCAGGTCACGTTCAAGGAGCAGTCGGATCAGGCCGACCAGCAGCACGACGACCTCGTGCAGCACTTCCAGGCGCAGGATGCGAATTACGACGTGGTGGACGTCGACGTGATCTGGACCGCCGAGTTCGCGGCCAAGGGCTGGCTCCAGCCGCTCAAGGACAAGCTGTCCTTCGATACGTCGGCGATGCTCCCGGCCACGGTCAAGACCGCCACGTACAACGGAACGCTCTACGCGGCGCCGCAGACCTCTGACGGCGGCCTGCTCTACTACCGCAAGGACCTCGTCCCGAACCCGCCGAAGACGTGGGACGAGATGATGAGCATGTGCTCCATCGCGAAGCAGAACAACATAAGCTGCTACGCGGGCCAGTTCGCCCAGTACGAGGGCCTCACTGTCAACGCGGCTGAGGCGATCAACACGTGGGGCGGCAAGATCGTGGACGATTCCGGCAAGGCGGTCGTGAACTCGCCCGAGTCGAAGGCCGGCCTCGGCAAGCTCGTGGACGCCTTCAAGAGCGGCAACATCGCTCAGCAGGCCATCACGTACCAGGAAGAGCAGAGCCGGCAGGCGTTCGAGAACGGCCAGCTCCTGTTCCTCCGCAACTGGCCGTACGTGTACAACCTCGCCAAGACTGACGGCTCGTCCAAGGTCAAGGACACGTTCGGGATTGCACCGCTGCCCGGCAAGAGCGGTCCCGGCGCCTCCTCGCTTGGCGGCCACAACGTGGCGATGAGCGTGTACTCGAAGCACAAGGCGACTGCGCTCGACTTCATGAAGTTCATGACCAGCGCTGAGACCGAGAAGTTCTACGCGACGCAGGGCTCGCTTGCCCCGGTCCTCTCCAACCTGTACAGCGACGCTGACCTCACGGCCAAGCTGCCGTACCTGCCCACGCTGCTGACCTCGATCCAGAACGCCGTCCCGCGCCCGGTGACGCCGTTCTACCCGGCCGTCACCAAGGCGGTCGAGGACAACGCGTACGCAGCACTCAAGGGTGACAAGTCGGTGGATCAGGCTCTGAGCGATATGCAGTCCGCGCTCCAGGCGGCCGGCGCCAAGTAGTCATTGCACCGACCGGGCGGTTCGGCGCCAGACGCCGCCGAACCGCCCGGTTTCCCGGCCAGGGGGAGATAAAGGAGTCATCATGTCCACAGAGGTTCCGGCGAGGACACAGGCCAAGGCCGCCTCAACCTCACGCCATCAGATGCCGGGAAGGGAGAGCGCAGACCGCAAGCAGGTCACCCAGGGTCGCTGGGCGTCCGTCCTGCTGGCCCCGACGCTCATCCTGCTGGCCGTCGTCATCATCTATCCGGTGGTCAACGCCATCATCATGTCCTTCCAGAAGGACGCTGGGCTCGACACCGCGACGGGCTTCTTCGTCCAGGGCGGTGCTGCCGGATTCGACAACTACGCACACTGGATCGCCCAGCAGTGCAACGGAGTCGCGTGCCCGCCAGGCACCCTGGGCTCCCAGTTCTGGGGTGCGATGAGCACCACCTTCTTCTTCGCCATCGTCACCGTGGCCCTCGAAACGGTCCTCGGCTTCTGGATGGCGATCATCATGGCCCGGACCTTCCGCGGGCGCAGCATCGTCCGCGCGGCCGTGCTCGTGCCGTGGGCGATTCCCACGGCCGTGACCGCAAAGCTGTGGTTCTTCATCTTCGCTTTCGAGGGGATCGCCAACAAGCTCTTCGGCCAGCAGATCCTCTGGACCGGGTCCGAATGGCCGGCCCGGTGGGCGATCATCATCTCGGACGTATGGAAGACCACGCCGTTCATGGCGCTGCTGATCCTGGCGGGTCTGCAGCTCATCCCCGACGAGGTGTACGAGGCCGCGAAGGTGGACGGCGCCTCGGCGTGGCAGAGGTTCACGCAGATCACGCTCCCGCTCGTGCGTCCCGCCCTCATGGTCGCGATCCTGTTCCGCATGCTCGACGCGCTCCGCATGTTCGACCTGCCGTACATCATGACCCAGGGCGGCAACAACACGACGACCCTTTCGATCCTCGTGGTCGATCAGATCCGTCAAGGGTTCAACAGCGCCGCGGCGCTCTCGACGATCACCTTCCTGGTGATCTTCATCGTCGCGTTCATCTTCGTCCGCTTCCTCGGCGCCAACGCCGTGGGCGCGGCCACGTCGTCCGGAAAGAAGTGACATGAGCGCCGCCACTGCTACCGCCACGCGGACCGCGGAGATCCCCGTCCGGCACAAGAAGTACGACTGGGGGATGACCCGCACCTACATCGCGGCCGCGGTCATCCTCATCTGGTGCCTCGCACCGTTCTACTGGATGGTCGTCACCGCGTTCCGCGACGTCGGCTACACGTTCGATCCGACGTTCTTCTTCACGCACGTCACGTGGGACAACTTCGCGACGGTCTTCGACGAGAGGCTGGGCAACCACTTCGCCCGCAACCTCCTCAACAGCGTCATCGTCGCCGGCATCACCACCATCGTTGCCCTCGTGGTCGGCGTGTTCGCCGCCTATGCCCTCGCGCGCCTGAACTTCCGGTTCAAGTTCGCCGTCATGGGCTTCATCCTCGGCGCCTCGATGTTCCCGGGCGTCGCACTCGTGACCCCGCTGTTCCAGCTCTTCACGAGCATCGGGTGGATGGGCACGTACCAGGCCCTCATCATCCCGAGCATCTCGTTCACCCTCCCGTTGACGGTGTACACGCTCACGTCGTTCTTCCGCGAGATGCCGTGGGAGCTCGAGGAGTCGGCGCGCATCGACGGGTGCACGCAGGGCCAGGCCTTCCGCAAGGTGATCCTGCCCCTCGCCGCTCCGGCGACCTTCACGACGGCGATCCTCGCCTTCATCTCGGCGTGGAACGAGTTCCTCATCGCGAGCCAGCTCTCGTCGGACGCGACCAAGACGGTCACTGTGGCCATCGCGTCGTTCGCCGGGTCGCAGCCGCACGTGGAGCCGTACACGGCCGTCATGGCCGCCGGAACCATCGTCACGATCCCGCTGGTGATCCTGGTCTTGGTCTTCCAGCGGAAGATCGTCGCAGGCCTCACCGCCGGCGCGGTCAAGTGACGGGCGAGGACGAACACCGGCCCTGGAGCCCCTTCGCGGTCGGAGGAGAGGCGTACCGCCGCTCCTCCGAACCGCGGCGGGCCGTGGTCGAGCAGTTCGAGATCTTCGTAGGATTCCTGGCGTTCTGGGCGCTCTTCCTCTTCATCGTGACCGTATGGCTCGAGGTGACGGGGCAGCCCGCCCTGGGCTGGGCCCTCGGGCTCGCCGCGGTGCTTGCCGCGATGGCGATCCTCTGGGCCGTAAGGCGTAGGGTGCTCCGGGGGCACAAGAACGAACCGGAGCCGTAAAGGAACCGGAGCGCCTTAGAGGCGGTCGAGCTGAGCATTGCCGTGCCCTGAGCCAGCGCCGACTGGGATAGCCGGCGCTGGGGGAGAGGGCTGGGAAGCCGGAGGGGAACATGGTCGGAATCGAGGACGTGGCTGCAGCGGCTGGGGTGTCGACGGCAACGGTCTCGAGGGCCATCCGCGGACTCCCGCGCGTCTCTCCGCCGACCCGGGCCAAGATCCTGGCGAAGGCGAAGGAACTCGGGTATGTGCCGTCGTCGGCCGCGTCCCGCCTCGCCAGCGGCAAGACACGCACGATCGGCGTTCTCGCGCCCTATGTGGATCGGTGGTTCTTCGGGAAGGCGATCGACGGCGTCGACCGCGAATTGCATGGGCGAGGCTACAACCTCTCGCTCTTCAATCTCGGGGGCCGCACTCAGCCCCGAGAGCGGCTGTTCAGCAAGGCGATGGTGCAGAAGCAGATCGATGGCCTGCTCCTGCTCTGCATGTACCTCCATCCGGAGGAGATCGAGGACCTGCATGCCATCGACATGCCGCTCGTGGTCGTCGGCGGTCCCGTGCCCGGCTGTCCAAACGTGGGGATCGACGACTATCAGGCGGCGCGCACCATCACGGAGCACCTCATCGACTTGGGCCACCGGCATATTGCGCTCCTGCACGGCCAGGACGATTCCGACCTGAACTTCAGCGTCCCGCGCATCCGCGTCGAAGGCTTCCACGATGCCGTCCACAACGCCGGGCTCGAGTTCGACCCCGACGCGGCACTGTTCGGGAATTTCACCGTCGAAAGCGGTGTCGAGGCCATGCGCCGATTCATGGAGCTTCCCGAGCCGCGGCCCACAGCGATCGTATGCGCGAGCGACGAGATGGCCTTGGGCGTGCTCTTCGAAGCACGACGGCGGGGCGTCCGGATTCCCGAGGAGCTCTCAGTGGTGGGAATCGACGGCCACGAGATGGGGGCTGCCGCCGGCCTCACCACCGTCTGGCAGGACCCGACGGCCCAGGCCCGCCGCGGAACGCAGATGCTGCTTGCCGAGCTCGGCGGCGACGAGGGCTCGGTGCACGCCGAGCTTGCCGAGCAGCGGCTTGTGGTGCGCGAGTCGACGGCACCGCCGGCTCGCTGAGCGATCCACAGTCAGCCGATTCAAGGGTCCGGGCGGAAACTGAGGGTTGATTGTCTGATCCGGTCTGACACGGGTAGTGGAGGTCTTGTCACATCCACTCGACCAGGTGAGAGGACCGATGATGACCAGTCCGCTGTCAGGTGACACGAACGTGTCCACCGCGAAGGAAGAAGCCAAGGATGTAGCTCGGGAAGCTGCCTCCTCGGCGGGCGCGGTGGGCGACGTCGCGAAGAATGAGGCGGCCAATGTCGCCCATGAGGCCAAATACCAGGCCAAGGACCTGCTGCACCAGAGCAGGCAGGAATTGATGGATCAGGCAACGGTCCAGCAGGAACGAGCTGCAAAGGGACTCCGGTCCCTCCACGAAGAGCTGAACTCCATGGCCGAGAAGAGCGAGGGTTCGGGCGTCGGTGCGGATTTGGTGCGCCAAGCGGCTCAGAGGGCAGGCAGCTTTGCCGAGTACCTCGAGCAGCGGGACCCCGGAAGCCTCGTCGGCGAAGTCACGTCCTTTGCCCGACGCCGCCCCGGCGCCTTCCTCGCGATCGCCGCGGGCGCAGGCCTGCTGGTGGGGCGCCTGACCCGCTCCCTTGCGGCAGGTGCACCGGGGCAGGAAGGCCAGTCTGGAGTCTCGGGCCCCCTCACGGGAACCCCCGCGACCCCTGCCGGCCACGGCGTGTCCCCCACCACCGCCTACCCGGGCGGGTACCCGCAGAACGGTTATGCGCAGGGCACAGGGACGGTCGAAGGCATGGGCTACCCCGAGGGGACCGGCTACCCGGCCGGCTCGACGCCGCCGGTCTCGTCCGACTACGCTGCCGGAGCTTATGAGCCGGGCGCGTACGGCACGCGGGCCGGAGACACGTATGGCTCCGGCGCTCCCGCCCAGTACGACGAGGGGGCTGTCCAAGAAGGCGCCGTCGGCGGCAGCTCTGCCTACGGTGCGCCCACGGCACCCCACGCCACCGCTGCGGGGGCAGACATGATCCCCGAGCGGGATACCGAGGGGCAGGACACGGGTGCCGTCACGGACGGCTTCCCGCCGGTGCCACGCCACTCGACCAATGAGCCGCGCGAGGGTGAGCAGCTATGAGCCAGGGGCCTGGCTATAACCCGGGGGTGACGCCCCCGGCGGAGCAGAAGGCCGCGAACTCGTCGCTCGGGGACCTCCTGAGCGACGTCACGGCGGACCTGTCGACGCTCATGCGGCAGGAGCTCGAGCTCGCCAAGGCCGAGGCGCGGGAATCCGCAAAACGGGCCGGGCGCGGCGGCGGCATGTACGCCGGCGCAGGCATCGCGGGACACTTTGTCCTGCTGTTTCTCTCGATTGCCCTCTGGTGGGCCCTCGGTGCCTACCTCATCGGGCTCGGGTGGTCCGCCGTCGTCGTCGCGGTGATCTGGGCGATCATCGCCGCTGTCCTCTACACGAGGGCCAAGAAGGAAATGGAAGCGGTCAAGGGAATGCCGAGGACCGCGGAGACCGTCAAGAGGATCCCTGAATCCCTCAAGCCGAGTGAGGAGCCACGATGAGCGAGAATCCCGAGGCCATCCGAGCGGACATCGAGCTGACTCGCCGCAGGCTGGGGTACGACGTCGATGCTGTCGCCGACAAGGTGACCCCATCGCACATCGCGCACCGGCAGACGGAGAAGATCAAGGGGGCGGTGACCAACGTGAAGGACCGGGTCATGGGAGTGGCCGAGGACACCGCTGACAACACTCGCGGAGCCCTCTCCGACGCGCGGGGCGCCCTTTCGGACGCCGGCGACTCAGTGGGCCACGCCCAGCAGCGGGTGACCCAGAAGGCGAGGGGCAACCCGCTCGCGGCCGGCCTGATCGCGTTCGGCGCGGG
Source organism: Sinomonas gamaensis (assembly GCF_005876955.1). GTDB lineage: Bacteria > Actinomycetota > Actinomycetes > Actinomycetales > Micrococcaceae > Sinomonas > Sinomonas gamaensis. The sequence goes on from NZ_SSCL01000013.1 coordinate 78,738, forward strand.
ACTTCTGGTCTCGTCGCTCATCCCGCCGAGCCAGAAGGAGCAGGAGCTCGCGCAGACGCTCAAGGAGAAGGCCGAGCCCATGACGCAGCAGCTTTCGAGCGCTGCGTCGGAGGCCGCGTCCCATCTGAAGGAGCCCGCGCAGGAGGCCCTCCAGTCGGTCAAGGAAACGGCGACTGAGGCCACCGAGAACGTCAAGCAGGAGGCCCAGGACCAGAGCTCGAACGTTCAGGACCGGGCGCAGGAGGCACAGCAGAACCTCCAGCAGGGCTGATCTAGCCCGCGCCAAGACGGACGGGACCCCATCACCCTTTGTGGTTGTGGGGTCCCGTCCTTCGTCGTGGGGGTCTAGCTGGCCCGTGCGAGCTGGCGGATGGGGATCCACCGCGACGCCAGTCGGCGGTAGGCGGCCGCCGCACCCGTGAGATCCCCCTCGGCCAGGCATTCGATGCCGAGGCGCACGTCGAGGCAGGACTCGTCGGGGAAGACGCGGTCGGCCACGCGCCCGTAGTCGAGTTCGACGGCCGAGTCCGGGTGGAATTCCTCGAGCCACTCGGTGAGGGAGGTGAGCTCGTCGAGCATGCTCATGTCCGGCGCGGCAAGGGCGAGGTTGGCGACGGCGAAACGGGCCCTTCCGATGGCCTTCGCCCAGGGCGCGACGATCCGAACAGTGCGCAGATGGTCGCCGTCCTCCACGACTTCCGTGGGATCCGACTCCTGGAAGAGGACAAACCAGCTGAAGGGGATTCCCCAGAGGGACTCCCGCGTGTTGATCCGCGGCGAGGCGGTCTCGGAAGCGATCCGATCGACGCGCCGCTGGTGGCGCTCCCTCGCATCCTCGGGAAGCATGAGCTCGGCCAAGATGCGCGGAGCGGTGTTGATCACTGATTCGGCCGCGAGTCCCGAGCGCAGCACGAGCTGGCTCGGGCAGTACAGGACGGTGCCGTTGACGGTCAGCGCGCGCGTGAACTCGCTGCCGTCGGACGGGAAGGGATCCCCTGCGCCGCCCACAATCCGGCCGAGGGCCGCCCCGGTCTCCGCGGCGTCGAGCTCGTCCCGGCCGCCCTCGCCACGGAGGCCAGCCTTGATGCGCTCGCGCTCGGAAGGGTTGAACGCCTCGATCGGCTCATACACCCTCAGGTGGGACGAGAGGGGTCTCCCACGGCCACGTGCCTCGGTCACGTCAGCTCACGCGCCGTCTGCAAGCTCCACCACCACGGGCACGTGATCCGACGCACCCTTGCCCTTGCGCTCCTCGCGCTCGATATGGGCCCCGGTCACACGCGCTCCGAGGGCCGGCGAGGCGAGGACGAAGTCGATCCGCATCCCTTCCTTCTTCGGGAAGCGGAGCTGCTTGTAGTCCCAGTAGGTGTAGACGCCGGGGCCTGGGGCATAGGGCCGCACGACGTCGGCGAAGCCCGACTCCTCGAAGGCTCGGAAGGCCTCCCGCTCGGGCTCGCTCACGTGCGTGTAGCCCTCGGTGCGGAACAGGTCGATGTCCCAGACGTCTTCGTCGCGGGGGGCAATGTTCCAGTCGCCCACCAAGGCGATCTGCGCCTTCGGGTCCTGAGCGAGCCATTCGGACGCGTGCTTGTTGAGGGTCGCGAGCCATTCGAGCTTGTACGGCATGTGCTCGTCGTCGAGCGCCCGCCCGTTTGGCACGTAGAGGCTCCACACCCGCACGCCGTTGCACGTCGCCCCAATCGCGCGAGCCTCCTGCTCGGCGGCCACCCCGCCCTTGCCGAAGGTGGGCTGGTCGGGGAAGGTCCGCTCGACGTCCTCAAGCCCGACCCGCGAGGCGATCGCTACGCCGTTCCATTGGCTGAGGCCGAAATGGGCGACCTCGTAGCCGTTCCGCTCGAACAGCTCCCACGGGAAGTTGTCGTCGCGGCACTTGGTCTCCTGGAGGGCCAGCACGTCCACGCCGCTGCGCAGGAGCCAGCTTTCGACCCGGTCAGCACGGGCGCGCAGGGAATTCACGTTCCAGGTGGCGATCTTCACGTGCCCACGCTATCAGCGCAGGCCGTCCCAACGCAGGGGCGAAGTTTCCCCTACTTGGTCCAGGCGGCAGCGCCCTCCTGCCACCAGGTGTCGAAGCGCGTGACGGGCGTGGCGCGCTTGTGCCGGGTCAGGAGATAGCGCTTCTCGATCGACTCGGCGACCTCGTCCGGGACGTCGCGCCCTTCGAGGTAGTCGTCGATCTGCTCATACGTGATGCCGAGCTCGTGCTCGTCGTGGCGTCCGGGCTGGAGGTCCAGCAGATCCGCCGTCGGGATCTTCTGCGAGACCCGCTCCGGTGCGCCGAGGTGCTGCAGGAGCTGCCGATTCTGCCGCTTGTTGAGCCCGAACAGCGGGAGGATGTCCGCACCGCCGTCACCGAACTTGGTGAAGAAGCCCGTCACCGACTCGGCGCCGTGGTCCGTCCCGATCACGAGGAGCCCACGCTCGCCGGCAATCATGTACTGGGCAATCATCCGGGCACGCGCCTTCGTGTTGCCGCGCGTGAAGTCGCTGAGCTCCTTGTCCGAACTCCGCTCGTACTCCTGCTCGAACCCGTCGACAGCGGACTTGATGTTGAACGTCCACAGGGTCTTCGGATTGATGAACTCGAGGGCGGCGTTCGCATCCTCTTCGTCATGCTGGACGCCGTGCGGCAGGCGCACCGCGACAAAGTCCGCCTCGACGCCGTCCTCGGCCAGCGACTCGACCGCGAGCTGCGCGAGCCGGCCCGCGAGCGAGGAATCGAGACCGCCGCTGATGCCCAGGACAAAGCCCTTGGCGCCGGTAGCCCGAAGGTAGTCCTTGAGGAAACCCACCCTGGCCGTCACTTCCTCGGCCGGGTCGATCTGAGGCTTGACGCCCATCTCCTCGATGATCTTCGCCTGAAGTTCGCGCATGGGCATAGCCTACCCACGTGACCGTGAAGCTTAACAAGAAGGCCTACGAGCACGCCAAGGCGCTCGTTCGGGAGGGCAAGGTCGTCCGCGACAGCCGCGACGACTGGAGCGAACACTCCCCTGACAACCAGCAGCTCAGCGACTTCCTCGACTCCAAGGGTCCCGGCGAATACGCCCTGTGGTTCCTGGGCGTGGACGACGAGCATCCGGACGAGAGCAAGGCCCACTACAAGTTCCCCTTCAGCGACCTCGCGAAGGTCCACCGCTGCGCCATCATCTCGGGCGAGAGCCGCGCGAGCCAGAACGACTACGACGACATCCGCGAGGCCCTCGGCGACCTGCTGAAGCGCATTGACGAGGGGGCGGAATGAGGCGGGCGGCCGTGGTCGGCTGCGGCGACATCTCTGCTCAGCACTTCGCGGGGATCGAGGCGGCCGACGGCGTTGAGCTTGCTGCCGTCGTCGACCCTGACGACGAGCGCCGCTCCGCAGCGGCCGAGGCCCACGGCGTGCCGGGATACGCCACCCTCGGCGAGCTGCTCGACGCCGGAGGGGCCGACGTCGTCCATCTGTGCACGCCCCACAGCACGCACGCGCCGCTCGCCCAAGAGGCGCTCGCGCGCGGCGTCCACGTGCTCACCGAGAAGCCCGTCGCGCACACGCTCGCCGACGCCGAGGCGCTCGCCGACACGGCTCGCGCGGCGTTCCTCGAGCGGGGCACGCAGTTCGGGGTGTGCTTCCAGAACCGTTACAACGCCACCGTCAGAGCGCTCCGCGACCTCCTCGAGCGAGGGACTCTCGGGCGGATCCTCGGAGCGAACGCGACCGTGATGTGGCACCGCACGCCCGCCTACTACGAGGCGCGGCCGTGGCGTGCCACCTGGGCCGGGAGCGGCGGCGGGCTCCTCATGAACCAGGCGATCCACACCCTCGACCTCCTCCAATGGCTCGTGGGGCCGGCGACGACGGTCGACGGCGGCGCGACGACTCGCGCGCTCGCGGGGGCCATCGAGGTCGAGGACACGGCTGACATCCTCCTCGAGCACCAGACGGCCGACGGCGGCACCCTGAGATCCGTCTTCTATGCGACCAACGCGAACGCGATCAACGCGCCGGTGACGCTCGACATCTCCACCGAGCGGGCCGAGCTGAGCCTGCGCGGGGTCCTGACGGTCCGGTATGCGGACGGGACGGTGGATCTCGTCGAGGAGTCCGGGGCCCTGCCGGGGGAGCGGAGCTACTGGGGCGCGTCGCATCGGCTGCTCATCACGGACTTCTACGCGTCGCTCGATTCGGGCGTGCCGTTCTGGATCGGCGCCGAGGAGGCCATTGCCTCGCTCCGCATCATCAAGGACGTCTACGCGCGGTCGTATCCCGAGGGCGCCTGGCTCTGACCTCCCCTCCACCTCCGTCTCGGGTACGCCAACTCCGGCCCAGAACCAGCTCGGGTACGCCAACTGCCGGTGGCAAGTTATGGCAAACGGTTACCATCCGATGCCATCCGTGCCTACGGTGAAGAGCGTGTGATGGCCGTCATAGTACGGCACGGCTGACGACGAGGAGAGCACAGAAATGGCGAGGATCGGCGTCCAGGCGATGATGCTTCGGGACAGCTTCGCAGAGATCGGCCCGTTCGAGACGCTCCGCAAGATCGCGGACATCGGGTACCACGCCGCGGAGATCTCCCAGATTCCGATGAACGACGCGAATGTCGGGGAGCTGGAGCGGGCCCGCGGGGAACTCGGGATCGAGATGGCGGCGCTGTCCGCCCAGATCGAGGGTGATAAGGGTGCGACGCCGTACCCGCTCGCCGTCGACATCGAGCGTGTGGTGGCGGACTGCAGGCGGCTGGGCACCAGCATGCTCCGCATCGGCATGCTGCCCATGGGGGAGCTGCGCAGCGAAGCGAGCGTGGTCGACTACGCCCGTCGCGCAGAGAAGGCCGCCCAGGCGCTCGAGAGCGAAGGGATCTCGCTGTACTACCACAATCACCATGTGGAGTTCGCGAAGATGGGCCGACGCCATGTGCTCGACATCCTCGCCAACGAGGCGCCCACGATGGGGCTCGAGATCGACGTCCACTGGGTTCAGCGCGGTGGTCTCGATCCAGTGCGCACCCTCCAGAAATACGCCGGGCGCACGGCCATGGTGCACCTGAAGGACTACCGCATCGGCGCACTGTCCGAGGAGGGCATCGCGGCGCACCAGTCCGGTGACCATGCAGTCTTCCAGCGGCACTTCTGGGACACGGTGCAGTTCGCCGAGGTCGGCGAGGGCAATCTGGACTTCGCCGCGATCGTGCCGGCGTCGATCGACGCCGGGGCGAAGTACCTCCTCGTCGAGCAGGACATCCTCTACGGGCGCACGGTGTTCGAGGCGCTGCAGATCTCCTACGACAACCTCGTGGCCCTCGGGTTCGGGAACCTCTTCTAGAACAGGAGCAGAGACAAGCATGAGCAGGAAAGTCCGCCTCGGGATCGTCGGATTCGGGACCCAGGGCAGTTCATACGCGAAGTTCATCACCGAGGGCGCGGTGCCGAACGTCGAGCTCGCAGCGGTCGCGGATATCGACCCAGCGCGCCGCGATCTGGTGGCCGAGCGCCACCCCGGCGTGCCGGTCTTCGACGACTTCCTCGCCATGCTCGACTCGGGGCAGGTCGAGGCCGTCGTGACCACCGTGCCGCACTACCTGCACCCGCAGTTCGGGATGCAGGCCCTCGAGCGGGGCATCCACGTGCTCATCGAGAAGCCGGCCGGCGTGTACACGAAGCAGGTGCGGGAGCTGAACGAATTCGCCGCGACGAAGCCCGAGCTCACCTTCGCGATCATGTTCAACCAGCGCACCAACCCGCTGTACCGGCGGCTCAAGGAGATCGTCTCCTCCGGAGAGATCGGCGCGATCCGGCGGACCAACTGGATCATCACGACCTGGTACCGGCCCCAGGCATACTACGACCAGAGCGCATGGCGCGCGACCTGGGGCGGCGAGGGCGGCGGCGTCCTGGTGAACCAGGCGCCGCACCAGCTGGACCTGTGGCAGTGGATCTGCGGCGTCCCCGAGAAGGTCTTCGCGAAAGCAGCCTTCGGCTTCCGCCGGAACATCGCCGTGGAGGACGAGGTCACCGCGCTCGTGGACTATGGCGACGGCGCCACCGGCACCTTTGTCACGGCGACGCACGACCTCACCGGAACCGACCGCTTCGAGATCCTCGGAGACCAAGGCAAGATCGTCGTCGAAAACTCGAAGACCGCCGTCGTCACCCGCCTCAAGCGGCCCGAGCGCGAGATCAGCGACAGCATCCCGCGCGAAGAGGTCGGGAAGATGATGAGCCTGCAGTTCGACCCGGACGAGTACTACTCGCAGGAGACCATCGAGTTCGACTCCGCGTGGGGCAGCCAGCACGCGAAGGTCTTCGAGAACTTCGCGGGGAACATCCTCGACGGCACGCCGCTGCTCGCCTCCGGCAGCGACGGGATCCTCGGCGTCCGCCTTGCCAACGCGATCCACCTCTCCGCGTGGACGGGCAAGGAAGTGCCGATGGAGTTCGACGAGGACGAGTTCCTCGCCGAGCTCAACAAGAAGATCGCCGAGGAGGGCAAGTTCCCGCAGCGCGGCTGAGCGCTCCCTCCCATCGACTGCTCCATAACTGTCGTTTTGAGACCTCAGAACGACAGTTATGGAGCAGTCGTTTCTAGTCGTTTCTAGTGGGGGACGGGGCCGGTCGAGGCGCGGACTTTGAGGTGGGTCGGCATGACGGCGAGCTTGCGCGGCGTGCCTCCGCGGATCGGGTCGAGCTGCGCCATGAGCATGGAGACGGCGACGCGGCCGGCCTGCTCGATGGGCGACGAGATGGTGGTCAGCGGGGGGTTGCAGAAGTCAGCGCCGAAGATGTCGTCGCAGCCCACGATGCTCACGTCCTCGGGCACGCGCACGCCGCGCTCGCGGAAGCGGTCCAGCATCCCGATGGCGAGCAGATCGTTGAAGGCGATGACCGCCGTCGCCCCCGCACTCAAGGCGCCATCCGCCGCTGCCGCCCCGGAGAAGGCCGTCGGGGCGTAGGGGCCGATGCGGGTCGCCTTCATTCCCCGCTTCGCCGCGGCCTCCTCGATCGCCTTCCAGCGGCGATGGTTGGACCATGAACTGGTGGGTCCGGCCGCGTAGACCACCGAGCGGTGCCCGAAGGACCAGAGGTGCTCAAGCGCCTGGACCACTGCCCCCGGCGTGTCGATGAGCACGGTGGGGGCGTCCGCCGTCGCCCGATTGATGGTGACGAGCGGCTGGCGCGCGGCGGCATCACTGAGCTGCTGGTCGGTGAGGCGCGAGGCCGCGAGGATCACGCCATCCGTGGAGCGGCGCAGCTTGCGCAGGGTGTCGAGTTCGACGTCGGTCGCCTCCTCGGTGTCGACGAGCAGCTGAGTGTAGCCCGACGCCTTCAGCTGGTACTGCGTCCCCCGGATGATGTCGAAGTAGAACGGGTTGGTGATGTCCGGGACGAGCACGGCGATGACGCCCGTGCGCCCGGAGCTGAGCCCTCGCGCCTGCGTGCTCGGGACATAGTGCAGCTCGGCGGCGATCCGCTCGATCTTCTCCCGCGTCCTCGCGTTGACGCGCTGGGGATTGGACAGTGCGCGCGAGACGGTGGACGTGGCAACGCCCGCAATCTCGGCAATGTCCCGAATGGTCGGCAGGCGCTCGCCGGACGAGGAGATCTCCTGGGGCATGAAATCCATTGGAGCATTCATGGCAACTTCATGGCAATCGCTTGCCGTGATGTTTGCCACTTTCCTATGCTCGAAGAGCCCGGGCCGCGGCGTGACGCCAGTCACAGCGGCCGAGTGAACTCAAGGAGGAGACACATGCGTTTCGGCACGAAGGCCGTAATGGCCTCGATCGCGACGGCTGCGGCCCTCGCCCTCTCGGCGTGCGGCGGCGGTTCGTCGAGCGGTGGCAGCAGCTCGTCGGGAGGCGCGGTCAACGGGGCGGGCAAGACGCTCGACGTCCTCGTCAACGTCAACACGGCGTACCCCGAGCAGCAGAAGCAGTGGATGGCGGACATCACCACCAAGTTCAAGCAGCAGACGGGGGCCGACCTCAAGTTCGAGACCTTCACGTCGGCCAACGATGAGCTCACGCGCATCCAGACCTCAGTCGTCTCAGGCCAGGGCCCGGACGTCTACTCGCTCGGCACCACCTTCACGCCCACCGCGTACGCGACCAAGGCCTTCGTCACCCTGAGCGACGACGACTGGAAGAAGATCGGCGGCAAGGACCGCTTCAACCAGAACGCCCTCGGCATCTCCGGTCCGGACAAGGATCACCTCGCGGGCATCCCGTTCGTGAGCCGCCCATTCGTCATGGCGTACAACAAGGATCTCCTCAAGGCTGCAGGGATCGACGCCCCGGCCACGACCTGGGACGGCCTCGCAGAGCAGGCCAAGAAGCTCACGGATCCGTCCAAGGGCCAGTACGGCATGGCCATCGCCTACAAGGACAACTTCGATCCGTGGAAGTACATCTGGGCCATGTCCGTCCAGGCTGGCAACAACCTCGTCGACGGCAAGACCGCCAAGCTCAACGACCCGGCCGTCAAGAAGGCGTACCAGACCTACTTCGGCTGGCTCACGAACGACAAGGTCGTGAACCCGGCGTCGGTCGGCTGGAGCAACAGCCAAGCGCTCGCCGAATTCGCCGCGGGCAAGGCCGGCTACTTCCTCATGACCAGCTCTGGCTCGATCCCCACCCTCGACAAGTCCCCGCTCGCCGGCAAGTGGGATTACGCCCTCATGCCGACGGCGGCCCCCGGAGATTCCTCCCCGAAGTCGGGAGCCACGCCGGCAGCGTCGATCCTCTCCGGTGACAACCTCGTGGTCGCGAACTACTCCAAGAACAAGGACCTCGCGTTCGCGTACGTCAACCTCGTGACGAGCAAGGACGAGCAGCTCAACTACCAGAAGATCTTCGGCGACCTGCCCGCCAACGCGGACGCCCTCGCATCGCTCCAGTCCGCTCCGCACATGGCGGCGCTGACCGACGCTGCGAAGAAGTCCTATGCAACACCGTTCACCGGAGCGTGGGGCGACATCCAGCTCGCACTGCTCAACGTCACGGTCCAGAGCATCCCGGACCTCTCGAACGGCAACGTCCCGGATGCGGCGCTCAGCCAGCGGATCCAGGACGCCCAGAACAAGTCTCAGCAGTCCCTCGACCGAGCGAAGTGAGGCGCGGACTCTGATCCGCTAAGGCAATCATGACGACTGCAAGCAATCCTGCGTCCGAGTCCCGGCGCGCCGCCCGTACGGCGCGCCGGGCCTCCGGGCCGGCCTTCGCCGTCGGCCCCGACGTCACCCCAGACGGAACCACCGCCGAGACGGTGCCGGCCATCGCCGCCGGCGTTGACACCCCCGCCGGCCGCGGCCGCGGCCCCTCGGAGCGCAACCGCCCCCTGTGGATGCTGATCCCGGGCGGCCTGCTGATGGTCATCGTGATCATCGTGCCGCTCCTGCTCGGCATCTACATGTCCCTCCTCGACCTGGACCAGTACACGCTGCGCCAGTGGATCGAGGCTCCCTTCATCGCGTTCGCAAACTATGTCGAGGCCGTCACCAGCACCAACCTGTTCCACGGGGTGTGGCTCAGCGTCTCGTACTCGTTCATCTCCACAATCATCGCGATGCCCATCGGCATCGCCGCCGCCGTCGCCACGCAGAACGCCTTCAAGGGGCGCGCCGTGGTCCGCTCGGTGTTCCTCATCCCGTATGTCCTGCCGTCCTTCGTTGTGGCCACCGTGTGGCGCACGATGTTCCAGCCCGGTGGAATCGTGGAGCACGGCTTCAAGTTCTTCGGCGCCGACCCCGGCCTGTTCCTCAACGGGCCGAATACGTACTGGACGCTCATCTTCGTGCAGATCTGGGCGTCGTGGCCGTTCATCTACCTGCTCGCGCTCGCCGGGCTGCAGTCGGTGGACCATGAGGTCCACGAGGCGTCGGCTCTCGACGGCGCGCTGTGGTGGACGAAGCTGCGCTACGTGGTCTTCCCGTACCTCAAGGGGCCCGTGAGCCTCGCATTCATCATCGGGATGCTCAACCACATCAACAACTTCACCCTCCCGTTCGTGCTGTTCGGCATCCCCGCTCCGCACGACGTCGAGCTCCTGCCAGTTCTCACCTATGTGACGAGCTTCCAGAGCTTCCGCTTCGGCCTGAGCGCCGCGATGGCGGTCGTCTCCCTGATCCTCATCGCCATCCCGCTCTTCGTGTACCTGCGCGCCGTCAAGCTCGACGACGCCGAGACCCCCGGAGGCCGCAAATGAGCACCGCCACGGCAACCTCCAACGCCCGAGTCCCCGCCGCCGTCGAACGCCCCGGCTCTCACCAGCAGGCGGAGGTCACGCGCCTGCTGCCCACGTGGCTCCTCGTGGTGGTCATCGCGGCCATCGCCCTGTTCGTCCTGCTGCCGCTGACGTACATCTTCCTGGCCAGCATCAATTCGGACATCTCGGTGGCCCGCGGCGACTTCTGGCCCGCAGTCTTCACGCCGGACAACTACGCGAACATCTGGTCGAGCGTGGGCCTCGCGAACGGCCTGACGAACTCGATCATCGTGGCCGGGTCCACCGCTCTCGTCTCGGCGGCCCTGTCCATCGGCACGGCGTACGTGCTGGTGCGCTACCAGTTCTTCGGGCGTCTCACGATCATGCGCGGCCTCCTGGCCCTCCAGTCGGTGCCCGGCACGCTGCTCGTCCTGCCGGTCTTCGTCCTGTTCTCCTCGTCCGCGACGTACCTCGGCATCCAGGTCATCGGCACCCGGTGGGGCCTGTTCATCACCTACCTGACCTTCGCGCTCCCGTTCTCCACATGGGTCATGGTCACGTACCTGCGCGGCCTGCCACGGGAGCTCGAGGAGGCCGCACGCATCGACGGGGCCTCGAGCTTCGGGATCCTGACCAAGATCATCCTGCCGCTCAGCTGGCCCGGCATCATCGTCTCCGGCATCTTCGCGTTCCTCCTCGGGTGGAACGACGTGCTGTTCGCCTCCGTCATGACGAACCCGGAGAGCCAGACGGCGGCCGTGGCGCTGCAGATCTTCGCGACGAGCACCGAGGGCGGCGCGATCCCGTACTACGGTCAGATGATGGCCTCGGCCCTGGTCTGTGCTGCGCCGGTGGTGTTCCTGTACCTGTTCTTCCAGAAGTACCTAGTGGGCGGACTGACCGCCGGAGGAGTCAAGTGACGATGTCTGAAACGGCCCAGTGGGAGCTGTCCGGTTTCGGCGACGAAATCGACGACGATCCGCGGATCCAAGCTGCGGTGATGCGGGCCCTGGGGGCGGCGCATATCGAGGTCCGCAGCGCGTGGGGCACCAACATCGTGGACATGAGCGAGGAGCAGCTTACCGAGCTCAAGGGCGTCCTCGACGAGGCCGGCCTCAAGGTTTCGGCGATCGCCTCCCCGATCGGGAAGGTCGATGTGGGCCTTCCGGTGGAGCACGAGGTCGAGCGGCTGGGGCGTGCGCTGCGCGCCGCGGAGGTGCTGGGCGCCCCGTTCATCCGCATCTTCTCCTTCTACTACGAGGGGAAGTCGGCCGAGGAGGTGCGGGACGCCGTCGTCGAGCGGATGACGGCGCTGGCCCGCCGAGCCGAGGGAACCGGCGTGACGCTCGTGCACGAGAACGAGAAGGACATCTTCGGCGACGTCCCGTCCCGCGTCGCGGACATCATCGAGTCCGTGAACTCGCCCGCGCTCAAGGTCGCGTGGGACCCGGCGAACTTCGTCCAGGTCGGCGTGAAGCCGTTCACCGAGGCGTATGAGCTGCTCCGGCCCCATCTGGTCTACCTCCAGGTCAAGGACGCACTGTTTGACGGCGGACGCGTGGTCCCCGCGGGCGAGGGCGACGGCGAGGTGCTGAGGACCGTGGAGGCCCTCCGGGACAGTGGCTACACGGGGTTCGCCTCGCTCGAGCCGCACCTCGCAGCCGCGTTCTCGCTCGGCGGCTACAGCGGTCCGTACGCGTTCGGCGTGGCCGCCCGCGCCTTCGCGAAGGTCCTCGACGCGGCTGGCGTCGCCACCGTCTGACGTCGCGTTCCTGCCCGGCCTCGCCGGTTTCCCCAGCTTCCTTCGGCACCCACGTCCTGATCCGAATTCCCCAACTTCACTCCCCGTTTCCCCACATTTCAGTGCACGACGGCATGACTCGCCGCAGCTTCTGAGCGCAACGCCGCGTCCGGGCCCGGGAAGCTGGGGAACTCGGGACTGAGACTGGGGAATTCGGCACTGAAACTGGGGAGGCCGGGGACGCACCCTGACGAGCCCCCTCATTCCCGGATGAATCGAAAGAGACGATGACTGATTCCCTTGCCGCCAACCCGGACAGGCTCCTCCCGGCCGACCCCGGAACCCGCCAGATCGCCCGCGAGCTCTACGCCGACGTCGAGCACCTGCCGATCCTCTCCCCGCACGGCCATGTCCCCGCCGAGTGGATTGCCGACGACGTCCCGTTCACCGACCCGACCTCCCTCCTGGTAAGCCCGGACCACTACGTCACGCGGCTCATCCACGCCGGAGGGGTTCCCCTGAGCGAGCTCGGCGTGGGAGGCGTGGCGGCCGACTCCCGGGCGGCTTGGCGCCACTTCGCCGAGGCCTGGCCGCTCTTCGACGGCACGGCGTCCGGCTACTGGCTGCGCAGCGAGTTCGAGGACCTGTTCGGGCTGCCGGCGGAGATGGTCGACGCGCTCCCGGCCCACGCGGATGCGGCGTATGACGCGATCGCGGCGAAGCTCGGCGAGCCGGGCTTCCGGCCCCGGCAGCTGTTCAAGGACTTCGACATCGAGGTCCTCGCCACTACCGACGACCCGCTGGACAGCCTCGAGGCCCACGAGCGCCTCGCGAAGGACGAGTCCTTTACCGGCCGCGTCATCCCCACGTTCCGGCCCGATCCGTACATCAACCTCGCCCACCCGGAATGGGCGGCCCGGGTCGAGCGGCTCACCTCCGAGGCCTCCGGCGGCGCGGCGGGGTACGAGGGGTATCTCCGCGCGCTCGAGGCGAGGCGACGGTACTTCGTGGAGCACGGCGCGGTCTCCGCGGATCATGGTGTGAGGACCCCGCTCACCCTCAAGCTCGAGCGGTCCGAGGCGGAGGCGCTTTTCGAGAAGGCCCGCCGCGGCGAGGCCACGCCTCAGGACCGGGACGTGTTCGAGGCGCACATGATGTACGAGATGGCGCGGATGTCGGTCGAGGACGGCCTTGTCATGACCATCCACCCCGGCTCGTTCCGGAACCACCACGCGCCCACGTTCCAGAAGTACGGCGCGGACTCGGGCCACGACATCCCCTTCGCGATCAACTACACGGAAGGCATCCGGGCGCTCCTGCAGGACTTCGGCACCATCAAGGACTTCCACCTTGTCCTGTTCACGCTGGACGAGACGGTGTTCTCCCGGGAGCTCGCCCCGCTGGCCGGCTTCTACCCGAGCGTCTACATCGGGGCGCCATGGTGGTTCCTCGACGCCCCGGATGCCATGTTGCGCTTCCGCTCGGCCGTGACCGAGACCGCGGGGTTCTCGCGGTCCTCGGGCTTCATCGACGACACCCGCGCGTACTGCTCCATCCCGGCGCGCCACGACACCTCGCGCCGTATCGAGGCCTCGTTCCTGGCCCGGCTCGTCGCCGAGCATCGGATCACCGAGAAGCGGGCTCACGAGCTCATCGCTGACATCGTCGACGCCGCGCCCCGGCGCGTCTTCAAGCTCTAGGAGGGCACCATGCCGAGCACCACCACCGAGCTTCCCCTCCTGAGCCGGAACGGCGCTCCACCGCCTCCGGTCCGGATCGTCCACCTCGGGCTGGGCGCGTTCCACCGCTCCCATCAGGCCTGGTTCACGGCCCACGCCGGGGACGCCGGGGATTGGGGCATCGCCTCGTTCACGGGCCGCCGCCCCGACGCGGCGCTCGCGCTCGCGCCGCAGGAAGGGCTCTTCACGCTCGTCGAGCGCTCGGCGGACGGGGACAGCTTCGAGGTCATCGGCTCGATCGCCGAGGCCGTCGACGGCGCGGACACCGCGCGGCTAAACGAGCTCCTCGCGGCCCCGGCCACCGCCGTCGTCACCCTCACCGTGACGGAGAAGGTGTACGACGACGCCAGCCCCGACGCGCCGCTGGGTCGCCTCGTGCGCGGGCTGGCCGCGCGGAGGGACGCCGGGGCTGGCGCGATCGCCGTCGTCAGCTGCGACAACCTCGCTGGCAATGGCGAAGTGGCGCGCGCCGCCGTCGTGCGCCTCGCCGAAGCCCTCGAACCAGCCCTGGGGGAGTGGGTGCGGGAGAACGTGAGCTTCGTGGGCACCTCGGTGGACCGGATCACCCCGCGGACGACGGCGGACGACGTCGCCGAGGTTGCCGAGCGCTGCGGGTACCGGGATGCGTCGCCGGTGGTGGCGGAACCGTTCGCGTCGTGGATCCTGCAAGGTGAGTTCCCGGCGGGCCGTCCCGCGTGGGAGGACGCGGGCGCGCAGTTTGTGACAGACCTCGAGCCGTTCGAGAACCGCAAGCTGTGGCTCCTCAACGGCGCCCACACCCTGCTTGCCTACGCCGGCCAGCTGCGCGGGCACGCGACCGTCGCGGAGGCGCTCGGGGACGAGGCGTGCCGCGCAGCCATGGAGGAATTCTGGGACGAGGCCACTCGGCACCTGACCCTGCCCGAGCTGGACGTCCCGGGCTATCGCCGGGCTCTGCTCGAGCGGTTCGCCAACCCCCGGATCGCGCACCACCTCGCCCAGATCGCCCAGGACGGGTCGCTCAAGCTCCGCCTCCGCGCCGTCCCGGTGCTCCGCGCGGAGCGGGCCGAGGGCCGCTCAGGGCGTGGCACGGCCCGGATGATCTCCGCGTGGGTCGACTGGGTCGCGGACAGCGTGGGCAAGGGTGCCGAGATCCAGGACCCGCTGCGCGACAGCGTTCGCGAAGCCGGTTCCCTGTCCGGGCGGGAGCGGGTCGAGGCGCTGCTCCGCCTCGTGGACGCGGACTTGGCCGAGGACGCGGCGGTCGTTGACCTCATCGCCGGCGAGACGGCACATTTTGGCAAATAGTTGGCAAGCGATTGCCAAGGGGGTTTCCCGGAGGACTAGTCTGGGGACCACGCAGTCAGGGGCCAGCCCCCTCCGAACCATCTCGAACAGAGAGAGGACGACATGAAGATCGTTGCCGCTGATGTCTTTGTGACCAGCCCGTCGCGGAACTTCGTCACGCTGAAGATCACCACGGACGAGGGCATCACCGGCATCGGCGATGCGACGCTCAACGGCCGCGAGCTGGCCGTTGCCGCGTATCTGAAGGAGCATGTCGCGCAGCTGCTGGTGGACAAGGACCCGCACATGATCGAGGACACGTGGCAGTTCCTCTACCGCTCCTCGTACTGGCGGCGCGGACCCGTGACGATGGCCGCAATCGCGGCGGTGGACATGGCGCTGTGGGACATCAAGGGCAAGGTCGCCAACCTGCCCGTGTACCAGCTCCTCGGCGGGGCTTCCCGGCGTGGGCTGCGCGCCTACGGGCATGCCTCGGGCACGGACCTGCCCTCGCTGTTCGACTCGATCCGGCACCACCTCGAGCTCGGCTACAAGTCGATCCGCGTCCAGACCGCGATCCCGGGCATCAAGGCTGTCTATGGCGTGGCGGCGCAGGCGCAGGCCTCGGGCGAGCGCTACGACTACGAGCCCGCGGGGCGCGGGGCGTTCCCGCAGGAGGAGGACTGGGACACCCGGGCCTACCTCAAGCACCTGCCGACCGTGTTCGAGGCCGTCCGGAACGAATTCGGCCCGGACATCCCGCTCCTGCACGACGGCCACCACCGCATGACCCCGATCCAGGCCGCGAAGCTGGGCAAGGCGCTCGAGCCCTACGACCTGTTCTGGCTCGAGGACTGCACCCCCGCCGAGAACCAGGAGGGCCTGCGCCTGGTCCGCCAGCACACCACCACCCCGCTGGCCATCGGGGAGATCTTCAACACGGTGTGGGACTTCCAGCTGCTCATCCGCGAGCAGCTCATCGACTACGTCCGCGCCGCCTCGACGCACTTCGGCGGGATCAGTCCGCTGAAGAAGGTCATGGACTACGCGGCGCAGTACCAGATCAAGTCCGGCTTCCACGGGCCCACGGACATCTCCCCGGTCGGGTTCGCCGCGCAGCTTCACGTGGGCCTGGCGATCCACAACTACGGCATCCAGGAGTACATGCAACACTCCGACGCCACGAATACGGTGTTCGAGCAGTCGATGACCTTCATCGACGGCTACTTGCACCCGGGCGACAAGCCGGGCCTCGGCGTCGAGTTCAACGAGGAGGCCGCGAACTCGTACCCCTACCAGCAGGCCTACCTGCCCTACAACCGACTCATCGACGGCACCGTCCACGACTGGTGACCAATGAGCACAGGTGAAGCGGTGAGCTCGGGCGACGTGCTGCACGTGATCGTCATGGGGGTCTCCGGCTCGGGCAAGAGCACGGTCGGGGCGCTCCTGGCCGAGGACCTGGGCGGAGAGTACCTCGACGGCGACGTCCTGCACCCGCAGGCGAACATCGACAAGATGGCCGCCGGCATCCCGCTCACCGACGCGGACCGCGAGCCGTGGCTCCGGATCATCGGCGAGCGGATGGCCGAGGCAGAGAGCACGATCGTGATCGGCTGCAGCGCCCTGCGCCGCGTGTACCGCGACATCATCCGCGCCGCCGCCCCGAACACCCGATTCGTCCACCTCGTGGGGAGCCACGATCTCCTCGCCGAGCGGATGAAGACCCGCCCCGGCCACTTCATGCCACCGTCCCTCCTCGAGTCACAGATCGCCACACTCGAGGACCTGGGGCCGGATGAAAACGGGAAGGTGTTCGACATCGCGGAGCCCCCCGAGAAGATCGCCCAGGCCGCTGCGGAGTGGCTCCGCGGCGCCTGAGGCGGGCAAAAACCAAGGGAGGACGACGACGGAAGGCAGGTTCCGTCGTCGTCCTCCCTTTTGCTGCTCACGTAGCGGGAGATTTCTCCCAGTTTTGCGGCGTGTTAACTGGACATTAAGATTGTGTGCGTTTTTCATGTGTGCACTTGGGGAACACAGAACCCGATCTAGAAGGTTGATATGGGCACCGTCAAGGCCGAGCATCCGCGGCCCCGCCACTTCCTCCTCCACCTCAGCGATACCCACCTGCTTGCAGACGACCAGCTGCACGGCACCGTCGACGCCGCGGCCGAGCTTGAGCGCGTCTTCGAACAGGCGGCCGACGCCGGGGGGTCACCCGAGGCGATTGTCGTCACGGGAGACCTTGCGGACCGAGGGCAACGGGGGGCCTACGAGAGGCTTCGGTCCATCGCCGAGCCCGCGGCAGAACAGCTGGGGGCGCGGCTCATCTGGGCCATGGGCAACCACGACGACCGCGCGGAACTGCGTTCGGCCCTCCTCGGGGAGGCGCCCTCGACCGAGCCCCTCGACCGGGTGCACTGGCTCGGCGGACTGCGCGTGATCACCCTCGACACGACGGTCCCGGGCTACCACCACGGGGAACTCGAGCCGTCCCAGCTCGAGTGGCTCGCCGACGAGCTCGACTTCCCGGCGCCCGATGGCACCCTGCTCGCCATGCACCACCCGCCGGTCCCGTGCGTCCAGGACCTCGCCGTGCTCGTCGAGCTCCGCGGGCAGGCGGCACTTGCTGACGTTCTCCGTGGCACGGATGTCCGCGCGATCCTCGCTGGCCACCTGCATTACTCGACGAGCGCGACCTTCGCCGGCATCCCCGTCTCCGTCGCCTCGGCGACGTGCTACACGCAGGACCTTGCCGCCGTCGTGGATCCCGAGACGGGAATCCGCGGGACGCGCGGCCGGGATACCGCGCAGGCCTACAACCTCGTGCACGTTTATGGCGACACCGTCATGCATTCGGTGGTGCCAGCCTCGGGCGGGGCCACCGTGGGCAAGGAGGTGGCGCCGGAGGAGGTCGCCCGGATCCTCGAGAACGCTGGCATCGAATTCCCCGAGGACGAGGGAGCCTTCGACCGGGACGCGTTCGACGGCGACTCCCACCACCCGACCACCGGGATGCTCCCCATCCTCTAACCGTTTCGGGTGCAGATACTGCCCGGTTTCCGGCGTTTCGGGTGCAGTTACTGCCCACGATGTCCTGAGACAGGGGCAGTTTCTGTACCCGAGACGATTGTGGGGGTGAATTGGTGTACCCGAGACGGTCAGCGCTCCCAGGGGGCCGGGATCGGGAAGTACTTCTCGAGGAATGAGGTCACGCGCTTCTGCCGCTCGTCTGCCGGCACCTCGGGAAATGAGCCGTCGTTGAGGCAGAAGAAGTCCTGGTTCCGCTTCTTGAGGAGCTTGCCCAGCAGGTCGAGGCCGGAGTACATGGTGGTGTCCACATAGAGCACCTTCGCGCCAACGTTTGTGACGGCCCGCCCGGTGAGCAGCGCGTAGTAGTGGTACAGCGAGTTCGTCACGGAGATGTTGTCCTTCGCGCGGAAGCGGCTCGCCGCCGTCGCCGCGAATTCCGCCTCGAACTCGCGCTCCATCTCCAGCAGCACGCTCTTGCGCAGCGGCGCTGCCGTGTGCTCGAGGTGCCGAGTGGTGATGCGGCCGAACCGTTCGTACAGGAGTCTCCGGTTCACCCGTGCCGCGTTCTCGAACCCCGACCTTGAGATGTGGTTGTCCCCGAGCCCGATCCGGGTTGTCGCCTCGATGAACTTCGTGATCCCGCCGGGGGAGAAGAACATGTCGGGGCCGACCGGCCGGCCGAAGAACATGTCGTCGTTCGAGTAGAGGAAGTACTCCGAGAGCTCGGGGATGTGCTGGAGCTGGGCCTCGATGGCCTGCGAATTGAACACCGGCAGCACCGAAGGGTCACGAAAGTGCTCCTCAGCACGCACGATTGTGACCTTGGGGTGGTCGGCGTTGAGCCACTCGGGAACCTTGGAGTCGGTGCAGATGAAGATGCGCCGAATCCACGGCGCGAACATGTGGACCGACCGCAGCGCGTACTTGAGCTCGTTGATCTGACGGTAGCGGGCGTCGGCCTCGTCGCCCTCGCCGAGGACCACCCCGGGGAGGAACGAGGCCCGGTATCGAAGGAAATCGGGGTCGCTCCCGTCGACCCACGAGAACACGATGTCGATCTCGAAGTCGATGTCCGTGGCGTGGTCCGCGAACATGTTCTCAATCGTGGGCCACGTCCTCCCGAAACGCTCGACCGTCCCCCGCACGGCGTCCCCCGAGGGAAGCGTCCGGCGGGTGAGAGAGTTCTCGATCGGCAGGTGGAGGAGGTCGCCCTCCCATTTCCAGAGCTCGATCTGCACGCCCAGGTCCTGGCCGTACTGAAGCCCGCCCTTCGGCTCCAGCCGAGGACGGTACAGCCGGAACATGCGGGAGTTGCCGCTTGCGGCGAGCCGGCCGTCGGCGACGAGCAGGGCGTCGCCCTTCCGGGCGTCGACCGTGATCGAGTAGAAGGGCTCGTTGCGGCACGCTTCTACGAGCGCGCGGCGGAGATCCTTGCGGCGCTTCCAGTCGACGGCGATGACCGGCCGAGCGTCGTTGCCGCGCACGAGGAGATACGGGATCTCTGCACGGTCAAGCACGTCTCCCACAAAGAGCAGGTCCTCGACCATGGCCTCGTGCGGGGTGAGCGTCGTGTTGATGAGCGCATACCCGCGCTTGGTCTTGATGACGTCGTCGCGGTCGGCGAGGCGCTTCCCCGCTTCCGGCGAGGTGACTTCCTGGGCGGGCTGGAGCTCGGTATCGGGGGTGGCGAAATAGACCTCATCAGGGGTCGTGGTGTCCATGAAAGCCTTTCGCGAGCTGGTGCTTGCGGCAGATCCGAGCCTATCGATGCCAGCAACTAGAATCGTAGCCATGACTGCGCCCCTTGACTCTGCACTGCCCGACCTGGCGGCCTCCCGGGCGCGCCTCCTCGAGCTCATCAAGGAGCTTGCGGTGGTGCACGGGCGGGTGACCCTTTCGAGCGGCAAGGAGGCGGACTACTACATCGACCTTCGCCGCATCACGCTTCATCACGAGGCGTCCCAGCTCGTGGGGCGCGTCATGCTGGACCTCATCGACGGCGCGGGCATTGCCGTCGAGGCCGCCGGCGGTCTCACCATGGGCGCGGACCCTGTCGGCACGGCGATCATGCACGCCGCACGGGAAGCCGGCCGGGAGGTCGATGCCTTCGTGGTCCGCAAGGCGCAGAAGTCCTACGGCATGGGCCGGCAGGTCGAGGGTCCTTCGGTCGAGGGACGGAAGGTCGTCGTCGTCGAGGACACGTCCACCACGGGTGGCTCCGCGCTCACCGCCGTCGAAGGGGTCCGCAGGGCGGGCGGCGAGGTGACCGCCGTCGTCGTCATTGTCGATCGGGCGACCGGCGCGAAGGAGCGCATCGAGGCCGAGGCGGGCGTGCCGTACCTCTATGCCTTCGGCAAGGATGAGCTGGGTCTCGACTAAGCAGTCCCCGCCGCGCCCCGCCCTCGATGAGGGCGGCGGCGCCGCACGCCCCGGGTCGCTGCTCCGCACCGCGGACAGGATGCGCCGGGTGTCCCGCCGCGCCTTCCTGACGGGCATGATCGGCGGAGGTCTCCTCGCGGCGGACATGCTCACCACGCGCGCGGTCCAGAACCAGCGCCGCCAGACGGTCATGCTTGCCGCGAACGACGACGACGCCAAGCGCCGCTTCCCCGGCACCTCCTGGGTCTTGTTCCCCGGCTACAAGACGAGCTGGGAGGAAGCGCAGCTCATCATCACGCTTCTTGCGCCGTCGCTCGGGGAACGCGGGCAGATCGCTGCCCTCGGCTACTCCAATGACGGCCTTGATGCGGACCAAGTCATGGCTGCGATCCTGCACCACGCGGCCCAGAACGGGCTCACCGAACTGCACTTCTACGGCCACTCGTTCGGCGGCATGCTCGCGGTCGACGTCGCGTCGCGGCTCCTCCGGCTCGGCGCGGCGGGCAGCAACGTTCCCCGGGTGGGGGCGATCGTCCTCGACTCGACGCCCGCCTCCAAGTACGACGTCAAGGACATCACCTGGTTCGAGGGTGTGGTCGAGCTGTACGAGCTCGGCTTCCGGGTCCCGTCGCTCCTCCGCGGGGGGTACGAGCTCGGCGAGCGGATCATCAACAAGCACGAGCGCACGTGGACCCAGGTGGTGGACCAGGCCCTCGAGCAGCTCACGCCCCTCGCGCCGTCGAGCGTGCTGATCCAGACGGAGTCCGAGTACATCTACAACTGGGACGTGACACGGTTCGCGGGCGAGCTTGATCGGGTCCAGATGGGCTTCATCGGCAATCCGGGGGACCAGACGGTGGACTACGAGTCCGCGCGTTCGCGGTGGGAGCAGAACTTCCGGGACAACCTCGTCTCGTCATCGCTCCAGACGATCGGCGCCTTCCCCGCGCACGCGAGCCCCGAATGGAATGCGTCGCTGTACAACAGCGTGCTCGGGACGCTGCTCCCGCAGCTTCTGCCGCTGCCGCGTCGGCTCGGGGGCTCGGGCGGCGGGGCCGGGTAGGGCTAAACCACTTTCGCCGTCAGGTTTGCTGGGTTCGCGGGACCTAAGCCTCTTCGGCGCGCCCCCTCGGCCCGCGTCTCATGGAGGCATGGCCAGAAGTGGCAGCGCTAGGCCCTCGCGGCGACCCGGCAGCGTGATGTCGATCCTCATCAACGCTGCGCTTCTCTTTGCGATCAATCAGTGGCCCACGTGGCATGCCGCGCCGTTCCTGACGCCGAGCACCCCTGAGGTCCTCGGCCTCGTGAACGCCTCGTTGGTCGTGGGTCTGGTGGTCAACGTGGTGTATCTGGCCGTGAGTTCGCCGGGGGTCTGGGCGTTGGGCCAGCTTGTGATTCTCGCGGTAGGGCTGGCAGCCGCCTTCCGGGTCTGGACTGTGTTCCCGTTCGACTTCGGCGCGAGCACGTTCGACTGGGCCCTCGTGGTGCGGATCCTGCTCGTGATCGGGATCGTCGGCTCGCTGATCGGCCTCGTCGTGCAGCTGGTCATGCTGATTCGGTCTCTCGCGGGCTTCGGCCAGCCCATGCAGCGCACCTAAGGCTTGCGCCGTCAGGTTTCTGGGTGTGGACCCTGCAGAGCTGACGGCGCAACGGGAAATGTGCGATCAGGGACCACGCTGGCGCCCCTGCGTGCGAGCTCCTTGACGATCGCCTCACCGATTCCGGAACCCAGGCTCCAACGAGCCCCAGGTTCAGGACAGCGACGAGAGCGCGCTCAACCCCGCCGTCGGGAACGGCCGCGGGAAGATGCTCGGCACGGGGGCGGGCAGCGCGTCGAGATTGACGACGGCGGTCTCGGCTCCCACGGCAACGATGGCTCCCCGGACGCTCACCTCGAGTGGATCCCCGGATTCCACCGTGAGGGCGAGCACCTCCGACGTGAGCCGCACGTGGAGGATCCGCCCCTGGAGCTGGAGCCGGAACTCGAGATGGTCCCAGCACTCGGGGAGCCGCGGGTCGAAGTACGGCAGTGCGCCCTGATCGCGGAAGCCCGCGAAGCCGTTCACGAGCGCGGCCCAGACGCCGCCCGCCGACGCTGTGTGGACGCCGTCGATCGTGTTGTCGTGCAGGTTGTCGAGGTCGATGAACGCCGCGGTGCTGAAGTGACGCACGGCCTCCTCCGTGTACCCGACCTCGGCGGCCATGATCCCCTGGACGCAGGCTGAGAGGGTCGAGTCGCCTGTGGTGATGGGGTCGTAGAAGTCGAAGGCGCGCTGCTTGTCCTCGGCCGTGAAGTCCTGCCACTGCAGGAGCATCGCGAGCACTGCGTCCGCCTGCTTGAGAACCTGATGGCGGTAGATGACGAGCGGGTGGAAGTGCAGGAGCAGCGGGTACTTCGAGCGCGGCGTCTCCCAGTCCCACGGCTCGAGCGACATGAAGTCGGCGTCCTGAGCGTGGACCTGCATGTCCGGGTCATACGGCAGGGCCATGCGCTCGGCGATGTGGGACCACATGACCCGCTCGGAGTCGGCGATGTCCGGGTGGTTCAACGAGGCCGCGGCGCGCAGATTGAAGCGCGCCATGACATTCGTGTACAGGTTGTCGTTCACCACGGCCGTGTACTCGTCCGGCCCAGTCACGCCGTGGATGTGGAACTGCCCGTTCTTGCCGAAGAAACCGAGTGAGGCCCACATGCGGGCGGTCTGAATCAGGAGATCCGCTCCCGGTCCGGCGAGGAACTCCTTGTCCCCGCTGGCCCACGCGTAGCGGGCGGCGGCGTAGGCGATGGCGGCGTTGATGTGGAACTGGGCCGTGCCGGCCGCGTAGTAGGCGCTCGCCTCCTGGCCGTTGATCGTGCGCCAGGGGAAGAGGACGCCGTCGACATTCAGCTCAGACGCGCGGGCCGCAGCCGCCGGGATCATCTCGTGCCGGAACTGCAGGACCTTTCGGGCCGCCTCGGGGGCGGTGTAGGTCAGGTAGGGCAGGACGTAGATCTCCTGGTCCCAGAAGTAGTGGCCCTCGTAGCCGGAGCCGGTCACGCCCTTCGCCGGGATGCCCGCGACGCCAGCCTGAGAGGTGGCCTGCGCGAGCTGGAACAGGTTCCACCGGACCGCCTGCTGGAGGTCGGCGGGGCCGCCGATGGTGATGTCCGCCGTCGCCCAGTAGCGCTCGTAGTGTTCCGCGCTTTCTGCGAGCAGATCGTCGAAGCCGCGCAGCTCGGAAGCCGCACGCTCGACCAGCTCGCCGCCGTCGCCCGAGCCCACCGCGTAGGCGACGCGCTTTTCGAGGCGGAAGGTCTCGCCCGGGTCGATGGGCAGCACGTAGCGGACGGCGCTGCGGTCGGCATCGGGCTCAGTGGAAAAGGGCGGCATGGGGCTGTTCGTCACATGGTCGGCCGCAAGCGCGACACTTTGTCGCGAGGTCACTGTGGTCCAGGCGAGGCGCAGGCTCCCATTCGTGCCCTCAGCAAGGGCGGGCTCGAGCACCCGCCCCGCGTGCCGACCGGCCCGGCGGGGGTCGTGCTCCGAGTGGTCGTCCCGCGGCTGATCCTGGCGATTGACGACGACGGACGAGACATCCGCGACAATCCTGCGGTCCGCGCTGATCTCGAGTTCGACCCCGATGCTCGAGCGCGAGGCCGCACCGACGACGCGGCGCTCCCGGGTCGTCACAACCGCGCCCGACGTGCACTGCCACACGATCCGGCACTCGTAGACGCCCGTCGCGAAGTCCAGCCGACGGCGGAAGTCCAGCACTTCGGAAGCAGCTAAGGTGAGCTGTTCGCCGTCGACCCTCACCAGCGTCTCGTGGGCATCTGGGACGTAGAGGATGCGCTGGCCCTGCTTCGCGAACCCGTACGCGTTCTCGGCGTGCCGGATGTCGAAGGTTTCGTGGTAGCCGTTGATGAATGTCCCAGGGAGGGCAGCGTCGGCTTCCGCGGCGTGGGCGCCCCGGAGGCCGAGGTGGCCGTTGCCGAGGCTGAAGAGAGTCTCAAGCGTGCCCTCGGTTCCCGGGGCGTGGCTGGCCTCGACCAGGGCCCACTCGTCGAGGGGGAAGCGGTGACGGTCTGCGGTGACAAGAGTCATGGAGGTGCCGTTCTCACAAAGAAGGGGATGGTTCAGGGGTCTGGGCGCTGCCCGGCGCCCCCGGCGGTCTAGAGCAGCTCGGCGAGATCGTCGACGACGTGCGTGGCGCCCGCCGCGCGGAGCACCTCGGCTCCTGCGCCGCGATTCACGGCGACGACCGCGCGGAACTCGCCGCCCGCTCCCGCCTGGACGCCAGAGACGGCGTCCTCCACGACGATGCAGGCCTGCCGCGGCACACCCAGAAGCTCAGCCGCGCGGACGAACGTCGCCGGATCCGGCTTGCCTGGGAGCCCGTCGCGAGCCGCGACGGCGCCGTCCACCACTACGGGGAAGGCGTCCGCCAGGCCCGCCGCACGCAGGACTGCCGGGGCGTTGCGGGACGAGGAGACGACCGCGAGCTTCACGCCGCGTCTGCGCGCCGCCTCGACCAGCCGGGCCGATCCCGGATAGGGTGCAACGCCGTCGTTCTCGATGATCTCGTTGAAGATCCGGTTCTTGCGGTTGCCGAGGCCCTGGACCGTCTCGTGCTCGGGGGCGTCGTCGATGGGCCCCTCAGGGAGGGTGATGCCGCGCGAGGCGAGGAAGTCGCGGACCCCGTCGAAGCGGGGCTTGCCGTCGATGTGGTCGAAGTAGTCGGTGTCCGTGTACGCCGGCCCCTTCTTGACGGACGCGAGGTACTCGTCGAAGAGCTGGCGCCAGGCATGCTCGTGCACGACGGCGGTGGGGGTCAGCACGCCGTCGAGGTCGAAGAGCAGCGCTTCGGTCCCCGTCCAGAGGTCCAGCTGGGTCTGGGAGAGCATCGGTATGGCCTCCGTGGTCTATGCGGTCATCGGGCCGGTCCACGGCGGCATGACCCAGCCGAGGTACCGTCCCGTCGCTGGGCTCGCGGGCGCCCCCGCCCGGCGCCCGCACGAGTCTATGCAGGAGGTGTAAGCGTTTGCAACACGTGCGAGCTATTGCGCGCTATGCAAGTTTCCCCGTGCCGAGGTCGGGCCGGGTGACGCCGAGGTCGGGCGGTGTGGCGCCGAGGTCGGGGCGGGTGGTGCCGACGTCGGGTGGTGTGGCGCCGAGGTGGGGCGGGGTGGTGCCGAGGTCGGGGCGGGTGGTGCCGACGTGGTGGACTTCATCGCAGAGGGTGATGAGGTCTTCGTCGTGAGTAGCGACGACGACGGTCGCGCCCCTCGCCGCTTCGGCCTTGAGGAATCCCGCGACGAGCTCTCGGTTGCCCTGATCGAGGGAGGCCGTCGGCTCGTCTGCCAGAATGACGTCAGCTCGCTGGAAGATTGCCCGAGCGAGGCTCACACGCTGCTTTTCCCCTCCACTGAGACTGGAGCACCTTTCCAGGGCTCGGCCCCCAAGCGCGACCCTCTCGAGAGCCTTCTCGACTGCTGCCACGTGCTTTCTCGCGGACCCGAAGAGGGAGAGCCCGGAGAGCGCAACGTTATAGGCAACCGACTCGTCGTCTACGAGGCCGTAGTCCTGGAAGACGAAGGCCGCGTGCTTTTGCCAGAAACGACGACGCAGATCATCTTTCCAGCGGCAGGTGTCGGTTCCGTCGGCCAGAACGGTTCCTGTATCGGGCTTGTGCAAGAGGCCGAGAATGCCCAGCAGGGTTGTTTTCCCACACCCACTCGGGCCGACGAGCGCCAACGTCCGCCCGGGAAGTGCGCGCACCGTCTCGTGATGAAGAACTGTTCTTCCTCCCACCGCGAGGCTGACGTTCTTTGCATGGAGCTCCATGATTCTCCGTCCGATTCCCGTCAGGCCCTGCGGGCGAGAGTCTTGGCGAATACCGTTCGGGACGCCCTGACATGCAGCCACGTGCTCAAGGTCGCGAAGATCGGAACCGCGACCAGAATCCACCACGTCTCTGCCTTCGCTCCTGCGCCCGATCCGATGAACATTCCAGCCGAGACGATGAGCGCCAGCGCACTGTCCCATGCCAAACGACGGGACAGGAGGTGCGCCCAACGCCAGCCGCAGGTCCGCTGGGCGAAGAGCCTGCGCGCGGCCGATAGTGCATAGACGATCGCCGAAACGGCGATGCTCATCACGAGCGCGAGCACCACCAAGACAAAAGAAAGCGTTTTCATCCACGCGGACTGGTTCTGCAGTTGGCTGTTGAAGAGGGCAGAGTCGGATATCCGGTCGACCGAGAGGATCTTGGTTCCCAGGGGGTGCGTGGCCAGGTAATTGCGAACCCACGCTGCATCGTCAAAATTTGCGTTTCCCGACATCATGAGAGCCCCGAGGTTATGGTCGTTCAAGGTGTTGGCAGGGTCCTTGACCAGCACGACGAGCGGGTTCGCCAATCGATGCATTTCTCCGCGCTTCGATGACAGTACAGGCAGCGGTTGAGCACCCGCATATTGGAAGAGCGATATTTGCTCACCGAAGCCATCAAGGTTCCGGCCCGATCGATTCAGGAGTGAATACTGTTCCTTGATGTAAGTGCCGACAGAATCGGGCATGTCTTCGAGTGAAACCCTCTTCAGGAGTGCCTCGGCTGAGTCCGATTCTCCAACTAAGGGGGCAATGGTACGCAGGTAGTGCCGGTTCACCCACGCGACGCCTCCGTATCCGTCAAGGTCCGTTGCATCGGCCGAGTAGGACAGCGTGAGGTGGCCCGCCTCCTCGGCCGCGGCAGCCATTCTTCCCATGTCTGCTTGCCCCCGGGAAAAGTCTTCCTCCGAGCGGAATGCGGTCCGGACGCTGACATGCTCTTTCAACACGTCCCACTGGGCATCCAAATGGGACAAGGTCAGGGCTTGGGAGATTGAGGCTCCCGCAACAGGAAGAGCGACGGCGACGACCACCAAGGATGCAGCCTTGAGGATTTCGCCGATCGCCCGGAAATGACGCTCCGGGGGCTGACGAGATGCAATTCCTTCGACCGATGGCCAAGTCATAGCGGATGCAAGTGCTGTGAACACCAGGATGAGGAGGAACGCTCCCAAGATGAGGCTGCCAGATACGGTTGCGAAATGGGGAAGCGTGGATTCTCGGCCGGACACGACGACAACCACCAATGCAATTGACCATGCAATCCCCGCCGAACGAGCAACCTCGACCATGAGAGATCCGAGGTCCGCCAGAACGACGCGTCGAGTCGTGACGCCGCAGAGCATCTTCAAAACTCGGACTCGTGCTGTTAGTACGGACCATGAGACAGCCAACGAGACCAGCAACACCGCGCAGGTGAGGAACGCGAGCCATGAGCCGGTTGCCACGACAGCTTGTTGGAAAAGTCCCGGAACTGTCTTGGCTGTGAACTGGTATTGGACCTTGTGCGTATCGAGCCATGGAACGAACTGCGTCAGCGTCGAAGATGATCCCGAGAAGACATAGACACCGCTAAGAGGCGTGGTGCCGAGATCCAGCGCCGGTCGCAGCTCTCCGCGCATCCCCGGCTTGAACCACCCGATTTTGGTTGGACCTGTCGGTGCGCTCTTTCCGAAGACGTAAAGCGACCGTGAATTGTAGAAGTCGTTGGGGTCGGCTACGACTTTTGCCAAGAAGATGCCCGACTGATCGGCTAGATCGGAAAGTCCCGCGATCAGTTCGTCCTTGCCCGTCTCGGTTCGTGAGAAGTCGAAACTGGCCGAGGATTGCGTACCAGCGGGAAAAGCGTCTTCCTCTACCAGGATAAATAACGCCGCCAAGGCACAAAGAAGAACACTCGTCCCTAGTGACGCTGCACGGATCAGGAGTTTCAGCACGATTGCGTGGGACGGGATCAGCAGGTGCGGTAGTAGTACCGGTTATGGGTCCACCAGTTGCCCAAAGCGAAAGCGTTCGACCACCTGCCACCCGCGACATCGATGCTCCTGTCGTTGTCCCAGTCCGTATAGACGGACGATCCATGGCACACCGAGCCGTGGTAGTAGTCCGAGTAGGCCCCCGCACCGTTGAGCCCATAGTTCCAGGTGCCTCCCTGAACCGGATATTGCGTCGCCGCCACCGCGGTCCCGGTCACTGAGCACAGAGCTCCAGTGAGGGCCAATCCTGCGAGAATGCGCTTCGCCGTCATGGTCGTCTCCCTTTCTCGTCGTGAGACGCGGTCGCGTCTTGGGAGACGTCTAGTCCATCAGGGAATTCGTGGTCAACCTGGCTGGGGACAAATGCGTGCATTTGTTCAAAGCGATTGTGACGAGTTTTCGTCGAGGTCCGCGTGTTCGGGCAACCACTACTTGTATTTCTTGCAACAGAATTCACTCGTGAGCAGGGGGAACAGCTCCCAATGACTTGTGGCTCACCTCCATGAGCTTCTTGCCTCAATGGAGCGAAAGGCGCAAGAGCGGCAGGCAGGAAGATGACGCAAGCGGGTGAGACTATTACGCGCACCCGACTTCGGCGTCAGGGGGCCCGACTTCGGGCGTGCACCACCCGATCTCGGCGTGAGGGGGGCCGACTTCGGGCGTGCACCACCCGATCTCGGCGTCAGGGGGCCCGACTTCGGGCGTGCACCACCCGATTTGGGCGTGAGGGGGCCCGACTTCGGGCGTGCACCACCCGATTTGGGCGTGAGGGGGCCCGACTTCGGGCGTGCACCACCCGACTTCGGCGTCAGGGGGCCCGACTTCGGGCGTGTACCCCCCGACTTCGGCGTCAGGGGGCCCGACTTCGGCCTTGGGGTCGGGCGGGTCAGAGCTGCTGCAGCAGGTCTTGGACCGAGTTGAGCACCTGGTTGGGGCGGAAGGGATACGTTTGGATGTCGGCCTGCTGCGTGATGCCGGACAGGACCAGCACGGTGTGCAGCCCGGCCTCCATGCCGGCCACGATGTCGGTGTCCATGCGGTCGCCGATCATCGCGGTCGTCTCGGAGTGGGCGTCGATCTGGTTCATCGCGGACCTGAACATCATGGGATTGGGTTTTCCAATCGTGTACGGCTCGCGTCCCGTGGCCTTCGTGATGAGGGCGGCGATGGCTCCTGTCGCGGGAAGGATGCCCTCCTTCGAGGGTCCGGTGGCATCGGGATTCGTGGCGATGAAGCGGGCGCCGTCGACGATCAGGCGGATCGCGGTCGTGATCGCGTTGAACGAATAGGTCCGGGTCTCCCCGAGCACCACGTAGTCGGGGTCCTGATCGGTGAGGATCATGCCGGCCTCGTGGAGCGCCGTCGTCAGTCCCGCCTCGCCGATGCAATAGACGCGGGCGCCGGGCATCTGGTCCTTGATGAAGACGGCGGTCGCGAGCGCCGACGTCCAGATGTTCTCCTCCGGGATCGACAGCCCCGAAGAACGGAGGCGCGCCGCGAGGTCGCGCGGGGTGAAGATCGAGTTGTTGGTGAGGACGAGGAAGCGGCGTGACGTGTCGACCCATCGCTGGATGAGTTCCGGGGCGCCCGGGATGGGATGGTTCTCGTGCACGAGAACGCCATCCATGTCCGTCAGCCAGCATTCAATCTCCTGGCCGCTGCGGTACACGACGCGCTGCTGGGCTGGCGTTGGCGAAGGCACGGTGTCCCGATCCGGGGGTGTGGAGAGATCCTCGTGTTCTGCCGTGACGGCAGCGGAGTCAGCCATACGGGCTAGTCTTCCACCTCGCTTGGACTCTGAGGCAATGACCTTGCCCACATCCTCAGATGCGGAATAAGGGCCCAACAGCCTCCGCAATTGCGGAATATACTTCCGTCATGCCTCTTATCCGCATCGCGGAGGCCGCGAGCCTCCTCGGCGTCAGCGACGACACCGTGAGGCGCTGGGTCGATTCCGGAGCGCTCAGCGCGACGAAGGACGCCGCGGGGCGTGCCGCGATCGACGGCGCAGAACTCGCCGAGCACGCGCGCCAGCAGGCGAACGCGCCCAAGGACGCGAGCGGCGTTGCCCGGTCGGCGCGGAACAGCTTCGTGGGCCTGGTGACCAACGTGATCCAGGACAAGGTCATGGCACAGGTCGAGCTGCAGTGCGGGCCATATCGCGTGGTTTCCCTCATGAGTTCGGAGGCCGTGCGCGACCTCGGCCTCGAGCCCGGCAGCGTGGCAACGGCCGTGGTGAAGGCAACGACCGTCATCATCGAAACCCCGGGAGGGAAGACCTCGTGAAGCGCTCCCTCTCGGCGGCCGCCGTCGTCGTCCTCGCTGGGCTGCTCACCGGGTGCGGGGGAGGGCCGCGGGCAGGCAATGGCGTCGGCCCGTCGTCAACCTCCGGCGGCGCGAGCCTCACCGTCTTCGCGGCGGCCTCCCTCAGGGCGACGTTCACGGAACTCGGGCACGAGTTCGAAGCCGCCCACCCAGGAACGAAAGTCACTTTCAGCTTCGGCGGATCGTCGGATCTCGTGGCCCAGCTCCAGAATGGCGCGCCCGCGGATGTGTTCGCTTCAGCCGACGAGGCGAACATGACCAAGGCAACCACGGCAGGCCTCACCACCGGCGCCCCTCAGATCTTCGCCACCAACGTGCTCGAGATCGCCGTCCCAAAGGGCAACCCGGCCGGAATCCACTCGTTCCAGGACCTCGCGAAGTCGGGGACCCGGCTCGTCGTCTGCGCGCAGCAGGTCCCGTGCGGGGCTGCCGCGCAGAAGGCGGCGCAGGTCGCGGGCGTCGCTCTCAAGCCGGTGAGCGAGGAGCAGTCGGTCACAGACGTGCTGGGCAAGGTGATTTCCGGTGACGCCGACGCGGGGCTCGTCTACGTCACCGACGCCAAAGGCGCCGGCGGAAAGGTGGACGGCGTGAATTTCAGCGAGTCCTCGGCGGCGGTGAACCGCTACCCGATCGCGGCACTCAAGGGAGTGAAGGACTCGGCGCTCGCGCAGGAGTTCGTCGACTTCGTCCGCGGCAGCCAAGGGCGGAAAGTGCTCGGCGATGCCGGCTTCGGCGCGCCGTAGCCCCCGCGGCTACACGGGCATCCCGCGCTGGGTCTACGTCCCGGCTGCAGTAGGCCTGCTGTTCGTGGTCGTCCCGTTCGTGGGGATTCTGGCGCGCGTCGACTGGGCGCACTTCGTGCCTCTCATCACGTCGGAATCTTCGCTTGCGGCCCTTCGGCTGAGTCTCGAGACGGCGCTGGCGAGCACGGCCGCGTGCCTCCTGATCGGAGTTCCTATGGCGCTGGTTCTCGCGCGCGGACCCGTCCGAGGGCGGCGATGGCTCCGTGGGCTAGTCCTCCTGCCGCTCGTGCTGCCGCCCGTCGTCGGCGGTCTCGCGCTGCTGTACACGTTCGGCAGGGTCGGCTTCGTGGGTCGATGGCTCGAGGTGGCTGGCCTCCAGATCGCCTTCACGACCATGGCCGTCGTCATGGCCCAGGCCTTCGTGTCCCTGCCCTTCCTCGTGGTGAGCCTCGAGGGTGGGCTGCGCACGGCCGGCGGGCGCTACGAGGCGGTCGCCGCGACCCTCGGCGCGGCCCCGAGCCATGTGTTCCGTCGGGTCACCCTCCCCTTGGTCCTCCCGGGGCTGGTCTCGGGACTCGTGCTCTCCTTCGCCCGCAGCCTGGGCGAGTTCGGCGCCACGCTCACCTTCGCGGGCAGCCTCCAAGGCGTGACGAGGACACTGCCGCTCGAGGTGTACCTCCAGCGCGAGGTCGATCCCGATGCCGCCGTCGCCCTCGCGCTCGTGCTGGTGGTCCTCGCGGGAGCCGTGGTCGGGATCGTGTACGGGCGGCGCGCGGCTGGGACGGCAGAACGATGACCTTCAGCCTGCGGGCCGTCGTGCTGGAGCGCAGCCTCGACGCGGAGTTCGACGTGCTGGACGGGGAGACCATCGCCGTCCTCGGGCCGAACGGCGCAGGCAAGTCGACGCTGTTCGGGCTCGCCGCAGGGCTGTTGCGACCCGACGAGGGTCGCGCGGAGCTCGACGGCCGCGTCCTGTTCGACACCCGAACCGGGGCGTGGGTGCCCCCGCACGCGCGGGGGGTCGCGCTCCTGGCCCAGGATCCCCTGCTCTTCCCCCATCTCACCGTGCTCGAGAACGTCGCCTTCGGACCCCGCGCGGCCGGGGCCTCACGCCGGGCGGCCAAGGCAGCCGCGGAGCGCTGGCTTGCCGAGGTCGACGCCGTCGCGCTCGCCGACCGTCGCCCCACGCAGCTTTCCGGCGGGCAGGCGCAGCGCATCGCCGTCGCCCGTGCCCTCGCCACCGAACCCCGGCTCCTCCTGCTCGACGAACCGTTCGCCGCACTCGACGTCGCTGCCGCCCCCGCCCTGCGCCGCCTCCTTCGTCGCGTGCTCGCCGGCCGAACCGCGCTCGTCATCACCCACGAGGTGCTCGACGCGCACCTCCTCGCCGACCGCGTCGTGGTCCTCGAGCGCGGCAAGGTTGCCGAGCAGGGGCCGACGGCGGCGCTCCTCGAGCGCCCCCGCAGCCACTTCGCGGCGGGGCTGGCGGGGCTCAACTTCGTGCGGGGGAGGGCGACGGCGGAAGGTCGCCTCGCAGTGGACGGGCTGGGCGAGGTGTCGGGAACTCTCGGGTCCGACGACGGCGGATCCCCCGCCCCTGGCAGCGACGCCGTCGCGGTCTTCCGCCCCGCGGACGTCGCGCTCTTCCGTCCGGAGAGCGTGCCGCACGGTTCGCCTCGCAACGCGTGGCGGGCGGTGGTCGAGGAGCTCGAACCGAGGGGACCGCAGGTCCGGGTCCACTCTGCGGCCGGCGGGGCCCGCGTCGTCGCGGACCTCACCGCCGCTGCCGCCGCCGACCTCGATCTCGCCCCGGGCACCGCCGTCGTCCTCGTGGCAAAGGCCGCCGCGGTGAGTGTCTACCCGGCGTAGGGTGACCTCGTGTCGCTCCTTCGGTCGATCCTGCTCTTCGTGCTCGCTGCCGTCTTCGAGATCGGCGGTGCGTGGCTCGTGTGGCAGGGTATTCGGGAGCAGCGCGGCTGGGTGTGGGTCGGCCTCGGCGTCATCGCCCTGGGGCTCTACGGCTTTGTGGCGACGCTCCAGCCGGACGCGCACTTCGGACGGATCCTCGCCGCCTACGGCGGCGTGTTCGTGGTCGGTTCGCTCGCGTGGGGCATGGTGTTCGACGGGTACCAACCCGACCGGTACGACATCATGGGTGCCGCCGTCTGCCTCGTGGGCATGGCCGTGATCATGTACGCGCCGCGGCCCTGACGTGAATAGGCTTGACGGGTGACTGAACAGGGCGAAGAACGCGAGATGGAGGTCGGCGTCGGCCCGTGGGAGGGACCGTGGCCGGAGGGCGACCACTGGGATCCCGACCTTCTCGCCAACGGTGACCGCCGCAACGTCCTGGACCGTTACCGGTACTGGAAGCACGACGCCATCGTCGCCGAACTCGATACCCGCCGCCACGAGTTCCACGTGGCGATCGAGAACTGGCAGCACGACCTCAACATCGGAACGGTGGTGCGCACCGCGAACGCGTTCCTCGCCAAGGAGGTCCACATCATCGGACGACGGCGGTGGAATCGTCGCGGGGCCATGGTCACCGACCGCTACCAGCATGTGCGGCATCACCCGACCGTCGACGACTTCGTGGAGTGGGCTCGCTCGGAAGAACTGGCGATCCTCGGCGTGGACATCTTCCCCGACTCCGTGCCGCTCGAGACCTACGACCTGCCGCGGCGCTGCGTCCTGGTCTTCGGCCAGGAGGGGCCCGGGTTGACGCCGGAGGTGCACAACGCCGCGGAGGCCACGCTGTCGATCGAGCAGTTCGGCTCGACCCGATCGATCAACGCCGCCTCGGCCGCGGCCATCGCAATGCACGCCTGGATCCGGCGCCACGTGTTCGATCAGTCGCCTCGGCGGTGAGCCCGGGCTCGGTCAGCCCGGGCTCGGTCAGCCCGGGCGCGGTCAGCCCGGGCGCGGTCAGCGCGTGCGGAAGGCCGGGCGGAAGCGCAGGGCCGACCACACGTCGTCGAGAGAGACCTGCCGGACGGGGTCGACCCCGCGGGCGATGAGCTCCTCGGCGAGGAGGTCACGGTTGAGGTCGGTGCCCAGCTTCTTCGCTTTCGGGTACGCGAACCACGCCAAACGGTCGGCGAGCGCGGCTTCGATGCCAGGCTGCGCCGCCGATTCGAGCTCGGAGCGATCCTTCACGAACACAATCGTCACGTCGGCGGCCTCTGGCTGGTCGGAAACGGTGAACGGCCCCTCGATAGTCGGGCCGTCGGCGGGCGAGTTCACCACCGCAACGCTCGACTCGGGCTTGATCTGCAGCTTCTCCCAGAGTTCCACCCCTCTAGTATCGGGCGCCCCGTCGTCCTGTCCGGTTGATCTTTCCCAATCGGGTCCGGAGGCGGCGTTTTGCCCGGTTCTGCCGTGTCGCTGTTCGAGAAACGGACTGGGCGGTCTCAAGGAGTGTTGGCAACGGCTGCTGCGAGGTCTTCGAGGAAGACTTCTCGCGGTGTCCTGAAGCCTAGTGCCTTGCGTGGCCGGTTGTTCATCTCGAAGGCGATGGCGTCGAGGTAGGC